>NZ_BOQP01000005.1 GCF_018332715.1 Winogradskya consettensis | reverse complement strand
GCCTACGGCCCGCTTGCAGGGGCTGAGGCCAGGGCTTGTGCGCGGGGGCTGAGCCTACGGCCCGCTTGCAGGGGCTGAGGCCAGGGCTTGTGCGCGGGGGCTGAGCCTACGGCCCGCTTGCAGGGGCTGAGGCCAGGGCTTGTGCGCGGGGACTGAGCCTGCGCCCGCGTGCGAGGGCTGAGCTCGCGGCTTGGGCTCCGGGGCTGAGCTCAAGCGCCGGTCAGGCCGAGGGTGAAGCCGGGGCGTTTGCCGAGCTGGGACTCGGCGGCGGCGGCGTTGCGGTGCAGGCGGGTGGCCTGTTCTTGCAGGGTGGTGGCGCCGGTTTCGCTGAGGCGGTAGTAGCGGCGGAGGCGGCCTTCGATGGCTTCTTCGCGGTCGACCTCGATCATGCCCTGCTCGGCGAGGCGGTCCAGGGCGCCGTAGAGCGTGCCGGGGCGGAGTTTCACGTCGCCGGCTGACAGGTCGGTGACGGATTGGATGACGCCGTAACCGTGCAGGGGCTGGGCTGCCAGGGCGGTGAGGATGAGGAAGGTCGGTTCTTGCATGGGGCCGATATTAAGTCCGGCACCATATAACGTCAACCGTAGTATGTGAGCCAAATGGCGGACCTGGGGTTAGAGCTCCTGCATGACGGGCATCACCTGCTCAGGCCAGCTGTAAGGGCCGGTGGTGACGAATCGACGTGCAGTGCCCCTGGAGGGATCCCCGACTATGAAGCTTCGGCACAAAGACGACAAAGATGGCGCGCATGCCGCCGGAGCGCGGGATGCCGACGGCGAGGGTACGGCTACGACGCGTACCGGTGAGGACAAGGATTACAACCTTGACGCCCCGGATCCGAAGGCCGGCCCGGACAGTCCTGCACAGCTGCACGGCAAGGGCATCCTGGCAGCGCTGAAGCGGACCTTCAAGCAGTTCTCCGAGGACAACATCTCGGACTGGGCCGCGGCGCTGACCTACTACGGCGTGCTGTCGATCTTCCCCGGCGCGCTGGTGCTGGTCTCCATCCTCGGGCTGCTGAGCAAGGACGGGAAAGAGACTGTCACCGAGACCCTGAACCAGGTGGCCCCGGATCAGATCAAGGACCTGGTCAACCAGGTGCTCGGGCAGGTGTCCGACTCGGGGACGGCGGGCTTCGCCGCGATCTTCGGTCTGGTGCTGGCGTTCTGGTCGGCGTCCGGTTACATCGCCGCGTTCATGCGGGCGTCGAATGCGATCTACGACGTGCCCGAGGGCCGGCCGATCTGGAAGACGCTCCCGATCCGGGTCGGCGTCACCGCGGTTGTCGGCGTCATGTTGATTCTTTCCGCGGTGATCGTGGTCTTCACCGGCAGCCTGGCCGAGGCCGTGGGTGACACGATCGGGCTCGGGTCGGCGGCCGTGACCACCTGGAACATCGCCAAGTGGCCGGTGCTGATCATCCTGGTCAGCCTGATGTTCGCGATTCTCTACTGGGCGTCGCCGAACGCCAAGACCGGTGGCTTCCGCTGGATCAGCCCGGGCGGGATCTTCGCCGTGCTGCTCTGGGTCGTGGCGTCCGGTGGGTTCGCGCTCTACCTGGCGTACTTCGCCAACTACAACAAAACGTACGGCACGCTCGGTGGTGTCATCGCGTTCCTGGTCTGGCTCTGGATCACGAACATGGCGATCATGCTGGGCGCCGAGCTCGACGCCGAGCTGGAGCGCGGCCGGGCGATCGCCGCCGGTCACGACCCTGACGACGAGCCGTTCCT
The DNA here is from genome assembly GCF_018332715.1 of Winogradskya consettensis. Taxonomy (GTDB): domain Bacteria; phylum Actinomycetota; class Actinomycetes; order Mycobacteriales; family Micromonosporaceae; genus Actinoplanes; species Actinoplanes consettensis. The sequence continues at coordinate 99,785 of NZ_BOQP01000005.1, read as the reverse complement.
GCAGCTGCGCGACGACCGCAAGCTCAAGAAGGGCAGCGAGCAGGGGTTGAGTACGAACTAGCAGCAGAACGAAAGCGGCGGGCGACCACACAGGTCGCCCGCCGCAACCATGTCAGACCTCGACGGGAGCCAGCTCCGGAAGAACCGCAGGCGTGGTCGCGGGAGGTGCGACCCGCTTGGCGGCGGGAACCAGCAGCGCCACCAGGAAGGCCGCGGCCCCGGCAGCCGCGAGCAGCAGGAACGCCATCGTGTAGCCACTCTCGGCGGGAAGTCCGGTGGCGGCGGCCGGGTGGCTGGTGATGACGGCGCTGACGATGGCGGTGCCGATGGACGCTCCGACCGTACGGATATTGGTGTTCATGCCGCTCGCCGTGCCGGTCTGGTGGGGCGGCACCGCCTGGACGATCAGGTTGATCAGCGAGGAGTAGACCAGGCCGAGCCCGATCCCGAAGACCGCACCGCCCACCGCGACCGCCCATTTCTCGTCGTGCCGCAGCGCGAACGCCAGGCAGGCGAGAGTGCCCAGGCCGGCGCCGATGAGCAGCTGCGCCTTGCTGCCGGCCCATCGCGAGAGCGGTCCGCTGAGCGAGCCGAAGACGGCCATCGCGACCAGCATCGGCAGCATGAGCAGCCCGGCCCCGGTGATGTCCTCGCCGAACCCGTAGCCGGTGGAGGCCGGCACCTGCATCAGCTGCGGCAGGAAGGCGAAGACGCCGAACATCGCGGCGCCGAAGAGCAGGGCGACCAGGTTGGTGGTCCAGACCGCGGGCAGTCGCATCATGCGCATGTCGATCAGGGGATTGGCCGACCGCAGCTCAGCGACGAACCATCCGGCGAAGAGCACAAGAGCGACAACAAACAGTCCGACGGTACGCCCGGAGCCCCATCCCCACGCGGTCGCTTTACTGAGTGGGAGCAGAAGAGCGACGAGCCACCCCGAGAGCAGCGCCGCGGACAGCCAGTTGACCTTGCCGGGGGTGCGCACGGGTGAGGCGGGGACGACGCGCCAGGCGAGCACCCCGACGAGGACGACCACGATCATCGGGATCCAGAACAGCCAGCGCCAGTCCAGCGCGCCGACGATCGGGCCGGCGAGCACGATGCCGAGGCCGCTGCCGCTGGCGATGACGGCGGCCAGTACGCCGACCGCGGAGGCGACCCGGGCGGGCGGGAACTCGTCGCGGATGATGCCGAACGAGACGGGGAAGACGGCGCCGCCGAGGCCCTGGACGATCCGGGCGACGATGAGCACGCCGATGTTCGGGGCGACCGCGGCGAGCAGGCAGCCGACGGCGATCGCGGCGAGGGCGACCAGCAGCGTGCGGTCCTTGCCGAGCATGTCGCTGATCCGGCCCATCAGCGGGGTCGCGACGGAGGCGGAGAGCAGCCACGCGGTGAGCACCCAGGTCACGGTCCCGGCGCTCGTGTGCAGATCCTGCTGGATCGTCGGCAGCACCGGCGTCACCAGCGACTGCATCAGTGAGAAGGCGGCCGCGGCGGCCGCGAGCACCGCAAACGTGATCCGCGGCGAGCTCTGATAAAGTCGAGGCATGCCTCCACCTTAGCGGAGGTATGCCTCCGGTTCGCAATGCCGGGAGATGTGAGGAGGGTTACCATGACCGAAGTGCCGGTGACCGTACGCCGCCCGCAGCGCGCCGACGCCCGCCGTAACTTCGACGCGCTCCTCGCCGCGGCCCGTGACGCGTTCGCCGAGGGTGGCACCGAGGCCTCGCTCGAGGACATCGCCAAGCGCGCCGGGGTCGGCATCGGCACCCTCTATCGCAACTTCCCGACGCGCAAGGACCTCTTCGAGAGCGTCTACGTCGAGGAGATCAACCAGCTCAGCAAGGTCGCCGCCGAGGTGACGGATCTGCCGCCGTGGGAGGCGCTGACCACCTGGCTGAAACGCTTCGTCGACTACGTGGGGACCAAGCGCGCCATCATCGAGGCGCTCAACCGCGAGTCCGACATGTTCAGGGCCTGCCGCGCCACGATGTACGAGGCCGGCGAACCGCTGCTGCTCCGTGCCCAGCAGGCCGGTGAGGTCCGCGCCGACGCCGCCTTCGACGACGTCCTGCGACTGGTCTCCGGCCTCACCTCGGCGGCGTTCGTCGACGTCGACCAGCGCGACCGGGTGCTGATGTTCGCATTGGACGGTCTGCGCACCAAGCGATAAACCACTTTTGACTGTGGTGACAAAAGTTTCCTGGGATCAACGAGAAGCTATGGACTACAGCGGCGGAAGGGCCCTAGTGTGACGGCTGTGACACCGCCTGGTTTCGGCGGTGTGAACGGCCGGAGGTGCCCGTGCACAATGTCGACGCCCCGCATCATCGCCTGCTGCGTCTGCTTCGCGACGAAGGCCCGATCTCGCGGGCGGAGCTCGGCGACCGTCTCGATCTGACCCGGCCGCGCCTGCTCGCCGAGGTCGAAAGGCTCGTCGCCGGGGGCTACATCGCGGAGGCCGGGATGGCCGCGTCCCGGGGTGGCCGCCGGTCCACACTGGTCGAGTTGCACCCGCGGCTGCGCTTCGCCGCCGTCGACCTGGGTGCGAGCTCCATCGATATCGAGGTCACCAACGGGCGCCTCGAGCCCGTGGCGGCGTACCGCGAGAGCACTGACATCCGGTCCGGGCCGAAAGCGATCCTGCACCGCGTCAGTGAGCTGCTGGAGAAGGCGCGCACCGACGGGGCGTACGACAAATTGGACGCCGTCGGGATCGGCGTGCCCGGCCCCGTCAGTTTCCGCGACGGCGTGCCGGTCTCCCCGCCCATCATGCCCGGCTGGGACCGCTATCCCGTGCGTGAGCTGCTCACCCGCGAGTTCGGCTGCCCGGCCGTGGTCGACAACGACGTCAACATCATGGCGATCGGCGAGCGGCACGGCGGGGTCGCGCACTCGGTCGACGACTTCCTGTTCATCAAGATAGGTACGGGCATCGGCTGCGGCATCCACCTCGCCGGCGACGTGTACCGGGGCGTGGACGGCTGCGCCGGCGACATCGGGCACATCCAGGTCGACTCGCACGGCCCGATGTGCTCGTGCGGCAACGCCGGCTGCCTGGAGGCACTGTTCAGCGGCGCCGCACTGGCCCGCGACGCGCTGGCCGCCGCCCGCGCCGGCGACTCCCCGGCACTGGCCGACCGGCTCGCCACCCGCAAGATCCTCACCGCCCGGGACGTGGCCGAGGGCGCCGCGGAGGGCGACGTCACCTGCATCCGGCTGATCCGCGACGGCGGCCGCCGGGTCGGCTCGGTGCTCGCCACACTGGTCAGCTTCTCGAACCCGTCGATGATCGTCATCGGGGGCGGGCTCGCCCAGCTCGGCCACATCCTGCTCGCCGAGATCCGCTCGGTCGTCTACCGGCGATCACTGCCGCTCGCGACCGGGAACCTCCCAGTGGTGCTCAGCGAGCTGGGCGCGCGGGCGGGCGTGACGGGCGCCGCCGTTCTCGCCAGCGACACGGCCTTCGAGCAGGCGTCATGACCTCCTCCCCGGCAGAGGTCGTGCTCAAGCTCGAAGGTGTCGTCAAGACGTTCCCCGGCGTCCGCGCTCTGGACGGCGTGGAGCTGGAGGTTCGCGAGGGCGAGGTGCATTGCCTGCTCGGCCAGAACGGCGCCGGCAAGTCCACGCTGATCAAGGTGCTCGCCGGTGTGCACCACGCGGACGAGGGCAGCATCTCGTGGCGGGGGCAGCCGTTCGCGCCGGCCTCGCCTCAGGCCGCGATGCGCGCCGGGATCGCCACGATCTACCAGGAGCTCGACCTCGTCGACGATCTGTCGGTTGCCGAGAACGCGTTCCTCGGCCACGAGCAGAGTCGAGCGGGGTTCCTGCGCCGGCGGACCACTTCCGCGCGTACCCGTGAAATCCTTGCCCGTCTCGGCCATGCCCACATCCCGCCGCGCCGGTTGGTGCGCTCGCTGCCCGCGGCGGGCAAGCAGATCGTGAGCATGGCACGGGCGTTGTCACACGACGCGCGGCTGATCGTCATGGACGAGCCGAGCGCCGTGCTCGCCCACGACGAGGTGGAGAACCTGTTCCGGATCATCCGGGAGCTGACGGCGCAGGGCATCGCGGTCATCTACATCTCGCACCGCCTGGAGGAGATCCGCGACATCGGCGACCGGGTCACGGTGCTCAAGGACGGCCGCACCACCGCGGCGAACCTGCCCGCCCGCGACACCCCGACCCGTGACCTGGTCAGCCGGATGACCGGCCGCACGATCGAATACGTGTTCCCGCCCCGGACCCGCAAGGCCGAGGGTGAGCCGCTGCTCGACGTTCAGGGCCTCACCCGCGAGGGCGAGTTCGCGGACGCGTCCCTGGCCGTCCGCGCCGGGGAGATCGTCGGCATCGCGGGACTGGTCGGATCGGGGCGTTCGGAACTGCTCGAGACCATCTTCGGCGCACGCAGGGCGGATGCCGGAACGGTCAGGCTCAACGGCAAGGCGATCCACAGCATCGGCGCGGCGGTCCGGCACGGCATGGGCATGGCGCCCGAGGAGCGCAAGAGCCAGGCGTTGCTGCTCGACGAGGCCATCTACCGCAACATGACCCTCTCTTCATTCTCCGGGTACGCCCGGAGCGGCTTCACCGACACCTCCAAGGAACGCGCCGCCGCCGCGAAAACCGCCGACCAGCTCGAACTGCGTCCCCGCGACGTGACCCGGCCGGTGCGCACCCTGTCCGGTGGCAACCAGCAGAAGGTCGTCGTCGGGCGCTGGCTGCTCGGCGGCACGAAACTGCTCCTGCTCGACGAGCCGACCCGCGGTGTCGACGTCGGCGCCCGCGCGGAGCTCTACCAGGTGATCCACGACCTCGCCGCCGGCGGGGTGGGCGTCCTGCTGGTCTCCAGCGAGGTTCCCGAGGTGCTCGGCCTGGCCGACCGGGTGCTGGTCATGCGCGAGGGCCACCTGATCCACGAAGCACCCGCCGACGAGATCGACGAAGCCACGGTTCTGGACCTCGTGATGGCGGGGTCCCTCCTGGAAGGAGACCCGGCATGACCGACTGCACCGAGCTGCACTCAGCGTTGGCGGCCCGCGGCCGCGACAGTGAGGGCCACGAGGGCATGCCTGAGGGAGGCTCAGCGTGACTGACCAAAGGACGAAGACCGACGTTCCGGCTGATGCTCCAGCGCCGGTGTCCCTGACGAAGACGAGCTGGTGGAAGAGTGACGGGGCGGAGCCCGTACGGCGGAATCTGGGGTTGATCGGGGTTCTGATCGTTCTGGTGATCATCGGGGCGGTGACCCGGCCGGAGCTCTACGGCGACGCGAGCTGGGTGACCAACAACGTCTGGACGATTCTGCAGCAGGCGTCCGCGATCGGCGTGGTGACCGTCGGGATGACGTTCGTGATCATCGGCGGCGGCATCGACCTGTCCGTCGGCGCGATCATCGCGGTGGCCGGGGTGTGGTCGACGACGCTGGCGACCCAGAGCTACGGCACCGCGGGCATGATCTTCACCGCGATCGTGGTGGGGGTCGTGGTCGGGCTCGTCAACGGCGTACTGATCTCCTACGGCAGGCTGGTGCCGTTCATCGCGACGCTGGCCATGATGGTCGCGGCGCGGGGCCTGGCCGCGCAGATCTCCGGCAAGCAGACGCAGGTCTCGGCCAACTCCACGATCAACGACATCGCGAGTACGAAGATCCTCGGCGTCCCGATGCTCGTCATCATGCTCGCCGTGGTCGTCGCCGGTGGCTGGGTGCTGCTGAACCGCACGACGTTCGGCCGGCGCACCGTGGCCGTCGGCGGCAACCCCGAGGCGGCCCGGCTCGCGGGCATCAACATCCGGCTGCACACCGTGCTGCTCTACGCGTTGTCCGGGCTGTGCTGCGGCATCGCGGCGATCATGCTCACCTCCCAGGCGACCAGCGCGCAGGCCGCCATGGCCAACCTCTACGAACTTGACGCGATCGCCGCGGCCATCATCGGCGGCACCCTGCTCAGCGGTGGACGCGGCACGATCATCGGCGCCCTCTTCGGGGTGCTCGTCTTCTCCACGATCACCAACCTGTTCGCCATCAACAACCTCTCCACCGAGGTGCAGAACATGGTCAAGGGCGCCATCATCGTCGCCGCCGTGCTCGTCCAGCAGTTCCGCTACCGCTCACTGTCGCAGCTCTTCTCGCGTACCTAGATCCGCTCTCCTGCATCCTTTCCCTTCGCACCGCTGGCGACCTTCGACGGCCGCCGGGTCAAACCTGGGAGAAAACCGATGAACGATCTGTCCCGTCGTCGCATCCTCTTCGGCAGCGCCGCCATCGGCGCCGGCGCCGTCCTCACCGCCTGCACCAGCAACAGCACGGGCGAGAACACCCAGATCAACACCAACAAGGACACCGAGGCGAACCCGAACGCCGCCCCGGGCGAGAAGGTCGTCATCGCGTTCTCCGCCCCCGCCGCCGACCACGGCTGGGTCGCCGCGATCACCAACAACGCCAAGGCGCAGGCCGCCGCGTACAGCGACGTGGAGTTCAAGAGCGTCGAAGCCGGCGCCGACGCGGCCGCCCAGCGCGCCGCCCTGTCCACCCTGATCTCGCAGAAGCCCAGCGTGATCGTGCTGCTCCCGCATGACGGCAAGGAGCTGAACGCGGTCGGCCTGGAGGCGATGCGGGCCGGCATCCCGGTGGTCAACCTGGACCGGGCGTTCCCCGACCGCGGCGCGTACCGGCTGCAGATCAAGGGTGACAACTTCGGCATGGGCCTGGCCGCCGGCACGTACATCGGTGAGCAGCTGAAGGCCAAGAACATCAGCAACCCGATCATCGGCGAGATCCCGGGCATCGATTCGCTCGAACTCACCCAGCAGCGCTCGGCCGGCTTCAAAGAAGCCCTTGGCGTGTACGGGTTCCGCGTCGCCAACCGCCGCCCGGCCGAGTTCACCGCCGACACGGGGCAGCGGGCGGCCACCGAGCTGCTGCAGGCCCTGCCGAAGATCGACGCCCTCTGGAACCACGACGACGACCAGGGCATCGGCGTGCTCGCCGCGGCCAACCAGAGCAACCGCAAGGAATTCCTGATGGTCGGCGGGGCCGGTTCGAAGGCGGCGATCGACGCGATCGTGGCCGACAACACCGTGCTCAAGGCGACGGTCACCTACAGCCCCTCGATGGCGTCCTCGGCGATCTCGCTCGCCCGGCTCATCGGCCAGAAGAAAGGCATGTCGGACCTCGTGGAGCTCGAGGTTCCCAAGGAGATCACCCTCGCCTCCGAGACGATCACCAAGGAGAACGCGGCACAGTACGCGAAGCTCGGCTTCTGAAGCTCACATTCGGCTCTCTGAACGGAGTTCACAAGATGGGGCAGCTGCGGGTCGGCATGGTCGGTCACGCGTTCATGGGTGCCGCGCATTCACAGGCGTGGCGCACCGTCAACCACGCGTTCGACCTGCCGCTGTCGGCGCGGATGTCGGTGGTGTGCGGCCGTGACGACCAGCGGGCGGCGGCTGCGGCCGCCAAGCTCGGCTGGGAGTCGCACGCCACCGACTGGCGCCAGGTCATCGCCCGCGACGACCTGGACCTGGTGGACATCTGCACACCCGGTGACACCCACGCGGAGATAGCCGTGGCGGCGCTGGCGGCGGGCAAACACGTCCTCTGCGAGAAGCCGCTCGCCAACTCGGTGGCCGAGGCCCGGGAGATGGCCGCGGCCGCCGCCGTGGCACAGACCCACGGGATCCAGGCGATGTGCGGGTTCAACTACCGCCGGGTCCCCGCGGTGGCCCTGATGAGACAGCTCGTCGCCACCGGGCGCATCGGCACGGTCCGCCACGTACGCGCGGTGTACCTGCAGGACTGGATCGTCGACCCGGAATTCCCCCTGGTCTGGCGGCTCCGCAAGGACGTCGCGGGCTCCGGGGCTCTGGGCGACATCGGCGCCCACATCGTCGACCTGACCCAGTTCGTCACGGGCAACCTCATCACCTCGGTCACGGCCCTGACCGAGACGTTCGTGCGCGAACGTCCGCTCCCCGCTCCTTCCCTGTCGGGCAACGGGCAGGTCACCGTCGACGACGCCGCTCTGTTCCTGGCCCGGCTCGACGGGGGAGCGGTGGCGACGTACGAGGCCACCCGGTTCGCCACCGGCCGCAAGAACGGTCTGCGGGTCGAGCTGAACGGGTCGCTCGGCTCGGTCGCGTTCGACTTCGAGCGGATGAACGAGCTCGAGTTCTACGACGCGACCCGGCCCACCAGCGAGCAGGGCTTCAACCGGATCCTGGTCACCGAGCCCGACCATCCCTACATGGCGGCGTGGTGGCCCGCCGGCCATCTGATCGGCTACGAACACTCCTTCACCCACGAGGTCCGCGACCTGATCGCCGCGATCGCCTCGAACAATGCCCCCGCACCGTCGTTCGCCGACGCACTCCAGGTCCAACTTGTCCTCGACGCGGTGGAACGCTCGGCCGCCACGTCCGCCTGGGTTGCGGTCGAGCCTGAACTCGCCCCCGTCTGACGCCCGTCCCCACCCAGCTTCTGTCATCCGTTCACGGTTCCTACCGCCCGCCGTGAGGTGGGCCGATTGACTTCTGCCGTCCGGCGCGAGGGCGGGTCCGGTTGCGCCCCGGCCCGTCGGAGCCGGGCGGCGGAAAGGCTGCCCGGCTCCGGGCCACCCGGGTTCCGAACCGGAGCCGGTCAGCCTGCTACCCACCCGGCCCGCCGTCGGTCCACCCGGCCCTCCGCCGCCTTTCCACCCCGGCCGAGGTGCCCTCTTCCTGCCGCTGCGAGCACGTTCGGGCACCCCGTGTTACCCCAGTGAGCGTTTGCTTCGTGCAGGTGCACGGCGTTCATTCGCACGTGCACGATTCCAGTGCGTGTCCGAGTGTGCAATTGGCGCACGGAGAACGCTCTCACCGTATCTGCGAACGGGGGGTCGTCTGTCCACTCTGGGCCAGGTCAACGGGGGTGGGAGCATCTAACTACATAAATGTAGTTTGGTCCTGTCGATCATGTTCGGGGAGGTCAGGACGTCGCACGGCCAGTGTGGCCGCTGATCCGGTAGGCAGCCGAGGCTCGTATCCGAGGGCAGCCAACCCACGGATGGAGGCGTCATGGTTACCCGTCGTTCCGCCACGACGGCAGCGGTGACCCGCGGCCAACTGGTCCATACTGGACGCAGCACGAACCGATGCACGTGCATATGCCTTGGCTGCATATGCCTCGGTGACGCCCCGCTCCAGGAGGGATTCTGATGCGTTTGCGCCACCATCGCGGCCGGGTGGTCCATGTGAGTCATGGCACCGATCTCCGGCCCGCGCGCGACCTTACGGACGTCGTCGCTCAGCTCGACGCGTACGCGGATGATGTCCGGTCTCAGCTCGACGCGGACATCCTCGGGGTGAGCCTGTGGCTGCCACCCACCCTCGCCGCCGCCCTCGCCATCGACGGGCGCGCCCGCACCCGGCTGCGTGCCGAACTCGACGCCCGCGGGCTCGAGGTCGTCACGTTGAGCGGGCTGCCCTACGCCGAGGGCGGCGACGAGGGTTCCGGCATTCCCGACTGGAGCAGCCCCGCGCGGCTCGAATACACCCTCGACCTGGCCCGCATCCTCGTCGACCTGCTGCCCGACGACGCCGTCCGGGGAGCGGTGACGACGATCGGCCTCGGGCTGCGAGCGGGGTGGGACACCGCCAAGGAGAAGGCCTGCTCGCGGGTGCTCGGGCGGCTGTCCGGCGGGCTGGCCGAGGTCGCCTGGCAGACCGGGCGCGCGGTCCGGGTCGGGTTCCAGCCCGCACCCGGTTACGTGCTCGACGGGTCGGCCTCCGTCGCCGCCGCGTTCTCCCGGCTCGACAAGGACCGGCTCGGCGTCAGCCTCGACCTGGCCAACGTGGCGTGCACGTGGGAGGACCCGGTCGCGTATCTCGACCGTCTGCACGGAGCCGGCGTCCAGGTCATCCGGGCCACGGTCGCTGCCGCCCTCCAGGCCGCTCATCCCGCCGCCGCGATCGAAGCCCTCCAGGGGTACGTCGACAGCGCGCACCCGCACGCCGTCACCACTCCCGATGACGGGTACGTCGACGACCTCGCCGCCGCTCTGCGCGACATCCCGGCGGGTCCGTGGCGCGTGCAGTGTCACGTACCGTTGGACAGTCAACCGCCCGCACCGCTGACGGCGACGACGGAGATCTGGCGCACGGCCATCGCGCACCTCATGTCCGGGGCACTGCCCGGCACCGAATATCTGGACATCGAGTCGCAGGGGGCCCTGGAGCTCGCAGAGCTCGGTCTCTCGCCCCCGATCGACCTCCGCCTCCCTTGCTGACACCCTGGGGTGCACCTAGAGTTTGACGTGGCACTGCCGGGACGGCGGGCCCGCCGGGAGGCGCAGACCCGGCACGGCCGCGACGTCCGTCCCCGGCATGCCATCGCCGGCACCTCGCACCGGCCCGGAACCCCTTCGTAGCCGTTTACGAACAGGGGAGATGACATGGCGCGACCCATCACGCTCTTCACCGGCCAGTGGGCCGACCTGCCGTTCGAGGAGGTCTGCCGGCTGGCGTCGCAGTGGGGCTACGACGGCCTGGAGATCGCCTGCTGGGGTGATCATTTCGAGGTCGACCGGGCGCTCGCCGAGGACGACTACGTCGACCGCAAACGCGAGGTGCTGGAGAAGCACAACCTCAAGGTCTACGCGATCTCCAACCACCTCGTCGGCCAGGCCGTCTGCGACCACCCCATCGACGAACGCCACCAGGACATCCTGCCGCCGGCCATCTGGGGCGACGGCGACCCGTCAGGGGTACGCCTCCGCGCGGCCGAACGCATGAAGGACACCGCCCGGGCCGCGGCCCGCCTCGGCGTCAACACCGTGGTCGGCTTCACCGGCTCCTCGATCTGGCACACCGTGGCGATGTTCCCGCCGGTCCCGCCGACGATGATCGAACGAGGCTACGAGGACTTCGCCGACCGTTGGAACCCCATCCTCGACGTCTTCGACGAGGTCGGCGTCCGCTTCGCCCACGAGGTCCACCCCAGCGAGATCGCCTACGACTACTGGACGACCCGCCGCACCCTCGACGCCATCGGCCACCGCCCGGCATTCGGCCTCAACTGGGACCCGTCCCACTTCGTCTGGCAGGACCTCGACCCGGTCAACTTCATCCTCGAATTCCACGACCGGATCTACCACGTCGACTGCAAGGACGCGAAGGTCCGCACCGGCGACGGCCGCCGCGGCCGCCTCGCCTCCCACCTGCCCTGGGCCGACCTGCGCCGAGGCTGGGACTTCGTCTCCACCGGCCACGGCGACGTCCCCTGGGAGGACTGCTTCCGCGCCCTGAACGCCATCGGCTACCAGGGCCCGCTCTCCATCGAATGGGAGGACGCGGGCATGGATCGCCTGGTCGGAGCCCCGGAAGCCCTCGCCTTCGTCCGCAACCTGGCCTTCGACGCACCCACGGCAGCCTTCGACGCGGCGTTCTCCACCCGCGCCTGAAAATGCCGGTGGCCCGGTCCCTGGGAGGGGCCGGGCCACGCAAGCGGCGAATACTTCTACCTCAGTAAGCGCTGCCCGTGCTGTTGTTGGCGCTGCTCGTCGTCAGGTTGGTCGTGGTGTCACCGGACGACGACGTGGTGCTGGCGGAGTGCAGCTTCTCACCGAGCTTGGACTGGTTGAGCTTGTCCTTACCCTCGGTGTACAGCTTGTTGGCCTGCGCCTGGGCAACGCCGGCGGCCTCCTGGACCGTCGGGTGCTCCCACACCTTTTTCGCGTTGGCCGAGATCTCCTCGTACTTCTCCCGGCCGGCACGGCTGCCCAGGACGAAGCCCGCAGCGAGACCCGTGATGAACATGAGCTTTCCGCGCATGGCGGCTCCTTCCGTTCGTGACGCGCGTGCGTCTGACCCCGACATACCCACCCTGCCACCCGATCATTCGCCCGGACCCGTATTCGTCCCGGAACCGACTCTTCCGGGAGTGTCGGGGACCCTCCCCAGCGAGCACCCCAGGAGTCATGTATTCTTTTTTCCGTCACCACGACAGCCCGCTCAGGCGGGAGGTTGGGGCGGCGGCACGATCCCCTGTAGCTCAATTGGCAGAGCAGCCGGCTGTTAACCGGCAGGTTATTGGTTCGAGTCCAATCGGGGGAGCTTTTCCGCAGGTCAGGGCCCACTTAGGTGGGCCCTTTCTCGTATCGGACCCCAGTTCGCCCGGCAACTGGTACTGCCGGGCGTAAGCGGACACACCTCGCGTTGAAGCCCGGCCGGTCGGCGCTCCGAGATGCAGGTGGCCAACGTCGTTCATCGTCTGTCGCGCGGAGAGATTGTGCCTCTTCGGCGCGTTCGATCGCTCGCGCCCCGGTGGCGTTGGTCAGGTCGGGTGGGCCTGGGGTGGGTGGCGCTCAGGTGGAGCGGGCGCGCAAGGTGGCCCAGGTGGCTGTGCCGAGGGGGAGTATCAGCCAGCAGGTGAGGGCTCGGTAGGTCAGGACTGCGGCGGTTGCGGCTGGGGGTGGGGCGCCCAGGGTGGTGAGGGTTACGACCAGGCCGGCTTCGATTACGCCGATGCCGCCCGCAGTGAACGGGATTTGGCGGGCCAGCTGGGCGCCGAGGAAGGCCGCGGCGATTGCTGGGAACGGCAGGTGCAGGCCTACTGCTCGCAGGCAGACCAGCAGGCACAGGAGGTCGGCGAGCCAGTTCAGGATTGCCAGGGTCAGGACGGTTAGCCAGCGGCGTGGGGGTACGGCCGCGGCCAGGGTGGCGGTTTGCCGGATCAGGCGCCGTAGTTTTCCGGCCAGGGTGGTGGGGCCTGCGGGCGGAGGCGGTGAGCAGGCGTCGGTGATGGATGCCTCGGGGCTGGAGTTCGTCGGTGGGGCCGGCTGGGTCCTTTTCAGGCGGCGGGCCAGGATGAGCAGTGCTGTGGCCGCGACCGCTGCGCCGGCCGCGATGGCCGGGCCGGCGTGGATGAGGGCGTCGCCGGTGTAGAGGAGGGCCAGGCCTGCCACCGATGTTATGCCGCACAGGGCGGTCACGGCCGCCGCGACCGCGGGGTTGGCTCCTCGTTCGCGAAACTGGCGGAAGCCGTAGGCTGCGGCGACCGCTGAGCCGCCGGGCAGGGCCATGGTCATTGCTGAGCGGGTGATGGTCATGGCGATGGCGCGGCGGAGCGGCATGGTCACCCCGAACGCGCTGAGCAGTCGTCGTTCCTGTTCTGCGAACGCGACCAGTGAGGTGCTGTGCAGGACCACCGCGACGATCAGCCAGAGGGGATCGGCTCCGCGCAGAGCGCTCCACGTCTCGGCGGCGCTCGGTAGGTGCCCGCGCAGGCTGATCAGGGCTGCGCCGGTCGCGACGGCCAGCATCGCCAGTGAGATCCAGAGTTTGCGCCCACCCCACGGGGAGCGCGGAGGCCGGGGCGGTGCCTCGTTGCGTCCCGGCATCAGCAGCTGCCCGTTCACCATGTGAATCCTCCCCGTCGGCGTCTTCGCGGACAGCATCACCGGTGATGGTTAAAGATCTCGTAAGCAGAGGCCCGGTGGTGATTATGCGACGTTCCGCATAATCGCCACCGGGTGGGCCCTACGGCCAGGCGAGGGCCGGAACGAGGACGGGGAGGGTGGGGCGCCACCAGGGTTCGTTGTCGGTGTACCAGCGGACCGTCGCGGCCAGGCCCTCCGCGAAGGGGACCCGGCAGATGAAGCCGAGTTCGTCCTGGAGTTTGCGGCCGTTGAGGGCGTACCGCAGGTCGTGGCCCTTGCGGTCCTCGACGTACGTGATCAGGGTGGGGTCGGCCTGGCAGAGGTCCAGGAGGGCGTCGGTGATCTGGCGGTTGGTGAGTTCGGTGCCGCCGCCGACGTTGTAGATCTCGCCGGGGCGGCCGTCGGTGAGGACCAGGGCCACGGCTCGGCAGTGGTCGTCGACGTGGATCCATTCGCGGATGTTGCGGCCGTCGCCGTAGAGGGGGACGGGGAGGCCGTTCAGCAGGCGGGTGATGAAGTGGGGGATGAGTTTTTCGGGGTGCTGGTAGGGGCCGTAGTTGTTGCTGCAGCGGGTGATGGAGACCGGGAGGCCGTGGGTCCGCCAATAAGCGCGGGCGATCAGGTCGCTGGCTGCTTTGGACGCGGCGTAGGGGGAGTTGGGGAGCAGGGGCCAGGTTTCCGTCCACGCGCCTTCGTTGATGGAGCCGTACACCTCGTCGGTGGAGACGTGGACGACCCGGGAGACTCCGGCGGCTACGCAGGCGTCCAGGAGGAGCTGGGTGCCGAGGACGTTGGTGGTGACGAAGGCCGCCGGGTCGGTGAGGGAACGGTCCACGTGGGATTCGGCGGCGAAGTGGACCACGGCGTCGTGGCCGGGGACCACTCGGCGCAGCAGGGCCGGGTCGGTGATGTCGCCGACCACGAGGTTCGCGCCGGCGGGGAGGTTCTCGGGGTTGCCGGCGTAGGTGAGTTTGTCGAGGACGGTGAGGTCGGCGCCGGCCAGGGCGGGGTAGCCGCCGGCCAGGACCGTACGCACGAAGTGGGAGCCGATGAAGCCGGCGCCACCGGTGACGAGCAGTTTCATGCCGCGATCTCCACTTCCGTGTCGTCGCCGAGGACCAGGCGGCGGCGGAGGCCGTCGGCGGGGGCGTTGCGGACGCGGGCGCCGCGGCCCAGGACCGAGCCGTAGATGCCGCGGACCTGGGTGACCGCGACGGAGTCCAGGACGATGGACTGCTCGACACCGGCGCCGCGGAGCTGGCAGTTGCGGCCGACCGTCGTGTACGGGCCCAGGCGGCTGTCGTCGATCACCGAGCCGGCGGCGATCATCACCGGGCCGACGATGCGGGAGCGGGTGACGCGGGCGCCGGGCTCGATGACGACCTCACCGATGAGCTCGCTGGCGGCGTCCACGAAACCGTCGACGCGGGTGGTGATGGCGCTGAGCAGCTCGCGATTGCAGTCGAGCACGTCCTCGATGCGGCCGGTGTCCTTCCAGTAGCCCTCGAAGCGGCCCGCGTTGACCGGGCGTCCCTCGGCGACCAGCAGGGCTATCGCGTCGGTGATCTCCAGCTCGCCGCGAGGACTCGGCGCGATCCGGCGTACGGCTGAATGGATCTCCGGGGTGAAGAAGTAGACCCCGATGACCGCGAGATCGCTGCGGGGGTGCAGGGGTTTCTCGACGAGAGCGGTGACCCGGCCGTCGGCGTCGACCTCGGCCACGCCGTACTCGCGGGGGTCGGTGACCTTGGTGACGGTCACCTGCGCGGCCGGGCGGGTGCGGTGGAACTCCTCGGCGAGGGAGCCGATGCCGCCGACCAGCATGTTGTCGCCCAGGTACATGACGAAGTCGTCGTTGCCGAGGAACGGCCGCGCGATCCGCACACAGTGGGCGAGCCCGCGGGGACGGTCCTGGCGCAGGTAGGTGAGGCGCAGCCCGTACGCCGAGCCGTCGCCGGCGCTGGCCTGGATCTCGTCGCCGCGGTCGCCCACGATGACGCCCACGTCGTGGACGCCGACGGCGGCCAGCGACTCCAGGCAGTGGGCCAGCACCGGTTTGTTGGCGATCGGGATCAGCTGCTTGGGCATCGAGTGACTGAACGGGCGCAGCCGGGATCCGGTGCCGCCGGCCAGGACCAACGCTTTCATGGCAACCCTCTTCGGTAGGGGAGAGGTGATCGCGGCGCGACCAGGACACCTTGGTACGCGCCGAGCGACGACGCCGGGTCGAGCACGGCTGGAGGAAGCCGGGGCGACCACGGCTTGAGCGCAGCTCGATGCGCTGTCCCTAGCGTCTGCGCGACCAGTATTCGAGCCGCCGGGAGTTTCCATGACGCAAAGCGCGAAGGCACTCATCCTCGAGCAGGTGGCGAAGTATCACCAGGAGGTGGCGCCGCGCACCGAGTTCGTCCCCGGCGTCACGCCCGTGTGGCCTTCGGGTGCCGTGCTCGACGAGTCCGATCGGGTCGCCCTCGTGGAGGCGGCCCTCGACATGCGGATCGCCGCCGGGGTGACCTCGCGGACGTTCGAACGCAAGCTGGCCCGCGCGGCGGGGCTGCGCAAGGCCCACATGACCAACTCCGGCTCGTCGGCGAACCTGCTGGCGTTGTCGGCGCTGACGTCACCGGTGCTGGGCGACCGGCGGCTGCGGCGCGGCGACGAGGTGATCACGGTAGCGGCCGGCTTCCCGACCACCGTCAACCCGATCATCCAGAACGGGCTGGTGCCGGTCTTCGTCGACGTGGAGCTCGGGACGTACAACACCACCGCCGACCGGGTCGCCGCGGCGATCGGGCCGCGCACCCGGGCGATCATGATCGCGCACGCGCTCGGGAACCCGTTCCCGGTCGCGGAGATCGCCGAGCTCGCCGACAAGCACGGACTGTTCCTCATCGAGGACAACTGCGACGCGCTGGGCGCGACCTACCAGGGCAAGCCGACGGGTACGTTCGGCGATCTGACCACCGTCAGCTTCTATCCCGCACACCACATCACCACGGGCGAGGGCGGTTGTGTGCTGACCGACAACCTCGTGCTGGCCCGCATCGTCGAGTCGATGCGCGACTGGGGCCGCGACTGCTGGTGCGAGCCGGGCGAGGACGACACCTGCCACAAGCGCTTCGGTTACCAGCTCGGCACGCTGCCGGCCGGCTACGACCACAAGTACACGTTCTCGCACGTCGGCTACAACCTGAAATCCGGCGACCTGCAGGCGGCCCTCGGCCTCTCCCAGCTCGTACGCCTGGACGAGTTCGGCGCCGCCCGCCGGCGCAACTGGGACCGCCTGCACGACCAACTCCAGGGCGTACCCGGACTGTTGCTGCCGCGGGCGACCCCGGGCAGCGAACCGAGCTGGTTCGGCTTCGTCCTCACGATCACCGACGACGCCCCGTTCACCCGCCAGGAACTCGTCAACTTCCTGCACACCCGGCACATCGGCACCCGCCTGCTGTTCGCCGGCAACCTCACCCGCCACCCCGCCTACCTGGACCAGGAGTTCCGGGTGTCGGGCGACCTCACCAACAGCGACATCATCGCCGAGCGCACGCTCTGGCTCGGCGTCTACCCCGGGCTGACAGTGGAGATGATGGACTACGTCGCGGCCAGCATCCGCGAGTTCGTCGCCGGTCGTTAGCGCGCGTCTTCGACTCGTCTCCAGTCAGGTGGCGTAGGCGACAAGGCCAGATGTTGCGCCGGGCACCGGGATGCGACAACTTCATGCGGTGTTGTTCGTCAAGTCCGGGCAATCGTGTCTGACCGCAAAACAGATGTTTTCCGGCCAGACGTGATTGGCCCATGCTTGACATCTGAGAGGGTGGTCTGCGCGGTTATGTCGGCTTTGAGGTGAGGGTGAATAGGCCGCGTTGTGTCTCGGTCAGGATGCCCCGGTTGACCATGCGTTTCAGCTTGGCGCGGATGCTCATGGTTTCTTCGGTGGCGATGCCGATGCCGAGCGCGTGGCAGACGTCCTTGGTGCGCATGGTGCTTCCATCGGGGTCGAATACGGAAAGAATTTGCTGGTAGGGCTCGCTGGTGATCCTTGGATTGGTGGCGGTCACCTCGTCGTGGGTGAGTTTCACCAGTGTTTGCCGGGTGGTCTGCAGGTCGGCTATTTCCGATTCGGCGGCGGCGAGTTCAGCGTTGAGTTCGGCGATCTGTTCCCGCAGGTCGTCACAGGCTTCGGTCGCGGCGGCGTGGCGGGTCGCTATCAAATCCAGGATCGTGGCGGTGTTCATGCCGGGTCTCGCCAGGATGGTGTGCTGGTGCCGGTCAGCCGCCGGACCAGATTAGCGGTCGAGGCCCAGAACGTATGCGACACCGACGATGCGGGATGGGTTTCATATTCGCGAGTCAGGCGTCGGTGCAGCATCAGTGTGCCGTGGGTCTGCTCGACCACCCACCGATGCCGGACCGGCACGAATCCTGCGCTGGTGTCGTTGCGGCGGACCACTTCGATGTCGACGCCCAGGACCGCGCCATGGATCGCGAACTCGTCCTTGAATCCGGCGTCGACCCACGCGCGGGTCACTGTCGGGGTGTATTCGACAACCTTGTCGAGCAGGCGGATCCCGATCACGTTGTCAGTTACCGAGGCTGCGGTCACGACCACCGCGATAATCAACCCGAGCGTGTCCACGGCCAGCCCGCGCTTACGACCGGGCACCTTCTTGCCGGCATCTTTGCCCGTAGTCCCGGCGGGGACGTGGTTCGCTGCGCGGATCGACTGGGTGTCCAGCACGATCGCTGTCGGGTCCTCAGCCCGGCCGGCCTTCTCTCTGGCCTGACAGCGAAGCAGGTCATGGATCGCCTGGTCGGTGTGATCGTCGCGCCACAGGGCGAAGTAGTAGTACGTCGCGGACTTCGGAGGCAGGTCATGCGGCAGATACCCCCACTGACAGCCGGTCCGGTTCTGATAGAAGATCGCGTTCACGATCTCCCTCAGCTCATAGCCGCCCTGATGACCCGACACCGACGGTCGCCTGGCCTTCCACGCATCCAGAAACGGGCCTATCAACGCCCACTGCGCATCGGTCACGTCGCTGGGATACGGCTTTCGATCGCCCATGACCAGCGCAACGCGACCGATGATCCGCCGGTCGCGACCCTCTCTCATCTTTCAGCACATCGAGTGATCACTATGTATTACGAACCGAACAAAAGACCCGAAGCGCACGCAACACATAGATCAACCCTAAGACCCTCGAACCACCCTCTGACGCCGCAGGATGTTGCGGCCTTGCGGGTTTGTGCGCAACTTCGTGGCTTGAGCCTTGCCACCTACTGCAGACGAACAGGTGTGATGTTGCGAGACGTTGGTCGAGGGGGGTTGGGACCACTCGATCTGAGGATCGTGGATCGGCCTGGTGAACAGATGAAGGCCTCCAACGATGCAGTGGGGTTGTCGAGACACCACTGAGCAGGCTGGAGGCCTCCAGGTCCACGAGAATGTCGCCATCGGCGGCCTGCCATCACTCGCCCGGTTCAACTATCTCGCCGGGCGTCACACCTGGGCCGAGTGCCAGACGTCGGCGACGGCGTCGTTGAGGTTGCGGCGGGGGTGCCAGCCGAGGCCCGTTGCCGCGGCCTCGATGCGGATCAGTTGCCGGTCGGTTCCGCCGCGTGCGGTGGTTGCGGCAGGGACGGTTCTGAGGTGTACGGGCGCAGCGCTGACCCGTACCAATGATTCCACCAGGCGGCGGGGGGCGACCGGTTCTCCGGAAGCGACGTTGTAGAGCCCGGTGCCCGGTGCTCCCAGGGCGGCGAGCACGGCGGCTGCCACGTCGCCGGCGTGCAGGAAGTCCCGCTCGCCCGGTGCGACCGGCACGGTGAACTCGCCGGGTGGCGCGTTTCGGAGGCGTTGGGCGAGGCCGCCGAGGAAACTGCGTGCCGGCAGGCCCGCGCCGATCGCGGTTCCCAGCCGCAGGACGGTGCCGCCGCCGTCCAGCACCGCGCGGGTGCCGGCGAGCTTCGAGATCCCGTACGGCGTCGCCGGTTGTTCCTGCGTGGATTCGTCGAGGATGCGCTGGTCACCGTACTCATAGATCGATCCGAGCTGGACCAGGCGCCGCCCGCCGGCAACGGCAGCGAGCCGCGCCGGCAGCTTCGCATTGACCGCGGTCAAAGCGGCCGGATCCAGGACGGCGCTCCAGAGCAGCCCCGCGCAGTTGACGATCGCGTCCGGGCGTGCGGACCGCAGCAACGCCCGCAGGTCCGCGGTCGAACAGGCGGCCAGATCGAGTGGAACCTCGGCGCTGCGGGACACCGGTACGACGTACCAGCCGGCCACGCGCAACGCGGCGCTCACGTGCCGCCCCAAGAAACCGGAACCACCCACCACCAGAGCTCTCATCCGCGCAGGATCACGGCCCCGGCTCGAATGTGAGCCGCGGAGGGCGCCGCGATCGCCGTTCCAGCGCGTCTCTACCGCCGGTCAGCACGATCGGCGTCAGCACCGGTAAAGGAGGAACCAATGGCGCACCGCAGCCTGATCGTCGCCCGGCTGGATCCACGCCACCAGGACCGGGTCGCCGAGCTCTTCGCCGAGTCCGACGCGGGTGAGCTTCCGCATCTGGTGGGCGTGACCCGGCGGACCCTCTACAGCTTCCACGACCTGTACTTCCATCTCGTCGAGGCCGACAACGACGTCCCGGCCAAGGTGGACGAGGTGCGCCGCGGCGAGCTGTTCCAGCACATCGACCGCGGCCTCGCCGAGTTCGTCAGCCCGTACCACCCGTCCTGGCGCGGGCCCCGCGACGCGATGGCCACCCCGTTCTACGAGTGGCGCCCGTGAGCGCCCCGACCTCCCTGGGAACCGTCATGACCAGCAAAGCTGTCCGTGCCCGCGACGTCACCCCGAACCGCCGGCGCGGCGGCGACCTACGGGTACTGCTCGGCCCGGCCACCGCCGGGGCGACCTCCGGCTTTCTCGGGACGGTACGCCTCGAGCCCGCCGAGTTCGTCGCCGAGCACCTGCACCCGTACTCCGAAGAATTTCTCTATGTCGTCAGCGGCACGGTGACCGTCCGCATCGAGGGTGAGCCGGTCGAGCTCGCCGCCGACGAGGGGGTTCTCGTGCCGATCGGGCAGCGCCACCGCGTCGAGAACAGCGGTGACGTCCCGGCGCACCTGGTGTTCCACTGCGCTCCGCTGGCCCCCGACCCGAAGCTGGGCCACGTCGACACCGAGGAGCTGCCGAACCCGGGCCTGCCGCACACGCCGGTCGGGGGTGGACGGTGAACCGCCGGGTGGTCCTGACCGGCATCGGCGTCGTCGCGCCCGGCGGGATCGGCACCAAGGCGTTCTGGAAGATGATCACCGATGGGCGTACGGCCACCCGCGCGATCAGCCTCTTCGACGCCACCGGTTTCCGCTCCCGGATCGCCGCCGAGTGCGACTTCGACCCCGCCGAGGCCGGGATCGCCGACGCCGGACGGCTCGACCGCGTCGCCCAGTTCGCCGTGGCCGCCGCCGCGGAGGCCCTCGCGGACAGCGGTCTCGACACCACCGCGCTCGACCCCGCGCGGATCGCCAGCGTCGTCGGCAGTGCCGTGGGCTGCACGACCCGCCTCGAGGACAACTACCGGCTGGTCAGCGCGGACGGCCGGGACTGGCTCGTCGACCCGGCCCGGGCGGCGCCGTTCCTCTACGACTACCTGGTCCCCAGCAGCCTCGCCCGTGAGGTCGCGTGGCTGACGGGCGCCGAGGGTCCCGCGGCGGTCATCTCCACCGGCTGCACGTCCGGGCTCGACGCGGTCGCGCACGCGGCGCGGCTGATCGCGGAGGGCAGCGCCGACGTCGTGGTCGGGGGCGCCGCGGAGGCACCCATCTCGCCGATCAGCGTCGCCTGTTTCGACGCCATCAAGGCCACCTCGGCCAACAACGACGACCCGGAGCACGCGTCCCGGCCGTTCGACGACCGCCGCGACGGGTTCGTCCTGGGCGAGGGCTCGGCGTTCTTCGTCCTGGAGGAGGCCGGTGCCGCCGAGCGCCGCGGTGCCCACGTCTATGCGGAGTTCGGGGGGTACGCCGGGCGCGGCAACGCGTTCCACATGACCGGTCTGCGCCCCGACGGGCGGGAGATGTCCGAGGCCATCGACGTGGCACTGCGTCGCGCCGGGCTGGCCGCCGAGGATGTCGATTACGTCAACGCGCACGGCTCCGGGACGCGGCAGAACGACCGCCACGAGACGGCTGCCGTCAAGCGGAGCCTGGGCGCGCACGCGTACCGCGTACCCATGAGCTCCATCAAGTCCATGGTGGGTCATTCCCTGGGCGCCATCGGGGCGATCGAGCTCGCCGCCTGCGCCCTCGCCCTGGAGCACCAGGTGGTGCCACCCACCGCGAACCTCGACGTCGCCGATCCGCAGTGCGATCTCGACTACGTGCCGCACACCGCCCGTGACCAGCGACTCGACGCCGTGCTGAGCGTCGGGAGCGGCTTCGGCGGGTTCCAGAGCGCCGTCCTGCTCACCCGTCCGGGGGTGACCCGATGACCGCCACGATCACCGGCCTCGGCATCGTCGCGCCCAACGGCGTCGGCGCGGACGTCTACTGGCCCGCGACCCTCACCGGGCGTTCCGGGCTGAGCCGGCTGCCCGAGGGCCACGCCGTCCGCGTCGGCGGCGTCGTCAGCGGCGAGCGGGCGGCCGGCGTACCGGGCCGCATCGCCGTGCAGACCGACCGATGGACGCAGCTGGCGTTGCGCGGCAGTGCCCTCGCCCTCGCCGACGCGGGCCTGGACCCGGCCGAGCTCGGCCCGTTCGACCTCGGGGTGGTCACCGCCGCGTCCTCGGGCGGCAACGAGTTCGGCCAGCGGGAGATCCAGAAACTGTGGGCGCAGGGGCCGGACCACGTCGGGGCGTACCAGTCGATCGCGTGGTTCTACGCGGCCACCACCGGGCAGGTCTCGATCCAGCACCAGGCCAAGGGGCCGTGCGGCGTGCTCGTCTCCGAACAGGCCGCCGGGCTCGACGCGCTCGGCCAGGCCCGCCGGGTCCTGCGTGACGACACCCCCGTGGTGATCTCCGGTGGGACCGAGGCGCCGCTGTCGCCGTACGCCCTGCTGTGTCAGGCCGGGAACGGCGCGATCAGCGAGGGGACCGACCCGGGCACCGCCTACCTGCCGTTCGACCGGCGGGCCGCCGGATACGTCCCCGGTGAGGGTGGCGCCATGATCGTTCTGGAGGACGCCGGGCACGCCCGCGGTCGTGGCGCCCGCCGCTATGCCGATCTGGCCGGGTACGCCGCGAGCTTCGACCCGCCGCCGGGTTCGTCGCGGCCGCCGGCGCTGACCGCGGCCATCCGCGGTGCCCTGCGCGACGCCGGGCTCGGCCCCGCCGACATCGACGTCGTGTTCGCCGACGGCGCCGGAACCCGCGACGCGGACCGCGCCGAGGCGGAGGCCATCGCCGCGGTGTTCGGCGCGGGCGAGGTGCCGGTCACCGTCCCCAAGACCCTCACCGGACGGCTCTACGCCGGGGGTGCGTCGCTCGACGTGGCCACCGCCGCCCTGGCCATCCATCACGACCTCATCCCGCCCACGGCCGGCGTCACCGACGTCAGCCCCGACTGCCCCATCGACCTCGTCCGCGACCTGCCGCGCTTCGGCTCCGTCCAGTGCGCGCTCGTCATCGCCCGCGGCGCCGGCGGCTTCAACGCCGCCGTCGTCCTGACCGCCCCCGCCGGTTGAAGAACCCCGCTCCGGACGGCCGCCCCGGCGGTCGGACCACCCCGCTCCGGACGGCCGCCCCGGCGCCCGGACCACCCCGCTCCGAAGGGAACCGACCATGTCCACGCACACCATCGGCGAGCTGACCGACCTCATCCGCGAGACGATCGGCGACGACGACTCCATCGACCTGGACCGCGACATCCGCGACATCCCCCTGGTCGACATCGGCGTCGACTCGCTCGCCAAGCTGGAGCTGGCGGCCGCGCTGCGGCACCGCTACGGCGTCGTCACGCCCGACGAGGTCCTCGACACGCTCGACACCCCCGGTGACATCCTGACCTGGGTCAACCGCACGCTCGTGGCGGTGGCGTGATGCCCGGGCACACCGACAACAGCATCGTCATCGACGCCTCGCTCACCCGCATCTGGCACATGACCAACGACGTGACGTCCTGGCCGCGGCTGTTCGGGGAGTACGCCGACGCCGAGATCCTGCGCACCGACGGTGACACCGTGCTGTTCCGGCTCACCAAGCACCCCGACGAGAACGGCAAGACCTGGAGCTGGGTGTCCGAGCGCACCCCGGACCGCAGCACGTGGACGGTCAGCGCGCGCCGCGTCGAGCCGGGCCCGTTCGAATACATGAATATTCGCTGGAGTTACGAGCAGGTCGACGGTGGCGTGCGGATGCGATGGGTGCAGGACTTCGCGATGAAGCCCACCGCGCCCGTCGACGACGCGACGATGACCGAGCGGATCAACGCGAACACCGTGCACGAGATGGCCCGGATCAAGCGGATCATCGAGAGCGCCCGCTCCGCCACCGCCCGGCTCGGGCGTCCCGTGCGGAGCCCGGCATGAGGGTGCCGGCCCTGGCCGCACTGCCCGCGCTGACCAACGGCGTCGCCGCGGGCATCATGCTCGCGACGGTGATCGGCGTGGTCCCGCTCATGGTGGTCTCGAGCTACCCGCAGTACGTGCGGATGGTCCAGTTCATGTGGCCGCGCTACGACCCGGCGATGCCGATCCTGAACGGGCTCAGCCTGCTGCTGGACGTGACCCTCGCGATCACCGGGCCGCCCGCGGCCCGCGGCTGGTACCTGACCGCCGCGGTGCTGCTCGGCACCGTCATGGCCATCTCCATCACGCGCAACGTGCCGGTCAACAAGTTCGTCAGCCGGCTCGACCCGGACGACGAACCGGCCGACTGGGCCACGGTCGACCCGCGCCGCCGGTGGCAGCGCTGGAACCTCACCCGCACGGTCGCCGCGCTGTCGGCGTTCGCCGTCAACATTCTCGCGGCCGTCGCCGCGCTCGCCTCCTGACCCGTACGACGAAAGGCAGTCACCCATGAGCATCTCCCTGGCAGGAAAGAAAGCGCTGGTCACCGGTGGCACGCGCGGCATCGGCCGCGGCATCGTGCTGGCCCTGGCGGCGGCCGGCGCGGACGTCGTCACGTGTTACCGCAGCGAGGGCGAGCACGTCGAATCACTCGCCCGCGAACTCAAGGAACTCCCCGGCGAGCACCACCTGGTCCGTGCCGACGTCAGCGTCCCGGCCGACATCGACCGGCTGATCGAGGAGTGCCAGGTCCGACTCGGTGGCCTGGACATCGTCGTCAACAACGCCGGGGTGATCAGCCACGTCCCGTTCGACAAGCTCGAGGCCGGGGAGTGGGCGCGGGTACTCGACACCAACCTCACCGCGGCGTACCTGGTCATCCAGAAGTCACTACCGCTGTTCGGCGACTCCGCGTCCGTGATCAACGTCGGGTCGCGGGTCGCCACCGTCGGCATCCCGCTACGCGCGCACTACACCGCCGCCAAGGCCGGGCTCGCGGGGCTCACCCGCTCGCTGTGCAAGGAGCTCGGCCCGCGCGGGATCCGGATCAACGTCGTCGCGCCCGGTGTCATCGCCACCGAGGCCGAGCTCACCCCCGAGATCCTCGCGAAGTACGAGTCGATGACGGCGCTGCGGCGCCTCGGCCGCACCGACGAGATCGCCGGCGCGGTGCTGTTCCTCGCCAGCGACCTGTCCGGATACATCACCGGCGAGACCATCAATGTGGACGGAGGAATCTGATGACGTTCCGAGTACTGCTGCGCATGGAGGTGCACCCCGGCGCCGGCGACGGCTTCGAGAAGGCGTGGCACGAGGGCGCCGGTGTGATCACCGGTCAGCGCGCCAACCTGGGCCAGTGGCTGTGCCGCGGCGAGGACGAGCCCGGCATCTATCACATCATCAGCGACTGGACCGACGAGAAGTCGTTTCGTGACTACGAGCAGAGCCCCGAACACCTCGTCCACCGCCGCACCCTGCACCCGTTCCGGTTGCGGGGCAGCATGGCGACGGCGACGGTGCTCGCTGACCTGCCGGGTGCGGCGGCCTCGTGACCACCCGGGTACGCGTCCTGCTCTACGCGACCGCCCCGGCGGACTCACCCGACGCGGTCGCCAGGGTCTACCACCAGATCAGCGAGGCGCTGCTGGGCACGCCCGGCCTGCTGCGCAACGAGCTGCTCAGCGGCGTCGACAAGCCCGATTCCTTCGTCGTGCTGTCCGAATGGGAGAGCGAGGAGGCGTTCTTCGAGTGGGAACGCGGCGCCGACCACCGGCAGGTCACCGCGCCGTTGCGGCCCTACCAGGACGCGGGCTGGCGAGACGCGTTCGGTGTGTACCGGGTGGCGGGTGACTACACCGCCGTCGGCTGACGCCAGGCTCACACAGAAGCGCCGCGGGTCCGGAAGGATCCGCGGCGCTTCTGCTTGTGCGTGAAGGTCAGGCCGCTTGCCACCGGGCCGGCACCGGGAAGGCTTCCCGCAGGAACCCGGTGGTCAGGTCGCCGATCGCACCGGCGGCGCGGACCAGCGCATCGCCGTGCGCCACCCCCGGCACCTCGGCGTAGCGGGCACTGCGGATCTCCTCCGCGGCGGCCCGGACCGCGTGCGGCGGGAACAGGATGTCGTGTTCGAACGCCACCAGCAGGGCCGGTGCGGTGATCGCCGCCCACGCTGCCCGCTGCTGGTCCGACCCGGCCCAGCCGGCCGCCGCCGCGCCCTGGTCGACCGGGCCGCGGCCGTCGCCGGTGCGCAGCCGCAGGTGGGCCAGCATGGTCGCCGCCATCGGCTCGTCGGCCAGCAGGGCGTACGCCGGGACTGTCGTCATCAACTCCACCAGCGCCGACACGTCAGGCCCGTACGGCCCGTGCGCCGACTCCTCCTGATGCGCGGCCAGCACCGCGCGCTGGAACGTCGTCGGCGTGCCGGAACTGGCCAGCAGCACGGCGGCCCGTACACCCGGCCGGGTCGCGGCCACCCGCTCGGCGATCATCCCGCCGAGCGACAACCCGCACACCGCCACCGACTGCCAGCCGAGCCGGTCGAGCAGCGCACCGGCATCGTCGGCGAGCTGCGGCACGGTGTACGGCCCGGGCGGCGCCACGGTGTCACCGCTGCCCCGGTTGTCCAGGGTCAGCACCCGGTATCCGGCGTCGACGAGCCGGGGCACCAGCGTCACGTGCCAGAAGCGCCGGCTCATCGCCCGCCCGCAGAACAGGGCGACGCGTGGCCCGTCCGGCCGCCCGTGCAGGTCGTACCGGATCTGAACGGTCCCGAGATCGGCGACGGCCATCAGAGCCTCGCCAGCAGTTCCGGGCCGATCAGGTCCTCGGCGGGCAGGGCCCCGGCCACCACGGCGAAGTAGCGGTCGGTGAGGTCCTGGTCCCCCTCGATGGCCCGCAGCAGCGCGACCCGGTCGTTCTGCACCGTCAGCTTCGCGGTGAGCAGCGTCGCCTGATATCCGGGATCGAGCAGCACATCACGTTCCTCTCCGTACGCCTGGAGCGCCGCCGCCGTCCGTGACCGGTCCGGCAGCACCCCTCGCAGGTGCTCCGCCAGCAGCGCCGCCTGCGCGAACGCGTCGGTGATCCCGCGTGCCGTGATCGAGTCCTTGTGATGCCCGGCATCGCCGACGAGGGCCCAGCCCGGGCCGCCCGCCTGCCGCAGGAAATTGAGCTGGTCGCCCTTGGCGCGCAGCCGTTCCACCTGGGTCGCGCCGGCCAGTCGCCCGGCGAGATCGGGCGCGGTGCCGGCGATGTTCTTCAGGTACGACCGTTGCGCGTCCTTGCGGACCGCGTCGAACTCGTGATGCGGGAAGTACGCGGCGACCAGGGTGAGATCGTCGTTCGTGCGCACCGTCCCGACCCAGCGGTTCGGGGCCTCGTAGAGCTCGAAGTCGGCGGGCAGGTCCTGCCAGTAGGTGTAGTAGATGCAGGTCAGGGAGGGTCGTTCGGCGTACGAGCGGGCACCGGCGAGCCGGGCCACCGTGGAGCGCATCCCGTCCGCGCCGATGACCAGCGCACACCGTTCGACGTGCTCCCGGCCGCCCGCGGTGTAGCGGACCCCGCTCACCCAGCCGTCGTCGTCGAGCAGGCCGGTCACGGTCGCACCCATCCGTACGGTCACCCCGGCCTGCGCCGCGGCTTCCGTGAGAATGCCGTCCAGAACCTGCCGGCGCGGACCGTAGGCGGCGTTGTCACCGGACGGCACGGCGGCCTGCCCGGTGAGCCGGATCCCGGCCACCTCGTAGACCGTGCGGCGCATCGCCGGCGCCCCGGACGCGACGACCGCGTCGAGCACGCCCCACTCCCGCAGCCGCTGCACTCCCGGCTGATGCAGGTAGTGGGTGGAGACCGTGTCGGTGGCGACCGCGGCCCGTTCCAGCAACAGCACCCGGTATCCCTGCCGGGCCAGCAACATGGCGGTCGGCGCGCCCGCACAGCGGGCGCCGACCACAATCGCGTCGTACATGAGATGCCTCCTCGAAAAGATCAGACGGCGACGGGTACGGCCACCTCGGCGAGTTCCTCCAGCCACAGCGCGCCGAGCCGGCTGCCCCGCGCGTCGTCGAGCACGTCGGTGCGGAACCAGATCCGGGCACCCAGTCCCCGGTCGAGCCACAGCTCCAGGGTCAGTTCGAACGCGGAATGGTGATGACGGGGGACCGCCGATTCGCAGCGGGCACCATCGATGACCAGGTCCGGTGCCTCGTAGTTCTGCACGACGAAACCGGCCTGGCAGAAGGGATTGCGGTCACGGGTACGCGGTGCGCTCTCCCGGAGCAGCCGCTCGATCGGCATGTACTGGAAGCGCAACGCGGTGGCGAGCTGCTCGGCCGCCCGGCGCAGATCCGTCGCCGGGCCGGCACCGGGAACAGCTGTGAACCGTGCCGCGACCCCGGACGTGAAGCAGCCGATGACGTCCTCGGCGGCCGCTGTGGTCCGGCCGGCGACGGGGATCCCGATCGCGAAGTCGTCCGCCCCGGTGAACCGGCGCAACGCGCGCACCCACGCGGCCAGCAGCGCGGCCTGCACCGACCCGCCGGCCGCCGTGGCCGCCTGCTCGGCGGCCTCGCGCAAGCCGTCCGGCACGGGCACCCATACCTCGCCGACCTCCCCGGTCGCGGTGTCCGGGACCTTGCCCAGGGGCAGGTCGGGGACGCCGTCGAGCTCCCGGGTCCACGCCCGCAGGCGGTCGCGGTCGGCCGGTGACTCGCTCAGGTCCTGGGCCAGCCACGCTGCCTGGTAGTCGATCGGGGTACGGCCGGCGAGGCGGCCGGCGTACGCGTCGGAGAGTTCCCGGCAGAAGATCGCGCCGGACCAGCCGTCGAACGCGGTGTGGTGCACCGAGAACGTCAGCAGATGCGTCTCCGGGCCGGTTCGTAGTAACAGACCCCGGATCGGGAGGTCCACGTCGAGCCGGAACGGGCGCTCCAGGAAGTCCTGAGCGCGGCTCTGTGCCTCGTCCGGCGCGCAGTCCTGCACGGTGAGCAGGTCCGGCACGTCCGCGGGGGCGGTGATGACCGGGCGGATCCCCCGGTCGCCCTCGCGCAGGAGCCGGGTTCGCAGAGCCGAGTGCCGGCCGATGACCGTACGCAGCGCCGTGGCGAGCAGGTCCGCGTCGAGCGGCCCGTCGATGCGGTGCTGAACCGGGGTCAGGCCGTCGCCGTTGCCGGGGCTGCGCACCTCGAGGTACCAGAACCGCCACTGCGGCACCGGCAGACCGGCCTGCCACCGCGACTCCGACCGGGTCGTCCGGCGTGGCCCCGGACCGGCCGTGACCAGCGTGGCCATGTCCCGGGGCGTCGGGTGGTGGAAGATCCGCGCCGGGTCGACCTTGACCCCCGCGAGCGCGCCGAGCCGGTGCGCGACCCGGATCGCGGTGATCGACGACGCGCCGGCGTCGAAGATGTTCGTGTCCCAGCCGACCGGCACGTCGAGCAGCTCACGCACGATGTCGAGCACCTCGCCGGTCTCGCCGTCGTCCGCTGCCTGCGCCGCCGGGGAGTGAGCCGCCTGCGGTGCCGGGGTGGCTGCTTGCGGTGCCGGGGTGGTTGCCGCGGTGGCGATGCGGGCGAGCTCAGGCAGGTCGGCCTTGCCGTTCGGGGTGACCGGCAGGCTGGGCAGGCACACGACGAGGTCGGGAACGTAGCCGGAGGGGAGGAGTTCGGCGACCGCGGTGCGCACGGACGCGCCGTCCAGCGTGGAGACGACGCAGGCCACCATCCGTTGCACGGAGGTCAGACCGGTGCCGTAGGGCAGAGGGAGCACCGCGGTGGCCCCGACGCCGGGCAGCCGTTGGAGTGCCGCTTCGACTTCGGCGGGCTCTACGCGTACCCCACGGAGCTTGAACTGGCGGTCGCGTCGCCCCGCGATGCGCAGCAGACCGTCGGTGCCGATCGAACCCAGATCCCCTGTCAGATAGACGCGGGTGGGACCGCCGAGATCCACGGTGGGGAACTTCGCGCGCGTGGCCTCCGGATCGCCCAGGTATTCCAGGGCCAGGCCGTCGCCGGAGATCGCGATCTCGCCGCGCACCCCGGCCGGGACCGGACGCAGCTCGTCGTCGAGGACGTGCACGGCCGTGGCCAGCACGGGACGGCCGATCGGCACGTCACCGTCGTCGTCAAAACCGGCGAGGGGGAACGAAGTGGTGAAGATCGCCGATTCCACCGGACCGTACGCGTTGTGCACAGCGACCCCGGCCACCTCGTCACGGCACCGGCGCAGATGCGCGGGGGAGACCCGCTCGCCCCCGGTGATGACGGTGCGCGCCCCGGCGAACGCCTGCACGTCGGCGTCGACGATCGCGCTGAACAGCGTGGACGTCAGGAACATCGTGTCCGCGCCCCGCGCCACCGCCTCGCGCACATCGTCCGGGCCCGGATACCGCCCCCGGTGGATCACCGTGACGCCGCCGCGGGTCAGCGGTGCCCACACCTCCATCGCGAACGCGTCCCACGGGCTCGGCGCGGCCTGCAGCATGCCGTGACCCGCGCCGACGTCCAGGAGCGGGTCGAACGCCACCCGCAGGATCGCCCGGTGCCCGGTGAGCACCCCCTTGGGCACGCCGGTGCTGCCCGACGTGAAGAAGACGCAGCAGGCATTGCCTCTACCGGCGAACGGGACGGGGGGTGAGCCTTGCAATGCCTTCACCGGGATCCGCGTCACCTGCGAGGGGCGGGCCGGGTCACCGACACAGAGGCGGGCACCCGTCAGCGCCGCGATGTCCGCGTAGCGCGCGTCGGGCCAGTCGGCGTCCACGATGCTGTAGACCGCGCCGCACCTCAGGACGGCCAGGATGACCTCGATCAGCTCGGCGCCGCGGGGCAGGTCGACGAGGACGATGTCGTCCGGGCGTACCCCCCGCTCGTGCAGGCCGGCGGCGATCCGCTCGGCGGAGGCCACCAACTCGGCGTACGTCAGCGACTCCGAGCCGTCCCGCACAGCCTGCGCCTGCGGGGTCAACTGTGCCCAATGCCGCACCCAGTCATCGATGCGCCGTTCGTTGTAGGTCATCACTGCACCTCCGCCAGTCGTTGCAGTTCACGCATGTCGACCTTGCTGTTCGGGGTGAGCGGGAACGCGTCGACGAACGCCCAGCGGGCCGGGACCGCGTACGGTGCCAGCGTCTCCGCGCAGAACCGCTTGAGCTCCGCGGCGGCGTCGGCGAGCGGCTCGGCCAGCACCACACCGGCCAGCACCCGGCGGGACGCGTCGTCGCCGTCGGTCGTGCCCACGACGACATCGGCGATCGCCGGGTGCGCCGCGATCCGCTCGCGGATCTCCCCGAGCTCGATGCGGAACCCGCGCACCTTCACCTGGCCGTCGCGGCGCCCGAGGAACCGCAGCCGGCCATGGGTGTCCCAGCGGGCCAGGTCACCGGAGTGGTAGAGCCGCGGGCCGGTGCCGGTGCCGTCGACGTCGAGATTTCCGAACGCCGCCTTGGTCCGCACCGGGTCGTCGAGGTAGTCGATGGCGACGCCGGGGCCGAGGCAGCAGATCTCGCCGACCCCGCCGGGCGGCACGAGACCACCCGCCGCGTCGAGCAGCACGATGCCGGTCCCGTCGATCGGGCCGCCGATCGGGAGCTGCTCCTCGACCTCCGCCGGGTCGGTCATCGCATACTGCGTGGCGATGACCGTGCCCTCGGTCGGCCCGTACGCGTTCGCCAGCACCAGGCCCGGGAAGCGGGTGAGGATGTCACGGACCGGCTCGGCCGGCACCACGTCCCCGCCGACCAGCAGGATGCGCATCGTCGCGAACGCCTCCGGCCGGTATCCGGCGACCGCCCGGAACAGGGCAGTGATCAGCAGCGCCGTGGTGATCTCGTGGTTCTGCAGGAAGTCGGCCAGCCGGCCCGGCTCGGGCAGCACGTCCGGGAACGCCTCGATCGACGCGCCGTTCACCAGCGCCGGGAAGATCTCCCACACCGAGGCGTCGAACGACAACGGCGCGACCCGCAGCATCCGGTCACCCGGGCGGATCGGGAAGTGCACCGAGCGGTCCGAGAGCCGGGCCACCCCGCGATGCGCGATCCGCACGGCCTTCGGCAGACCCGTCGACCCCGAGGTGAAGACGAGATACGCGACCCGGCCCGGATCGTTGCCCGCCGGTGGTCGCACGTCCACCGGTTCGGTCCCGGCGACCGCGAGGCCGTCGACGGGTTCCAGCACCGGGCAGCCGACCGCCAGGTCCGCGAGCCGCTCCCGGCGGTCGGGGGTGGCCAGCAGCACCACCGGTCTGCTCACCGCGAGCATGTGGGTCAGCCGGGCGGGTGGGTTGGCGACATCCAGTCCCACGTACGCCGCCCCGAGCCGGAGAATGCCCATCAGCGCGACGGTCTCCGCGATGGACCGCGGCACCGCCACCGCCACCACGTCACCCTCGCCGACCCCGTGCTCGGCCAGCGCCACCGCCTGGTGGGCCGCCGCGGTCATCAGGTCGCGATAGGTGATGGACCGGCCGTCGTCCTCGCGTACGGCGACGTGATCCGGGTACGTCTGCGCCGTCCGCGAGATGAGCTGCCACAGGTCGTCGGGGCGCTCGACGTCCGGCCCGTTGCGGACCGCCTCGAGGATCGCCCGCTGCTCGCGGGACATGCCGCGCACGGTTCCCAGCCGGGCGTCGGGGTTCATGGCCAGGTCCGCGAGGGTCGCCTCGTACGCGGTGGCCAGGCCCAGCGCGTCCTGCGTGGTCAGCGCCGACGTCGCGTACTCCAGGACCAGCTTCGGCATGTCGCCCCAGTGCTGGACGAACAGCGACGCGTCGGAGGCGGCCCAGCCGGCGTACGACTCGTGCACCGTCGCGGTCAGCTCACCCGCGGTCATGTCGGCGGGCAGGATCTGGTCGTGCGCCGAGAACCCGATCTGCGCCAGCGGCATCCGGCGCCCGTCGACGACCGCGTCCAGCGAGCGGGCCAGCTCGCCGATCGGCACGTCCGCGAACTCCACCGACTCCACCAGCGACTGCGCGGTGGCCTGCAGGTATTCGCGCACGGGCCGGTCGTCGCGCACGTCGCAGCGGATCGGCACGAGAGCCGCGCACGGTGCGATCAGGTTCATCAGCCGGGCATCGGTACGCCTGCTCGTCGCCGTACCGATCAGGAACCGGGACTGCCCGGTCCGCCGCGCGATGACCAGCTGCCAGGCCGCGAGCAGCACCGCCGTACGCGACACCCCCGCGATCCGCGCCAGCGCCTCCGCGCCCTCCTTGGCCGCCGAACCCAGCCCGAACCGCAGCCGATCGCCGCGGAAGTCGAAATGATCGGGGCGCACCGCGTCGCTCGGCAGTTCCACCACCGTCGGGTAACCCCGCAACTGCTCCACGCGCCGGGTGGCGAGCTTGGCCAGCCGGCCCGATGCGAGGCCCTCCGCCCGGCGGATCGCCAGCAGCTCCGGTGTCGCCGCCGGTGCGGACGGCACCGCGGGCCCCCCGGCCAGCTCGCCGTAGACGTCGAGCAGCTCGCGGGTCAGCAGCCCGATCGACCAGCCGTCGGCCAGCGCGTGATGGAACACGAACGTCAGCAGGTGATGGTTCGGCGCGAACCGGGTCAGCAGGAACATCATCGGTGGCCGGCCCAGCGCGGCGGTGAAGTGCCTGCTCCCGCGGTCCAGCGCGCCGTTCACCACCTCCGCGGGGCTGGTGTCGGCCGGTGTCGGCGCGTGCTGACGGATCACGCCGGGCAGCCACTCGGGCAGCACCCGCCGGCTCCAGCCGTCACCCTCCTGCCGGAACGCCGTCCGCAGCGACTCGTGCCGGGCGATGAGCAGATGCACGGCCTCGGTGAGGGTCTGCACGTGCAGCGGGCCGGTGAGCTCCAGCCCGAAGACCTGGTTCTGCGATCCGTTGCCCATCAGCGCCTCGGCGTGCAGGAAACCCTGCTGCTCCGGCACGGGTTCGAGTTTCCACCGTGGATCGGGGTCCAGCTGCGGCGCGACCTGCTGTTCCGTCGCCTCCGGCACGGTGGCGAGCGTGTCGGCCAGCGGCTCGAAGCCCAGCAGGCCGAGGATGTCGACCGGGCGGCCCAGCTCGGTCTCGCAGCGTACGGCGGCTTTCATCGCATCGAGAGAACTGCCACCGAGTTCGGTGAATGACGCCGTCGCTGCCCGCCGGACCACGTCCTCGACCGGGCGGGACAGCACCGCCGACATGATCTCCACAAGCGGTGTGATGTCTGTGCCCACATGTCCTCCGACCATCGTTGCGCGAGCCCGGAGGCGATTCCGGGTCCGGGCGCAGCGTGCCGCCCGGCGATCGAGCCCTGCTCGACCACCGGCGGCTCGACCCGCACCCGAGCACGGCACGTCACCCTGGCCGGCGACCATGACGCGAGGATGGAGCCGCCGTGCGGATGATGTTCGTGACCTGGGCCTGGCCGACCCATTTCTTCCCCCTGGCCCAGCTCGCCTGGGCGGCGCGCGCGGAGGGCCACGAGGTTGTCGTCGCCGCCCCGCCGGAACTGAGCCCGACGATCACCGCGGCCGGGCTGCCCGCCGCCGCGGTCGGTGCGGGGCTCGACATCCGGCCGCTCGCCGGGCGCTTCTTCGCGTCCCTGGCCGCCCGGGACAGCCCGCTCGAATGGTCGGAGATGCGGGCGTGGGGGACGGGGAACCTGGCCACCTATCGCAAGATCGCCGCGGCGATGCTCGACGACACGGTGGCGTACGCCCGCGCGTACCGGCCCGATGTCGTGGTGCACGACCCGACCAGCTTCGCCGGGCCCATCGCCGCGGCGGACACGGGGGCGCTGCCCGTACGCCACATCTGGGGCGCCGATTACACGATCCGGACCCGGGAGTTCGAGGCCGCCGCCCTGGAACCACTCTGCGAACGCCTCGGCCTGCCCGGCGTCGACTCGGTGGGCGCGGTCACCGTCGACCCGTGCCCGCCGGGGATGCAGGTACCCGCCCCGGTGCGGCGCCTGCCGGTACGGTTCGCCCCCTACAACGGCGCGGCCGAGGTGCCGCGATGGCTGATCGGGCTCGCCGGGCGGCCACGCGTGTGCGTGCTCGGCAGCACGGCCGTCGCGTACTTCACCGACCGCCACGTCAGCCCGCTGCCCGTGGTCACCCGAGCCCTGGCCGGCACCGGCGTCGAGATCCTCGCCATCGGCGCCGACCGAGACCGCGGCGACCTCGGCCCGGGTGCGTCCCAGGTTCGCCACGTGCCCGCCACCGCGTTGCACCTGGTCCTGCCGCACTGCGACCTGCTCGTGCACCAGGGCGGCGGGGGAGCGATGATGACAGCCCTCGCCGCCGGGATCCCGCAGGTGACACTGCCGCTGTTCACCGATCACGTCTTCAACTCACGCAGGCTCGCCGCGGCCGGCGCCGGCCGGTGGATCTTCGCGAACAGCGCGGACGTGGATGGCGTACGCCGTGAGCTGCTCGACGTGCTGCACACGCCCGGCTATCGCACGGCCGCCCGCGCGCTGGGTGCCGAGATGGCCGCCCAGCCGCCCGCGTCCGATGTGGTCGCCCACCTCGCCGAAATGAGTGTCTGAGACCATGCGCATTCTCTTCACCACCCACCCGGCCAGCGGCCACCTGCGCCCGCTGGTCCCGATCGCGCACGCGGCTCTGCGGCAGGGCCATGAGGTCGCGGTGGCCGCGCCTGCGGTTCTGGCCGCCGAGATCGCGGGTTACGGCCTCACCCCTTTGACGGCCGGGTACGACTGGCGCTACGAGGTCTACGACATGATCCCGCCGGGGTACGCGGATTCAGGGCTGATCGAAGCTGCTTCGGCTTTCACCGCACTGGGCCGCCCCCTGACGGAGGCATTCGCCGGACACGTGGCGCGCGGCACCGCCCGCGACCTGCTGGCCACCGACTTCAAGCCCGACGTCATCGTCCGGGAGCTCGACGAACTCGGCGGCTACCTGGCGGCCGAGGCCTTGGGCATCCCGCACGTGTCGATCGCGTCGTTCGGCGGCCTCGACGGCGTACGCCCCGAAGTGCTCGGTCCCATCCTCGACGCCGGCCGCCAAGAACTGGGCCTGTCGCCCGACCCGCGAGGCGACCGCCTCTACGGCCATCTACACGCGAACTTCCTGCCTGCGCAGTACAGCGCCGCCGAAATGATCCTCCCGAACACCCGCTGCTACCGCCACCCCAACGCCGAGCAGCGCGACGGCCGCCTCGACGCGGCCCTCGCCGACCTGGACCTGAGCCGCCCGTTCGTCTTCGCCGGCTTCGGCACGGTCGTCTACAACCTGCCGGGCTCCGACACCCTCGTCGACGCGACGATCACGGCTCTCGGCGACGTCGACTGCACGGCGGTGCTCGCGGTGGGCTCGAACGGGCGGGTCGACCGGGGCCTGCCGATCCCGCCGAACGTCCACCTGGTCACGTTCGTCGAGCAGGCCCTGATCCTGGAGGCCTGCGACGCGTTCATCACCCATGGCGGCCTCAACAGCATGAAGGAAGCGATGCGCCTGGGCGTCCCGATGCTCTCTGTTCCCGCCCTCGGCGACCACCGTCACAACGCGACCCAGGCGGAGGCGCTCGGCATCTCCCGCACGGTCGCCCTCCGCGACGCCGACGCACCTACGCTGGCCGCCGGCCTCACCGACGTACTCACCAACCCGGGCTACCGCACCGCGGCCCGCCGCCTCCAACGCCACATCCACGCCCAGCCCCCGGTCGACGTCCTCATCGACGACATCGCGGCGCTGGTCTGACCTGCTCCGTTCCCTCTAAACCGCTGCCACTTCCCGGACCGCCGCGGCGACGGCCTCGTGATCCTTGCGCAGGATCATGCTGTGGTTGCTGGGGACCTTGGCGCTGATCCGGATGTGCGGGTTGCGGGCCACGACCTTGTCCAGACTCGCGCGGATCACCTCCTGCTCGTCGCCCTTGCTGCCGAGCGACGTGCCGGTGGCGAGGACGTAGCGGGTGGGGACGGTGATGCTGTCCATGACCGGGCCGAGCTCGCGTTCCAGGGAGATCTTCCCGAGCTCGATGTTGCTGGTGGCCTGCTGTTCGGCGCTCAGGCGCGGGACCAGGCCGGTCGGGCGCAGCAGCGGCATGAACCAGGCCATCCGCTTGAACATCTTCCGGATCCGTTCCTCCATGGCGTCGTCGAGCCAGTCGTGCGGCATCGCGCCGTCGACCAGGACCGCGCCGATCGCCCGGTCCGGGTTGCGGGCGGCCCAGTGCGCCCCGAGGAACGCGCCGTAGGACCATCCGACGACCAGCGCCCGGTCCACCCCGCGAGCGGCGAGGACGGCGTCGATGTCGCGGATGCCGGCCTCGAACGAGTAGTCGGCCGACGTCTTCGACTTCCGGCCGCGGGCACGCTCGTCGAAGGTTATGTGCCGCCGGCCGGAGCCGAGATCGGCGATGACTCTCTTCCAGTAGCCCTGGGTCGCGAACTGCCCGTTCAGGTAGACGATCGGGGTGCCGGTGCCGCCGGTGTCGGTGCAGGCGAGCGCGGTGTCGTCGATCGGGATCATGCCGGTCCACGGGGTGACGGTGCTGGTCATGTCGTGCTCCTGTTCGAGAGGCGAGCATTGCGAGGGCCGAGCGCTCCGGGGGAGCGGATGTTTCTGATATGAGAAACGCTACGTTGCTTTCCATCTAGCGGCAACAAGTTAATTGCAAATGTTCAAGAGTCTCGCTGCTCAGAGCCGTTACACCGTTGCAACCGTTTAGAAGTTAACGCAATGACGGGGCGGCTAGCCTTTGCAATGACCAGGAGTGAACGCTATGGTGGGCTGGGTTGTGACCGACTATCGAGGAGACCGTGATGCCGGGAGGCAGACTCACCCAGCAGGAGCGTCAGCAGATCGCGCTGGGCCTGGCCGATGACCTGCCCTACGCCGAGATCGCCCGGCGCCTCGACCGGCCGACCTCCACGGTCACCCGTGAGGTGATGCGCAACGGCGGCCCCACCGGCTACCGCGCCGACCTGGCACACCGGGCCACCGAGCGCCGCGCGCACCGCAGTCGTGCGGCAGCCGGCGGCCCCACATCGGGCGGCGGCCCGCAGGGGCGCGACACCGGCGCCGTCACCGACTATGCGGAGACGCTCACGACCGTGCTCATGGCCTCGGGCCTGTCCCGCATGGGTGCCCGCGTCCTGACCTGCCTCTTCATCACCGAGAGCGGCAGCCTCACCGCATCCGAGCTGGCCCTGCGGATGCAGGTCAGTCCGGCGTCGGTCTCCAAAGCGGTCGCCTTCCTGACAAGTCAGAGCCTGGTCCGCCGGGAGCGCGACGAGCGCCGCCGCGACCGCTACATCGTCGACGACGAGCTCTTCTACCAGGCAACCATCGCCAGCGCCCGAGCCAACGACCAACTCGTCGCCGTCGCCCGCCAGGGCGCCGCCGTCCTCGGCCCGGACACGAATGCGGCGGCCCGCCTCGAGAACGTCGCCCGCTTCCTGGACTTCATCAGCGAAAGCATCACCCGCGCCGCCGACCAGGCCCGAGCTGTCCTCCGCTCCGCCCCGGATCCCTCAGATGCGCCCTAGGGCGCATCTGAGGGATCACGACGGCCTGCGTCGGGTCCAGCTTCCGTCTCGCGGCGCGCGATGAAGGGGTGAATACAACACCGGTATTCACCCCTTCATCCCCCTTGCGACACGAAACCTGGACCTCGCCGCAGACTCGCCGTGATCCCTCAGATGCGCCCTAGCGTCCTGAGTCTTGATCCGTTTGCAGTAGGTGGAGAGGGCTGCAGGATCTGGCTACGGGGCACGAAGTTGCGCCGAAGTCTGCTGTGCCGCAATCTTCTGCGCGTCAGGTGTCAAGCGTGAGCCAATCACGTCTGGCCATGAAACCTACGTTCTTCGCGTCAGACGTGATTGGCCGGCTTTGAGGAGCAACACCGCAGAAAGTTGTCGCATCCCGGTGTCCAGCGCAACATTCAGCCACGCGGCATGGACGGCGACAACTCGGTCGCGGCCAGTGGCGGTGGTGGCGGGGTCCGCGATTGTTCGGCCATGACACCGACCAGCCGGGCGACGTCATTGGCAGCTAGGTGGTCAGGATGACCCGTGACAATGTCCGCGGCCGGCCAGGATGTGACTCGCCGGCTCGGGATACTCACGGCCGCAACGCCGCGAGGCGCAATTTCGTGCCTCGCGCTCGTGAGGGCGATGCCGCCGGAGAGGGTTCCCGCCGACCCTCGTAACCGGCCGGAGCGACTCGGACAGAGCCGGACCGACGTGGAGACACGAGCCGCACGGCGAAGGCCGCCGTCCCTCGGATCGGGGGCGGCGGCCTTCGTGGTTGTCAGGACAGGAGGCTCGACTTGAGGGCGGTGATGTCGCCCGCGTCCAGGCCGAGGCCGATCTGGACGAAGGTGGCCCAGTCGCCGTAGATCTCGTCGACCTTGGCGAACGCGGCGTCGAGGTATT
Organism: Winogradskya consettensis; assembly: GCF_018332715.1. Taxonomy (GTDB): domain Bacteria; phylum Actinomycetota; class Actinomycetes; order Mycobacteriales; family Micromonosporaceae; genus Actinoplanes; species Actinoplanes consettensis. The sequence goes on along the minus strand of NZ_BOQP01000005.1, from coordinate 60,499 downwards.
CGGTGAAGAGGTACTGGCCGCCGAGCGTCTGGTTGCTCAGCAGGAATTCCGAGTTCACCTGTGCGCGGGGCACGCCCAGGACGGTCATGAGGACCGCGGCCGTCCAGCCGCTGCGGGCGGAGCCTGAGTCGCAGCCGAAGAGCAGGGGCTGGCCGCCGGGGATGGCCAGCATGCGCAGGACCGAGCCGACCGAGATCACGGCCGACGAGAACGACACGTACGACTGGAACTCCGCGATCACCGAGGCCGTGACCTGGCCGGCGACGGGCGGGCCGTACGGGTTGTCCTCCGTGTCGTTGCCGACCGGGGCGAGCCAGGGCTTGACCGTGCCCACCTTGCCCTTGCCGAACAGGTAGCGTTCGGCGTCGTTGCGCAGGTCGAACGCCCATTTCACGCCCAGCGCGGCGAGCTGGCGGGTGCCGGTGGTGGTCAGCCCGGCCAGCGTGCCCGAGCGGAAGACCTTGCCGCTGCGTACGCACTTGCCGTCCGCGGTGACATAGCCGCCCAGGTCGCGGCTGTTGCTGGCGCCGTCCAGCGTGATCGCCGTCCCGGGGGTGCGCTTGGAGCCCCCGGCCGACGGAGCGGCTGAGGCGGGGGAGACGCGCAGGGCGGGCACAGCCGCCAGGCCGAGACCGGCGGCGCCGGTGGCGAGCAGGCGGCGGCGGTTCAGGGTGAGGGTCATGGGAGTCCGATCTATGTGGATCATCGGGGTTTGTGGCCGATGACGAGGGTGTCGGTGGAGCCGAGGCCGTGGACCTCGGTGGTGGTGCAGCCGGCCGCGGTCAGCCAGGCCTGGCAGTGCGACGCGGGGTATTCGGAGCCGCCCTCGGTGACCAGCAGCATGTTCAGGCTGACCAGGGTCCGGGGGAGGTCGGCGGGGGTTTCGGGGAGCATCGCGTCGTAGATCAGCAGGGCACCGCCGGGGGCGACCGCGGCCCAGGCCCGGGCGACCAGGGCGGCGCGCTCCTCGGGGGACCAGTTGTGCAGGACGTGGCCGAGCATCACGACGTTCGCGGTGGGCAGGTCGTCGTGGAAGAAGTCACCGGCGTGGAACGTGGCCCGTTCGGCGACGCCGAGCGCCGTGGTGTGTTCCTGGAACGGCTCCGCCATCGGCGGCAGGTCGAAGACCGCACCCCGAAGCTCCGGGTACGCGCCGAGCAGGCGTCCCACCAGGTTGCCGCGGCAGCCACCCACGTCGAGCACGGAGGCATACGCGGACCAGGGGAACGCCCGGATCAGGTGCGGCGCGACCAGGCCGCTGGCCGAGTCCATCATGGTGAGGTACGCGCTGCGCTGCGCTGGATCCGCGAGCATCCGCAGGAACGCGTCCGGTCCGGCGCCCGCGGTCTGGGGCTGTCCCGTCCGTAGTGCGGCACCGAGCTGACCCCACGCGGGATACAGCATCCGGGACGCGCGGCGCAGGAAGCCACCGATGTAGCGGGGAGTGCCGGGCACCAGCGTCTCGGTGGCTACGTCCGTCAGCGTGTAGACGTCGCCGGTCAGCTCGATCAGCCCGAGCAGCACCAGGCCGTCGAGGAAATCGCCCGTGCCGCGCCCGTCGAGCCCGAGCCGCTCGGTGATCTGCTCCTGCGTGGAGGGACCGTGGCTGCCGAGGTCGGCGAAGAGGCCGAGTTCGTCGGCGGTGAGCAGCAGCTGCGCGTGACAGAACGCGTTGGCCAGGCGCTTGACGTCGGTGGGGGTGCGCAGCGCGGCCGCGGCGACCGGGGCGGGTGCGGGGGCAATCGTCATGACAGGCTTCCTTCGAGCGCGGGGTGGATGAGGGACAGCGCGGCGAGGGCGTGAGCCGTCAGCGCGGTGAGGGCGAACGAGGTCCGCAGCAGGTGCCAGCGCCGCCACGCGGACCGGGGGTCGGCCCAGCCGTCCGGCAGCGGCCCGGCGGGGAGTGACCGCACCCGCCGGTTGATGGGTACGTTGCCGAGCTGGGAGGTGGCGGCGACGCCGGCCTGCAGCACCACGGCGGCGAGCAGCAGGACCCGGGCCGGGCCGCCGACGGCCGGAGCGACGATGAGGTCGCCCGCGCTGGTCGCGATGACGATGAACGGCATGACCCGGTCGAAGCCGGCGCCGACGACCCGGTGGATCCGCACGTACTCGCCGGCCGGGACCGCCGCGAACGCCGGGACCACGCCCACGGCGACGCCGAACAGCGTCCCGGCCAGCAGGCCCGATCCGATCAGTGCGGCCGCGAACAGGAAAGACATGGTCACCTCCGGTAGGTCGAGATCGACTGTGCGGCACCGGCATCCACGCGGGATCGATCGCCGATCGAGTGCCGAACGTCGATCTCCGCCTGCCACAGGTCGGTGACCGCACGGTCGATCGGGCGGCGGGCCTGCCAGCCCAGCAGCCGGGTGGCGGTTGCCGGGTCGACGGCCAGCCAGTCAGCGACGGCGCCGGGGGAGGAGGGTGCGTCGGTGCGTTCGTCGACCCGGGCCGGGACGCCGCTGGCGGCGATCAGCCCGTCGACCAGCTCGCGCACGCCGATCGCGGAGCCGCTGCCGATGTTGATGAGCTGCCCGGGCTCGCCGTGGACCGCGGCGGCGACCACGGCGTCACCGAGGTCGCGGACGTCGAGGTAGTCACGCTGGGCATGCAGTGGGGCCAGGACGATCCGCGCTGTGGTTCCGTCACGCCGGGCGGTGCTCAGCGCGTGGGCGACCTTGCCGAGCAGGCTGGCGGCGTCGACGCCGGGGCCGACCGAGTTCGTCACGCGCAGCACCAGCGCGGGAACCTCGGCCGCCTTCTGAACGGCGCGTGTCGCGTGCAGTTTGGCCGCGCCGTACGGGGTTGCCGCGTCCACCGGTGAGCGTTCGTGGAGCAGCGCCCGGCCGGAGACCGGGGCGTACTCCATGACGCTGCCGAGGTGGATCAGCCGGGGCTGCGAGCCGAGCAGGGGCCACGCCGCGAGGAGCCGCTCGGTGGTGCCGGCCAGCGCGTCGTGCAACGCGGTGCCGCTCAGCCCCCAGTAGGCACCGGCGGCGTTGATGACGACGTCCGGCTCGGTGCTCCGCAGCGCCGCCGCCACGGTTGCCGGTGGGGCGGAAAGGTCGAGGTTGGCGTACGCGAAGCCTGATCTGTGGGGGTGTCGGGCCGCGACCGTGACGTGCCAGCCGGCAGCAGCGAACGCGGTGGCGATGTGGCGTCCGGCGAAGCCGGTGCCGCCGAGGACCGTGACCCGGCGATGAGGGAAAGATGTCACCGAGAGCTCCCTGAGGTGATGGTCGCGAAGGACCGGATGTCGTCGACCGCGGTGGCCTGCAGCAGCGAGCCCGGGCCCGGCTCGGATCCGGTGCGGACCCGGGTCACGAAGGTGCTCAGGCACCGGGCGAACTGGTCGTCGGGCGGCAGATCGAGGGCGTGGCCGGGGGTGTCGTCGTTCTGCAGCCAGACCTGCGGCGCCAGCTCGGGCGGCGTGGTGAAGGCGCGTTGCACGCGGATCGAGCCGCGGGTGCCCGTCAGCTCGTAGTGGCAGGAGTAATCGCCGTCCATGCCGAAGACCAGCCGCGCCTCGGTGCCGTCCGGGCCGCACAGCCGGGCCGTGCCACCGAGGTCGACGGCGCGAACCGGGTCGTGGCGCAGCGTCGCGGCGTCCACCCGCAGCCCGGGGCCGAGATGCAGCAACGCCGCCCGGATCGGATAGACGCCCTGGTCCAGCAGCGATCCACCGCCGAGCGCCGCCTGGTAGCGGATGTCGCCGTCCGGTCGTGGCGGCACGCAGAACGACGCCTGCACGCTGCGCAGCTCGCCGATGCGGCCCGCGAGCACGAGCCGGGCCACCGCCGTGTGCTGGGAGTGGAACGGGAAGGTCATGTTCTCCGCGAGGACGAGGCCCCGGGCGGTTGCCAGCCGCAGCAGCCGCTCGGCGGTCGCCCGGTCGGTGGCCAGCGGCTTCTCCGCGAGCACGTGTTTCCCGGCCGCGAGGCAGCGCTCGATCCACGGCCCGTGCAGCCCGGCCGGCAACGGCAGATACACCGCGTCGACGTCCGGGTCGTCGAGCAGCGCGGCGTACGAGCCGTACGCGCGGGCGCCGTACTGACCGGCGAGCCACGCGGCCCGGTCCGGTGCCCGGCTGGCCACCGCGACGAGGACGGCGTCATCGGGGATCGTGCGCAGCGCGGGCAGCGTCCGGCGTACGGCGATGTCGGCCGCCCCGAGCACCCCGATCCGCAGCGGGATCATCGGACGGCACCCAGCCCGGCCAGCAGACTGCGCGCCTGCACGTTGACGTAGTACGGGTGCTGCAGGAGCGCTCGCAGCTGCCCGGGTGTGACCCACCGGAAGCCGGGTGGCTCGTCGAGCGGGAAACCGCTGCCCACCTCGATCACCTGGTAGCGGTTGGTCGCGTGGTGGAACCGGCCGCCCTCCTCGGACTGCACGCTGTCGTAGCGCAGCGCCGGCCCGGTCGCGGCCAGCACCTCGTCGAGGAAGCGCGGCCGGAGCCGGTCCGGGGCCCCCGCGAAGTTTGCCGGCAGTGCCTGGAACGTCGGCGCGAGCTCGGCGACGTCGCGTACCCCGGCCTCGATCTTGGCCTGCACGAGCAGGTGCGGCACCCCGCCGATCGGCCGGGTCAGGAACGCCGCGATGCCCTGCCCGACCGGCGCGATCAGCGGCTGTGTCCAGTGCCCCACCTCGCGGTTGCCGGCCGCCGCCTCGATCGCGACGACCTCGAAGAACCGGCCCTCGTCGTGCCGGATGGCGTCGGCGCTGCGGTGCCAGCCGGTGATCCCGCGCAGCGGGACGAGCCGCTGCTGCAGGTCGGCGCGGGCCTTGACGTCGGTGAGCCAGCGCAGCAGCTCGCCGCCGGAGTGCCGCGCCGGGCCCTCGTCCCCGGCGGGCTCGGGCACGCAGGACAGCACCGAGCGGGCGTCCATGTTGATCACGTTGTCGGCCCGGAGCAGGCGGCGGACCTGCGCGAGGGTCAGCCAGCAGAAGTCGGGGTGCTCGGGGACGTCCTCGGTCACCTCGACGATCATGTTGCGGTTGCGTTTGTGCAGGAACCAGGAGCCCTGCTCGGACTGCAGCACGTCGACGAGCACCCGGCTGCGGCCCGGCTGGGTGAAGTAGTCGAGGTGGGTGATCGGCCGGCCGCGGTGCACGCCCACGTAGTTGCTGCGGGTGGCCTGCACGGTGGGGGACAGCTGGACCAGGCCCACGTTGCCCGGTTCCATCTTCGCCTGCATCAGCAGGTGCAGGACCCCGTCGAACTCCTTGACCGCCAGGCCCAGGATGCCGATCTCGCTCTGCTGGATGATCGGCTGCATCCAGGCGTGCGGGGTGCCGGTGCGTACGCTCAGGCCCTCGACGGTGAAGAACCGGCCGGTCTCGTGGACGAGGTTGCCGGTGCCGGGATCCTCGTGCCAGCCGCGCAGTCCGGCGAGCGGGATCCGCTCGACGGCGAAGCGGGACGCGTGGCGCCGCCCGGCGAACCATCCGTCGAACTCGTCGTCGCTCAGCAGAGCTCCGGTCGCTCTCGCCGACGCGGCGAACCGGTCGGCGAGAGCGGGACGGGTGAGCACCGTCGGTCGTGCCATGAAAGCCTCCTCCGGCTCGGCGCGGGTCGCCGTGCCAGGGTCGGGTGCCACCGTCGAGGGCTGGTGGAGCGCCGGGGCTCGACCGGCTCTCCAACCGCGGCACCTACCGTCGCGCGGCATGGCAGATCGCAGGTACACCAGCCGTAGCCTGGACATCCACGAGCTCGACATCCCCGACGTCTTCGTGCTGACCTCACGCGTCTTCGCCGACGACCGCGGGGAGTTCGTCGAGTCCTACCGCGAGGACGCGCTGAGCGAGGTCCTCGGCCGCCCGTTCCGCATCGCGCAGACCAACCACTCGGTGTCGCACGCCGATGTCGTCCGGGGCGTGCACAGCGCCCGGGTCCCGCCCGGCCAGGCGAAGATCGTCAGCTGTCTGCGCGGGGAGATCCTCGACGTCTCCGTCGACCTGCGGGTGGGCTCACCGACATTCGGCCGGCACCTGGCCGTACGGCTGCGCGCCGGCGAACCACGCGCCGTGCTGCTCGGCGAGGGCATCGGGCACGCGTTCCTCGCCCTGCGCGACGACACGCTGGTGCAGTACCAGTGCTCCACGGGCTACGTGGCGGGGGACGTCATCGCGGTCGACCCGCTCGATCCCGACCTGGCACTGCCGTTCGCCGGCCGGACGGACCTGATCATGTCGCGGGTCGACGCCGGGGCGCCGTCGCTGACCGAGTCCGTCCGGCGCGGATTGTTACCGTTCTACGAGGACTGCCGGGCCCTTCAGGCCGGGACGGTCGCGGCGGCGACGAGCCGGCTGTAGGGACCGCCCGCGGTGCGCAGCTCGGCCGGCGGGCCGAGCTCCACCAGGCGGCCCGCGCTGAGCACCGCCACCCGGTCGGCGTCCTCCGCGACCGCCAGCCGGTGCGCGATCACCACGGTGGTCCGGCGCCCGGCCATCCGCCGCATCGCGTCGTGCACCGCCGCCTCCGCGGCCGCGTCCAGGTTGGACGTGGCCTCGTCGAGCAGCAGCACCACCGGGTCGACCAGTTCGGCGCGGGCCAGGCAGAGCAGTTGGCGCTGCCCGGCGGACAGGGACGCGCCACGCTCGTCGAGCACGTGCCGGTAGCCCCCGTCTAGCCCGGCGATCATCTCGTGCGCGCCGGAGCGACGGGCGGCCCGTTCGACCTCGGCGTCGGTCGCGTCCGGGCGGGCGTACGCGATGTTGTCGCGCACCGATCCCGAGAACAGGTACGGCTCCTGCGGCACATACCCCAGCCGCGCCCGGTAACCGCGCTCGTCGATGTCCCGCAGATCCACCCCGTCGACCAGCACCGCGCCGCTGACCGGGTCGTGGAACCGGACGATCAGCTTCGCCAGCGTCGACTTGCCCGAGCCGGACTCGCCGATCACGGCCAGCGTCTCCCCGGCGGCGATGCGCAGATCGATGCCGCGCAACGCCTCCCGGCCGTCCGGGTAGGTGAACCCGACACCGCGCAGCTCGATCTCTCCACGAAGAACCGCGGGGCGCACCGGATCGGTGGCCGGGCGCACGCTTGCCTGCTCGTCCATCAGCTCCTGCACCCGGCGCATCGAGACCCGCGCCTGCTGCCACGAGTCGAACAGCGTCGACATCTGCTGCACCGGGGTGAAGAACAGGTTGATGTAGAGCATGAACGCGACGAGCGCGCCGACCTGCAGGTGACCGCGGCCGATCAGCCACGCCCCCGCCCCGAGCACGAACACCGCGGCGACGTCGGCGAGCAGCTCGACGAACGGGAAGTACAGCGAGGCCAGGCGCTGGGCGGCCATCCGGGCGTCGACGTAGGCCCGGGTCGTCTCCTCGAACCGGCCGCGGCGGCGGTCCTGCTGGCCGAAGACCTGGGTCTCGCGGACGCCGGCCAGGCTCTCGCGCAGGTCCGCGTTCATCGTGGCGACCTGTTCGCGGGCGTCCGCGTACGGTTTGCTGCTCAACCGCTGGAAGATTGCCGTCACCAGCACGAACGGCACCAGCACCACCGAGGTGAGCAGGGTCAGCGCGGGGCTCATCCAGAGCATCGCGGCCAGCACGCCGGCGAACGTGAACACCGCGACGACGGCCTGCGCCAGCCCGGACGAGAAGACGCCGGTCAGCGACTCGACGTCGGTCACCACGCGGGTCATGATGCTGCCGCTGCGGTGCCGCTCGTAGAAGTCCAGCGACAGCCGTTTCAGGTGCACCCAGACCCGCAGGCGCAAAGCGATCACGATGCGCTGCCCGAGCCGGCCCGAAACCAGGGTCATCGCGCGTACGGCGAACAGGTCCGCGACGGCCACCAGCGCCATCACCGCCACCACGATCACCAGCACCCGCCCCGACCCGCTGCGTACGCCGCCGTCGATGCCGTGCTCGTAGAGATAGGGACCGGCCACCGTGGTCGCCGCGCCGAGGACGAACAGCGGCACGCTCACCGCCAGCGCCGTGCGGTACGGCGCCAGGAACCGGCGCAGCGAGAAACGTGACTCGTCCTCGGCCGCCGCCCGGTCGATCGACGGGTCCTCGTCGGCCGGTGGCAGGGTCGCCAGCTTGGCCATCATCTCGGCCGCGGCGGGGCTCACCGCTCGTGGCCGGGGCGTACCCCAGGCACTGTCCTGCTCTTCCAGCGCATCCTCGGCCTGGTCCGCCTCCGCCGACGCCAGCAGCTCGGCGTAACGGGGGCAGCGGGCGATCAGCTCGTCGTGCGTACCGTCGTCGATGATCCGCCCGTCGTCGAGCACGGCGATCCGGTCGGCCAGGGCGAGCGTCGCCCGCCGGTGCGAGATCAGCAGAGTGGTACGCCCGAGCGTGGCGGCCCGCAGCCCCGCGACGATACCGGCCTCCACGTGCGCGTCAACCGCACTGGTCACGTCGTCGAGCACCAGCACCGGCGCACCCGTGACCAGCGCCCGCGCGATCGCGATCCGTTGCCGCTGCCCGCCGGAGAACCGCGAGCCGCGCTCGCCGGTCTCCGAGTCGTAGCCCTCGGGCAGCGCCGCGATCAGGTCGTGGACGCCTGCGGTGCGGGCGGCGGCCACGATCTCGTCGAACGGCGCGTCCGGGCGCCCGTAGGCGATGTTCTCCCGCACGGAACCGGCGAACAGGAACGACTCCTCGAAGACGATCGCGACCTGCCGGCGCAGCGAGGAGAGGGTCACGTCGCGGACGTCCTGCCCGTCGATGCGTACGGTCCCGCCCTGCGCCTCCCGCAGCCTCGGCAGCAACAGCGCCGCGGTCGACTTGCCGGAGCCGGACGCCCCGACCAGGGCAACCGTCTCGCCCGGCGCGATCGTCAGGCTGAACCCGTCGAGGACCGGCTCGGCGTGCGGATATCCCGCCCGGACCCCGTCGAACGTGACCACGCCGGCGGTGACCCGCAGCTCGCGGGCGTCCGGGGCGTCGGCGATCAACGGCACCGAGTCGAGCACCTCGAAGATCCGCGTCGCCGCCGCGCCGGCCCGCTGCGCCGTGCCGATCAGCCCGGCAACGATCCGGGCCGGGGCCACCAGCATCATCAGATAGCTGGCGAACGCGAGGAACGTGCCGACCGAGATGCGGTGCTCGAGGGCGAGCCAGCCGCCCAGGGCCAGCACGGCGACCTGGCCGAAGCGCGGGATCGACCCGAACAGCGACTCGTACTTCGCGCTGAGCCGGGTGAGCCGCATGCGCGCGCCGTACAGTTCGCGCGAGTTCTGCACCATCCGTTCCTGCTCGCGGTCCTGCTGCCCGAACGCCTTGACGACCCGGATGCCGCTCACGGTCTCATCGACGGTCTGGGCGAGCTCACCCTCGCGCTGCTGCACGTCCCAGGAGGCGGGCTGCACGACCGCGCGCATCCGGGCGGCCACCCACGTGAGCACGGGCACCATGACCAGCGTGACCGTGGCGAGCAGCGGCGACAGCACGAGCATGGCGATCAGCGCGACCACCGTGAAGATCAGGGCACCGATCACCTGCGGCACGTTGGCGAGCACCCGGACGAGCACCCCGGCGTCGGAGTTGACCCGGGAGACGAGCTGGCCGGTGGGCAGCCCGTCGCGGGTCGATTCGTCGAGGTGCTGCAGCCGGGTGTGCACCTGGTTGCGGACCTCGTACTGCAGCTCCGCGACGGCGCGGGCCTGCCGGTAGAGACAGATCCGCTTGGTGACGAAGACGCCGATGCCGAGCAGCAGGTAGACGACCAGCCCCGGCCAGATCGGTGCGCTGTGCGTGAGGATGGCATGGTCCACGACCCACTGCTGCGCGAGCGGGGTCGCGGCGGAGAAGACCGCACCGGCGGTGATGAAGGCCGTCGCGACCAGCAGGCCGCCGATCTGCCCGCCGACCAGCTCCAGGTTGCGCCGGACCGCGGCCTTGTACCGGCCGTCGGGCCGGCCCGGGTCGTGCCGGAACCATGTCACAGGGTGCTCCGCGCGATGGCTGCCTGCCGGTGAACGGCTGCCATCAGGGGCCGCCCGAGTCGCCGGGTGAGCAGGATCAGGATGACGAGCCCGCCGAGCGTAGGCACCTGACCTGCGAAGACGCCGACGGTGAGCGGCACGTGGTAGACGATGACCACCCGCAGGACGGCGCTGATCAGGAAGCCGATACCCCAGATGAGGTTGAGCAGCTTGAGCCGCGCCACGAACTCGGGTTCGTGCTCCCACGCCGTGCGCCAGGACGCCGCCAGCTCCGGGTCACCCTTGGTGATGAACGGGCCGGCGACGTCGAAGACCAGCGGGCGGCCGACGAAGTTCGTGATGATCCCCCAGGTGCCGCCCAGCGCGGGGATGAGCGCCGACTTGGCCAGGATCAGCCGCGGGTCGCCGGTGATGAGCACCAGCACGATGGTGGCGGCCATGATGAGGAGCATCAGGACGGAGAACGCACTGATCCGGCGCTCACGCACAGCCAGGTAGAGCACCCGCAGCCCGGCGGCGAAGGCACCGGCGGTCAGCGCGATGACCGGCGACACCCCCAGGACCAGGTGGAGCAGGACAAAGCTGATCATCGGTGCGGCCATGTCGAGGGCCATCGGCAGGATCGCGGCGAGCTGCCGGCGGCGCCCGGGCGGTGGTGTGGTCCGGGTCTTCGCTGCGGGTACGGGTCCGGCTTGGACAGCCATCGTGGACTCCTTCTCAGAACGAGGGCAGCAGCCATCGCACGACGCCGGTGCGGGCGCGTCGCGGGGTGCTTCGGATACGGCTGCGCCCGCCGTCCGGGGGTCGGGGGCGGGCGCAGCCTTTGGGGGAGTGAGGTCAGGCGGTGGGTGCCGGTGCGGGGTTGCCGTTGGTGCGGCGTGAACCCTGCTCCAGCCGCTCCTGGAAGCCGTCGACGATCTTGCTGATCGCGGGGACCTGGGAGCGGAAGAACGCGAGCACGGCGACGATCACGATGATGCCGGGCAGCTGCGAGACGACGAACGACTCGTCCAGCTTCGCCGGGGACCAGTGGTAGACGATCACGATGCGCAGGACGGCCTCGATCAGCAGGCCGGCACCGAACACCGCGGTCATGAGCCGCTCCCGCACCCGGAACGGCCGGGACTCGTCCCAGGCCTGCGCGTAGGCCTTGGTGCGCACCGGGTCGCCGTCGGTGGCGATCGGGGTCACCGCCGTGTAGATGATCGGCTTGCCGGCCACGCAGGTGAACAGGAAGTACAGCCCGGTGAGGGTGGTGTAGAAGGCCGGTTTGATGGCGACCAGCCGCGGGTCGTCGGTGATGAACAGCAGCCCGACCGACAGGACGATCTCCAGCAGCACCAGGATGCCGATGAAGTCGAGTTTGCGCCGGCGGATCGTGTTCACCAGCGCGTAGACGCCGGTGCCGACACCGGCGAGGGTCAGTGCCCAGAAGTCGCTGCTGCCGAGCTTCTTGAGGATGAAGTAGAGGATGACCGGGACGATCACGTCCAGCAGGGTCGGCAGCAGGGCGCGGAGCCGGCCACCGCGGGCGGGAGTCTGGTTGGCGGCGTTCATGCGGGGCTGCCTTTCTGGGCGAGTTCGGCGGTCTGGAAGATCGTGGCCGCTCCGGAGAGCGAGTCGCGAACCGCCTGGTATCCGTATTGACGCATGTCCGACTCGAAGCTCGTTATAGCCGCGAGCAGGTCGCCGCGGCCGCTTTCGACCCGGCCGATGCGGGAAGCGAGCAGGGCGGCGTCGCGCAGCGCGGTGTTGGCGCCCGTCCCACCGACCGGGGTGGTGGCGTGGATGGCGTCGCCGAGCACCGTGACCCGGCCCGCCGTCCAGTCGCCCGAGGGCAGGGTCGAGCGGATCGACAACGCGAACGTGTCGGCCACGATCGACTCGGCGACGAGCCGCCGCACGACGGGGTGCCAGTCGGCCACGAGCCGGCCGGCGATGCTGTGCAGCCGCTCGGCCGGGGCCGTGAACAGCTCTTCCTCGGGTACGGGGTAGGACGCGACCGGGGCCACGAGCGTCCATTTCACGTACGCGGGGACCGGGTGCAGCTTCGCGTACGGCGCGAGCTCCGCCGCGGCCTGCTCGGGCGAGCGGACCGGCTCGAAGACCCCGAGCGCCAGCGTGGTGCGCTCCGGCCCGAGCACCGGCCGCGACCCGCCGATCAGCTCCGCGGGCATCCACTCGCGCACCGCGTCGGTGAGCGGGAGGTGGCCGTAGATCGCGCGCAGCCCGGTGTCGAGGACCTCGGTGTGCGGCAGCAGCTGACCGCGGACCACGGAGTTGATGCCGTCGGCGGCGACGAGCACGTCACCGGTGGCTTCGCTGCCGTCGGCGAACCGCACACTCACGTGGTCGTCGTGCTCGGTGTACCCGGTGACGGTCTGCCCGAAGTGGACGACGCCGTCCAGCCCGGCTAGCAGGATCTCCCGCAGGGTGCGGCGGTTGACCACGATGGCCGCCCGCGCCGGGTCGAGCGGTGCCGCGGGACGCCAGGAGCCGAGCGGGTTCAGCTGGTGGTCGTACGACGTGCCGCGCGGCATGTACATCTGGTTGGCCGTGGCGTGGGCGAGGTCGTTGAGCTCGCTGGGCAGGCATTCGGCCAGCGCAGTGCGCCCGTGCTCGTCGATGCGCAGCCGGTAGCCCTGGTGGCGGGACTCCGTGGAGGAGTCGCGCTCGTAGACGGCGACGCTGATCCCGCGCCGGCGCAGGCCCTGGGCCAGGCAGAGCCCGCCGACCCCGGCACCCGCGATGATCACATGGAGCGTCATTTCTCCTCCGGTGCTGCCGCCTGGCGCTGCCAGGTGCGGCCCGCCGCGGGCTTCTGCTGCCCGTCACGGGACTCCTTGATGGACGCCGCGAGCCGGTTGAGCAGGGTGCCCAGCTGCACGGTGTCCTCGGCGCTCCAGCCGGTCAGGAAGCCGGCGAAGCGGTCGTGCGACTTGCGGACGAGCCGGTTGAGCTCCTCCTTGCCGGCGGGGGTCAGCGCGACCCGGAAGGAGCGCCGGTCGTTCCGGTCGTTGTGCAGCTCCACCTGGCCGGTGTCGGCCAGCGCGTGGATCTGCCGGGTGACCGCCGAGAGCGACATCTGCATCTCGGTGGCCAGGTCGGACGGCCGCACGTCAGCGGCCTCGTCGATGAGCTGCAGGATCGTGAGCCGGCTGCCCTCGCCCTGGCGTTCGCGGGCGCGGGAGAGCTCGCGACCCAGGGCGAGCAGGCCGCCGGTGAGCACTTCGATGTCCTGGGCGTCCGGGTTCATGCCGACAGCCTAAAACTACTTGCGTCACGCAAGCAAGCTTTTTCGGAGGTGTCGCCGAACCGGGGGAAGAGCCCGAGCGCGTTACCCCGGTCCACCAGGTCCCGCGCACCGTCCGCGAGCTGCGGCCACGGCTCGTTCAGCGCCGCGACCACCTCGCGGACGGCGGTCTCCGGGGCGGCACACCAGTCGGTTCCGAACACCACCCGCTCCGGGCCGACGGTGCTCAGCAGGCTCGGCAGCCCGGAGGCACCGGTCAGCGCCGTGTCGTAGTAGAAGCGGTCCAGCGACCGCTTCACCAGGCCCGGCTCCACCCCGAAGAACGCCGGCGCGAGAAGATCGGCTCGGGTCGCGGCGTACGGCAGGAACCCACCCCCGTGCGACAGGACGAACCGGATGTCCGGGTAGCGATCCAGCGCCCCGGACAGGATCAGGCTCAGCGCGCCGCGGGTGGTGTCGAGCAGGAAGTCGGCCAGCACGTACGGCACCTGCGCCGCAGCCGGGCCCGGCAACGCCATCGGGTGCACCAGCACCACGGCGGCCCGCCGGTCCAACTCCTCGAAGAGCGGCTCGTAGAGCGGATCGCCCAGGTACGACTCTCCCGAGTGCGGCACGAGCAGCACGCCGTCCGCCCCGAGCACGTCGAAGCTGTGCCGGACCTCCTCCAGCGCCAGATCCACGTACGGCATCGGCAGCGCGGACAGCAACCCGAACCGCGCCGGCTGCTCGGCGACGTACTCCGCGACCGCCACGTTCACCGCCCGGTGGAAGACCCCGGCCCGGCGCGCGTCGGAGAAGAAGTCACCCGGCACGGCGTTGGAGATGACCGCCACGTCGATGTCGTGCTCCGCCATGACCCGGTCCGTCTCCGCGGCCGACCACGGGATCGTGAACGGCGCCCCGAGCTCGCGCATCAGCCGCGAGATCTCCGGCAGGATGGCGTGGTGGTGCACGTCGATGCGGCCCATCACAGCTCCCCGGCGAGGGTCACCAGACCCGTGGCACCGTCCACGGTGATCACCTGCCCGTCGCGGAACGTGCTGGTCGCGGAGCCGGTGGCGAGGACCGCCGGGACGCCGTACTCGCGGGAGATGATCGCCGGGTGCGACAGGATGCTGCCGTTGTCGGTGACCAGCGCGCCGACGCTCGGGAACAGCACCGCCCACTGGGCCGTGGTCTCCGGGCAGACGAGCACGTCACCACGGCGCAGCTTGCCGAATTCCGTGACGTCGCGGATCACCCGCGCCGGCCCGGTGTAGCGGCCCGCCGAGGCCGCTAGTCCGCGCAGGGTGCCGGCCGGCGACTCGCCGCCCGGCCCGCCCGCCCACAGGCTCATCGACCACTGGGCCAGCTGGGCGACGTACTCCGCACCCGCTGACGGCGTGGGCAGGTCCGGTCCCATCTCCATCGGCTTCGGCGGCGGCCCGTAGAACGCGGGGCCCGGGTGCGCCGTCGCCCAGGTGTGCCGGCCGCGGCCGGTGCGGACCTCGTCCCGCAGATCCGCATCCTCCTTGCTCCTGCCTGGGTTTTCCGCCGCGGGGAAGCCCTTGTCGAGGGCTCCGAGCGCGGTCTCCAGGTCCAGGTGCAGCACGTCGTGGGCGTGGTCGGTGAGGCCCGCGGCGGTGAGCCGGCCACCGAGCTCCAGCAGCGAATACCGCAGCAGGGCCCACAGCGACACCGCGTAGTAGACCTTCTCGTCGCGCACCGGCGCACCCAGGTCACTGCCGGCCAGCGCCACCTCGAACCGGCGCCGCGCCTCCGGGCCGGCCGCTGCCAGGGCGGGCTCCGCCTCGGCGAGGGTCGCGTCCAGCCGGGCCCGCAGTGCCGCGCGCTCCCGGTCCACGTCGAAGGGCTCGTCGAGCTGCGCCCGGATCAGGTTCAGCAGGACCGCCGGCTGCTCGGCCAGGGTGGGCTCGGTCAGATCGAAGCCGATCGTACGGTGGCAGTACGCCTCCCGATAGTCGAGCAGCGCCTGCGCGAACTCCGGATCGGCCTTGCGCAGCTGCTCGGCGGCATCGGGGTCACCCTCCTCGAGGATGGCCCGCACCGCCGGGCGCCCGGCCGCGAGCCGGGCCAGCTCACCGAGGCCGATCGCGATCCGCATGTGGTCACCCACCAGCCCGCCGCGGAGCTGGAGCGTCTGCGCGGCATTCCAGCCGAGCACGTCCTGCGCGGCGACACCCAGCTCACCGAGCAGCACCACGGCGGCACCGGTCAGCCGGAAGTACACGTCGTGGACCTCGACGAAAAAGCCGGTCATGTCCCGGATGTGCGTCAGCAGCGTCGCGTCGTCGACCTCCACCGGGTCGATCTCACGCAGCGCGGCGAGCCGGGTGGCGAACGCCGGCTTCCACTCGGTGTTCCAGCGCTCGACGAGTTTGCGGGGCTCGCCGTCGCGGATCTGCACCGCGATGTCCTCGATCCGGGCGAGCTGCGTGGCCGGGTCGACGGGCGGCATCGTCATGTAGACCCAGCCGCCGATCGAGCTTGCCTTCGGGGTCGCGCCGGTCGTGAAGCGGAACACGTGCCGGGCGGCGTCGCTGAAGACCGGCAGGAACAGCGAGGTCTGCAGCCGCGTCCACGGCCGGACGGCGTTGCGGTCACGGGTGGAGAACTGGGCCGGCTCCTCGATCTCGATCGGGATCTGCTCGCGCACCACGCTGCTCAGGGTCGTGATCGGGCGGGCCTGCAGAAGGAACAGTTCGCCGTTGGCGTACGCCCATTCGATGTCCTGGGGTTTTCCGTAATGCTCGGCGGTCCGCAGTGCCAGCTCGGCCACTTCGAGGGCCTGCACAGTGTCGATCGCGGGCGCGGCACCCGGCGCGGACGCCGCGGTGAGCTCGGCCCTGCCGTCGCGGACCAGCCACTCGTCGGCGGTCTGCTCACCGGCCATCAGTCGTTCCCCGAGCCCGGCGACCGCGCTGATCAGCACCTCGTCGCTGTCCCCGGTGACCGGGTTGCAGCTGAACGCGACCCCGGCCGCGTCGGCGGCGACCATGCGCTGCACGAGCACGCCGACCTCGGCCGAGACGTGACCGTCACCGCGGTAGACCGCGACGCGCTCGGAGAAGCCGGAGGCCCAGCACGTGCGGACCGCGTCGAGCACCCCGTCGAGGCCGCGGACGTTGAGCACCGACTCGTACTGGCCGGCGAACGACTGGCCGGCGAGGTCCTCGGCGACGCCGGACGAGCGTACGGCCACCGGGTCGTCACCGAGCCGGGCGAGCGCCGCGCCGACCTCCGCGACGAAGGTCTCGGGCAGCGCCATCGCCATGATGTGCGCCTGCACCCGCTCGGGTTCCCCGGACCCCGGGGGCGCGGCGGCGAGGCAGGCATCGAGGGCGTCGGTGGTGACCGAGAAACCGTCGGGCACCACGGACCCGGCGGCGACGAGATCGGCCAGGACGGCGGACTTGCGGCCGACCCGGGCGGAGTCGTCGAGCCGGGTCTCCGACAGAGGAAGGATGTAATTCACGGTGCTGTCCCCTTCGCGCAAGGTGAGCATCAGGCCTACTGACAGTGGACATGGGAGTCGGAAGTCGGATGATGGCCGGGTCCACTCGAAGCGGACTCGAAGCCGGCCGTGGGTTCCTCGATGGTGATGGCCCGCACCGGGCAGATGTCGGCTGCGGTGCGTGCCCCGGCCTGCAAACTCGCGGGCGGGTGCGGCGTGAGCAGCAGCACGACGCCCTCGTCGTCGTCCTGATCGAACAGTTCGGGCTCGACCCGGCTGCACTGGGCCGCCCCGACACACCGGCCGGTGTCCACCGACACCCGCATCACCAGGTCACCGGAAGCTCGTGGACGCCGAACAGGTTCGCGTCCCGCTTGAAGCGCAGCTCGCCGAACGGCACCGCGAGCCGCAGCCCCGGGAAGTCCCGGATCAGCGAGGTGAAGACGATCTCCAGCTCGAGCCGGGCGAGGTTCGCGCCGATGCACTGGTGCGGGCCGTAGCCGAACGCGAGGTGATGGCGTTCGGTGCGGTGGATGTCGAACTCGTCGGGACGCTCGAACGCCGCCGGGTCCCGGTTCGCCGAGGCGCCCAGCGGGATCACGCCCTCGCCGGCCCGGATCACCACGCCCTCGCCCAGGTCGATGTCCGCCACCGCGGTCCGGCAGGTCGCCAGCTCCGCGATGGACAGATAGCGCAGCATCTCGTCGACCGCCGCGGGCATCAGCGACGGATCGGCGCGCAGCTCCGCGAGCTGTTCCGGGTGCTGCAGCAGGGTCAGCGTACCCAGCGCGATCATGTTCGCCGTCGTCTCGTAACCGGCGAACAGCAGCAGCAGCGCCATCACCACCAGCTCGTGCACCGACATCGCCCCCGTGGCCACCTGCTCGGCAGCGATCCGGCCGAGCATGTCGTCGCCGGGCTCGGCGCACTTCGCGCTCACCAGCGCCCGCACGAACGCCAGCAGCTCGTCGAAGAGCTCACGCGGCGGATTCTCGGTCATCAGCCCGCCCGTGAGAGCGGCGAACCGCGTGTAGTCCTCGTCCGGCACGCCGAGCAGCTGCGCGATCGCCAGCGTCGGCACCGGCAGTGCCAGCGCCGTGACGAGGTCGGCGGGGCGCGGGCCGGCCGCGAGCTCCGCCAGCCGCTGCGTCACGTTCTCCTCGATCGCCGGACGCAGCGCCTTGATCCGGCGGGCGGTGAAGCCCGGGATGAACATTCGCCGGTGCGGGCCGTGCTCGGGCGGGTCCATGCCGACGAACACCCGTACCTTGCTCAGATAGCGTGAGTCCTCGGTCAGGAACGGGTAGCCGGGCCGGGTCCGGTCGGAGCTGATCCGCGGATCGACCAGCAGCCGCCGGACGTCGTCGTAGCGGGGGACGACCCACGCGATCGTGGTGTCCGGCAGCCGGACCCGGAACGCGGGACCGTCCTCCCGCATCGGTCCGTACTGCGGCGGCGGGTCGAACGGGCATCCCCTGCGCATCGGGAAGTCCGGCACCGGTGGGGCGGTGGCTTCGATGGTCACGTCCGGATACTCCCTGCGTCGTCAGGCCGCGTGGGCCGGTGTGGTCGCCTGGCGGGCGGCGACGCGGATGATGCCAGCGATCGTGGCGGCGTCGGCCGCGGACACCGCGATCCCGGTGGGCAACGCCAGCACCTGCGACGCGAGCCGCTCGGTATGCGGCAACCGGGTGCCGTCGGCGTACGGCAGCATCTGATGACACCCGGGGGAGAAGTACGCCCGCCCGAGCACGTTCTCGCTCGCCAGGATCGCCAGCAGCGTGTCCCGGTCGAACCCGGCCCGCCGCTCGTCGACAGCGACGATCATGTACTGGTAGTTGTTACGTTCACGCTCGTCGAATTCGAGCAGGGTGATCCCCGGCAGCCCGGCGAGCCCGGCCCGGTACGCGTGGTAGTTCTCCCGGTTGTGCGCGATGAACCGGTCCATGCTGTCCAGCGACGTCAGCCCCATCGCCGCGGCAGCCTCGTTCAGTTTCGCGTTCAGCCCGACCAGCTCGACGCGCTCCGCCTCCGCGATGCCGAAGTTGCGCATCCGGCGGGCCCGCTCGGCCAGCTCCGGATCGTCGGTGACCAGCGCACCGCCCTCGAAACTGTTCACGAACTTCGTGGAGTGGAAGCTGAACACCTCGCCGTCTCCGCCGCCCCCGATCGGGCGGCCGCCGGAGGTGCAGGCGAACGCGTGCGCGGCGTCGAAGAACAGCCGGAGCCTGTGGTCGGCGGCCAGTTCCTCCAGCTCCCGCACCGGCGCCGGGCGGCCCCACACGTGCACGGCGAGGATGGCGCCGGTGCGCGGGCCGATCAGCGAGCGTGCGTGCTCCGGGTCGAGCGCGCCGGTCACCGGGTCCACGTCGCAGAACACCGGCGTCAACCCGAGCCACGCCACCGCGTGCGCCGTCGCGGCGAACGTCAGCGACGGCACGATCACCTCGCCGGTGACCCCGGAGGCCCGCAGCGCGAGCTGCAGACCGGCGGTCGCGTTGCAGGTGGCGACGCAGAACCGGGTGCCGGCGACCGCGGCGACCCGCTGCTCGAACTCCTCGGCCAGCGGCCCGCCGTTGGACAGCCAGCCGCGGTCCAGGGCCGCGTTCAGCCGGGCGAACAGCGCCGCCCGGTCGCCGATGTTGGGCCGGCCGACGCTGCGTGGCGTACTGAACGCCGGCGCGCCGCCGAATGCCGCGAGCTCCGCGGGGACGTGTTTCACGAGACCACCGCCAGCGGGTCGAAGCGTTGCGGTCCACGATCCGGGGCCGTGCCGACGATGATGGGCGCCGCCCGCCGAGCCCGGCTCGAAGCGAGGTCCAGGCCCTTGACCACCAGGTTCGCGGTCACGCGGTGAACACGATCTTGCCGGTGACCTCGCCGCCGAGCATCGCCGCGAAACCCTCCGGCGCGCGCGTCAGCGGCAGCTCCCGGTCGATCAGCGGCCGCAGCCCGGTCCGGTCCAGAAAGGCCAGCAGGTCGCCCAGGTCCTGGGTGGTTCCCATGGCGCAGCCCACGAGTTGCAGCTCGCGGAACACCAGCTGGTGCAGCGCGTGCTGCACGGCCCGCACATCCGTGGCACCCGAGCGGTACCCGGCGCAGACCACCACACCGCCGGGGCGCAGCAGCGTGAGCGACCGGGACCAGCTCGCCTCGTCGACGCCGCCGTCCACGACGACGTCGACCTCCCGGGGCAGCGCCGTGTCGTCGGTGAAGACCTCGTGCGCGCCGAGCCGGCGTACGGAATCCTCCTGGCCCTGCGGGGCGAGCGCCCAGACCCGTGCCCCCGCCGCGGCGGCGAGCTGCATCATCGCGGTGGCGATGCTGCCCACGCGCTCCCGGCCCTGCACCAGCACCGTCTGACCCGGCCGCAGCCCGGCCCGGACGAACAGCGCCCGGTAGGCGGTCAGCCACGCCGTCGGAAGACACGCGGCCTCGGCGAACGTCAGCGACGGGGGCTTGGTCACGACGTTGCGCGCCGGCACCAGCACCTGCTCGGCGAAGCTGCCCGGATAGCGTTCACTGAGGACCGTACGCCCCGGGTCCAGGGTCTCCGGGCCGACCCAGCCGGGCTCGTTGACCAGGCCGTGCACCACCACCTCGGTGCCGTCGCCGAGCACCCCGGCCCCGTCGCAGCCCAGCACCATCGGGTACTGCTCGGGACGCATGCCGATGCCCCGCAACGTCGAGATGTCGTGCATGTTCAGGGTGGCGGCCCGCACGGTCACCGCCGTCCACCCGGGCGGCGCCGGTGCCTGCGGCCGGTCACCCAACCGCAGCGCGCTCAGCGGGTCCACCGGCCGGGGCTCGGCCGCGTACACAGCGAACATCGGGTCCTGCCTTTCGCAACGGTCGTCAGAAACTGCGGGACACCCGGTCATGGGCGAGGCGTGGGAGCCGGGCGTACGTCTTGGGCAGCGGCCGGCCCACGTTCAGCACCAGCAGCGACTCCCAGCGCCCGTCGGGGAAGAAGTCCGCGTTCAGCGCCGCGGTGTCGTAGCCGGACATCGGCCCGGCGGCGAGCCCGGCCGCGCGTACCCCCACGATCAGGTAGCCGATCTGCAGCCAGGCATTGGTGAGCGCGGTCTCCCGTCGCTCGTCGCGGGTCAGCCCGTCCATGTAGTCGAACAGTGGCTGCGCGCCCGGGTACAACGCGGGCAGCTCCCGGTGGAAATCCAGATCCGCCGCGAGCACCAGGCTGAGCGGTGCGCCCGCGGCGCGGTCCCGGTTCTGCCCGTGCAGATGCCGGGCGAGCCGGGCGCGGGCCTCGGGGGAGCGCACGGCCACCATCCGCAGCGGCTGCTCGTTGAACGCCGTCGGCCCGTCGCGCACCAGCTCCCAGATCGCCGCCAGCTGCTCGTCGGACACCGGTTCATCGGTGAAACGGCTCGCCGACCGGGCCTCGCGGAACAGCAGGTCGGCCGTGCCGGGCCCGATGTGCAGCAGGGTCATCGCCCGGCACCCACGGACTCGGCGGCGAGTTCCTGCAGGCGTGCGGTGACCTGCGACAGGCTCGGGGCGGTCAGGATGTCGTGCTGCTGCTCGCGCGCGGAATCGGCGTACTTCGCGTCGTCGAGCACGGTGAGGACCGCGGACCGTACGCTCTCCGCGGTAGCCGTCGCCCCCTCGAGCATGACCCCGCCGCCGCTTCGCTCGACCTGCCAGCCGTGGAACATCTCGTCCGGCATCTGCGGCACGACGACCTGCGGCACGCCGTTGACCAGCGCCGTCATCGTGCCCCCGGCGCCACCCTGCTGGACCAGCGCGGAACAGGTCCGCAGCAACGGGTGCAGCGGCACCCGGCCCAGGAACCGCACGTTGCCGGGCAGCGTGCCGAACAGCTCCCGCTGACTCTCGACCACCGCGACGACCACCTCGGCGTCGACGTCGGCCAGCGCCTCGACGACCAGCGGCGCCTGCATCAGGTGGTCATAGCCCAGCAGTGCCCGCGACGTTCCCCAGCTGACCGCGATCCGCCGGCGCGGCGGCTCGCCGAGCACCCACGCCGGCACCTCGGCGGGCCCGTTGTACGGCACATACCGGATCCGCTGGCGCACGCGCCCGTCGTCGACCTGCAACCGGGCGGGCGCCGGATCGAGGGTGATGTCCCCGTTGACGCCGAGCCGCTCGAGCCCGAACCGCGCCGCGAGCTCACCGGTCAGCGCGTCCTCCATGTCGGCGATCGGCGCGGTGAAGTCCACACTCCACAGATGCCGGACCGCGGGGATCCCGAGCAGCCGCGCGATCAGCGGCCCGACGAACGCGGCCGGCTCGAACACCACGAGATCCGGTTTCCACCAGCGCGCGAACGCCACGGCATCGTCGGCCTGCGCCGCCGCGGACTCCACGGCTACCCGGAACCCCATCAACCGCCGCCGCTGAGTGCGATCGGCGTCGTCCGCCGGCCGCTGGGGGGCGGTCGGCCGCCAGTTACGCGCCTTCAGCTGCTCGCGCAGGGCCGCATAAGAATCAAAATCAGGCCCGGCACCGTACGCGGGGAGCCCCGCCCCGACCGCGTTGGGCACCATCCCCGGATTGCTGACCACCGTCACCTCGTGCCCGGCGGCGCGCATCGCCCAGGCCAGCGGCACCATCGGGTTCAGGTGCCCGTTCATGTCCCAGGTCGCGAACAAGACCCGCATGCTGCCTCCCGGCTGTCCTTCGCGCTCGACACTTCACGCGCAGCCAGGCTGCCTGCCCTTGCTCGCACGCCGATCGAAGGCCGCACGCCTCCATCCCCGCTCGACGGCGGGCCGCGACCATCGCCGCGTAGGTTTCCGACGATCCGCGGGAGTGCTCGTGCGACTTGCTGTCTTTCTCCAACCGTCCGGAGCGGTCGAGGTGGCCCGCGAGGCCGAACGACTCGGCTGCGCCATGGCCCTGGCACCCGAGGGCTTCCGCGCCGACGCCCCCTCCGTCCTCGGCGCCGTGGCCGCCGCCACCACCACGATCGGCCTCGGCTCCGGCGTCATGCAGATCCCCGGCCGCGCCCCGGTCCTGACGGCGCTGACCGCCGCCACCCTCGACGGCCTCGCCGGCGGCCGCTTCCACCTGGGCCTGGGCGTGTCCAACCCGGACGTCTCCCGGGGCTGGTACGGCGTCGACTTCGACCATCCCCTGGACCGCACCCGCGAATACGTCGAGGTGGTGCGTCTGGCGCTCAGCGGAGCACCCGTACGCCACCCCGGCCGCCACTACCCCCTGCCCCCGCCGGGCACCGACGAGGCCGCCCACCTGCGCGCCGCCGCCACCCGCCCCGACCTGCCGATCTATCTCGCCGGGGTGGGCCCGCGCAGCCTGCGCCTGACCGGCGAGATCGCCGACGGCTGGATCGGCGTCTTCCTGTCCCCGGACCGCGTCCGCGAATCCCTGGACCGGGTGGCCGAGGGCCGCGCCCAGGCCGGCAAGACCCTCGACGGCTTCCAGGTCCTGCCCTCGATCGCGATCGGCACCGGCCCCGACCCGGAAACCGCGGCCCTCCCCCTGCGTGACTACTTCGCCAACTTCATCGGCATGGGCGACCGCCGCCGCAGCATCTACTTCCGCCTCGCCGAACAACTGGGCTTCGCCCGCGCCGCCGCCGAGATCAACGACCACTGCCACCACGGCGACCGCCCGGCCGCCGCCCGCGCGGTGCCCATGGAGCTCATGGACCAGGTAGCCCTGATCGGCGACGAGAACCGCATCGCCCCCCGCCTGGCGGCCTACGCCCGCGCCGGCGTGACCACCCTCGGCCTGACGTTGCTTGCCCCCACCGTGGAGGGCCAACTGGAAGCCCTGCGCGTGGCCGCCCGAGCCCTCGAGCAGATCAAGCAACCAGCCTGAACCACGGCGAAAGCCGCGACGGTCGCAACCGTCGCGGCTTCGCTGTGTCGCCGTTGTACGAATCAGTCGAGCCAGTGCCCGTCCTCGCGGACGACGCGGCCGGGGATCTCGTGGACGCCGCGCCACGCCTGGACGCTGTCTGCCGGGAGTCGCAGTGCCACCACGCCCGGGACCCGCTCGGGGCTCAGGGGCAGGCGGCGGAAGATGAGCGGGTTGAGGTTCTCGGCGGGTTCGATGTGGACCACGCCGTCGATGAGGACCACGTCGGCGCCTGTGCCGATGGCGGCGCGGGCGTGCGGTTCGGTGCGCAGATTGCGTACGGTGCGGGAGTTCGGCTTTGTCGTCATGAGCAGTGACTTGCCGTCCCAGAAGTACGACAGCGGGATCAGGTGCGGGCCCTCGGGGCCGGAGGTCGCCAGCCACAGGTGGCGTTCGTGGGTGAGCTTGCGCAGCACGTCCTCGCGGCGCTGGACGGTCGGGCGCGGCGGGGTCGACGGCATGGGTGGCTTGTTGAGCACATCGGTCATCGGTTGCTCCCGGTGGTGAGGGCGTGGAGGTCGGCGACGGTCTCGGCCGGTGCCGGCACTGATCGGATCTCTTCGCGCAGGCCGGCGGCGGCGCGGGCATAGGCGGGCTCGCCGGTGAGCGCACCGACCCGCTCGCGGACGGCGTTCCCGGAGAAGTCCGCCGCGGCCAGCACCGTGCCCGCGCCGGTGGCGGCGAGCCGGGCGGCCTGGAATTTCTGGTCCACGAGCTGCGGCAGGACGAGTTGCGGCACTCCGAGCGCGGCCGCGGTCAGCGTGCTGCCGAAGCCGCCCTGGTGGATCACCGCGGCGCAGCTGGGCAGCACCTGGTGCAGCGCGAGGGACGAGACGACGCGGGTGTTGCCCGGGACCGGGCCGAGCCGTTCGCGGTCGGCGGGGGTGAGCGTCACGACGACCTCGGTGTCCGTGCCGGCCAGCGCGTCCAGCACCGCCGGCGGCGCGAACGGCGCGCCGAGCGAGCTGCTCGTCGCACCCCAGGTCAGGCAGATCCGGTTCGGGCCGGGCCGGTCACGCAGCCAGGACGGGGTGTCGGCCCGGCCGTTGTACGGCACGTAGCGCTGCACGGTCCGGGTGACCCGCGCCGGGATCTGCATGCTCGGCGGGCAGATGTCCACGGTGTGTGTGCCGAGCGGGTCGACCGGGTCGATGCCGAGCCGTTCGGACAGCGGTGCGATCAGCGCCGGGACGACCTCGTGCGCCTGGTAGGTCAGGTCGACGCCGTGCAGGTGCCGCACCGCAGGAACGCCGAGCAGCCCGGCGACCAGCGGGCCCGCGTAGGTGGTCGGCTCGAACAGCACCAGGTCGGGCCGGAACGCGCGGGCCACGTCGACCAGGTCGTCGAGCATCGCCGCGGACCGGGCCGCGAAGACGCTGAACACCTTGCTGACCCGCACCCACTCGTCCGGCGTCCACACCTTCGCGCTCTGGCCCGGTGGGGGCGGCGGGGGCACATCGGCGTGCGTCAGGTCGCGCATCTGCCGCCGGCGCAACGCCTCATGGTCCAGGTCGGGTCCGGCGGCCACGAAGGGTACGCCGGAGTCGCGCACCACCGTGGCCAGCGCCGGCTGGCTCGCGACGAGCACCTCGTGACCGGCCGCCCGCAGCGCCCACAGCGTGGGCACCAGGGGCAGATAGTGCGACGGCCACGCCCACGCCGTCACCAGGACCCGCACGTCACCACTCCACCGGGATGCTGATGAAGCCCTCGAGCAGCGCGCCCGGCTGACGCTGCAGCTTGTCGGCGGGCACGTGCAGTTTCAGGCCGGGAAAGCGGCGCAGCAGGCTCTCGGTGGCGATCTGCAGCTGGAGACGGGCGAGGGCGGCGCCGACGCAGAAGTGCGCGCCGAGGCTGAAGGTCAGGTGCGCGTTCTGCGTACGCGTGATGTCGAAGAGCTCGGGGTGCTCGAACACCGTCTCGTCCTGGTTGGCGGAGTCGACGGCGGGGATCACGCTGCTGCCCGCCGGGATCGTCCACCCGTCCATGTCGATGTCCTCGGTGACGTAGCGGAGCATCGACACCGACGACCCGACGAGCTTCCAACGAAGAGTCTCCTCGACGGCCTGCGGGACGAGGCTGTAGTCGGCGCGCAACGCGGCGAGCTGCTCGGGGTGCGAGAGCAGCAGAGCGACGCCACCGCCGAGCTGGGTCGCGGTGGTCTCGTAGCCGACGAGCAGCAGCAGCCGGCACCACCAGTGCAGTTCGTATTCGGCGAGCGCGCCGTCGTCCTCATCGCGTACCCGGATCATCGCGCTGATCAGGTCGTCACCGGGAGCCGACCGCTTGCTCTCCACGAGCCGCGCGATGTAGGCGTTCATCTCCTTCATGCTGCGGCCGATGTCCTCCTTGCTGAACCGGCTCACCGACAGGAACGCCTCGGTCCAGCCGCGCAGCTGGTCGTGGTCGGCGTCGGGCACGCCCAGCAGCTTGCAGATCACCTGGATCGGCAGGGGGAACGCCAGTGCCTCGTTGAGGTCGACCGGCCGGCCCCCGCCGGTGGCCTCCATCTTGTCGAGCAGTTCATCGACCAGACCCTGAACGTACGGCCGGAGCCGCTCGACCCGCGCCGCGCTGAACGCCTTCATCACCAGGCGCCGCACCCGGGTGTGCTCCGGCGGGTCCGGGTTGATCCGCGGGTCCTGGAACATCCGGTTCTCCTTGGAGATCCGGGCCGCGCCGGGCCGGCCGATGTTGCGGCTGAGCCGGTCGTCGGTGAGCAGCCGGCGCACGTCGGCGTACCGGGTGACCATCAGCGCGGTGTCGCCGCTGGGCAGCGTCACCGGGCACACCGGCTCGCGCCGCAGGTCACCCAGCTCCGCCGGGACCTCGAGCGCCGACGGGCGCTCGAACGGGTACGGCCTGGCGTCCATGAGATCTCCTAGAGGAAGAGCGGTACGGCGGTGAAGGCGGGGAAGAAGATGTCCTCGGTGCGCTGCAGTTCCTGCGTGGGCACGGCGAGCCGCAGCTCCGGGAAGCGCTGGGCGAGCCGCCCGATCGCCTCCTGCAACTGGACGCGGGCCAGCGGTGCGCCCAGGCAGAAGTGCTGACCGGTGCTGAACGTGAGCTGCGGGCGCCGCGGAGCCCGGTCCACGTCGAACTTCGCCGGGCAGCCGAACGCCGAGGGATCGAAGTTCGCGGCGTCCAGCGCCGGGATGACGCTGGTGCCGGCCGGGACGGGGCAGCCACCGACCTCGATGTCCTCCGTGACGACCCGCAGCATCGACAGCGACGAGCCGACGACCTGGCAGCGCAGCAGCTCCTCGACCGCGGCCGGGACCAGCTCGGGACTCGTACGCAGCCGCGCGAACTCGGCGGGGTTGTGCAGCAGCAGCACCACGGAGCCGGACAGCTGGTTGGCGGTGGTCTCGTAACCCGCGAGCAGCAGCAGCGTGCACCACCAGACGAGCTCCTCGGTGCTGAGCCGCCCGTCCTCGGCGTCGTGCACGGCGATGAGATCGCTGATCAGGTCGTCACCCGGCTCGGCCCGGCGCCGTTCGATCAGCTCCCGCATGTAGCCCCACGGCGGCGAGCTGGTGTCCCCGAAGTGCTCGCGCTCCTCGGCGGGCACCCCGAGCAGCTCGCAGATGACCCGGATGGTCAGCGGGAAACTGAACGTGGCGTTGATGTCGACCGGCTGCGGCGCGCGGGCCACGTCGTCGAGCAGCTCCTCGACGATCTCGGCGATCCGCGGCCGCAGGGTCTCCACCCGCTTGGCGGTGAACGTCTTGCCGATCAGCCGCCGCACCCGGGTGTGCTCCGCGCCGTGCATCGCGACCGGGGTCTGCTGGAAGATCTTCTGCTTGTTCTCGGTCATCCGGGCCGCGCCCTTGCGGCCGCGGTTCTTGCTGACGCGGTGATCGGCCAGCACCGCGCGGACGTCGTCGTAGCGGGTGATCAGCAGGGCGGTGTCACCACTGGGCAGCCGGACCGGGACCAGTGGCTCCTCGTGCAGTCCCGCCCACTCGGCGGGCTGGTCCACCGGGGACGGCCACCGGAAAGGGTATTCGTGCATGGTGTTGTCTCCCACGGGGATTCAGAGCGGGCGGGCTTCGACGACGCTGTGCGGGGGGTGAGTGCGGGTCACGTCGACCAGCTCGAAGCCGGCCTGGGAGAGCAATTCCGCCCACTGGGCCCGGTTGCGCTCCTTGCCGCCGAGGCTGACACCCATCGCGATGTCCATGGCCTTGGCGAAGTGCCACTCGTTGAGGTCCGCGACGACCGACTCGACGAGCAGGACGCGGGCCTGCGTGTTGTCGCCGATCGCCGTCCGGATGCTCTTCAGGATCCGCACGGAGTCCTCGTCGCTCCAGTCGTGCAGGATCGCCTTCATCACGTACGCGTCCGGCCCGCTCGGCACCGCTTCGAAGAAGTCACCGACGACGCACTCGACGCGGTCCGCGACCCCCTGCTCGGCCAGCACCGGTGCGGCCCCGGCCACCGCGGACGCGGTGTCGAACAGCGTGCCGCGGATGCCCGGCTGCTCGGTGAGGATGGCGGCGAGCAGCCTGCCCTGGCCGCCGCCGATGTCGGCGACGTGCTGGAAGCGGCTGAAGTCGAAGTCCTTGGCGACCTGGTCGGCGCGGTTGCTCACGCCGGTCATCGCCTTGTGGAACACCTCGGCGTACTCGCCGCCGTGCGCGGTCTCCATGTAGTCGAACCAGCCCTGGCCACCGCGCAGGGCAGGTCCGGTCGGCTGGCCCGTGCGCAGCGTGTCGATCGCCGTGCCGAAGCAGTTCCAGACGCTCTCCTCGCCGTAGAGGTAGGCGAGGTGCCGCACGGAACCGGGCGCGTCGCTGCGCAGCAGGTCCGCGGTCGGGGTGAGACCGAACCGGCCGTCGGCCTGCTCGGCGAAGACACCGGCGCCGGCCGCGCAGCGCAGGAAACGGTAGAGCATCCCCGGGTCGGTGTCGGTCGCGGCGGCCAGGTCGGCCACCTCGCGGGGGCCCTCGGCGAGCAGGTCGGCGACGCCGACGCGGGCGAGCACGCAGACCACGGCGGAGACCATCTTCCCGGCGAGCAGGTTCAGCAGTTCCTGCTGCGGGGTGGGTGACACGGCGGCGAGCGTGGCGGGGCTGAGAACGATGGCGGGCGCGGTCATGGTGGTTCCTCTCGTCGGGCGAGACGTCGGGTGAGGCGTAGGGCGAGGCATCGGGTGAGGCGTTCTGGTCGTCATGGTGGTGGGCTGCGATCGAAGCGCGGTCAAACCCGGGCCGCGGCCGGATCGGCGGCGAGCAGATGGGTCGTCAGCGCGTCGATCGTGGGGTGCTCGAAGAGCGCGGACCGGTCGATCGGCCGGTGCAGCTCCTCCTCCAGCCGGGCGTGCAGCTGCAGCATCGCGATCGACCCGATGCCGAGCTCGTAGAACGGCCGTCCGGCGTCGGCGCGGGTGCCGGTCACGGCGTGCAGCACCGTCCCGATCCGCTCGGCGAGCAGCGTGTGCCCGGGGTCGGCCGGCTCCGGGGCGGTGTCACTGAGCACGATCAGCGACTCGGCTGCCAGGTCCTCGACGGTGTCGACGAGCGCGGCCACCGACGGGATCGCCGGGTTCCAGCCCAGGTGGTAGGTCCCGGGCGGGTTGCGCAGCGCGAGCCGGGTCAGCAGCGCCCCGGTCCGGCCGTCGACCGTGAGCGCCCCGCGCCGGTGCACGGCCGCACGGTACGGGTTGTCGCGGTTGAGCCCGATCCCGTCCCACAGTCCCCAGGCGAGGCTGCGGGCCCGGACCCCCTGCGCGCACAGATGCTCCACCAGCGCGTCCGCGAAGCTGTTGCCGGCGCCGTAGGCCGCGGTCCCGGCCAGGTGCAGGCTTCCGAGCAGTGAGGAGAAGACGACGAGTTCCGCACCGGCCCGCCCGGACAGCAGCCGGACCAGGTGCAGGGTGCCGCTGATCTTCGCGACGTCGCCGTCCGCCCAGTCCCGGGGGTGTTCCTCGGCGAGGGTGCGGGTCGCGTACTCGTCGGCGAAGTGCAGGATGCCGTCGAGCGGGGCCTGCCAGCGGGTTTCCGCGCGATGGACGACCCGGTGCAGCGCATCGGCGTCGCGCACGTCGGCGCGGTCGTAGCGCACGTCGCGGCCCGCGGCGGTGAGCTCGTCCAGGAACGCGCGCAGCAACGGGTCGGTGCCGGGGTCACGGCGCCCGACGAGCTGCAGGCTGAGGTCGTACCGCCCGGCGAGCTCCGCGAGCAGCACCGCACCGATCCCGCCCGTGCCACCGGCGATCAGATAACGACCCCCGCGGCGCAGGGCGTCCCGTCCCGGCGCAGGCTCCCGGACAGGTTCCAGCGCCTGCACGTACGGCTGCCCGCCACGCCACGCGACCTGGCCCCCGCGACCCGCCGCGTCGCCGAGCGCCCTGCGCAGGGTGGCAGCGTCGGCATCGGGCGGATCGCCGGGCAGGTCGATGTGCCGCGCCGGGGCGTCGACCTCCTCGGCTGCGCGCACCCCGGTCAGCGTCGCGGTCAGCGCGGCCGGATAGGTGACCGGCTCGGTGCCGTCGACCCGGCGCAGCCGCCGGCTGACCGTGACCAGCTCGGGCTCGCCGCCGAACGTCTGCAGCGCGCTGAGCAGGTGCGCTCCGCAGCGCGCGAGGTCCGTCCGCACCTGCGGGATCTCCGGCCACAACCGGCTGTCGCCCAGATAGCTCCACAGATAGAGCAGCCGCTGGGGGAGCAGACCGGCTGCGGTCAGGCCGGCGTGCAGGCGGCGCCAATGCGCGGGCTGGGCCGGGTCGATCGTCCACTCACGGTCGTTCTGCTCGTACGCCGTCCCGGCACGCACCACGACCGCCCCGGGCTCACCGTCCCGCCAGGCATCGCCCAGCCCCTGATCGTCGGCGAACACCAGCGTCCGTACCGGCCCACCGGGCAGGGCAGCCGATCGGGTCACCCGCCACACCGGCCGGTACGCGCACGCCGGCACGGTCAGCTCGTCCTGCTCGGCGTACCGGTCGAACTCGCCCGCCACGGTCCGCGCCACCAGCGCGGTCCGCTGGATCTTTCCACTGGTCGTCCGCGGGAAGTCCGCCTCCGCGAGCGGGACGACATAGGCGGCGCTGAGCCGCAGCCGCGTACCCACCGCTCGCCGGATCCGGCCGCCTGCCTCAGCCGTGCCGGCGTCCTCCGGCACGTAGAAGACGGCGAGCCGTTCGCTGCCGGTCCGTGGATCGGGGACACCGCAGGCGGCCACCAGCCCGGACCGGACCCCGTCGAGCGTCCCGCACAGGTCCTCGACCTCGTGGCAGTAGTACTTCTCGCCGTTGATGACGATGAGCTCCTTGGACCGCCCGGTGATCGTCACCTCGCCGTCCAGCAGGAACGCCTGGTCACCGGTGTCGAACCAGCCGTCCGGGGTGAACGCCTCGGCGTTCGCGGCGGGATTGCCCAGATACCCGGGGGTGACGCGCGCGCCACGCACCTGGAACCGCCCGATCCGGCCCTCCGGCAGCGTGCGGTGCTCGTCGTCGGTGATCCGCACGCGATAGCCCGGGGTCGGTCCGCCCATGGCGAGGAACTCGATGCAGTCCCCGGCGGGTACGTCCGGCCCGGCCTGGCGCAGGGGCCCGCCGAGGCTGGACTTGAGGATCCGGCGGTGGCTGTGCTCGGTGGCGAGGAATTTCGCGGTGGCCGCGGTGGCCGTCTCCGCCATGCCCCACATGTGCACCAGGGTCTGCGCGCCGATCCCGGAATCCCCGGTCCGGGCGAGGAATTCGCGGATCACCGGGGGTGTGCACTGCTCCCCGGCGTTGAGCATGGTCCGCACGTGCGCCAGGTCCCAGCGCCGCCCGGGTGCGGCCCGCAACGCGTCGGCGACCAGCCGGTATCCGAAGTTGGCCGCCCACGTGTGCGCGACCCGGTGCCGTTCGAGCAGGTCCAGCCAGCGCAGCGGGGACTCGGCGATCCACGGTGTCGCCGCGTGCAGGCTGTCGCAGCCCAGCACGGCGTCGCGCAGCAGGAACATGACCACCGGCGCGACGTGGTCGAACGGCAGCCAGTTCAGGCTCGCCTCGCCGGGCCGGATCAGGTCCACCTGACGGCTGGACAGGGCGTTGCCGACGATCGCGCGATGCGTGACCTGGATGATCTTCGGCGTGCCCGTGCTGCCGGACGACAGCGCGCACATCGCCACGTCCGCAGGCTCCGGAATGTGCAGCCCGTCCGCCGGTTCGTGCCCGGACAGCTGGGAGACGACCGCCGTGGTGAGGCCCGGCTCGTCGTAGAGCTCGGCCGCCCCGGTCAGCGCACCGCCGATGACGAGCGGCCGGTCGAGTGCCCGCCAGGCACCGATCAGCTTGTCCAGCACCGGACTGCGCGTCGCGGAGCCGCCCGGGTCGGCGACCGTCACGAAGCGGATCCCGCCGAGCAGGCATGCCCACACGGCGACCACGTAGTCGGTGAGATCGGCATTGACCAGTACGGCGTACGAGCCCTCGCCCAGCCCGCGCGCCCGCAGCCCGGTCAGGACCCGGCGCCCCCGGTCGAGCAGCTCGGGATAGGTCACGAACGTCTCACCCCGGGCCTGCACGGTACGCACTCCGAGCTCCGGGAAACGCTCCGCCGCCCGCACGATCGCCTCGGTAACGGTCGCGGGATCGCCGGGCAGGACCACGAGCGACGGACCCTGCGCGTACGCGGGAACGCCGCTGTCCCCGGCATCCGCCACCTCGGCGACGCCGACCGGCACCGGCGCGTCCGCGTCACTGAGCCGCAGCGGGGGCACTGTCCGCTCGACCGGTCGCAGGCCGACGCCGGCGGGCAGCGTCCCGACGTCCACGAGCGGCACCTGCGCCAGCGCGCCGAGGTCCGCGTACGGAATCCGGCGCACCACACAGATCATCGCGTCCGGAGCCACCCCGCTCGCCTTCTCCCGGGCCTCGGCGGGCGAGCCGGGCTCGGCGGGAACCACATAGGCCACCGTCCGGCCGTCCCGGCGCAGCACCGCCGCGTCCGCGATCTCCGGCCGGGCGATCAGGGCACGCCGCACCGCGTCCAGCGCGCTCATCGCACGGCCTCCGCATGCTGCGGCCGGATCGCCGTCGCGAAGTCCCGGGCGTGCCAGGCCAGCCGCACCCGTTCCCACAGCGCCGTCCGGTCCACAGGATCCAGATCGGGCATCCGTACGCCGAACACGCCGGCGAGCGCGGAGTACCACTGCTGCTCGGAGGTGATCGTGACGGACGTACGCCCGTCGACGGTGACATGGCTGAGCTGGCAGCCGATCAGCTCGTCGTAGCCGTGCGCGTGGTGGCGTTTCACCCAGCCGTACTCGAAGAAGATCGCCATGTGGGTGCCGGCCTGCTCCTGGTAGGGCAGCGCGAACTCTTCCGGAGAACCGGGCCGCTCGGTGAAGTCCAGACCGCGGCACGATTCCCGCCGGTCGTAGTCGAGACGCCAGCCGCCGGGCGTACGCCGCAGGCCGTAGCGGAAGCCGTTCTGCTCGTA
This sequence comes from Winogradskya consettensis, assembly GCF_018332715.1. Lineage (GTDB taxonomy): Bacteria > Actinomycetota > Actinomycetes > Mycobacteriales > Micromonosporaceae > Actinoplanes > Actinoplanes consettensis. Next base: position 27,580 of record NZ_BOQP01000005.1, on the reverse strand, counting down.
CTCGCCCTCGACGAGCGGCAGCGGCCGGTGGAATCCCTCACCGGAGCCGGCGTCGAGCAGCCAGCGCCCCTGCGGGTTGGTGGCCGTCGGCAGGTGCCGCACCAGGATGACGTTGTGCGTGCCGTTCGCGCCCTGGGGCAGCGGCGCGAACCGGCTCTGCACCCCGGCCGGGTGCAGGCTGACGTCGTAGCCGAGCGCCTCCAGCAGCAGCGCCAGCGCGCCGTTGAGGTGGTAGCAGACGCCGCCGCGCCCGGTGCCGATGATGCGGCGTACCGCGTCCGCCGGATCGACCCCCGGTAGCTGGTCGAGGGTCTCGAACGGGATCTGTTCCACATGGGCCGCGTGCAGGGCGGCGAGGTTTTCCGCGGTGGGGGGCAGTGCGGGCAGACCCAGCCGGTCCAGGTACGCCGCGACATCGATCGGAGTCATGGCGCGACGCTAGGGACGGGTGCTGGAACCCGGGCCGAGCCGCCGTCGAGGGTGTCTTTCGACCACTCTTCGAACGGAGGTGCGCACGCTCGGCACAGGTTCGACGTTCACCAGGAAAGGACCACCATGTACCTGCTTCCCACCCAGGAGCCGGAACGCTCCCGCTTCGCCGACGCCTCCGCCGAGGTGGGCCGCGCTCTCCTGATCGGCCTCGCTGCCACCGGTGCCGCGTGGGCACCCGGCGCCATGATGCCGCCCGTCGCCCCGCTGACCCGTTCACCGAGGACGCGGCCCGCCCCGGTTCCCGAGCCGGTTGCCGCCGGGCCCCGCCAGCCGTCGCTGCTGCGTCTGCTGTTCGGCCGTCTCGCCGGCTGAACTGCTTGTGCGAAGGGGCTCCCGCCTGATCCGGCGGGAGCCCCTTCGCGTAATGCCTGCCGTTCAGCCCGCGAGCGGGAGCGCTCGCAGCTCGGACACCGGCGGCATCTCGTCCATCAGCACGTCCTGCTGCAGCCGCCGCAGCTCCGCGGACGGCTCCAGCCCGAGCTCCTCGTCGAGGATCTTGCGGACCGACTGGTACGCCATCAGCGCCTCGCCGCGCCGGCCACTGCGGTGCAGCGCCTCGATCAGCCGGGCGTGGAGCCATTCGTTCAGCGGGTACGCCGAGACGAGCGTGCGCAGCTCCGGAAGAAGCTGCCGGTGCAGCCCGAGGAAGATGTCGGCCTGGATCCGCAGCTCGAGGGCCCGGATGCGACCCTCCTCGAGATGCGCGGCGTGACCCTCCAGCAACCGCCCCGCCGGGACGTCCGCCAGCGCCGGCCCCCGCCACAACCCGAGCGCCGTCCGCAGCCGCTCGGCGGCGGCCCCGGCGTGCCCGGCCTCCAGCAGGTGCCGGCCCTCATCGCTGAGCTTCTGGAACCGGACCGCGTCGATGCGGTCCTCGTCGACGCGCAGGATGTAGCCGGGGGCGGTCGTGACGACCAGGTCATCGGCGTCCTCGACGATGCCGGCCGCGGTCAGCCGCTGGCGCAGGTGGTAGATGTAGGTCTGCGCGGTGGTCACCGAGCTGCGCGGCGGCTCGGCACCCCACAGCTCCTCGATGATCGAGTCGGTCTCGACCAGATAGTTGGCGCGGGCCAGCAACAGGGCCAGCACCGTACGGACCTTGGGTGCGGTAGGACGGCACACGTTTCCCCCGTGGACCGCCGCCAACGAGCCGAGCATGGTGAACTGCAGCGTCGATTCGGTGATCATTTCTGTTCCTTCCTCCGGGACCGCGATCCCGTTCATGCCTTGCCGCCGAAGTACATCGAATAGGAGTGCGGGGTCATCAGGACCTGGATCCGGCATTCGTGCGGCCGGTCCCGGATCCGGAAGACGATTCCGATCTCCGGATATCCGGCGCTCACACCGAGACCGGAGAAGTACGGGTCGCTCTCGAAGACGACCCGGTACGGTCCCCGGCCCAGTGTTCCGGCCGAGAAGTCGCCGATGCTCCCCTCCGCATCGGTCTCCGCCACCGCGATGGTGGCCCACCGGCCGTCCACGGGCTGTTCGAGCCGGGCCCGGACACCGACGGCGGGCCGGCCGTAGACACCGTCCAGGGCTTGCACCGAAAGGCTCATGTCTGTCACCTGTCTTCCGCCGGGCCGCCCTCGTGAGGAGTTCCGGCATCGGTCCGCCGCCGGTGGATCCGGCTGATACCCATGCTGTGGCAGGCCGCTATCGCGCGGGCTTCGCCGCGCTATTCCCCACGGTTATCGGCGATGCCGCAGCGAATAGGAATGGCGATACCGGAAACGGTCGTCGCGCGATAACCCGTCGATGGCCGGGCTTGGCAACGTTTGCCTCAGCCCCGGCGGAACATTCGCAGCCAGGGCGTAATCGTCACTGAGAACGGGGATTCGCCATGCGCATTCACACCTTCACCCGGTCGCTCAAGGTCCGCGTCGTCATCCTGGTCGCGGTGGTCGCCCTGCCGCTGGCCGCAACCGGTCTGCAGAGCGTCACGGCGTCCTCCGCGGCCGGCCCGACCGCGACGATCGGGATGCACACCGACGGTGACATGCCCTGGGACTGAATCCCCGCACACGGAAAAACCCCGGGCCATGAGCCCGGGGTTTCCCATTTTTGCGCGACCGTTTCAGTGGCGCCCGCTATTTCAAGGGCGTCGGCGCCAGTAGATCGCCCAGGTCGCCGGTCGCGGCATAGGCGTCGCTGAGCATCGGCAGCACCCGCACCTCGAAATGCTTCGCCCCGATCGCCCGGAACAACCCGAGCGCGCGGTGCAGGTGCACCACCGCCTGCCGGGGCTCCTCGACGGCCAGCGCGAGCTCGCCCTGCGCCATCGCCACCCGGCCCTCCACCAGCCGGTCCCCGGTCTCGCAGGCCAGGCGCATCGCCTCACGCAGGTCGTCCGCGGCCTCGCCCGGCCGCCCGGCCCGCACCCGCGACACCCCCAGCCCGTGCAGGATGTACGCCTCCCCGGTCGGGTCACCGAACTCGCGGACCGCCCTGAGTGCCTGGGCGAGCACCTCGACCGCCTCGGCCGGCCGCCCGGCGTGCCGGTGCACCTCGCCGAGCCGGTGCAGCACCTGGGCCTCGGTGCGCCGGTTGCCGATCTGCCGGCTCAGGTCCAGAGCCTCCGTGAGCAGTTCGATCGCCGGCTCGTACTCCTGGTGCTCGATCCGGACGTGGGCGATGGACTGCAGCACGTACGCGATCGACACGAGGTCGTTGTTGCGCCGGTGCGTCAGCAATGCCCGGCTGTAGCGGTCGTCGGCCTGCGCATAACGGCCGCCGACCCACTCGACATACCCGAGGTGCTGGTTGACCATGGCCGCGCCCACCTCGTCGCCGACCCGCTCGAAGATCTCGGCGGCCGCGGTGAGGTTCACCCGGGCGTCCTCGGTGCGCCGCTCGATGACGTGGAGCGACCCGGTGGAGTACAGCATCGCGGCCTGTCCCCGCTCGTCACCCGCCTCCCGGGCGGCGGCCAGCGCGATCTGGTGCGTCTCGCGCCAGTCGCTCAGGTAGTTGCGGGACTCGAACAGCGGCACGGCGGTCAGCGCCAGGCTCCAGCAGTGCTCGACGAGACCCGCCTGGGCCGCCTGCCGGACCGCCGCCACGATCGCCGGGCGTTCCCGCTCGAACCACGTCAGCGGCGCCTCGACGATCTGGCGCATGTGCCGCTCCGGCAGCGGATAGACCCGGTCCGACACCTGCATCTGCAGGTAATCGCCACCGTGCACACCGCGTCGTGCTTCCCGCGAGATGAACAGCAACGCACCCATGACCCGTTCGAGCGCGGCCTCCCGCTCGGTGGTGGCGTCCTCGGCGACCAGCCGCTCCCGCGCGAAGACCCGGATCAGGTCGTGGAAGCGATAGTGCGCGTGGACACCGCGGCCCGAGCTGGTGGTCTCGATGAGCTGCGCGTCGGCCAGATCGTCGAGCAGGTCCTGGGCGCCGGAGAACGGCTGGTCGAGCAGCGCCGCCGCCACCCAGGCCGGGAAGTGCGGGAAGTTGAGGATCGTCAGCAGCCGGAACAGCCGCCTGGCGTCCTCCTCCAGGTGGTCGTAGGTCAGCGAGATGCTGGCCCGGATGCCGAGCCCGCTGTGCTTGAGCTCGTCGAGCCGGCGGGCCTCGTTCTCCAGCCGTTCGACCAGGTGGTCGACGCTCCAGTGGGGACGGGCGGCCAGCCGGGCCCCCGCGATGCGCAGCGCGAGCGGCAGATGCCCGCAGAGCCCGGCCAGCTCGGCGGTGGCCCGCGGCTCCGCGTCGATGCGCTCGGCCCCCGCGATCCGGGCCAGCAGCTCCATCGAGTGCTGCTCGTCGAAGACGTCCACGTCGACGTGGACGGCACCGGGCAGACCACCGAGCCGGCCCCGGCTGCTGACCAGGACCGCCGAGCGGGACGTGCCCGGCAGCAGGGGCCGGATCTGGCCCTCGTCACCCGCGTTGTCGAGCACGACCAGCATCCGGCGGTCGGACAGCATCGTGCGGTACAGCTCGGCGCGCTCGTCGAGGCTCTCCGGCAGGGCGGCGCCGGGAACGCCCAGGGCGCGCAGGAACCGTTCGAGCACCTGCTGGGCGCTGACCTGGTCGATGTGCCGGCCATGCAGGTCGGCGTAGAGCTGCCCGTCCGGATAACGGCCGGTGAGCCGGTGCGCGGCGTGCACCGCGAGCGTGGTCTTGCCGATGCCGGGCTTGCCGGCGATCACCACGACCGGCACCGCGAAGCCCGCAACGGTGCCGGTGGGCACCGTGAAGTGCTGCTCGATGGCCCCGATCTGGCGTTCCCGGCCGGTGAAGTCGGCGATGTCGGTGGGCAGCAGCCGTGGCCCCGGCGTCGCGGCCCGCTCAGCCGCGCGCGGGCTGTGCATGTCGATGACCTCGACGGCCACCGGCACGGCGGGCACCGGAAGCTCTTCCTCCTGCACCGGGCCCGGTGCGGGAGACGGCGCCGGGGCCGGCTGCGACAGCGCCGGCGCCGGGGCCGTCTTCGGGGGGATCAGACCGGGGTCCGAGGTGAGGATGGCCCGCTCGAGCCCCTGCAGGTGCTCGTTCGGCTCCAGGCCCAGCTCGTCGATCATCCGCAGCCGCGCCGACCGGTACGTGGCGAGCGCCTCGCTCTGCCGCCCGGCTCGGTAGAGCGCCAGCATGAACTGCCCGCGCAGCTGTTCCCGCAACGGATACTCGGTCACCAGGCCACCGAGCTCGTCGACGATCTCGTTGTGCCGGCCGAGCTTGAGCTCGAGGTCGATGCACTCCTCGTGCGCGGTGATCCGGCGATCGGCGAGCCGCTCCGCCGCGGAGCGCACCACCTGACTGTCGACGCCGTCGAGCGCGGGACCCCGCCAGAGACTCAGCGCCGACCGGTACTGCCCGACCGCCTCCTCGATCCGCCTGTTGTCGCGGGACTGCCGGGCCTGGATCAGGCTGTGTTCCCAGCGGTGCAGGTCGAGACTGCCCTCGGGGATCTGCAGCGAGTAGCCCTGCGAGCGGGTCAGGATGGCGTCGGGCATCCCGTGGCCAGTGAAGAAGCGCCGCAGTGCGGAGATGCAGATCTGCACCTGGACCCGGGAGGTCGAGGGTGGATCCTCGCCGTAGAGCGCCTCGATGAGCCGGGGGGTCCGGACGACCCGGTTCGCCTCCAGCAGCATCGTGCCGAGGACAACCTGCTGACGCAGGCCGCCGAGATCGAGGATGTCGTCACCGAGAACGACCTCCAGAGCGCCGAGAATGAGGAACAGCACCTAACACACCTCGTCCCACGGCGCCCGTGATCCACTGGTCAACCGGTACTTCCCAGTTTTTCGACAATCCGCAGCTCGTTGGTAGCCCACAGCTCTTCGGTAACCCACAGTAATGATCCCCCGCATCGTTCGAGGCTATGCAACGCCGGTCGATGTCTGCCACCCGTCTGCGGGGTACCTGGTCATTCCAACGGTTCGCATACTTTGCCCGATACGGTGCTTGCGCCAAGGATGCATTCTGCTCTACGGACAGTGGCTTTCGTCCCGGATTCGAGCCGCCCCCGCCAGCCTGGTCGCCACCATGGCTACCGAAGGGAACCCGATGTCCACCTCGGATCCGCTCCAGCAGCTCTTCCCCCTGCACGGACCCTACGACCCGGTGCGCACCACCGACGCCGCCCACCTGATCGACGAGCTGGTCCGCTACCTCGCCTACGCCACGCGGCACGAGCCGGCGATGCCCGGCCCGAACGAAGCATACGAGCTCGCCGGCGCGCTCAAGCTGGCCGCGGGCAAGCTTCCCCAGGCGCTGCGCCAGATGTCGGCCCGGATCGCCACCGACCCCGCCTGCCCGGAGTCCACGCTGGTCATCGACACCCTGCGCGACGCGAGCGCGGCGGCCGGCACCCTCGCCCGTGCACTGTCCGACGTGCAGTCAACCCTGCGTGACCTGGCCCTGCGAGATCTGGCCCAGGGTGATCTGGCCCCGGGTACCGCCGGACCCGATGCGACCGTCGTCGGCTTTCCCGCCCCGGCCCGCCGCCTCGCCGCCTGACTCCACGGCAGAAGGGGCCGAGCTCCACAGCAGAAGGGGCCGAGGCCGGTCGTCCGCACGGGCGACCGCGACCTCGGCTGTTCTCATTCCGCTCTCATTGCGCCGCGGGGGTGGCGCGGGTGTATTCGGCGGGGCCGAAGATGACGAGCGCTGTCAGGTTTTCCGTTACCCCGGTGAAGCGGTGTTCTTCGCCGGCCGGGACGAAGATGACGGTGCCGGGGCTTACGTCGACGGTGGCCGACGGGGTGGTCAGGCGGCCCCGTCCGGCGGTGATCACGTAGATCTCGTCCTCGGTGTGCGGGGTCTGCGGGTCGGTGGCGCCCGCCGGGATCGCGTAGGTCCCGATGCTGAGATCCGCGCTGCGGAAGTGCTCCGCCCAGCCCGGCTGGAAGGCCCCGGCCTCCTCGATGATCTTCATGGTTTCCTTTTCGCAGGTGACGCCCGCCAGATGTAAGTCAGGCGTTGACGCATTCGAACATCAGTTCTAATACAGTGGTGAGCTGTTGAGTCGGCTACGCGATTCTAGTCGCCACCGGGGGGCGCGTTCTGCGCATCATGTTGATATTGGTAAATGCCTTGCGTCATCACCGACTGTGTACACGGGGCCCGATGTCTCGCTTGTTGGAAGTTCGGGGGGCTTGCGTCTCATCATGCGGACGGCTGTGTGTCCTATTGGTCCACTATGGATTACCTGCGCCCCGGGTGAGGTCGGTGCGCACTGAGAGTGATCAATTATTTCCACTACGTGTCTGTGGCACGGGGGTAGCAGCATTACGCAGGGACGGGCGTGCTGGGGGGCTGCCCCCGTTCGCGGACGTTCACCTTGCCCCTTTCGGCATCGCCTAGGAGGCAGTACGTGGCATTACGAGTGCTTATTTGCGACGAAAGGGCTCTGGTCAGCGACGGTCTGCGCTCTCTGCTCTCGGCTGAGCAGGACATCGAGATCGTGGGGACCACTTCGCTGGCCAGTCAGGGGCTCTCGCTTGCCGAGTCGCAGAAGCCTCACGTCGTGGTGACCGGGCTCCGGTTGCGCGGTATGCAGGGTAGCGAGTTCATCCGGCGGCTGCGGGGCAGCAGGGAGGAGGCCAGTCCACCGGTCGTCGTCTACGCGGTCGGCGAGCTGGACGAGGTGATGGCCGATGTCATCCGGGCCGGCGCCAACGGGCTGCTCTCCGACCAGTCCGGGCGCAGCGAGCTCGTCATGACGATCCGTGCGGTGGCGGCGGGGCAGGCGATGCTCGGCCCGGACGCCGCGCGCCGCATGCTCACGTGGTTCCGCCGGACCAACGCGCCGGTCAAGGACGCTCTTCCGATGGCGCGGAGCCTCACGGTGCGCGAGCGGGAGGTGCTCATCCTGACCGCGCAGGGGTTGTCCGTCGAGGACATCGCCGTGAAGTTGTTCATCAGCGCGGCCACCGTGCGTACCCATCTCTATCGGTTGCGGGGCAAGTTGCAGCTCCGGGACCGGGCTCAACTGGTCTCCTTCGCCTATGAGGCCGGAATGATGACCGCGGCCTGACGGGACGGGCCGGCGCCGCAACCAACGGGGGAGGCTGCGGCGCCGGAGATTGGTGAAGGTCAGGCCTTGGTGCTGGCGGGATGGTCGGGGGAGCCCTCCGCGACGATGGCGGACTCGCCGGGTGCCTCGTCGGTGGCGGCCGGGGTGGCGGACCGGTTGAGGCGCAGGTAGAGCAGTGCGCAGCCGGTGATGATGAGGGGCCAGATCAGGTAGATGCCGGTCATGGCGAGCAGGACCAGCACCGCGGCCATGGCCGCGAAGGCCGCGGCCCGGCCGGCGCTCCGCTTGGGGAGCAGGCGCAGGGCGGCGGCGATGCCGAAGGCGTAGACGGTCACGAACGAGCCGGTGGTGAGCAGGACCAGGGGCTTGGCGCCGAAGCCGGTGGCGACGACGACTCCCAGGGACACGAAGGACATCAGGGCGTTGACCGCGAGGCTGCGGCGCGGCACCTGACCGGCCTGGCTGCCCCGGGCGAGCCAGGACGGCAGCGCACCGTCGCGGCCCAGGGCGGCACCGAGCTTGGCGGCTCCGGCGTAGTAGGCGTTCATCGCGCCGAAGGTCAGCAGCAGGGCGGCGATCGCGGCCAGGATGCGGGCGTTGCCGCCGAGACCGACCGCCATGAGCTCGCCCAGGGGTGCGTCGGCCTCGGCGGCGCGGGGCCCGAGAACGGCGACGATCGCGAACGCGACAGCGAGGTAGAGGATGCCGATGATCAGGATGGCGGCGGTGGTGGCCCGTGGCACGTCGCGGGCGGGGCGCTTGAACTCGCCGGTCAGGTGGGTGATGGTCTCCCAGCCGACGAAGCTCCAGACGAGCAGTGCTGCCGCGCCGGGGACAGCGCCCCAGCCGTGCGGCGCGAACGGGTGCAGGTTGGCGGTGTCGGCGTCGGGCAGGGCCACCAGGACCGCGACGACGAGAAACGTGACCAGCAGGGCGGCCGCCGCGAGCTGGATCTTGCCGGCGAGCTGGACACCGGCCGCGTTGGTGGCGGTGACCACGCACATGAGCAGGAAGGCGGCGATGGCTGTCGTGGTGAAGCCGCCGCCGAGGGCCGCGGAGACGTACGCGCCGCCGAAGAGGGCAGCGGCGGCGGCGCCCGGTGGCACGGCGAGGTAGAAGCACCAGCCGACGACCGCGGCTGCTTTGTGACCGAAGGCCAGCCGGGCGTACGTCGAGACGCCGCCCGCGTCGGGGTGCCGGGCGCCGAGCGCCGCGAACGTCGCTGCCAGCGGTGCGGAGATGATCACGAGCAGCAGCCAGGCGATCAGCGAGGCGGGTCCGGCTGCCTCGGCGGCGAGCGCGGGCAGGGCGATCACACCGGTACCGAGCACGGCACCGACGTACAGTGCGGTCCCCTGCAAAGCGCTCAGCCGGCCGCCCTGGTGGGTCGGGGTGGCAGAAGTGTCCGTCATGGATTCACGATCGCCCGTTTGGCGGATTTAGAACAGCGGCAGAAACGTCGGGATGCGATAGATTCCTGCCATGGCCCCTCACGTGATCGCGGTTGCGCTGACCGACGGACTGCCGATCTTCGAGCTGTCCGTGCCGGTGGAGGTCTTCGGCAGCGACCGCAGTGACATCGTCTCCCCGTGGTACGAGCTGCGCCTGTGCGCCGAGGGCCCGGATCCGGTGCGCACGGCCGGCGGGCTGGCGGTCGCCCCGCAGTACGGCCTCGACGCGCTCGCGCAGGCCGACACGGTGCTCGTCCCGGCGTGCACCCGCGCCAACCAGGTCGATCCGCCGCCCGCGCTGGTGGCGGCGGTCCGGGCGGCCCACGCCGCGGGCAAGCGCATCGTGTCGATCTGCACGGGGGCGTATGTGCTGGCCGCCGCCGGGGTGCTGGACGGGCGGCGGGCCACCACCCACTGGCTCAACGCCCACGACCTGGCATATCGCTATCCAGCGGTCCAGGTCGACTCGCGGGTGCTCTATGTGGACGAGGGCAGCGTGCTGACCTCGGCGGGCACGGCGGCCGCCATCGACCTGTGCCTGCACCTGGTGCGCCGTGACCACGGCGCGGCGGTGGCCAACGAGATCGCGCGCCGCATGGTGGTGCCGCCGCATCGCGAGGGCGGTCAGGCGCAGTTCGTGCAGCCCGCGGTGCACGGCGACGAGCGCGGTGACCTGGGCGTGGTGCTCGCCTGGGCACGCGAGCGGCTGGACCGGCCGCTGGTCGTCGCGGACCTCGCCGACCAGGCGCATCTGAGCCCGCGCACGTTCGCCCGCCGCTTCCGGGACGAGGTCGGGGTGACGCCGCTGCAGTGGATCCTCGAGCAGCGGGTGCGGCTCGCACAGGAGCTGCTGGAGATGACCGACGACTCGGTCGAGCAGATCGCCCGGCGGGCCGGGTTCGGCACGAGCGCGAGCCTGCGCCAGCACTTCGGCCGGATCATCAGCGTCTCGCCGCAGTCCTACCGCCACGTCTTCCGCTACCGCTCCCGCGCCGCCGGGGCACGCCAAAGTGGCGGCGAGGAAGCCCTCGTCGCCACCATTGGCCGAAAATGATCAGCCGGGCTCAGCCGATGAGGCCGAGGTTCTGCAGGAGCAGGGCCTCGGCGGCGCAGACCCGCGCGAATTCCCCGAGATGCAGGCTCTCATCCGGCCCGTGCGCGCCGGTCAGCGGATCCTCGACGCCGGTGACCAGCAGCGACGCGGCGGGGAAGAGCTCCTGGAAGATCGCGACGGTCGGGATGGAGCCGCCGACCCCCACGTCCACCGGGTCGACGCCGTCCCACGCCTGCCGGAACGCAGCCCGCGCGGCGTCATAGGCGGGCCCGGTCGCGTCGATGTCGCAGGGTGCGCCGCTCGCCTCGTACTCCGTGGTCACCTCCGCGCCCCAGGGGGCGTGCGCGAGCAGGTGGGCGGCCACGGCACGGTAGGCGCGTTCGGGGTCGTCGCCGGGCGCCACCCGTACGCTCACCTTGGCCCGGGCCGAAGCCACCAGCGCATTCGCGGCACCGGTCGTGGCGGGGGCGTCGATGCCGAGCACACTGATCGCGGGCCGCGTCCACAGCCGGTCCACGAGCGGCCCGGTGCCGATCAGCTCGCCGCCGTCGACCAGCCCGGCCTCGGCCCGGATCCGGGCAGCGGGCAGATCCGGCGACGTGGCCTCGCGTGCCACGAGACCGCTGACCGCGACGTCACCCGCGTCGTCGTGCAGCGAGGCGAGCAGCCGGGACAGGGCGATGAGCGCGTCCGGCACCGCCCCGCCGAACGTGCCCGAGTGCGTGGCCTGGCGAAGGGTGCGTACCTCCACGAGGAAGTTGACGATGCCGCGCAGCGACGTGGTCAGCGCCGGTACGCCGATGTCGAAGTTGCTCGAGTCCGCGATCACCACCACGTCCGCGGCTAGCTCGTCGCGATGGCGTTCGAGCAGCGCCGGCAGCGACTGCGAGCCGCTCTCCTCCTCGCCCTCGACGAAGACGCACACGCCGACGGGCAGGTCGTCGCCGAACGCGCGCAGGGCGGCCACGTGCGCCATCAGCCCGGCCTTGTCGTCGGCGGCACCGCGGGCGTAGAGGCGGCCGTCGCGTTCCTCGGCCACGAACGGGTCGCTCGACCAGTCGTCGCGTTCTCCCGGCGGTTGCACGTCGTGGTGGGCGTAGAGCAGCACGGTCGGGGCGCCGGGCGGTCCCGCGCGGTGGGCGATGACCGCGGGTGCGCCGCCCGCGGAGACGACGCGGGCCTTGAGCCCGCAGCCGGCGAGCAGTTCGGCCACCGCCTCGGCCGAGCGCTGCAGGTGGACGGGGTCGAAGCCGGGGAAGGCGATGCCGGGGATGGTGACCAGGCGTTCCAGGTCGGCGCGGACCCCGGGGAGTTCCCGGGTGACGGCGGCGAGCAGCTCGGTTTCAGTGCGGGACATCGGCGGCGCCTGCTTTCCGGTGGTGGGCGGTGGCGTACTGGACCAGCTCGACCAGGAGGCCGGCGGGTTTGCGCAGATAGAGAAAGGCGACGGTCATCCCGTCGCGGGCACCGGCCACGGGCTGGTCGTCGAGCGCCACGAACCCGCCGGCGCGCAGCACGGCCAGGTCGGCGGCCAGGTCGTCGACCTCAAAAGCCAGGTGGTAGAGGCCGGGCCCGCGGGATTTCAGGTACTTCCCGACGGCGGATTCCCCGGCGGCGGGGGAGACCACTTCCACGCAGGCGCCGGGGGACTGCCAGAAATCGCAATTCACGCCGTACGCGGCGGCGGGCCCCGAGTCGGTGGGGTTCATCCCGAGCAGCGTCAGGAACGGGGCGAGACCGCCGGGGTCGTCGGTGGCGAGTCCGATGTGGTCGATGCCGAGGATCACGGGCACTCCCTGGGCGTGCGTCATCGCCGGACCACCGGTGCGGCGGTCCGTGGGCGGAGGGAAAAGGTCAGGTGCCCCGGGTGAAGGTCAGATGCCCCGGGTGAAGGTCAGGTAGCAGTAGTCGTCGAGCATCTTGGCCAGGGACCGGCCGGGCTGACCGAGATGCCCGGCGAGCTCGGCCTCGTCCATGCCGGCCTCGGTCAGCAGGGCCAGGGACCAGTCACGGCCGAGGCGCTGGTGTGCCGCGTAGGAAGCCGCGTCGCGCCGCCCGTGCAGGCGTTTCGCGATCGCCTCGTCCCACGGCATCAGTGCCTGCGGGCGTAGTGCGTACAGCATCTTGGTCGCGGCGGTGGAGCCGATGCCGCGTCGCCGCGGGCCCGCCGACACGCTGACCAGCGCCAGCTCCTGGTAGCACTCGCCGAGGGCGGGGAAGTCCGCGTCATCGAGGCCGGTGATGGACACCCCGGGTGCGGGCAGTGCGTGCTGCCACTGCTTCCACCACTGCTCGACGCCGCTGTCGAACAGGTTCTCCTCGCCGGGCCGGGGGTAGCGGATGCGGCAGCCCCAGGCGTTGAGCCACACGTGCAACGCCTCCCGGTGCGCCGCCACCGACGGGTCGATCGCGGGCGCGGTGCGGGCCGTGAGCGCTGCCCATCCCGCATCAGGGACGCCCGGACCGGCGAACTCCGCGACCGCTTTCCGCAGCGCGTCCAAGGTGATCTGCGACGAATGCATGAGGTCCGAGTCTAGGGACGCGACGCGGCGCAGTCGATGCCGCACGGGTCAGCCAAATGATGATTTCCGGGCGCCCGGAAATCGATTACCGGTCGTACGGCGAATTCGATGACGGCTGCTGCGAACGACGCTGACATGACCGCAGATCCGTTGTCCATCAACGGAAAACCCCGTTAGAAACGCTCTCGGCACCGAAAAACGCCAATGGTTTAAGTCGAGGAGCTTCGATGGCAGAACGGCCGACGACATTCGGCATCACCGGATTCGGATACGCGTTCGGTGACGACAAGGACGTACGTCTCAGTGCCGCCGACTACGTGTCCGATCCGGAGCGCATCATTCGCTGGGGGTTCGACACCTTCCACCGCGCACCGGACGGCGTCACCGCGGTAGGACTCGCCGCCCGCGCCGCCGCCGACGCACTGGCGACCACCGGGGTGGCGGCGAGCGAGCTCGACCTGGTCGTCCTCGCGGCCTCGGAGGTTCCCGAGTACCCGAACTGGGACGCGAGCGCCGCCCTGGCCCGCGAGCTGGGCATCACCAAGGTGCAGACCCTGCTGCTCACCGAGGGGTGCGCCTCGGGTGTCACGGGTCTCGGGCTGGTCGCGGGGCTGATGGCCGTGCAGCCGGAGCTCGACCGGGTGCTGTTCGTCGCGGTCAACCGGGTCAGCGAGTTCCACCGCAACCGGATGACCGTGAACAACGCGGTGCACAGCGACGGCGCGGTCGCCACGGTGCTGCGCCGCGATCACCCGACGCTGCGGTGGCTGGCGACCGAGCAGTTCACCGATCCGGAGCTGAGTGACTGGTTCCGGACCGACTACGGCGGCAGCGTCGCCCCGGTCGCCCCGCAGGGGTGGTCGAGCAGGACGGCCGACCCCGGGCACGTACGGGTGCAGGCCCACTTCGCCAAGAACCCGGCCCGGCTGCGCGCGTTCGGCGAGCTGCTGAACTCCCGCCTGCTCGACGTCATCGACGGTGCGTGCAAGCGGGCCGGCCTGGACCGCAGCGACGTCGCGCACGTCATCTACATCAACGACAGCCCGGAGGCGATCGAGGAACTGGTGCAGCCGCTCGGGTTGCCGGTCGAGCGGACGAACGCGGCGATCTCGCCCCTGCACAGCCACATGGGGGCGGCGGACCAGCTGACCTCGCTCGGCGAGCAGCTGACCCGCGGCGAGCTGCACGAGGGTGACGTCGTCGCGCTGACCGGGACGTCGATCGGCATGCGCTGGTACTGCACGCTGGTGCGGGTCTGATGGCCGCCGGGAACGTACCGAGCCGGCAGACGCTGCTGGAGTCGACCGATCCCGTGCTGTTGCGCAAGGCCGGCAAACAGCTGCGGAAGCTTCCCGCCGACCCCGATCTGCGCCAGGTGACCGTGGCGGTGCTCGCGACGAGCACGGTCGGGCCGTACCGGGACCTGCTCACGTCGGCACTGGTCGGCGCGGGGATGTGGCCGGCGATCGACCCGGGCGAGTACGGCACGTTCGAGATCACGCTGGCCTCGGGCCGGTTCACGACGGGCGCCGACCCCGACCTGGTGTCGCTGCTGATGGACGAGTCGTTCTTCCTGCCCGCCGACTGGTCACCCACCGACGTCCCGGCCCTGGCCGCGCATGTCGAGGGGCGCCTGCACGAGCTGGGCGAGCTGGTCGCGGCGGCCCTCGCCGGCACGGCCGCGACCGTGGTGCTGCACACCGTGCCGCTGCCCGCCCAGGTACGCGACGGGCTGGTCAGCCTCCGGGACCGGGCCGCGGTCGCCCAGCTGTGGACGCGGCTCAACGCGGGGCTGCTCGACCTGGCCCGCGAACATCCGCAGGTGGTGACCGCCGATCTGGTCGGACTGCTCGCCGACGCGCCGTTCGCCGCCCGCGACGAACGGCTGCACCGCTACGCGGACCTGCCCTACACCGACGGCGCCCTGCTGCTGCTTGCCGGGGAGGTACGCCGCGCCGCCCAGGCCCGCGCCGGGCTGTCCCGCAAGGTGCTGGCCCTCGACCTCGACAACACGCTGTGGGGCGGAGTGCTCGGCGAGGCCGGGGCGGAGGGCATCGAGCTCGGCGGGCTCTACCCGGGTAACGCGTACAAGCAGTTGCAGCTCAGCGTCCGGCGGCTGCGCGAGCAGGGGGTCATCCTCGTGCTCGCCAGCAAGAACGACGCGGCGCTGGTCGACGAGGTGCTCGCCGGGCATCCGGAGATGGTGCTCGGGGCGGACGCGTTCGCCGTACGCGCGGTGAACTGGAAGGCCAAGGCGGAGAACCTGCGCGCCGCGGCCGAGTCGCTCGGGTTGTCCACGGAGTCGATGGTCTTCCTGGACGACTCGCCGTTCGAGCGCGGCCACGTCACCGCGGAGCTGCCCGGGACCGTGGTGCTCGACGCGAGCGGCGACCCCGCCCACCTGGTGCGCACGCTGCTGCGTACCGGATGGTTCGACGTCCTTGATCTCACGAAGACCGACCTGCAACGGCCGCAGCTGTACCGGGCGCGGGCGTTGCGCAGCGATTTCTCCACCGGCTTCGGATCCTCACAGGACTATCTGACGGCGCTCGGGCTGCGGCTGACCCCGGCACCCGTCACCGGATACACGGTGGCGCGGGCCGCGCAGCTCGCGGCGCGTACCAATCAGTTCAACCTGACCGGCGAGCGCTTCGACCAGGCCACCACCACGGCCATGAGTACGTCGGCCGACCACCTCGTGGCGACGTTCGAGGTCAGCGACCGCTTCGGCGACGAGGGTGTCGTCGGCGCCGCCTGGGTGCACCGCGACGGCGACCGGTGGCGGGTGCTGAACCTGGTGCTCAGCTGCCGGGTGCTGGGCCGCGGCATCGACCTGGCCATCGCCGGCTGGCTCGCCCGGCAGGCCCGCGCCGCCGGTGCCACCCGCCTCGAGGCCAGCTATGTGGCCTCGAAGAAGAACGGGGTCGCGGCCGGTTTCTGGACCACGGCGGGGTTCGCCGCAGGTGCGGAGCCCGGCTCGTTCGTGCTCGATCTGACCACCGAGCCGGGCGACCTGCCCGGCTGGATCACCCTTCGCGAACGGAGCGATGCATGACCACCCCCGCAGCGACAACCGGCACCACCGTCGCCGAGATCCTCGCCGGCGTGCTCGACGAGCCGGCCGCGGCCCTGCGTGAGCAGCCGATCCTGGCCGCCCACGACTGGGACAGCCTCACCTCGCTGGAGGCCCTCGCACAGCTCGAAGCCCGGTTCCACGTGAGCCTCGACCTCACCGCGTTCAACGCCGCACGCACGGTCGATGACATGACAGCGCTCGTGACCGCGGCGACGCCGGCATGAGGACCACCACCGCAACGACCCCACGGGAGAGCGACGTGCATCAAGAAGTCGAGACACTGGCCATCGGGGCCGGGCCCGCGAACCTCGCGATGGCCATCGCCCTGGAGGAGCTGGCGCCCAAGGAGTTCGCCGGCGAGACCCTCATCGCGGAGCAGCACGACGACGTCGTCTGGCAGCGCGGGATGCTGCTGCCCTGGTCGCAGAGCCAGGTGTCGTTCCTCAAGGACCTGGTGACGCTCCGCAACCCACGCAGCCGGTTCTCGTTCGTCAACTTCCTGCACGCGACCGGGCGGCTGGACGAGTTCATCAACCTCGGCAGCTTCACGCCGTACCGGCTGGAGATCTCCGCCTACCTCGCCTGGGTCTCGCGGTCCCTGGAGCACGTACGCCTCGAGTACGGCCTGCGCTGCACCTCCGTCGAGCCCGTGCCCGACGACTCCGGTGTCGTCACCCACTGGCTGGCGCACTTCGCCGACGGCCGCAACATCCTGTGCCGCAACCTCGTGCTCGGCGCCGGTCGCGACGCGCACATCCCGGCGGAGTTCGCGGCTCTGCCCCGGGAACGGGTGCTGCACAGCACGGAGTTCGCCACCCGCGTCGAGTCCCTCGACCCGCAGGCCGTCCGCCGTGTGACGGTCATCGGAGGTGCCCAGAGCGCGGCGGAGATGCTCGTCGCCGCGCACGAACGCTTCCCCCGGGCGCAGTGCACGATGGTCATGCGGTCGATCGGGCTGAACTCGTACGAGAGCAGCAAGTTCACCAACGAGCTGTACTACCCGTCGTTCATCGACGAGTTCCACGCCGCCCGCCCCGAGGCCCGCGAGCAGCTGCTGCGCGAGATGCACCGGACCAACTACGCGGGTCTCGCACCGGGCACCCTCGACGCGCTCTACCGCGAGATGTACCTG
The DNA here is from genome assembly GCF_018332715.1 of Winogradskya consettensis. Lineage (GTDB taxonomy): Bacteria > Actinomycetota > Actinomycetes > Mycobacteriales > Micromonosporaceae > Actinoplanes > Actinoplanes consettensis. The sequence continues at coordinate 10,370 of NZ_BOQP01000005.1, read as the reverse complement.
AGCCGGCTCACCGGTTCGCAGCGGCTGCGCATGGTGACGATGACCGAGATCGCGGACGCCCGGATGGACGGCGACGAGGTCGTCCTCAGCCTGGTCGACCGCAAGAACGGGGAACGCAGCGAGCTGCGCAGCGACGTCGTGCTGCTCGGCACCGGCTTCGTCCGCGGGATGCCCCGGGTGGTCAACGACCTCGCCGCCGCGCTCGGCATCGGCGACGTCACGGTCGACCGCAACTACCGGATGAACGTCCCGCCCGAGGTGACCGCCGGCTGCTACCTGCAGGGCGTCAACGAGGCCACCCACGGCATCGCGGACTCGCTGCTGAGCGTCCTCGCCGCCCGATCCGAGGAAATCGTCACTGACCTGCTCGAACACCGCGCCGCCGCACTCGCGGCCCGCTGAGACACACGGAGGCAGACATGGAGATCCGCAAACTCGACCGCGACGCCCTCAAGCCCGACAACGGCCTTCGGGCCCAGCGGCTCATGCCGTGGGAAGTGCTCAACGCCCCCTTCGAGGGCTCCTGGTGCGTCGTCTCGCCGGGCGCCGTCTCCGGTGCGCACGGCCACCACGAGTACGAGATCTGGGTCGCGATGACCGGTGCCGCCACGATCATCACGGACCAGGGGCGTACGCCGTTCGTAGCCGGCGACATCGTGCACTTCGAGCCGGAGTTCCGTCACCAGGTCGTGAACGAGAGCGACGCCGACTTCCAGATGTACTCGGTCTGGTGGGACGCCGAGCTGGCCAAGAACTTCGCCGACCGGCACGCGGCGGTCAAGGAATGACGCAGCGCCCCGCGATCATCGTCGCGGCCACCCCCACGTCCAACGGCGACCTGCACCTCGGGCACATGGCCGGCCCGTACCTGTCGGGTGACGTCTACGCCCGCTACCTGGCCGCGACCGGTCGCGACGTCGTCTACACCACGATCACCGATGACAGCCAGACGTACGTCTCGACCACCGCGCAGCGCCAGGGCCTGTCCCCGGAGGCGCTGCGGGCCACCTCGACCGACGCGATCGCCGCGTCCATGCGGGCACTCGGCATCGGCATCGACGGGATGCCCCCGATCGGCGCGAGCTACCGCGAGACCGTGCTGACGTTCGTCGAGCGCCTGCACCGCAACGGCAGCCTGCGACTGCGCAAGGTACGCATGCCGGTGGCCCGCGCGACGGGCCAGGTGCTGTTCGACGGTTTCCTCGGCGGCACCTGCCCGGCCTGTCTCGCGGGCAGCTCCGGCGGGGTCTGCGAGGGCTGCGGGCACCCGAACCACTTCGACCAGCTCCTCGACGCGGCGCCGGCCCTCGACCCGGGCGCGGAGTTCGAATACCGCGAGTACGAGGTGCTCGTCCTGCCGCTGGAGGAGTACAGGGAGCGGCTCCGCGCGTACTACGACGAACGCCGTGACCTGTGGCGCCCGCACGCCCGGCAGCTGATTCAGGAGCTGCTCGCCGGCCCGTTGCCGGACGTCCCGGTGACCGTGCCGGGCGACTGGGGCCTGCCCGCGCCGTTCGCCGAGACCCCGGGTCAGCGCATCTACCCGTGGATCGAGGCCATGCCCGCGGTGATGTACGCCAGCGCCTGGGTCGTCGCCCAACGCGAACCGGCCCAGCGCGGCCCGGCCCCGGCCGAGACCGACGACCTCTGGCGGCGTGACCGCGACGCGGAGATCGTCTACTTCCACGGCTACGACAACGTCTACTACTGGGGCCTCGTCGACCTGGCCCTGCTCATGGCCCACGACGACCGGTACGCGCTACCCGCCACGAACGTCTGCAACGAGTTCTACGAGCTCGACGGGCAGAAGTTCTCGACGAGCCGCAACCATCTGGTGTGGACCCGGGACCTGCTGGACGGCGTGCCGCGTGACGTCGCCCGCTTCTACCTGGCCCTGACCGCACCGGAGTTCCAGCGCTCCACGTTCACCCGCCCGGCACTGCGCACCACCACCGGCGCGCGGCTGATCCGGCCGTGGAACGAGCTGGCCGCCCAGCTGGCCGTACTCACCGGCAAGGTCGTCGACACCGAGCTGCCGACCACGGAGAACGGCCGGTTGCGCGCCAAGGTGCTCACGAAACGGTTCGCCGGCTGCTACGAGCTGGCGACGTTCTCCATGGGCCGGGCGGCCGCGATGGTCGCGGACCAGCTCGACCGGCTGCGGGCCGCGTCGGGTGACCTGAAGGACGACCCGGTGGCCCTGGGCGACCTGTTGCTCGAGGTCCGGGCCCTGCTCGCCGGTGCGGCACCGCTGCTCGTCGACGTGGCGGCCCGGGCCGAGGGCCAGGGGGTGGAGCTGCGGCTCGACGACAGCGAGCCGCCGGAGTCGATCACCGTGTTCACGCTGCCCGCGCTGACGGGCGACCACGACGGCACCGGGAGGAGCTGACATGAAACTGCTCGCGATGGAGACCCTGCAGTACCTGCAGTACTACATCTCGCGTTACCGGCAGGTCGAGGAGCTCGGTGTCGAGCTGTTCGTGCTCAACGGCCAGGGCACCGACGACTTCTGGCCCGCCGAGCGTTACCGGGTGGCCGGTTCGCAGCAGATCGACGACATCATCGCCGTCGCCAAGGAGTGGCACGCCACGGAGCACTTCGACGGCGTGATCACGTTCTCCGAGTCCGCGGTCATCACCGTGGCGGCCGTCGCCGACGCGCTCGGGCTGCCCGGCATCCCGGTGCAGGCGGCCGTGCAGAGCCGTAACAAGCTGCTCATGCGTCAGGCCCACGAACGGGCCGGCGCGCCGATTCCCGGGTTCCGCTACGCCGAGGACGAGAAGCAGGCGCTGGCCGCCGCCGAGGAGTTCGGCTATCCGGTCATCCTCAAGCCGACGATGGGCGCGGGCAGCAACTTCGTCTTCCGCATCGACGACGCCGAGCAGCTGGGCCGGCGCTTCCAGCAGGCGAGCGAGGGCATCGCGAAGATGTTCTGGGCCACCTCGGAGCCGACCGGCCTGGACCTCGGCCCGCAGGGGCTGCTCGTCGAGTCGTTCCTCGAGGGCAAGGAATACCTGATCGAGGCGCTCGCCTGGGACGACGAGGTCTATCTCGGCTCGGTCGTGGACCGGATCACCGCCGAGGGAGCGACGTTCGACGACGACGTGCACCACGCGCCGACAACGCTGGACGACGTGACGCTGGAGAAGGTGCACCGCGCTGTCCGGGCCGGTGCGCACGCCCAGGGTCTGCGGCGCAGCGTCATGCACGCCGAGGTGCGGTTCCACGACGGGGAGCCGTACCTGCTGGAGATCGCCGCCCGGGTGGGTGGCGGTGGCCTGGACATGATCGCCCGCATCTCCGCGGATTACGACCCGATCCACGCGGTGGTCGATGTCGCCCGCGGGCAGCACCCCCAGGTCCGTCACTACCAGCCGACGGGTACGCACATCGCGGCGATGTGCCTGATCAGCGATGCCGGAGTCGTCGAGCACGTCGACGTACCGGCCGAGGTCAGCGACTCGGAGCGGGTGTTCCTCCTCAAGATCACCGCCAGGCCGGGTGACCTGATCCGCCGCCCGCCCGACGGCAACACGATCCTCGGGTTCCTCGGCACGACCGGGGACTCGATGGACGAAGCAGTCGACACGATGAACGACTTCGCGTCCCGGATCACCGTGAGGTTCGCCCGATGACCGCCCGTACCCGGCGCTTCCTGCTCTGCCCGCCGACCTATTTCGACGTCACCTACTCGATCAACCCGTGGATGGAACCGGCCAAGCCCACCGACGGCGCGCTGGCCCTCGCCCAGTGGGAACGGCTGCGCAGCCTGCTGATCGGCCTCGGTCACACCGTCGAGCTGATCGATCCGCTGCCCGGCCTGCCCGACATGGTGTTCGCCGCGAACGGCGCCACCGTGGTCGGCGGCCGCGTGTACAGCGCGCGGTTCCGCCATGCGCAACGAGCCGCCGAGGGGCCCGCGTACGCGGAATGGTTCCGCACGCACGGCTTCCCGGTGCACGACGCGGACCACGTCAACGAGGGGGAGGGCGACCTGCTCGCCGCCGGTGACCGGATCCTCGCCGGCACCGGGTTCCGCACCGACGCCCGCGCCCACGAGGAGGCGGCCCGGGTCCTGGACCGCCAGGTGATCGGCCTGCACCTCGTCGACCCGCGGTTCTACCACCTCGACACCGCGCTGGCCGTGCTCGACGACGACCAGATCATGTACTACCCCGCGGCGTTCTCCGCGCGCAGCCAGGACGTGCTGCGCCGGCTCTACCCGGACGCCGTGCTGGCCGACGAGCAGGACGCGGAGGTGTTCGGGCTCAACGCCGTGTCCGACGGCCGCAACGTGCTGCTCGCCCCGCAGGCCGTCCACCTCGCACGGGAGCTGTCCGCGCGGGGCTTCGTACCCATCGGCATCGACCTTTCCGAGTTGCTCAAGGCGGGCGGCAGCGCCAAGTGCTGCGTCCTGGAGGTGCGCGAGTCATGACCACCATCGACTACGACGGGCGGCGGTTCCGGCCCGCGGAGGACGACGCGAAGAACCGGGTCGCGTACTACCGCCAGGAGGGTGACCTGCTCTGGGGTCACTTCCTCGGCGGGCACGCGCGGCGCGGCGCGCTGACCGGGACGTGCGCGGTGGACGGCACGCTGCGGTTCGCCTACAGCATGGTCCTCGACGACGGCGAGATCGTCTCCGGCAGTTGCCGGAGCACCCCGCACCTGCTCCCCGACGGCCGGGTCCGGCTGCACGAGACGTGGGAGCGCTACGGGACCAACGCCGGCAGCGGCGAATCCTGGCTGGAGGAGATCCGATGACGACCGCCCACAAGCCCGCGGTCAGCACCGCGCCGACGAGTCCCCGCAAGGGCGGGACGGTCACGTGGGCGTGCGCCCCGGGCTTCCCGCCGGCGGTGATCTTCCCGTTCACCCCGGCCGAGCGGATGGGCACCCGCAACATCCTCGAATTCCAGATGCTGATGTACCGGCCGCTGTTCTACTTCGGCAGCCGGGGCACGCCCGAGGTCGACTACGACCAGAGCATCGGCGAGGCACCGCAGTGGAGCGAGGACGGCCGCACGGTCACGATCCGGGTCAAGCCGTGGAAGTGGTCGAACGGCGAGAGCCTGTGCGCCGACAACGTCCTTTTCTGGGTCAACCTCATGAAGATCAAGGGAGACAGGTACGGCGAGTACGTCCCGGGATACTTCCCCGACAACCTCGTCGACTACGGCAAGACGGCCGAGGACACCGTCTACTTCACGTTCGACAAGGTGTACTCGCGCAAGTGGGTGCTGATGAACCAGCTCAGCACGATCACGCCGATGCCGCACGCGTGGGACCGCACCGACGCCGGGCCGGCCAACGCGTCGGGGGACGTGGCCGACGTACCCGCGGTCTACGACTTCCTGATGTCCGCCCAGGGCAACATCATCTCGGAGACCAACGAGCACCGGACGAAGTGGGCGGACAGCCCGATCTGGAGCATCGTCAGCGGGCCGTGGCGGTTGAAGAGCTACACGCTCGAAGGCGTCGTCACGTTCGTGCCCAACGAGGCGTACTCCGGGCCCGACAAGCCGCACCTCGACGAGTTCCGCCAGGTGCCGACGTTCTCCGACGACGAGCAGTACGAGATGTTGCGCAAAGGGCCCACCGCCGACAAGGGCATCCAGGTCGGGTATCTGCCGCTGAGCTTCACGACCGAGGCGACCGACGATCCGACCAGCGGCGCCGCGAACCCGCTCGCGCCCGACTACCGGATGGTGCCGCAGGTCGCGTACTGCATCCGTTACTTCTGCCTGAACTACAACAACCCGACGGTCGCCGGGAAGATCTTCGCCCAGCCGTACTTCCGGCGGGCACTGCAGAGCTGCCTCGATCAGGACTCGGCGGTCCGCGACATCTATCACGGGTACGCGTACCGGCAGAACGGTCCTGTCCCGATGCTGCCCGTCACCGACCTCGTCTCGCCGAGGCAACGCGAAGGCGCGTGGCCCTTGCCGTTCGATCCGGCCCGCGCCAAGCAGTTCCTCGACGACAACGGCTGGGACACCTCGGTCTTCCCGGCGATCTGCGTGAACCCGGGCACCGGCCCCGGCCAGGCGGGCGCGGGCATCCCCGCCGGCACCCCGATGAGCGTGCTCCTGCGCTACGTCGAGGGCCGCCCGGCGCTGACCCGGCTGATGACGGCGTTCCGGCGCGACGCGGCGCTGGCCGGCATCGACGTCCGGCTCGAGGAGGTCTACGGCTCGGTCCTCGTCGCCGAGGACGCGCCGTGCGAGCCCGGCCCGGACAGCCCCTGCCTGTGGGAGATGTGCTGCTGGAACGGGGGGTGGGCCTACCACCACCCGAGCGGCGAGATCCTGTTCGGTACGGGCGCCGGCGGCAACTTCGGCCACTGGAGCGACGCCCGCGCCGACGAGCTCATCGAGCGCACGGTCACCTCCGACGACCTCGACGTGCTCTACGAATACCAGGACTACATCGCCGAGCAGGTCCCGGTGATCTTCACGCCGAACTTCCCGATCCGGCTCTTCGAGGTCGACGAGCGGCTGCGCGGTTTCGAGGTCAACCCGTTCGGCATGATCAACCCGGAGAAGTGGTACTACGCTGGGGATGGCGACGCGGCATGAACCTGTCGGCCTCGTACACCCCGCTCGCCGCCCATCAACTGCTGCTCTTCCTGCTGCAGGTGGGGCTGCTGCTCGGGATCGCGCTGGTGCTCGGCCGGCTCGCGCTGCGCCTCGGGATGCCGGCGCTGGTCGGCGAGCTGACCGCGGGCGTGCTGCTCGGACCGTCCCTGCTCGGCAATCTCGCGCCATCGGTGTCGCACCTGCTGATGCTCCAGGACAGCGAGCAGCGGCATCTCGTCGACGCCGTCGGGCAGATCGGCGTACTCCTGCTCGTCGGCGTCACCGGCTCGCAGCTCGACCTGTCACTGCTGCGCCGCCGCCCCGGCACCGCGCTCTGGGTCAGCGGCAGCGGCCTGCTCGTCCCGCTCGCCGGCGGCCTGGCCCTCGGTGCCCTGCTGCCCGGTTCGGCGCTGGCCGATCCGGGGCAGCGCCCGGTCTTCGCGCTGTTCCTCGGCGTCGCGATGGCGGTCAGCGCGATCCCGGTCATCGCCAAGACACTGCTGGAGATGCGACTGCTGCACCGCGACATCGGCCAGCTCATCATCGGCGCCGCGGTGCTCGACGACATCGTCGGCTGGCTCCTGCTGTCCGTCGCGTCCGCGATGGCGACCACCGGCTGGCACGGCCCCGACCTCGCGCTGTCCGTCGGGCTGCTCGTCGCGCTGATCGGCCTGTCGCTGACCCTGGGCCGGGCGTTGCTGCGCCCCGCGCTGCGCTACCTCGATCGGCGCGACGAGCCCGGCCTCGACACCGCGTTCTGCGTCGTCGTGGTCGTCCTGCTCGCGGCACTCACCCACGCTCTGAAGATGGAACCGGTGGTCGGCGCATTCTTGGGCGGGATGCTGCTCGGCTCGACGGGAATGCTCAACCATCGCCGGCTCGTGCCGCTGCGTACGGTCGTCCTGGCCGTTCTCGCACCCCTGTTCTTCGCCACCGTGGGTCTCCAGATGAACCTGACCCTGCTCGCCGAGCCGGGTGTGCTGCTGGTGGCGCTCGTGGTCCTCGCGGTGGCGATCGGCGGCAAGTTCGTCGGTGCCTACGTCGGCGCCCGCATCGCCCGCCTCAGCCACTGGGAGGGCCTGGCGGTCGGCGCCGGCCTGAACGCCCGCGGGGTCATCGAGATCATCGTGGCCACCGTCGGGCTGCGGCTCGGCGTCCTCACCCCCGCCATGTTCACCGTCATCGTGCTGGTCGCCCTCGTGACCTCGCTGATGGCCCCGGTCCTGCTGCGCCGCACGGTCCGGCACATCCCGGTCACCACCGACGACCGCGTCCGCGAACAGACCCTCGCGGTCTGAGAAAGGTACCCTGATGACGGACACCGACTCACGTCCACGGCTGCTGCTGGTCGCCAGCGGTTGGCAACCCTTCCGCGAATACCTGCTCGCCTCGATCGCCGGCAACTTCCGCGTCCACCTGTTCCACACCGTCGAGCCGGCCTGGGAAAAGCAGTACCTCACCGGCTGGACGGTCCTGCCCAGCACCATCGACGGCCCGGCCATGGCTCGCGCCGCCCTGCCCCTGCAAGCTGACTCCCCCTTTGCCGGGGTGCTGTGCTGGGACGAGGGCCGCATCCATGCCACGTCGTTCATCGCCCAGGCACTCGGCCTGCCCAACGGCGACCCGGACGTGCTCTGGCGCCTGCGAGACAAGGCCCAGACCCGTGCGGCGCTGACCGGCACCGGTGTCGCCCAACCCCGCTCGGTGGCGGTCCGCGACCTAGCCGGCGCACTCGCCGCCGCGGAATCCGTCGGCTACCCGGCGGTCCTCAAACCCCGCGGCCTCGGCGCCAGCCTCGGCGTCGTCCGCGTCGACAACGCCGCCGAACTACGGTCTCAGTTCGCCTTCACCCGCGACACCACCGCACCCGACCCCGTCCACTACAGCACCGACGACCCGGTCCTGGTCGAGCAATGTGTGACGGGCGAGGAGATCAGCGTCGACGCGGTCATCCAGGCCGGCGTCGTCACCCCACTCTTCATCGGGCGCAAGGTCGTCGGATTCCCACCGTACGCCGAAGAAGTCGGCCATTTCGTCGACGCCCACGACCCTCTCCTCAGCGACGAGCGTTTCTCTTCTGTTCTGCAGGAAGCCCACACCGCACTCGGCTTCCGCGACGGCTGGACCCACACCGAGTTCATGCTCACCGCGGACGGCCCCTCCCTGATCGAGGTCAACGGCCGCCTGGGCGGCGACCTGATCCCATACCTGGGCCTCCTGTCCACCGGCATCGACCCGGGCAGAATCGCCGCCCAAGCCGCGTGCGGCCTCCCCCTGGAGCTCGGCTCGGACCGCCATCAGGTCGCCGGCGTCCGCTTCTTCTACGTCGACGAGGAGGACACAACCCTGGGCGCGATCGGCTTCCAGGAGGCAGCCCTACCCCCGTCGATCACCCGCGCGGCTCCCATCGCGGCCGTCGGCGCGGTGGTCTCGCCGCCACCGAAGGGCACGGTCTGGGGCAGAATCGCGTACGCCGTGGCAACCGGCCCCACCCGCGCCTCCTGCGAGACGGCACTGGATTGTGCAGGCGATGCCCTGGAATACAAGCTGGCCTGATGGAACACGACTTCGACTTCCTCCACGGCAACTGGCACGTCCACAACAGACGCCTCCGTGAACGCCTCGCCGCCTGCGAGGACTGGGACGAATTCCCCTCCACCGCCCTGATCACCCCCCTCTTCGGCGGCGCCGCCAACATCGACGAGATCACCTTCGGCCCGGGCGAAGCCTCAGGTCTCACCCTGCGACTCTGGGACCCCGCCGCGTCCCATTGGTCGCTGCACTGGACGACCAGCGACACCGGCCGCCTCTTCCCAGCCATCACGGGCACGTTCACGGACGGCGTCGGCACGTTCTACGGCGACGACACGGAGGGCGGGACGCCGGTCCGGGTGCGCTTCATCTGGTCCGGCATCACGGTGGAGACGGCCCGCTGGGAACAGGCCTTCTCCACCGACGACGGCGCCACCTGGGAGACCAACTGGGTGATGGAACTGACCCGCGCCTGACGTCACGCCGGCCAGGCTCCGCTCTGCTGCAAGACGCCCGGCTGGGGCTTCCCTGCCGGGCGCCTTTGCTTGCGTAGGTGCCCTTCGTGGGACGGATTCCGGCCTTGGCTTTTGGCGTCGTTACGGATGGTCACGTCGCTCGGAAGGTATATCTGATGTGCTCAGACATGATTGGGTCACGGTTGACAGCCGATGTCGCCAGAAGTTGCGCTACCTGAGGCCTTGACGCAATTTCTGGCGAACTTCACACCCTTACAAACCGCCTACCGCTGATACCCACGACGGAGGTGACGCGGCGTCACCAAGTCGGTTCGACCTCTGTGGACAAATCCGCGGCCCCACACGACGCCTTCGCTCTCCTCGGCCCAGCCCGCTTCTGCTTCCCGCCGGACGGGCTCTTGCATCTGAGCGCGGGAGCTCGGTCCGGGGCCAGGCATAAACGATTCTGTCACCTTGGGTATCCGCCACGGCGCACCTCGGTGAGCGCTGCCCGGCCCCGGTCTCGTCCGATGCCGCGAGGGCGGGGTGACGGAGAGCTGGTGGTGTGCGACCCGGCGTCCCGGCCTTCGGCGTCCCCTCCGCCGCCGGCTACCCGCTACCCGCCACCGGCTACCCGCCGCCGACTACCGGCTACCCGCCCACCCGCCGTCGGCTACCCGCCCACCCGCCGTCGGCTACCCGCCCACCCGCCGTCGGCTACCGGCCACCCGCCGTCGGCTACCGGCCCGCCGCCGGCTACCGGCCGCTTAGGTTGTGCACAATTTAGTTGTGCACAACTAAATTG
>NZ_BOQP01000004.1 GCF_018332715.1 Winogradskya consettensis | reverse complement strand
GCGGCGCACGATCCAGCGGGATCTGGAGGACACCCTGTCGGAGCAGATCCTGTTCAACGAGCTGCGTCCCGGCCAGATCGTGGTCGTGGACTGTGAGGGCGACCCGGACAACATCGAAAAGTCCAAGCTCACCTTCACCGGCGCCGACCGCGGCGCCACCGTCCCCGACGCCGTCCCGGCAGACCTCGACACGGCGGCCACCGCCGAGGAGTAGGCCCGCCCCTGTTACGACAACGAGCCCGCCGTCCCGGTGGTGCCATGCCGCTCACGTGGCTTGGCGCTGACCATGACGGCGGGCTCGCTCCGCATCCGGCATCAGTCGCCCGACGACGTTCGGATCCTGTACCGAGGGGTTCGAGAGCCACCTTCACCTAGCGTCCTGCGTCAGTAGTTGCTTTGTCGGTTCGGTCCGGGTGGAGCTACCTTTCCCAGCCGATGCCGCTGATCTGGACGCGAATCGCCGTGCCGTGTGCGGCGGACTTGTCGGCCGGGTGATGCCGGGCTGCCAACACCACCCACTGGCTGCGACCGAGTGGTCTCAGTCCATGCCGCGTGGCTGAATGTTGCGCTGGACACCGGGATGGGAGAACTTTCTGCGGTGTTGCTCGTCAAATCCGATCAATCACGTCTGGCAGAAGAACATGTGTTTTATGGCCAGACGTGATTGGCCCACGCTTGACATCTGATGCCGCAGAAGGTTGCGCTGTAGCTGGCTTCGCCGCAACTTCGTGCGCCGTGGCCAGATCCCGCCCTCGCCGACTGCTGCAAACAGGATCGAAGACTGAGGACGCGAGGTGAACCCGACCGCAGAAGGTGAGACGGTGGTTCGCTGGAACTCATGGAACTCATGGAACTCATGGAGCGCTGGACGTGGTTCCGGGCAGCCGACTCGGTCGGGCGAAGGGCCGGTGCGTGGTGACCGGGCCGACCCCTGAGCAACTCGCGTCACAGAAGCGAAAGCGCGACGCGCGGCGGGCCGCTCTGGAGCAGGGGTATGCCCGGCTTGCCACACCGCGCCGGGGCGGTGTGGTGCCTGGTGGCGCAGTTGCGCCGTTGTCGGCTGTGCCGATCCTGCGCTGTGCTGACCTGGACCGGACCATCGCGTTCTACGAGTTCCTGGGATTCGCCTCGGACCGGTTGTCAGGCTATGCCGTCTTCACCGCCGGTGACGCTGAGCTTCATGTCTCTGCGACCGGGACCGTGCTTGATCCGGGGGGATGCCTCGTCCATGTCAGCGACGCCACGGTGACGCGAGCGGTGTTGGCTGCCCGGGGTGTTCGGTTGCTCGGTGACCTCGAGGAGGACGGCCGGCCGGGTGCCGGGATCCGCAGCTTCACTGTTGAGGATCCAGACGGTAATACGATCCGCTTCGGTAGCCCCTGGTCCTGACGGTCCGAGGCCATCAGCGGGCTGTGACCTGTGCATATCCGCATGGACATAGCCAGCGGTTGAGCAGCTGCGACTACTGCGGACGGCCGAGATCAGCAGGTGGGCGCACGTCGAGTCTTGGTGGCACAGGTCACAGAAGCGTACTTCTCAGAACTATACTTCTGTGACCTGAACAGACCAGGTTCCTAGGATGATGTAGAGGGTGTGGCGGGCTGCGGGGGACTTTTGCTGGCTGCGGCGAAAGTTGTGGACTTCGTGACAGAAGGCGCCTAGCGTGATCAGGCATCGATGGTTGTCGACCTGTCTGCGGGGCGCTCGATGAAGAGATCGCTGTTCACCCGACCATGCGCCGCCCTGTTGGTGGGCGCCCTTCTGCTGGCTGCGGCACCGGCCGGGGCGGCGGCCGCGCCCCCTCCGCAAGAGCCCGGCGTGACCCTGCGGACCTACGATCTGCAGACGGCGCGGGATGCGATCTGCACGCTCAAGCCTGCGCAGACGCCGAACGTCGACAAGCTGATGCCGGCGATCAACTGGACGACCGAGGCGGACTTCGGGCTGGCGGACCACTTCCAGGCTGAGGTGCTCGCGAACATCAACATCGGGACGGCGGGGGCGTACGCGTTCCGGCTCACCAGCGATGACGGGTCCCGGCTGCTGATCGATGGTGCGACCGTGATCAATCATGACGGCGCGCACGGGGCGACCTCGAAGGACGGCAGTGTCACGCTCACGACCGGGTATCACAGCCTGCGTGTGGACTACTTCGAGCGTGACGGCGGCCAGCAGTTGACTCTGGCGTGGCAGCCGCCGGGGGCGAGCTCGTTCGTGACGGTGCCGAACAGCGTGCTGAGCACCGATGCGGGCGTGGTGCGGGTGACCGCGCCGGGGCGCAAGGAGTGCGAGGGCTCGGCGGACAGTCCGGGGGATGGGCTGCCGTTGGATGCCGTGCACCCGGGCTACACGCTGACGGATCTGCGGCCGGCCGGGTTCCAGCCGCAGGTGAGCGCGATGGACTGGTTCCCGGACGGGCGCCTGGCCATCGCGACCTGGGGCGGGAGCGACACCGTGGCGGGGGAGGTGTACATCCTCAGCGGGGTCACCGGTGCGACCTCGCCGAGCCAGGTGACGTACCGGAAGATTGCCTCTGGTCTTCGGGAACCGATGGGGTTGAAGATTGTTGACGGCACGATCTATGTCTCGCAGAAGCATGAGCTGACGGAGCTCACCGACACCACCGGCGACGGCGTGATCGACCAGTATCGCCGGGTCGCGACGTGGCCGTTCGACGGCAATTTCCACGAGTTCGCGTTCGGGCTGCTCTACAAGGACGGCTACTTCTACCTGAACCTGTCCGTGTCCATCGATCTCGGTGGCGCGACCACGCAGCCGCAGGGTTCACCGAACCGCGGCACCAGCTTGAAGATCAACCGCTCGACGGGTGCGGTGCAGTACGTCGCGGGCGGGCTGCGCACGCCGGATGGTCTCGGGTTCGGGCCGGAGGGTGACCTGCTCGTGCTCGACAACCAGGGCGGGTGGCTCCCCGCGTCGAAGCTCGTGCAGATCAAGCAGGACCGGTTCTTCGGGCACTACACCAATCCGGACGGACCGTACGACGACCAGCCCGTGACGCAGCCCGTGCTCTGGCTGCCGCAGAACGAGATCGCGAACTCGCCGAGCACTCCGCTGATGCTGGACTCGGGTCCGTACGCGGGGCAGCTGCTCTTCGGTGATGTCACCTACGGCGGGATCCAGCGGGCGTACCTCGAGAAGGTCGGTGGTCAGTATCAGGGTGCGGTTTTCCGGCTGACCCAGGGGCTCGAGTCGGGGGTGCTGCGGCTGACGCAGGGGCCGGACGGTGCGCTCTACTACGGCGGGCTCGGTGCGGGTGGAAACTGGGGTCAGGAAGGCAAGCTGACGTACGGGCTGCAGAAGCTGACCCCCAACGGCACGAGCGTTTTCGACATCAAGGCCATGCGTACGATCGCCGGCGGTTTCGAGTTCGAGTACACGCAGCCGGTGTCGGCGGACACCGCCGCGCAGCTCGCCGCGCGGTACCGGGCCGAGCAGTGGCGTTACGTGCCGACCCCGGCGTACGGCGGGCCGAAGGTGGATGAGGAGTCGCTGCCGGTGGCGTCGGCGTCGCTGTCGGCGGACCGGTTGAAGGTGACGCTGAAGCTGACGGGGCTGAAGCCGGGCCGTGTGGTGCACGTTCGCTCACCGCGTCCGTTCACGTCGACATCCGGTGCGTCGTTGTGGAGCACCGAGGCCTGGTACACGCTCAACAGCCTGGCCGATGGTTCGACGTTGCCGACGGGCCGGGCCGAGGCGGAGAACGCCGGGCTCAGCGGGAGTGCCGGGGTGGCTTCCGACCACACCGGTTACACCGGGTCGGGCTTCGTCGCGGGGTATGGCTCCGTGGGGGCCGCGACCACGTTCAGCGTCGATGTGCCGGCCGCCGGGGCGTACCCGGTGTCGCTGCGTTTCAGTAACGGCCCCAACCCGTCGGCGGGTGCCAAGACGGTCAGCCTCTACGTCAACGGCAGCAAGGTCAGGCAGGTCAGTCTTACCGACACGGGTACGTGGGACACCTGGGCGACCCAGCTCGACACGGTGACATTGCGGGCCGGGGGTAACACGATCGCCTACAAGGTGGATGACGGCGACGTCGGGCACGTCAACCTGGACAGCCTGACCGTCGGCGACACCACGGCGGCCGCGCCGCGGACAGGAACGCTCACCGGCATCGGCGGCAAGTGTGTCGATGTGGACAACGCGAGCAATGCCGACAAGACCAAGATTCAGCTGTACGGGTGCAACAACTCGTCCGCGCAGAGCTGGACCCGCGACGGCGACACCCTGCGCGCGCTCGGCAAGTGCCTGGACGTGGACAACGCCGGCACGGTCAACGGCACCAAGGTGCAGCTCTACACGTGCAACAACGGCGGCGCGCAGGTGTGGCGGGCCCAGGCTGACGGGTCGTTGCTGAATCCGCAGTCGGGCAAGGTCCTCGACGCGGCGGGCGGTTCGAGCGCGGACGGCACCCAGCTGCAGATCTGGGAACCGGCGGGTGTGGCCCAGCAACGGTGGACCCACAACGGCCCCGGCCGGGTGACGCTGTTCGACGGCGGCAACCTGCAGGCCTTCCAGAACGCTGACGGTACGCCGGCCACGTGGCCGGTCTCCGGCGGCTCGGCGGAGGCGTTCGGTGGTGACCTGCGCACCAAGCAGACGTACGGCGATTTCCGGTTGCACGCCGAGTTCTGGCTGCCGAACCTGCCCGGTGACGTGACCGGTCAGGCCCGCGCGAACAGCGGCATCTACCTGCAGGACCGTTACGAACTTCAGATCCTCGACACGTACGGTAAACCGGCCCTGGTAGACAACGACTGCGCCGCCATCTACCTGAAACGGGCGCCCTCGGCCAACGCGGGAACAGCCCCGGAAACGTGGCAGACCTACGACGTCACGTTCCGGGCAGCCCGCTACGACGGCACCACGAAGATCGACAACGCCCGCGTCACCGTGGCCTGGAACGGCACCACCGTTCACGACAACATCGCCATCGACGGCCCCACCGGCAACGGCGCCGCGGAAGGCCCGTCCTTCCTGCCGATCCGCCTGCAGGACCACGGCGACCCGGGGGCGAACGTCCGCTACCGCAACCTCTGGATCGAACCGGCCTGACGGTGCTCGCGTACCCGGGCCCGCCCGCTCCAAACGGGCCCGGGTGGGTGACGTGATGCGGCCGCCCGGCTCCGTGAGAAGCGCTGACGTGGGGGTAGCCCGGGCCGACAGCAACTCGGCTACCGGAGGATTCCCATGGCGAAAGACACCCTGTCCCGTTCCCTGCACGACGTCGGCCTCGCCGCGTGGTTCGGCGGCACCCTGGCCAACGCGGTAGCCCTCAACCCGGCCGCCGCGCAAGCGGACACGGCGAGTGGCACCGGCCGCGTCGCGAACACCGGCTGGAACAAGTGGACCCCGGTCAACGCGGCCGCCATCGGCGCGCACCGAACCGGCCAGCAGCACCCCCGGCGACGTGGCCACAGCGCAGAAGCGGCTGTCCACCCTGCAGTGGGCCATTCCGCTGCTGACCGGCGCGCTGATCGTCGTCAGCTCGTTCGCGGGCGAGCAGCAGCGCGCCGGCGAGGTCAAGAAGGGCGTCCTGGCCCGCTTCACCAGCTGATCGGGGCAGGGGTTGCGGTGGGGGTGCGGGAGAAGCGGGGGGCCGGCGCCGGCTGCCGGACCCCGCCCACCGAGGGGTACGCCCGCCGCGCGGCCGCCTGCGGGTGGTCGGCGGCCTCGTCGAGGGTCAGGACGGGGACGACACACGCGTCCGTGTCGGCGAACACCTTCGTCCAGTCGTCGCGGTCGCGGGTGCGGAAGGTGTCGGCGAGCAGCCGGGTCAGCTCCGGCCAGCTCGCCCGGTCGTCGCGCGGCGGGAGGTCGTCGAGGCCGAGGGTCTCGGTGAGGGTGCGGTAGAACTTGTCCTCGATGGCGCCGACGGCGATCCGGCGGCCGTCTGCGCACGCGTACGTCGTGTAGAACGGCGCGGAGGTGAAGGTCTGCAGGCCGGGGGTTTCCCGCCAGCGTTGCACGAGACCGGTGAGCAGGGCGGTGCCTTCGACCATGGCGGTGTCGACGACCTGGCCGGGCCCGGTGTCGCCGCGTTCCCAGACGGCGGCGAGCAGGCCTAGGGCCAGGGTCATCCCGCCGCCGGCGAAGCTGGAGAGGTAGTAGGGCGGGGGCTCGGCGGCGTCGGCGAGCGCGCCGGTGACGGCGAGGAACGTGATGTCGTGGCCGGGGCGCTGGGCCCAGGGGCCGTCCTGGCCCCAGCCGCTGACCCGGCCGTAGATCAGGCGCGGGTTGCGGGCGTGGCACTGCTGCGGGCCGATGCCGAGCCGTTCGGCGACGCCGGGGCGGAAGCCCTCGACGAGGATGTCCGCGTGGGCGACGAGGTCCAGGATCTCGGCGACGCCGGCCGGGTCCTTCAGGTCGGCGGTGACGCGGCGGCGGCCGCGGGCCAGGGGGTCGCCCGGTGCGGCCGGTGCGGTGGCGGGGCGGTCCACGCGGATCACGTCAGCGCCGAGATCGCCGAGCAGGGTGGCGGTGAAGGCGCCGGCCGCCGTACCCGCGATCTCGATGACGTGCAGCCCGTGCAGGGGTCCGGTCATGGTGAGCTCCAGCGTGGTAGGTGGGGGTGCGTCTTCGAACCTAGGCGCGCGAGCGGCGGGGCTCACTACGGGAAGCCGAAGGGCTGGTGGCGATCGCGACGGCCAGGCCGAGCACGGCGATGACCGCTGCCAGCACGGGTAGGCGTACGGCGGGGACACCGGCTGCGAGTGCCGTGCCGCCGAGCGCCGCGCCGATCGAACTGCCCAGGTAGGTGGCGGAGCTGTTGGCGCCGATCGCCGCGGTCGCGGTGTCCGGGCAGTGCCGCAGCAGCTGATGTTGTTGCGGCACGACGAAAGCCCAGCCGGCCGCACCCCAGGCCGCGCAGGCGAGGAAGACGGCGGCGGTCCCGGCGGACAGCGTGAATCCCACCAGGGCGACGGCGAGCACGGCCAGCAGCGCGGCGGCCAGGCGCGGCGGGCGGTGGCCGCGGTCGAGGACCGGCCCCGCGGCGAGGCTGCCCAGCAGGCCACCGGCACCCCAGACACCGAGGTGCACGGTGGGATCGGTGACACCTCCGGCGGCAAGCACGGGTGCCAGATAGGTGTACGCCCCCAGGCTCGCCGTGGTCTGCAGCAGGGTCACGGTGACGACGGCGGCGACGCGGCGGTCGCGCAGGGCCGCCGTCCGGTCCCGCAGGGACGTCGTGGTGCGCGGCTCCTCGCCGGCGGGAAGCACGAGCAGCAGCGCGGTGAAGGCGAGCGCACCGCACCCGGCGACCAGCCACAGGGCCGCCGCCCAGCTGTGGTGGCGGCTGAGGATCAGGCCCGCGGGGACACCGGCCACCGATCCGGCGCTGAGACCGGCGAGCACGAGCGACAGGGCCCGGCCGCGGCGGTGCGGTGCCACGAGGGCGGCGGCGGTGGTCGCGGCGAGCGGTGAGAAGACACCGGCGGCGGCTCCGGCCACCGCCCGGGACACGAACAGCACCGGCAGGGACTGTGCGAGGGCGCCGGTGACATTGGCCGCTACGAAAATTGCCATGGCGTACGCGAGGACGGTGCGCCGCCGCCCCGGCAGGAGCATCGCCAGGGGCGGCGCCGCGAGCGCGTACGCCAGGGTGAACGCGGTGACGAGCTGGCCGGTCGCCGCGGGGGAGCTGCCGAAGTCCCCGGCGATCGGGATCAGCAGGCCGGCGGTGAGGTACGCGTCGGTGCCGAGGGCGAACGTGCCGAGGGCCAGGACGGCGGGGGCTCGCACCACGCGTACCTATCGCAGGGTCTGGCGGCCGAGGTCGACGAGCTGTTCCGTGACCGTCCGCAGGGTCTTCCAGTGGGTGGCCTCGTCGAGCGGCACGCCGGGGAACGAGGTGTCCAGCACGACCTGGTCCACGTCCAGCTCGTTGAGGCGTACGAGATCGGTGTGAATCTGATCCAGCGAGCCCTCACCGGCGAGCCTGGAGTGGGCGGGCAGCGGGGCGTCGGTGATCCGCAGTTTGATGCGGGGCGCGAGGGCGGGCACCGGGCGGCCCTGTTTGCCGGCGACCGTGCGCAGGCGGCGAGCCCCGGTGGCCAGGTCTTCGATCGTCATGGACGTGGGGTGCCAGGCGGTGCCGTGCTGGACGGCCCGGCGCAGGGCGGCCGTGCTGTGCCCGCCGACCCACACCGGTGGTGGCTGCCGCACGGGCCGGGGAGCGGTGTGCACGTCCCGGAAACGGACGTGTCTGCCCTCGTAGGAGGCGACGTCGCGGGTCCAGAGCAGCAGCAGCGCCTCGAGGTATTCGTCCATCAGCTCACCGCGTTGCGCGTAGGGCAGCCCGAGGGCGGCGAACTCCTGCGGTGCCCAGCCCGCGGCGACGCCGAGCACGAGCCGGCCGCCGCTGATCTGGTCGAGGGTGGCGGTCACGCGGGCGGTCTGCAGCGGATGCCGGTACGGCAGGATCAGCACGGTCGTGCCGAGCTCCACGGTCCGGGTGATCCCGGCGAGCCACGCCAGCGTCGTCAGCGGGTCGTAGAACGGCGCCGGGAACAGCCGCTGGACCTCCGGGGTCAGCGCCACGTGGTCCGACATCATGATCAGGTGGAAGCCGGTCTCCTCGATGCGGACGCACCAGTCGTGCAGGCGGGCCGGGTCGGTGCCGGGGCCGAAGTTGGGAACGTTGATGCCGAATCTCATGCGGGCTCCTGACAACCGTGGGCGCGGGGAAGGGCAGGCGCGCCGCACGGGGGAGCGGCGCGCCTGAGCATCAGCGGGGCACTTCGGCAGGGGGAGCCGGCGCAGCGGGTGCGGGTTGTGCGGGGACCGCCTGTGCGGGCGGGGTGGCGGTCACGGGCTTGCGGCGTACAAAGTAGATGGCCGTCAGGATCAGGGCGGCACCGGCCAGCACGGGCCAGCCGAGCGGCTCACCGAGGACGATGGCGCCGAGCAGCACCGAGACGGGCGGGAACAGGTAGGTGACGGTCGAGGCGACCGTCCCGCCCTCGCGCACGATCAGCTGGAAGTTCAGCACGTACGCCAGCCCGGTGCAGATGACGCCGAGCACGAGCAGCCCCAGCACCGCGTCGAGGCGCAGGTGCACGGCCCGCAGCCCGCCGAACGGCAGCGCGGGGATCATCAGCAGGGTGCCCGCGCTGAGCTGGGCGGCGGCGAGCGTCAGCGGGGGCAGGCCGCGCCGGGCGAGGAAACGTCCCATGTAGGCGAAGCTCGCGCCGAGGCTCACGGTGCCGACGGTGAACGCGATGATCCCGGACGTGCTGTTGGCGGTGCCCGTGTGCCACGGCGCGGCGATCAGCAGGGTGCCCGCGAAGCCGAGAACGAGACCGAGGGCACGCCACCCGCCGAGGCGGCGTTCCTGCCGCCAGAGCAGGGCGACCACCAGGGCCCACACGGGAGTGGTGGAGTTGATGACACCCGCGACGCTCGACGACGCGGACTGCTCGCCCCACGCGAACAGGGTCCAGGGCAGGGCGTTGCCGAGGAACGCGGCGACCAGCAGATGCCCCCACAGCGCCCCGCCGCGCGGCAGGCGCAGGCCCCGCGAGTAACAGATGGCCAGCAGGACCAGCGCGCCGAGCGCGAGCCGGGCGAAGACCATCTGCACCGGCGAGAAGCCATAACCGGTGATCTTGATCCAGAGGAAGACCGATCCCCAGATCAGCCCCAGCAGACCAAGCCTGAGCAGGCTTGCTTTGGACACGTCGTCTCCCTCACACAGCGGCGTAGCGGGTCGTCGAGACCCATGCTCACGTGCGGTGACGGTTCAGGTCCATCGCGAGAATCTAGCCAGGAACGTTAAGTAGATCTGCACGGTCGAGCCGTCGCGCGGCGGTGCCGAGCTCGTTCAGCACGGCGGCGAGGTGCGGCGCCCGTTCGCTGCCGCGGCGCAGCACAGCGGTGATGTGCCGGGCCGGGCGGTCGACCTCGAGACCGCGGATGACCACCCCCGGGCGCGGGGCGACGCTGGCCAGCCGCGAGACGAGGGCGACACCGAGCCCGAGGGACACCGCGGTCATCACGCCGTCCCAGTCGCCGATGCTGTGCACGACGTGCGGGGTGAACCCGGCCGCGGCGCAGGTGGCCATCGACACGTCGAGGCAGGCCCCGGCGCGCGGCAGGATCCAGGGGTCCTCGGCGAGATCGGCGAGGCTCACGACCGCCGAGGTGGCCGCGGGATGCTCGGCGGGCAGCGCGATGTCGAACACGTCGGTCAGCAGCGGCTGTCGGTGGAAGCGCCGGTCGGTGGCCGGCGGGCCCTGGCGCGACTCCACCATGAGCACGATGTCGAGGTCGCCGCGCACGAGCAGGTCCAGCGCCTCGGGGTGCTCGACCTCGAGCAGCCGCAGCCGCAGCAGCGGTGACGTGTCCCGCAGCGAGCGCAGCGCGGGCAGCGCCAGCCCGGACAGGGTCGCCGCGAACCCGCCGAGTGCCACCTGCCCGGCGGCGCCGCCGCCGGTGGAGGCGGCGATGTCGGCCTGGGCGAGCTCGATGCGGGCGAAGATCTCGTCGGCGTGCCGCAACAGGATCTGGGCGGCGTTCGTGAGCCGGACCCGGCGCCCCGCCGACTCGATCAGCGGCACACCCGCCTCCCGGCTGAGGGCGGCCAGTTGCTGGGAGACGGCGGACGGGGTCAGGTGCAGGGCCTGCGCGGCGGCGGTGACGGTGCCGTGCCGGCTGAGCTCGCGCAGCACCCGAAGGCGGCGCACATCCAGGTCATGCATGGCTTCCAGGCTAAGGCCTTCCTCGGGGCCGGGTGGGCGGGTAGCGGCGTGGCGAGGCTGTTCATTCTCTATTAAAACTGTATTTATGTGACGCGCACCACACTCCTTGTCCGCACTCACGGTCACCAATACAGTGCATATTCGTGACGGCCGCCGGGGGTCACGCAATGGATCATTCGGTGGCCGCCGCGACGACTCCGGCACGATCGGCGTCACGGCAGGCACGGGGTGCCGTAGATCATCGATCAGCGACGCTCGGTGCATTCCTTACATCCTTGGCGCGGCTCCCGTGCGCCCACCGGAACAACCGATGTGTTCAGCGCCTGAATGCATCGGGATCGCTGGGAGGCGAGGATGCAATGCTATGCGGTGGAAATGTCTTTCAGTGCCGACGAGAAATTACGAAAACAGTGGCGCGCGGCGCACCGTGACTACTGGCAGGCGCTCGCCGATCGCGGTGTCCTCGTCGGTGGCGGACTATGGCCCGACGAGAACGGCGGCCTGCTGGTGTGCCGCGCCGCCGGTGAGGACGAGTTGTGGACGCTGGTGCGCGCCGACCCTTACGCCCTCGCGGGGGTGATGGCCCGGCTGCGGGTGCGGCGGTGGAACGTCATGATGGGCGAGCGGCTGCTCGACCCGCCGGAGCCCGACGAGCCCCCCGACGGGCCCGCACAGTCGGAATGGCCGCTGACGGCCCATGAGCACCGGATCGCGCGGCTGGTGCTCGACGGCATGACCAACCAGGAGATCGCCACCCACTTCCGGGTCTCCTCGCGCGCCGTCGAGCTGCACCTGACCAGCATGTACCGCAAGCTCGGCATCTCCCGGCGCGCCCAGCTCGCCCTCGCCCTGACGTTCAGCCCGCTCGCCGCCTGAAGGCCGGCCGCACCACCGACGCCGTCGCGGCCCGGTGTCACGCCCGTCGCGTGACACCGGGCTCGTTCGTATTTCCCCGCAATTTCGCCGAACCCGTATCGCTGCGGATTCCCGTAGTGCCCGTGCCCGTGACCCCCGCTTAGGCTCGGCGCAGCGATTAATTGTGGGAGGCACACGTGGCAACACATTCCAGGCACCGGTTCGCCGTGGTGGTTCCGCCCGCCAACGCCGCCGTTGAGCCGGAAACCAGAATTCTGCTGTCGGACCGCGGTGATGTCTATTCTGCGCGTTTTCCCGTCCTGCCCGGAAAAACGCTGCGGGAACGCCTCGAAACGTACAACAAAGTGCTGCCCGAAACGCTCGGCGCATTCGGCACCCTGCGGCTGGACGCGGCGGTGATCGCATGCAGCGGTTCGCACTATCTGCTCGGCCCGGCCGAGGACCGCGAGCTGTGCGCCCGCCTCAGCCGCGAGTTCGGATACCCCGTGGTGTCGGCGACGGTGGCCACCCTCGACCTGCTGGCCGCGCTCGGGGACCGCTCGATCACGCTCGTCTCGCCGTACGAGCCGTGGCTGACCGAGCTGTCCGTCGGCTACTGGCAGGCGGCGGGACTCACCGTCGACCGGGTCATCGCGATCCGTGCCGGTGCCGGCTTCTCCCCGTACGACGTGACCACCGACGAGCTCGTCGACCAGGTCGAGCGGGCCGCGCCCGGCGACACCGGCACGTTCTTCCTCACCGGCACCGGCATGTTCACCCTCGACGCGCTCGACCGGCTGGCCCGCGGCACCCGGCGCACCGTCCTGACCTCCAACATCGCCGGATCCTGGTGGGTTCTGCACCACACGGCAGCGGCAGCGGTGTCCTTCCCCGACGGACCGCTGCGCCGGCTGGCCGACGAACGCGGGCTGCGATGAGCGACGGGGTCCTCATCGCCGGCGCCGGACCGGTCGGGCTCACCTGCGCGCTCGCACTGGCCCGGCACGGGATCGCGGTGACCGTCCTGGAACGCGGCGACACCCTGTCGACGGCCTCCCGGGCCTCGACCTTCCACCCCGGCACCCTGGACCTGCTCGAACCGCTCGGGGTGGTCCCCGAGCTGACCGCCGCCGGCCGCCTTGTGTCCCACATCCAGTGGCGCGACCTGACCGGCACGGTACTGGCCGCCATGGACTTCGCCGTGCTGCAAGGGCTCACCCGGCACCCCTACCGGCTGCACGCCGAGCAGAGCACGCTGACCCGGCTGCTCGCCGCCGCGTTGCTGGCGCTGCCCGGCACCCGGCTGCTGACCGGCCACGAGGTCCGCGACGTCATCACAGCTCCCGGCAGCGTCCGTATCCGCGCCACCACCCGGGCAGGGACGAGCGAATTCACCGGCCGCTTCCTGGTCGCCGCGGACGGCGCGCACAGCAGCGTACGGACGGCGCTGGGGGTGGACTTCCCCGGCGAGGACTACCCGCACTACGCGCTGCGGGTCATCACCGGCACCCCGCTCGACGAGAAGGTGCCGGGGCTCGCACCGCTCGCGTACATCCGCGACGTACGGCAGTCGTTCAGCGTCCTCGGGCTGCGCGACCACTGGCGCCTGATCTTCCGGATCCCGGCCGGCATCGACGCCGGCGACGCCGTACGCCCGGACGCGGTCCGCGACCTGGTCCGCCGCGCGCTGCCGCAGACCGATGTCCGGATCGACGACGCGCACACCTACCGGGTGTCGCGCCGGGTCCTGGAGCGGTACCGGCACGGCACCGTCTTCTTCGCCGGCGACGCCGCCCACCTGACCTCGACCGCCGGCGGCCTCAACATGAACTGCGGCCTGCAC
Source organism: Winogradskya consettensis (assembly GCF_018332715.1). GTDB lineage: Bacteria > Actinomycetota > Actinomycetes > Mycobacteriales > Micromonosporaceae > Actinoplanes > Actinoplanes consettensis. The sequence goes on along the minus strand of NZ_BOQP01000004.1, from coordinate 325,304 downwards.
GACGCCGCCGACCTCGCGGAGACCCTGACCGCCCTGCTGCGCGGGGACGGCAACCCGGACGAGCACGCCGACCGGTGGGCCGAGCGGCGCCGGGCCGCGCTCGTCGGCACCGTGCTGCCGCTGAGCGAGGCACGCGCCCGCGGCGCCGACGGCGGCGACCCGCGCGCGGCCGTTGCCGAGGTCGCGCGTACCGCAGCCGACCCCGCCCTGACCCGGCACTACCTGGCCCGATCGTCCCTGCTGCCCGCCCTGAGCGCCACCGCCTGACCGCCCGCCACCGCTTGAGAGGAAAGGACCCCATGCGTCTCTGGTTCCAGAAACACACCGTCGCCGGTCGGCTGCCCCTGCTCGACAAGTGGTACGACGACCACCTCGCCGCCCTCGTGTCCCCCGGCACCACCGTGGACATCCACACCCTGCCCGAAGGCACCTACGGCGACGACACCCCGTTCGACCTCGTCGGCTTCGGCAACCTCGCGCTGCGCTTCAACGGCTACTTCGGGGAGACCGCCCTGACCGCCGAGCGCGAGGGCTACGACGCCTGGATCATCGCCGCCGGACAGGACCCCGGGCTGCGCGAAGCCCGGACGCTGGCCGCCATCCCGGCGCTCGGCTACACCGAGACCGCGACGTTCCTGGCCGCGATGCAGAACCACCGGTTCGGGGTGCTCGGCTTCATGCCGAAACTGCGCGAGCCGATCACCGACAACATCGTGCGCCAGGGACTGCGGCACCTGCTCGCCGACTACCAGATCGCCGACGACGGCGCCGAGGCCGTGCGCCGGGCGCTCGACGGCGATTTCACATTGTTCCTCGACAGCTTCACCCGGGCCGCGCAGAAGGCCGTCGACGCCGGCGCCCAGCTGCTCATCCCCGCGGAGGGCATCCCCAACGAGATCTTCTGGCACCTCGGCATCCACGAGCTGCACGGCGTCCCGGTCGTGGACCCGGCCGGGCTGGCCGTCAAGACGGCCGAGCTGCTGGTGCAGCTGCGGGACCTGCGGATCTTCACCCGTACGGGAGCGGGCTACTGGTTCCGCCGCCCCGAACCCCACATCAGCGAGCACGTCGAGCGCGTGTTCCAGGGCCACCTCATCGGAAGGGCTTGAGCTCATGACCAGCGCCTCCATCCCCACCGCGTACGCCGCCGACGGCGACCGCGCCGCGTTCCCCCTGCACCGGCCCCGGCGGCTGCGGCGCACCCCCGCGCTGCGCCGGCTCGCCGCCGAGACGACCGTGCGGCCCAGCAACCTCGTGCAGCCGCTGTTCGTCCGCGAAGGACTCAGCGAGCCCCGGCCCATCGCCTCGATGCCGGGCGTCCTGCAGCACACCCGCGACAGCCTGCGCAAGGCCGCCGCCGAAGCCGTCGCCGCCGGGGTCGGTGGCCTGATGGTCTTCGGCATCCCCGAGGCCAAGGACGCCCTGGGCACCGGCGCCTCCGACCCCGACGGCATCGCCCAGCAGGCGCTGCGCGACGTCGTGGCCGAGGTCGGCGACGAGACGGTCGTGATCAGCGACATCAACCTCGACGAGTACACGACCCACGGCCATGTGGGGGTGCTGGGACCAGACGGCGACGTCGACAACGACGCCAGCCTCGAGCGGTTCGCCGAGGTCGCCGTCGTCCAGGCCGACGCCGGCGCGCACATCGTGGCCCCCAGCGGCATGATGGACGGCCAGGTCCGCCACATCCGCGCAGCCCTCGACCGGGCCGGGCACCACTCGGTGGCGATCCTCGGCTACTCCGCCAAGTACGCCTCCAGCTTCTACGGCCCGTTCCGCGACGCCGTCGAGTCCTCGCTGACCGGTGACCGCAAGTCCTACCAGCAGCACCCCGCCAACCTGCGCGAGTCGCTGCGCGAGGTCGCCCTCGACGTCTCCGAGGGCGCCGACATGGTGATGGTGAAACCCGCCTCGCACTACCTCGACATCGTGCGGATGCTGGCCGACTCCGTCGACGTCCCGGTCTCCGCCTACCAGGTGTCGGGGGAGTACTCGATGATCGAGGCCGCTGCCGCCAAGGGCTGGATCGACCGGGACAACGCCGTCGCCGAGAGCCTGACCTGCCTCTACCGCGCCGGTGCCACGGTGCTCATCACGTACTGGGCCACCGAGTTCGCGACCAAGCTCGCCCGATAGCACAACCCGTGGATGTGACTGTCATGTCAGCACAGCGATCGTCAGAGAACCCCGTCAACCTCGTCGTCGTCGGGCTCAGCCACGCCAGCGCCCCCGTCGACCTGCTCGAACAACTCAGCCTCCCCGACGACCGGGCCGACGCCCTGCTGCAGGCCGCCCGCACCGAAGCCGACGCCGCCGGCGCCATGCTGCTGGCCACCTGCGGGCGCATCGAGCTCTACGCCGAGCTCGAGGCGGGCGCGGCCGCCGACCGGCTGCCACGGCTGCTCGCCGAGCAGAGCGGCCAGCCCCTCGACAAACTGCGCCCCTACCTCTACGTGCACACCGCCGAACGGACCGTCGAGCACCTGTTCTCCGTCGCGTCCGGGCTGGACTCCGTCGTCATCGGCGAGGAGCAGATCCTCGGGCAGGTCAAGGGCGCACTCGAACGGGCCCGCGGTGCCGGCGCGTCCGGGCAGGCGCTGCACCAGATGGTGCAGACCGCGCTGCGTACCGGGAAACAGGTGCGGACCCGGACCGGACTCAACAAGGCGGGCCGTGACCTCGCCACCGTCGGCATCGCCCGTTTCGAGCAGCACGTCGGCTCGCTGGCAGGGCGGCACGCGCTCATCATCGGCGCGGGCTCGATGGCGGCGGTCGTCGCCGCGGCCCTGCGCCGGGCCGGCGTCGAGCGCTTCGACGTCGCCAACCGCAGCCCCGAACGGGCCCAGCACCTCGCCGACACCGCGGGCGGGCGCGGCGCCGGCCTTGCGGAGATCCCCGAGCTGCTACCTGCCGCCGACGTCGTCGTGACCTGCGCCGGTGGCACCGACATCGTGCTGAGCACGTCGATCGTCGCCGGCGCCATGGCCGATCGCGCCGACCGGCCGCTGTTCGTACTCGACCTCGCCCTGCCCCGCAACGTCGACGCCGCCGTCGCGGACCTGCCCGGCGTCCGCGTCGTCGACCTGCGCACCCTCACCGACGCCGAACCCGACATCGAGTCCGCGGCCAGCGTCGAGGCGGCCGAGAAGCTCGTCACCGCCGCCGTCGAGGAGTTCATGGTGACCCAGCGCACCGCCCGGGTCGGCCCGGTGCTCGCCGCCATGCGCACGGCGGCCGACACCGCGCTGACCGCCGAGCTGTCGCGGCTGACCCGCCGCGTGCCGAGCCTCGACGAGCACGCGCACAGCGAGATCGCTCGGGCGCTGCACCGCGTCGTGGACAAGCTGCTGCATCAACCGACCGTGCGGGCCCGGCAGTTGGCCGGCAGACCGCAGGGCGACGTCTATCTCGGTGTCCTGGGCGAGCTGTTCGCCCCCGCGGACACCGCCCCCGATCCCGGCGAGAACAAGAACGAGGTGCTGGTGTGAGCGTGTTGTCAGCGTTGTGGTCGGCGTCGTCGGTGGCGGTCATCGGCGCCACCGAGCGGCCGGGGGCACTCGGCCGCAAACCGGTGGACTACCTGCTGCGGTACGGGTACGAGGGCCGCATCCTGCCCGTCAACCCCAAGTCACCGCAGATCCTCGGGCTGCCCGCGTACCGCAGCGTCCGCGAGGCCCCCGGCCCCGTCGGCCTGGCGCTCATCATGGTCTCCGCGGAACGGGTGCCGGCCGCGGTCGACGACTGCGTCGCGGCGGGCGTACCCGTGGCCATCATCGCCTCGTCCGGTTTTGCCGAGACCGGCGCCGAGGGGGCCGCGCTGCAGGCGGAGGTCGTCGCCCGGGCCCGGGCCGGCGGACTGCGCCTCATCGGCCCGAACTGCATCGGGGCGGTCGGCTTCCACCACCGGGTGCTGGCGACGTTCAGCCCGCTGTTCATGGCCGAGTCGGTGCCGTTCGAGCCCGGCGGCCTGGCCGTGGTGAGCCAGAGCGGGGCGCTCGGGTTCGGCGTCGCCAGCCTCGCCCTGGAGCGCGGCCTGCGCCCCGGGTGGGTGGTGAGCACCGGCAGCGACGCCGACGTCACCGCGATCGAGGTGCTGCGGGCGCTGGCCGAGGAGCCCGGGTGCACCGGGCTCCTCGCGTACCTGGAGACGGTGCCGGACGTGACCGCCCTGCGGGAGCTCGCCGCCAGCGGCAAACCGGTCGCCCTGCTCAAATCCGGGCGCAGCGCGGCGGGCAGCCGCGCCGCCGCCTCGCACACCGGCGCCCTGGCCACCGACGACCGGGTGCTGGACGGGGCCCTGCGCCAGTACGGCATCACCCGCGCGACCGACGTCGACGACCTGCTCGACATGGGCCGCGCCTTCAGCGGCCCGCACCGCCCCCGCGGCCGCCGGGTCGCCGTGGTGACGACCTCGGGCGGCTCCGGCATCCTGGCCGCCGACGCGATCGCGGAGCAGGACCTCGAACTGACCCCGCTGGCCGACGAGACGCGGCGGCAGCTCGCGGAGATCGTGCCGCCGTTCGGGTCCGCGGAGAACCCCATCGACATCACCGCGACCGTGCTCAGCGATCCGTCCCTGCTGGACCGCTCGCTCGACACGGTCGCCCGCGACGACACCGTCGACATGATCATCGGCTGTTTCTGCGTGATGGCCGGCGCCGACGTCGACAAGGCGGTCCGCAGCTTCGGCCGGGTTGCCGAGCAGTACGGCAAACCGGTCCTCGTCGCCCGCACGGGCGCCGACTTCCTGGCCCCCGACGCACCCGCCCAGCTGCGCGCGGCCGGCCTGCCCGAATACCCGTCCCCGGCCCGGGCCGTCCGCGCGGCTGCAGCCCTCGCCCGCGCCGCGTCCGGAGCCGGTGCCACACGCCCGCCGGTAGTGGCGCCGCCGGGGACACAGCACGCGGTTCCTGCCAGCGACGCCACGGAGCCGCAGCTCAAACGGCTGCTCGCCGCCGCGGGCCTGCCCGTGCCACCGGGCCGGGAAGTCAGCGATGCGGCGGAGGCCACCGCGGCGGTCGCCGAGCTCGGCGGGGTGGCGGTGCTCAAGGCCGTCGTACCCGGACTGCTGCACAAGACGGAAGCCGGTGGCGTCGCCGTCGGGGTGACCACCGGCGAGGCCGCGGAGGTCTTCGCCCGGCTCGCCGCGCTCGGCGGGACCGTCCTGGTCGAACGGCAGGCACCGGACGGCGTGGAGCTGATCGTCGGGGTCCGGTCCACCCCGCTCGGCAACGTCCTCACGGTCGGACTGGGCGGGATCTTCACCGAGGCCCTCGACGACGTGGCCTGCCGGCTGCTCCCATTGCGCGAGGGCGACGCCGCGGCCATGCTCGGCGAGCTCCGCGGCGCGCGACTGCTGGAGGGCCTGCGGGGCCGCCCGGCCGCTGACACCGCCGCGCTGCTCCGGGTCCTCGACAGCCTGTCCGCGCTGACGACCGACTGGCCCACCGGCTTCGAGCTCGATCTCAACCCCGTGCGGGTGCTCAGCGACGGCGCCGTCGTGCTGGATGCCGCGTACACGCTGTCCAAAGGAGCCGCAGCATGAGCACGCAGGCCGTTCTTCCGCGCACCACGTCCCGGTCGCAGGAGCTGTTCGACCGCGCCCGGGCCGTCGTGCCCGGCGGCGTCAACTCCCCGGTCCGCGCGTTCGGGGCCGTCGGTGGCACGCCCCGCTTCATGACGTCGGCCTCCGGCGCGTGGCTCACCGACGCCGACGGGCGCCGCTACCTGGACCTCATCTGCTCCTGGGGTCCGATGATCCTGGGACACGGCCACCCCGCGGTGGCCGATGCCGTCCGGGAAGCCGCGGCCCGCGGCACCTCGTTCGGTACGCCCACCGAGTCCGAGGTCACGCTCGCCGAGGAGATCGTGCGCCGCGTCGCCCCGGTGGAGAAGGTCCGCCTGGTCTCCTCGGGCACGGAGGCCACGATGTCGGCGATCCGGCTGGCCCGCGGCTTCACCGGTCGCCGCAAGGTGATCAAGTTTGCAGGCTGCTACCACGGGCATGTGGATGCGTTGCTCGCCCAGGCCGGCTCGGGTGTTGCCACGCTGGGCCTGCCGGACAGCCCCGGCGTCACGGGTGCCACCGCCGAGGACACGATCGTGCTGGCGTACAACGATCTCCCTGCGGTCGCTGCCGCCTTCGCCGCCGCGGGTGACGAGATCGCGTGCGTCATCACCGAGGCCGCACCGGGCAACATGGGCGTCGTCCCGCCCGCGCCCGGCTTCAACGCCGGCCTGCACGAGCTGTGCCGCCGGCACGGCGCGCTGCTGATCTCCGACGAGGTGATGACCGGATTCCGCGCGGCCGCGGCCGGGCACTGGGAGCTCGACGGGGCCCGCGAGAGCTGGCACCCGGACCTGCTCACCTTCGGCAAGGTCATGGGTGGCGGCTTCCCGGCCGCGGCCTTCGGCGGCCGCGCCGACGTCATGGCGCACCTGGCGCCCGAGGGCCCGGTCTATCAAGCGGGCACGCTGTCGGGAAACCCGGTCGCGACGGCCGCGGGTCTGGCCACCCTTCAGGCCTGCACCCCCGACGTGTACGCCCACCTGAACCGTACGGCGGACACGATCTCCGGCCTGGTCAGCGCCGCCCTCGACACGCAGGGTGTCGCCCACCGGGTGCAGCGCGCGGGCACCCTGTTCTCGGTCTTCTTCACCGACGCCCCGGTCACCACCTACGCGCAGGCCCGCGCCACGGACACCTTCCGCTACCCGCCGTTCTTCCACTCCCTGCTCGACCAGGGCGTCTACCTGCCACCGTCACCGTACGAAGCCTGGTTCGTATCCGCTGCCCACGACGACGCGGCCCTCGACCACCTCGCCGCAGCCCTCCCCGCCGCGGCCCGGGCCGCCGCCGCATCCCCGGAAGGAGACACCCGATGACCATCGTCTACACCGCGACCGTCGACTCCCTCGGCGACGGCCGCTCCGGAACGGCCCGCAGCGACGACGGCCGCCTCGAGGTCACCCTCACCGCCCCGCAGCAGCCCGGCGGCACCAACCCCGAGCAGCTCTTCGCCGCGGGCTACAGCGCCTGCTTCCACAGCGCCCTGCGGCTGAGCGCCCGCGAGGCCGGCATCACCGTGCCGGGCAGCACTGTCCACGCCACGGTCCACCTCATCCGCGACGACAACGGCTACCGGCTGGCCGCGGACCTGGTCGCCGTCCTGCCCGGCATCCGCGCCGACGTCGCCACGATGCTGGTCGGCCAGGCCCACCAGCGCTGCCCCTACAGCCGCGCGGTCACCGGCAACATCGAGGTCACCGTCCGCGCCACCGACCAGCAACTCACCGCCGGCTGACGCGGAACCCGGCCGGGCAGCGCCGCCCGGCCGGGTTCCGGCTCTTCAGGGCGCGAGGGAGCCGCCGCGCGGTGAGGGCCTGGTTACTGACTTGGCCGCGGGTCCGGCTGGCTACGCTGGTCCCGATCGGGCCGCGAACTGGTGACAACGGGCCCGGCGGCAGGCGAGGGGATGCCCGGTGTACATCAGGCGGGTATTGACAAATGTGAATTGAAAAGAGTCCTATCTGTGTACCGGTGACAGCGTTGTCACCTTCGGATCTCAGAAGGGACGGCATCCCCCATGCTCCGTACCCTCGCCGCGGCGGTCGTCCTCACCGCTGCTGTGCTTTCCGTTCCGCAGGCGGCAAGTGCCGCGGACCTGGCCCTCACGCAGTACGTCAATCCCCTGATCGGTACGGATGACAGCAACTCGCCCAACCCCGTCGGTGGCGGTGCGGGTGGCAGCACGTTCCCCGGTGCCACCGTGCCGTTCGGGATGGTGCAGTTCAGTCCGGATACGCCGACGGGGTCGCCGTCGGGGTATCGGGACCGGGACCGGACGATCGAGTCGTTCAGTCTCACGCATTTCAACGGGGCCGGGTGCCCGAACAACGAGGATCTGCCGATCCTGCCGGTGACCGGCGCGCTCGGTGCCTCGCCCGGGAATTCCTGGACCAGTTATGCGTCCGCGTACACGAAGACCAACGAGTCGGCCTCGCCCGGCTATTACAAGAACCGGCTCGACAAGTACGGCGTGGACGCCGAGCTGAGTGCCACCACCCGCACCGGCGCGCTGCGGCTGACGTATCCGGCGAGCACCACCGCGCGGGTGCTGATCAACGCGAGCCGCTCGGCGACCGGGGACCGGGACGGGAACGTGTCCATCACCGGGAACCGGGTCTGGGGTGAGCACACCGCGGGCGGGTTCTGCGGTGGGCGTACGTTCAAGATGTACTATTCGATCCTTTTCGACCGTACGCCCACCGGCTTCGGCACGTTCAACGGCGCGACGGTCAGCGCGGGGTCGGCGAGCGCGAGCGGCACGCAGGCCGGCGCGTACGTCACGTTCGACACCACGAGCAATGCCGTGGTGAACGCGACCGTCGGGATCTCGTTCGTCAGTGTCGCCAACGCGCAGAACAACGCCAGCGCCGAGGCCGCGTCGTTCGCCGATGTGCGGAGCAACGCGAACGCGAAGTGGAACACCGCGCTCAACCGGGTGCAGGTCACCGGTGGCGCCGCGACGGAGCTGCAGAAGTTCTACACCGCGCTGTACCACGTGCTGCAGAACCCGAACATCGCCAGCGACACCAACGGCGAGTACCGGGGCTTCGACGGCGCCGTGCACACCGCGAGCCATCCCGTCTATCAGAACTATTCGGGCTGGGACATCTACCGGTCCTGGTCGGCGCTAGTCGCACTGATCGCACCGGACGTGATGACCGACATCGTCAAGTCGATGGTGCTCGACGGCCAGCAGGGCGGCTCGCTGCCGAAGTGGTCGCACCAGAGCATCGAGGACTTCGTCATGCCCGGCGACCCGGGACCGATCGTGGTGGGCAGCGCGTACGCGTTCGGCGTACGCGGATTCGACACCGCGGCAGCCCTGGCCCTGATGAAGAACAGCGCGAACGGAGGCGGCTCGCAGGGCTACGTCCTCCGCGGCAACCAGTCCGTCTACGCGGCGAACGAGTTCATCCCGGGCAACCCTTCGGAGACCCTGGAGTACGCGTCCAGCGACTTCGCCATCGCCCAGTTCGCCAAGGCCGTCGGCGACACGAGCGCGTACACCACGTTCAGCACCCGCTCGCAGTTCTGGCGCAGCTCGTTCAACGGCGAATCGTCGTTCATCCACACCCGTGACGGCGGTGGCGCGTGGTCGACGCCGTTCAACCCCGCGCAGGAAAGCCCCTATGTGGAAGGGAACGCCGCACAGTACAGCTGGATGGTCCCGCACAACCTCGGCGCGGTCGTCACGCTCATGGGTGGCCCGGCCACGGCGGTGCAACGCCTCGACCACCACTTCACCGAACTGAACGGCGGGCTGTCCCGGCCGTACTTCTACATCGGCAACGAACCCGAGCACGGCGTGCCGTGGGCGTACAACTTCGCCCGCAAGCCCGCCGGTGCCAGTGACGCCGTGCGCCGGGTGATGGCCGAGTCCTTCACCACGGGCGCGGGTGGCCTGCCCGGCAACGACGACCTCGGCGCGACCTCGGCCTGGTACGTCTGGTCGGCACTCGGCTTCTACCCCGTCACCCCGGGCGCCGACACGCTCGCCGTGCACGGCGGCTCGTTCCCCAGCGTGCTCATCCAGCGCCCGTCCGGGAACATCACCGTCACCGGTGGCAGCGCCGCGAACCGTTACGTGCAGACACTTTCCGTCGGCGGAACAGCGACGAGCCACAACTTCTTCAGGTACGCCGACATCGCGGCGGGCGGCACCGTCGCGTACACAATGGGCAGCGCTGCTTCGGCATGGGGGACCGGCGCGGGTGACGTACCCCCCAGCTTTGCCGAAGGCCGCACCCAGCCGCCGGCCGAACCGGACCTCGGGGCGAACCTGGCCCAGGGCCGGCCCGTCACCGGCTCGGCGACGTGCAACAGCGCGGAGTCCCCGGCCAAGGCAGTCGACGGTGCGATCGCGGGGAACAGTAAATTCTGCTCCGGCACCGCCCCGCAGTTCCTGCAGGTCGACCTCGGCTCTGCGCGAACGGTCAGCTCCTTTGTGGTCAAACACGCCGGCCTCGGCGGTGAGCAGACCAACTGGAACACCGGCGCTTTCAACCTTTCCACCAGCCTTGACGGTACGACGTGGAGCACCGCGGTCAGCATCACCGGCAGCAAGGCCAGCCGCAGCTACCTGCCGATCGCCGCCCGCACCGCGCGCTACGTCCGGCTGGACACGACCCAGCCGGCCGCCGACGGCAGTGGCACCGCCAGAATCTACGAGGTCGAGGTGTACGGCAGCAGCAGCGCCCCGATCGACCTGGCGCTGCGCCGCACCGCCGCAGCCGACTCCTCCTGCGCCGCCACGGAAAGCCCCGACCGGGCGTTCAACGGCAGCTGGCTGGGCGGCTGGTACGACAAGTGGTGCTCGCAGGGCACATCGAAATGGCTGCAGACCGATCTCGGCAGCACCCAGCACATCGGCTCGGTCGTGATCCGGCATGCCGGCGCCGGCGGCGAGTACTCGAGGTGGAACACCCGCGACTTCGACGTCCAGACGTCCCCGGACGGCAGCACGTGGACGACCCGCGCCCAGGTCCGCGCCAACACCGCGGACACCACGACGACAACGGTCAACGCGGACGCACGCTATCTGCGTGTTGCCGTGGTGACGCCGACCCAGGACGGCACCACCGCCGCCCGCATCTACGAGGTCGACGTCCGGTCCTGACCGTTCGCGCCGGGTGGGTGAGCGCACCCGCCCGGCGATGTCGCGGACGTCACGAAGTCTGGACTTGCCGGTTCACTTTGCAAGGGTGCAAAGTATGGACCAGGCGGTCCGAATGGGCTCGCCGGATCGACGGATGAGGCGGCCATGAACAACTACTACCTGCTCGGGCGTTCCGGGCTGCGGGTCAGCCGGCTGGCACTCGGGACGATGAACTTCGGGGTCGACGGGTTCCACAAGGCGTACGGAAAGACCGAGGAGGAGGCCGAGCCGATCTTCCGGGCGTACGTGGAGTCCGGTGGCAATTTCATCGACACCGCGGACTTCTACACCGCGGGGGAGAGCGAGCGGATCCTCGGCAGCCTGATCAAGCGGGCGGGCAACCGCGAGCGGCTCGTGCTGACCGGCAAGTTCACCAACAGCGTCGACCCGGGCGACCCGAACGCCAGCGGCAACGGGCGCAAGCACATCGTCCGGGCGGTCGAGGCGTCGCTCAGGCGGCTCGGCACCGACTACCTCGACCTCTACCTGCTGCACACCTGGGACCGGATCACCCCGGTGGAGGAGGTCGTGCGGACCCTGGACGACCTGGTCCGGGCGGGGAAGATCCGGCACGGTGGGCTGTCGGACGTTCCCGCCTGGTACGCCGCCCGCGCCCAGAGCTACGCCGAGGCCAACGCCATGAGCCCCCTGGTCACGGTCCAGCTGCCGTACTCGCTGGTGAACCGTGCCATCGAGGCGGAGTTCGTGCCGATGGCGCAGAACCTGGGCATGGGCGTGACCGTTTGGAGCCCGGTCGCGGGCGGCCTTCTCACCGGCAAGTACCGGCGCTCGGCCGGCGGCATGGACGGCACCGGCCGGCTGACCAACCCCGACGCGGGCGGCGCTACGGTCACCGACCACGACTGGCAGGTCATCGAGACCCTCGAAAGCGTCGCCGCCGACCTGGGCCGGCCGATGGCGCAGGTCGCGATCAACTGGGTCGCGACCCGGCCCGGCGTCGCGTCGGTGGTCCTCGGTGCCAGCAGCGCCGCGCAGGTGCGGAGCAACCTCGCCGCACTCGACTTCGACCTCCCGCCCGACGCCCGGCGCCGGCTCGACGAGGTCAGCGCGACGCCGCCGGCGCTGCCCTACGCCATGTTCACCCCGGAATACCAGAGCTGGATCGTCAGCCCCGGCCTCGGCGTCGGTGACAAGCCGGTCGGCTACCACCTGCCCGTCTTCAACGCCGTGAATTCCTAGCGGCCTATTCTCGACGCCATGACCGGATTGACCGCAAAAGGCGCCGCGACCCGTGACCGGATCGTGCGGGCCGCCACCGAGCTGATCCTGGAGCGCGGGGTCGCCGGGATGACCCTCGACGAGATCCGCGACGGCACGAAGACCAGCAAGAGCCAGCTGTTCCACTACTTTCCCGGCGGTAAGAGCGAGCTGGTCGCCGCGATCGCCGGTTACCAGAATTCCCAGGTCATGGCCGCCCAGGAGCCCTGGATCGACCGGCTCGACTCCTGGCGGGCCTGGCAGGGCTGGCGCGACGCCGTCATCACCCACTACACCGGGCTCACCCACAAGTACTGCTCGGTCAGCGCGCTGGTCAACGAGGTCGCCCCGACCGACCCGGAGCTGGCCACCCAGGTCATCGCGTACGCCGACCGCTGGCTCGCCCAGCTGGCCACCGGCCTGCACCGGATGCGCGACACCAAGCTGCTGCGCCCCGAGGCCGACCCGGACCGGCTGGCACTGGCGGTCTTCGCCTCGTTGCAGGGCGGCCTGCTGGTGATGCAGTCGAAGAACGACATCGAACCGCTCGCCGCCGCCCTCGACGGCTCCCTGACCATGCTGCGCAGTTACGCCCCCTGACAGACGGCGTTTATCCGCGCCATACATGACGCGGACGAGGATGGGTGCATGCGAACCATCTTCACGCGGGTCGCCGTCGGGGCCGCGATCATTCTCGGGGTCGTGGCGGGTGCGCCGGGGCCCGCCCGGGCGATCGCCCATGGTGAGGACGCCGCCGCGGGGCACTACGGGTTCTCGGTGCGGCTGAGCATGACCGGGTTGCCGGCCGCCGACCACGGCAGCCGGGACAGCTCGTGCTCCGGGGCGCTCATCGCGCCCCGGTGGGTGATCACCGCGGGTCACTGCTTCCGGGATGCGGAGGGCAAGCGCGTCGGGCGTACGGTCGCCGAGCGCACCACGGCGACGATCGGCCGCACCGCCCTGACCGACCACACCGGCCACGAGATCGACGTCGTGGCGGTCCATCAGTCGAAGACGGCCGACGTGTCCCTGGTCGAGCTGGACGAGGCGGTGACCGACGTCGAGCCGCTGCGGATCGCCACCACCCCCGCCGCGCCCGACGAGACCGTCCGGCTCACCGGCTGGGGCCTGACCAGCTACGACGAGGGCGACGCCGTCGACCGGCTGCAGACCGGTGAGTTCGTCGTCACCGGGCTCGGCGAGGCAACGGTGAGCGTCGCCGGACGGGCACCCCGGGCCGACACCAGCGCCTGCCCGCACGACTCCGGCGGCCCGTACTTCCGCACCCGCGCCGACGGCGTCCCCGAACTGGTCGCGGTCGTCAGCCGCGGCCCGGCCTGCCCGCACACCGGCGACGACGTGGCCGCCCGCGCCGACAACCTCACCGGCTGGGTGTCGGACACCATGGCCGGCCGGGTCCTGGGCCTCACCCGGAACTGGTGGATCGCTGTCCTGCTGGCCTTCGCGGGCCTCGTCGCGGCCGCCGCGGTGGTCGTCGTGCGGCGCCGTTCCTGAGTTGTCGTCATAACAGCAGAGCAGATCGGAGCGGGTTGTGGCAGGTGAGGACGACATCTCCGGGTGAAGACCCCGGGGCGGCCACCGACGCGCGCGTACCTCGCGCCGTCCGCGTGGCCCATGTCGTCAGGATGGCCGCCTCACCGCGCCGCGCGGTTGACAGCGGCGATGACGCCCTGCACGGATGCGGCGAGCAACGAGGTGTCCCAGCCGGCGCCCCAGCGCACGACACCGTTGACGCGGCACTCCAGGTAGGCGATCGCGGGGCTGTCCGGCCCGGCGCCGGTGGCGTGCTCGGTGTAGGCGAGCACGTCCACGACAAAACCGGCGCCGCGTAGGGCGTCGGCCATGGCGGCCAGAGGTCCGTTGCCCTCTCCGGCGCAGGTGAGCGTACGGTCGCCGGTGTGCACCGTGGCGGTGAAGGTGTGCTTGCCCGCGGTGGGTTCGCTGGTGCTCCACGAGCCGAGCGCGACCGCCGCGTCGCGGCCCGGGTCGACATAGGTGTGCTCGAAGAGGTCGCGCAGGTCCTTCGCGGACATTTCCTGGCCGGTCGTGTCGGTCACCCGCTGCACGACCCGGGAGAAGTCCGGCCGCATGCGTTGCGGGAGGTCGAGGCCGTAGTGCGTGTTCAGCAGGTGGGCGACGCCGCCCTTGCCGGATTGCGAGTTGATCCGGATGACCTCTTCATAGGTACGCCCGATGTCGGCCGGATCGATCGGGAGGTACGGCACCGTCCAGGGCGCGTCCTCCGGTGGCACGCCGTCCTCGGCGGCCCGCTTGGCGTGGTGGGCGAGACCCTTGGCGATGGCGTCCTGGTGGGTGCCGGAGAAGGCGGTGTGGACCAGGTCGCCACCGTACGGGTGGCGCGGATGCACCGGCAGCCGGTTGCAGTGCTCGACGACCTCGCGGACCGCGTCGATGTCGGAGAAGTCCACCATCGGGTCGACGCCCTGCGCGTGCAGGTTGAGGGCGAGCGTCACGAGGTCGACGTTGCCGGTGCGCTCGCCGTTGCCGAACAGGCAGCCCTCGACGCGCTGGGCGCCGGCCAGGACGGCGAGCTCCGCGCACGCGACTCCGGTGCCGCGGTCGTTGTGCGGGTGGACGGAGAGGATCACGCTGTCGCGCCGGGCGAGGTTGCGGTGCATGTATTCGATCTGGTCGGCGTACACATTGGGGGTGGCGACCTCGACCGTCGCGGGCAGGTTGTGGATGACCGGCCGGTCCGGGCTCGCCTGCCACAGCTCGGTCATGCTGTCGCAGATCTCGAGGATGTAGTCCGGTTCGGTCAGGTTGAAGACCTCGGGGGAGAACTCGAACCGGACCGCGGGTCCGGGGCGCCGGTCGGTGCGGCGCAGCAGGTGGGTGCCGGCGTCCAGGATGAGCCGGTGGACCTCGGCCCGGGAGCGCCCGAGCACGACGTCACGCCACACCGGGGCCGTCGCGGTGTAGAGGTGCACGACCACCCTGGGCAGCCCGTCGACGGAGTCAACCGTCCGGTCGATGAGGTCCGCGCGGGCGGCGGTGAACACGGAGATGGTGACGTCGTCCGGGACATCGCCGCTGGTGGCCAGGTGCCGGACGAAGTCGTAGTCCGTCTGGCTGGCGGACGGGTAGCCGACCTCGATCTCCTTGTAGCCCATGGCGACCAGCAGGTCGAACATGCGGCGCTTGCGGGCGGTGTCCATCGGCTCGGCGAGGGCCTGGTTGCCGTCGCGCAGGTCGACGGGGACCCACAGGGGTGCCTGCCGGAGCGTGCGGGAGGGCCAGGTGCGGTCGGTCAGGGGGAGTGCGACGCGCTGCTCGACCGGACGGTACCGGTGCGAGGGCATCCTGCTGGCTCGCTGCCGGTTCCATTCCGGGGCGTGTGCGGGAATGTCACCGTCGGGTGTGTGCAGGGTGGATGGGCGAAGCGTGGACATGTTCGGTACGCTAACTCAGAGCAACTCGTCAGACAAGCTGATAAGTGAAGGTGGTGCTTGATGGCGCTCGACGCCCTCCGCGCCTCACCGCTCGTCGAGCAGGCCGCGCAGCGTATGCGCGACGAGATCTCCGGCGGGCAGTGGGAAGTCGGCATGAAGCTGCCGAGTGAGACCGCCCTCGTCAAAATTCTCGGCGTCGGCCGCTCGACGGTCCGCGAGGCCCTGCGGTCGTTGTCGGGCGCCGGCCTGGTGCAGGCACGCCAGGGTGCGGGCGTCTTCGTCATCGCCACCACGCCCCACGAGGACTGGGCCACGGGCATGCGCCGGTCCGCGATCACCGATGTGTACGAGGTCCGCATGCTCGTCGAGGTGGAGGCGGTCCGGCTCGCCGCCGTCCGTCGCACCGCCGACGACATCGCGGGCATCCGTGCGGCCCTGCGTCACCGCGCGCAAGCGGCGGGCGAGGGCGATGCCCAGTTCGTGGATGCCGACATCGCGCTGCACGCCACCGTCGTCGCGGCGGCGCACAACCCCGTCCTCACCGGCCTGTTCACGGAATTTCTGCCGGTGCTGCGGCAGGGGCTGATCGACCTGGTCCAGCTGTTCGACCTGCGTGCCGACCGGCCCGATCACGGTGCCGACGCCCATGCTGTGCTGGTGGACGCGGTCTGTGCCGGCGACGCCGAGGCTGCTGGCGGCGCCCTGCGTGCGGAGCTCGAGCAGACCCTCGCCAGGTTGCAGCGGCGGTGAGCTGACGGCGTCAGGACCAGCCGCCGAGATAGCCGGCGAGACCTGGGTCGGCGTCGAGCGCAGTGATGTCGGTGGCGTCGACGCGGGTCTCGAAGAGGTCCTTCCCCCAGGTCGCGCGGCGGGAACGGGCGCGGGCGGAGTCGATCCGGACAGCTCTTCCGAGCAGCACCGCCCCGAGGATGCCGATGCCGACGGCCGACACCGCTTCCCGCAGGGCGTCCGCGATGCTGTCGACGCGGATCGCCGCCGGCAGGTCGACGACGACGCGGGCCAGGGGAGCGGCGCCGGCTTTGGTCACGCGCTGATCGGCGGTGAAGAGGCCGATAAATTCGTCGGGTACGCACACCACGGCCGCCGGGAGCGCCGCGAGCACCGAATCGACGCACACGAACGCGGCGGCCGGTGACGGTGCCGCGCCGAGCCTGACCACGATGTCCGGGTTCGCGCTGCGCAGACCGTGCCCCCGCGAACCGGCGACACCGATGACGTCGGCGAGCAGCAGCGTCTCGTTGTCCTTGCGCGCACGACGGGCCGGGTCGTCCAGCTCGCGCCCCGCCCAGTCGGGCCCGTCGTGCCAGGCCACCGCGTCGGGGGCGTGGGCAAGGATCGCACCGCCGAGCCAGGCGCGGTACGCCCACTCCCAGTCCTCGCCGCCGTACGCGCGGAACTGCTCGTCGAACCCGCCCACCCGCTCGAAGAACCAGCGCGAGCAGGCGAGTGCGGCGCTGATGACGTACCTGTAGGCGCGGTCGTCGGCGTCGAGCAGGTCCCGCGTGTTTCGATAGCCGTCCCGGAGCCACTGCGGTTCGGGCAGCTCAGCCGCGGGGCCGGCCCGTTCGACCGGGGCATCGACGGGGAGCCCGGCGAGGGCGGCGTGCCGCCTGCGGCCTACGACGACGGCCTCGGGTGCGAGCGCCGGCAGCCGTGCCATGCGGGTGAGGTACGACGGCTCGGGCACCGTGTCGGCGTCGAGGAAACACAGCACGTCCCCGGTCGCCGCCGCCGCGCCGAGGTTACGTGCCGCCGCCGCACGGAACCCCTCGTCGGCTTGGCGCAGGAGGCGGACCCCGGCCGGCACCCGCGGGGGTTCCGGGGATCCGTCGTCGACGACGATCACCTCGGTGCGTGCGGCGGGATGCGTCTGCCGGTTCAGCGCGGCGAGCGTACGGTCCAGCTCGGCCTGTTGCCGGTAGTGCACGACGATGACGGACACGGTCGGTGGTTCGTCGGGGTTGACGCCGTCGAGGAGATCCCAGCGGTTGCCGGGGACTGAGCGGCCGGTCACCATGCGATGTCCTTGCTCCACCAGCGTAGGTACGCGGCGGCGGTGTCGTCGAGATGCGGGCGGGTGACGGCGTGTGCCGGGAGCCAGGTCGACGCCGGGTCGGCGAGCGCGGCGGCGATCGCTTCCGCGAGCCGATCGGGCGCGACGAGATGCACGGTCGCGGGTCGTAGCTCCGCCATCTCCCGGGTGTAACGCCCGTCGATGACCAGGGGACGTCGTCCCGCGGCGATCCAGGTGGCCAGCGAACCGGACGCGGAGAAATGCCGGTGCGCCACGACCGGCACCGTGGCTTCCCGGCACCGCGCGATGAGGTCCTCCTCGGCCACAAAACCGGTCACGTCGACGGTGACTCCGTGCTCCGCGGCCCGCTCGGCAAACACCCGCAGGTCATCCTCATGCCCCGCAGATGGACCCCCGAGTACGGTCACGCGGGGGCGGTTGGCGGGCGAGGCCCCGGTCGGGGTCTCGCGGGGGCGGTCGGTGAGGGTGGCGAGTGCGTCGACGACCTCGGTGTGGCCCTTGCCGGGGTAGAAGAACCCGAGGACGGCGACGTCGGTGACGCCGGGCTGCGGGCTTGGTCCGGGCGGCGCGGGCGTGACGGGTAGCGGCACGACGGTGAGCGCCCGGGGCACGATGCCGAGCTCGGCGAGGTGGGCGGCCTCGTGGCGGCTGTTCACGACGACACCGAGTGCAACCTTCGCGACGCGGGCGTAGCAGTCTGTGCGGCGTGGGAGGTTACGCAAACCGTCGGAGGGCTGCGGGACGTCATGGAGAGTGACGGTCAGCGCCGTGCGGACGGCGATGCGTTCCACGAGCGCGGCCGCCTCCTCCGGTGACCCGGCCCAGAGCCGGTCGGTGAAGTGGAGGTGGGCACGCTCCGGCGGGTGCTCGCCGAGCAGGTCCGCCGCGGGCACCCCCAGCGGGAAGCCGGTCTCTGCCGCCACCGCTGCGGCAAGATCCCGGGCAGCGACCGTGACCCCGTGGCGCTCATCGGCGGTCACGACCAGCGCGGGAAGGCCGTGCCGCCGATCAGCGGTGACGGCGGGTGCGGGCGGTCTCTGGCGCTGGTCGGTGGTTGCGGGGAGAGCGGTCATGAGAGGCCCAGGATTCGGAGGGAGTCGGCGTGGCGGGTGAGGCCGGCCTGGACGGCGTCGGGGTGCGTGGAATACCAGGCCAGGTGTGCTTCGCGGACGGCGCCGGCCTCGATGGGCGTGCCGTCGACGAGCCAGTCCGGGCGCTCGTCCGCTTCGTCGAGGTTCCAGGCTTCGAGCACCGCTGCCTCGCGCGGTGCGTGGACGGAGTTGAGCAGCGGCCGGCCCGGATCAGTGGCGTGGGAAGGGAGGCCGAGTGCTGCGCGGACGCGTACCGCCAGGGCTGCGAAGATCGGATTGCCGGGATGGTTGAGGGTCCGCATGAGCGTGAACGACGGTGCTGCGAAGAGATCGGAGACGATCACGGTGCCGTGGGCGGCTTCTCGCGTACTCAACTGGGTGAGGGAGTGGTCCGCAATCGCCCGGACCGTCGCGGGGTTGAGGCGCACGGTGGGCAGCCCGGCGGCCTCGGCGAGGACGCGCAGGTCGTGATATTCGACGAGCGGTGGGACGAGGCCCGGGTCGGACGGGGGACGGATGATGGCGTGGGCCGGGTAGAGGCCGGCGAACCGGATCACCGGCACCCGCACCGTCCGGGCTCCGGCGGCGAGGCGCGCGCTGAGCTGCGCGGTGCCGAGCGGGAGGCCGCGGTAACCGTCGCGGATCGGCTGGGAGATCAGGAACGACGCCCGGCCCAGCCAGTGGTCCAGGTGGGGGAGGTCGGCTGCGGTCAGTTCGTGGACGGCGGGCAGGCGGACCGTACGCAGACCAGCGCCGTCGAGCATGATCCGTAACGACTCTGCCTGGCAGTTCCCTGTCACGAGAGTGATGGGACTGTCACCGTGCGGCTCGGAAAGTCCGTAGAACTCCCCGTAGTGCCGGGTCCGCGGGGAGTGATCCATGATGCCTCACGCATTCCCGCAAATCCGCTGCTCACACCCGTTCTGCCGAAGCGATGTTGTCAGAAACATCTCAGCGAATCCCGGGACGTTGTGGGCATACCGTGTCCTGCGCGCACCCCGAGCCTGGCGTCGGTCGCCCGCACCACCTGACCGATCCTCAAGGAGGCCGCTGTGCAGCTCACCGCACCCGTCATCAGAGTGGCTCCGATCCCGTCCGCGCACCCCTACGTGCGGCACGTGCTGACGGGCGGCGGCATCGACCTGCTGCCCGACCCGCCGCCGCCCGGCGCCCCGGACGGCCGCTGGTGGCCGCCGGTGATGTGCGACGCCGCCTGGGTGACGGCGAACCGGAACGACTTCGACGTCATGCACATCCACTTCGGCACGGAGTCGTTCCCGGCGGAGCACCTCCGCTCGCTCGTACGCGCGCTGCGCACGAGCGGCCGCCCGCTCGTCTACACGCTGCACGATCTCGAGAACCCGCAGCTGATCGATCAGGCGCAGCACCTCGAGCACCTCGACATCCTCGTCCCCGCCGCCGACGCTGTCGTGACGCTGACCGCGGGCGCCGCCGCCGCGATCAGGCGGCGCTGGGGCCGCGTGGCCGAGGTCGTCGCGCACCCGCACGTGCTCGCCCTCGACGCGGACGCACCCGCCGGGCGCCGTTCGGACGCCGCGGTCCTCGGCGTGCACCTGCGCGACATCCGTCCCGGCACCGACGCCGTGCGCGCGGTGGCGACCCTGCTCGACGCCGTGGACCGCCTCCGGGCGCAGGGCGTCGCCGCGGTCGCCCGCGTGCAGGTCAACGACCGGGTCCGCGACGAGGCCGCCCGCGAGATCGTTACCGCGCTGGTCGCCGCGCATCCCGCCGCGGAGCTGCACCGCAGCGAGCGGCTCGACGACGCCGCTCTCACGCGGTCCATCGCCGACCTGGATGTCGCCGTGCTGCCGTACCGCACCGGCACGCACTCCGGCTGGGCCGAGCTCTGCTGGGACCTCGGCGTCCCCGTCGCCGGCCCGCGTGTCGGGTACGTCGGCGAGCAGCACCCGGAGGACTTCGCCGCGTTCGACGCCGGTGACGGCGACGCGCTCGCCCGGGCCGTGCGGCGGCTCCTCGCCGCCGCACCCCGCGCGGGTTCGGCCGGCCGGGCTGCGCGCCTCACCGAACGCCGCCGCCGTCGAACAACCGACGCCGCAGCGATCACCGCCGCCCACACCGCCGTCTACAAGCGAGTCCTGGCCGCGCCGCCCGCGCCTGCCGACCTGGCCGCACCGCTCGAGCCCGCAGAGCTGGCAGCATGAGCGCCCGTGCCGTACGTCCCCGCACCATCGCCGTCATCGCGCCGCTGCGGCACCCCATCCGGGAGCCGCACGCCGGTGGGCTCGAAGCGATGGTGTGGGACCGCGTCCGGATGCTCCGAGCGCGCGGTCACCGCGTACTCCTCTGTGCCGTAGAGGGTTCGCAGTTCCAGGAGGACGTCCCGGCGGAGTTCCGCCTGCCCGCGGCGGTCTGGCCCGACGAGATGGACGCGACCGACTCGACCTACCCGCCGGGACACCTCGACCGGGCCCTTCCCGCGCTGGAGGCAGCCCTCGACTTCATCCGCTGGAACGCGGACACGATCGACCTGGTCGACAATCACAGCCTGCACCCGCAGCCCCTCGCCCGCGCCGACCAGCTCGGGGTCCCGATGGTGACGACGCTGCACACCCCGCCGCTCCCCGCGCTCGTCGAGGCGGCCCGCGCGGCGGTCCGGCCCGGACGGTTCCTCGCCGTCAGCGCCTACACGGCCGCGGAGTGGCGCCGGCACGGTGTCGACGCGATGGTGATGCCGAACGCGATCGACAGCAGCCGCTGGCACCTCGGGCCCGGCGGCGAAGGCCTCGTCTGGTTCGGACGGGTCGTCCCGGAGAAGGGCGTGCACCTCGCCGTGCAGGCCGCGCGGCTCACCGGGCGGACGCTGCGCATCGCGGGCCGGGTCGGCGACGCGCCGTACTTCCAGAAGCACATCCGCCCGTTCCTCGGCGACGGCGTCGAGTATCTCGGCCCGCTCAGCCAGCCGGAGCTCGCGCAGCTCGTCGGTGGCAGCGCCTGCGCACTGGTCACCCCGCTCTGGGAGGAGCCCTTCGGCCTCGTCGTGGCAGAGGCCCTGGCCACGGGTACGCCGGTCGCCGCATTCGACATCGGCGGCATCGGTGAGGTCGCGGGTACGGCGTCGGCGGTCCGGCTCGTGCCCATGGGCGACGTCCAGGCACTGGCGGAGGCGGCGGGGCATCTCGCGAACGCCGGCGGGGGCGAACGGCAGCGCCGCCACCGGACCCGCGCGGCGGCCATCGCGCGGTTCTCGCTGGGCCACCGGGCAGCCGAGCTCGAAACCGTGTTCGACCTGGCCGCGACGCACGCACGACCGGGAGCCGGCGCATGGGTATGACGGGCTGGTACCTCCACCACCACGGCGCGGGCCACCTGACCCGCTTCCGCGCGGTGCGACCGCATCTCGCCGGAGACGTCACGGTCTTCAGCTCCCTGCCCGCACCGCAGAACCTCCCGCCGGACACCCGCTGGGTACGCCTCGACCTCGACAACGACGGCACCCCCGACCCGGCCGGCGCCGACCCGACCGCGGGTGGGCTGCTGCACTGGGCGCCCCTCGGTCACGCCGGGCACGCGCGCAGGCTCGCCGTCATCGCCGACGCGATCGCCGGGCAGCGCTTCGACCGGTTCGTCGTCGACGTCTCCGTGGAGGTGGCGTTGTTCGTCCGGCTCCTCGGCGTCGCCACCGTTGTCGTCACCCAGCCCGGCGACCGGGGCGACGGGCCGCACCGGCTCGCGTACGCGTCGGCTGCCCGGGTCCTGGCACCGTGGCCCGCGGGTGCGCACCGTTCACCCGCGCAGCACGGACTCGTCGAGGTCGGCGGTATCTCGCGCTTCGACGGGCGTACCCGTGATGGTGTGCCGGACCCTGGCACCGTCCTCGTGCTGGGCGGCGGCACCGCCGAGAGCGACCTCGCTGATCGCGTCGCCCGCGCGGCAGCCGCGACCCCGGGCACCCGCTGGAGCATCGCGGGCGGCTCGACGTGGATCGAGGATCCCTGGGAGGCATTGCTGCGCGCCGAGGTCGTCGTCGCGGCGGCGGGGCAGAACAGCATCGCCGATCTCGCCGCCGCCGGTGCGCGGGCGGTGGTCGTGCCGCAGCCACGACCGTTCGACGAGCAGGTGGCGACCGGTCGCTTCCTAGCCGACCACAAGCTCGCCGTCGTCGAGCCGAGCTGGCCCGACGACGACGCCTGGCCCGTGGTGCTCGACCAGGCCCGGGCGCTGCGACCCGACTGGGCACTGTGGGGTGTCACCGGTGCCGCGCATCGGGCCGCCGACGCGATCGCGCAGGTCGGATCATGATCGCGGTCATCACCATCTGTTCCGCGTCCCGTCTCGACCACGTACGCCGCCAGCAGCGATTGCTGACGTCAGAGCCCGTGCGCCGCATCGTGGTCTGGCTCGACGCCGACGCGCCGCCGTCCGTGCCGGAGTTCGCCGGAGCCGAGATGCTGCACGTCCGGCCGGGGGAGCAGGGCATGCGCCTCGCCGCCGGGCGCGACCGTGGTGCCGAGGCGGCCCTCGAAGCGGGCGCCACCCTGCTCGTCCTGCTCGACGCCGACTGCCTTCCCGGCCCGGACCTGCTCGCGCGGTACGGCGCCGCTGCCGCCGCGCATCCGGGTGCGTTGTTGTGCGGCCCGGTCACGTACCTGCCGGAAGGCGTCCTGCCCGAGGACGCTGGTGACCTCCCGGCCCTGACCGCACCGCATGCGGCGCGACCCGCGCCGCCCGACGGGGAGAACGTGCCGGGGGAGCACCGGTTGTTCTGGTCGCTGTCGTTCGCGGTGACGGCGGAGGCCTGGCGTACGGTCGGCGGCTTCGACGAGTCCTATGAGGGGTACGGCGGGGAGGACACCGACTTCGCGTTCACCGCACGGGCGGCGGGCGTACCCCTCGTCTGGGTCGGGGGTGCGCACGCCTACCACCAGCACCACCCGACCTCGACCCCGCCGTGGCAGCACCTCGACGACATCCTGCGCAACGGCCGGCTCTTCGCGGACCGCTGGGGGACCTGGCCGATGCAGGGCTGGCTCGACGCGTTCGCCGCGGCGGGCGCTATCGAGCGGACCCCGGGCGGGTGGAGGCGATCGCCGGTAGTGCCTGACCGGTCTGGGCCACATGGCTGAGGCGTGACGTGAGTTTGCGGAGCACGCCGAGGCTGCCGATCCTGGCCACCGTACGCAGGACCCCCACGCCGGCCGCGGACGCGGGGTAGAACAGCCGGGGCGTGCCGGGTGGCAGCTTCTGCGCATCGTCGATCAGGGGCCGCATCCAGCGTTCGTACAACTCCAGGGCGGCGCCGTGGTGCTCCCGGCTGAGATACGCGGCCAGGACGTAGCCGCCGATCATGGCGAGCGAGGTGCCGCCCCCACCGAGCGGGGTCACGCACCACGCGGCATCACCGGTGACGCAGACGCGCCCCTTCGCCCACGACGGCATCATGATCTGGGTCAGATAGTCCATGTAGACGTCGTCGGAGCCCTTGAAACCGTCGACCACGCGCTGGGCCTGCCAGCCGGCGTCGCCGAACACCTCGCCCAACGCGTCGCGGGCCTGGTCGAGGGGCAGTTCGGCGAGGTTCTGCCCGCGGGTGGTGAACGCCAGCGTCGCCCGGGTGGTGCCCGCGTTGTCGGGACGCAGGGTGATCTGCCGGCCACCGCTCGCGGAGTACCAGCGCCACCATCGGTCGTCGTCCCCGGTCCGCGGGATGGTTCCGTAAGCCATGTTCAGCCCGAGCTCGCGGCGGGTGACGGCGGATCCGAAGACCAGGTCACGGGTACGCGACCGGA
Organism: Winogradskya consettensis; assembly: GCF_018332715.1. Taxonomy (GTDB): domain Bacteria; phylum Actinomycetota; class Actinomycetes; order Mycobacteriales; family Micromonosporaceae; genus Actinoplanes; species Actinoplanes consettensis. Next base: position 301,010 of record NZ_BOQP01000004.1, on the reverse strand, counting down.
CCCCCTCCGCGATCACCAGCAGCTCGTAGTCCGCCGTGGCACCCCGCTGGAACGTCACCTCCACGTGGGAGTCCTGGTCGCGTACCCCGGTGATCTGGTCGTCGTAACGCACCTGGACGCCGGCGGGCAGCGCGTCGAGGATGATCCGCGCGAGGTCGCCCCGCAGGATTTCGAGCTCGGCGGTGAGACCGTCCGGATCCTCGACCGGGAACCGTGCGACGGCGCGGCCGCGGGCGTCGAGCACCGCCGTGCCCTGTTCCGTGGTGCTCCGGCGGCGTACCGGCTCATCGAGGCCCATCTCGGCGAGGACTTCGCGCGCCGCGCCGCGGATGTCGATGTTCTGGCCGCCGTCACGGAACACCGCGGACCGTTCGACGACCTCGACGTCCCATCCGGCGCGTCCGAGCCAATAGGCGGTGGTGAGGCCGGCGATGCTGGCGCCGGAGATCAGCGCACGGGGACCGGTCATGGCGTACTCCCACTCTAAAGCTTGAAAATCTAATCACTTGATTATCAAGCCACTATAGGGGAGCAGTTTCGCAGAACGTAATCCTTCCGTGTGATCATGGGCGCGCGAGTGACATCGGGGCCCCGATGGTTCGCCGAGTCGGGGAGTGGCCGGATGGGCTTGACGTCGTTGGTGTCCGCGGTTCGTTCACAGGTGCTGGGGTCGCTGGCCCGCAGGTTCGCCGGCGACGGCCCGTACGCCGGCCTGGCCCTGCTCCCGGACCGCATCCTGTGGCCGCTGCACCGCGACGGCCTCGACCCGGTCGAGCGGATGGCCGAGATCCGCGGGCGCGAACCGGTCAGCAAGCTGCCGGTGCCGTTCGGGATCCGGGCCTGGCTGGTGACCGGCGACGACGCGACCCGGGAGGTGCTGGGCAGCCTGGACGGGTTCAGCAACGACTTCGGCAAATTCGCGGGCAAGGTCGGGATCAAGATCAGCGCCGACCCGGGCGGTCTCGGGTTCGCCGACCCGCCGGACCACACCCGCCTGCGCCGGATGCTGACCCCCGAGTTCACCATGCGCAGGCTGAGCCGCCTGCAGCCGCGGATCGAGGCCATCGTCGCCGACCGGCTCGACGCGCTGGGAGCCGCCGGTGCGCCCGCCGACCTGTGGCACGAATGGGCGCTGCCGATCCCGGCGCTGACCATCTGCGAACTGCTCGGGGTGCCGTACGCCGACCGTGAGTACTTCGAGAAGGTCAGCATGTCCAGGTTCGACATGGGCGCCGGCGCGCACGCACCCCTCGACGCGGTCTCCGAGTCGCTGAACTACCTCGACGGGCTCATCAAGGAGCAGCGCCGCACCCCCGGCGACGGCCTGCTCGGTGCGCTGATCCGGACCCACGGCGACGCGATCGACGACCGCGAGCTGGCCGGTCTCGCCGACGGGGTGCTGACCGGTGGCCTGGAGACCTCGGCCAGCATGCTGGCGCTGGGCGCGCTGGCCCTGATGGAGGACCCGGCGATGGCCGCGCAGCTGCGCGCCGGCGAGAACGTCGACGCGATCGTTGACGAACTGCTGCGCTACCTCACCGTCGTCCAGGTGGCCTTCCCACGCGTCGCGATCCGGGACCTCGAGATCGGCGGGGTGCCGATCCGCACGGGTGACGTGGTGATCTGCTCGCTCAGCGGCGCCAACCGCGACCAGCAGGTCGGCGCGGACCCGGAACGCATCGACCCGGCCCGCCTCCCCGGCCGTTCCCACCTCGCGTTCGGGTACGGCGTGCACCGCTGCATCGGCGCCGAGCTGGCCAAGATGGAGCTGCGTACGGCGTTCCCCGCCCTGGTGCGGCGCTTCCCGGACCTGCGGATGGCGGTCGACCCGGCCGAGCTGCAGTTCCGCCGGGCCTCGATCGTCTTCGGCATGGACAGCCTGCCGGTGCACACGGTGTGAACGGCTTGCTGCGCACTCAGCCTGCAGTCAGCCTGCCGACCAGGGAATGTGCCGCCGCGGTGACCAGTTCGCGGTCGTAGCTGACGACGAACTCGAACTCACGGTCGCCGTCCGATCCGGCGTCGCCCAGATCCCGGGCGATCAGGGCCGCCGAGGTGTGAGCGCCGAGAATGACCACGGTCCACTCGCTGGCGAGCGGATCCTGGACGGGCAGGGCCGAACCCCGCACGCCGGGAGCGGGATTCGCCGGCATGTCCACGCCGAGGACACCGATGAACGGCAGCTTCGCCGCGAGCTCGGTGTAGTCCTGGACCGTGAACGGCCGGAAATACCGGGCATGCTCGAACGCCGCGAGCAGGACCGGGGGCACCGGGGCCTGCACCGCCATCAGCTCCAGCGTCTTCGACACCGGGATGAGCAGATGTTTCGGGGCGTGCCTGACCCGGTGGCGAGCCCCGACCAGCCCGTACGGCGTGGCGTGCAGAGCCGGCCCGATCGGTCGCGCGGTGAACCGCTCCGGCCGGAACGCCGACGGTGCGAAACCGCGCTCACCCCGGCCCCACAACCAGCCCTGGCCCAGCGTCGCGCCGAGGACCAGCGCCCGGGTCAGGTCGTCCTGGGTCTCGATACCCTCCGCCACGACCTCGGCACCGGACTGCTCCGCGTACGCCCGCACAGCACCCGCCACGGCGACAGTGGCCGGATCCTTGACCGTACGCAGCAGCTGCAGATCGAGCTTGACCACCTCGGGCCGCAGCAGCGGGATGAACGCGAGCGACTCGGGCTGGGCCCCCACATCGTCCACGGCGATGGCGCACCCGGCGCCCCGGAGCCGCTCGGCACCGGCCAGCATCCCGGCGGGATCGGCGGCCAGGGCCCGCTCCGTGATCTCGACGACCACCTGCACGTGCGGCGCCCGCTCGGCGAGGGCCCCGAGAACGATGTCCAGCCGCTGGGTGAGGGTGCTGGGCTCGAGATTGACGAACAACGTCACCGGCCGCCCCTGCGCCAGGGCCCCCGCATCCGTCAGCGACGACCGCAGCGAGGCCAGCTCGAGGTCGGCGAGGCGCCCCTCGGCCCGCGCCGCGTCGAGCAGCGCCATCGGCGATTCCCACCTGGTGCCACTCGGCCCGCGAAGCAGCGCCTCGTAGGCCAGCACCGCCCCGGTGTCCAGATCGATGAACGGCTGATAGACGCAGTGCAGCCCACCGTCGCGCAGTACGTCGCCGAGCCCTGCCAGGTGCGTCTCTGTGGCGCTCACTCCCGCCTGATCGGCACCCCGCCCCCGATACTGAGCCGGTTCTCCGCCGGCCGATCCTTCGCGGGGCCGATCCTTCGCGGGGCCGATCAGAGCCGTTCTGTGAACGCGCAGAATTCGTTGCCCTCCGGGTCGGCCAGGACCCAGGGGGCATGGATCGCGTCGGGCTGCCGCAGGACGGTCGCACCGGCCAGGAGCAGGGCGGACGGGTCGCGGTCCCGCAGATCGAGGTGCCAGTGCAGCCGGTTCCTGGCGACCTTGGGCTCGGGCACCGGGTCGAAAACCAGGTAGTCCCACGGAAAGCCGGGTGCGGCCTTGACCGCGGCGGCCGAACCCTCGGCGATCACGTCACCGCTGAGGACGCGGCCCCACCACCGGGCCTGGGCGTACGCGTCGCGGCACTTCACGACGAGCTGGAAGATCCCGCTGGGCCGATCGTCGGCCGCGGGATAGGCGCAGACCTGGTTGCCCTCCGGATCGGCCAGGACAAACCAGGGATCAGGACCGGGGGACCGTACGACATGGGCGCCGGCAGCGACCAGAACGTCCGGGGCCGCCCCGCTGAGCCGCAGGTCGAGATGCGCCCTGGTCGCTTGCGGGCGTAGCTCGCGAACGGTGGTGAGCCGCAGAATCTCTCGCGGCGACCGACCGGGCGCGGCATCGATCCGCAGCCGCCCTGGACCGACGTCGCGAACCGTGCCACCGCCGAGCGCGGCGCTCCAGAACCGTGCGGCCCGCGGTGCGTCCAGCACCTCCAGGCTCAGCCCATCGAACTGCGCCGCCGGCAGGACGTACTTCGCCAGCTCGTCGCTGATCATGGATCTGTTCGTCATTACCGCTCCTGGGACGTGGCTGACGTGCGCCACCGGGGTCCTGAGCGGCTTCTCGGAGCGTTGACGCTAGCGCCGGGCCTCCCCGGGCGAAAGCCCCGGTCCGAAAGAGTGAAGATCTTTCCCTAGAAAATCTATGCTCTCGGTACTAGACATGCTCGGCGCGGAGGGTTAACGTTTCTCTTGTCGAACACGAAACAACAGTGAAGACGCAGACGATTACCACCCCGGTTCCTGGGGTGAAGGAGCTGGACCGACACCGACCCGGCTCGAGAAGTGGCAGGGCAGGACGTTCGTCGCACGTGTTCGGGGCCATGAAGTCGCGTGGGGTTCCGGCGCCGGCGGATGAGTTGAGGAAATCAGAGGAAAGGGAGGGCTTCACACCGTTGGATCGCCCGTTACCGGCCGCTTGATGTGGGCTGGGCGCGGACACCGTTGTCTCCATCGAACGAGAGGTGGTCTCCGGTCACGCTTATGCGGTCCTCGCACCCGAAACCCGAGTATCGGGCTGGTGCGGATACGACAACCCGGCGTTTCTGCCGGTAGATGGTGGTTAAGACCCGTAACCCTTGGGCCCCGGTGCTGATTCAGCACCGGGGCCCTCGTTCTTGCCCGCATCCATACTTCCGGTCGCGCTGGGGACTCCGCGGGGCTGCCTCAGGGGCTGCGGGGTGTGCGGGGCTGGCCCGGGGGCTGCGGGGTGTGCGGGGCTGGCCCGGGGGCTGCGGGACGGCAGGATCCGGGAGCGTCGCGGGCTGCGTCAGGGGTGCGGGGTGTGCGGGGTGTGCGGGGGCGCGTCAGCGTCGGGGGTGGGTGGGGTCCGTTCGCTGGGACGGGCGGCCAGCGGGCCAGGAGTAGCGCTCGACGTGCCGGAAGGTCCGGTGGGCCGTGCGTCTGGTGTCGCTGGCCGGGGGTGTCCATCGGCCGCGCTGATCGGGCAACGGCACGCGCTGCTCGTTCAGTAAGCGCCACAGCCTGGTGCCGCAGTCCGCGCACCGGCCGTGCTGGATGAAGACGCCGGTCGGGTGGGCCGACTCGCTGACCACGACGACCAGGCCGCCGCAGCACGCACATAGGACACCCCGGGCCGCATCCACCCGCTCAGCCTAAGCGCTCACCCCGAGGAACGCGACCGCAGCGACCGCCGCCGCTGGGCAGGCGGGCCCGGATCCTTCCGCGGGGTGACGGGCCTGTGATAGACCCGTATCACTGCGTTATTCGTAACGGGTAGGAAACAGGGAGGCAATGTGGCCACCTCGGTCAGTCGTCGTTCCGTGCTTGCGGCCGGCGCGGGCGCCGCCGTCGGGTTGACTCTTCCGGGCGCGGCGGCTCAGGCCGGCGGGCATTCGGGTGCCGGCGTGGGGTTCACGGTCAATGCCGAGACGCTGGACGGCGGGGAGCAGGTCACCTCGCTGACCCTCGCCACCGGACGGCTCGGGCGGGTCGACCCGGCGAGCCTGACGACCGGCACGTTCAGTGTGCACGTGAAGGCCACGAGCCCGGTTCCCGTCGCGCCGGGTGATCAGATCTTCAGCGAGTATGACCTGGACCGCGTGGTGACCGGTGTGCGGCTCGACCGGCGCGGCAACGTGGTGGTGGAGCTCGAGCACGGGGAGGGGAAGGCCGGCGCCTCGACGCTCGGGTACATCGCGGGCAGGGGGCGCAATGTTCGGCTCGTCCTCGCGTACACATTGGTGCAGAATTTGGCATTTGTGGTTGATGGCCGGCGGCGGGTGACCATTCAAGATTTTGTGCAGGGGCGGGTGGTCAACCCGGAGGTGGACGCTTTCGGTTATCGAGTCTCGGGCTCGGGGATGAAGTATCGGCTGTATTCGCCGCCGGAGCGGTCCGGCAGGCGCCCGCTCGTCGTCTGGCTGCACGGCGGCGGCGAAGGGGCCTCGTTGCCCGACAACTACTACGACAACGAGACCACCCTGCGGGCCAATCGGGGCGCGCTCGGGTTCGCCACCCCGCAGGCGCAGCGGATCTTCTCCGGCGCGTACGTCGTGGCCCCGCAGAGCACGTCGTTCTGGCTCGAGGACGGCGACCGTTTCGCGCCCCGGATCATGGAGATCATCCGCGAGGTCGTACGCCGCAACCCCGTCGACCGGGACCGCATCTACGTCGCCGGCTGCAGCAACGGCGGCTACATGAGCCTCAAGATGACGACCGTCTATCCGGAGCTGTTCGCGGCTTCCGTACCCATCTGCGGTGTGGTGGAGTCCCTGCAACCCGGCGGCCCGACCATGATCACCGACGCCGAGCTCCGGGCCATCTCCACCCCGACCTGGCTCATCGCGTCCCGCGACGACGACACGGTCGCCCCCGGACCCAACACGGTCCACGCGCATGACCTCATCCCCGGCTCCCTGGTCTCCCTCTACGACCACGTCGTTTGGAACGGCTACCAGTTCCCCGGCCACTGGTCCTGGATCTACGCCGCACGCAACGACCCGAGCAGCCACGGCACCCACCTCTGGCAGTGGATGGCCCGCCAACGCGCTTGACGCATCGCACGCCGTTCGCCGCCGGGGGTGACGGCGGCGTGATCCACCCGCTGCGGCCGGTTGATCACGCCGTCGTCGTGTCCCGGTAGATCGGTGCGGGTCAGCGCACGACGATGGTGTGCGTGCCCGGGCCGATGTCCCGCACTGTCCTTCCGGGAACGGCGGCGCCGTTCAGGGTCGTGCGTGCTGTGCGGGCCTGGGCCGGCAGGACGACCTGGCCACGGGTTCCGGTGGGTGCCGTGATGCGGAGAGTGAACGTCGACGGCGTGCGCTGCCACGAGACGGTCAGGGGGCCGTGGGGTGTGGGGACGGTGCCCTGTGCCCACGCCGTCGTGCCGGGGTGCGGTTCGAGGGTCCAGGTGGTGAAGCCGGGGCCGGTCGGTGTCACGCCGAGCAGTTCGTTGGTCAGGGCCGGCAGGACGCCGGTGGACCAGCCGTGGACCATGCTGGTGAAGCCGTCCTCGTACGGTTTGCCGCCGGGTCCGATGCCCTCCCATGCGGCGCTGCCGGGGTCGTGTGCCGCCATCCAGCCGTAGGTGCGCTTGATCTGGTCGATCGCGCTGTCCGCCGCGCCGGTCCGGAAACGCGCCACGATCTCCGGGTACGACGTGAAGGCGTACACCCGTTCCGAGGCGCCCCCGACGCCGGGGAGGGTGTTGTTGTCCATGAACGCGTTGCCGTACGGCTGCCGGGTGGTGGCGTCCAGGTAACGCAGCGCGGAGGCGGCCCGGGCGGGGTCGGCGACGTCCGCGGTGATCGCGAGGGAGTTGCCGTCCTGGCCGTGGCGGACCGGGCCGTCGAGCGTGTCCAGGTAGGCGCCCGCGGTGGCGTCCCAGAGTTTGGCGTTGACCGCGGCGGTGACCGTGGCGGCGCGGCGGGTCCAGCGGTCGGCGTCGGCGGTGTAACCGAGGAAGCCGGCGATCCGGGCGGCGTCGCGCAGGGCCTGGACGTACAGCACGTTGTAGTAGGTGACCCGGCCGCTGCGGGGCAGGAAGGCGTAGTCGCCGTACTCCCCGGTGGCGTTGAGGCCCTTGCTCAGCAGGCCGTCGCCGTCGGTGACGCTCGGATACCAGGTGTCGAGGACGGCGGTGAGCGTCGTCCAGTGGTCCGCGGCGTACGCCCGGTCACCGGTGTACAGCACGTAGTCCCAGCTCGTGGTGATCCACCACAGTGGGTAGTCGAACAGCTTCAAGGCGTACCCGACGATCGAGGCGGGCGGGAGGAAACCGTCGGATCGCTGGTGGGCGGCCAGATCGGCGAGCACGTTACGCGCGGCCACGGCGGCATCCGGATGGGTCAGATAGAGGGTACGCCCGGAGACGGCCAGGTCGCCGACGTAGGGGTCCCGATCGCGTTTCGCCCCGTCGTGCAGCACGAGCTTGCCCTCGAGGGTGGGACTCGCCGCATCGCGGGGGTCGCAGTCGGTAGCCCGGAATGTGTCGACGGTGAGCTCGCCCGCGTACGACGCGGCGTACCAGTAGCGGTTGAGCTCGTCGTCGGAACAGAGGAACGTCCCCGCGTACGACTCCGGCGTGCCGAGGTAGGCGGTGAACTCCAGCGCCACCGCGTCGATGGCGACCTGGCCGTAGGGCAGCGCGGCGGGGGCGTCGGCGGGCAGCGCGTCCAGGGTGATCTTCAGGTAGCGGAAGCCGTGCAGCCCCTCGGCGTGCACCTGGGTGCCGCTCTGGTCGCCCGGCTGGTCGAGCCAGTCGGCGCCGCCGGCCGGTACGGCGTACTGGTCGGTGCCCGGGCCGCCGGAGCCGTCGCCGCGGGTGTAGTCGGAGCGGTCGGTCAGGAACTGCAGGGTCTCGGAGAACGCCAGGCGCACCCCGGGGTTGTTGTCCGACGCCCACGCGAAGACCACCCGCGGGTAGCCGACGACGACCTTGCCGAAGTCGACGGTGACGCTCGGGGCGGCCGCCGCCTCGACGACGCCGGGCCACAGCGCGTTCACCCGGGTGTACTGCCCGCGCGGCGTGTCCTGGGTGCGGGTCACCGTCAGCCGTACCGAACCGGTGGTGACCGCCGCGCCGAACGGCACCGCCCGCTGGACGTCGCTGTTGCCGGTCACCGTCGCGGCCGGCTGCCAGGCGGTGCCGTCCCAGGTCTCCACCGTGAAATCGACGGGTACGCCGTCCGCGTTCGACAGCAGCGTCACCCCGGGCAGCGTCTGCGCCGTGGGTGTGGTGATCGTCAGCACCGCCGGGTAGGTGGCGGGTTCCGCGTCGTTCCAGAACGTCCCCGGATCCGCGTCGACGGCGTTGCCTGGTTCGTACGTGGTGGGTGTGCCGTTGTTGCCCCCGTTGGGGGCGTGGAACGACGAGGCGGTGGCGGTGGTTCCCGCGGGCCATTGTGGCGGTGCCGTGGGCCGGGGCCGGGTGAGGACGGTGACGGTGCCGCCACGGGTCAGCAGGGCGTCCGGGTCGCGCACGTCCCCGGTGGTCGCCGTCACCAGGGACGGCGTCACGTGCCGATCGGCGGGTCCGACGACATAGCGCCGCCAGTCGGGTTCATCGGCGGCCCCGGCCGCCGGCGCCGGCTGGGGAAGTGCGGCTGCGGCCGCCGTGGCGACACCCGCCTGCAGGAGAAGGCGGCGCGGTATGCCGGATGATGCCGTGAAACGTTTCATATATGCGATTTTCGTCCCACAGAGCCGGTACGTCCATCAATGGATCATCCCTCGGTCATCGAGTGCACCACCTTTGCCCGCCGGAAGCCGCCGGGGCGGTGCTTGTCCTCAGCTGTGGCACACGACACCCGACGGGCGTCAACTCCACGACCGATGAGCGACACCCGTGAGCTGGTTGAGTCCCCGGGTCCATCACCAGCATCGAGGTCAGAGGTACGTAGTGACGCAACAAGGCCAGGTCGGGCGTACCCGTGAGATGGCTCTTCTGCGTGCGGCCCTGGCCGGGACGACCGGCGGCACCGTGGCGTTCTACGTCTGCGGCCCCGGCGGTATCGGCAAGTCGGCGCTGCTGCGGCGCGTCGCGCACGAAGCCGGGAGCCTGGGCCGGCCGGTTGTCCGGCGCGATATTGCGGACCTCGAATCCCGGGTCGTCCCGGCCGGGACCGGACCCGCCGTCATCCTGATCGACGACTGTGATCACGTCGACCGGCTGCCGGAGATCCTGCCGCGCACCGGGCCGCCCGGAACGGTGTTCATAGTCGCGTCGCGCCGGCCGCCGGCGCCGCGCTGGACGGGTGCTCTCCGGGTCGTGGCCCTGGCGCCGCTGTCGGCGGCGCAGTCGCAGGAGCTGATCCGCGAGCTCGGGGTTCCCCGGGACAGATGGGCGACCGTTCTGTCGGTGGGCAGGGGAAATCCACTGGCACTGCGGGTCGCGGCGCGGGTGGCTGCCGCGGGAACCGAGTTCCTGCGGGACGACGACCTGCGCCGGGAGGTCGCGGTCTCGCTCTTCCACCGGCTGATCGGTGACATCCCGTCCGGCGCCCACCGGCAGGCCCTGGAGGTGTGCGCGGTCGCGTCCGGGACCACCGAGGACCTCCTTCGTGCGACGGTCCCGGCAGGCGGGCCCGGGGAGCTGTTCGCCTGGCTGCGGGACAGGCCGTTCGTGGCGTCCCGGGCGCGCGGGCTCTTTCCCAGCGCCGCGGTACGCGAGGTCGTGCGGGCGGAATTGCACTGGCGCGACCCGGAGGCGCTGTCCAGGTACCGGACCGCGATGGTGGCGTTCGCGTGAGCCCGGATCCGAGCCGGGTGCGGATCGAGGGCCTGGGACCGTTCCGCGCGTACGTCGACGGCGCCGAGATCGAGCTCGGGCCGCCCAAACAGCGGGCCACGCTGGCGGTCCTGGCCCTGAGCGCCGGCACGACCGTGTCCCGGGCGGAACTGGTCGACGGGGTCTGGGGCGAGTCACCGCCGGCGACCGCAGCCGGGAGCCTGCACACGTACGTGTCCGGGCTGCGGCGCGCGCTGGGGCCGGCTCATGAGCTGCTGGCCAGCGATCGGGCCGGGTACAGCCTGCTCATCAGCCGGGAGAGCTTCGACGCGACCCGTGCCGAGGACCAGGTCGAACGGGCCCGGGCCCGAGCCGCCCGGGACCCGGCCGGCGCCATCGCACCGTACGAGCAGGCCCTGGCCAACTGGACCGGCGGGACCCTCTTCGCGGGGGTGCCCGGCCCCTTCGTCGAGCAGGCCCGGCACCGCCTCGCCGCCCTGCGGGTGCGGTCGCTGGTGGAGCTCACCGGGATCGCCACGCCCGCGCTGCTCCCGGACGTGACCGCCCGGCTGCTCGCGGAGATCCCGGCGCATCCGTTCGACGAGCGGCTGCGGACTGTCACCATGACCGCGCTGCATCGCGGCGGCCGCACCGCCGACGCCCTGACGCAGTACGCGGAGCTGCGTCGGCTGCTGGCTGCCGACCTGGGCATCAGCCCGTCCGCCGCGACCCAGGCGGTCTACTCGGACATCCTCGCCGAGGATCGCCGCCGGCCCCGGCCCCGGCCGCTGGAGACAGCGCCGCTGGAGACAGCGCCGCTGGAGACAGGGCCGCTGGAGACAGGGCCGCCGGACACCGGGCCGCTGGGGACTGGGCCGCCGAAGACTGGGCCGCCGGAGACTGGGTCGCCGGAGACCGTCACGCCGGTCCGGCCCGCGCAGCTGCCGCACGACCGGGAGACGTTCGTGGGGCGGTCGGCGGAGCTGCTCACCCTCGTGCGCAGCGGCACCGGTGAACCCGTGCGGCGGGGGATCGTCCTGGTCGTCGGCGCGGGCGGGATCGGGAAGACCGCGCTGGCGGTGCGGGGCGGGCACCTGCTGAGCGACAGCCATCCCGATGGGCAGATCTACCTCAACCTGCGTGGGTTCGACCCGTCGTACGCGGCGCTGACACCGGACACCGCACTGCATCAGCTGCTGCTGTCCGTCGGTGCCCGGCAGATCCCGCCCGAGCGGGAGCAGCGCATCGCGCTGTGGCGCAGCCTGCTCGCCGGCAGACGCATGCTGATCATGCTGGACAACGCGCGGTCCGCCGACCAGATCGAGCACCTGCTGCCCGGCGCGGGTTCCTGCCTCGTCATCGTGACCAGCCGGGACCGGCTGTCCCGGCTGGTCGTGCTGCACGACGCGACCCGGATCCAGCTCGGCGCGCTGCGTGCGGAGGAATCGCTGGACCTGCTCGCGACAGCGATCGGGCCGGACCGGGTGAGCGCCGAACCCGGGGCCGCCCGCCGGCTCACGGAGTTGTGCGACCATTCGCCCTTCGCCCTGCAGATCGCCGCGGAACGCATCGTGTCGACGGGGGACGCCGCCGTCGGCACCCTCGTGGCGCATCTTGAGGACGTCCGGCGCCGGCTGGACGAGCTGCAGGTGGACGGCGATCCGCTGTACTCCGTACGCGGCGTGCTGACGTGGTCCTTCGCCGCACTCGACGCCGATGCGGCCCGTGCCTTCCGGCTCCTCGGGGTGTTCCCCGGCCCGACGATGACCCGGCACAGCGCCGCGGCGTTGTTCGGCACCGATGCCGGGCGGGCCGGGCTGCTGCTGGACACGCTGAGCGCCCGCTGCCTGCTGGAGCAGGACGGCGACCGGTTCCGTATGCACGACCTCACCCGGGTGTACGCCGCCGAGGTGGCCCGCGACCTGGACGCGCCGGAGCGCAGAGCCGCCCTGTCGCGGGTCCTGTCCTGGTACCGCGCCGAACTGTCCATCCGGGATCCGCGGTGGTGCGCGACGGAACATCCGAACCTCGTCGCGCTCGTCCACGCGGCCGGCCAGACCCGGCACCACGAAGCGGCGTACGACCTGACCGCCCGATTGTTCGACTACTTCTCCGTGGCGGGTCAGCCGCTGGAATGGCTGGAGCTGCTCCGGGTGGCGATGCGCTCCGCGGAGGCAACCGGTGACCGGCTCGCCCGTGCGGTCATCTTCCATCACGGCGGTGTCGCGTACGCCCGGCTGGGGCAGAACGAGACCGCGGTTCGTCAGCTGCGCGACGGGCTGGAGTTGCTGACCGGGCCGGAGGATCGGGCGTACCGGATCGGCCTGCTCTGCAGCCTGACCACGACGCTGCGGGAGATGAAGCGGTGCGAAGCCGCCGAGGAGCCCGCCGGGGAGGCGTTGACGCTCGCACGGGCGACGGGGAGCGACCACGACCTGGCGTCGGCCCATCACGCCCGGGCCGGCCTCGACGCCGCAACCGGGCACTGGCAGGAGGCGATCCGGCAGGGGCTGGCAGGCCTCGCGCCCGCCCGCGCCTGCTGCCATCGGATTCTCGAGTCGGCGTTGCTCACCGCCATCGGCCGGGCCCGGCTCGGCCTCGGTGAGTACGACGCGGCCGCTACGGCGTTCGGCGAAGCCCTGCGGATCAGCCGGGACATCGGCGACCGCTACCACGAGGGGCAGGCGCTGTTCGGCCTGGCCCGCTGCGGAACGCCGGACGGCACCGACCTCGCTCACCGGGCACTGGCCCGCTTCGCCGAGCTGGACGCCGCGGAAGTGGCCGAGGTGCGGGCATTCCTGGCCGGGCCCGGGATCTGATCACCCGTTGTCCCGCTGCCAGATCAGCACCGCCTCCACCCGGTTGCGCGCCCCGAGTTTGCTGAAGATGCGGTTGATGTGGTTCTTGACCGTCTTCTGCCGCACCTGCAGCTGGGCGGCGATGTCCGGGTTGGGCATCCCGCGGCTGATCGACTCCATCACCTGGGCCTCCCGGGGCGACAATGCCCCGCCCTGTCCCGGCCGGGGTCCGGCGTTGCGGGCCTGCGTGCGGGGGATCAGGGCGAGCCGGTAGCGGGCCGTGGCCGGATCCCGCCGGCGGGTGTGCGGACCGGTCAGCCCGTTCAGGGCGCCGGCCAGTGCGTGGGGTGCCGGCGCCGGGCCCGTACCCGGGGTGATCACCACGTCGACCGTGGGCACCCCGTCGATGTGCACGTCCAGGCCCTTGCTGGCGAACTGCCGGCGGATGTGGGCGAGGATCTCCGGGCTGGCGATCGCGATGCGCACCCGGCCGCCGGATCCAGCAGGACTGATCATGACCGCCAGTCTGGGCGGGCCCGGTCCGGCGACCCTTCAGATCGGCTTCACACGGCTCGTGACCAGCGCGGATGTGCGGGCTCGGCTCGTCACCATCGCAGGCGGACGGGCTCGGCTCGTGACCAGCGCAGGCGTGCGGGCTCGGCTCCTCACCATCGCAGGCGGACGGGCTCGGCGAACAGTCCGGTGTCGATCAGGCCGTTGAGGTCCACCCGCAGGCGCCACGTCGCGTCGTTGACGCCGGCCGCCACCACCGCCCAGCGCCGCGCCGCGGCGGTGAGCAACAGGCCGCTCTGGTGCGAGTCGCGCTGATCGGGCGGCGCGGCGAACAGCACCACCCCGCCCTCCGGACGGCTCAGCAGCGGCGACGCCTGGGCCAGCCGCTCGACGCCGAGGCCGGTGAAGCCGGGATCGGGGTCGAAACCGACCCGGATCACCTGGGCCCGCCCCGCCCACGGCCCGCTGGTGAGACGCCGGGACCAGTCGTCGACCAGGCGTGCCGCGAGCGGGCCGTCACCGGTCAGGCCGATCATGCCGTCCGCCGCGGCCAGGTTGAACAGCAGCCGCCCGTCGCCGATGTCGCCGAGCGAGACCAGCAACGGCAACGGCCACGGCGCCCGGGGGTCCACCGCGGTCGTGTCCAGCCGGTGCAGTGCGGCCTGCCAGGTGCGTCCGTCGTGCCCGGCGGTCCAGCCCGGCGGCGGGGCGAGATCCGGGGTGGTCAGCCGCAGCGACACGGCGTCGGTGCCCAGCACCACGGCGCCCACGTCCGGGAGACGGCGGCCCCGCTCGGCGCATCCCGCGGCGAGCGCACGGATCGCGTGGTCCACGATCCAGGCACCGGACCGCTGGCCGCCCGCCGCGGCGGTCTCGCGCACCACAGCGGCGCGTCCGGACAGGTTCATCGCTCAACTCCCTCTGCGGCACGCGGAACCGGGCCGGACGGCGATCGCGGCCCGCGGGAGCGGGCCGAACGGCAATTGCGGCCCGCGGAACAGGGCCGGACGGCAATGGTCAGCGGCCCGGACCCGGCTGTCAACGCGGGTTCTGGGCCCAGGGGCCCACGTCCGCGGGCACCGTTCTGGACCTCGCGCGGCGCCGTTCCTAGCGTGGTCGGCGGTTGATCATCTTCGGGTCTGGCGCACGCGCGGCCCGGAGCACACGAAGGGACAACTCGATGGCGAACCTCAGCATCACGTACTCCGACATGGAGGACAGCGCAAAGCGCATGAGCTCCAACAAGGAGGAGATCGACAGCCGGCTGACCGAGTGCAAGTCGATCGTGGACCAGCTGACCACGGCCGGCTTCGTGACCGACCAGGCGTCCGGCAAGTTCGACGAGGTCCACACGGAGTTCAACACCTCCGCGGGCCAGGTCATGGAGACCCTCACCCAGCTCTCCGAGTGGCTGAACAAGGCCGTCGAGGCGATGCGTGAGATGGACACCGAGCTCGCCGGCTCGCTGAACAAGTAATCAGGGGGATCCCGTGCGCATGCTGATCACCCTCGCGTCGCCGCAGGCGTGGTCGGCCGACGTGATCGTGGACGCCGACCCCGCCACCCCGGTGCGGGACGTCGTCAAGAACCTGCTGAACGATCTCGATCCGCCGTACGCCGCGCACGGGCCCGCCCTGGACAGCGGCGGCGTCCACCTCGACGACCGGCCGCTCGACCCCGGCCTGCCGCTGTCCGGCTCCGGCCTGCGTGACGGCTCGGTGCTGTGGGTCGGCGGGCCGGGGCCGGCGGCGTACACCGCCACCCGCGGGCTGGTGACGATCCGCGCCGTCACCGGGACCGGCGCCGGCCGGATCTGGTCCCTGGGCCCGGGCGAGCACCGGCTCGGCTCGGCCGCTGACTGCCGGGTACGCCTGACGGGCGACGTGCCGGCCGTAGCCGCTGTCATCCGGGTCACCTTCGACGCCGAGGTCCACATCCGCGGGCTCGGTGGCGGTCTGCAACTGGACCACCAGGACCTGACGGGCGACGAGCTCGGCTGGCGGGAGGCCGCGCAGCTGCGTGCGGGTGGCACGGTCCTGGAGGCACATCCGGTGCTGGGCCCGGACGCTGTCGTCGAGCCGTCGCCGGAGGGCGAGCACCTCGACTACAACCGGCCGCCGCGGCTGCTCCCGCCGGTCCGGCCGGGCAGGTTCCGGTTGCCCGACCCGCCGAAGGCCCCGTCCGTCAACGCGCTGCCGTGGCTGGCAGCCGCGCTGCCGGCGGCATTCGGCGGCGTCATGGCGCTCGTGCTGCGCAACCCGCTGTACCTGATGTTCGCGGCGATGAGCCCGATGATGGTGTTCGCCAACTGGTTCACCAGCCGCCGCCAGGGCCACCGCGGTCATCGCGAGCAGCTGAACGAATACCGGCGGCGCACCGCCGCGGTGGAGGCCGAGATCACCGAGGCGCTCGTCCTCGAACGCCTCGACCGCCGGATCGACGCGCCCGACCCCGCCGAGTTGCTGATCGTCGCGACCGGCCCGCGGGCCCGCCTCTGGGAACGCCGCCGCACCGACCCCGACCACCTCGTCGTCCGGGTGGGCACCGCCGACCTGCCCAGCACGATCACGGTCGAGGAGGCCGGCGTCGTCGAGCGTCGCGCCGAGCCACGCCGGCTGCGCGACGTCCCGGTTGCTGTCTCCCTCGCGCAGGCTGGTGTCGTCGGCGTCGCCGGGCGCGACGACTGGCCCCGGCGTCTCGTACGCTGGATGGCCGGTCAGCTGGCCGTCGTGCAGAGCCCCCGCGACGTGCAGCTGTACGTGCTCACCGACCCGGCGGCCGGACCGTTGTGGGAATGGGCCGCCTGGCTGCCGCACACCCGCCCGGCCCTCGGGCAACAGGCGCTCAACCTCGTCGGCACGGACGCCGAGACGACCGCCCACCGCATCGCCGAGCTGATCGAGCTGATCGGGGCGCGGCAGCGGGACCGCGCCAACGCCGGTCCCCGGGCGGTGTTCACCGAACCCGACGTGGTGGTGGTGCTGGACGGTGCCCGGCGGCTGCGTGCCCTGCCCGGCGTCGTCTCCATCCTGCTGGCCGGCCCGGCGGTCGGTGTCTACTTCATCTGCGTCGACATCGACGAGCGCACGCTGCCGGAGGAGTGCACGACCGTGGTGGCCGGCGGGGACGGGCTGCGGACGACCGTACGCCGGCAGCGCGCGGAGCAGGTCGACGATGTGCGTGTCGACCAGGTGATCGACGACTGGTTCGCCATCACCGGGCGGCGCCTCGCGCCGGTGCGCGACGTCAGCGACAGCCACGGCGAAGCCGCCCTGCCGGCATCCGCGCGCCTGCTCGAGGTGCTGAACCTGACGGACCCGTCACCGGCGGCGCTCGCCGGCCGGTGGACCGCCGCCCCGCGCAGCACCCGGGCCGTCGTCGGCTACACGATGGACGGCCCGTTCGCGCTCGACCTCGTCCAGCACGGGCCGCACGGACTCGTCGCCGGCACCACCGGTTCCGGCAAGTCCGAGTTCCTGCAGACCGTGGTCGCGTCGCTCGCCGTCGCGAACCGTCCCGACGCCATGAACTTCGTCCTGGTCGACTACAAGGGCGGCGCGGCGTTCAAGGACTGCGTCGACCTCCCGCACACCGTCGGCATGGTCACCGACCTCGACACCCACCTGGTGGAACGCGCACTGACCTCGCTGGGGGCGGAGCTGATCCACCGTGAGCACCTGCTCGCCGCGGTCGGTGCCAAGGATCTGGAGGACTATCTCGACTACGCGACCCGGCGTCCGGTGCCGGAGCCGATCCCGCGATTGCTCATCGTCATCGACGAGTTCGCGTCGATGGCCCGGGAGCTGCCCGACTTCGTCACCGGCCTGGTCAACATCGCGCAGCGGGGTCGCTCGCTGGGTATCCACCTCATCCTGGCCACGCAGCGCCCGTCCGGCGTGGTGTCGGCGGAGATCCGGGCGAACACGAACCTGCGGGTGGCCCTGCGGGTGACCGACGCGGGGGAGAGCACCGACGTCATCGACGCCCGGGAGGCGGCGAGCATTTCCGCCGCGAATCCGGGACGTGCGTACGCCCGCCTCGGCCACAGCTCGCTCATCCCGTTCCAGACCGGCCGGGTGGGTGGTCGCCGCCCGCGCAGCACCGCCGACCGTACGCCCGCCGCGCCGTTCCTGCGCCAGGTGAGCTGGCAGGACCGCGGCCGCCCGGCGCCACAGCCACCCCGACCGGCCGCCGAGACCGACGAGGCCACCGACCTGTCCGTGCTCGTGGCGGCGATCCGGCAGGCCAACACCCTGCTCGGCGTCGCGGCACAGCGCCGACCGTGGCTGCCCGCGTTGCCGTCGGCGACCGTCGTTGATCTGCCTGCCGAGCGGGACCCGGCCGAGCGGGGCCGCGACGAGCGGGGCGAGCCGTCGTTCGCCTGGGCCGTGCAGGACCTGCCGCGCAGCCAGCGGCAGGAGCCGATGACGATCGACCTGTCCACGTTCGGCCACCTGCACATCGCCGGCGCACCCCGCTCCGGCCGGTCGCAGGCGCTGCGCACGATCGCCACCGCCGCGGCCTCCGCGACCAGCGTGGCGGATCTGCACCTGTTCGCGCTCGACTGCGGCAACGGCGCACTGCTGCCGATCAGCCGCTTCCCGCACTGCGGGGCGGTGGTGCAGCGTTCCGACACCGAACGCGCCGTGCGCCTGCTCACCCGGCTGCACGCCGAGGTGCAGCGCCGGCAGCGGTTGCTGGGCGAGGGCGGGTTCGCCGACCTGACCGAACAGCGCACGACCGTCCCGGTGGCCGAGCGGCTGCCGCACATCCTGCTGCTGCTCGACCGCTGGGAGGGGTTCATGGGGACCCTCAGCGAACACGACGGCGGGGCGCTGACCGAGCTGATCTACACGCTGCTGCGCGAGGGGGCGAGCGCGGGCGTCCATCTGCTCATCACCGGCGACCACACGCTGCTCAGCGGCCGGATCAGCTCGTTGTGCGAGGAGAAGGTCGTGCTGCGCCTCGCCGACCGGACCGACGCCACCATGGCCGGGCTGAATCCCCGCAAGATCCCGGAGAATCTGCCGCCGGGACGCGGGTACCGTGCCGTCAGCGCGATCGAGGTGCAGGTCGCGCTCGTGGCCGCGGACCCGTCCGGTCCCGCGCAGGTCGCCGCGATGCAGACGCTCGCGGGCCGGCTCACCGAACGCGAGGCCGGCGTACCGAAGGCGCTGCGCCCCGGCCGGATCGCCGTGATGCCCGCCCAGCTGACGTACGACCAGGCCTGGGCAGCCGTCGACCAGCCCCGCCCCGGCTGGGCGCTGATCGGCGTCGGTGGCGACGAGCTCGAAGCGGTCGGCATGGACCTGCTCGGGGACCAGCCGACGTTCCTGATCGCCGGCCCGTCGAGGTCCGGGCGCAGCACCGCGCTCGGGGTCATGGCGGAGTCGTTGCTGCGGTGCGGGACGGAGCTCGTGATCGGTGCCCCGCTGCGCTCGCCGTTGCGGGAGCTGGCCGGGCGGCCCGGCGTACGGGGAATCGTCACCGACGACAACCCGGACGCGGACACGCTCGCCGCGTTGGTGGATCCGGGCGCCGGACCCGTCGCGCTCCTGATCGACGACGCCGAGGGGTGGCGCGACTGCGCCGCCCGCGACTGGCTGCGCCAGCTCATCCGGCAGGCCGCCGGCCGGAACCGGGCCGTGATCCTCGCCGGGGAGATCGCCGCGGTCGCGATGGGCTTCTCCGGCTGGCAGGTCGAGGTCAAGAAGAACCGGCGCGGTGCGCTGCTCTCCCCGGCGACCCTGGGCGCCGGCGACCTGATCGGCGTGCGGCTGACCCGGGCGAACCTGGCCGAGCGCGTCGTACCCGGCATCGCCCGCGTGCACCTGGGCGACGGCACCCTGCGAACCGTCCAGATCCCCCTGCTGGAGCCGGCCGTGGCCGGCCGGCCTTGATCCCCCTGCTGGAGCCGGCCGTGGCCGGCCGGTGAACCCGACGACAAGTGAAGCGGTGATGTGATGCCCGACCTCGTGGTCAAGGACCTGGACGGGCTGGTCAGCAGCCTCAACGAGCTGATCGGCCAGTTCGAGGGCGCGCTGGACTTCCAGGACGACGAGAAGGACCAGTGGGGCCAGTTGAACGCGAATCTGTCCATGGGTGACTTCGCGGACAACTGGACCGTGCACCGCAACAAGCTGGTCGAGGAGATGAAGAAGTTCCGCGACAAGGTCAAGGAACTCGACGAGACCTGGACCGAGGCGGAGAAACAGATGCGAGAGAGCATGGATCAGAAGTGAGCGACGGCCGCATCAAGACCCTCAAGCGCGCCGACGTCGCCGAGATGGACGCGGCGCAGAAGCGCTATCAGCACATCTCGCAGACCATCGACGACGCGGTGCAGGGGCTGCAGAAGATCGTCGACAGGGGCAGCGAAGGCCTGGTGGGCCAGTGGGTCGAACCGCTCAGGACCGACGCGACGTCCATCAAGGACAGTCTGAGCAAGGTCGCCGTGCGCTACCACGACGTCGCCAACGAGATCGAGCGGTACGAGCCCGAGCTGCAGCACGCGATGGACGAGGTCACCGCCGCCGAGAACGACGCGGAGGACGGCAAA
This sequence comes from Winogradskya consettensis, assembly GCF_018332715.1. Taxonomy (GTDB): domain Bacteria; phylum Actinomycetota; class Actinomycetes; order Mycobacteriales; family Micromonosporaceae; genus Actinoplanes; species Actinoplanes consettensis. The sequence goes on along the minus strand of NZ_BOQP01000004.1, from coordinate 280,968 downwards.
TCGGCCAACTACAAGGCGCTGGGGATGCCGGACCCGCAGGAGGGCCCGGACGGCACGGTCTCGCCGGAGGAGCAGCAGAAGGCCACCGACAAGCAGCGCGCGGTGGACGAGGCGTCAGGTCAGCTCAAAGCGGCCACGAACCGGCTGACCGCCGCACTGGACGCCCTCGACGTGGCAGGTAAACGCTTTGGCGACGCGGTGAACAGCAAGATCTACGACGACGGGCTGAGCGACTCCCGCAACGACAAGATCATGGCCGTGTTCAAGAAGATCAGTGACATCTTCGCGATCATCGCCCTGGTGCTGACCGTGCTCGCGTTTGTCATACCCGGGCTGAACGGGGTCGCGATGGCCGCGCTGGTCGCCGGGGCCGTCCTGTTGGTCTCCGACTCCGTGCTGCTCGCCAATCACGAGGGCGAGGTGCTCAGCGTGGCTCTCGACGCGATCGGGCTCGGCATCGGTGGCCTGGGCGCACGCCTCACCAAAGCCGGCAGGGCCGTCGACGACTACAAGAACATGCTCCGCGGCAAGGTTCCGCCCATCGGCAAGCCGCGTGGGGAACCGGGTGGCGATTCGGGGCGTTCCGGTCCCAGGTCCTCGCCGTTCAAACCGCCGAAGATCGGACCTCCCGGCAAACCGCCGGAGATCACGGGGCCCTCGGGACTGCGGCCACCGCCCCTGCCGAAGGGCCTCGGACAGCTCCCCAAGGTGGTGGAGGTCATGGGTCGCACGTTCGACATCGGTGTCGGCCTGGTCCTCGGGGCCATCCAGGCGACGCACAACCCCGTGGTCGGTGGTCACTGATGCCGGAGCAGACCCTGACGGTGTCCTGGTGGTGGGACTGGGTGCCGGCCGCGGGCGGCGACACCGATGAGCGTACGGCGTGGACCGCCGCCCTGTCGGCCCTCCTGGACGGCTGGGCGGGCGACGGGACGAGCGCGGTGCTGGCCGCCGACCTGCTCGCCCGCGCCGATCAACTGGCACCGCACTGCCGCCTGGTCTGGGGCATGGGGTTCCTCGGCGACGACATCCGCTGGATGCCCGTGATCGCGCTCGTGGAATTCCGCGAGGCGTTTCCCGGCGACTCCGCGTACCTGATGGGTGCGGTCGGCGCGGAGGGCTTCGCCGACGACGTGCGTGAGCCGAACGTCGAATACGTGTCCACCCGCCACGGGGACGGCGTACGCGTGATCGCCCTGGCCCGCACCGAGGAGAACGGGCTGCACGGCCGGGTCGACGCGGCACTGCGCCTCGAACGTGCGACGGGCGACCTCGACATCCTGGTGACCACGCGCGTCAACGGGCTGAGCCGGCTCGCGGTGATCGGCGACGGGATCGACGCGCTGCTGAACGTGATCGCCGACGATTCGCCGGCCCTCGCGGCGGGGGTGCTGTGATCGACATCGAGCTCGTGCTGCCCGCGGGATGGGCGTACATCCCGACCGCTCCCGGCCTGGCCCGGCTGCGGGAGCGCGCGATCAACGGCATCGTCCGGCACGCCCTGCCCGACACGCTGCCGCGGGACAAGGCCGGACCGTGGCGGCGGGTCCTGCGCGCCGACCTCACCCGGGCGACCGACGAGGCCGAACGGCAGGGGGCCCGGGCGGTGGTGCTGCCGGTCACGGAGATGTACGGCATGCGCCTGCCCGGCACGCTGGTGCTGTCGGTGATCGAGGACGAGGGCGACGACGTACGCGACCCGCGGCAGGTCCTCGACGGCATCCTCGCCGACGCCGGAACCGACGGGACGGCGCTGGAGGTCGGCGGCTGCCCGGCCGCGCGGATCAGCCAGGTGATGGACAGCGATGCGATCGGGCGCAGAGCCCCATCCGTACGCGTCAGCTACTTCGTCGCCGCCCCCGGAGCCCCGGGCACCTGGGGGTTGCTGACGTTCACGGTGCTCAGCGACGGCGATGTCGAGGCCGATCCGGTGCGGGCGATCGTGCTGCTGTTCGACATGGCCGTGAGCACCCTGCGCTGGTCCGATCGGGTCGACGTCCCGACCGAGGACGAGTTGCTCGCCAACCTATGAGAGGAACGTTTGTGGCCCGTCCCCCAAGAAGGAACCGGTGGGCGTGGGTGTTGCTGGGTGCTGGCCTGGCGCTCGCCTGCGTGCTGGCCGCCGGTGGGTTCGTGGCACGGCAGGCAGCCGGTGCCACGCCGCCCCTGGCGGGCGCCCGGCTCTCCGCGCCCGACCTGAGGATCGTCGTCAGCGCGTCGGCGTCGTGCCCGGCACTCACCCCCGCCCGGCTGGCCGGTCAGGTCATGGCCGCATCGGGCTTCGGCATCCGCCCGGTGACCGGGATGCGTGCCGGTGGCCGCACCGGGGTCGCCGCGCTGACGCCCGCGCAATGGCAGCAGAACAAGCCGTGGCCGGATGCCGATCCGGCCGACCGCGAGGCGGGGATCACCGCGCTGGCCCACCTGACCTGCCAGGAGATCGGCAAGGTACGCGCAGCGCGAACCGCCGGCGACCCGTGGCGTCTCGCGCTCGCCGCGCAGCATGTCGACGGCGACTACGTGGAAACCGTTGAACGGTACGCCGCCTGGTATGCGCTGCAGCCCGTGCTGGAACGTCGTGCCGTGCCGCCCGTACCGGCCATCGCCGTCCCGGAGCAGGACGTGGCAGCCGTCGTCACTGCGGGCTCTGTCTGCCCGGACCTGTCACCGGCCCGGATCGCGGCGCAGATCATGGCGACGTCCGGTTTCGACGCCGCCAAGGTCGGCGCGACCGGTGAACAGGGCATCGCGCAGTTCCTGCCGCAGGTCTGGGCGGCGAACGCGGGGGAGCAGGACTCACCCTGGACGCCGTCCGTGGCGATCCCCGTGCTCGGCCGGACGATGTGCAAGCTCATGCAGGACGCGGGCGGACAGTACGGTCCGGCGCTCGCGGCCTTCACCGGCGGCACCGGCGCCATGGCGGCCGCGCTGCTGGACGACGTGACGACAGCGGAGAAGGAGTATGCCAAGGACAAGCGCCTGAGCGCGCCGGCGTCCCCGGCTCCCGTGGAGACCGAGACGCTGCGGCCGATCGCTCCCGCGCCGGCCACGACCGCACCGGCTACGACTGCACCGGCTACGACTGGGCCGGTCACGACTTCCCCGGGGCAGCAGGATCAGCAAGCGGGCGGGACACAGGGCGACCAGCCGGCCGTCAAGGACGTCGACGGCGGTCCCGGCGGCGACTTCGGGCCGTACCACGTCCGCAACCTCACCACCCGTGACTGCATCGCCGTGCCCGGCAACGGCACGCGGGACGGCCCGGTGATCCAGATCGGGTGTTCGAATGCGGACGACTGGACGTTCGAGCCGCGCGGCACCGATGGCGACGGCTACGAGCTCTACTGGATCCGTAACGCGCAGGACCATTTCTGCGTCGACCCGCCCGGTGCCGGGAAGGTCGCGTCGAGCACCTCGCTCAACGAGACCGGCTGCTCCGACAAGGACAACCAGTTCTTCCGGCTGGAACCACAGGTCGCCGTGGCCGGGACTCAGTACTACTGGCTGCGCGACGCGGCCGCCGACATGTGCGTCGACGTTCCCGGCGCGGGCACCGGTGGTGCCGGCGCGCGGCTGGCGCTCGTCCCGTGCAAATCCGGCGACGACCACGAGTGGGCACTCCTGGAGAAAGCGCAATGGTGAGATGACCGTACGCAGAACAATGCTGATCGCCGTGCTCGCGCTGGCGATGACCGGGGTGGCAGCGGTCCCCGCCGGCGCCGCACCGCCCTCCGGCGAAGCCGTGAACCAGATTTCCTACACGGTCGGCGAGGCTTTCCCGGGCGAGCCCGAGAACCTCTGGCAGATCGCGGAGCGCTTCCTGGGTGACGGTAACCGCGCCGGAGAGATCCTCGCCCTCAACGCCGGCCGGATCCAGCGCGACGGTGGCCGGCTGACGGATCCGAGCCGGTTGCACACGGGGTGGGAGCTCGTCCTGCCGTGGGACGCGGCCGGCGAGGGGCTGCACTCCGGCGCGCTGACGGCGTACCCCTCGGATTCTGATTGTGGTCAGGCCGTGGACGGGACGCAGCTCACGCCCCCACTGAGCCAGGCCTGGGAGAAGTCGGACGGCGCGGGCGTCACGGTCGCGCTTCTGGGATCCGGTGTGGACGGTGCGGCTGCTGGGCTGGCCGGCCGGGTCACCCCCGGAGCCGACGTCGTCGCGGGCACCGGTCGCGGCGACACCGCTTGTGAAGGCTCCGGCACCACGCTCGCCGGGATCGTCGCCGGCGACCGGTCCGGCGTGGCACCGCAGGCCCGGATCATGCCGATCAGGGCGGGCGACGACGTCATCACCTCGGACCGGGCGGCGACGGCCATCGCCGTCGCTGCCCGGTCCGGCGCACAGGTCATTCTCGTGGGTGCCGACATCGACGGGGCCGACCCGGGGGTGCGCGCCGCGGTCGGTGCCGCGATCGCCCGGGATGCCGTCGTCGTGGTGCCCGCCACGGTGCGACTCGAACCGGCCGACGGACTTCTGAGCGTGGGTGCGGACGGCGGCGACCCACCCAGCGACTCGTCGGAGCTGCTGGCCCCCGGTGCCGGCCCGGCGGCGTTCGTGGCGGGCACGGTCGCGCTGGTCCGCTCGGCCCACCCCGAACTGCATGCCGCCGAGGTGACCCGCCAGGTGCGGGCCACGGCCGCCGGCGGGGTGGTGAACCCGGATGCGGCCGTCACCGCGCCGCTGCCCGCCGGGGTGGGCGTGAACGCGCCGTGGAAGACGTCGTCCGGTGTGCTTCCGGCGCTGAGCGGCGTACTGCTCGGGGCGGGTGCGTTCCTGGCGGTGGTCGTGGTGCTGGGATTCGTGCTGTATCTGCTGCTGGGCGCGAGTTTGAGCCGCCGCCGCGCCGACCGGCGGGCGATGGCTGCCCGTGCCCGGCTGACCGGCGACGGCGACGACCCGTTCTGGCAGCCGCCGGGTCCCGCCCGGCAGGGATGACCGGCCCACGGGCGCCGGTCGCCATCGAGACCCGCGATCTCGTCAGTGGTCACGGGCTGGCCCAGGCTCTCTCGCAGGCGCCACAGGTGCAGCTGACGGACTGGGCTCAGTGCGACGTCCTGATCCTGCTCACCGACCGGGCCGACGAACGGCTGCTCGCCCTGATGCGGGAGCGTTTCGCGGCCCGGTCCGGGGAGATCAGCTGCATCGTCATAGCGGACGAGATCACCGGGGAACAGCTGTCGGTGGCGGCGGCCCTCGGCCTGATCGCCCTGCTGCACCGGGCCGCGGCCGACCCCGATCGGGTCCTCGAGGCCATCGCGCTGACCCGGTCGGTGCGGCCACCCCTGCCGGCCGTGACCCTGCCGCTGCTCCTGCAGCGGTTCGAGGCAGCCGCCACAAGTCCCCTGGGCGACCTTGAGACAAAGGTGCTGCTCCTCTACGCCGACGGGCTGAGCAGTGCCGAGGTGAGCCGGCGGCTCGGTCTGCCCCGGTCGCGGGTCACCAAGATCGTGCTCGAGGTACGGGGCCGGCTCAACCTCCGCAGCCGTACGCACGCCGTCGCGTACGCGGTCCGCAGTGAGCTCTCCCGGTGAGGCTTGCAATCTAGTAGACCAGTCGTCTACTGTTCGGGACGTGGCCAACGCGGCTCATAAGTGAGCGAAGGGGTTCTGAGATGAACGTTCTGCTGGTTCTGACCTCGCACGACGAGCTGGGCACCACGGGCCGCAAGACCGGCTTCTGGCTGGAGGAGCTCGCGGCGCCGTACTACCGGCTCAAGCAGGCCGGCGCCACGATCACGCTGGCCTCGCCGAAGGGTGGCCGCCCGCCGCTCGACCCGAAGAGCAACGAGCCCGGCTCCCAGACCGACGACACCCGCCGGTTCGAGGCCGACCCCGAGGCGGAGGCCGCGCTGGACTCGACCGTTGTGCTGAGCACGGTCGACCCCGCCGACTACGACGCGGTGTTCTACCCGGGCGGGCACGGCCCGCTGTGGGACCTGGCCGAGGACACCGACTCGGTCGCGCTCATCGAGACCACGCTGCGGACCGGTAAGCCGGTCGCGCTGGTCTGCCACGCGCCGGGGGTGCTGCGTCACGTCACCAACGCCGACGGCACCCCGCTGGTCCAGGGGCGCCCGGTCACCGGGTTCACCAACAGCGAGGAGGACGGCGTCGGCCTGACCGACATCGTGCCGTTCCTCGTCGAGGACGAGCTCAAGGCCAAGGGCGGCGTCTACTCCAAGGGCGCCGACTGGGGCTCCTACGTCGTCCGCGACGGACTGCTGATCACCGGCCAGAACCCCGCCTCGTCCGCCGAGGCCGCCGACGTCCTGCTCACCGTGCTCGCCTCCGCCTGATCATCCCGCTCGAGACAAAGGAAACCACCATGCCCTACATCGCTGTCAGCAACGGCGTCGAGCTGCACTACGAGGACTTCGGCACCGGTGACCCGGTCGTGCTCATCCACGGCTGGCCGCTGTCGGGCCGCAGCTGGGAGGCCCAGATCGCGCCACTGGTCGCGGCCGGCAAACGCGTCATCACGTACGACCGCCGCGGCTTCGGCCAGAGCAGCCAGCCCTGGGACGGCTACGACTACGACACGTTCGCCGCCGACCTCGACGGACTGCTCACCACGCTCGACCTGACCGGCGTCACCCTCGTCGGATTCTCCATGGGCGGCGGCGAGGTCGCCCGTTACCTCGGCAGCTACGGCAGCGCCCGGATCGCCCGCGCGGTGTTCGCCGGTGCCGTCCCGCCGTATCTCCACAAGAGCGACGACAACCCCGGCGGCGGTCTCGACGACGCCACCATCAAGGGCTTTCAGGACGGCGTCATCGCCGACCGGATCGCCTTCGTCGACGGCTTCGCGCAGAACTTCTTCACCGCCGGCGGCAAGCAGAAGGTCAGCGACGCCCAGCTGCGCTACGCCCAGGAGCTCGCCCACGTCGCATCCGCCAAGGGCACCCTCGACAGCATCGCCGCGTTCAGCTACACGGACTTCCGTCCCGACCTTGCCAAGATTGACATCCCGACCCTGGTCATCCATGGCGACAGTGACGCCATCGTCCCGATCGAGGTCAGCGGCGCCCGCACCGCGCAGGCCATCCCCGGCGCGAAGCTGGTCGTCATCAAGGACGGCCCGCACGGCATCAACGCCAGCCACCCCGCCGAGTTCAACGAGGCCCTGATCGGTTTCCTGAACAGCTGAGGCTCTCAGGAACGCGAACTCCGCGGGGCAGGGCGGCTGCCCGAAGGTCCTGCGCACCGGACTGCGGAACCTACAGTTACGTCCGCACCGGGAATGTGTCCACGGGCGAGACCGAGTCGCCGTTCGCCTACTTCTTCACCATCACGGACCCCGGCCCGGTCGAGCTCTGCCTGGACGGCCCGGACGGCTCGGACATCGGTCTCGTCCTGACCCGCCTCGACCCTGCGGGCTCGACGCCGGTGGCGACCGCACCGTCCGCCGGTTCCGACAAGACGTTGACGTACTCAGGACCGATCGCGGCGTATCAGGCGCTGGTCACCGGCGTCACCGGTGGCGGCTCCTACACCCTGGGGCTGAACCTGCCCTGATCGGCAGGTCATGAGCGGGACCGCTGGGGAGTTCCCCGGCGGTCCCGCTCATGGGTGGCTGCCTGCGCGACGATCATTCCGGCGTTGCGGGATTCTGCCTGGAGCCAGGCACGCGCGGCGGGTCCCATGTCGAGGGCCAGCGGTGACGGTGTGAACGTGCCGCTCGTGGCGAGGGCGGACATCGTCGCAAAATAGCCGGCGGTCCGGCGCAGGACCGCGTCGCGGGTCCGCTGCTCGTCGGACTCCAGCGACCAGCGCCGGCAGGTGAATCTGATGAGGTCCAGAAGACGGTAGCGGCCCGGGCCGTTCTCCTCGACGAGGTGCACCTCGCGGAGCTGGGTCATGAGGTGACGGGCCCGGTTGTGGGACACGTCCAGGGCGTGGGCCACCGTGTCGAGCGACATGTCGCGCAGGTCGAGACCGGCGAGGAGCCGGATCGCCTGCTGGGTGCCGGGCTGCAGCTGCGTGTACGGCCTGCGGATGAGCCGTTCGACCTCGGCGAAGTCCCCGCCGTCACCGAACTCGTGGCGGAACCGGCGTTCGGCGTCGGCCGCTGTCGTCCGGGGATCGGCGGCCAGACTGCCCGCGACGATACCGAGCGCCGCCGGATGGCCCGAGAACAGGGCGATGAGCCGGTTGACCGGTTGCGGATCCCGGCTGAGCCGCCCTGCCTGCGTGGACTGTTCGAGGAACCGCCACGCCTCATCCGGCGGGAAGACGCCCACGGTGGTCGTGTGCAGCCCGGGGATGCCGTCGAGCCTGCGCCAGCCGGTGATGATCGCCGCGCTACCGGGGCTGTCCGGCAGCAGCAGCTCGACCTGGGCGCTGCTGGCGGCGTCGTCGAGGACGACCAGGACGCGCCGCTGTGCCAGCAGGTTGCGCCACAGCTGGGTGCGGCAGCTCGTCTGCGGGGGAACGGCGCCTTCCTGAACGCCGAAGTGGCTGATCAGGTGCTGGAGCGCGGTGGCGGGGTCGATGGGCCGGTCCCCGCTCCCGCCGAGGTCGATGAAGATCTGCCCGTCCGGGTAGTCGTCGCGCACCAGCGTGCTCACGTGGACCGCCAGTGCCGTCTTTCCCGTACCGGCGAGGCCTTCGATACCGATCAGGACGGGCTTGTCAGGGCTTCGCAGCAGGCCGGTCAGCTCGGCCACCAGTGCCTCACGGCCGACGAAGGCCGGGGTCTGCGGTGGCAACTGCCGTGGCTCGGCCTCCGGCGCCGGTAGCTGCTGCGCCGGTGTCAGGGTGGGATCGCCCTCCAGCATGCGCTGGTGCAGTTGCTGCAGCTCCGGCATGGGTGCGACACCGAGCTCGTCGTCGAGCAGTTCGAGGACGGTGCGGTACGCGGCGAAGGCCTCGGCTCGTAGCCCGGACTGGTAGAGAGCGAGGATGTGGAGCTCGCGCAGGCGTTCGCGGAAGGGGAATTCCTTGATGGCGCCGGTGATCTCGGCGATGACGTCGGTGTGGTGGCCCGAGTCGAGCTCGGCGGCGAACCGCGTCTCCAGAGCCGCGGCGCGCAGATAGGTGAGCCGGGCTCGCTGGGTCTCGGCCCAGGCACCGGTGAGACCGGCCAGCGGTTCGCCACGGAAGAGTTTGAGGGCCTGGCGTGCCTGCTCCGTCCGGTCACCGACGGGTGCGGTGACCAGTGTGTGGAAGCGTGCGAGGTCCAGCGTCTGCGGGCTGGTGCGCAGCAGATAGCCGCCGGCTGCCGTTTCGATGGCGGCACCGGCGGGCTCCAGCACGGCGCGCAGCCGGGAGACGTACGTGCGGACCGTCTTGGTGGCTCCCGCGGGTGGTTCGCCATCCCACAGCGCCTCCACGATCTCGTCGGTGGAGGTGACCCGGCCCTCGTTGAGCAGAATCACGGCGAGCACGGCGCGTTGCTGTGGCGTACCCAGATGCAGTGGCTGGTCCCAGGCCCAGGCTTCCACGGGACCGAGAACGCCGAACGACACATTGCTTGCCATGCACGGAGTATGACCTCGCACAACGGCGGTGCCGGAGACAGCCGATCGCTTGTGGTGCCGGACACCCGACGGTTGTCATCCCCGCATCCGACGGGCGACATCCGCGCGGTGGTGTAGTCGTCGCGTCATGGAACGGGCAATCGAAGCAGGAATCTTGAGCAATCAGCGCACCGCGCCCACCAGGGCGACACACGTCGGCAGTCTGCTGCGTCCCGCGGAGCTCCTCCGTGCCCGGCAGGACCACGCCGCCGGCCGGATCGACGCCCAGACGCTGACCGCGGCCGAGGACACCGCCATCCAGGTGATCCTGGACGTGCAGCGCGACAGCGGCATCGGCCCGTACACCGATGGGGAATACCGCCGTAACGACTTCATGAGCCAGCTCACCGGGGGCACGGACGGCTTTGTCGCGCAGGCCCCGACCCTCGACTGGAACGCGGCCGGGGACGAGCGGCACCCCGACGACGCGATCCTCAATCTCATCGGCGGCAAACTGCTGCACCGGGACCGTTTCGCCGAGCGTGAGGCCACGTTCCTCGCCCGGCACGCACCGGGACCGTTCAAGGTCACCATTCCCGAGGTGACGAACTTCGTGGTGGCCAACTGGCAGGCGGGCGTGAGCGACGAGGCCTACCCGACCCGCGCGGACCTCGTGGACGACCTCGCCGCGGTCCTGCAGAGCGAGGTCGAGGCGCTGGTCCGCGATGGCGTGCGGCACATCCAGATCGATGCTCCCTGCTTCACCAGTTTCGTCAACGACAAGCTCATCGCCGTTTTCGAGGCCGAGGGACTCGACCCGCGGGACCTGCTGCGGCGCTGTGTCGAGGCCGACGCCCGCATCGTCGCCGGGCTCCGCGAGCAGGGAGTGACCGTCGGCATGCACATCTGCCGGGGCAACTACCGTGGACAGTGGTTCAACGAGGGCACGTACGACGGCATCGCCGAGGACGTCTTCGGCGGTATCCCCGTCGACCACTGGCTCCTGGAGTACGACACCGACCGGGCCGGCAGTTTCGCCCCGATCCGGCACGTGCCGGCGGGCACCACCGTCGTCCTGGGTCTGGTCACCACGAAAACCGGTGCCCTCGAGAACCCCGATGACCTGGTGCGCCGCATCGATGAGGCGAGCCGTCACCTGCCGTTGGACGCCCTCGCCCTCAGCCCGCAGTGCGGTTTCGCCTCGGAGGTCCAGGGCAACCCGCTCACCTGGGACGACCAGCGGCGCAAGCTCGACCTGGTCGTCAGCACCGCCCAGCGTGTCTGGGGCTGAGCATGAGCATTTCCCTGGTCATCGAATCAGGCGGGTACAGCCTGACAACGGCGGACGGTGCCGGGGTGACGCAGGCGCAGCGGCTGCGCCACGATGTGTTCGCCGCGGAATACGGCACCCGGTTGCCCAGCCTGAGAAATGGGCTCGACGTCGATGAATACGACCAGCACTGCGACCATATCGTCGTACGCCACGACGCGAGCAACACCGTCGTCGGCACCTATCGCATGATGACGGCGGAATGCGCGGCTCTCGTGGGCCGGCGTTACGGGGAGCGGACTTTCGATCTGGGCCCGCTGCGCCCGCTCGACGCCGACCTCGTGGAGACCGGCCGGGCCGCGGTGCACCCGGAGCACCGCAACGGGGCGGTCATCGGCCTGATGTGGGCCGGCATCGCCAAATATCTGAGCCTGACGGGCCGGCGATGGCTCGGCGGATGCGCCTGGGTGCCCGGCGGCGAGGACGCGGGGGAGCGCGCCGCCGCGATCTGGGCGGCCACCCGCGACAGGTATCTCGCCCCGCCCGGGCAGCGGGTCGAACCCCGGCTGCGGGCGCTGGAGCACGGCCGGGCCCCGGGGGCCCCGGGGGCGCCGTCCGCGGTTCCGCCGTTGCTCCGCGGCTATCTGCGGCTCGGTTCATGGATCTGCGGGGAACCCGCGTACGACGCCGAAGCCGGGATCTACACGTTCTACGTCCTGCTGTCGGTCGACCAAATGAACCCGCGCTACCGCCGGCACTTCTTCGGCGACCAGCTTTCCGCATAACTCGTACAGGAGAACAGTTGTCCATCTGGAACATGCTCACCGGGCGGCCGGCCAGGACCGTCGCCGGGGGAGCGCTCGTGGTCGACGGCCTGATCGGCATCGACACCCCCGGTCGTAAGCGGGGCGGTCTGCTCGGCTCGTTGCTCGCGGGTCTGATCGGGATTCTGTTCGTGGGACTCGGTTTCTACATTCAGCACCGGTCACAGCCGTACGCGGACGGGACGACGGTCACCGGCCAGGTCGCCTCCGTCAAGGCCAGCACCGACGACAAGGGCAAGCAGATGTATTTGCGCGTCGTGCGGTTCGCGTCGGGTGACGGCCGGCAGGTGGAATTCGCGGAGCAGGGCTCGAGCAGCAGGCGCGCCGAGGTCGGTGACCCGGTGAAGGTCTCGTACCGTGCCGCTGACCCGTCGCAGGCGCGCATCATCGGCGAGGATTCCTGGATCCCGCTGACCATCATGGGGGTGGGCGCACTGGTCGCGATCGTCGGCATTCTGACCTTCATCGTGCGGCTGGTGACCCTGATCGCGGGTATCGTCCTGCTGGCCAAGCGGTAGGGCGCTGTCCATCGGTGGCGAGGGCCCGGCTCAACTCCGCCCGGAGCTGGGCCGCGTGCGGGCCGGCCGCCTCGGCGACGAGCGACAACGCCTCCCGGTAGACCCCGGGCGCCTCGCCGCCCCGGCCGGCGCGCTCCAGCATGGTGGCGAACGACTGCAGGGACTCCGCTGCCAGGACCGGGGCGCCGTTGCGGCGGTAGAGCTCAACGGCCCGGCGGTAACTGTGCTCACCCTCGGCGGTCTCCCCACCTCCGAAGTGGGCGTGGCCGAGGGTGTCCCAGATGGCCGCCAGCCGGGTCGGATTCAGGTGCGGGGCCATGGCGAGAGCCGCCCGGGCGTCGGCCACCGCGTCGGCGTACCTGCCCAGTTTCGCGTTGGCCCAACTGGTCGCGTTGAGTGCACCGGCCCGCTCGGCGGGGTCGGCGCCGGGCCCGCTGAGCGCGAGCGTCAGCCGGTAGTGGTCGAGGGCGGCCGCCCAGTCGCCCTGTTCGGAGAGCGCGAACGCGGTCAGGACGTGGGTGCGCACCACGGCTTCCCGGTCGCCGGCCGTCTCGAAGATGGACAGGGCGCACCGCAGCCAGATGTGCGCCTGCGGGTAGCGGCCCAGTTTCGACTCGGCGATGGCCAGCCCCCACATGGACCGCGCCTGGGCGACCGGTTCGCCACCGCGGACCGCGGCGGCGTGCCCGGCCTCCTGCGACGTCTGCAGGTGATGCCAGAGGCCCTGCCGGTTGAGGTAGTCGCGGATCACCCAGGACAGTTGCCAGGCGTGCCGGTCGAAGCCGTGCAGGGCGGCCGCTTGCAGCGCGGCCAGCAGGGCGGGATGTTCGGCGTCGAACCACGCGACCGGATCGGCGTCCGGGTCGATCACGCCGGGTGCGGGCTGCTCCGGGACTATGGGCTCCTGCCGCCTGAAGAGCCGCGAGTTCGCGTTCCGGGCGGCGTACAGGTAGTGGTCGAGCATGCGGTGGAGGGTCGCCTGTCGCTGCTGCGGGGGGTCGAGGGCGATGGCCACCTCGTTGCCGTACGCCCGCACGAGGTCGTGGGTGGTCCAGCGGCCCGGCCGGTCCTCGGTCAGCAGTGCCGCGGCGACCAGCTCGGCGAGCAGCCCGCGGGTCCCGGGCACCGGTCGCGCCAGCATGCTGGCGGCCGCGTCGGCGCTGAGGTGCGGCCCGGGGTGCAGACAGAGCCGCCGGAACGCTTCGGCGGCGTCATCACCGAGCGAGCGATAGGACCAGGAGAGTACGGCGGCCACGTCGAACGCCGCGTCCGGCTGGCGGAAAGCGGACAGCGTGCCGGACGTGGCGCGGAGGTCGTCGGCGATCGCGGACAGCGGCAGGTGGGTGCTCGCGGCGGCCCGGGCGGCGACCACTGCCAGCGCGAGCGGCAACCGGCCGCTGAGATCGAGGATGTCCCGGGCAGCGGCGGGCTCGGCGCGGACCCGGTCGGCGCCGGCCCGGGCGGCGAACAGGGCGAGCGCCTCCTCGTGCTCCGGTGGCCGCAGCACGAGCATCGCCGCGCCGGTCCGGACGACCAGGTCGGGCACGGTTCCCCGGCTCGTCACGATCACGAGGGAGTTTCCGGTGCCGGGCAGCAGATCCAGGACCTGGTCCGCGGTGGCCGCGTTGTCCAGCAGGATCAGCATCCGCAGGTCCGCCAGCAGGCTCCGGAACAGTGCGGCGCGGGCCGCGAGCTGCCCCGGGATCTTCGCCGCCGTCACCCCGAGCGCCTGCAGGAAGCCGTCGAGCACGTCGGCCGGCGACAACGGCTCCCCGTGCGGGACGTAACCGCGCAGATCCGCGTAGAGCTGGCCTTCTGTGTGCCGGGAGGCGAGCCGGTGGGCCCAGTGCAGGGCTGTCGACGTCTTGCCGACGCCGCCCATGCCCGCGATGACCACGATCGCCGGCCCCGTCCCGAACGCCGCGAGCAGCTCGTCGGCGCGGCGCAGCTCGCTGTCCCGGCCGTTGAAGACGGCGGGTGCGGGAGGCAGCTGGGCGGGGCGGGCCGGCCACCCAGGCTCGGGCGGGGCCTCGCCGTCGGGTCGGGGGAGATCCTCGGGGTCGGGTGCGAGGGACGGGTCGTTCTGCAACATGCGGCGGTGCAGTTCCTGCAGCGCGGGCATCGGTTCGATGCCGAGTTCCTGGGCGAGCAGCCGTTCCACGGCGCGGTAGGCGGCGAGCGCCTCGGCGCGTAGCCCGGTCTGGTGCAGGGCGAGAACGTGGAGCTCGTGGAGCCGCTCGCGGAGCGGGAACTGCCTGATGGCCGCGGGGAGCCCGGCGATGGCCGCGGCGTGGTTGCCGGCGTCGAGCTCGGCCGTGAACAGCGTTTCGTAGGCCGCGGCTCGCAGGTAGGACAGCTGGGCCCGATGTGTCTCGGCCCAGACGCCGTTGAGCCCGGCCAGCGGTTCGCCGCGGAAGGTCTTCAGGGCCTGTCGTGCCCGGTCGGCCCGGTCGGCGGGCGAGGCGGGCGCGGGGAGCGGGGCGGTCAGGTTCCGAAAGCGCGCCAGGTCGAAGGACTCCGGGCCGGTTCGCAGGAGGTATCCGCGGGCCACCGACTCGATGGTGACGCCCGCCGGGGTCAGCACGGTGCGCAGGCGGGAGACGTAGGTGCGGACCGTCTTGACGGCTGCGGCCGGGGACTTCTCGGCCCACAGCGCCTCGATCAGCTCGTCGGTCGACGTCACCGCTCCCTCGTTCAGCAGGATCGCCGCGAGCACGGTGCGTTGCTGCGGGGGCCCGAGCCGGAGCGCGTGTCCGCCGGTCCAGGCCTCGACCGGCCCGAGAACGCCGAAGGACACTTTCGTAACCATGGCGCAGAGTATGACTCGGTCATGCCAGTGCGACCATGGCACCTGCGTAGGTAGACGACTGGTCTACTGAGTGTTAGAGTCGCGCTCATGCCAGCCGCCCGGGAAGACACTCGTCACCGCATCCTCGACAGCGCGCGGCGGATCGTCGCGAGCAAGGGCTATGCCGCGGTGGGCATCAACGAGATCCTCGGCGACGCGAGGGTGCCGAAGGGCTCGTTCTACCACTTCTTCGAGTCGAAGGACGCCTTCGGCCGGGCGATGCTCGACGACTACTTCGTCGAATACCTGGCGGAGATGGATGGTTTTCTGGCCGGACCCGGCCTGACGACGGCCCAGCGCCTGATGAACTACTGGGCCAGTTGGTACGACAACCAGAGCTTCAACGACTGCCAGGGCAAGTGTCTCGCGGTAAAACTGGGCGCCGAGGTCCCCGACCTGTCCGAGCCGATGCGCCTGTCGCTCGAGGCCGGGACGGGCGAGATCATCAACCGGCTGGAGGGCGCGATCGCCGCGGGCGTCGGGGACGGCTCGGTCACGGTGGTCAACGACCCCCGCGCGACAGCCCAGATGCTCTACGACATGTGGATGGGCGCGAGCGTGATGGCCAAGATCCGCCGCGACCGCGTCCATTTCGACTCCGCCCTGACTGCCACCCGGCAGATCCTGCACATCGCCTGAGACGTCAGCGGAAGACGAGCCCGCCGCCCACTTCGAGCACCTGCCCGGTGAGCGCACCCGAGCCGTCCGACGCGAGCAACCGGACGGTGGCCACCAGATCTTCCGGGATCAGCTCCCGCGGAACCGCCTGGGTCGCCACCAGATCGGTCCGGCCCCGCCCCGCCGCGCGATCGGACTCCTCCAGCTCGTCCTCTCCCTCGGTGCGGATAGCGCCGGGGGAGAGCGCGTTGACGGTGACACCGCGCGGACCGAGAGCCCGCGCCAGCGACCGGGTCAGGCCGATCAGCGCGGCCTTGCTCGACACGTACGCCGGCCCGGACGGCCCGCCGAGCAGCACCGTCGGCGACACGACGTTGATGATCCGCCCCCACCCGCGACCGGCCATCCCCGCACCGAGCGTCTGCGCGAGCAGCATCGACGCCGTGACGTTGACCGCGAACGTGGCCAGCCACTCGTCGATGCTCAGCTGATCGATCGGCACGTTCGAGGCCCGGGCCGCATTATTGATCAGTACGTCCACCGCGCCGGCCTCACCCGCCAGCTCGCCCACCGCGGCGGGATCGCCCAGGTCGGCGTCGAGTGTCCGGGTCTGCGCCCCCAGCACGCGGCACAGCCGGGCCACCCCCTCGGTCTGCTCAGCGGCACCGAAATGGTGCAGCAACAGGGTCACGCCGGGCCGGGCAAGACCGATGGCGAGGGCGGCCCCGATTCCCCGCCGGGCTCCGGTGACAAGAATGCGCTGATCCATCTCCCCATCGTCACCGAAACCCGCCGGGTCCGCCTCAGATCAGGTCGAAGGATTCCCGGGGCCCGATCGCCGTCCGATTGGCGATGAGAGCGTCGGCGCCGGCGTTCTCCGCGCACGCCGAGGCCCTCAGCGGTGACCATGGCCGAGCCGCCGGACTTCATACAGGTTTGAGAAAAAGTCGCCGGCGGTTGTTGCTCGGGCACTGTGACATGTCATGTAATACCGCGGTGAGAGTTCTGATCGTGCGGCGGGCGGCCGGGGCGCGTTCGTTGCTGGGTGCCGCGGCCGCGGTGGCGTTGCTTGCTACCGTGCTGCTGACCGGGCTTGTCGCGTACGGCCGGGAGGTCGTGGTCGCGGGCGCCGCCGACACCATAACGTCGGGCGGCCCGGAGCGGAGTTCCGTGCTGGTTCGCGGGGCGGGGTTCACCGCGCACGACCCGGCGGTCCGGGCTCGGCTGGCGCCCGGGTTCGCGGGCCGGGACGTCCGGGTCTCGGCGGCCGCGTACGCCTCCGGGTTCGCCCTGGCCGGCGGGACCGGCGCCGCGGTGCCGGACCAGGCCGGGGTGGTGTTCGCCGACGTCGTCCAGCTCGATGACCTGCCCGGGCACGCGGACCTGGTCGCCGGATCCTGGCCGCGGCCGGGGGCGACGCCGGTCGAGACAGTGGTCGGGGTGGCCGCGGCCGAGGTGCTCGGTGTCGGGCCCGGCGGGCGGATGCCGGTTGTGGACCGGCGTACCGGCCGGGTGACGCCGCTGGTGGTCAGCGGGGTGTGGCGGCCCCGGGACCTCGCGGATCCGTTCTGGCGGCTCACCCCCGACGTCACGTCCGGGGTGGTGCCCGGCTCGGCGACCTACGGGCCGCTGGTCGTGGATCGGGCCGGCTTCACGAGCCGCTTCGCTTCGGACGCGTCGGGGGCCTGGCTGGCCGCGATCGACCTCGACGGCGCCGGGCCCGCAACCGTACGCGAGGTCGCCGCAGCCGTCGGCGCCGAGCGGGACGTGCTTCCGGAAGAGACCGGGCTCGGCACTTCCGCGAGTGTGGAGAGTGGCATCGACACCCTCGCCGACGCCCTCCTCCGCGCGGACCTCGTGGGCAGATCCGCGCTGGTCACCCCGATGCTGCTGACCGGGCTCCTCAGCGGGCTGGCGCTGGTGCTGGTCGCGGTCCTGCTCGTCGAGCACCGGCGCCCCGACTCGGCGCTGCTGCGAGCCCGTGGTGCCGGCACCGCTCAGCTCGCCGGGCTGGCCGCCGCGGAAGCCACGGCACTCGTGCTGCCCTCCGCGCTGCTGGCGCCCCCGGCCGCCGCCGCAGCGGTGCACGTGGCGGGCGCGTACGGGTATCTCGGTCTGCACGGCGCGGGTGGCATGCGGCCGGCCGGCGTGCTGTGGCTGGTGGCCGGGCTCGCCGCACTGGGCTGCGTGGCGGCGATGACGGTTCCGGTCCTGCGCCGCGGTACGTACACGAGCGAGCGCCCGCCCCACCGCTCGATGCTGCACCGCTCCGGGGCCGACGTCGCGCTGTTCGTGCTGGCCCTGCTCGCGTGGCTGCAGC
This sequence comes from Winogradskya consettensis, assembly GCF_018332715.1. Taxonomy (GTDB): domain Bacteria; phylum Actinomycetota; class Actinomycetes; order Mycobacteriales; family Micromonosporaceae; genus Actinoplanes; species Actinoplanes consettensis. The sequence continues at coordinate 263,109 of NZ_BOQP01000004.1, read as the reverse complement.
TGCGGCAATACGCGTCCCCGCTGTTCTCCGGCGCCGGCGGCCTCGGTATCGACCCGTTGCTGGCCGCGGCGCCGACCCTGAGCATCCTCGCCGGTGCCACGCTGGCGCTGCGGTTGCTGGCCCCGGCCACCCGGCTCGCCCAACGCCTGCTGGGCCGCGAGCCGGGGTTCGGTTCCGTGCTGGGCATGTGGCAGGTGAGCCGCCGCCCGCACGCAGGCCCGGTGTTCCTGCTGGCTCTCGCGGTCGCCGCGGGCACGGCGGGCTGGTGCCTGGCAGCCACCGCGGCCCGATCGGTCACCGACCAGGCGGACCACGCCGTCGGCGCGGACCTGCGGCTCGAGGAGATCACCGGGACCGCTCCGGCCGGCCGCGAGCGGCAGCTGGCCGTGCTGCCCGGCGCCCGTACGGTGCTGCCCGGCTGGCGCGAGAGCGTCCGGCCCACCACCGGTGACGAGTCGGCCGCGCTGGTCGCGGTGGACGGTGCCGAGGCCGGAAAGGCGATCACCGTCCGGGACGACCTGTACGACGGCGGCGCCGATGCGCTCGCGTCCACGCTGACCGCCCGCCGGGCCGATGCCCCCGCCGTGGCGCTGCCACCGGGCCGGCGGTTGACCGGGCGGCTCACGCTGACCGGGATCTCGGGCAAGCCGCTGCTGTCGGCCGTGCTGATGGACGACGCCGGGACATTCGTGCCGGTGCCGCTGTCCGAAGGCGACTTCAGCGTGCCGCTTCCGGACAACAAGGGGCTGCGGCTCGCGGGGTTCACCGGCACCACGGACGCGGTCAGCGGCGCGAAGGTCGGCTGGCGGATGTCCGGCCTGGCGGTCGACGGCGCCGCGGTCGCGCTGGACGGCGGGTGGGCCCGGGCCGGAAGCCGGAGCTCGCGGAGCACGGGCCGCGGTGGCAGTCTCGCCGTCACCGTGCCGGCGGCGTACTCCGGGCGCACCGGGTTTGCCCTGGTCCGGCCCGTGACGCCGGTAGCCGTCCCGGTGGTGACCACCGAGGAGGCCCGCCGCCGGCTCCAACTTGACCGGGGGAGCTTCGCCACGCTGCGTATCAGTGGCGGGGAGGTCCGCGTCCGGCTGGCCGGCACCATCACCACGGTGCCGGGCAGCGACGACCCGGCCGCGTTCCTCGCGGACCTGCCGACGCTGCGGGACTACCTGTGGTCCACGGCGGGGATCGTGCATCCGACGGCGGAGTGGTGGGTGACCGCTGACGCGCGTACGCATGACGGGACGGCAGCAGCCGCCGCCAAGCTGGGCGGGCTGCACGTCCTGGACCGGCGGACCGTCGCGGCGTCGTCCGGAAGCGACGCGTACGGCGTGGGCGGGCGCACCGCTCTGCTGGCCGCGGCGATCGGTGCCCTGCTGCTGGCCGCCACCGGAATGCTTCTCGACATCCGCACCACGACCCGGCGGCGGCTCAGGGAACTGGCGGTGCTGCACACCCTCGGTGCGGGACCACGGGTGCTGACCCGCGCGCTCCTCACCGAGCAGGCGTTCCTCGCGGGCGTCGGTGTGCTGGCCGGCCTGGCTGTCGGGGTGGCCGTGACGGCGACGGTGGCGCCGCTGCTCGTGCTCACCCCGCAGGCCGCGCGCCCGGTCCCGGAACCGGCGCTGGTGCTCGACTGGTGGGGTGCGGGCGGAACGGTCGTGCTGCTGCTCGGCCTGGCTCTCGGGCTGAGCGCGCTCGCGGGAGCCGCGCTGCCCCGGCGGCTCGCCGGCGCCCGCCTCTACATGGGAGCGGATGGGATGGGAGCGGACCGGTGAAAGGGCACAAACTGCCTCCCGCCACTTCTAACGTATAGCGCAGAGGGGGGCTTGCGGCAAGGCCCGGTCCGTGGCGCAGAATTGTCGGCCGGGGCTTTCACCTGCGGAAATGGGGCTTTGCGTGAGTGTGTACCTGCTGGATCTGCACGGGGTGGACGCGACCCGGGTCGCGGTCGCCGGGGGCAAGGGTGCGAATCTGGGGGAGTTGTCGCGGATCGAGGGCGTCGAGGTGCCGCCCGGTTTCGTCGTGACGACGGAGGCGTTCCGGCGGGTCCTGCCGTCGATCGGGGACCGGATCGATCGGCTCGGCGTGGATTCCGTCCGCCGGATCATCGAGAGCACCCCCATCCCGGACGATCTCGCGGCGGCGATCACGGCGGCGCTGACCCCGCACGCGTACGCGGTGCGTTCCAGCGCCACCGCCGAGGACCTGCCGACGGCCTCGTTCGCCGGTCAGCAGGACTCCTACCTGAACGTCATCGGTCCGGAGGCGGTCCTCGAGCACATCAGACGGTGCTGGGCCTCGCTGTTCACCGAGCGGGCGGTGAGCTATCGCAATCACCACGGCATCGATCACCGTACGGTCAGCATGGCAGTCGTCGTGCAACGCATGGTCGCGGCGGAAGCGGCCGGGGTCCTGTTCACTGCGGATCCCGTCACGGGCAACCGCAGGGTCGCCACGGTGGACGCCGGGTTCGGGCTCGGCGATGCGCTCGTCTCCGGCCTGGTCAATCCCGACGGCTACCGGATCCGCGACGGGGAGATCATTTCCCGATCGGCAGCCGCCGCGCAGCCCGCGCTGACGGATGCGCAGGTCCTGCGGCTCGTGCGGATCGGGCGGCAGGTCGAAGCGCATTTCGGCCGCCCGCAGGACATCGAGTGGTGCCTCGCCGGCGACGAGTTCCAGCTCGTGCAGAGCCGGCCGGTCACCACGCTGTTCCCCGTCCCCGGAACCCCCGACGGCGAGAACCACGTCTACCTCTCGGTCGGGCACCAGCAGATGATGACCGACGCCATGAAGCCCCTCGGCACGTCGATGTGGCAGCTCACGGCGATGGCGCCGATGCTCGAGGCCGGTGGGCGGCTGTTCGTCGACGGCACCCGGATGCTGGCGTCGCCGGCGGGCCGGGCCGGCTTCCTGGAGATGGCCGGCCGGATCGATCCGCTGACCAGGGACGCGCTGGAGACGGTCCTCGACCGTGGCGACTTCGTTGCCGGAGCGCCGGACGCCGGCCCCGCGCGCCCGGCCAGGGGCGGGCCCGCCACCCCGGTCGAGACCGATCCCGCCATCGTCACCGAGCTGATCGAGCGCAGCCGGACGGCCCTCGCCACCCTGCGGCAGGAGATCGCGGCCAAGTCGGGTCCGGCGCTGTTCGACTTCCTGCTGGAGGCGTTCGAGGAGCACAAGCGGCTCCTCAGCGATCCCCTGAGCATCCAGGTGATCATGGCGGGGATGGAGACCGCCTGGTGGCTCGACGACAAGCTGCGGGAATGGCTCGGCGAGACGAACGCCGCGGGCACCCTCACGCTGTCCGCGCCCGGCAACATCACCGCGGAGATGGGGCTGGAACTGCTCGATGTCGCTGACGTGGTCCGCGCGTACCCGGAGACGATTGAGCTTCTGCAGGGGGACGACTTTCTCGACAGGATCGGGGACGTTCCGGGCGAGGCCATCAGGGCCTATCTCGACAAGTACGGCATGCGCTGCGCCGGCGAGATCGACATCACCCGGCCACGCTGGAGTGAACAGCCCGCCACGCTCGTGCCCGCGATTCTCGACAACGTCCGGAACTTCGAGCCGGGTGCGGCCGGGCGGCGTTTCGAGGAGGGGCGCAGAAAGGCCTACGAGAAGGAATTGGAGGTCCTGGCGCGGCTGCGGGAGCTGCCCGACGGCGAGGAGAAGGCAACCGAGACCAAGCGCATGATCGACCGGGTACGCACTTTCATCGGCTACCGCGAATACCCTAAGTACGCCATCGTCAGCCGCACCTTCGTCTACAAACAGGCCCTGCTCGCCGAGGCCGACCGCCTCGTCCGCGCCGGCGTGCTCCCCGACCGCGAGGACATCTTCTACCTCACATTCCAAGAGCTCCACGCCACCGTACGCACACAGCACGCCGATCCCACGCTGATCGAGCAGCGCAGAGCCGACTTCCGCGCCCACCGGGCCCTGACCCCGCCCCGGGTCATCACCTCGGACGGCGAAGCCCTGAACGGCGCGTACCGCCGCGACGACGTCCCGCCCGGTGCCCTGATCGGCCTCGCGGTCTCCGCCGGCACCGTCGAAGGCCGCGCCCGCGTCATCCTCGACCTCGCCCACGCCGACCTCGCCCCCGGCGACATCCTGATCACGACCTACACCGACCCCAGCTGGTCCCCCCTCTTCGTCGGCATCACCGCCCTGGTCACCGAAGTCGGCGGCCTGATGACCCACGGCGCGGTCATCGCCCGCGAATACGGCCTCCCCGCCGTCGTCGGCGTCGCCCGCGCGACCCAGCTGATCCAGGACGGCCAGCACATCCGCGTCCACGGCACCGACGGCTACGTCGAACTCCTGGACCGCTGACGGGTCCCCTTGCTATTCGGAGTCTGGACTCCGTATTATTCGGAGCGAAGACTCCGCTTAGAAGGGTATCCATGATGCGCACCCCCGAAGACACCTTCCGTGCCATGCTCGACGGCGCCTGCCGGCTGCAGAACGGCGATCGTGACCAGGTCGACGAGCTGGCCGGCTTCTACGCCGAGGAAACCGATGTGCGGCACCCGATGGCCCCGCTCGGCGACACCCCGCTGCTCAGCCGCGAAGCACTCCGGCAGCACTTCGCCGCGGCGGGGGCGGCCGGCCTGGCAGGCTTCCGCGTCGAGGATGTGCGCGTTCATCACACCGCCGACCCCGAGGTGGTCATCGGCGAGTTCACCTACCGCGGCGAGGGAGACTGGGCCGCGCCGTGCATCATCGTCTTCCGGATCCGCGACGGGGTGATCGTCGAGTCACGCGACTACATCGACCATCTCGGGCTCGCCCGCGCCACCAACACGCTCGACGTCCTCTGCACCCAACTGACGAGCGCTTAGGGCAACATCCGGTTACGGCTCACCGGACGTCGAGCAGCACCTTGCCCCGCACGCGGCGCTGGTCGAGCTCGAGCAGTGCCTGCGACGCCTCGGCGAGGGGGAAACGCCGCGCGAGCACGGGCTGGAGCCGCCCCGCCTCCAGCAGAGGCAGTAGCGCCACCCACTGCTCCTGGAGGAAGGCGGGTTGCCTCATCCAGAACGCGCCCCAGCCGACTCCCAGGACGTCGACGTTGTTGTACATGAGACTGTCGACCCTGACCTGAGGGATCTCGCCGCCGGTGAAGCCGATGACCAGAAGACGTCCCTCGGGGGCGAGGCTGCCCAGCGAGTCGGCGAACCGATCGCCCCCGACGGGGTCGACCACGATGTCAACACCCCGGCCCGCGGTCTTTTCCCGTACGGCCTCCGCGAAACCGTTCGCCAGGACAACCTCGTCGGCGCCGGCCGCCCTCGCCGTATCAATCTTGTCCGATGCGGACACGACCGCGATGACCCTGGCGCCGAGCGCGGCAGCCAGCTGCACCGCGGCGGTCCCGACGCCGCCGGCCGCACCCTGAACCAGAACCGTGTCACCCGGCTTCAGCCTCCCGCGGCGTACCAGGGCGAAGTGCACGGTTCCGTAGTTCATGGGCAGTGCGGCACCCGTCGAGAAGGACACATTGTCGGGAAGGGGAAAGACCGCGGCCGGGGCCGCAGCCGCCACCTCGGCGTACCCACCGATCCCGGTGAAGGCCGCTACCCGCTGACCCACCCTCAGAAGGCTGTTCGCCGGAGCGGATCGGACGGTCCCGGCGACCTCGGTGCCGGGAATGAACGGAAGCGCGTGCTGGACGTGGTACTCGCCATGACTCTGCAGCACCTCGGGGAAAGCGACGCCGGCGACGTGCACGTCGATGATGACCGAATCGGCGCTCGGAACCGGCTCGTCGACGTCGACGAGCTCCAGTGACGCGGGGCCGGTGAGGGCCGTGATCTGGATCGATCGCATACGGGACTCCTGTAACAGGGCGCAGAATGGGGAGCTGTCGACTTCTCAGGGTGAAGGCCCCATTGAGAATCGCTCAGCACTGACGTTTCGGTTCCCGTCAGGAACTGATCCAGCATGGTGCATCCACGATGGCTCCGGCAATAAGGCACAATTCTGTGCCATGGTTCCCTTGTGGTGCCACGGTTCCCTGAAGGTAACGACGACCGTGCCGATGCCGCTCCGATATCCCACCATGAGCGGGCCTTCACATTCAGCCTCGCGGAACGGTCCGCGACAACTTAATGCGGTGTTGCTCCTCAGATCCGGCCAATCGCGTCTGACAGAAGAACAGGTGCGCCCTAAGGTCTGGGCAGGGACCCTCGGTCGAGGACGTTGGCGTAGACGAGTTCGAGGGTTGTGCTGAGGCTGCGGACCGCGTCGGGGGAGAGGCCGTCGAAGAAGAGGCGGCGGACGAGTTCGACGTGGCCCGCGGCGGCGGCTTCGATGGCGCGGCGGCCCGGGGTGGTGAGTGAGACCTCGGTGACGCGGCGGTCGGTGCCGGCCGGGTCGGTGCTGATCAGGCCGCGGCCGGCCATGCGCTTGGTGTGGTGGGAGAGGCGGCTGCGTTCCCAGCCGAGGCGGGCGGCGAGGGCGGTGACGCTGAGGGTGTCGCCGGGGGAGTCGCTCAGGGCGTTGAGGACGTCGTAGTCCGGCAGCGACAAGCCCGATTCGGCCTGGAGCTGCCGGTTCATCTCGAAGGTCATCCGCAGCTGGACCCGCATGAACGCAAGCCAGGCGCGCTGCTGGTCGGCGTCGAGCCAGCCACCCGGCGGCACCGGCCCAGCGTTCACCGGACCGGTGTCGCGGTCGCCCGAGGAAGTCACCGGATCAGTATCGCCGGGTGTCCGGAGCAGGCTATTCGCGGGTTCCGGCCAGCGAGATCGGGGTGGCCCGCGTGGCGGAGCGGCTGGTCCAGACGCTGGTCGCGCCGACGACGAGGAATGCGCCGAGGGCGGTGAGCCAGAAGGCGCCCCACGGGATCACCATCGTGCCGGCGACGCCGCTGATGCCGATGAGGGCGGCCATGGCCGAGAGCCAGCCCAGGAGCAGGCCGGTGACGGTGACGACCGTTGATTCGAGCAGGGCGGTGCCGATGATCTGGTTGCGGGTGAAGCCGGTGAGCCGGGCGACGGCGAACTCGCGGCGGCGTTCCCCGGCGGCGATGACGACCGCGTTGACCACGCCGATCACGGCGTAGAGCGCGGCGAGGCCCATGACCACCTTCATGACGCCGGCGTTGAGGCTGTCCTGGGCGCTGTCGCTCTGCGCGATCCATTCGTCGAGCGTGAGCACCGGCTGCGGCAGTGATCGGGCGACGGCTGCGGGGTCGGCGCCCGGTTGGAGGCGGACGATGGACTGCGCGGGGCCGAGGGCCGCCGGCGGGACCAGGTCGCGGGGGAGCAGGTATTCGGGGCCGCCGTTGAGGGTCGGGGGGAGGACGGCCACGACGCGTGGGTTCAGGTCCTGGTCGCCGACGTGGATCCGTACGGTCGAACCGAGTTTGCCACCCGCCGCCGCGACCGTGGGTCCGTGCAGGTCGGCGTAGGAACCGGCGATCAGGGGGAGTTGGTGCGCCTGCTGGTAGGTGGCCGGGTCGACGGCGAGCGCGGGGAACTCGTCGGTCTCGGTGTCGCCCTGGTTGACCGAGGTGACCTTGATCATCAGGGGGTACTCCGTGGACGCGGTTGCTACGCCGGGAGTCAGGGGGGCGACGGGGCCGGCCGCGACGAGGTCTCCGCGTACGTCATCGGTCAGTTGATCGTGGGCTCCTTGGGAGAGCGTGGCGAACGTCCCGGCCAGGCCGATCAGCAGGGCTACCAGGATGAGCAGCGGAGCGGCGGTGGAGGAGTTACGGCGTATGCCGTCGCGGAGGTTGGCCCGGGCGAGGCGGCCGATCGTGCTGCTGCCCGCGAGCGTTCCGGTGAGCCGGCCGATCAGCGGCACGATGACGGGGCTGAGCGCGCTGAGCCCGAGGGCGAGGGCGACCATGGCGTTGATCGACAGCGGGATCGCGCCGTTGGGGTTGCTGACGGCGGTCGAGACCAGCATCAGCGTGAGGCCCGTGACGACCAGGAGGATCCCCAGGATCCAGCGTGACACGGTCATGACTTTCGCGCCGGCTCCGGTCTCCCGCAGAGCTTCCAATGGGCGTACGCGCGCCGCCCGGCGCGACGCGGCAAGCACTCCCGCCTGCGCGACCCCGATGCCGAGCCCCAGCGAGACCCACAGGATCCAGCCGTGCCACGCGGCGCTGAACGAGGCGGGCAGGAAGCCGAGGTTCTCCAGGAGCGCCGTCTGCGCGCTGAGCACGATCTGCCCGGCCGGGATGCCGAGGACCGTGCCCAGGACGCCGAGCAGGAGCGCCTCGGACAGCAGCAGCCGCCGGACCTGACCGCGGCTGCCACCGATGAGGCGCAGCAGTGCGAGGTCGCGGCGGCGCTGGGCGATGGTGAACGCGAACGTCGAGCTGACGATGAAGATCGCGAGGAACGCCGAGACGCCGAGCGCCAGGCCGAGGATCGCGATCGCCTCGCCGTAGCCCCCGGCGGACGCGACGATCAGCAGCGAGGACTGCACGATGGCCACGCCGAGCGTGACGGTGAGGATGGCGCCGACGAACAGTTGCCAGCGTTCCCGGAACGTGGCGATCGACAGGGAGAACATCAGGCCTCCAGGGCGGCGAGCCGGTCGGCGACCTCGCGGACCGAGGGGCGCACGAGACGGTCGACGATGCGCCCGTCGCGCAGGAAGACCACGGAGTCCGCGCGGGCCGCTGCCGCCGGGTCGTGGGTGACCATGACGATCGTCTGCTGCGCGTCGTCGACCATCGAGCGGAGCAGCCCGAGCACGGTACGCGCGGCGCCCGAGTCGAGCGCACCGGTCGGCTCGTCGGCGAACAGGACCGCCGGCCGGGTGATCATGGCGCGGGCGATCGCGACCCGCTGCTGCTGGCCGCCGGAGAGCTCGCGCGGCCGGTGTCCGAGCCGGTCACCGAGCCCGACGGTGGTGAGGATGGCGCGGACGTCGGTCATGGACACCTTGCTGCCGGCGAGCCGCAGCGGCAGGGCCACGTTCTGCTCGGCGGTCAGCGAGCTGACGAGGTTGAAGCTCTGGAAGACGAACCCGATGTCCTTGCGCCGCAGTTCGGTGAGGTCGCGCTCGGAGGCTGCGGCGAGGTCACGATCGCCGAGCAGCACCTGGCCGCTGGTGGGGCGTTCGAGGCCGGCCGCGCAGTGCAGCAGCGTGGACTTGCCGGAGCCGGACGGCCCCATCACCGCCGTCCAGGTGCCCCGCGCGAAGCCGATCCCGACCCCGTCGAGCGCCCGGACCCGGGCCTGCCCGCTGCCGTACTCCCGCACCACGTCACGAAGCTCGACCGCGGTGTCCGCCTGTGTCTGAAGCATGTCCATCGTTTCTCTCGTCCGTTCGGTCGAGAGAAACCTACGAATGAATGCGCCTCCGGGACGTCACCCGGCGGTGGGCACCTTGGGGTAGCTCGCACGGGGGACCCCGCATCTTGCGACCAATTTCGTCACCAAGATCGTTGACAATCCCCAGGTCGTGGCCCTGCGTGCCGGTCTTCCTCCTGGCGAGCGGGCCTATTTGAAGAATGGTCGACAGGGTATTTGTGAATCGCGTTCATTGGTTGCAATAATTGCCTTATGAAAAACGTTTTGCCTGGTGAGGGCGTGGATCAAGTGATGGATGGTATGTACACGGTGTTATGTAAAAATTGGTACTTGCGCCGAGGGTGCGACGGTTTATGCTCGGATGCAATTCACCATCATCAATCCCTGAGGTGAATCAGCCGTCCCTTTGATAGGAAGGCCAGTCCACGTGAGAACGAGATCCGCTCTCATCGCCACCGGCGTGACCCTCGCGCTGGTCACCGGCGGCGCGGCCACCTCCGCGTACGCCTCCGTCCCGGCACCCGGCCCGGCGCCGGCCGGCACCGCCCTCGCTCCGGCCGCGGCGGTGGCCGACACCACCCCGGCGATCGTCAGCGCGGCGAACGCGTTCCTCGCCACCCTGACCGCCGCCCAGAAGACCGCCGTCCAGTTCGCCTGGACCAACACCACCCAGAAGAAGAAGTGGTCCAACCTGCCCCAGGGTCTCTACACCCGCAGCGGCCTGATGTGGGGCAACCTGACCACGGCTCAGCAGAACGCCTGGCTGGCCGTCATGCAGGCCACGCTGAGCCCCGCGGGCTACCAGCGGGTGCGCCAGGAATGGGCCGCCGACGACAAGCTCGTCAGCGGCGGGGGACTGCTCTACGGCCAGAAGTACTACTGGATCGCGCTGATCGGCACCCCGTCGACGACCACCCCGTGGCAGTGGCAGTGGGGTGGCCACCACGTGACCGTCAACGCGACGGTCTCCGGCACCGAGGTCGCCCTCTACCCGAGCTTCATCGGCGCGCAGCCCGCGAGCTACACGGGCAGCACCGGCACCACGGTCAAGCCGCTCGGTGACCTCTGGTCGTCGGCGTACGCGCTGGTCAGCTCGCTGACGACCGCCCAGAAGCCGAAGGCGGTGCTCGGCAGCACGTACATCGATCTGCTGTACGGCCCCGGCCAGGACAGCCGGGCACCGAGCTACGACGGCATCGCCGGGTCGGCGCTCACCGCCGCGCAGAAGACGCTGCTGCTCACGCTGATCAGCGGCTACGGCACCCTGGCCAACGCCGAGGACGCCGCGTCCCGGCTGGCGGAGGTCCAGGCCACCCTCGACCAGACCTACTTCGCCTGGTACGGGCCGACCACGAACGCGGGCAGCGCCTACTTCCGGGTCACCGGGCCGCGCGTGATCATCGAGTACTCCCCGCAGGCGATGGGTGGTACCGCCGCGAACCACATCCACGGCATCTACCGCGACCCGCAGAACGACTACGGGGCAGCGATCACCGGATGACGACCACGGCCCCGGGCCGTGCACGGCGGGCGCCGGCGTGGTTGCTGGCGCCCCTCGTGGCGATGGCCCTCATAGTCCTCCCGGCGAGTGCCGCCTGGGCGCACCCGCTGGACATCTCCCGGCAGACCTCCTACGTCACGGTCGCCACGGACGCCGTGACCGTCGAGGTCGACCTCGCGGCCGGTGTGCTGGTGGCCCCGGCCTTCATCGCGGACCTGGACGCCGACAGCGACAAGACGTTCACCCCGGCCGAGGGCAGGCAGTACGCGCAGCGGCTGCTGGCGAAGGTATCCCTGCGCATCGACGACGCCCCGGTGCCGCTCACGCTGAGCGGGGTGGAACTCCCGACCTACCCCCAGGCCCGGGCCGGGTACGGCGTCCTGCACGTCACCGCCACTGCCCCGCTCGCACCGGCGGACGGCGGCCACACGCTGTTCTACCGCAACGGCTTCGCCCCGCAGAAGCCGCAGTACGAGGTGGCCGTCCTCGCCCCGAAGAAGGCTCCCGTGACGATCGGCGAGCAGCACCGGGACGAGGCCCAGCAGCAGGTCCGGACCACGTTCACCGTTCTGGGGGACACCGCGGTGGCGCCGCAGCGGGACAGCCACCCGTCGGGGTGGGGCGTCGAACGCCTGCTGTCGATGGTGGAGAACCCGTCCGGCTCGCTCGGGGTCACGCTGATCGCGCTCGTGCTGGCCATGGTGCTGGGCGCCTTCCACGCGCTCACCCCCGGGCACGGCAAGACGATGATGGCGGCCTACCTGGTCGGCAGCGGTGGCCGGGTCCGGGACGCGCTGACGCTGGGCGCCTCGGTCACCGTCACGCACACGTCGTCGGTCCTCGCCATCGGGGCGGTGGCGCTGCTCGCCGGCCACTTCGCCGTACCGCAGATGTGGGTGCCCGGCTTGGAACTGGTCTCCGGGGTCCTCGTGCTGGGTCTCGGGCTACGGCTGCTGTGGCAACGCCGGTGGAGCAGGACCCACGACCACGGCCACCACCACGAGCATGACCACGACCACGACCACGGGGCCCGGGATCATGATCACGGGGCCCGGCCGGGGATGGCGTCGGTGGTGGCGCTCGGCGTCTCCGGCGGCCTGGTGCCGTGTCCGGAGGCGCTGGGCGTCATGATCCTCGCGGTCGGCCTCGGGCACATTGCCGTCGGCATGCTGCTGATCCTGTCGTTCAGCGTCGGCCTGGCCGCCGTCCTGATCGGTATCGGCGTGCTCCTCGTCCGGGCCAGGACGGTCGCCGCGCTCTCCGGCCGGTTCAGCAGCGGAGCCCCGGCGCGCCTGGCCCGTCTGCTGCCGCCGGCCAGCGCGATCGTCGTCGTGGCCCTGGGCGCCGGCCTGATCGCGCGAACCCTGAGCGGCTCAGGCTGAGAGCGCAGGGTCGGTCAGAGCGCTCCCCGGGTCGCCGCCGCTCCCGCGAAGGCTTTCAGCGCGTCGAGCACGCTGGTCAGGTGGGCGCGCATGGCGAGCTCGGCGGCCTCGGGGTCGCGGGAGGAGACCGCGGTGATGATGGCGAGGTGCTCGGGCATCGAGACCGTGGGGCGGCCCGGGACCAGGGAGAGGCGGAACTGGTGGCGGACCATCTGGCCGTTGAGCTGTTCGATGATGCGGGTGGCGGAGTCGTGCTGGGCGATCGAGCGGACCGTGGCGTGCAGCTGGGCGTTGAGCTCGGAGTAGCGCAGCATGTCGGTCGCCTGGACGGCCGCCTTCATCGACTCGCCCAGGTCGTGCAGGAAGGCGATCTCCGCGTCGGTGACGCGTTCGGCGGCGCGCGCGGCGACCAGGCCCTCGACGACGCGGCGGATCTCGGTGATCTCGATGGCCTCCTGCACCGAGATCTCCCGGACCCGGGCACCGCGGTTCGGCTGGAGCTCGATCAGGCCCTCGGTCTCCAGCCGGGTGAGCGCGTTGCGGAGCAGGAACCTGCTCGTGGCGTACTGCTCGGTCAGCTCGGTCTCGATCAGCCGCTGGCGGGGGGCGAACTCCCCGCGCAGGATGGCTGTCCGGAGCGCCGTGTAGACGTCGCTCATGAGCGGGTTGACCCAGGTGTCGACATTCCGGGCGTACTCCTCGGTCTCTGTGGCGGCAGTTCTGCCATCGTATGCGGCGCTGTCCCGGTCAGCGGACCTCCGGGCGTTCGCCACGCTTCGCCGACTGGACCAGCTCGTACACGTGGGTGCGGATCTTGGTGAACTGGGGTGAGGAGCGGGTGGTGAGCTGGTCGCGATCGTCGGGCAGATCGACGGGGACGTCCTCGAGCACGACGGTGGGCCGGTTGGAGAGCACCAGGACGCGCTGGCCCAGGTAGACCGACTCGTCGATGTCGTGGGTGACGAACAGGACCGTGACGCCGAGTCGTTTCCAGAGCGTGCGGACCAGGTCCTCGAGGTCGGCGCGGGTCTGGGCGTCGACGGCGGCGAACGGTTCGTCCATGAGCAGGACGCTCGGCTCGTACGCGATGGCCCGGGCGATCGCGACCCGCTGCTGCATGCCGCCGGAGAGTTGCCACGGGTGGGCGTCGGCGCTGTCGGGCAGCCCGACGGCGTCCAGGGCCTCGGCGACCTTGGCCGCGCGGGCCGCCTTGGCGAGGCCCTTCTCCTTGAGCGGCAGTTCGACGTTGCCGCGGACGGTCAGCCAGGGGAAGAGGCTGCGGCCGTACTCCTGGAAGACCACCGCCATGCCGGCCGGGGGTTCGGTGACCGCGGTGCCGTCCAGCCGGATCTGCCCGCCGGAGAGGTCGAGCAGGCCGGCGATGCAGCGCAGCAGGGTGGTCTTGCCGGCGCCGGACGGGCCGACGATGCAGACCAGCTCACCGCGCCGGATCTGGAACGTCAGGTCACGGACCGCTTCGACGTCGCGGCCGGGGCTGCGGTACGTCTTGGCCAGCCCGGCCACGTCGAGGGCGATGGTGTCGCTCATGGGGTGCTCACCTTTCTCGTTCGGCGTCGCGCTGTCCGCGGTACCAGGCCAGTGACCGGTTCTCGACCAGCCGGAACAGCGCGGACAGGACCACGCCGAGCAGGCCGAGCAGGATGATGCCGGTCCACATCTGGGGGATCGCGAAGCTGCGCTGGAACTGCACGATCGAGGCGCCGAGGCCGCGGTTCGCGCCGAACAGCTCGCTGATCACCATGAGGATCACGCCGATCGACAGCGACTGCCGGGCGCCGGCGGCGATCCGGGGGCTCGAGCCGCGCAGCACGACGTGCCACAGCGTCGCGACCCGGCCGAGCCGGTACGAACGGGCCGTGTCGAGCAGCACCTCGTCGAGGGAGCGCACCCCTTCGACCGTGTTCAGCAGGATCGGCCAGAGGCAGCCCAGCGCGATCGTGAGGACCTTGCTGGTCGAGCCCGTGTAGCCGGCGAACAGCGCGATCACGGGGACCAGCACCGGCGGCGGGACGGCCCGGAAGAACTCCAGTACCGGTTCGCAGAGCGCCCGCAACGTACGCGAGCGGCCGATCGCGGTGCCGGCGGCCACCCCGACGAGCAGGGCGATCAGGTAGCCGCCGAGCAACCGGGCCACGCTCGGGAGCACGTCGTGCAGCCAGGGGTCGGCGGTCCAGGTCTCAGGGAAGGCCTCGACGATGGTGGACAGCGGTGGCCAGAAGAAGCTGGTGCTGCCGGCTGACGCGAACCACCAGAGGGCGATCAGGACGACGGGCAGACCGAGCGCGATCAGGACCCGCCGCGGGAGTTCGGAGATCTTCATGCTTCCCCCCGGACCGAGGTGTGCCAGCGCAGGACGCGTCGTTCGACCGCCCGGGTGCAGACATTGATCAGTACGCCGAGCAGCCCGACGACCAGCACCAGTGCGTACGTCTCCGGCACCGCACCCGAGCTCTGTGCGACGCCGATCGACTTGCCGAGCCCCGGGACGCCGATGATCAGCTCGGCGGTGATCTCGAGGATCAGCGCCACCGACGCGGCCAGCCGGAAACCGGTGACGACGTACGGCATCGCGGTCGGCCACACCACGGACCGGATGATCGCCCACCGCGAGAACCGGTACGACCGGGCGGTGTCCCGCACCACCGGGTCCACGTCGGCTACGCCGTACAGCACCTGGACCAGCACCTGCCAGAACGCGGCGTAGACGACCAGGATCAGCGCCGACTGCGGGCGGCTGCCGTAGATGAGCACCACCAGCGGGATGAGCGCGACCGAGGGGATGGGGCGCAGGAACTCGATGGTGGACGCGGTGACCGCGCGCAGCAGCGGGATGCTCCCGATCACCACACCGACGACGATGCCCGCGACCATCGCGATGGCCAGCCCGGACGCCCAGCCGACGAGGGTCTGCCCGAGCCCGGTCCAGAACTCGCCCTCGGTGAGCTGTTCACCCAGTGAGCGGGCCATCGTGCTGAACGGTGGCAGGAACCGGCTGTCGACCACGCCGAGCCGGGGGAGGGCCTCGACGACGGCGACGGCGATCAGACAGCCGAGCAGGCCGAGCACCGGCTGCCGCCGGCGCCCGGTCGCCCGGACAGGCCTGAGCGCGGCCGGTCCGGGCATCGTGGGGGTCGTGGTCGTCACGGCAGCAGGGTGTCCAGGTTCGGCTGGTTGGTGATGAGACCGTCGGAGGTGGCCAGGTCGCTGAGCACCTGCACCGAGTTGCGGTCGACGTCGGCGGGCCACTTCGGCAGGACCAGGGATTTCTGGACGGCCGGGTCGAGCTTGGTGTACGTCGACAGGATCGCCCGCGCCTCGTCGAGGTGAGACGACGCGTACTCGAGAGACTTGGCCATCGCCGTGGTGAAGGCGGTGACCGTCTTGGCGTGCTCCGTGGCGTACTTCTGCGAGGTGAAGTACATGCCGACCATCAGGTTGGGGTCGGTGCCCGCGAAGTTGGCGGTCACCACCCGGTCGCCCTGGCTGGACGCGATGGTCAGGAACGGCTCCACGACCTGGCCCGCGTCCACGTCACCCTTGGCGACCGCGGCGGGGATGTCGGGGAACGCCAGTTCGACGTAGGTGATCGTGGACGGGTCACCGCCGGCGTCGCGTACCACCTTGTTGACGGTGGTGGTGTTGATGTTCTTCAGGGTGTTGACCGCGACCTTCTTGCCGGCAAGGTCTGCGGCGGTCTTGATCGGGCTGTCGGCCTTGACGATGACGCCGCCGAAGTCCTTGGCCTTGTCACCGGTCGAGGAGTTGCCGGCCGAGACCACCTTGAGCGGCAGGCCCTGCGAGCTGGCCAGCAGCAGGGAGACGGTGTTGCTGAACCCGAACTGGTACTGCTCGCTGACCACGCCGGGCACGATGGCCGCGCCGCCCTGGGCCGTCTCGATGGTGACGTCCAGGTTTTCGGCGGAGAAGAAGCCCTGCTTGATGCCGAGATAGATGGGGGCGACGTCGACGATCGGGATGACCCCGACCTTGATCTTGGTAGGGCCGCTGCCGGACTCCTCGTCACCGGATGATCCGGAGCCGCAGGCGGCGACGAGCAGGGCGGCGACAACGGGAAGGGCGGCAAGGGAGAGACGTCTGAGCCGGAACATGGGACCTCCTGCGCGAGCGCTCGAGAACCGGTGTGGCGGACGTTACACATATCGTCAACAAAATTGAAGCCAATCCTGGCCACGATTTGATCCGTCCGAAACATTGTTGACAAAGTTGCTGACAGCGGCTTACGTTTCGCCGGCCGGGACGGGCCTCCAATGATGGTCATAGATGCGTCCCGTCTCGGAAGAGCTGAGGACCTCATGTTTGACGAGGCAGCCGGAATTCGGTGTATGCAGATGCGCGGCGGGAGCTCCAAGGGCGCGTACTTCGTGGATTCAGACCTGCCGGACGAGCCCGCCGAACGCGACGACCTGCTGCTGCGGGTCATGGGCTCACCCGACGAGCGCCAGATCGACGGGATCGGTGGCGGCCACCCACTGACCAGCAAGGTAGCCGTGGTCGGCCCGTCCACCGACCCGCGTGCCGACGTCGACTATCTCTTTCTGCAGGTGGTGCCTGATCGGGCGATCGTCACCGCCGCCCAGACCTGCGGCAACCTGCTGGCCGGGGTCGGGCCGTTCGCCGTCGAGCGCGGGCTGGTCGCGGCCGGCGCGGAGACGACCGAGGTGCGGATCCGGATCATGAACCCCTCGGTGAGCTTCGCGTCGGCGCGGGTGCTGACCCCGGGTGGGCGGGTGCGCTACGACGGCGACACGGTGATGGCCGGGACGCCGTTCCCGGCCGCGCCGATCGACATCGCGCTCCCCGGGAACGACGCCCCGATCTACCCGACCGGGCGGCTCGTCGACCGGTTCGCCGGGGTGGAGGTCACCTGCGTCGCCGCGGGCATGCCGGTGGTGCTCGTTCGTGCGGGCGACCTGCAGCTGGCCGGTGATGAGGCACCGGACGAGCTCGAGGCCGACCAGGAGCTGCGGTCCATCGTGGAGGCGATCCGGCTCGAGGCCGGATCCGCCATGGGTCTGGGCGACGTCCGGGATGCCACCGTCCCCAAGATCACGGTTGTCTCGGCGCCGCGGCACGGCGGCACGGTCACCACCCGCACGTTCATCCCGCATCGCGTCCATACGGCTGTCGGGGTGCTCGGCGCGGTCTCGGTCGCCGCCGCTGTGCGTACCCCCGGCACGGTCACGGGTCCGGTCGCGGCACCGGACCGCATCGTGCGGGTCGAGCACCCGAGCGGCTTCTTCGACGTGAACGTCGCGCTCGACGAGGGCGGGGCGGGGACCCGGATCCGCCGGAGCACGGTTGTCCGTACCGCACGCAAGCTGTCCGACGGCCTCGTGTGGCCGCGCGCAAGAGAGGTGGGCGAATGAACCATGACCCGGATCGGCCGCGCGACATCGCGCACATCGGGCCGGTGGAGCTCTACACGCCGGTGCTGGAGGAGTCGCGTGGCTTCTTCGTCGATGTGCTGTCGCTGCGCGAGGTGCACCGCGACGACACGTCCGTCTATCTGCACACGTGGGACGACTACCAGTCGTGGACCGTGCGGTTGATCCAGCGCGAACAGGCGGGCATCGGGCGTACCTATCTGCGTGCCTCAGGTCCGCAGGCGCTGGAACGGCTGCCCGGTATCGACAAGCGGGTGTCCGATGTGTACGGCCTGGGCGAGGTCTCGCTCTTCACCGACCCGGACGGCCACGAGATGGGTGTCTACTGGGACACCGCCCGCTACGAGGCCGACGACACCGACCGGCCCGCGTTGAAGAACCAGGCGGCGGCCTATCCGGGGCGGGGCGCCAACGTGCGCCGCCTCGACCACGTCAACTACCTCACCGCCGATGTGCCGAAGACGTCCGCCTTCCTGGCCGACGTGCTCGGCGCGCGCTGCACCGAGCAGATCGTGAAGGACGACGGCAGTGCGCAGGCTGTCTGGTTCAACCTCGGGCAGAAGACGTACGACCTCGTCTACACCGAGGACTGGACGGGAGCGAACGGGCGGCTGCACCACATCGCGTTCGCCACGGACACCCGCGAGGAGATCCTGCGCGCCGCCGACGTCTGCCTCGACGCCGGTGTCCACATCGAGACCGGACCCCACAAACACGCCATCCAACAGACCTTCTTCCTGTACGTGTGGGAGCCCGGTGGCAACCGCATCGAACTCTGCAACTCCGGTGCCCGCCTGATCCTGGCACCGGACTGGGAAACGATCAGCTGGACCCGCGCCGAACGCGCCAAAGGACAGGCGTGGGGCCTCAAGACGATCGACACGTTCCACACCCACGGCACCCCGGTAGTTCCTCCTCCCGGAAGGTAACCCGCCATGCGCCACAGACCCGCTCCCCTCCTCCTCACCGTCGTCCTGACAGCGCTCCTCGCCGTCACCGGAACCGCCGCGTTCGCTTCCGGCCCCCGCGTCACCCCCGACGGCCTGGCCGATCTACCCGCGATCCCACCCGTGATGACCTGCGCGGACGTGACCGGGCTCGACCTGGGCGGCGTCACCGACGCCCCGGTCACGCTGAAGACCGCGACCGTGGTCACGACCGGCGCCGCGCCGTACTGCGAGGTCCGCGGCACGATCGCCCCGGCCAACACGATCGTGGTCCGGCTCCCCATCAACGGCTGGACCCAGCGTTACGTGCAGGCCGGCTGCGGCGGGCTCTGCGGCATGGCCAACCTGAACTACCCCCAGGCGTCCACCTGCCCGGTCATCGCCGACGGCACCGTCGCGGGCGCCACCACCGACATGGGTCACCAGGGCCAGAACGACGGCTCCTGGGCGGCCGGCAACCCGCAGGCACAGATCGACTTCGCCTACCGCGGCGTGCACGTGACGTCCCAGGTGGCCAAGGCGATCATCACGAAGTTCTACGGCCGCCAGCCGGTCTACTCGTACTTCGACGGCTGCTCGGACGGCGGCCGCGAGGCGCTGATGGAGGCGCAGCGCTACCCGCACGACTTCGACGGCATCGCGGCCGGCGCCCCGGCCAACAACATGGCCCTGCAGAACACCTTCCACCACGCCTGGAACGTCTACGCGAACCTCGACGCCGACGGCAAGTACATCCTGCTGTCGAACAAGCTGCCGCTGATCCACGCGGCCGTCCTCGCCGCCTGCGACACGATCGACGGTCTGCGCGACGGGCTGGTCGACGACCCGCGGCTGTGCCACTTCAACCCGGCGAGCATCGTCTGCACGGCGGGCCAGGACCCGGCGACCTGCCTGACCAGCGCCGAGGCGACCGTGGTCCGCAAGCTGCACGACGGCGCCACCGACGAGCACGGCAACCGCCTCGAGCCGGCGATCGCGCACGAGTGGAGCTCCGAGCTCGACTGGACGCTGTTCATCCCGGCCGCGCAGGGCCAGACCGTCGGCAGTGAGATGTTCGCGCTGTCCTACCTGCGCTACCTGGCCCAGCCGAACAACCCGAACCCGGCCTACAAGCTGTCCGACCTGAAGTTCACCGTCGCCTCGTTCTGGAAGACGATGCTGCCGTCGACGACGTACATGGCGGCGATCGACCCCGACCTGAGCACGTTCCAGCGCGCCGGCGGCAAGCTGCTGCTCTGGCACGGCTGGAACGACCAGCACATCTCCCCGCAGGGGACGATGGACTACTACGACACGATGCGGACGACGATGGGCGCGGCGACGGTCGACCGCTTCGCCAAGCTCTACCTCTTCCCCGGCGTCGCGCACTGCGGCGGCGGCGAGGGCCCGAACACGTTCGACATCCTCACGCCCGTGATGGCGTGGACGGAGAGCGGCCGGAAGCCCGCCAGGATCGTCGCCTCGAACATCGCCGGGGGCGCGGTCACCCGTACCCGTCCGGTGTTCCCCTACCCGGCGGTCGCCCGGTACGACGGCACCGGCAGCATCGACGACGCCGCCAACTTCGTGGCGTACACCCCGGAGAACCCGGTCCGCAACGACTACCGCTGGGTCGGCCAGGCGCTGTACTCCCACGGCTACCAGACCTGGCCCAGGGCGGTGGACGGCAAGCTCGTCATCACCCGGCACTGACCTCGAACCGCTCGGCCGGGGACCATTCGCACCGTGGTCCCCGGCCGGGTGCGTACCGTTGCCCTCATGCAGTCAGTGCGGCCGTGGCTCAAGGACCTGCTCGCCGCCGTAGCGGTGGCAGCGGTCGCCGGCACCGGCGCGCTCACCGGAGCGGGCACCGAGCTCGGGGTGCCGCTGGCCGCCGACCTGAGCGCCGCCGGGCTCGCCGCCGTCGCGGTCGGGTTCAGCCGGGTCCTCCCGGCACCGGTGCTCGTCCTGTCGGCCGTCGCGGAGATCGGCTATCTGGTCGCCGGCTGGTCCGCGCCCGCGCTGATCGTCGCGGTCACGGTCGCGCTCTACCGCCTCGCGATGCACCACAGCCCCCGCGTGACCTGGACCCTGGCGATCGTGTGCGGCATCGGCGGCTGGGCCGGTTCGGTCCTCGGGACCCGGGCCGGGTGGTGGATGCTCCCGAGCCTGAGCTACCTGGCCTGGGCGGGCATGGCCGCGGCGGCGGGGTACGCCGTCCGCAACCGGCGCGCCTACATCGCCGAGGTCGAGGAACGCGCACGCAGGGTCGAACGCGACCGGGAGGACGAGGTACGCCGCCGCGTCGCGGACGAACGCCTGCGCATCGCCCGGGAGCTGCACGACGTCGTCGCCCACCACATCGCGGTCATCAACGTGCAGTCCGGGGCGGCGACGTACGCGCTCACCCGCCGGCCCGAGGCCGCCACCGCCCCGCTCGCGCACATCCGCCGGGCCTCGGCGACCGTACTGAAGGAGCTGACCTCGATCGTGGGGCTGCACCGCCAGCCGGGCGACGGCGAACCGGACCACCAGCCGCACCCGGGACTCGACCGGCTCCCGGCGCTGATCGAATCGTTCGCCGCGACCGGGGTCGACGTGCGGCTCACCCGGCTCGGCGATACGCGTACGCTGCCGGCGGTGACCGACCTGGCCGCGTACCGGATCGTGCAGGAGGGGCTCACCAACGCCCGCAAACACGGCACCGGTCCCGTCCGGGTCACCGTGACGTTCACCCGCACCGAGCTGTCCCTCGACCTCACCAACGGCGTGCCGCCCGGACCACGATCGCAGGGTTCCGGGTACGGGCTGATCGGCATGCGCGAACGGGCAGCGGCCGCCGGCGGCACGGTCGACGCGAGCTTCACCACCGACGACGAGTTCGCGGTCCGGGCGGTCTTCCCCGCGCCGGCCCGCAGCGAGGAGCAGCCGTGAGCATCCGTGTCGTCCTGGCCGACGATCAGACCCTGATCCGCGCCGGCTTCCGGCTCATCATCGACCTCGCCGACGGCATGGAGGTCGTCGGCGAGGCCACCGACGGGCGCCAGGCCGTGGAGCTGGCCCGATCGGCGCGCGCCGACGTCGTACTGATGGATATCCGGATGCCGGTGATGGACGGCCTGGAGGCGACCCGGGTGATCGCCGCCGCCGAGGATCTCGCCGGGGTCCGCGTGGTCGTGCTGACGACGTTCGAGGCCGACGACAACGTCCTCGCCGCCCTGCGCGCCGGGGCCGGCGGATTTCTCAGCAAGGACGTCGAACCCGAGGAGCTGATCCGGGCGATCCGCGTCGTCGCGGCGGGCGAGGCCCTGCTGACCCCCCGCGCGACCCGCGGGCTGATCGACCGGCTCATCGCCCCGGAACGGGAACGCCGGCCGCTCGTGCCGCCCGCGCTGGCCATGCTCACCGACCGGGAACGCGAGGTGCTGCGCCTGGCGGCGCTCGGCCGCTCGAACGAGGACATCGCCGAGCAGCTCACCCTCTCACCCCTCACGGTCAAGACCCACGTGAACCGTACGATGACCAAGCTCGGCGTCCGCGACCGCGCGCAACTCGTCGTCATCGGCTACCAGAGCGGCCTGGTCCGTGCCGGCGATCAGCCCTGACCCTTACTGCCATCGTGGTAGCTCTGCTGCCGGCACCCGGGCTCGCCGGGGCCGCACACGCAGGTCAGGGCGCTGCCGGTACCGCGGTGGCAGTAGTTGCGGTGACGGCTGAGGGACGACGACAGCGGGCTCCGTTGCCGGAAGGCTGGAGACATGACGAACCTGTCCCGCCGCACCCTGCTCGGCGCCCTCGGTCTGATCCCCGCCGCGGGACTGCTTGCCGCCTGCGACTCCGACCCCGCGCCCACGACGACCGGTTCCCTCGTGTTCGACAAGACGAAGTACACGTCGAAGACGACGACCGTCACCACGGCGGCGGGCGAGGTCGAGGTCGAGTACCGGCTCTTCAGCAAGATCCCCTACGTCGCCAAGCCCGTGGATGTCGACTATCAGAGCCTGACCATCGCCGTCCCCGTGACCATTGCCGGGAAGGCCGTCGACGCGTCCGACGCGCCGATCCTGTTCGAGATCCCGGTCGGCGGCTACATGTCGGCCAAGGCCACCGACGACCCGTTCGCCGCCGGGGGCGGGATGCCGGGCGGTGGCATGCCCGGCGGTCTTCCCAGCGGTATGGCCGGTCTACCGAGTGGTGGCCCCGGCGGGATGGGCGGTCTGCCGAGTGGCATGGCGGGTCTTCCCAGTGGTGGGCCGGGTGGGATGGGTGGGTTGCCGACCGGAGCCGGGAGCAGCGGCCAGAACGCGTCAGCCGCGCTGGCAGCCGGCTGGGTGGTCGTCCAGGTGGCCGCGCGTGGCCGGGACAACAAGACCGGCGACGGCAAGAACTTCGGCACGGCGCCGGCGGTCATCGTCGACCTCAAGGCCGCGATCCGCTACCTGAAAGCGAACAAGGGCACGGTCCCCGGCAACACGGACAAGATCGTCTCTGACGGTACGAGTGCAGGCGGCGCAGTGTCCACACTGCTCGGTGCCTCGGGCGGCAGCGACCTTTACACCCCGTACCTCACCGCGCTCGGTGCGGCCGACGCCGACGACACGATCTTCGCCGTCGCCGCGTACTGCCCGATCACCGATCTCGAGAACGCCGACGGCGCCTACGAGTTCCTCTGGGGCAGCCTCACCAGCCAGGCGACCGGGAAAACCGTGGACCAGGGCATCGCGAAGGAATTGTCGGACGCGTTCACGGCGTACCAGAAATCTCTGCATCTGACCGGCGTCGACGGCAAGGACCTGACCGCCGACCGTTACCAGGATTACCTGCTCACGACCTACCTGCAGCCAGCCGCCACCAAGTACCTCAGCGAACTGTCCGCAGCCGACCGTGCGAAATACCTTTCCGCCAACGCCGGCATCGCCTGGTCCGGCGGGAAAGCGGTTTTCACGTTCGCCGACTACCTCAAACACCTCGGCACCCGCAAAAAAGCTCAGCCCGCGTTCGACGCGTTCGATCTGAGCGCCGGCGAGAACAACGAATTCGGCTCGGCCACCACCGACACCCGCCACTTTACGGAATTCAGCCTGAAGAACGACACCAGCGGTAAGTCGGGCACCGCCCTCGACAGCGACATCCCGCAACTGCTCACCCTGATGAACCCGATGTACTTCCTCACGGAGAAGAACGCGGGCCGCGCCAAGAACTGGTTCTTCCGCGTCGGCACCAGCGACACCGACACCTCGCTGACCGTCCTGAGCAACCTCGTCGCCGGTGTCACCGGTCTGGGCGACACCGTCGACGCCCTGATGTACTGGGACGCGGGCCACGCGGTCAATCAGGACGCCGACAAATTCATCGCCTGGGCCGGCAAAGTCACCGGTTATACGGCGGGCTGACCGAAATCAGCGTCCCGTGGGCGGGATGGTCGAGGCGTGGCCGTTCAGCTCGTTGCGTTTCTCACGCTTCGCCGTCTGCTTTTCCTTGATGGTCTTACCCTTTTTCTTGACGTTCGCCTTGCTCGTCGAGTCCTTGGACATGATCGAACCTCCCGGAACGGGTGGATGAACGTGCGGCGTCGTGTGCCGACCATACGCCTGTTCCGGGAAATGCCCGCCTTTTCAGTCCGCGTTGGGGTTGCCGCTGAGATTGCTGGTCCGCTTGATCGAGCGGGCCGGCTCGGGCTCCGCGGGCCAGAATTGCAGCAGATAATGGTCGGCCACGGGCTCGCCGCCGTCCCGGTTGTTCAAGGCGAAACCGTCGTGCATCCCGGTCGCCGAGCAGCGGACCCGGTAGTCGCGCTCCGTGAGCTCCAGATCTCCCGCCACCTCGCCGTTGAAGCTCTTCAGCTGCGTCCTCTCCGCCAACGGCCGGTACGAGACCTCGACGATCTCCTCCCACGACCCGTCCACCCCGGGGGCGCTGTCGTGCAGCTCGACGGTGACGCCGACGCCCCCGTGCCGCATGCCGGTCGCGACCAGCAGCTCTCCCGGGGTGTTCGCCCCGCAGAGCCCGACACCCTCCTGACCGGCGAAGGACTCGAACAGCTCGCACTCGCTGAAATCGTCGCTGCCGACGACGAACTGGCCGTAGTCGGCCAGGACCTCGCCCTTGAACAGAACACGCACCGCTTGGATCGACACCCGGCGATTATGTTCTCTCAGGGCACCAGGGCCGGGGCGGCACGCCACTGCTCCGATCCGAAGACCTCGTAGCGGATGCGCTCGTCGGGCAGCCCGCGGCGATGCAGGGCGGCGCGGACGGCCTGCATGAACGGGGCCGGGCCGCAGAGGTAGACCTCGGCGTCGGGGTGCAGGGGGATCAGGTCCGGGTCGATGAGTCCGGCGTGTGCGGTTGTGGAGCCGGCGTGCTCCTCGTACCAGACGAGGGTGCGGAAGCTGGCCATCCGCGAGCCGTGACCGGTCATGTCGTGGCGCAACGGGTGCCGGCCCGGGCTGCGGTCGGCGTGCACGGCGGTGACGTCGCGGGTGGGCTGGGTGCGGGCGACGTGGTCGAGGATCGCGGCCATCGGTGTGATGCCGACCCCGGCGCTGATCAGCACGATCGGGGACGGGCCGTCGTTCAGGACCAGGTCACCGTACGGTTGGCTGAGGCGCAACCGCTCGCCGACCCGGACCCGGTCGTGCAGGTGTCCGGAGACCACGCCGTCGGGCCGTCCGCCGGTGCCGCGGACCCGGCGGACCGTGATCCGCAACGTCCCCGCCGCGGGGGCCTGCGAGAGTGAGTATTGCCGCAGCTGGTCGGCGACGGCGACGGTGACGTACTGACCGGGCCGGAATGCCGGAGCCGGGCCGCCGTCGGCGGGGGCAAGGATGAACGAGACGACGTCCTCGGCCTCCTCGACGCGCGCCGCGACGACGTATTCGCGCCACGGGTTCGTGCTGTCGACGCCGGCTTCGCCGTAGAGCCGGGCCTCGCGGCCGATGAGCCGGGCGGCGAACAGCCAGTAGACCTCGTCCCAGGCAGCGGCGATCTCCGGGGTGACGGCATCCCCGAGCACGGCGCCGACCGCCCGCAGGAGATAGCGACCGACCATTGTGTACTGATCGGGGCGGATCCCCAACGCACAGTGCCGCTGCGCGATGCGCTCCACGATGTGGTCGAAGACAGCGGCGTCCGGGCCGGCACCGACCAGGTGCGCGGCGTAGGCCGCGACTGCCCCGGCCAGCGCGGACTTCTGCTCGCCGGTCGCCTGCGCGCTCCGGCTGAACAGCGTGAGCAGCTCAGGATTCTCCCCGAGCATCGTGTCGTAGAAAACGCTGGAGATCTCCTCGAGATGCTCCCCGACAACGGGAAGCGTCGCCTCGACGATCGGCGTACTGGACGTGGAGAGCACGGGTTCCTCCTGGATGCTCGGCAGGATTCGACCGTATCGTAAACAGGTATCTCATAGTCCTGTTTATGGCAACCCTCACAACGACGGCGTGTACGCCTTCACGGTGTACCGATTCGTCACGAAGAGCCGGCCCCGGTGGCGACCACGTGCTCGGTGGCGGTGCCGAACATGCGCGCGGTCCTGCCGGAGGCGGGGGAGAGGATCAGCAACGCCGCACCGCTCGTCGGCCGCGCGCTCACCCGTCCGCACCGCGCACCCTCCACAGGGTCTTCCCCGTCGCGGTCGAGATGGCGCGCAGGCCTGCCGCGCTGGTGGCGTCGTGGAACTGCGGATCAGCCAGGAGGGCGTACGCCCGGAGCTGTCCTGCCGTAACGATCTGCCGCCCCAGCGGCGGCACCACCTCGGTCTCGACGGCATCCGCCACCGGGCCGCCCTCTTCGACGGCCACGCCGAACACGGCCCGGAGTTTGTCCGGCCGGTCCTGGCGAACCACCGTCACGTTCCCCCTGGAGCAGTCGTCATGACCATCCGAGTGCTGATCGCCGACGACCACGAGTTCTTCCGGTCCGGGTTCCGCGCGGCCATCGAGACCCGGGATCGCCCCGTCGGCGAAGCCCTCGGAGCTGGACCGGCTGACCACCCGGGAGCGGGAGATCCTCTGGTGGCTCGGCAAGGGCTACGGCAACGCCGGGATCGCCGCGTCGCTGCACGTCAGCGAGGAGACGGTGAAGTCCCACGTGTCCCGGGTCCTCGCGAAACTCGCCCTGCGCGACCGGGTGCAGGCGGTCATCTACGTGTACGAGAACGACCTGCTGGACCGCGGTGGCCTCGGCGGCGCGGACCATGGCGAGCGCGGCCCGGTCCTTGACGCTCCCGCCCGGGTTGAGGAACTCGGCCTTGAGATGGAACGCCGCGGCGATCCCCGCGGTGACGCGGGTGAGCCTGATCAACGGCGTGTTACCGACGGATACGAATCAACGCACTCGCGTCAGCGCCTGGGTCACGAAGGACACCAGCACGACCCCGGCGACCGTACCGAGCGCCACCAGGGCCGCGCCGATGGGCCAGAGGCCGTCACCATCGGGGTCCTGGGACGCGGAGACGATGAAGCTGGCGGTCACCGCCGCGGGAATCACGAACGTCGCCAGCCAGGCCCGCCGGGCGCGACCCGCGGCGAACGCCAGCACGCCGACCACCGCGGCCAGCCCGAGCACCTGCCACGCCGACCAGGGCCCGGTGATCGAACCGGTCGCCGGGTCGAGGTCGCGCTGGGTGTCCCAGCCGAGCAGCGCCCAGTAGGCGCCACCCGACAGGACCGCGAGACCGGCAGCCCAGCCGAGCGTACGAACGGGAACGGTGAGGTCGGCGCGCATCGGGCTCGCTTGTTCAGTCATGCCGATGAGTCTTGTCCTCCCCGCCGCCCCCGGCATGAGTATCCCTACTCGTCTTCGCGATCTCGGCTGTCACGTCGTCGGCTGCCGCGTCGTCGGCGGAGCGGCTTCGCCGAGGTCAGCGTGGTCGCCGAGCCGAGCCGAGCCGTGCCGGACCCGGGGCGCGCCGACCGCGTCATAGCCGAACTCCTCGGCATGCCGGGTCGACGACAGGGCCTGGGCGAAGCGCTCGTCGGGCCGGATCTCGCGCCCGGTCACCGGGTTCTCGAGGTGGGGCGGGATGTCGAGGACCTGGAATCTCACGCGTTCACCTGGTCCCTGTCGAAATACTTGACGAGGGCGTTGACCGCTTCCCGCCCGGCCCGGTTGGCGCCCACTGTGGACTGCGACGGCCCGAACCCGATGAGATGCACGCGCGGTTCGCCCGCCACCTGCGTGCCGATCAAACGGATCCCACCGGTGTCGTTCCGCAACCCCAGTGGATCGAGGTGGGCGAGGGCCGCCTTGAACCCGGTGGCCCACAAAATGACGTCGACCGAAGTGAAAGACCCATCTGCTTCGCGTACGCCATAGGGCTCGATCGCCGTGAACATCGGCCGCCGTTCCAGCGCCCCACGCTCCTTGGCAGCGAGGGCGTACGGCGTCCACAACAGCCCGGTGTAGGAGACGACGCTGCCGGTGGGCCGCCCCGCCTCGACATCCGCGACGACTTTCGCGATCGTCTCCCGGCCGGCCTCGGCGTTGAACTCGTCGTCACGGAAAACGGGCTCGCGGCGCGTGTACCAGAACGTCGTCGCCGCGCGCGAGATCTCCTCGAGCAGCTGCACCGCGGAGATCCCACCCCCGACAACGGCCACGCGCCGCCCGTTCAAGCGCTCGGCCGCCACGTAGTCGTGAGTGTGCAACTGCAGCCCGGCGAACGTCTCCTGCCCCGGATAATGGGGGAGCACCGGATTGGTCCACGTGCCCGTCGCATTGATGACCGCCCGCGCTGACCAGGATCCGTGGTCGGAGTCGACTATCAGGGTGTCGCCGGGCCCCGGCCGTACCTGGAGAACCTGCACCGGACGCACGATCGGAAGCTCGGTGGTCTTCTCGAAGTCCGCGAAGTAACGCGGCACGGCGGTGCGGCTGGGCTCCCCGGGATCGAGCGGCGGCTTAGGAAACCCGGGCAGATCGAAGATCCCGTTGACGGTCGCCATCCGCAGCGACTCCCACCGGTTCTGCCAGGCCCCACCCGCCGCGGACGCGGCGTCCAGCACCACGAAGGTCCGCTCGCCCCCGGGCTCCACCAGCGCACTGACAAACCCACGCCGCTTCAGGTGATAACCGGCCGCAAGCCCCGACTGCCCACCCCCGATGACCACCACGGTCGCCTGTCGCCCGCTCATGCGCGCCTCTCGCTCCCGCCAACATCGCTGCCATGGACGCTATCCCCACCGCAGCCCCGCCGTCACAGTGTCGCGCAGCACGTCGCCGGGGCGATTAGTGGTATTTTCCGGACATCATCCCTCCCCCGCGAGGTTGCAGTGCTCACGTTCTACGTTGAAGATCAGAACCATGCCCGCGTACGACGGGTCGCGGACGACGCCGCCAACTCGTTCCCGCAGCTGGCACGGGCACGGGCGGCGGCGGGCTCACGGGTGCTCGACGTGGTCGATCCCTACGCGGACGCCATGTTCAACTTCATCCAGCTCGACCGGCTCATCGTCGAGCTCAAAGAACTGCTGGCCGAGGAGTCTCTACCCGGCGCCCAACGGGCCAAGGCCGAAGAGGTCCTGGGCGCCCCGACCGAAGCACGCGAGCTGAGCGGCTATCTGTTCATCGTGGGCGACTGAGGCACCCCTGAAATCCGATTGGTGGCTGATGGGAAGCGAGAGCGGACTCGTCGGGGATCGTGAAGGGTATCGTCGTCTCCGGGCCTATGCGTCGGCCACCTTCGATCTGTCGACGCGGTTCCCGGACATAGTCTTTCGCAGGCCTGGCCCGGTGACCCTTTTCTGTCAGTTCGACTCAGTTCTCGGCGAGGACTTCTGGCCCGCCCTCAGCGAACTGGCCCGCCTGCACGATGACGATGACGATGACGTGATCGTGATCGTCATCGAACCGGATGGCGAGGATCATCATTTTCCCCGCTATGGCTGGTGGCCGGCTTTCTCGATGAGTACGGGCGCGGGTATTGATGATTACTCACGCGTCATACTCGAACCGCCGACTGGCGCCGGTCAGGCGTCTTTCCTCTTGAGCGGTGACATTGTGGCCGTGACCGGCCCATCGGGGAAATGGGGAATCTGGGGTGAGCGCGACGCGGAGTTGGCCGCCGTGCAAGCCAGCGTTGCCTCGGACGTCTTTCAGCGCTGGGGTGAGGAGTTCGGGCCGTTCCTACCCGCCGTCGAAGCCGTCACCGAATACCTCCCGCCCAATTTCAACGTCGAGGTCGATCCGCTCGCTTATGTAACCACCTTGGTGGCGAGCTACCAGCCCGACAACTCTCCGTCCCGACGGTGATGCTACTGGCGTTGTAGCATTGGCGCATGCTGTACGCGATGCCGGCGCTGGATGCTGCGGACCTCCGGGTTCTGGGTGAACTGGGTGAGATGCGTGCCGAGCTTCAGGCGCAGCTGCGGTCCAAGCCGCACTGGGAGGGCCAGCTGCGGCGGAGCCTGTTCGCGGCGGCGATCCAGGGTTCCAACACGATCGAGAACATCACGATCAGCAGTGCTGACGCGCGGGCGTTGGTGGAGCGCGCTCCAATGTCCGCTGAGGCCGGCGACGAGACGCAGCAGGCGGTCATCGGCTATCGGGACGCGATGACCTATGTGCAGCAGGCGCCGTTGATGGGCTTCTTCGATTATTCGGAGATGCTCCTGTCGGCACTGCACTTCATGATTACGAAGTATCAGCCCGCGAAGTGGCCGGGACGCTACCGCGCCGGTGGGATCTACGTGACGAGCAGTGACCCGCTGGAGCCTGCGTACACCGGGCCTGACGCTGACCTGGTTCCCGGGCTCATGGGCGAGCTTGTCGAGTGGCTGCGGGACGGTGACCTCGATGCTCCGGCGTATGCACGAGCGGCGATGGCTCATCTCAACCTGGTGGCCATCCACCCCTGGCGGGACGGCAACGGGCGCACGGCGCGGGCGCTGCACACGCTGGTGCTGGCCCGGGTGGGGGAGTTGGCTCCGGAGTTCTCCTCGATCGAGGAGTGGCTGGGCGAGCAGACGAACACCGTCCTCTACTACGAGGCGTTGCGGTCCACGCAGGACGGCACGTTCCAGCCGGAGCGGGACGCTCACGCGTGGCTCAGGTTCGTGTTCGGCGCGCATCATCGGCAGGCGCAGCGCGTGAAAAGGCGCCACGACTGGACCGTGCTTCTGTGGAACGACCTCGCCGGACTGGCTGCTGAGAGGGGGCTGCCTGAGCGGGTGGTTTCCGCGCTCTATGGTGCCGCGGTCGGCGAGGTCCGGCGTACGACCTATCAGCAGGACGAAGGACTGAGCCGGGACCAGGCCATCCGTGACATCCAGGCGTTGACGCGTGCCGGGCTGCTGGTGCCGCGCGGTAATGCGACCACGCGGGTCTACGTGCTCGACGGTGCCGCTACGGACGTCGCCGAGGCCGCGGCCGCCGCAGTGCGCGGGACCGGCCGCGACCCGTACGCGAAGGGGTGATTCAGCGGCTGGCCAGGCCGGCCGCGCCGAGAACCTCGTC
This sequence comes from Winogradskya consettensis, assembly GCF_018332715.1. Taxonomy (GTDB): domain Bacteria; phylum Actinomycetota; class Actinomycetes; order Mycobacteriales; family Micromonosporaceae; genus Actinoplanes; species Actinoplanes consettensis. Next base: position 232,137 of record NZ_BOQP01000004.1, on the reverse strand, counting down.
GGCCTCTACTTCGGGGACCGTGAGTTCTGGCCGGCGGGTGCGGGGCAGCGCCAGGCCGACCATGACGGCGGCGATGGCCGCGAGGATCGCGCCGGTTACGAAGACGGCGACGAACTGGGACTCGTGGGGCAGTGGAACCGGGCCCGGGATCGGGTTGCGGGTGACCATGGTGACCACGAAGGCGGTGCCGAGGGACATGCCGATCGAGCGGGAGATGGAGTTCACGCTGTTCGCGATGCCGGTTTCGGCGGGTTCGACGTGGGCGATCAGGAGTGCGGGCAGGGCGGCGTACCCAAATGTCACTCCGGTGTTGACCATGAGGGCTCCGACGATGATCTCCCAGGTCGCGGAGTGCAGGACGGTGAGCATCGCGAAGCCGGCGCCGGCCACCGCGGCCGCGATCACCAGGGTTGACTTCGCGCCGAAGCGGACGACCAGGCGGCCGCCGAGGGGTGCGGAGATCACGCCGCCCGCGGTGCCGGGCAGCAGGTAGACCAGGCTGGCGGCGAGCACCGACGCGCCGAAGCCGTAGCCGGCGAGGTCGTGCGGGGTTTGGACGAGGGCCGAGACGGACAGGAACACCGCGAACATCGAGAAGCCGAGGAACAGGCCGGTCGCGTTGGCCACCACGAGCGGGCGGTGGGTGAGCATCCGGGTGCTGATCAGCGGGTGGGTGGTGCGGCGTTCGAAGAGGACGAAAGCGGTGAGTACGACGACCGCGCCGGCCAATGAGCCCAGCACGCGGGCCGATCCCCAGCCCCAGCCGTTGCCTTCTTCGAGGGGGAGGATCAGCAGCACCAGGCCGAGTCCGAGCAGGGCGGCGCCGGTCCAGTCGAGGCTGCCCGTGGCGGCGCCCGCGCGGCGGGGGAGCAGCCACACGCCGGCCATGCCGATCGCGGTCAGCGCGGTGGCCAGCCAGAACAGGCGGTGGTAGTCACCGCCGTGACGCATCAGGAGGCCGGTGACCACGAGGCCGAAGCCGGCGCCGACCGAGAGCATGCCGCTGACCAGGGCCATCGCACCGGTGAGTCGTTTCGGGTCGAGCTCCTCGCGGAGCATGCCGATGGCCAGGGGAAAGAGTCCGAAGCTGGCGGCCTGGGCGACCCGGCCGGCGAGCAGCAGCGGGAGGCTGGAGGTTGTGGCGGCGAGCACCGAGCCGAGCAGGACGACGGTCAGCACGCCGAGCATCACCGGGCGGCGGCCGAACAGATCGCCCAGGCGGCCGAGCATCGGGGTGAACACCGCGGCGGCGAGCAGATTGGCGGTCACGACCCAGCTGGCCGCGCTGGTGGAGACGCCCAGGTCGGCCTGGATATTCGCGACGACCGGGACGACCAGGGTCTGCAGCGCCGACACGAGCAGCACCGCGTAGGAGGCGACGGGTAGCGCGAGGCGCGCTCTGTTGGTCATGGGACCGAACGTAGACGCGTAGCCGAGCATTATCAACGTCGTGTCGAAAATAAAAGATGGAGCGTCGATTCCGCCCGATGGACTGTAGAATCGGCGCCGTGCCAGCCATCAACAGCCGCCGCGCCCCCACGAAGGGCGACCAGCGGGAGCAGTCCCTGATCGATGCCGCACGAGCGGTCTTCCGGGACAAACCGATCGGCCAGGCCACCATCGACGAGCTGGCCGGGGCGGCCGGCATCGCCCGGTCCGGCTTCTACTTCTACTTCGAGTCCAAGCAGGCGCTGCTCGCCGCGCTCGTCGACCAGCGGCTCGCCGAGGCCGACGACGAGACGGCCGAGTGGCTCGCCGCCGAGGGCCTCGGCCGCGACGAGCTGCGCCGCGGCCTGGCCGCGGGGCTGGCGAGATGGAAGGTCGACGGGCGCTGGCTGAGCGAGGCCTTCATCTCGCCCGATCCGGGCCCCGAGGTGATGCACGTCCGCGCCCGGTTCGTCGACGAGGGCTGCACGCTGTTCAGCAAGCGCATCCAGCGCGACGCCCGGGCCGGCCTGACGGTGGGCGGCTCTCCCGACCTGATCGCCAAGATGGCCGTCCACCTGCGCGGCATCATGTTCGCCGACGTCTACGCCAATCCCGGCGCCTACGACGAGGACGAACTGATCGACACCCTCACCGACGCGATCCTGCGCCTCGTCTACGGCGCTGACCCCACCGAAGCCGGGCGCTGACCCGGCGTCACCGTCGTTTCAGGACCCCGAGAGGGGTAGCCCTTTGGTCGTATGAAGGCACGCGTGTACGCCTCAAGTCGTACACGAGAAGCCATCTTTTGTGCGGACGCCCGCGGGCCGTTCCGTTCCTAACGTGGGAGGCGTCCTCGAACGCCGACCGCCCTGGAGCGTCCCTTGTCCCCACCTCTGCTCGCCGCGGAAGATCTGAGTAAGTCGTTCGGTGTCACCCGGGCGTTGAACGGGGCGTCGTTGCGGGTCTCCCCGGGCGAGGTGCTGGCGCTCACCGGGCCCTCGGGGTCCGGCAAGTCGACGTTGTTGCACTGCCTCTCCGGGATCCTCGCGCCGGATTCCGGGCGGGTGCGCTACGACGGCCGGGAGCTGACGACCCTGACGGACCGCGAGCGCAGTGCCCTGCGGCGCCGGGAGTTCGGGTTCGTGTTCCAGTTCGGTCAGCTGGTGCCGGAGCTCACCTGCCAGGAGAACGTCGAGCTGCCGCTGCGACTGAGCGGGGTGCGGCGGGCCGGAGCGCGGGGGCCGGCCGCCGAGCTGCTCGCCCGGCTGGGGGTGAGCGAGGTGGCCGGCAAACGTCCTGGGCAGGTGTCCGGCGGGCAGGGGCAGCGGGTCGCGGTGGCCCGGGCACTGGTCACCGGTCCACGCGTGATCTTCGCTGACGAGCCGACCGGGGCGCTCGACTCCCGCAACGGTGAGCAGGTGATGGGCCTGCTCGTCGCCGCCGCGAGGGAGCGGGGGAGCGCGGTGGTGCTGGTCACGCACGAGACCCGCATCGCCGCGTTCGCCGACCGGGAGGCCGTCTTCCGTGACGGAGCCGCCGTCGAACGGCAGGGCGCGCGGTGAGCGCCGCCGGTGATCTGGCTCTGGGCGTGCGGCTGAGCGTCGCCGGAGGCCGTTCCGGCTGGCTGCGGCTGACCCTGATCGCGGCGGGGGTCGGGTTCGGTGTCGCGATGCTGCTGCTCATGGCGGCCGCCCCGACGGCGAGCACGAACCGTCAGCAGCGGCTGGCCGACCGGGCGATGGGTGTCACCGCCGAGCGGGCCGGGCCGGGCACGCTGCTGGCTCTGACCACGCAGACCCGGTTCCGTGACGAGGCTGTCCGGGGCAGGATCCTGCGGCCCGAGGGTGACCGCGCGCCGGTCCCGCCCGGGGTCGACCGGGTGCCGGCGGCGGGGGAGATGGTCGTGTCACCCGCCCTGGCAGCGCTCATCAACGGGCCCGGTGGTGCGGTGCTGGGCGATCGGTGGTCCGCCCGGGTGGTCGGCGTCATCGGTCCGCGGGGGCTCTCGGGGCCCGACGAGGTCTACTTCTACGTGGGTTCCGGCACGCTGACCCGGGACGACGGGGCCGCGCGGATCACGTCGTTCGGCGGTGGGGCCGCGCCGGTGACCGACCCGGCGATCGTGGTGCTCGTCGTGATCGGGTCGGTGATCATGGTGCTGCCGGTCCTGGTGTTCGTGACGACGGCTGTGCGGTTCGGCAGTGAGAGCCGGGAACGTCAGCTCGCCGCGGTCCGGCTCGTGGGCGCGGACGCCGCGATGACCCGGCGCATCGCCGCCGGTGACACCCTGATCGGCGCGGTGCTGGGGCTCGGGGCCGGCGGGCTCGGGTTCCTCGGGCTGCGCCGGGTAGTGGGGGGTCTGCTGCCGGTTGACTTCAGCCCGTACCCGTCGGATCTGCGGCCTGTCCCAATCCTGCTTCTCTTGATCGTGGTGCTCGTGCCGGTGGGGGCTGTGCTGGTGACGCTTGCCGCGTTGCGCCGGGTCGTCATCGAACCGCTCGGTGTGGTGCGGCAGAGCGGGGCGCGGCGGCGCCGGATCTGGTGGCGGCTGATTCCTCCGGCCGTCGGTGCGGCTCTGCTCTATCCCCTGCTCGATGATCCGGCGGGGTCGGAGGCGCAGCTCGCCGCCGGAGTGGTGCTCCTGCTGATCGGTGTGGTGGTGCTGCTGCCCTGGCTGGTGCAGGCGGTGGTGCGGGGGCTCGGCGGTGGCAGCGTCGCGTGGCAGTTGGGGATCCGGCGTCTGCAGCTGGACAGCGACACCGCGGTGCGGTCCGTCTCGGGCATCGCCGTGTCGGTGGCCGGGATCATCGCCATTCAGGGGATCCTCGCCGCATCCGTCGCGGCGAACAACGGTGTGCAGCCGCCGGACGACCGCTTCCAGGCGGTGGTCTACACCAACGGCGCTGACGGGACCGGCTGGGAGGCCGCCCTGGTCGGCACGCCGGGGGTCCGGCAGGTGCGCACCTCCGGTTACGCCGAGCTACGCCAGGACGGCGACGATCAAGCAGGCGTCACCGTACGCGTTGGCGACTGCGACACACTGCGTCAGTACGCGCCGTTGCCGTCCTGCACGGACGGTGACAGTTTCGCCGGCACCATGTCCGGCTGGTACCAGACCACGGTGCTACCGCCCGGCGCGAGCGTGGGGGTCTACGGCACCGACGAGAAGAAGCCGTTGTCGCGGTGGGAGGTGGCTGCCGGCCTGCCGGTTGTCGAGCAGTACACGAGCGACGCGGGGCCCGTGGCGTTCCTGGCGACGCCGTCGGCGCTCGGGATCCGGGGCGGGCTGCCCGTCGACGCGTACCTGCTACGGCTGGATCCCGCAGACCCGGACGCGATCGAACACGTCCGCAACACCATGATCCGGCTGGATCCGGCGGCGCCCCTGCAGCTGTTCGGCGACGACCGGGTCGGTAACCAGTTCGCCGGCGCGCGGCAGGTCGCTCAGGCCTGCGCGGTCCTGCTGCTGCTGTTCATCGGCGCCAGCATGCTCGTCAACGTCACCGAGCAGTTGCGCGAACGGCGCCGGCTGCTGGCCGTCCTGGCCGCCTTCGGCACCCCGCGGCGCACGCTGTCGGCGGCGGTTCTCTACCAGGTCGCCGTCCCGGCCACGGTCGGACTGCTGCTGTCGGTCATCGTCGGCAGCAGCCTCTCGGCGGTCCTGCTGGCGGCCACCCATGGGCCCGTCGACCTCGACTGGCCGGTGATAGCCGGGATCACCGCCGCGGTCGCCGCGATGGTCGTAGCGGTCACCGCGGGTAGCCTGCCATTGTTGTTCCGCCTCCTTCGGACACAGGAGTTGCGTAGTGAATGACCTGCTCGGATTCATGTTCTCGCGGCGCCGAGTCTCGCCGGCCGACCTGCTCGTGTCGGGCTCGGTGGCCGCGCTGGCCACCTGGTGGTGGCACCGGTCCCCGCTGAGCGGCCTGCTCTTCGGCGTGCTGGCCGGGTTGCTGCTGCTCGCCCGGCGCCACCGTCCGCTCATCGTGCTCGCCGCGGTGATGGTGCTGACCGTGCTGACGGCGAACGTCGAGGTCGGCGGAACGAAACTGCACGAGGGCATGCTGCTGCTCACGGTGGGCATCGCGATGTACGCGGCTGTCGTGCACGCGGCGACCCTGCGTGGCGTGATCGCGGGCGGCCTCGGCGGGCTGCTGTTCGCGAGCCTGCTGCTGTCGGCACACCCCAACACCGACGCCGGCTGGCAACCGGTCCGGCTCGGTGACCTCGTGCACAACGCCGCGACGATGCTCGGTTTCGCTGCCGTCGTCTGGGTGGCCGGGCTGACCGTGCGGTTCGCCCGCGAGCGCCTCCGGAGCACGGAACGGGAACGGGACCATGTGGCCCGGCTCGCGGTGGCCGAGGAGCGCACACAGATCGCCCGGGAACTGCACGACATCGTCGCCCACTCCCTGTCGGTGATCGTCCTGCAGGCGAACGGGGCGGCGTACGCGTTCGACCACGATCCGGGCCGCGCCCGTGAGGCGTTACGGACGATCGGCGCGACCGGCAGCGACGCGCTGGAGGAGATCCGGCAACTCGTCGAGTTGCTCCGGGGTGCGGGCGACGGCTCGTTCGACCGCAACCCGGTCGCGCTGGACCAGATCGGCGCCGTGGTCCAGCGGGCCCGGGACGCCGGCCTGACCGCTGAGCTGATCGTCGACGGTGCGCCGCCCGAGGTCCCCAGCGCGGTGGCGCTGGCGTTCTACCGGATCGTGCAGGAGTCGCTCACGAACACCCTGAAGCACGCGGGCCCGGCACCTACGGCGACCGTGCGGGTGCAGAACCGGCCGGACTTCATCCAGATCGACGTGACCGACACCGGGACCACCATCGACATGGAGAACTACGGCGGGCACGGGCTGATCGGCATGCGCGAACGGGTGTCCCTGCACGGGGGCAGCTTCGACGCCGGCCCCGGCCCGGACGGCGGCTGGCGGGTCCACGCCCGCATCCCCCTCACCGCGGACCGGACGGTGCCGGCAGACCGGGCGGTGCCGGCATGATCCGGATCCTGCTCGTCGACGACCAGCACCTCATCCGGGCCGGTCTGCGGATGGTCCTCGACTACCAGGAGGACATGACCGTGGTCGGAGAGGCCGGTGACGGCGCCGAAGCACTGCGGCTGCTCCGGACAACCCCGGCCGACGTCGTCGTGATGGACCTGCGGATGCCCGTGCTCGACGGCGTGTCCGCGACCAGGCAGATCTGCGCGGCCGGTCCGCTGCCGAGGGTTCTGGCGCTGACCACGTTCGACACCGACGACGACGCGTTCGCCGCCCTGCAGGCAGGGGCCAGTGGCTTCCTGCTCAAGAGCGTGCCGCCGGAGGAGTTGCTCAACGCGATCCGCGTGGTCGCCGGCGGCGAGGCGGTGGTCGCACCCCGGGTCACGCGCCGGATGCTGGACCGCTTCTCCGGGCGCCTCGTGGCCGCCGGTGCGACGGCGGCGGACCTGCCCGGCCTGACCGAGCGCGAGCGCGAGGTCATGCTCCTGGTGGCGGAGGGGCTGTCGAACGCCGAGATCAGCACCCGCCTGCAGGTGGCCGAGGCGACGGTGAAGACCCACGTCGGCCGGATCCTGGCGAAACTCGGGCTGCGCGACCGGGTGCAGGCGGTGGTCTACGCGTACGAGTCGGGGCTGGTCCGGCCCGGCAACGGGTAACGCCCTCGATCTCCTGGGGTTCCGGGCGGAGCTCGGGTTGCCGCCCGCCCGCCACGGCTCCGGCGGCGGTGCGGCTGGGGCTGGGGCTGGCGGGATCGGTCGAGCTGCAGGCGTACAGCAGGCATCTGGTCCCGGAGCTTGCGGACCGGAGTGCTCGGCGGCCGCTGGTGGGGTTCATGAGGCTGTCGGCCGCGCAGCGGGCCGGGGTTGATCCGGGCTGCGTGCCTGGCTGGACGCGGGGGAGGCGCTGGTCTACTTCGGAATCGGCAGCATGCCGGTGCATCACGGTGGGGCGGGGTCGACCGCGGCGTCGCTCGGGGCGGGACTGCCCACCCTGGTCTGCTCGGTGTTCTCGGACCAGCCGTTCTGAGGCGGGGTCGTGCGCGGCTCGGCGTGGGTGACACCTTCCGCTTCACCGAGCCTTCGGTACGCCGTCTGGTGCGCGCTGCCGAGCCGCTGCTCGGTGAGGATCCCGCACGCCGGGCGAAGGTGCTGGCCGGGCGGCTGGCGACGGAGAACGGCGCGGCGGTCGCGGCGGCGATCGTGGAGAGGAGCGCCGTGTGATCCGGGATCGGCGGGCCTTCGACGCCTGGGGTGGGACGTGGCCGGGCAGTTGTTATTGATTTGATTAACGTCAATGTTGAGCGGGGTGATGTTGATCTTTATGGTTCGCTATTGTCGGCGTCGGAACGGGGCGCTCGGGGGTGGCCGGAGTGGGTGGACAATGGCGGGAAGTGGCCGGGGGATCGGCGGGCCGGGTGGGCGATCTGATCCTTGCTTACCGGCAAAGGTTGGGGCTTACGCAGGAGCAGCTGGCGGGGCGCAGCGGGCTGAGTGCGCGCATGGTGCGCGACCTGGAGAGCAACCGGGTCACCACGCCGCGGGCGCGGTCGTTGCGGCAGCTCGCGGCGGCATTGGAGCTGTCCGCCGAGGAGATCGCCGGGCTCGGGCCGCCGGTGCTGCGGATCGGGGTGCTCGGGCCGCTGGTCGTCACTCGCGGCGGTCAGCAGGTGACGGTGGAGAACGAGGATTCGCGCCGGATGCTTGCCCGGCTCGCATTGCGCCCGAATGCATTCCTTCCGTTTGACGAAGCAGCCGCAAAGGACGAGGAGAACGCGCAGGAGCTGAGCCGGAAACTCGGACCGGGAGTTCTGCATGTCGAGCAGGACGGCTGTCTGCTGCATGTCGAGCGGGAGGGTGTGGACGCCGCGCGGTTCGTCGACCTGCTCGAGGCCGGGGACGCCGCCCAGGCCCTGCGGTGCTGGCGTGGTCCGATCGCGGTGGAGCTGGGCGGCGACGCCCTGGCCAAGGATCTCGGGCGGCGCCGGGTGGCCGCCGCCATCGCCTGTGCCCGGGCGGACGACACCGATGTGCATCGTGACCTGATCGCCGAGGTCGCGGCCGCTGAGCCCCTGCACGAGCCGTTGCACGCCGAGCTGATGCTCGCGCTGGGTCGCGCGGGGGACCGGGCGGGGGCGCTCCGGGCGTACGGTCGGATCAGCCGGCGCCTGGCCGCCGAGCTGGACGTCGCACCGGGTGACCGGCTGGCCGCCGCCCATCGGCAGGTCAGTGATCCATTGCGGGCCTGGGTGACGCCGGCGCAGCTACCCCGGGTGCCCGAGGGGATCGTCGCCCGGCCGGAGCTGAGCGCGGCCCTCGACGCGGGCGCGGAGGTGTGCGTGGTGACCGGGCCGGAGGGGATCGGCAAGTCAACCGCCGTGCTCGACTGGGCGCACCGGGTGAAAACGTCCTTTCCGGATGGTCAGATCTACGTGGCGCTGGGGCACCAGGTGGCTCCGGAGCGGGCGGTGCTCGGTGCGCTGGGGGTGCCCGCGGAGCTGATTCCGGCGAATGCGGCGGCGCTCTACCGCAGCGTGCTCGCGGGCAGAAAAGTGCTGGTGGTGCTGGACGGCGCCACCTCCGCCGCGCAGGTCCGGCCGCTGCTGCCCGGCGGCGCGGGCTGCCGGACCGTGGTGACCAGCCGGGAACCGTTGCCGGAGCTGCTGGCCACCGAGACGGCCGGCCTGGTCACGGTGGGGCCGCTCACGCCGGGGGAGGCCCATGAGGTTCTCGTGCGGCGGGTCGGTGCGCGGCGGGTCGCCGCCGAAGCCGGTGTCGTGTCCCGTTTCCTCGCGGGGTGCGGCGGATCGCCGTTGGTCATCGCCGCGGCCGCCGCCCGCGCCGCCACCATGGCGTCCGCGCCCCTGTGCACCGTCCTGACCACCGCGCCCGCCCGCCACGGCCCTGACCTGCGAACGGGCCTGGCCGCGGCCCGGCACCTCGACCCGCATCGGGCACCGCTGCCCGCCGTCGAGGAGGTGCACACCGCTGACGAGGCGCGTGCCTGGTTCGCCGCCGAGCACGACACCCTGCTTGCCGGTCTCGGCAGGGCGGTGACCGCCGGCCGCGACGGGGACATCCGCGGGCTGGCCTGGCTGCTGCGTGATCATCTGGACCGCGGCGGGCACTGGTCGTCATGGCTGGCCGTCGAGCAGGCCGCGCTGGCAGCTGCCGTCCGCCAGCACGACGAGGCGGGGCAGGCGACGGTGCTGCGCAATCTGGGGGAGGCCTGCGCCCGGCTCGGCCGGGACGACGAGGCCGCGGGCTGTTTCCGCCGCGCCACGCAGCTGAGCCTGGCGCTGGGGGACGGGATCGGGCAGGCGCACACGCTGCTCGTGTCGGCGCCGCTCAGCCCTCCCCGCGAGGCGCTGGAGCAGACGCTGACCGCGCTCGGGCTCTTCCGCCGGGCCGGGAGTGCGGTCTTCGAGGCGCGGGCGCTGGCCGGGGTGGGCGGGGCGAACGCGCGACTGGGCCGGCACGTCGCCGCGCTGGCCCACTTCCACCGGGCCCTGGCGCTGAACGACGGGCTCGACGATCCGGCCGGGCGGGCCGCCATGTTGGCCGGCATCGGCGGTGTGCACCGGCGGATGGGTGACTACACCGAGGCGGCGCGGTGCCTGACCCGGGCGCTGGAGGCGCACCACGCCGCCGGGGACCTGCTCGCGGAGGCAACCGTGCGGGCGGAGCTCGGCGACGTCCATCACGCGACCGGGCGCCGGCAGGCGGCGGCCACGGCGTGGCGGGCGGCCGCTGCGGCGCTCGACCGGCTCGGCCACCCGGATGGCGCCCGGATCCGCAGCAGGCTGACCGCCCACCGGGTGCGCCGCAGGCCGGCGACCGACCGGCAGTTGCGAGCGGCAGTTCCCGCCAGCGACCCGGACGGCCCCGCCGCGCATTGACCGGGATCGCTCCGCAGAGGAATCTCGGTGCGCCAGATCAGGCCGAGCCATGGGGGAGCGGTTTTGCGTTCACGGCTGATCACGGCGGCTGCCGCCGTCGTACTCGTCATCTCCGGAAGTCCCGCACAGGCGCAACCCGCCCGCGAGCCCAGCCCACAGCCACCGGCGGGCACCGTCCTGCGGCCACCGGCGGTCCAGGGCCGCGAGCTCGCCGCGTCGCAGCCGCCACCGGCCGGGGTGCTGCCGGCCGCCGACCGCCCGGTGCCCGCGAAGGCGATCCCGGCCGCACGCCGCGCCAAGGAGCTGACCGGGCGGCGCACCGCGACCACCAAGACCTATCAGCTGGCCGACGGGCGGCTGCAGACCGAGACCAGCCGCGAGCCGGTGCACTACCGCGACGGCAAGGGCCACTGGCAGGACATCGACACCAGGCCGGCCGCCACCACGGCGGCCGGCTACCGCTACGCCGCGACGAAGAACACGTTCGGCAGCAGCTTCGGCGACCGCACCGACCGGCTGCTGAAGTACACGCTGCCCGGCGGGCACGGCCTGACCATGGGCCTCGACGGCGCTGCCCGCGCGGCGAAGCCCACCGCCGACGGCGACACCGTCACCTACGCGGGGGTCGCGGGCACGGCCGACCTCGAGTACGAGCTGACCCGTACGGCCACCAAGGAGAAGATCGTCCTGAAGGCGCCCCCGGCCGGGGCGGCGAGCTGGACGTTCACGCTGGACCTCGACAAGGTCCGGGCGGTTCCGCAGGCGGACGGCTCGGTGGCCTTCTACGCCACGGACGGCGTCGGGCCGGCGCTGTTCACGATGCCCAAGCCGTACATGTATGACAGCAAGCCCGACCCGCAGTCACCGACCGGCACCGCACTGAGCCAGGCGGTCACCCAGCGGGTCACCCAGGCCGGCGGCCGGACGCTCGTGACGATCACCGCGGATCCCGCGTGGCTGAGCAGCCCGGAGCGCACCTACCCGGTGGTGGTCGACCCGACGATCAAGCTGCAGCCCACGATCGGCAAGGCGCAGGACGTCATGCTCGCGTCGGACACGCCCACCACCAACTACGACAACGTGTGGCGGCTGTCGGCCGGCGTCAACACCGCGGGCACGTTCCGGTCGCTGACGAAGTTCGACCTGTCGCAGATCCCCGCCGGCGTCCAGCTCGACTCGGCGCAGCTGCAGATGTACTACGACCAGACGTTCGGTGGCGCCGACGACTTCGAGCCGGTGTTCGAGGCCCGCAAGGTCACCGCCGCGTGGGCGGAGAACACCGCCACCTGGAACACCACGGCGGCGAGCTTCGGCGAGGTCGGTGACAACACCGAGCGGGTCGACGACGTCAACACCGCGAAGATCGTCAAGGTCGGCCCGTGGAGCGGCGCCGCCAGCGGGGACAAGTCCCAGGCGATCAACGGCACCTATCTGATCAACTCCGACACCAAGACCGGCGACTCGGTCACCTGGGTGCCACGGCTCACCGAGTCCGGACAGTACGAGGTGCAGGTCCACTACGTACCGGGCAGCAAACGCGCCACCAACGCCCCCTACACCGTCTCCTACGACGGCGGGACGGCCGTGCGCCCGGTCAACCAGACCGGGGGCAGCGGCAACGGCACCTGGCTGTCGATCGGCACGTACCCGTTCAAGGCCGGAACCACGCACAAGGTCACGCTCGGCGACGTCGCCGGCAAGGAGGTCGTCGCCGACGCCGTCCGGTTCGTCAAGCGCGCCGAGGCGACCAAGGTGCTCAGGCAGACCAACGTGTGGCACTCGTTCAGCGTCCGCTCGATCGTGCAGAAGTGGCTCGACGGCGAGGCCAACAACGGCTTCATGGTCAAGGCCAAGGACGAGACCAAGGTGTGGGGCGGCCCGCGCTACGAGAGCGGCGACTTCTCGTACGGCGGCGAGGACGACCACGGCCCGAAGCTGATCCTCACGTGGGGCCGCCCCGGTGTGAGCATCAACCCCGTGACCACCGTCCGCGCAACGGGCGCCGACCTGTCCTGGACGACGTACGCGGACCCGTCCACCTCACCCGACGACGACCTGCTCGAATACGAGGTCCACGCGAGCAAGGAGCAGAACTTCTGGCCCTCGGCGGCGACCCTCGTCGCGCCCGTCCGGGCTGGGCGCACCACGTACAACGACACCCACGCGGCACCCGGTGACCAGCTGTTCTACACCGTGGCGGTGCGCACCCGGGACGGTGCGCTGCTCCCGTCGCCCACCGAGATGGTGAAGCTGCCCGCGGCGGGGCAGGTCGTCAAGTTCTTCGGCGGCGCCGACGACAACACCCTGACCAGCGCGAAACCCACGAACAACTGGGACACCCTGGACTCCGGCGGCGAGCTGCAGATCGGCAACAAGGGCACCACGTACGGCACGAGCCGCGCCGTCGTGAAGTTCCCCAGCATCACCGGCCTGCCACCCAGGGCGAAGGTGCTCGACGCCGAGGTGGGCCTCTGGGGCTGGTACGCCGAGGGCGCCAACGCCGGCGCGACACCGTACGAGCTGCGCGGGCTGACCCGCGACTTCAACGAGACCACCTCGACGTGGAACAGCGCGCAGAGCGGCACCGCGTGGACCACCGCGGGCGGTGACTTCGAGACCACGGTGCAGTCCACGGCGGCGTCGATCAGCGGCGACCCGGGCTGGACCCAGTGGGACGCCGGGCCGCTCGTGCAGCGCTGGGTCGACACGCCCAGCACCAACAAGGGCGTGGTCATCAAGGTCGCCAACGAGGCCGGCAACGAGCAGCGGTCGCTGTTCCTGTCCGCCGAGGCTCAGGAGCCGGCGCTGCGTCCCCGGCTGCGCGTCGTCTACACCGCGCCGGACAGCACGAGCACCTACTACGCGCCCACCACGCCGGGCCGGATGATCCCCGCCGACCAGTACCTGGTGCCGGTCACGCTGACCAACACCACCGGCGCGGTCTGGTCGCCCGCGGACTGGGTGGTGTCCTACCGCTGGCAGCGCCAGGACGGCACCGACGTCACGACCGCCGGGAACCGCATCGAGACGCCGCTGCCCTCGGCGCAGGCACCGGGCGGCGTGGTCACCGTGACCGCGACCGTCAGGGCACCCGACTCCGGCGACGACGGTGACCGCCGCGAGCCGTACGTCCTGAAGTGGGAGCTGCGCAACAAGACCACCGGGCAGTGGCTGTCGCAGACCACGACCATCGAACCGCTCGACCAGAGCGTCGCCGTGGAGGACCCGACCTCCGACCAGCTCGGGCTCGAGAAGTTCTATCACTACGCCGGGGGCGGCGCGGGTGCCGGTGCGACCGTGATGGTCAACCAGTTCTCGGGCAACGCGGTGGTCGGCTACAACCCGATCAGCAACCCCAGCCAGGGGGTGTCGACGTTCGTCCGGCTGACCTACAACAGCCAGGACACCTCCACCTCGTACGCCGGCCTGGGCTGGTCGCTGTCGACCTCCAGCGTCGTACGTCTCGGCTCGCCCCTGGAATTCCGCGGCGGCACCACCACCTGGCCGCAGCAGGTCGCGATGACCGACGGCGACGGCACGACGCACCTGTTCAACCTCGACAAGCACGACAGCACCAACACCGCCGACTGGCGATACGTCCAGCCGTCCGGTGTGCACATGTATCTGCAGCGCACCAACAGCGGCGACACCACGCAGGCGTGGACGATGACCCGCCCGGACCGCAGCCAGTTCGTCTTCGACGAGCAGGGCTTCCAGACCGCGGTCCGCGAGCGCAACGGCAACAAGCTGACCTTCACGTACGAGCGCCGCACCGTGAACAACCGCACCACGAGCGTGCTGCGTTACCTGACCGACCCGGCGAACCGCCGCACGCTGACGCTCGACTACTACGCGGCCGGGGACAGCTATGAGGCGTACGTCGACGGCACCAAGCAGTCGCTGACCGACCTGCAGAACCCGGCGATCATCGACCAGGTCAAGGCGATCACCGACATCAGCGGCCGCCGGGTGTCGTTCGTCTACAGCGACGCCGGGCTGCTGCGCGAGGTCGCCGACGCGGCCGACCCGTACAAGATCAAGACATTCGCGTTCGCCTACGACGAGTCCGAGGGCTCGACGAACGCGCGCCTGACCAAGGTCACCGACCCGCGGGCGTCCAGCGGCACCAAGGTCGCCTACAACGAGCCCGGCGACGCGTTCCAGCAGGGCAAGGTCAACACGGTCACCGACCGGCTCAACAAGCCCATGTTCTTCGAGTACGCCGACCCGGACGGCACGGCCAGCGGCGCGGTCACCTCGACGGTCACCGATGCCAAGGGCCGCATCACCGAGAACGCCATGGACGGCTACGGCCGGGTCACCCGGATCACCGACGCCAAGCAGCGCACCACGCTGCTCGGCTGGGACGCCGACAACAACGTCACCCGGCTCGACGAGCCCGGCGGCGCGGTGACCACCTGGCGCTTCGACCAGACCACCGGATATCCGCTGGAGATGCGTGACCCGGAGGCCAACAAGAACAACACCCCGTCGACGCGGATGGGCTACCAGTTCGGGCTCGCCGGGCACACCGCGGACCTCACCGAGAAGGTCTCCGCGGAGGGGCGGCGCTGGCTGTTCGCGCACGACGCGGTCGGCAACCTGACCTCGGTGACCGACCCGAAAGGCACGGCCACCACGACCGCCGGTGACTACGCGACCAGTTACACGTACGACAGCGCCGGGCGCATGCTCACCACGACGGACGCCAACGACAACGTCACCGGGTTCACCGACTACGACGTCGTGGGTTACCCGAAGACGATCACCGACGCGCTGACGAACGCCACGAAGTACACGTACTCCTCGACCGGCGACGTCCTCACGGTGACGGACGCCAACACCAAGACGTCGACCTACACGTACGACGGGTTCCGGCGGCCGCTGACGACCAAGGTTCCCA
Source organism: Winogradskya consettensis (assembly GCF_018332715.1). Taxonomy (GTDB): domain Bacteria; phylum Actinomycetota; class Actinomycetes; order Mycobacteriales; family Micromonosporaceae; genus Actinoplanes; species Actinoplanes consettensis. Next base: position 216,905 of record NZ_BOQP01000004.1, on the reverse strand, counting down.
AGGACGCCACGGCCGGGCGGTACATCACCACGCCGGCGCCGAGCTACGACGCCAACGACAACGTGCTGCAGACGACGTCGCCGACCGGGGCGAAGACGACCGCCACGTACGACGCGCTCGACCGGCAGAGCACGGTCGCCACACCCAAGGACACGACGACCTCCGACGCGCCGACCACGAGGTACGAGTACGACCAGGTCGGCAATCTCAGCCGCGTCACCGAGCCCAAGGGCACCCTGACCCCGGCCGACACCCAGGACTACGTCACCAGCTACGTCTACAACGAGCTGAACCAGGTCACCGACGTCGTCGACGCCCTCAACGGGCGGGTCAGCGCGACCTACGACCTGGCCGGCAACGTGGTCGCGCAATACGACCAGCGCAAGAACGCCACCGCGGACACCACGGACTACACGACGAAGTTCACCTACGACCTGAGTCACCGGCTCAAGACGACCATCGACGCCAAGGGGTTCACCACCGGCCAGGAGTACGACAAGGACGGCAACCCCACCGAGTCGTACGACCAGGACGGCAACCGCACGTACACGAAGTACGACGAGCGCAACGCCGTCGTCGAGAAGCGCGTGCCGTACTCAGCAGGCGTCTACCGGACCACCCGCTACGGCTACGACGAGGTCGGCAACCAGAACCGCGCCGAGAGCCCGCGCGGCGTCGACACCACCGGGGACACCGAGGACTTCACCACCGTCACGCTCTACGACAAGCTCAACCGGGCGAGCGAGGTGCAGCAGCCGTACGACAAGGCCGACACGAAGTTCAAGACGCCGGCGGTCACGAAGTACACGTACAACAAGGTCGGGCAGTTGGAACGGGTCTCCGCCCCGCCGTCGGAGAACGAGACGGTGCGCAACGACACCGTGCAGACGTATTTCGACAACGGCTGGGTCAAGACCTCGCAGGACGCGGCGTGGAACATCACCACGACGTACGACTACGACGACAACGGCTCGCAGACGTCCCGGGCGATCAGCGCGACCGGGGCAACGACGCGGCAGATGACGTGGACGTACTTCCCCGACGGCAAGCGCAAGTCGACCAACGACAACGGCGCCGGCTCCGGGACCCCCGCCAAGGACTTCGCGTTCTCCTACGACGTCAACGGCAACCTGACCCAGATGCTCGACAACACCTCGGGCGCGGCAATCGGGACGTACGCCGTGGGCTACGACGGCGTCAACCGCGTCGCCGGTCTCGAGGAGAAGAACGGCTCCACGGTCAAGAACACCACCACCTTCGAGTACGAGCCGAACGACCTGCTCAAACGGCGTACCCATGACCTGCAGGTCTCCACGTACACCTACGAGCCGCAGCGTGACCTGGTCGCTCAGATCAAGAACGCGGAGACGCTCGACGACCCGAAGCCGAAGTACACGAAGTACGCGTACACCAGGCGCGGTGAGGTCGACACCGAGACCAAGGGCAACAACAACGTCGTCACCAGCGACTACTTCCTCAACGGCGCCAGCCGCAGCACGGTGGAGAAGAAGTCCGACGGCACGGTGGTCAACCAGCACACCTACGAGTACGCCGCGAACGGTCAGAAGTCCAAGGACGTCCAGCACAAGCAGAACGCCGACAACAAGACGGCCTACCTGGACACGACCAGTACATACGCGTACGACCCCCAGGACCGGGTCCGCACGGTCACCAAGACCGGCAGTGGGGCGTCGACCGAGAGCTACGTGCACGACGCGAACTCCAACGTCGTCAGCCAGACGGTCGGCGGGACGACCACCGCGTACACGTACAAGAAGAACCGGCTCGAATCCGCGGCGGTCGGCAGCGCCACGGCGAGCTACGCCTACGACCCGTACGGGCGGCTCAAGACGATCACGTCGGCCGGCACCACGCTGGAGAGCTACACGTACGACGGCTTCGACCACGTGGTCAAGAACGTCAAGAACCCCGGCGACAAGACCACTGACTACAAGTACGACCCGCTCGACCGGATGTCCACCCGCACCTACGGCGGCAAGACCACCACGTACGCGTACCTCGGCCTCACCAAGGACGTGTCCGCGGAGCTCGAGGGCACCAAGGTCGTCAAGTCCTACCAGCGCGGCCCCGGCGGCGGCCTGCTCTCGCAGATCAAGACGAACGCCGACGACACCAAGGAAGACTCCTACACCGGTTACGACGGCCAGTCGGACATCGAGCAGATCACCGACGACAAGGGCGACGGCCGCGCCACGTACGGCTACACCGCCTACGGCAAGAACGACACCGCCCAGTTCACAGGTGCCGACAAGCCCGACGCGAGCAACCCCGAGAACCCCGACAAGGTCCCGTACAACTCCTACCGTTTCCAGAGCAAGCGCTACGACCAGGCAAGCGGCGACTACGACATGGGGTTCCGCGACTACGACCCCGGCATCAACCAGTTCCTCTCCCGCGACAACTACAACGGCGCCCTCGCCGACCTCGGCCTCGCCGCCGACCCCTACACCGGCAACCGCTACGCCTTCGCCGGCGGCAACCCCATCTCCAACGTCGAACTCGACGGCCACAACTTCCTCACCGACGCCGCCGACGCCATCGGTGACGGCATCAAGAACGTCGTCAGCGACGCCAAGAAACCAGCCAAGGAATTCGGCTCGGCGTTCGTCGATCACGTCAAGGGCAGCGTCAAGGAGGGTCTGAACACCTACGCGGAGCTCGACGACTGTTCCTCCGGTGACAGTGACAGCGCCTGCAAGAGCCTCGAGAACAAGGCCAAGCAGGCGGGCGAGCTGTTCGACAAGATGGAGGACTGCGGCTACGGCGGCAGCAAGGGCGCCTGCGGCCAGGTCGAGAACGCCGCCGGTTGCGGCAAGGGCACCTCCGGCGCCACCTGCGCCGGCAACCTGACAGCCCTCGGTGTCGAAGCCTTCGTCGGCAACAAGCTCGGCAAGGGACTCACCTCCCGCACCGGTGCCAACTGCCTCAGCAACAGCTTCGCGGCAGGGACGCTGGTCTTGATGGCCGACGGCAGCACCAAACCCATCGAGGACATCGACGTCGGCGACAAGGTCCTCGCCGGCGCCCCGGAGGAGAACGACACCGAAACCGAGCCGGTCACCCGCACGATCACCGGCACGGGCGACCGCGACCTGGTCACCCTGACCATCGACACGGATCACGGCAGAGCCCGCGTCACCGCCACAGCGGCACACCCGTTCTGGAACGCCGACAGGTCCGACTGGATCGACGCGGCCGAACTCCGGTCCGGCGACCACGTCACCACCTCGGACGGCAAGCAACTCACGATCCGCACCACCCGGCACTGGACCAGGCATACCACGGTCCACAACCTGACGGTCCAGGACATCCACACGTACTACGTCCTGGCCGGTGACACCCCGCTCCTCGTCCACAACTGCGGGAGGGGCGCGCCGGACCTCGCCAAGCGCACCGACATGGCGAACAGTGGCATGCGCAAGCCGAGTGCCAAGGCAGAGACCACCAAGTCCGGGCAGGAATACCAGAAGCATCAGCTCGACGCGAACATCGGGCCTCGCGGCGATCGCTTCCTACCCACCGTGAAGGGTCCCAAGAACCTCGAAACCGCCGGCCAGAAGCTGCTCGACGACATCACCTTCCACCCGCAGGGCCTCGAAGATGTACCGTCCGGGGGGCAGCATGCCGGTACAGGTACCCGGATCATTCGACCAGACGGGGTGGGAGCGGTGTTCGACAGCGGTGGCCAGTTCTCCTACTTCGGCAAGTTCAGGTACGAACCTTGACCGGCCCCATCCTGCGCACCGACCTGGCGCGGATCGCTGAGCTGCGATCCGCGCTGGTCGGGGAGCGTCTGGAAGACGTGGCCTACGGCCAGAGCGCCTACGCGGGATACGCAGATCCTCAGGACGGCGACATTCACCAGGTCGACTTCGCGTTGCTGCTGCGCCTCCCGTCGCAGGTCATCACCATCACCTGGGCACGGGACGACAGGGTCGAGGGACTGTCGACGTCGGCCACGGAGCCGCACTACGACGGCGATGACACCGTTCTCGTGCCGGCGACGTCAACGGCATGGGCGGTGGTGATCGGCCAGACCATCGCGTCCGTGGACCTCGGCTGGCAGATCAGCGAGACCGGTGTTCCGGAAAGCCTGTGGGGACTCCGGCTCGGGTTCCCCGGGGATCGGCGGGTGGTTGTCGCCCTCGGTGAGATCGGTCCGGATGCCGCGGCCTGGTACCACCCGGACACGCTGGTCGTCCTGTTCGACGAGAAGGATTTGACCCGGTACCGAACCCTTGGCGGGGCAACGCCGGTCACCGGCCCGATCCTGTTCGAGGATGCGTCGTGACGCCGGTGGGTCCCGCCGGACCGAGGAGTTCCGCGTGATCGGTCTACAGCTGCGCACCGAGCTGGGTGAGATCGTGACGCGGGGAACGTCTGGAGGGGTCCACTGGTCGGAGGCGTTGTCGCAGATCGATCAGCAGAGGTTTCCGTGCCTCGGGGGTCTGCTCCCCTATGCGGACACCGTCTTCAACGAACGGCAGGTCGGAAAGCTCCTGCTGGAGGTCGCAGACCGATCCGTGCGTGACATCGTGGGCGAGGAAGCAGCGTCTGAGATAGAGGTGCTCTGCAGGCAGGTCGAGGAGGGGTCTCACCTCTATCTATGGTTCGTGGGTGACTGAGGTGCACAATCCGCGACCGTTGGTGGAGAGATGATCACGGGCGAGACGGGCTTTCGGTAGGCGTGAGTGTCAGTGGGGCTCAGGCGGCGGCGTTCTTCCGGGAGATCGTGCAGCATCGGACCGTGTGGTGGGTCAGGGATGACAGTGGCAGCCCGACGCCCCGGCGGGTCTTTCCCTACTGGTCGTCGCGGGCACGGGCGCAGCGCGCCGCTGCGTTGTGGGGGCTGGAGTTCCGGGTGGTTTCGATGCCGTTGGAGCATTGGCGGGATGCGGCCTTGCCCGATCTGGCCGAGGATGACTTCCGGGTCGGGATCAATTGGAGTGGGCGGCGGTTGACCGGGTGGGATTTCACCGTCGATGAGGTGATCAATCGACTGAGCCACGCCGAGGGGGCTTGACCAGGGGGTCCGGGTCGCGTTGGGTGCTGGTATGACGCCAATGGAGGTGCCGCGGCGGGTGTGGTCGTTGTTCGAGCCGCTTCATGCTGTTACGTATTTTGCTCCGGCGGCTCGGGCGGCGTTCGTGGATGCCGGGCTGCGGGGGTTCTGGCGGGGATACTTTGCGGGCAGGGCGGCGCCGTTCGGGGCGGTCGGGGCCGGGCCGGTCGTCGCGGCGTTTTTCGGGTTCGCGCCGGGGATGGTTGCCCGGGCGTTGCCGGACGTGTGGAGCAGGGCCAGCCCGGAGGCGGTCCTCACAGCCCGGCTCGAGGGGGCTCGCGCGGCGCTCGGTGATCTTCTGGAGGGCGCCGAGGTGGCTGAGGTTGCCGAGCTGCTCTCCGCCGCGGCCGACGAGGTGGAGCTGCCCGGGCGGGTGCTGGGTGCCGCCAACGCCGACCTGCCCCGGCCCGAGGACGCACTGGGCCGGTTGTGGCAGGCGGCGACCGTGCTGCGGGAGCACCGCGGTGACGGACACGTGGCGGCGCTGCTCACCGCCGGGGTGGATGGCTGCGAGGCAGTGGTCTGGCGGGCGGTGCTGGACGGCGGGGAGCTGCCCGCGAGCATGCAGCAGGCCCGCGGCTGGACCGATGAGCAGTGGCAGGCCGCGCTGCACCGGCTGGCGGACCGGGGCTGGATAGCCGGCGACGGCACGGCCACCGCTGCTGCGCGGGAAGCGTATGCACAGGTTGAAGCGCTCACCGACCGGCTGGCCGCCGGGCCGTGGGAGCGGCTCGGTGAGGATGCCACCCGCCGGTGTGTCCAGTTGCTGGGACCGTTGGCGGAGCGGACGTGGGTCGTGCTGCCGAAGGACAACCCGATTCCGCTGCGGCCGTTGCCTCCTGTCTAACGATAGTCCATTGTCGATGGATGGTCAGTGAACTCGCCAAGAGCTACGACCCGCTCGGAGCGCACTCCGACGACCCCTACCCGTTCTACGCTCAGGCTCGCCGTGACGAGCCGGTCTTCTATTCGCCGCGGCTGGATGCCTGGGTGGTCACGCGGTTCCGGGACGTCGAGGCGATTCTCAAGGATCCGGAAGGGTTCTCGTCGGTCAACAGTCTGCGGGCGATCCGGGAGCTGTATCCGGCGACGCTGACGGTGCTGGCCGATGGCTTCCCGATGGTGCCGGACCACGTGACGTCCGACGGGGAGGTGCACCGGCGGCTGCGGCAGCCGTACACCAGGCATCTGACCGCGAGCGGCCGGGTCAAGGGTATGGAGCCGGACATCCGGGAGCGGGCCGATGCCCTGGTGGATTCGTTCGTCGGTGACGGTGGTGCCGATCTGGTCACCCGATTCGCGGCGCCGCTGCCGGCCGTGACTGCCGCCGCGCTGTTCGGGTTCGCGCCGGAGGATGTGGCGACGGTCAAGGCCGGCAGTGAGGCTTCGTTCTCGCTCGGCGATGTCGATCTCGCCGAGGACGACGAGGTGGAGGCCGCCAGGCGGGTGGTCAACTTCAAGAACCTCGTCGCCGGGTACGTGCGCCGTCGCCGCGACGCCCCCGAGGGTGATCTGATCAGCGATGTCGTGGCCGCGCTGGCGCCGGCGGACGGGCCGCTGGACCGGGACCGGGAAACCGAGCTGGTCACGACGATCAGCAGCACGTTCGGGGCCAGCCACATCACCACCGCCGACCTGATCGGCAGCGCGATACGGCTGCTGGCGGCGCATCCGGAGCAGTGGGAGCTGCTGTGCCGGGAGCCCGCGCTGATTCCGAACGCCGTCGAGGAGGTGCTGCGGTTCGAGACGCCGATCCCGACGATGTTCCGCCGGGCCACCCGGGTGGTCGAGCTCGGCGGTGCCGAGATTCCGCAGGGTGCCGATGTGCTGGTGGTGTTCTCCTCGGCCAACCGGGACGAGGACCGCTACCCCGACGCCGATCGCTTCGACGTGACCCGCAAGCCGTCACGCCACTTCTCGTTCGGGGCGGGCCTGCACACCTGTGTCGGTGCCGCGCCGGCTCGCGTGCAGGGCCGCATCGCGCTCCAGGTGCTGACGGAACGCCTGCCCGGACTGCATCGCACGACCGACCGGCACATTCCACTTCGGAGATCGATCAATGTACGCGGCCCGCTCGAACTCGAGTTCCGCTGGTGACCGGGGTGCCCGGGATGAGAAGAGCACTGGTGGCGATCGTCGCGACCGCCCTGCTCGCCGCGTGCGTCAGCAACGACGCGACCGCGACCGGGGAGGTCTCGGATCCCTCGGCGGCGGCCGGGGCGGGGACGCTGCCGGCCGGTGAGCCCGATGTGAACGGCGACGGCAAGGTGGTCGTCGGGGTGCTCAGCCCCGGCGATATCAACGACAACGGCTACTACGAGAGCTTCGTGGTCAAGGCCGAGGCGTTCGCGCGGAGCAAGGGCTGGACGGTGATCAAGCGGGGCAGCGTGCCGATCGCCGACGCGCTCAACGCCGCGCGGGCGCTGTGCCAGCAGAAGGTCGACCTGGTGGCCATCGGCGCGACCGAGCTCAAGGACGCCATCCCGGCCTCGGCGGAGTCGGTCTGCGCGAAGACCGCCTGGTACGTCCCGTCGTCGGCGAACATCCCGCAGACGCCGGAGATCATGCTGTCGACGGACGACCCGAACCAGTCGATGCTCGTCGCCGGGTATGCCGCCGGGTTGCTCATGCAGGAGCGCGGTGTCACCAGGGCCGGCTTCGTGACCGGGCCGGAGGCAGACTTCACCGTGGTGGCGTCGACCGCGTTCAAGGCGGGCATGCGCGAGCTCATCCCGGACGCGACGCTGGTGACCACGTACGCCGGGGATTTCAACGACTCCGGTAAGGCGAGGGAGGCCACGCAGGCACAGATGAGCCAGGGAGTCGGGGTGCTCTACCCGTACCTGGGTGGTGCCACCGACGCTGCCACGGCGCTGGCCAACTCGAAGAAGCTCATCACGCTCACGCCCGGCACCGATCGGTGCGCGTCGACCGGCCCGACGTTCGACGTCTCCGTGCTGTTCGATCCGGGCGACTACTTCGAGGTCGCCCTGACCCAGTTCGCCGCGGGGCAGCTGCGGATGGGTGTGACCCGGACGTGGCAGCTGGGCGTCGATCCGTACCCGACGGTGAAGCTGTGCCACGGCACCGCCGAGCAGAACGCGAAGCTGGCGGCGTTCAGCGCCGACATCGGCGCCAAGAAGATCGATCCGGCGGCGGAAGTAAAGAAGCTCGGCGCCTGAGCATGAGCGCCCTGACGCTGAGGGCCGTCTCCAAGCGGTACGGCACCGTCATCGCCTGCGACGGCGTGGATCTCGACATCGACCCGGGCGAGATCCACGGGCTGCTGGGGGAGAACGGCGCCGGCAAGTCCACCCTGATGCGCATCCTGTTCGGCCTGGAGACCCGCGACGCCGGCACCGTCCTGCGCGACGGCGAGCCGGTGCGCATCGCCGGCCCGCAGGACGCGGCGGCGCTCGGGCTGGGCATGGTGCACCAGCATTTCAGCCTGATCGACCCGCTGCCCGTCTGGGAGAACATCATCCTCGGCGACACCGGCCGCATCCGGCGGGCGGCGGCCCGGGCGGAGATTCTCGCGATCGCCCGACGGTACGGGCTGCCGATCGACCCGCTGGCCATCGTCGGCACGCTGTCAGCCGGTGAGCGGCAACGGGTCGAGCTGATCAAATGCCTGCGCCGCGACCCGGGCGTGCTAATCCTCGACGAACCGACGTCGGTGCTGACCCGCGCCGAGTCGGCCGAGCTGTTCGCCGTGCTGCGGCGCGTGGTGCGCTCGGAGCGACGGGCAGTCGTACTGATCAGCCACAAGCTCGCGGAGATCACCGCGGCAACCGACCGGGTGACCGTGCTGCGCCGGGGCCGCGTGGTCTTCCGCAGCGCGACCCGGGACACCGACGTCGTGGAGCTCGCCCGACAGATGGTCGGGCGGGACGTCTCGCTCGGCGCCGAGGCCGCGGCGCTGGGACTGCTCCCCACCGGCCCCGGCACGGTGCCCGACGTGGCCCGGCAACCGGCGATGCGGCTGCGGGGACTGGTGGTCCGGCCGTTTCTGAACGGCGTCGACCTCGACGTGCGGCCCGGGGAGATAACCGGGTTGTACGGCGCCGAGGGCAACGGGCAGACGGTGCTCGGTGACGTGCTCAGCGGGCTGGTCGTGCCGGACACGGGGATTGTCGAGCTGGGTGGCGTACCCGTCGCCTTGAAAAGACCTGGAGCGTTGCACCGGGCCGGGCTGGGCATCGTGCCGGAGGACCGGCACCGGGCCGGGGTGGTGCTCGACCTGAGCGTCGCCGCGAACCTGGTCATGAAGGACCCGGTGGTCAACCGGCGCCGGCTGCGCCGCACCGCCGAGCGGCTCGCCGAGGAGTTCGGCATCGTCGGGGCCTCGCTGGACGCTCCGCTGCGTACGCTCTCGGGCGGCAACCAGCAGCGCGTCGTCCTGGCCCGCGAACTCTCCGCGCACACGAAGGTCCTGGTCGTCGCGCAGCCGTCGCACGGTCTCGATGTCGGCGCCGCCGAGGATCTCTACGCCCGCCTGCGGTCGTGCGCGCGTGACGGGGTGGCGGTGCTGCTCATCTCCACGGAGATCGAGGAGGTTCTCGGGCTGACCGACCGGATCGCGGTCATCGCCTCCGGCCGCATCGCCGGGGAGCTGCGCACGGCGGACGCCACCACGGAACGGCTCGGGCTGCTCGTCGGTGGCGTGGCACGGTGATCCGTACCGTAGCCGCCCTGGTCGTGGCCCTCGCCCTGTCGTCCCTGCTCATCACCGTCACCGGCGGCTCCCCGCCGGCGGCCCTGCAGGCACTCGTCCGGGGCAGCCTCGGCGACGCCACCGCCGTCAGCCTCACCCTGCTGTACGCCGCCCCGCTGCTGCTCATCGCGGTCGGCGCCTGTGTGAGCGCCCGCGCCGGCGTGTTCAACATCGGCCAGGAGGGTCAGGTGCTCATCGGTGCGCTCGCCGGTGCCGCCGTGGGACTGCGCCTCGCCGTCCCGGGTCCCGCGCTGGTCGTGGTCGTCCTGTTGGCGTCCGCGCTCGCCGCGGGTCTCTGGGCGTGGCTCAGCTCGCTCATGCACCGGCTGCGGGGCGTCGACATCGTGGTCAGCACGCTGCTGATGGCGTTCCTCGCGCAGCAGGTCGTCGCGTTCGCGGTGAACACCCCGTGGCTGCTGCAGGAATCGCGACTGGGCCGGGCGACCGTGCTCCCGCAGACGAACAAGCTGCCCGCGGACGCCCTGCTCGGCTCGATCGGCCACTACCCGGGCCTCCAGATCAACGCGGGCCTGCTGATCGCCGCGGTGCCGGCGATCCTGGTCGCGGTGGTCCTGGCCCGCACCCGCTGGGGTTTCCGGATCACCATGCTGGGGCTCAACCCCCTGGCAGCACAGCATTCCGGGGTCCGGGTGGGAGCGCTGAGCGGCGTAGCACTCGCCATCTCCGGGGCCCTCGCCGGACTCGCCGGGGCCGTACTGCTGACGAGTCCACTCAGTACGAACCGCCTCCAGCCGGGCACCTCCCTCGGCATCGGCTGGGACGGTCTGCTGGTCGCGCTGGTCGCCCGGAACCGGCCGCTGCTCGCGATCCCGGTCGCGGGGCTGTTCGCGGTGCTGCGCTCGGGCGGGAGCTTCCTGGCGGCGACCGGCGTCCCGTCGTACCTCGTCGATGTGGTCAAGGCTCTGCTGGTCCTGGCGTTCGTCGCCCCGCCGGCACTCAAGCGGTGGTCCTCCGCATGAGCCTTGCCGGTGACATCGAGACCGTCCTGTTCAGCGGGGTGCGGCTGGCTGCCCCGCTCGCGTTCGCCGCCTGCGGGGAGTATCTCGCCGAACGCGCCGGCACGCTGAACATCTCCGTCGAGGCCATGATGCTGGGCGCGGCGTTCGGGGCGGTCGCCGTCGCCGGCCTCACCGGCAGCGGCCTCGCCGGGCTGCTGGCGGGCATCCTCATCGGCGCGCTCATCGGCCTGGTCCACGGCGTGCTCGCCCACGGCCTCACGGTGAACACGTTCGTGGTGGGCCTGGTTCTCAACGCGCTCGTTCTCGGCCTGACCAGCTATCTGATCGCGACCGCGACGCCGCTGAGCCGCCCGCCCGAACGCTGGCCGCTGTTGTCGCTGCTAGTCATCATCCCGTCGACGTGGTGGCTGGTCGACCGCAGCCGCTGGGGCCTGGAACTACGCGCGGCCGGGGAGAATCCGCAAGCCGCCGCCATGACCGGCATCCGGGTCAACCTCCGGCGCCGGCAGGCCCTGCTCTGGTGTGGAGCGCTGTCCGGGCTCGGCGGCGCCTACCTCGCGGTGGGGGAGGTCGGCTCGTTCAACCAGAACATGACCGCCGGCCGGGGCTACCTCGTCATCGCCGCGGTCATCTTCGGCGGCTGGCGGCTCGCCCGGACCCTGGTGGGCTGCGCGCTGTTCGGCCTCGCCGACGCACTCCGGCTGGCGTTGCCCGCGCTGGGCGTCACCGTGAACTCGCAACTGCTGATCTCGGCGCCGTACCTGTTGGCCCTGCTCGCGATGCTGCTGTTCGCGAGCCGCCACAACCAGCCCCACGCCCTGGGCCGGCCCTCCCCCCGCAGCGGTGTCTGACGTCACTATCCATCGGGAATCATCGATGCCTTGCTCCGGTTGTGGGGGACACGAGAGGCCGGAGGGGCCGGCCCGGACGCAAGGAGCCAGCAATGAACGAGAAGAAGGTCATCGCGATCGTCGGCGCTACCGGTGCCCAGGGCGGCGGTCTGGCTAAGGCGATCCTGGCCGACCCGGGCAGCGAATTCACCGTCCGCGCGCTGACCCGCGACGTGACCTCGGAGAAGGCGCAGGAGCTCGTGAAGCTCGGCGCCGAGGTGATCGAGGCCGACAACTACGACGCGCACAGCCTGGTGAAGGCGTTCACCGGCGCGTACGGCGCGTTCCTGGTCACCAACTTCTGGGCGCACATGTCCGCGGACAAGGAGCTGGAAGAGGCCGCGAACCTGGCCGCGGCGGCGAAACAGGCCGGTCTGCAGCACGTGATCTGGTCGACGCTGGAGGACACCCGGGACCGCATCCCCGTCCACGACGACCGGATGCCCACGCTGCAGGGCAAGTACAAGGTGCCGCACTTCGACGCGAAGGCCGACGCGGACGCGCTGTTCACCGACGCCGGTGTGCCGACCACGTTCCTGCGCACCACGTTCTACTTCGAGAACTTCGCCACGGGCTGGGGTGCGACCCGCGGCGACGACGGGGTGCTGACGCTGTCGCTGCCCATGGGGGACAGCCGGCTCGCAGGGATCGCGGTGGAGGACATCGGGCGGACGGCGTACGGCATCCTGAAGGCCGGCACGGACTACGTCGGCCGGACCGTCCACATCGCGGGTGAGCACCTCACCGGCGAGCAGATCGCCGCGAGCCTGACCCGCGCGGTCGGCGAGCCCGTCGTCTACCGGCCGCTGACCCACGACGCCTACCGCGCGCTCGGCTTCCCCGGCGCGGACGAGGCCGGCAACATGCTGCAGTACTACACCGAGCACGACGGTTACTTCACCGGCGTCCGCGACATCGAGGCGGTCCGCAGGCTCAACCCGGACCTGCAGACCCTCGACGCCTGGCTCGCCACCAACGCCCACACGATCCCGCGTGACTAGAACTGCTTCGTCTGCAACCCGGTGCGGCCCCCGGCGGTGACGAGCTTGCCGTTGTCGACGCTCAGGATGCCGAAGGTGCCGCGTAGCTCGAACTGACCGGAGTCGCCCGCGGGGATGACCTGCCAGACCTGGGAAGCCTTCCCGGGCCGGCAGGTCTCCAGCTTCAGGGCGGCTCCGGCGGTGTCGGCGACGCACGAGCCGGCGCCGAGGTCCTCGTTCCAGAACGGTGGCTTGATCACCACACGGTTGCTCGCCGCCACCGGGGCCGGTTTCAGCGCCATCATCGTGGAGTCGGTGCTGGTGGTGCCGGTGAAGTCGACCACGCCGTTCTTTCCCACCTGCAGGAAACGGTCGGCGCCGTCATCGGCGACGTCGATCAGGACGCCGGAGCCGGTGGTGATGCCGAGCTTCTTGAGCTGCGACAAATCGGACTCCACCGTCGGATTGCTGGTCGGCGCCGCGGTCGTTCTGGCCGGCGTGGCGGTGGTTGGCTCTGTCGCCGCCGTAGTGGCCGGAGGTTCAACGGGAGCGGCGGTCGCCGGTGCTGCTGTGGACGGGGCCCCTGCCGACGGGGCCGTCGCCGACGGTGCGGTTGCCGGTGGGGGAGTGCTGCTGCAGGCGCCGAGCGTGGCGACGATGACGCCCATTGCTCCGAGTCCGGTGACACGGGACATGCTCATGATGTTTCCTCCTTGAGAGATGCTTTTTCCAGCTGGCGGTTGCGGGCGCGAAGCTCGTCGAGCTCGGCGCGCAGCTTCTGCAGCACGGGAGCGAGCTCGTCCTGCGTCCAGCGCGGGGTGATGTGCTGCGGGCAGTTCCAGTCGTAGGCGTGGACCTCGACGGTGATGACCCGTTCGACGTGCGCGCGGTAGTCCGGCGTGCTGACCCGGTCGAGCAGGGGCAGAGCGTCGTCGTGGCGGGCGTCGATCGTTGTCGCCTCGCCGAGGATCTTGAGTCGCTGCCGGTGTGCGTAGTCCATGAGGAACAGCGAGACGCGGGCGGACGCCTTGAGGTTGCCGACGGTCACGTACTGGCGGTTGCCCCGGTAGTCCGCCCAGCCGAGCAGGCTCGGTCCCAGCACCTTCAGGAACCCGGGTGGCCCGCCGCGATGCTGCACGTACGGCCAGCCGTTCTCGCCGACCGTGCCCAGGTAGAAGCTGTCGCGCTCGGCGATGAACGCCGCCTCGTCGTCCCCGAGCGCGGCGTCGGTGTCCCAGCCCGCGATCAGCCGCCGCATCGCGGAATAGCTGCCGTATTCGCGCTGGGCGGCCTCGACGGACGGCGTTTCCAGGGCGGTCAGATAGCGGTGCGGCATCTCATCCTCCAGGTCTCGGTACCGGCCTGAAGTCAAATGGCTGCCACTTGACGATCTGTGCATTGCGGCTTCCCGCAACGGTGTGCCGGGCCACCCTGAACCGGCGCTATGGTCCTGCGATGGTTCCGCCGCCCGACGTCTCCGCGCTCAAGGCTCATCTGCGGCCCGAGCAGATCCTCACCAGCGCCACTGAGTTCGAGGCGCTGATCACGCCCTGGAACGGCGCGATCACCCACCGCCCAGCAGTGGTCGTCCGCTGCGAGACGGTCACCGATGTGCAAGCCGTGGTGGCCTTCGCCGGATCTCAGGGCATCCCCCTGTCCGTACGCGGGCGCGGGCACGACTGGGCGGGCCGTGCGCTGCGGGACGGCGGCATCACCATCGACCTGGCCGCCCTGAACTCCGTGCGGGTGGACCCGGTGACCCGGCAGGCCGTCGTCGGTGGCGGCACGAGCATCGGCGAGCTGTTGTCGGCGACCGGGGAGCACGGGCTGGTCGCGGTCACCGGCACGGTCGCCTCGGTCGGGGTGGTGGGCCTGGCGACGGGTGGCGGCTACGGACCGCTCAGCGGACGGTACGGGCTGGCAGCCGACAATCTGACCGGCGCCGACGTGGTCCTCGCCGACGGGTCGCTGGTCACCGCGGACGACGACCTCCTGTGGGCGCTGCGCGGTGGTGGCGGGAACTTCGGCGTCGTGGTCTCCGCGCGCTTCGACGTGCACCGCGTCCCCTCGATCGTGGCCGGCACCGTGATGTATCCGCTCACGCAGGCCGCACAGGTGCTCTCGCGGCTGCGGGAGACGGAGTTCCCCGACGAGCTGTACGTACTGTCCGCGTTCCTCAGCGGCCCGGACGGCACACCGCTCCTGCTGGTCTCGGCGACCTGGTGCGGCGACGCGGCGACCGGGCTGGCCGAGGACGGGCCGGTCCATGCCCTCGCCCGTCTGGGAACGCCGGTCATGGCCGAGGTGGCGGAGCAGAGCCTCGCCGGATCGGCGGCCGCGATGAGTGCCGGTTTCCCCTACGGCCGGCACGTCGACCTGCGGACCCGCTCGGTGCCCGAGGTGAGCGACGAGATCGTCGACGTGCTGACCGAGCACTTCGCTCGCGTGCCCTCGCCGTTGTCGACCGTGGCGCTGCACGCTTTCGGTGGTGCTGCGGCCCGGGTCGCCCCGGACGCGACGGCTTTCGGGCTGCGTACCCCGCACCGGCTGATCGAGATGATCTCCCTCTGGCCGGACGCGAGCCGATCCGCGGAGAACCGGCGGTGGACCGCCGATCTCGACGAGGCCCTGCGCCCCTTCGCGCTTCCCGGCGGTTACGCCAATCTGCTCGGCCCCGGTGCCACGGACCAGATCCCGTTCAGCTTCGGCGCCAATGCCACGCGCCTGCGATCGATCAAGGAAAAGTACGACCCGCGCGGCGTGTTCACCGCCATTCCACTTCCGTGAGGGACGCTGTGATGCAGCGCACCTGAACAATGGCGTCGTCGCGACGATCACTTCTCAGCAGCAGGTCCATCGTGGACACGCTATTCGAGGAGTGATCGTGGCACTCGTATCTCGCGCCACCCTGGAATCCCTGGCCGGCTCGCTGATCGCAGCGGCAGCGCCCGCACCCGCACCCACCGAGGAAGCCGCGCCCCAGGCCGCGGCTGTTCCCACGCCGCCGGTCGGTGGGCTGATCGTGCTCGGCTCGTTCGGCATCGTCGGCGCGGGTCTCGTGGTGTCCTGGTTGCTCTGGACGGTCAACGGCAGTGCGGCCGTGATCCGCCCCTCGGACACCAGCACCGTCTTCGCGGGGTTGCTCGTCTTCGCCGCCGCGGTGGAGCGGCTGCTGGAGCCGTTCGCGCGGTGGATGCCGGGGCGGGCCGCGCGTGCGGCGGTGGAGCGGGCCCGGGCGTACGCCGTCAACCAGGCCGGCCAGCTCAGCCATCAGGATCTCGTGGCGGTCGCGGAGGCCGAGGCGCTGGCCGCCCGCTCCCAGGCCGTTCGCACGGTGCTGCTGTGGGGTGTGGCGACCGCGGTGGCCACGGTGATCTCGTCGCTGTGCGGCTTCTACGTCCTGCACGGCATCGCGGCCGCGGGCTGGGACGCGGTGCCCGTGTGGGCCGACGCGCTGGTGACGGGGGTGCTGGTCGGCAGCGGGACGAAGCCGGTGCACGACCTGATCACCCGGGCGCAGGTCAAGGCCTGATGACCCTCGACATTGCGACTCGTACGGGAGGTTCACATGGTTGTTCTCGGAAATCGGCCGAGGCGGTTGCGGGAGGCCGCCCGGGTGCGGCGTGGTCTCATCCTGGCGTGGTGGACGTTCACGATCACGTTCGTCTTCCTGCGGGTACTCACGCTGCTGATCCATCTGAAGGTGCGCGGTTTCGGTGACGTCAGCCTGGGTGGCGTACATCTGCATCACTATGTCTGGGGGATTTTGATCCTGATGGCGGTGGGGTTCGGCGGGCTGGTCAACCGCTCGTCGCGGTTCAACATGGTCGCGGGCGCGGCGTACGGCGTGGGGCTCGCGCTCGTCATCGATGAGGCCGCGCTGCTGATCGAGCTGCGCGACGTCTACTGGTCGGGCGAGGGCTGGGGGAGCGTCGCGCTGGCCATCGTCCTCATCGGTGTCACGGGGAGCATCCTGGTCCTGCGCCGCTCCGCCCGGGAGGACGACTGAGCCCGGCCAGCAGGGTGTCGGCGCGCCGGGCGAAAAGGTGAGCCTCCGACTCCAGGGAGCGTGCCCGGGCCCGCTCGGCTGCGGCCCGGACGACGGCGACGGGTTCGCCGCGGGCCAGCAGCAACTCGGCGCGGAGCAGCAGGAGCAGGCCCTCGGCGTAGCGCTGACCGTGGGCGTCGAGGAACTCGCCGGCGCGGTCGAGGGCGTGGGCGGCGTCGTCCGGGCGGCCGGCGGCGAGCCACATCTCGGCGAGCAGGGCGTACCAGGTGGCCACGTTCGAGCGGGGCGGGTCGAGCAGGACCGTGGTGATGACGGTTTCGGCCTCCGTCGCGGCGCCGGCGGGGTCGTCACCGGTCATCGCCCGTGCCCAGGACCGGGCCAGGCGCAGGTAGGCGCCGAAGAAGGTGTACGAGAAACCGGGATCCTCGGCGATGCCCCGCTCCGCCGCGCGCAGCGCCCAGGCGGGGTCGGCGGCCATCGCGGCGATTCTCGCGGAGAAGGCCGTCCGGACCGTGACCGCGTACGGGTCGCCGCCCGCAACCGTCTCCAAAGTGTCGAGCAGCGCCCGCGCCGCGGCCACATCGCCGTGCAGGGCGGTCGTCTCCGCGAGCATCCCGGCCGACATCAGCCGCAGGTCGTGCCGCAGCGGGTGGTCGTCGCGCCGGGCCAGGTCGTCGAGCATGGCCCGGTTCGACTGGCTGAGATAGCGGAACGCCTCACCGACGTTGCCGGTGTCCCACTGATGGATGCCCCAGGCGTGCAGGCCGTACGCGCGAACGACCGGGTCGCCGGACGTCTCGCCCTGCCGGAGCATCCGGTGCGCGAGCCTGCGGCTGTGATCGAGCTGCGCGGCCTGGGAGTGCGCGGCTCTGCGGGAGAACAGGAATTCGGTGGCCTGCCGCTCCCGGCCGAGTCCGCGCGCCAGGTGCTCGGCCCGCTTCAACAGCCCGGGTGCCGCGGCGCTGTACCCCGAGCGCATCCCGGCGACCATCGCCAGCTGCGACAACGCGGTCAGCTCCACCTCCGCCAGGCCCGCAGTCCGCGCTATCCCCGCGGCCGACTGCAGGTGCCGCTCGGCGGACTCGAACGCGGACTTGGCGGCCGCGTGGTGACCCGCCCGGATCAGCGCGGCTGCCGTGCGGGCGGGATCGGCCAGCGGGCCGGCGGACCACAGGTGGTGCGCGAGGCGCTCGTCGTCGTCGCGGTCGGCGTGTTCCAGGGCGGCGGCGATCCGGAGGTGCAGCCGGGTCGCCAGGTGCCTCGGGATCATGTCGGCGACCGACTCGCGTACCAGGTCATGGGTGAAGCGGAACGGGGTGAGCAGGCCGGCGGCGCGCAGTGTCCCCATGCGGGCGTGGCATGTCCCGCTGTCGAGACCGGCGGCGTCGGCCAGCAGGCTGATGTCCAGGTCGGGGCCCAGCAGCGCGGCGATCCGCAGCAGCCGTTCGGTGTCGGGGTCGAGCCCGGTCATCCGCTCCCGGACGATGTCGCGCACGGTGGACGGCACCCGGGTCCGGATCGCGGTGTCGTCGGTGAGCAGCCGGGACAACTCACGGACGAAGAACGGGTTGCCGGCCGTACGGGTGTGGATGTCCCGTACGGTCTCCGGATCGGGATCGGCCCCGGTCTCGTGGCGGACGAGCGCACCGACCTCCGATCGGCTGAGCGGTTCGACGGGGATCCTGCCGTGATCGATCGCGAGGATGCGGGCGAGGCGCGCGTCAGGGGCGGGCGCGCGATCGCGGAACGCACCGACGACCACGGTTCCGCGCGGCAGCCGGGTCGCCAGATGCTCGAAGAGGCGCAGCGAGGCGATGTCGGCCCACTGCAGATCGTCGATGACGAGCAGCACGGTACGCGCGGCCGCCACCTCGCCGATGGCCGCGACGACCTGTTCGAAGAGCCGGAACTGGGTCCCCTCGTCCGGCGGTGTCAGCGCGGGACTCTCCGCGGGCGGTGCCACGATCCGGCCGAGCTCGCCGGCGATCCGGCTGTCCCGTGCCGTGGCGGGCAGGGCGTCGAGCACGGAACCGACCGCCTGGACCCAGGGCCACATCGCGGGCATGCCGTCGCCGTGGAGACAACGACCCCAGGCAACCACCACGCCACGGCCCTCGGCTTCCCGCGCACTCTCCTGCAGCAACCGGGTCTTCCCGCCGCCCGGCTCACCCTCGACGAGCACCAGCCGGGAAGCGCCGCCGGCCGCCGCATCGAGGGCCTGCCGCAGGACCCCCAGCTCGGCGGCCCGTCCGACCAGGACACCGTCGGTGTCAGCGGCCTGCACCCCCTGCTGCGCGGCCAGCAGCTCCGGCCCGGGATCGATGCCGAGTTCCTCGATCAGCCGGGCCTGGACCGCAGCGAACGTGGACAGCGCCTCGGCCCGTTTCCCCGCCGCGGCCAGCGTGGTGATGAGACTCGCCTGCACCGGTTCGTTCAACGGTGCCATCGCGGCGGCCAGGCGCAGCGCCCGGAGGATCCGCTGCGGCCCGCCCATCGACACGGCGAGCCCGGCGGCGGCCACACAGGTGGAGAGGAAATCGTCGTTCAGCGCGGCGAATGCCGATCCGCGGTCCAGCCCGTCGCCCGCGGGTCCGTGCCAGAGCTCGAGCGCGTCCACATAGGCGTCGAGCGCCGCCGCGGTGCGCCCGGCGGTGACAGCGGCCTCTGCCAGCCGGACGTGGGCCCGGAAGGCGGCGAGATCGAGGGTCTCCGGGCCGGCCGTGAGCAGATAGCCGGTGCCCCGGCGCAGCAGGTACGAGCCGGGGTCGCGGGCGGGGAGCTCCGGTTCCAGCAATCGCCGCAGCGCACCGATGTACTTGTGGAGGATGTTCAGGGCGCTGGTGGGCGCGGCGTCGCCCCAGATCAGATCGATCAGCTCGGCCGTGGTGAGCGGCCGGTCCTCCCGGGCGAGAAGCAGGGCCAGCAGGTACGCCGGCTGTCCCGTGAGCGCGACCGCCCCGGCGTCGTCGTGCCACACCCGCAGCGGGCCGAGGATCCGCAGCCGCACCGCCACGTCTCCACCACTCCCCGCACTCGGTTCGTACCGCCGTCATGGATTAGATCAAGATCTGGCTCGCGACGCGAACGGCTCGGAGCGAGCGGCAGTCAGGTCCAGGATCCGGACAGGCAGGTCCGCGGTGACACCCGCCCCACCCCTACCGCCGGTCGCTGTTGCCGTGATCTTTTTGTTACCTCAGCGGTGAAATCAGCGGCGTCGCGCAGGCGTGTCCGGGGTGTATCTACCGACCCCCAGGGAGCCACCATGCGCACGATCATCACCGGAGCAGCCGCCCTCGCCCTCCTCTCAGCCTGCGCGAACGCCACCCCGACGGCATCCGCACCCGCCGCCTCGACTGCTCCGACCTCGCCCGCCGCGGCGATCGCAACGGAAATGGCGACCGCGGCGGCGACCCCCACCAAGGCAGCGACCAAGGCAGCGACCAAGACAGCGACCAAGACAGCGACCAAGGCGGCCACCAGGGCGGCCACGTCGGACCTCAGCCAGCTCGAGCGGCTCGGCATCGATGTCGGCGAGGGAGTGCTCATCGATGTCGCTGACGACGGCGAGGACCGTTACCTGCAGGTCGGCAGGAACGGCGTGGACTTCACCGGCACGAGCAGGACCGACTCGACGATGATGGCGCTCAAGGCGGCACCGGTGAGCGCGAAGAACCGCGTACTGATCAAGCCGCCGTTCTTCAACGAGGACCTCGGCAAGGGCAGCTGCGTCGCCGATACCAAGGGTGCCGCGCTGGCGCTGGAGACCTGCCAGGCGGGCCGTGCCGCGCAGATCTGGACCGTCGTCCCGGGCGGGGATTCCGGCCAGTTCGAGCTCAAGGGTGCGTACGGCATCGTTACGGTCGACAACGGGCGGATCACCACGGGCGGGTCCGGTCGCACGGGCCTGCAGACGATCCCGTTCTCGAGCTGACACCACCCGGCGAAGGCCGAGACCACCAGGAGTTCCCCTGTCCATGCGTGATTCCGACGACTTCGACGCGTTCTACGCGACCTCGTCGCGGCGTGTGCTCGCGCACGTCACGATGATGGTGGGCAGCAGGGCCGACGCGGAGGACTCCGTGGCCGAGGCGTACCTGCGTGCCTGGAACCGATGGCACAGGATCAGCCGGTTCGACAACCCCGAGGCCTGGGTGCGCCAGGTCGCCTACCGCCACGCGGTGAGCGCCTGGCGCAAGGCCGTCAACCGGTTGCACGCCCATCGCAGCGACAACGCCGACCGGCACGTCGAGGGACTGAGCCCGGATCACGTCGCCATCGTCGCGGCGCTGCGGCGCATCCCGGCGGACCAGCGCCGGGTGATCGTCCTGCATCATCTGGCGGGGCTCAGTGTGGCCGAGATCCACCGCGAGACCGGCATCCCGGCGGGTACCGTCACCACCTGGCTGGCCCGGGGGCGCCGTGCCCTGGCCGCCCAGCTGACCGACAGCGAGATGTTCGAGACGGGTCAGGAGCGCCGCGATGTCTGACGATCGGATCCAGCAGGGCCTCGAGGCGTACTCCGACCACCTCCAGCACACCACGGCCCCCGCGCCCGCCCGGGAGATCCGCCACCGCGCGGCCCGCCGGCGCCGCAACCGGGCGGCTGGTGCCGCGTTCGTCGCCGTCCTGATCGCGGCGGGCGGCCTCGGAGTGCTGGTGAACCGCGGTCCCGAGCGACCCGATCACCCGGTCGCCCCGGCATCGCCATCGCCATCGCCGTCCTCGTCGGCCCCCGTCACCTCCAAGACCCGCACCAGCACGGTGACCTCGAACGTCAAGCAGCTCCGGAACCTCGGCGTCGACCTGAACGTCGGTGTGCTGATCGACGTCGCCGACGACGGGGTGGACCGGTGGATGCAGATCGGCGCGGGCGACGTCGTCGACTTCACCGGCTCGGTGAAGGACCCGTCCACGGAGATGATGCTGAGCCCGGCACCGGTCTCCGGCACGAACCGGGTGGTGATCGTGCCACCGGCACGGCCCGGGATGTGCGTGGCGGCCACCCCGGAGGTGACGCTGACCCTGCGGACCTGTCAGGACGGTGCCGGGGCGCAGACCTGGCGGGTCGTGCCGGCGGGCGACTCGGGCCAGTTCGAGCTCGAGGGTGAATACGGCATCCTCGAGGTCGAGGGGAGCCTGGTCGCCGACGGTGGCAGAACCGGCATGCAGACCATCCGTTTCACCGATTGAGGTACGTCACCCGAGCTCGCGGAGGAAAGCCTGCGTGCGGCGGGCGAACAGGTGCGCGCCGCGCTCGCTCGACAGCCGCTGGGCCCGCTCGGCAGCCGCCCGGACGACGGTGACGGGCTCGCCACGGGCCCGCAGCAGCCGGGCCCGGATCAGCAGGATCAGGCCCTCGGAGTACCGCTGGCTGTATTCGTCGAGGTAGCCGCCGGCCCGGTCGAGCGCCGCGGCCGCCTCGTCGAGTGCCCCGGCTGCCAGGTGCATCTCGCCGAGCAGGCCGAACCACGTGGAGACACACGAGCGTGCCGGGCCGAGCAGGTTCGCGGCGATGATCTCTGCGGCCTCCGCCGCGGCACCGGCGGGGTCGACGCCGGTCGTGGCCCGCGCCCAGCACCGGGCCAGCCGCTGGTAGGTGCCGAGGAAGACGAACGAGAAGCCGGGATCCACGGCGAGGCCCCGCTCCGCGGCCCGCAACGCCCGGGCCGGGTCGTCGACGAGGGCGGCGATCCGGTCGGCGAAGGTCGCCCAGATCGTGATGAGGTACGGATCGTCGCCGGCCGCGGCCTCGAGGGTGTCCAGCAGGGCCCGCGCCTGATCGACGTCCTGGTGCATGGCGGTCAGCTCGGCGAGCATCCCGGTCATGAGCAGCTGCAGATCGTGGCGGACCGGGTCGTCCTCGCGGCGGCCGAGGGCGAGGATCGTCGGCCGGGACCGGCTGAGACAACGGTAGGCCTCGCCGATGTCGCCGAGGTTCCAGCGGTGGATGCCCCACGCCTGCAGGCCACAGGCGAGGACGAACGGGTCGCCGGAGGCTTCGCCCTGGTCGAGCAGCCGGCGGGCCAGGGGGGCGCTGCGGTCGTACTCGAGGGCCTGGTTGTGGGCCGCCCAGCGGGAGTAGAGCAGCGCCGCGGCCTCGGCGTGCCGGCCGAGATCCCGGGACAGCTGCTCGGCGCGCTCGAGCAGGTCGGGCGAGGAGAAGCCGTACATCGACCGCATGCCGACGACGGCGGTGAGCTGGGACAGGGCCGCGAGCTCCAGCTCCGGGAGGTTCGCCGTCCGGGCCAGCTGGGCGGCCGACCGCAGCAGCCGCTCGGCGGTTTCGAGGGCGGACTTGCCAGCCGCCCGCCGGCCCGCGCGAGTGAGGGCCCCCGCGGTCCGTGCCGGGTCGGCGAGGGGCCCGGCGGACCACAGGTGGTGGGCGAGGCGCTCGGCGGCGTACTCACCGGCCGGGTCCGCGGCCTCCAGCGCGTCCGCGACGTGCAGGTGCAGCCGGGTGGCGTGCCCCGGGGGCGTCGACTCCGACAGGGCCTCGCGGACCACGTCGTGGGCGAACCGGAACGAGAACGGGTCGTCCGGCCGGGGTTCGAGCATGCCGAGGGCCTCGACCGGTTCGAGCCGGGCGAGGCAGGCACCCACGTCGAGGCCCGCGGCCCGCGCGAGCACGCCGATCTCGACGTCACGTCCGATGAACGCGGCGGTGCGCAGCAGGTCCCGGGCAGTGTCGTCCAGCCCGGCCATCCGGTCGAGGACGACGTCGCGCACGGTGGACGGCACCCGGCTCCGGGCTACGGTGTCGTCGGTGAGCAGCCGGGACAACTCACGGACGAAGAACGGGTTGCCGGCCGTACGGGTGTGGATGTCCCGGACGGTCTCCGGATCGGGATCGGCCCCGGTCTCCCGGCGGACGAGCTCGGCCACCTCGCCCGGTCCGAGCGGGCCGAGCCGGAGCCTGCGGTGGCCGGGAACCCTGCTGGCCGCGGCGAGCATGCGGGCCAGTTCGGAGCCGGGCAGGGGAGCGCGGTCGCGCAGCGCGGCGAGGATCGAGCTGCGGCGGGGCATCCGGGCGGCCAGATGGGCGAGGAGGGCGAGCGAGCCGGCGTCGGCCCACTGGAGGTCGTCGATGATCAGCAGGACGGGCCGCTGCGCGCAGGCGTCGTCGAGCACGGCGACGACCTGCTCGAACAGGCGGAACTGGGTGCCGTTGTCCGGCAGCACCGCCGTGGCGAGGATGTCGCTGCCGCCCTCGGCCAGGCGGCCCAGCTCCCCGGCGAGCCACTTTTCCCGGGCGGTGGGTGGCAGCTGATCGACGACGGCGTTGATGATCTGGATCCAGGGCCACATCGACGGCGTTCCGGCGCCGTCCAGGCAGGCGCCTCGGACGACGAGGGCGCCCCGGCGTTCCGCCTCGGCGGCAGCCTCCCGCAGGATGCTGGTCTTGCCCACGCCGGGCTCGCCCTCCACGATGCCGAACGCGGTCCGGCCGGCCAGCGCCGAGACGACCGTCTGCCGCAGCACGGCCAGCTCCTCGTCCCGCCCGACCAGGCCCGCGATGCCCGATGATCCGCCGCCGGGTTCGACAGCGCCGGGTTCGACAGCGCCGGGTTCGACAGCGCCGGGTTCGACAGTGCCGGGCTCGACAGCGCCGGGTTCGACAGCGCCGGGCTCGACAGTGCCGGGCTCGACAGGGCCGGGTTCCACAGGGCCGGGTTCCACAGCGCGGGGACCGGCGGCGGGCGGGTTGCCGGAGGCGGTGACGGGCCGGCGGGGCGCGGCGGCAGGTTGCGGGGCGCGGGTCAGCACCCGCCAGTGCGCGGCCTGCAGCGCCGGGCCGGGACGGACGCCGAGATCCTGGTCCAGCCGGGAGCGGACCTGCTGGAACACCGACAGTGCCTCGGCCTGGTTCCCGGCTGCGCCCAATGTGGAGATGAGCATCGCCTGGACGGGTTCGTGCAACGGCGTCATCGAGGCGGCCAGGTGCAGCGCGGGGAGGACCTGCTTCGGCCGGCCCAGGGACACGGCGAGCTCGGCCGCGGCGATGCACGCGTCGTAGAACTCGTCGTCCAGCGCCGCGAAGGTCGCCATCGCCCGCGCCGTGAGTGTGAGCCCCGCGCCGGCCCGGCCGTGCCACAGCGCCAGGGCCTGCACGTAGTGGCCGAGCGCGGTGTCGTCGTGATCGTGGCCGCGCGCTGCCCCGGCCGCCTCGACCTGCTCGCGGAAGACCGCGAGGTCCAGCATGCCGGAGGTGGCGGCGAACAGATAGCCGTCGCCGTGGCGGTGCAGCCAGCTGCCCGATGCGCGAGCCGGCAGCCCGGGCTCGAGCACCCGTCGCAGGGAGCCGATGTACTTGTGGAGAACGTTGAGAGCGCTCGCGGGCACGTCGTGGCCCCAGATCAGATCGATCAGCTCGGCGGTGCCGACCGGGCGGTTCCGGTGGACCAGCAGCAGGGCGAGCACATATGCCTGCTGGCGGGGGCCGAGGTCGAGCTCGGTGTCGCCGTGCCAGGCCCGGAGCGGGCCGAGGATCCGCAGGCGCAGGGCACCGCTGTTGTCCGCCATGACGTTCAGTGTCGTCCATCAGCTGTCGCCGCGACCAGGCGGTCCGGCGACGGCAGTAACAAGGAAGAAATAATCAACTACGGGGCGTTACTGTCCCCGGCATGCCCGCCGCGTTACGTCTGCAGATCATGGGCCCGATGCGGGTCTGGCTGCACGGTGTCGAGCTCGACACCGGCCCGCACCAGCAGCGCTGCCTGCTGGCGCTCCTGCTGGCCCGCGCCGGCCACCCGATCAGCATGCCCGAGCTGATCGGGCTCCTCTGGGGCACGGAACCGCCCGCCAGCGCGGTGAACGTGATCCACAAGTACGTCGGTGTGCTGCGCCGGCTGCTCGAACCCGCCCTGGAACCGCGATCCGCCGGGTCGTACCTCGTCCGGCACTCCAACGGCTACTGCTTCGCGCCCGGCGCCGGCACGCTGGACCTCGCGGAGTTCCGTGAACTCGTGGACGCGGCGGAGGCTACGGGCCTGCCGGACGAGGACGCGCTCGCCCGGTACGCCGACGCACTGCGCCTGTGTCACGGTCCGGCGGGGGAGGGCCTGACCCTGACCGCCGGTGGCGCGGCCGTGCTCGCCGCCGTCAACGCCGAGTTCTGCGCCGCGACCGTCGCAGCCGCGGACATCGCCCTGCGCGGGCGGCAACCGTCCCGGATGCTGAACCCGTTGCGTCTCGCGGCGGGAATGGCACCGCTGCACGATCCGGTCCACGCGAGCCTGCTGATCGTGCTCGCCGCCACCGAACAGGACGCCGGGGTGCCCAGGGACGTGCCCGTGGCGCATCCCGCGCAGCTTCCGCCGGACCTGCCGCTGTTCACCGGGCGTACGGCCGAACTGGCGGCCCTCGGCGACCTGGTCGCCGGGATCCGCGAGACCGGCCGGACGGGCCCGCTGGTGGTGGCGGCGAGCGGCACCGGTGGTGTCGGCAAGACGGCCCTCGCCATCCACTTCGCGCACCGGGTGGCCGGTGCCTTCGCCGACGGGCAGCTCTACCTGGATCTGCGGGGTGACCGTGAGGACGGCACGCTGCCCACTGCCGATGCCCTGTTGTGCTTCCTGTACGCCCTCGGCGTGACCCGATCGGCCATCCCGGAGCTGTACGAGGCCCGGATGGGCCTGTACCGCACCCTGACCGCGGGCCGGCGGATCCTGGTGATGCTGGACAACGTCCGCGATTCGGCCCAGGTGCGCCCCCTGCTGCCGAACTCGTCGCAGAGCCTGGTGCTGGTGATGAGCCGTCGTCCGCTGCTCGGGCTGGCCGCGTTCGACGGGGCGTACCTGCTGCGGGTCGGCCTGCCCGACGCGGCTGCCGCCCGGGAGCTGTTCGACCGCAGGCTCACCCGCCGGGCCAACCGTGCCACGGGCGGCCCCGCGGACCGCGAGACCCTCGACGAGATCATCGGCTGGTGCGGCCGGTTACCGCTGGCGCTGGCGATCCAGGGCGCCCGGTTCAGCGCCCGGCCCGCGCTGACACCCCAGGTCGTCGCCGCCGAGCTGCGCGACAGTACCCGCCGGTTGGGCGCTTTCGACTGCGGCCCGGGTCTGAGCGATCCGCGCGGCGTGCTCTCCTGGGCGTACCGTCAGCTCAGCCCCGCCACGGCGGCGCTGTTCCGGTTGCTGTCGGTCGTGCCCGGCCCGGGTGTCACGCTCGCGGCGTGTGCCAGCCTGGCAGGCAGCCCCGCCGGCCGTACGCTGGCCGAGCTGGACGAGCTGACGGACCTGGCCCTGGTCACCGAGGACGAGCGGGGCCTGTTCAGCACGGGATCACTGGCCGGGGCGTACGCCGAGGAGCTCTTCCGCGCCGTCGGGACGCCGGCCGACAAGCGGGCCGCGATCAGCCGGCTGCTGCAGCACCACCTGCACAGCAGCTACCACGCGCAGTCCGCGCTCGGGCGCGAGCGGCTGCCGTTCACGCCGCCCCCGTTGCTGCCCGGCGTCGTCCCCGAACGGCCGGGAGCGCCCTTCGCCTGGTTCAGCTCCCGCCGGGCAGAGCTGACGGAAGCCGTACGCGTAGCCGCCGAACTCGGTTACGGCATCGCCGCCTGGCAGCTCGCGCTCTGCCTGCACCCGTTCCTGGAGAGCGCCGGCCTGCTCCAGGAACGCGACGACGTTCTCGGGTGGGCCCTGGACGCGGCCCGCCGTGACCGTGATCCGGCCGGCGAGGCCCACATCCTGCGCGTCCAGGGCACCTGAGCGAGGCCTATTCGTACAGGTCGAGGTAATGGCTGTAGAGGAAGGCCTTCTCGTCGCCGAGACCGGCCGGGTCGACGGCGTCGTGGCCGATCTTCGTCGCGGCCGGGATCTCGTAGTGCCTGAGGGTGAGGCCGTTGGTCGCGGCGATGTCGCCGGGTAGTTCGCGGGCACGGTCGAGGTCGATGAACGTGTCGTTCTCGGCGGTGACGACGGCGACGTTCGTCAGGTTGGGCAGCTTCGTGCCGGTGTCGGTGATCGCGGCCAGGCGCAGGTACTGCGACAGGGCGGCGAACGAGAAGTTGTTGCTGTTGAAGTGGTCGGGGACGAGCCGGAAGCCGAAGAGCACCGTGAACGGCTTGATGATCGCGGCCGGGGCCTGGCCGGCGGCCGGGCGGTAGAACGGCGAGATCGCCAGCAGGTGCCGCACCTGCTCGGGGCGGGTGGTGGCCAGATAGGTGGCCAGGACGCCGCCGCCGGAGAGCCCGACCACCCCGGCGTCGCTGCCGAGGGCGGACGTGATGTCCATGGAGGTCGCGGCGTAACTGGCGAGTTCCTGGGCCGTCAGCTCGGCGTGCGCGAGCGGGTCGACCGTGCCGTGCCGCGGGGCGAGGGGCACGAAGACGTTGTAGCCCTGCTGGTAGTACAGGTCGGCCAGCTCGGCGAACTGGGCCGGGCAGTCGGTGTAGCCGTGCAGCATCAGCACGGCCTTCTGCGTGCCCTCGCCGTGCAGCAGCGACCGGGAGCGGCACTCGGGGCGGATGCCCGGGTTCGCCTTCTCCTGGTCGGCCTGCTCGGTGATGAGCGCGGTCGCGGCGGTGTAGCTCAGCTTGACCGGCGCGGGACGCAGGTCGTCGGAGTCCAGCGGCCACAGGTAGAGCGCGGCGAGCGACCCGAGGATCAGCACGAGAACGCCGGCGAGGACTCTGATGACGATTCTGGTCACGAGAGCTCCGTCGGCTCGTCGAACGCGACGACCGCCGGGACACGCTTTCTGGTTCTCATGGGTTCCTCCTTGAAACGTCGCGAATGTCCACGGAGGAGCGTTCCAAGGCCCTCTTTTTTTCCACTGGACCGCCGGGAGGCGTGCGATTCAGCGACTGTTCACAACGTCGCGCCGGCCGCGGCCGGGACGGTTACGGCGCTGCCGAGGGCGACAGATAGCCCAGCTTGATGGCGCGGGCGGTCAGGTCGGCCTTGTTGGCGGCATTCAGCTTCAACCGGACCCGTTTGATGTACGTCTCCGTGGTCGCCTCGGTGACACCCAGCCGCTCGCTGATCATCGCGTTGGTGAGCCCGTCGGCGACGAGCCGCAGCGTCTCGATCTCGCGGTTGGCCAGCCGCACCGCGTGCGCAGGCGGGCCGCCGAACACGTCGCCGGCCAGCCCCGGGCTGACATAGATACTGTCCAGGGCGGCCGCCTCGACGGCGAGCCGGAGGTCCGGCCCGGTGGCGTCGGCGAGGATCAGGGCGCGGGCGCCGGCCCGGATCGCGTCCGGCAGCGGCGGCGGGTCACCCGGCCGGCAGACCAGGACCGTACGCGTCCCCGCCGGCAGCATCGACCAGTAGCGTTCGTTGAGTGATCCCGCGCGTAACCGGGTGATGTCCACGATCGCGACAGGTGGCCCGTCCGGTGGGGGAGCCAGCTGGGTGATCGAGGACAGCTCGAGGCCGACGGTGAGATCCGGCAGCCCGGCGGCCAGGGCGGCCAGACCGGCCCGGGTGACGTCGGACGGTGACACCACGGCGATGGTCAGCGTGCTCATGAGTTCCTCCCCATAATTCGAGGGAACCGTAACCGCAGCTTGTTGAAGGACTCTTACCTGCGACTCCTGCTCGAATTCCGATTGAACTCGGCGGCCGGGGAGCCGTCTGCCGAGCGTGAAAAAAGATCGCAGAGCCTGGAACTGGCTCCTTGTCGTTCCCGTCGTGGTACCGCTGGTGACCCTCTTCTTCAACGCCGATGAGCCCCGGCTGGCCGGTTTCCCGCTGTTCTACTGGCTGCAGCTGGCGTTCGTCGCGCTGGTGGTGATCGTCACCACGGTGGTCTACCAGCTGACCGTGCGGGCGGAGGCGAAGTCCGATGTGGCGTGACCACCTGACCCAGATCATTGTCTTCGCGGTGCTGTTCCTGGGGGTCAGCGCGCTCGGCTTCTTCGCGTCCCGGTGGCGTCGCACCGGTTCGCTGGACCATCTCGACGAGTGGGGCCTGGGCGGGCGTCGCTTCGGGGGCTGGATCACGTGGTTCCTGCTCGGCGGCGACATCTACACGGCGTACACGTTCGTCGCGGTGCCGGCGTTGCTGTTCGCGGCCGGTGCGATGGGCTTCTACGCCGTGCCCTACACCGTGATCGTGTACCCGCTGGTGATGTTCGCGCTGGTGCGGCTCTGGTCGGTGTCGTACCGCCACGGTCTGGTGACACCGGCTGACTTCGTGCGTACGCGCTACAAGTCGCCCACCCTCGCTTTGCTCGTGGCCATCACCGGCATCGTCGCGACCATGCCGTACATCGCGCTGCAGTTGGTCGGCATCGAGGCCGCGCTGAAGACGATGGGCCTGGTCGGCGCGTCCGGGTTCGGCCGGCACCTGCCGATCATGATCGCGTTCGCCATCATCGCGGCGTACACGTACTCCAGCGGGTTGCGGGCGCCGGCGCTGATCGCGTTCGTGAAGGACGGGCTCATCTATCTCGTCATCATCGTCGCGGTGATCTACCTGCCGTACAAGCTCGGCGGCTGGGGGCACATCTTCGACGCCGCCCAGGCGAAGTTCGAGGCATCGCCGGCGCCGAACGACGGGATCCTGCTGAACGCGAACAACCAGCTCAACTACATCACCCTCGCGCTGGGGTCGGCGCTGGCGTTGTTCCTCTACCCGCACACCGCGACCGGGATCCTGGCCGGCCGGGACCGCAACGTGATCAAGCGGAACATGGCGGCGCTCCCGGCGTACTCGCTGGTGCTCGGTCTCATCGCGCTGCTCGGCTACGCGGCGATCGCGGCCCACACGACACCCGTCCTCAAGGACAACAACACCATCGTCCCGGCCCTGTTCGACGGGGTGTTCCCGGCCTGGTTCGCGGGGGTGGCGTTCGCGGCGATCGGCATCGGCGCGCTGGTCCCGGCGGCCATCATGAGCATCGCCGCGGCGAACCTGTTCACCCGCAACATCTACGTCGAGTTCTTCGCCCGCGACGCGAGCGCGGCCAGGCAGGCGAAGGTCTCGAAGCTCACGTCGCTGCTGGTGAAGTTCGGGGCGCTGCTGTTCGTGGTGCTGATCAACCCGCAGTTCTCCATCGACCTGCAGCTGATCGGCGGCGTCATCATCCTGCAGACGCTGCCGTCGGTCGGCATCGGCCTCTACACCCGCTGGTTCCACCGGGGTGCGCTCATCGCCGGCTGGGCCGCCGGTATGGGCGCGGGTCTGTGGATGCTCTATCTGGTCCCGAACCCGGCCACCGACCACGCGCACTTCGGCGGTTCGGCCATCGCCCTGAGCAAGCTCGGCCTGGACACACCGAAGACGCTGTACGTGGGCTTCCTCGCCGTGGCGCTGAACCTGATCGTCTCCACGGTGCTGACCCTGGTGCTGCGGGCGGCGAACGTCCGCGACGACGGCGACGACACGTCGCCGGAGGACTACGTGGCCGACCGGTCCACGGAGCGTAGTTCCTTGGCGGCGGTTGCCAGCGAGAGCTCGGGGGTGGCGGCAAGCCGAGCTGCCAGCTGAGCCAGGGCCAGCGGCATCCGCCCGCACAGCTCGACGATCTCGTCCAGCACCTCGCCGTCCGGGTCCTCGTGGATCCGGTCGGCGAGGCGCCGCTCGAGCAGCTCCCGGGCGTCCGCCGCGTCGGGGGCTTCCACGCGCAGCAGGTGAGCACCCGCGTGCGCGGCGAGGTCCAGGAGCGCGGGCCCGCTGGTGACCAGGACGAGGCTCCCGGCGGAGCTCGGCAGCAGCGGGCGGACCTGCCCGGCGTCGCGGGCGCCGTCCAGCAGCAGGAGCATCCGTTTGCCCGCGGTCAGGCTCCGGTACGTCCCGACCTGTGCGTCGAACGTGTCGGGGGCGTCGGGGGTGCGGACGCCCAGGGCGTACAACAGCGATCTCAGATTGTCGCCTGGATGGTCCTGTCGCAGGTCGAGGTAGAGCTGCCCGTCGGGGAAGTCGGCGGCGACGAGGTGCGCGAAGCGGACGGCCAGCGTCGACTTGCCGGTGCCCTCCGTTCCGTTCAGCGTGATCACCAGCGGGCCCGGCTGCCCGCCCGCTCGCAGCGCCACGGCGTGCCGGTCCAGCGCCGCCAGCTCACTGGTCCGGCCGGTGAACAGCGGCAGGTCCGGTGGGAGCTGGGCCGGGTGGACCAGCGGCTGCGCCGGGGTCGCCGCACCGGGCGGCAGGACGTCCTGGGTGAGCACCCGCCGGTAGGCCTCCTGCAGCCCGTGGCCCGGGTCGATGCCGAGCTCGTCGGCGAGCAGCCCGCGGACGCTGCGGTAGGCCGTCAGGGCCTCGGCCTGGTGGCCCGCCGCGGCGAGCGTGGTCATGAGGCTCGCCTGGACGAGCTCGTTGAGCGGGTGGAGCTCGGCGGCGCGCCGCAGCGGAGCCAGCAGCCGGGCGGGGCGGCGCAACCGGACCGCGATCTCGGCGGCTGCCAGGACCGCGTCGTTGAACTCGCTGTCCAGGCCGGCGAACATGGCCCGCGCCGACGAGGTGTCGGCGAGCCCGTCGGCGACCCGGCCGTCGCCGAGCCGCAGGGCCGCGGCATACCGGTCCAGAGCCGCGTCGAGCTCGTCGTTGTCCGCGTGTGTCGTCGCCTGCGCGACCAGCCGCCGGAAGAGGACGAGATCGAGCATCTCCGGCGCCGCGGTGAACCGGTACCCGTTGCCGTGCCGGACCAGGTAGCGGCCCGCCGCCCGTGGGGGCAGACCGGGTTCGAGCAGGCGGCGCAGCACACCGACGTACTTGTGGATGACGTTGACCGCCGTCGGTGGCGAGTCGCCGCCCCAGAGCAGCTCCATCAGCTCGTTCATGCTGATCGGGTGGCCCTCCCGGGCGAGCAGGAGAGCCAGCAGGCACCGTTGCTGGTTCGGCCCGGCGTCCACTTCGGAGCTCCCGCGGATGATCCGCAGGGGTCCGAGGATCCGGAGGTGCACTGTCATGCGGAAGACCGTAGGCGGCCCCGCGGGCGCTCAGACTACGTCAGATGACGTAATGACCCGGGCCAGTTCCGCGCGCGAGCTGACGTTGATCTTCGGGTAGATGCGGTACAAATGGGTGCTGATCGTTCTCGGGGAGAGGAACAGGCGCGTACCGATCTCCCGGTTGCTGAGACCTTCGGCGGTGAGCCGGGCGATCTGCTGTTCCTGCGGGGTGAGGACGGCCAGCGCGTCCATCGGCTTGCGCCGGGTCTCCCCGGTCGCGCGCAGCTCGGCCCGGGCCCGGTCGGCCCACGGCGTGGCCCCGAGCGAGTCGAACGTGTCCGCGGCGGCCCGCAGCAGCGGCCGGCTCTCGGTGAGCTTGAACGAGCGGCGCAGCGCCGATCCGTACGTGAGCTGTAACCGGGCCCGG
Source organism: Winogradskya consettensis (assembly GCF_018332715.1). Lineage (GTDB taxonomy): Bacteria > Actinomycetota > Actinomycetes > Mycobacteriales > Micromonosporaceae > Actinoplanes > Actinoplanes consettensis. Next base: position 183,983 of record NZ_BOQP01000004.1, on the reverse strand, counting down.
TCGAACGGCCAGCCGGTCAGGTCCTGCGCGAGCGCTGTCTCGTAGTCGCCGGTGAGCACCGCGCGGGCATAGCCGAGCCCGACCAGCAGTGCCGGTGACTGGCTCCGCGCGGCGATCGGTTCCATCTCGGCGACCACCGGGCGCAGCTCGTCCAGAAAACCGCCGAGGACCGCTGCCTCGGCCAGGAATCCGAGCAGGTGGAGGCGCTGATGCGGCAGGTGGGCGCTGTCCGCCGGGTCGTAGACGCGGATCAGCTGCCGGAACGCGTCGTCCGCGTGCCCCTCGGCGAGCGCGGCGACACCCCGGGCCCGCTGCACCAGTGCCAGCATCGGCAGCCGCCGGGCGGCGGTGAAGATCTGCTCGGCGACGTCGGCCCGCCGGCGGGCGGCGGCGACGTCCCCGCTGAGCGCCTCGGCCAGGGCCGCGATGAGGCCGCCGCCCAGGGCCCACATCAGCTGTCCGGTCTCCTGCGCCAGCGCGATGCACTCGGCGGCGAGCGGCAGGGCCGTCCGGGCGTCGCCCAGCCCGGCATGGGCGCCGGCGCCGGCGTTGAGCGCCACGGCCAGTGCGCCGATCCGGCCCTGTGCCCGGAGCTCGGCCGCGCTGGAGAGCGCGAACGCCCCGGCGATCTCGAAGGCGCCCGCGGCCCAGGCGGCGATGGACAGGTCGCAGCGCACGCCCGGGGACAGGCCGGTCCGGTGGACGAGCTGCCGCAGCCGGTCCAGCCCGTCGGCGCCCCGGCCGGCCGGGGCGATCGTCAGCAGGACCCCGCTCAGGCGCGGGTCGTCGCCGCCGTCGCCGAGGGCCAGGGCGACGTCGGTGAAACGGTCGATGACGTGTGCCGGAGCGTTGGAGTAGTAGATGCGTAAGGCGATCTCGGCCAGCGCGTCGATGGCGAACCCGGCGTTGTCGTCGCGGCGCATGGTGTCGATCAGGTCGGCATAGGCCAGCAGCTGCTCGGCCCCGGACCACGCCTTGGACGAGAACGACTCGCGCATCATGGCCAGCCGGGCCTGGTCGGCCGGGCGCAGCGCGCTCACGTCGACGTCCTCGAGGATGCGCTGGGCGCTCTGCGAGTCACCCTGCTCCCGCATCAGCGTGCACGCCATGATCTGGCGCCGGCCCCGCGCTGCCGGGTCCTGGCTCAGCTGGATCGCCCGGTTGACGGTGGCGGCGGCGACCGCGACCGTCTGCTGCTGCGTGGCACCGAGGGCGAGGTCGGTGAGCTCCCGGGCCAGTGCCTCGTCCGGGCCCGGTGCTGCCGAGGCGCGGTGCCAGAGCCGGCGTCCCGGGCTGCCCGACAACACCTCCGCGAGCGCCTGGTGCACGCGCCGGCGCTCGCCCGCGGCGGCCTGCTGGCGCAGCGCCGATCGCAGCAGCGGGTGCCGGAACCGCAGGTCGTAGTGCTCGTCGACGGTCACCAGCCGGGCCGTCACCGCGGGCTGGACGGCGTCCGCGGGCACCTCGGCGCCGGTCAGCACCCGCATCGCCGCAAGGATCTCGTCGAGGCTGTCACCGTCGAGCAGCGCCGCGACCAGCAACAGCCTGCGGGTGTCCGGCGGCAGGTCGGCGACCAGGCCGTCGAAGGTACGTTCCACACGTACGCTCAGCGGCAGGCTCGACGGCAACAGGGCCGAACCTCCGGAACGCGCGACCGCGGACCCGAGCTCGACGATGCCCAGCGGGTTTCCGGCGGCCTCGTCCAGCACCCGGCCGTGCAGTGCGGGAGCCAGCCCGGGCGCGGTCCGGTCGAGCAGCATCGCGGAGTCGGCGGGGGACAGCGGTTCGAGCCGCAGCTCGGGGAGCCCGGCAGCTGCCAGCCGCCGGTCGATGTCCTCGCCCTCGCGCACGGCCATGAGCACGGCGATCCGGTCCGACTCGAGCCGCCGGCACAGGAACGTCAGCGTCTCCCAGGTGGCGGCGTCCAGCCAGTGCGCGTCCTCGATCACGAGCAGCACCGCGCCGTCCGGCTCACCGAGCAGATCGAGGACCTCGACCGCCATCCGGTACGGCGAGCTCGTGTCCGACGCCGCCGGGCGCAACGGGCGGAGCAGGAGGTCGAGGCCGGCGTACGCGATCTGCACCTCGGCCTGCACGCCGGTGACCCGCAACACCCGCATCCCGCGCGCACGCCCCGCACGGGCCGCGTGCTCCAGCAGTGCCGACTTGCCGATCCCGGCCTCGCCCCGCAGCACCAGGGCACCGCCCCGCCGGTCGATCGCGTGGTCCAGCAGCGCATCGAGCGTGGTGATCTGGTCGTCGCGCCCGACTATCTCCGCCATGGTCCCATTTTGCTACGGCGAGATCGTTTCCTCGACGTCCAGAGATCTTCAACTCCTTCCCGACAGAATCACTTGATGCGCGTACGCCTCATCAGTCTTGTTGTCTTTGTGCTCGTGCTGGCGGCGACAGCCCTGGGGGTGGTGCTGGGCCGGCCGCACGACGAGCCGGTGTCCGAGGCCGTGGCCGTGGCCCGTGACCTGTTGCCGCCGGCGGCGTCGGTCGCGGCGATCGAGGACTCCGGCGCGGTGGGCACGGGATATCACCGGACGTTTCCCCAGTACGTGGGGGAGCTGACCGTGTGGCTGGCGTGCACCGGCGAGGGGCAGGTCACGCTCGCGGTGTCGGCGGTCCCGGCCGCCGAGACCGGGTCGGTCAAGCCGCGCGACGTGGCCCGTACCACCGCGATCTGCGCTGCCGAGCCGGTCCGGACGGACTTCTTCGGCGACCCCTTCACGGCGAGTCTGGTCTTCGACCTGGCCGGCACCGGACCGGCCGAGTTCGCTTTCCGGGTCACCAGCGACACGGGTGACCCGGTGTCCGTGCAGGACTACCAGCAGGTCGATCTGCACGGGGCGTTCCACCTCGACGACGGCGGTGACGAGGGCTACAGCGTCGGTGGCGCGATCGGGCCGGGCAGCGAACCGGACTACTACGGCCCGCTGCAGGAGCACGGCGATTTCACCGTGGCCGCGGCGTGCACGGGCCTCGGGACCCTGGAACTGCGGGTGGGGGATCACAGGGAGCAGGTCCGGTGTTCCTGGAAGCCGCAGCGGCACGACTCGAAGCTGAGCTGGCACACCGGTAAGGCGCCGGAGATCTACGCGCAGTACACCTCGGCATCCAAGGCGCCGGCGAACTGGGCCGTCTACTTCCTGCCCTGATCGTCCTCGCCGGGCAGGTCACCCGGCGACGCCTCGACGTCACGCCAGAAGTCGATGAACATCCGCTCCATCCGCAGCCCCGCCTCCAGCGTGGCCCGCTGCGGCGACCCCGGCCGGAGTCCTCGCGAGCCCATGATCTCCAGATAGTCCGCGAGCTGCTGCTCGTGGGCCTCGAGCTGTTCCCTGGCGAGCTGGACGATCGGGCCGGTGTCGGCCACGTCGGTGGGCTGGAAGAACAGTCGCAGCAGCCCCTCGTCGTGGATCTCGGTGCCGGCCCTCGTCGGCGTGGACAGCCATCGGTCCAGTTCCTGGCGCCCCTGCCCGGTGAGGCTCAGGAGCCGCCGCCGGCGTCCGGCGTCCTCCTGGCGTTCGACCACGAGCCCGCGGCGGACGAGCCGGTCGGCCTCCGCGTAGAGCTGCGAGCGCGGGAAGACCCAGAAGTGCCCGATGCTCTGGCGAATCCGCTGGTCGAGCTGGTAGGGGGTGGTCTCGTCCCGCTCGCTGAGCAGGCCCAGCACCACGTAGGCGCTGATCGGAAGGGCGGTCGCCATCGGATCTCCCGGTTCAGACGGTCTGCATCTCAATATTCCAGATCAGACGGTCGGAGTTGTACTGTCGGGAACGACTCTGGAGGATGACCGTGAACAACGCAAGTACGACCGGCCGGTACCGCGAGGGCAACTACGCACCCCTGGCCGAGGAGGTCAGCACCACCGACCTGCCGATCACGGGGGAGTTGCCGCGCGAGCTGAACGGCCGCTATCTGAGGATCGGGCCCAACCCGCGCGACGGTGAGGTCGATCCGGTCACCCACCACTGGTTCCGCGGCACCGGCATGGTCCACGGGATCCGGCTGCGCGACGGCCGTGCCGAGTGGTATCGCAGCCGCTTCATCGACAGCGAGAAGGGCTCACCGAACACCAGCGTCGTCAGCCACGCCGGGCGGCTGCTCACCCTCATCGAGGCCGGCAAGCCCCCGGTCGAGATCAGCCCCGACCTCGCCCGGATGGCGATCTGGGACTGTGACGGCGCCCTCAGCCGCGGATTCACCGCCCACCCGAAGATCGACCCGGTGACCGGCGACCTGCACGCGATGACGTACAACCCGCGGTTCGGCGAGGTCCGTTATGTCGTGCTCGGGCCCGACGGCAGGGCCGCGCACACCGCCGACATCCCGGTCGCCGGCGGCCCGATGGTGCACGACATGGCGCTCACCGAGACCCGCGTCGTCATCCTCGACCTGCCGGTCACCCTCGCCGCCGCCCTGCGTCGCGGCAGGGCGGGAAAGACCGTCTCCAACCTGCCCTTCACCTGGGACGAGCAGCACGCGGCCCGGATCGGGATCCTGCCCATCGCGGGTAAGCCCGACCAGGTCCGGTGGATCGAGGCGCCCCGCAGCTTCGTCTTCCACGTCCTCAACGCCTTCGACAACCCCGACGGCTCGCTGACCATGGACGTGGTGCGCTACGACGAGATGTTCGCGCGCGACGTCCTCGGCCCCGGCGACGCGACGCCGGCGCTCGCGCGCTGGCACGTGAACCCGGCCCTCGGCACCGTCAAGGAGGAGCTGATCAGCGACCACCGCGTCGAGTTCCCGCGGATCGCCCCCGCGCTGACCGGCCGGGCGCACCGCTACGGCTGGTTCGCCGGGTTCAGCGCGCACGGCCTCAAGATCACCGACGACGTGGAACGCGATCCCACCGACGGCTTCGGCACCGGGCCGCTGATCAAGGTGGACACGGGTACGGGAACAACCGTCACCCACGACTACGGGCCGGGCCGCGTCACCATGGAACCCGCGTTCGTCCCCCGGCCCGGTGCCGGGGGCGAGGACGACGGCTGGATCCTCTCGGTCGTGCACGACGCCACCGTCAACCGCGCCGAGCTCGTCGTCCTCGACGCCGCCGACCTGACCGCCGCCCCCATCGCCCGAGTCCACCTGCCCAACCGGATCCCCTTCGGTTTCCACGGCAACTGGGTCGCCGACGGCCCTCGTCCACAGATCCTCCAGTGACGGCGCTTACCTTTGCGGCCGTGTCCGATTCCGCTGTCGTGTCCCACCGGCTCCGGCTGGAGATCCTGGGCGCGCTGCGGGTCTGGCTCGACGGCACCGAGGTCGACGCCGGGGCGCGCCAGCAGCGCTGCCTGCTGGCCATGTTCCTCGCGCACGAGGGCCGGCCGCTGGGCGTCGCCGAGCTGATCGGCATGCTCTGGGGCGACGACCCGCCGGCCAGCGCCGTCAACGTGATCCACAAATATGTCGGAGCCCTGCGCCGGTTGCTGGAGCCGGGGCTGGAGACCCGTGCGGCCGGCTCGTACCTGCGGCGGCACGGCAGCGCCTACCTGTTCTCGGCCGGTTCCGCGGAACTCGATCTCAGCACCTTCCGGGCGACGGTCGCCGCGGCCAGGGAGGACGTCGCCGCCGGCCGCGACCGGGCCGGTCTCGACAGGTACGCCCAAGCGCTGCGACTGTGGCACGGCACGGCCGCCGACACCCTGGCCGACAGCGCGGCAGCCACGGCGACCTTCGCCAAGATCGACAGTGAGTTCTTCGACGCGGTGATCGCTGCCACCGCATTGGCGGTCCCTGCTCACCAGGGCGCCCGGATGCTGGCCCCACTGCGGCTGGCAGCGTCGGTGGGCCGGTTCCACGAGCCGGTGCACGCGGCGCTCGTCACGGCCCTCGCGGCTGCCGGGCAGCAGGCCGCGGCGCTGAGCGCGTACCGGGTGATCCGAGAGCGGCTGACGGGCGAGCTGGGGATCGACCCCGGCCCGGAGCTGCAGGCGGCGCATCGGCGGGTGCTCACCCAGACCACCGTGCCCGCCGACTTCCCGCCTCCCGCGCAGTTGCCGCACGATCAGCCCATGTTCACCGGCCGGGCGACGGAGCTCGCGGTGCTGGCAGAGATCGCCGGGACGCGGGACGCGGCCGATCACACCGGGCCACTGATCGTCGCGCTGGACGGTGTGGCCGGGGTGGGGAAGTCGACGCTGGCCGTCCACTTCGCGCACCGGGTCGCCGGTGACTTCGCCGACGGTCAGCTCGCCCTCGACCTGCGCGGAAACCGGAGCGACGGTGACGGCCTCACGGCCGGGGAGGCCCTGGCGACCCTGCTGTACGGGCTCGGCGTCCCCACCCACGACCTGCCCGAGTCGTACGACGCCCGGCTCGGCGCCTACCGCAGCCGCACCGCCGGCAAGCAGATCCTCCTGCTGCTCGACAACGTACGTGATGCCGGGCAGGTGCGCCCGCTGTTCCCCGCCTCACCGGGGAGCATGGTGCTGGTGACCAGCAGGCGGTCCCTGATCGGGCTGGCCGCCCACGACGGTGCGCACCTGCTGCGGGTCGACCCGCCGGACGCCGCCTCCGCCCGGGAGCTGCTGCGCCGCCGGCTCGCCGCCGCGCCGAACCGGGTCGCGGAGATCGACGCGGCCGCCACCGGGGCGCTCGACTCGATCCTGGCCAGTTGCGGGCGCCTCCCGTTGACGCTGGCGATCCTGGCGGCCCGGCTCAGCGGCGACCCGCGGCTGTCCCTGGCGGCCGTCGCGGCCGAACTCGCGGTACGACCTGCGGATCCGGCAGCGGCCAGATCCAGTTCGCGTCCACACATCGGTCAGTAGCCGCCCCTAATTTGATCGCCATAGTCTCATCCGCCAAGGCGAGGTCGTACGAACAATGAGCAGAACAGTTGTCTTCATCCATGGTCTCTGGATCCATTCCGTGGCCTGGCAGCCATGGCAGGAACTCTTCGCCGGAAAGGGATACGAGACCCACGCGCCGGGCTGGCCCGGTGACAAGGACACGGTTGCCGAGACCCGGCTGCACTCCGAAGGCGCGGGTGTCGGCGTCGACGAGATCACCGATTCCTACGCCAAGTTCATCGCCGGGCTCGACAGCCCGCCGATCGTCGTCGGTCACTCCTTCGGCGGCCTGATCGCCCAGAAGCTGCTCGACGCCGGGCTGGCCACGGCAGCGGTGGCGATCTCCCCGGCACCGATCAAGGGCATCAAGATCCTCCCGCTGAGCCTGCTGCGGTCCAGTTTCCCGGTGCTGTCACGGCCGGGCAACAGGAACAAGGTCGTGCCGCTGACCGAGAAGCAGTTCGCCTACGGGTTCGGCAACGCGCTGCCGCCGGCCGAATCCGCGGAACTGTACGAGCGCATCGCCATCCCCAGCCCGGGCCGCCCGCTGTTCGAGGCCTCGTCGGCGAACTTCACGAAGAACGCCCCGACCGCGGTCGACACCACCCGGGCCGGACGGGGTCCGCTGCTGCTGCTGGCCGCGGACGAGGACCACACGGTTCCCGCCGCCGTCGTCGCGGCCGCCTACCGGCTCTATGCGAGCTCCCGGGCGCGTACGGACATCATCAAATACGACGACCGGGGTCACAGCGCCGCGTTCGACCACGGTTGGCGTCAGCTGGCCGACGACAGCCTCGCCTGGCTCGACCGCCAGAGCCTCTGACCGTTGCGTACGACCGTAGGGCTCGCATTCGCCGGAATGCGGGCCCTACGGTCGTGAGAGCTGTCAGAGATTGGCGATCAGGAAGGCGCGGATCAGGGCGGCAGCCTCGTCCAGTGCGCTCTCCAGCAGGAAGTGGCCGCCCTCGAGGAGATGGATCTCGGCGGTCGGCAGGTCGTCGGCGAACGCGAGAGCACCGGGTGCGGCGAAGATCGGGTCGCTGCGGCCCCAGACCGCCAGCAGCGGCACCTGATGCTCGCGGAAATAGCGGTGCACCAACGGATACAGCGCCAGGTTCGACGAGTAGTCCCGGCACAGCTGCAACTGGAGGAGGTCGTAGCCGGGCCGCGACAACACGGCGTGGTCGTGCTGCCAGGTGCTCGGATCGACCAGCGATTCGTCGACGACGCCGGTCAGGTACTGCCAGCGGATCGCCTCCAGCGTGAAACCCTGCCGGATGGCCGCCTCGGTCTCGGCGTTCTGCTCGTTCCAGTAGTCCCAGACCGGCTGGAAGTAGGACTTCACAAAGCCTTCCTGGTACGCGTTGCCGTTCTGGCTGATGATCGCGGTGACGGCCGAGGGGTCGCGGACGGCGAGCCGCCATCCGATGGGGGCGCCGAAGTCCTGGACGTAGAGCGCGTACCGGTCGGCGCCGAGCTGCCCGAGCAGTTCCGCGGTCAGATCGGTGAGCGCGTCGAACGTGTAGTCGAACCCGCTCACCGGTGGAGCGTCGGACTCGCCGAACCCCAGATGGTCCGGGGCGATGATGTGCCACCGGTCGGCGAGCAGTGGGATCAGGTTGCGGAACATGAACGAGCTGGCCGGGAAACCGTGCAGCAGGACCAGGGTCGGTGCGGTGGCCGGACCGGCCTCGCGGTAGAACAGCCGGTGGCCACGGACGTCGGCGTAGCGGTGATGAATTCTCGTCATGCCCGCAATTTATTGAGCCGTAGTGGATAACCGCTGAATCGTCTTCTCAGCGTCCGCGCAATGAGCTACATTCATCGGCCATGACCCCCCGTTTCGCTTGGCTGAGCGGCTTTTGGAGCCTGCTGGCCGGCGCCGTGCTCCTCATTGTTCTGCTCATTTTCCTGCACCCGGTGATCGACCCTGAGGATTGCCCGAACTACGGCGGCAACGGCAATGCGAGCGCCTTCACCGACTCGGGCTGGGACCTGTATCTGCCGGTGGTGGCGCTCGGCTGGGTGATCGTCGTGCTGGCGGAGCAGGCCCTGCCCGTGACGTGGCGCGGCCGCAGCGGCACCGAGGTCACGGTCCGCGCGGGTGCCGCCGTCCTGGGCGCGACCATGTTCTCCTGCTGTGCGCTGCTGCCGTTCCTGACCGTCTGCCGCTGAACCGCTTCCATCAGAGCGCGAAACGCCCGAGCGGAAGCGCTCGGGCGTCCTGCGGTCGGCGATTATTTGCTGACGGACCTCAGTGCTTCCTCGATCACGTCCGCGACCTCGCGGGGGTGCGCCAGCATCACCAGGTGCGAGGAGTCCAGCTCGATCGTCTTCGCACCCGCACGCTCGTAGCCGAAGCGCTGGACGTCGGGGTTGATCGCGTGGTCCGCGGTGGCGACGACGGCCCAGGAGGGTTTGGTCTTCCAGGCGGCCACCGGTGCCGGCTCACCGAACGCGAAGGCGGCGAGCGGGCGCTGCGAGACCGCGAGCACGCGAGTACGGGCCGTGTCGACGTCCGAGGCGAAGATCTCGGGGAACTTCTCGACGTCCACCGACACGTCGACGCCGTCCTCGCCACCGGGCACGGGGAACTTCGTGTAGACCAGCGCGGTGGCCAGGGCGGCGTCGGCGAAACCGCTCTGGATCTGGCCCAGGCTCTCGCCCTCGTCGAGCGCGTAGCCGGCGAGGTAGACCAGGCCCGCGACGTTGTCCTCGACGCCGGCGACGGTGATGACCGCGCCGCCGTACGAGTGACCGACGAGCAGGACCGGGCCCTCGATCTGGCGTACGACCGAGGCCAGGTAGCCGGCGTCGGAGCTGAGACTACGGTTCGGCCCGGCCGGCGCGACGACGCTGATTCCCCGGCTGAACAATTCAGGAATGAGTGCGCTGTAACTGGAGGCGTCGGCGAAGGCGCCGTGGACAAGGACAACGGTGGGGGTGGACATTGGTGCTCCCTCAGGCTGTTCGTCGGTGGTCATGAATCACCGTAGGAAGCGGCAGTGAAGAAACACTGAATGGCTCGGACCGCGGTTTACGCCGTTTGCCCGGCGTGTAATGGGGATCGATCGCCAGCCGCAGGGCCCGCAACGCGTAGTGGGACCGGGATTTCACGGTGCCCGCGGGAACACCCGCGCGTGCGGCGGCCTCCTCGATGGTGCGGCCCTCGACATAGAGCTCCCGCAGGACGGCCTGGTGCGGCGCCGAGAGCTTGCCGAACGCCTCGGTGAGTGCCCGCGCCGCCACCGCGGCGTCAGCCGCGTCGGCGATCGTCGTGACGTTGGCATCGATGAGGCTGACCTCGGTGGGCCGGGCCTCCCGCATGCGGATCATGTCGATGTGGACCCGCCGGGTGACGGTCAGCAGCCACCGGCGGGCCCCCTCGGCGTCCCCGGGGATCGAGCCCACGTTGCGCCAGACCCGCAGCAGGGTCTCCTGCACGACGTCCTCGGCCCAGTACCGCTCGCCGCGGGTCAGGCTCATCGCGAACCGCAGCAGGGTCGCGGCGTGCTGATCGTGCAATGCGATCATGACCGCTTCGACGTCCCGCTCATCCTGGCTGTGCCGGCGGGCGGCCGGCTGGTCAACTTGCTCGATCATGCCCGGCAGCCTATGGAGACCACTCTGGACAATTTCTTCCTTAACAGTGGGGTACGGCTGAATTCGCCCTGGGCATCCGTCGGTCATCAATCGTCAAGAGCCGGGAACTACCGTCGCGCGAATGAGTTCGCCTGTCGCCTGTCGCCTGTCGCCTGTCGCCGATGTCGCCGAAGCCGCAGCTCAGACCGACTGAACGTCGCCTTCACAGATGATTCAGTGCGGTTTCCTACCTTCCTTGGGCGAGGAGAAACAGAGGGCTTCATGGGCGGGCAGAGAGAGCAGGGGAGGGCACGATGTCACAGCAGCTTTTCGGCGCGGTTGGCGAACAGGTACGCCTCCCGTTCGACCGACAGCGCCCAGGCTCGCTCCGTGGCGGCCCGGACCACCGTGGCGGGCTCGCCACGGGCCTGGCTCAGCTTGGCGCGGAGCAGCAGGATGAGGCCCTCGGAGTAGCGCTGCCCGAACGTGTCGAGGAAGTAGTCAGCTCGGTCGAGGGCCGCCCCGGCCTCGTCGAGGTCCCCGGCCGCCATGTGCATCTCGGCGAGTAGACCGTGCCAGGTGGCGACGCAGGTACGCGTCGGGTTCAGCAGGTTCGCGGAGATGAGCCGCTGGGCCTCGGCCGCGGCGCCGCGGGGGTCCTGCCCGGTGACGGCGAGCGCCCAGCAGCGGGCCAGCCGCTGGTAGGTGCCGAGGAAGACGAACGAGAAGTCGGGGTCCGCGGCGATGCCCCGGTCGGCGGTGCGCAGCGCCCATTCGGGATCACCGGCGATCGCGGCGGTCCGGGCGGAGAGGGAGGCCCACACCGTGATCGCGTACGGCGCGGTGGCGGCGACCTCCGAGCGGTCGAAGATGGCGCGCGCCTCGTCGAGGCGGCCGTGCAGCGCCGTTGTCTCCGCGAGCATGCCGTCGTACAGCAGGTCGAGGTCGTGCCGGACGGGGTCGTCGCCGCGCCCGGCGTACGACAGCTCGCTGGCCCGGGTCAGGTAGCGGAACGACTCGCCGATGTTGCCGATGTGCCACTGGTGCAGGCCCCAGGCACGCAGTCCGTACGTGCGGACGACCGAGTCGGTGGAATCCTGCCCCTGGTCGAGCAGCCGGCGGGCGGCGGGGCCACTGCGGTCGAGCTCGATGAGCGTGGCGTGCACGAGCCAGCGCGAGAACAGGAAGCCGGCGCCGTCCGCCTCCCGGCCCAGGTTCCGGGCCAGCTGCTCGGCGCGTTCCAGGACGTCGAGGGTGCTGGCGCCGTACCCCGACTGCATGCCGACCGCCGCGGTGAGCGCCAGGGCGGTCAGCTCCAGGTCCGGCAGGCTCGCCGCCCGGGCGATCCGGGCCGCCGACCGCAGGTGCCGCTCGGCGGCCTGGACCGCGGATTTGGCGGCCGCCCGGCGCCCCGCCTGCAGGAGCGAGGTCGCGGTCCGGGCGGGATCGGCCAGCGGTCCCGCGGACCACAGATGGTGGGCGAGGCGTTCGGCGAAGGAATCGTCGCCCTGGTCGTTGTGCTCCAGCGCGTCCGCCACCCGCAGGTGCAGCGCGGGTGCCGTGGGCCGGGGCGTGGTCCCGACGACCGACTCGCGGATCAGGTCATGGGCGAAGCGGACCGAGAACGGGTTGCCGGGTGTCGACCCGAGCAGGCCGAGCGCCTCGACGGGTTCGAGGCGGTTCAGGGTCGTCTCGTAGTCCAGGCCGGCGACCCGGGTGAGCAGGCCGAGGTCGATGTCGCGGCCGATCAGCGCGGCGATCTGCAGCAGCCGGCGGGCCTGGTCGTCGAGTCCGGCCATGCGGTCGCGGACGACGTCGCGCACGGTGGTCGGCACCCCGGCCCGGGCCACGGTGTCCCGGGTGAGTGCGCCGGTGTCGGCGAACAGCCGGGACAGCTCGCGGACGAAGAACGGGTTGCCGGACGTGCGGGAGTGGATGCTGCGGGTGGCGCTGCGGCCGAGGTCCTGCCCGGTCTCGCGGCGGACCAGCTCGGCGACCTGGTCGGGGTCGAGCGGGCCGAGCTTGATCCGCCGGTGGCCCGGCACCCGGCTCGCCGCGGCGAGCGTCCGGGTCAGATCCGGGCTCGGCAGGGGCGCGACGTTGCGCAACGCGCCGATGACGACGGTGTTGCCCGGGAGCCGGGTCATCAGGTGCGCGAACAGGTGCAGGGAGGCGACATCGGCCCACTGCAGATCATCGATGATCAGGACCAGGGCGCGGTCCGCCGCGGCCTCGGCGATGGCGCTGACGGCGCGTTCCTGCAGTCGGAACTGGGTGTCGTTCTCCGGCATCGCCGGGCCGGCGAGGGCGTCGCCGCGTGCTTCCACGAGGCTGCCGAGCTCGGTCGCGAGCCACTTCTCGCGCGCGGCGGCCGGGAGTCCGTCCAGGATCGTGCCGATCACCTGCACCCAGGGCCACATCGACGGTGTCCCGTCGCCGTCGAGGCAGTGGCCCCAGACCACGAGTACGCCGTGCCGGTCGGCGACGGCGGCGGCCTCCTCGAGCAGACGGGTCTTGCCGGCACCGGGCTCGCCCTCGATGATCGCGAGCCCGGTGCCACCGGCGAGCGCCAGCTCGACCTTTCTCCGCAGCGCGGCGACCTCCTCGTCCCGGCCGACCAGGCTCCGCACCGGCGAGGGCCTGGTGACGGGAGCGGAGACCGGAGACGGGGGGGACAGTGGGGCCGCAGGTGTCGCCGGTGCCTGCCGCAGTTCCTGGTTCAGCACCCGTTGCTGCGCGGCCTGCAACGCGGGCCCGGGGTCGATGCCGAGTTCGTCGGCGAGCTGGGCGCGCACCCGGCTGAACACCAGCAGCGCCTCCGCCTGCTGCCCGGACGCGGCGAGCGTCGTGATGAATCCGGCCTGTACGGGTTCGTGCAGGGGCGCCATCGCCGCGGCGAGCTGGAGGGCCCGCAGGACACGGCCCGGCCGTTCCAGGGTGATCGCCAGCTCCGCCGCGGCCACACTGGCGTCGAAGAAGGCGCCGTCGAGTGCGGCGAAGGTCGGGATCGCGGTCGTTCCGTGCCGCAGCCCCTCACCCGCGGGGCCGTGCCAGAGGTCCAGCGCGGCGATGTAGTCGTCGAGCGCCGCGTCGTGACGCTGTTCGGCCGCCGCGCTCCTCGCCCGGTCGTGCAGCTCGCGGAACGCCGCGCTGTCCAGGACGCCGGGATCCGCGGCGAACAGGTAACCGGCCCCGTGCCGGCGCAGGTAGGAGCCGGCCTCGCGGGCCGCGAGCTCCGGCTCGAGCAGCCGGCGTAGCCCGCCGATGTATTTCTGGATGACGTTCAGCGCGGTGGTCGGGGCGTCCTCCTCCCACATCAGGTCGATCAGCTCACTGGTGCTGATCGTGTGACCGGCCCGGGCGAGCAGGAGCGCCAGCAGGTACGCCTGCTGGCGCGGCCCCGCGTCCCGCTCGACACCGTCACGCCAGATCCGCAGCGGACCCAGAATCTGCAGTCGCAGCGAGCCGCGGGGTTCACCGAAGGTGACCACTCCTACAACACCCCCCGAAAAACCGTGGAATCGATGACATCAACGTGCAGGTACGGCGTGCGCGAGGCGGGACCGGCGCCGATGAAGCAGAACAGGCGGCGGCCCGCGGGGGCATGCTCCTGAACGCCGTACCGAGGGATTCGCCCGAATTGTTCGGTGTGGAGCAAGTTGTTACTGCCGTCGCCCGTGCTCATGACCAGGACAGTAGGAACCACTTGTGGACGAATACTTGACAGCGCCGCGGCCTGCCACGCGGCGGGCGCCCGCGCTCACCGAGGCGCCGGGCGATTCACTATCGGTCAACAATCCGTCAACTGGAGTTACTTATGCTGTCAGGTTGCTGGACGTCGCAGGCTCGAGTCGAAGGCTCGAGGAGTGTGGCTCGATTAATTGCTTGCGGCACCAACTCGTCGATTATGTTAGCGGCTGGAAAGCCTTTATGACATAGCGGCGGCGTCGAATTGGGGGAAATAGATTTGTCCGCAGTGGTCAGTGCTCTGCCCACCCGTGACCGGGCCCTCCCCGCCGCAGCCGGCGCCTTGAGAATTCAGATATTGGGTCCGCTGCGGCTCTGGCGCGACGGGGTCGAGCTGGACCTCGGTCCCCGGCAGCAATGTTGCCTGCTCGCCCTCTTCCTGGCCCGTGAGGGCCGGCCGACCGGCATCGGCGACCTGGTCGAGCTCGTCTGGGGCGAGAACCCGCCGGCGAGCGCCCTCAACGTCATCCACAAGTACGTCGGGGCGCTGCGCCGGTTGATGGAGCCCGACCTGACGGCGCGGTCGACCGGGTCGCATCTGCTGCGTCACGGCAACGGCTACCTGTTCGCAGCCGGTCCCGGGATGCTCGACCTGGTCACGTTCCGGCAGTTCGTCACGGCGGCCCGCGCGGAGCTGGCCGCGGAACGCCCGGACGACGCGCTGGACAACTACGTCGAGGCATTGCGGCTGTGGCACGGACCCGCGGGCGGAGCCTCGGTCTACGGCACGGCTGCCACCTCCATCTTCGCCGCGCTGGACGGCGAGTTCCTGGACGTCTGCGCTGCCGCGGCGGACCTCGCGGTGGCGCAGCGGCAGCCTGCCCGGGTGCTGCCGGCCCTGCGGCTGGCGGCATCGATGGCGCCGCTGCACGAACCGGTGCAGGCGAGCCTGGTGGCCACCCTCGCGGCTGCCGGGCAGCAGGCCGAGGCGCTGGCGGTGTTCCAGGCCGTCCGTGAGCGCCTCGCCGACGAACTGGGCATCGACCCGGGCCACACCCTGCAGGCCGCGCATCGGCGGGTGTTGCGTCAGACCGTGATGCCGGAGCTCTCCCCGCCGGGCGGGCACCAGGCGGACCGGGAGCCCGCCGCGCCCCGGGCGCACGCTCCGGTGGTGCCCCCGGCGCAGCTGCCGCCCGACCTGCCGACGTTCGTCGGCCGCGATGACGAGCTCGCCGCACTCAACAAGATGTTCGACGCGCTGTGTGCGGGGAACCGTACATATCCGCTGATCGTCGCTCTGGACGGCATGGGCGGGGTGGGCAAGTCCACGCTGGCCGCGCATTTCGCGCACACGGTCGTCGATCGCCTCACCGACGGTCAGCTCTATCTGGATCTGCGCGGCCACGAGGACGACAGCGTGCCGGCCGGGGACGCACTGCGCTCCCTGCTGTCCTCCCTCGGGGCGCAGGCGTCCAGCATTCCCGACTCGGTCGACGCCCGCACCGCGACCTATCGCAGCCTCACCGCGGGCAAGCGCATCCTGATCCTGCTGGACAACGTGCGCGACGTGGCGCAGGTGCGCCCCCTGCTGCCCAACTCGGCGGAGAGCCTGGTCCTCGTGACGAGCCGCAGGCCGCTGGTGGGGCTCGCGGCGCTCGACGGCGCGCATCTGGTGCACGTCGACCTTCCGGACATGCCCTGCGCACGAGCCCTGCTCAGACGGCGTCTCGAGCGGTCGCCCCACCGATCCGCGGCCGAGATCGCCTCGTCGGCCGAGGTGCTGGAGGAGATCATCGAGCTCTGTGGCCGGCTGCCGCTCGCCCTCGCGATCCTGGCCGGCCGGCTCAGCGCCCGGCCGCGGCTGTCGCTGGGCGCCGTCGCCGCCGAACTGCGCGACGGTGCCCAGAAACTCGCGGCGTTCCCGGGTGGCAGCGGGGTCAGCGATCCCCGGGCGGCCTTCGCCTGGTCGTACCGCCAGCTCAGCGCGGATGCCGCCCGGCTCTTCCGGTTGTTCTCCGCCGCGCTGGTGCCGCCGGGTATCTCGGCGCACGCCTGTGCCAGCCTCTTCGGGGAACGGCCGCAGATCGTGGGCACCCTGCTCGAGGAGCTCACCGAAGCGGCGCTGCTGGACGAGGACGACCATGGACGCTTCTCCTCGCACGTTCTCGTCAAGGCGTACGCGGAGGAACTGTTCCGCACCGAGGAGTCGCCACAGGCGCAGCAGGCTGCCCGATCCCGGCTGCTGCAGCACTATCTGCACTCCAGTTATCACGCCGTCGTCATGCTCGCACCGCGAAGGTCGCCGATCGCGCCGCCGCCGCCGTTGACGGGTGTCGTCGCGGAACGGCCCGCTGACTTCGACGCGGCACTGCAGTGGTTCGAGGATCACCAGGAGGTCCTGCTCGACGTGGTGCGGCACGCGGCCGAGCCGGGCTCGGGTGTGGTGCCCTGGCAGCTTGCCCTGACCATGCAGCCGTCGCTGCAGTGGAGCGGGCGGTTCCACGACTGGCAGGACGTCATGCGGATCTCCCTGCGGGCGGCGCTCGACAGCGGCGACCCCGTCGGCGAGGCCCATGCCCTGCGCAGCCTGGCCGGTGCCCGGCACTCCCTCGGGGCCAACGAGGAGGCCCTGGAGCTGTTGTCCGACGCGCAGCGGATCTTCGCCGCGCACGACATGCTCCCGGAACAGGGGATCGTCCACACGAACTTTCATCGGATCTACAGCGAGCTCGGCCGGCACGAGCTCGCCCTGCAGGAGAACGAGAAGGCACTCGCGTTGTACCGTGCCGCCGGCAACGAGCAGGCCGAGGTCTGGGCCCTGGAGGCCCGCGGGCGCTCCCTGGTCCAGCTCGGCGCGTTCGACGAGGCCCGGGAGATGCTCGGGAAGGCGCTCGCGCTGAACCAGAAGTCCGGTCGCCGCACCGACGAGCCCGAGATCCGCATGTACACCGCCCAGAATCTCGTGCAGATGGGTCAGCTCCACGAGGCGGTGGAGCAACTCGAACTGGGGCTGCGCGCCGCTGTCGAGACCAAGAACAGGGTGGACAAGTTCCAGGTCTCGATCATGCTCGCCGAGGTGCTGCTGTCCGTCGATGATCTCGACGGGGCGCGCCGTGCCTGGCGCAGGGCCGGCGACCTCATGGCCGACATGCAGAACGGCGGAACCCAGAACATGCGGGACTCGGTCTTCGATCTGGGCGCGAAACTCGCGGCTCGTCAGGACCTGCCAGGAAATGGTACGGGCGCGGCTCTGCACCAATTCTGAATCGGCCGTTCACTGGGTCTCCAGTGGTCCCGGGTTGACTGGGAACATCTTCAGCACCGGAGGTTTGCCATGGGACGGGTTCGAGTGGCTTTGCGCGCGGAGGATTCGCTCAGCGCGGTGGGGCTCGCCGGCCTGTTGCGTAACACGCACGAGGTGGAACTGCTCAGCGCGGACCAATCCGGTGCGGCGGTCCTGATGTTCGCGTGTCACCGGCTCACGGCCGAGGCGACGGCCCTGCTGCGTCGTCATGTAGCCGAGTTCGGGGTGCCGGTGGTGCTCGTCGTCAGCCGGATAGCCGAGACCGAGCTGCTGACCGCGGTCCAGTGCGGGGTCGTTGCGGTCCTGCCCCGCACCGCGGTGACCGAGCAGCGTCTGGTGCACAGCATCCGCGCGGCGGCGAACGGTGGCGGGGTCATGCCCCCGAACCTCATGGGGGAGCTGCTCAAGCAACTCCAGCGGGTGCAGCGTGACGTGGTCGCCTCGAGGAGCCTCGACAGGTTCGGGCTCTCCCTGCGTCAGCTCGACGTGCTGCGGTTGCTCGCGGACGGGCTCGACAGCGGGGAGATGGCGGCCCAGCTCAAGGTTTCGACCCGGACGGTGGAGAACATCGTCTCCGATCTGCGTAACCGCTACCAGCTGCGTAACAGGTCGCACCTGGTCGCTCATGCGGTTCGCTCCGGCATGATCTGAGGGCGTACACATGCTCAATCTTTCCGTTCTTCTCGAGGACAGCGCACGCAGCGACCCCGATCGTGCGGCGCTGGTTCTGGGCGATTCCCGGCTGACCTACGCACAGGTCGAGCAGGCCGCCTGCAAGGTGGCGAACCTGCTGGTCGCCCGGGGCGTGCGCCCGGGTGACAGGGTTGCGGTGTCCTGCCCGACGCTGCCGGCGTTCCCGGTGGTGTATTTCGGCATCCTCAAGGCCGGCGCCGTGGTGGTGCCGCTGAACGTGCTGCTCAAATCGCGCGAGATCGCGTATCACCTGAACGACTCGGGCGCGGTGGCGTACCTCTGTTTCGAGGGCAGCTCCGCGTTGCCGACGGGTGCGGAAGGGCAGGCGGCCTTCGATCAGGCGGGGGAGTGCAAGGACTTCTTCCTGATCACGGCGGACGAGGCCGAGGTGGCCGAGGGCGCCGAGACGCTCGCCGCCGCGATGGCGGGCCAGGAGTCCACCTTCGACACCGTCCAGGTCGGCGCCGACGATCCCGCGGTGATCCTCTACACCAGCGGGACGACCGGGCAGGCCAAGGGTGCGGAGCTGTCCCACGCGAACCTGCTGTTCAACGCGTTCGCGGCCATCCGGGGACTGGGCAGCACCCCGCGCACCGACACCCACCTCGTCGTCCTGCCGCTCTTCCACTCGTTCGGTGCGACGGTGAACCTGAACGCCGGGTTCGCGACGGCGGCGACCCTGGTGCTGCTGCCACGCTTCGACGCGGCGACGGTGCTGCGGATGCTGGAGACGTACGACATCACGTTCTTCGCCGGGGTGCCGACGATGTACTGGGCCCTGCTCAACGCGCTGACCGAGGAAACCGACACGGACCGGATCGGCCGGAACCTGCGGCGGGCCATGGCGGCCGGCTCCAGCCTGCCACCGACGATCGCGCAGGCGTTCGAGGACCGGTTCGGGGTCGCGGTGATCGAGGCGTACGGGCTGTCCGAGACCTCGCCCGGGGTGTCGTTCACCCGGCTGGGCGCCACGTCCCGGCCCGGGTCGATCGGCCTGCCGCTCTGGGGTGTGGAGATGAAGCTGATCGACGACTCGTGGCAGACCGTGCACGGCGCCGGCGCGATCGGCGAGATCGCGGTCCGCGGGCACAACGTCATGCGGGGATATCACCGCCGGCCGGAGGCGACCGCCGAGGTCATGCGGGACGGCTGGTTCCGGACCGGGGACCTGGGACGCCGGGACGACGACGGCTGGTACTACGTCGTCGACCGCGTCAAGGACCTGATCGTCCGCGGCGGGTTCAACGTGTATCCGCGAGAGATCGAAGAGGTCCTGATGACCCATGACGCGGTCTCGCTGGCCGCGGTGATCGGTGTCCCGCATCCGGGCCTCGGCGAGGAGGTCAAGGCGTTCGTCATCCGCCGCCCCGGAGCCGTCATCACCGAGCCGGATCTGATCGCCTGGGCGAGATCTCAGATGGCGGCCTACAAATATCCGCGGCAGATCGCGTTTGTCGGCGAACTCCCGATGACCGCGACGGGTAAGCCGCTGAAACGCAGCCTGCGCTGAGTGCTGTTTCTCAAGAGAGAATCAACTGGGGTACGGCATGCTCGGCCACCGGGGCGCATAGGGATCGTGGGTGTCTGAGGAGCCTGCCATGTTGACGAGATCGCAAAGCACGCACGAGGTCAGGGTCGGCGACGTCTCCCTGATGTGCCATGTCCGGGGCCGGGGTCCGCTCTGTGTGGTGCATCCCGGCGGTCCCGGACTGCATTGGGAATATCTGCGCATGCCGCTGATCGAGCGGGATCTGACAATGGTCTATCTGGAGCCGGCGGGCACCGGGGGATCGAGCGGTCTTCCGGACGGCGCGCGTTATGACCTGAACACCTATGTGGACCATCTGGCCGCCGTCGTCCGGGAGTTCGCCGTCGATCCGGTGTTCGTCATGGGCCACGCCCACGGTGGCTTCGTGGCGCAGGGCCTGGCGCTGCGGATGCCGGACCACGTGGCGGGCCTGATCCTCTACGCGACCGCGCCGCTGGCGGACGAGCACACCCGGGCGCTGGCCCGGGAAGGGTTACGCGTGAGCGCCGTCAGGTGTGGCGACGAGCATGCCGCGGCTGTGATCGTGGACGCCTACGACCGGCCGCCGGGTGACGGTGTGGACGACGAGACGCGCCGGCTGCGGGACATCTTCCCGGCCTATTTCGCCGACTACCGGCATCGGCAGGCCGAGTTCACGGCGCTGCGGGACGCGCTGCGGTGCTGGCCGCGCCCGGTCACCGACTTCGACGTCCGGGCCGCGCTGTCCTCGATCGGCGCACCGACCCTGGTGCTGGCGGGGGTGCACGACTTCGCGTTCGGCCCGGGCTCCGCGGAATTGTTCCGGTCGGCCGTCGCGGGTGCGACCCTGCGCGCGTTCGAGGACAGCGGGCATTTCCCGCACGTCGAGGAGGCGGAACGGTTCGCCCATCTCATCCGGGAATTCGCCGGCCGTGTGTCCGGGCTGATCCGGACCGGGCATTACCGGCCCGCGGCAACCACGGTCGGCAGCATTCGTCAAGTTTCTGTTCAGCGCCATTGAATACGATTTGCAAGGCTTTGGCAGACAACTTCACGGGAGTGGCCGGAAATGTCGACGAAATGGCGGGAACGCGGTGACGTGCGGACCGCGGACCGGGCGGCGGAGGCGTTGGTCGACGCCGTCGCCCGGCTGGTCCGCGTGACGCCCGCGGGCTGGCACGCGGAATACGGCAACGTGGTGGGACTGGTCGGCGGCTCGGCGGTCGCGTCGTTGAACGCGGTCACGAGCAGCGCGGTGAAACCGGATCTGGCGGCGCTCGACGAGCTGGCCTCCGCGGTCGCCGCGTGCGGCCTGCCCTGGTCGATCCTGGTTCGGGAGGACGCGGGTGACGAGGTCGCCGTGCTGGCGGGCCGGCACGGGCTCGCCGCCTGCAGCGAGGTGCCGCTGATGGTGTGCGCGGCGAGCGACGCGGTGCTGCGGTTCGACGAGCGTCAGGGCGTACTGGTCCGGCGGGTCGATTCGTCCTGGAGCGGCGCCTACACCGACGCCCTGACCGCGGGTTTCGATGTTCCCGAGGGAACGTTCGGCGCGCTGATGGGCGGGAGCGTGCTCGACGCACCGGGATTCGCCGGATATCTGGCCGACGGCCCGCAGGGGCCCGTCGGCACCGGGCTGGGGGTGGGCGGCGACGAGATGATCGGCGTCTTCAACATCGCCGTGGATCCGCGCCGGCGCGGCCACGGTCTCGGCCGGGCGCTGACCGCCCGGGTGCTCGCGGACGGCTTCGCCGCGGGCCTCGGCGCCGCCTACCTGCAGCCCTCGGCGGACGGCATGAGCCTGTACGAATCGATGGGTTTCCGCGTCGTGGAGACCTGGACCATGTTCACCGCGAACGCATGAGCGCGCCTGCAGCAGGAGTGGCATTGATCAGCAATCTCAGCCCCGGCACCCACAGCTTCACGGTGGCGGGCATCCGGCAGGTCTACCACGTCGCCGGTGCCGGACCGGTGCTCGTCACCCATTCCGGCGGGCCCGGGGTCGACTATTCCTACCTGCGCTCGCCGGCTCTGGAGAGACACTTCACCATGGTGTACCCGGAACCCGTCGGCACCGGTGACTCCGGCCGGCTGCCGCAGGGCGCGACCTATGTGGGAACGTACGCCGACTTCCTGACCGCCCTGGTCGACCATCTCGGCACGCCGAAGGTGTACCTGCTGGGCCATTCGCACGGCGGCCTGGTGGCACAGCGGTACGCCCTGGACCATCCGGACCGGGTCGCGGGTATCGCGTTCTACAGCTCTCCGGCGATGACGCTCCCGGAATTCTGGGCGGCCACCGCGGGGACGACCGAGGAATTCCTGCGGCGTCACGCCGATGTGCCCGAGGCGGCCGAGGCGGTGGCGGCGCTCGGCCGGTTCGGCGCGCCGACTGACGAGGCGAAGACCGCGGCTCTACGGGCCTGCCTGCCCGTCTACTTCGCCGACTTCTGGGCGAGGAAGGCCGAGTTCAAGGACCTGCAGGCGGGCGTACGCGGCTACGCGGTGTCGTTCGAGTCGACCCACGTCGACTATCGGGCGGAGCTGGCGTCGATCAGCGTCCCCACGGTGGTGATCACCGGGCGCTACGACTTCATCTGCGGGCCGGTCTGGGCGAGGATGCTGCACGAGTGCATCCCGGGCTCGCGGCTCGTGATCCTGGGCGGCAGCGGGCACTTCGGTCAGATCGAGGAGCCGCAGGCCTTCGACGAGGCAGTGCTGTCCCTGCTGCGACCCGCCACGGTGAGCTTCGAGGACGAGGTCCGTGCCACCTTCCGGCGCGGCGACAGCGACGCCGTCGTGACGATGGCGCGGGCGGAGGTCGACCGGGCCAGGGCGGCGGGGGAGCCTGCCGGTGAGGTGGAGGGGCTCTACGCCCAGGCGCGGGTCGCTATCCGCGGCGGTGATCTCCCTCGGGCGGGGGAGTTGGCCACCGAGGCGCTGGAAGTCGCCGTGCGGGCGGGGGACCGGCGGCTGGAGGAGCGCCCGCGGCACGTGCTCGCCGCCGTGGCGCGGGTGTCCGGTGACCACCTGCGTGCCCGGGACCTCTACCTCGCCAGCATCGAGCTCAACAAGCAGCTCGGGCAGCCGGAGCTGGTCAACGCCGAGCTGCACAACCTGGCCTTCACCGAGCTCCACCTCGGCAATCTCGGGCACGCGCGCGACCTGTTCCTCGCCGGCCGGGAGCGGGTCTTCATGGAGGGCTACGACTCGTTCGTCCCGTACCTGTGCGTCGCCGCCGCGGCCCTCGCGTCGGCCGAGGGTGACCATGCGCTCGCCGCGCGGATGGTCGGGCTGACCGACAGTGCCTACGCGGCGATCGGCCAGGTGCCCGACCCGGACGACGCCCTCGAGGTGTCGGCCGCGCACAAGGCCGCCGTGGAGTTCCTCGGCCAGGACCGGTTCGACCAGGAGTACGCGCTCGGCGCGGCCCTGCGCCCCGTCGAGGCGTTCGGCTTCGACCCGGTGACCCACGACTGAGACCACCCGGCGCACCCGGGGCCGACTACTGAGACCGCCCCGGCGCACCCAGGGCAAGCCCGGCTCGACGAGCCGGGCTTGCTTTTCCCGCCCGCCAGGATTGCGCGCCGATAGCGATCATTGTGCTCCAGTTTTTGTCAAGTTCGCCTCCACAGTCGCGCACTAGGGTTGCCCAGAATTCGCAGGATCCTGCCTCAAGAGGTGGAAACAGCCGGGCAATTCACCGGCGAGCAATTATGGGGGCGGGATTGGCAGTCAGCGCGACAACGCCAGGCGCTCGGTCCGGGGGGTCGGACCGCCTGCGCCTACAGGTCATGGGGCCGTTGCGGATCTGGCGTGGCGACGCCGAGCTGGATGCGGGCCCTCGTCAGCAACGCTGCCTGCTGGCGCTGCTGCTGACCCGCGAGGGGCTCCCGATCACCATGGGCGATCTCATCGACCTGGTCTGGGGGCCGGAATCACCCACCAGCGCGGTGAACGTCATCCACAAGTACATCGGCATGTTGCGCCGGCTGCTCGAACCCGACCTGGCACTGCGGTCCGCCGGGTCGTACCTGCTGCGGCACGGCAACGGTTACCGGTTCACCGCCGGGCCCGAGACCCTGGACCTGGTCGCGTTCCGGCACGCGGTCGCCAGGGCGAAGTCGCATCTGGGCCAGGACCGGCCGGAGGAAGCACTGGGACAGTACGTCGAGGCGCTCCGGTGCTGTCATGGCTCCACGGCCGACGGCCTGGCCGACAGCTCGCCCGCGGTCGCCACGTTCGCGCGGATCGACAGCGAGTTCTTCGACGCGGCCGTCGCCGCCGCCGAGATCGCCCTGCGGGTGGGCCGCCCGGCGCAGATCCTCGCCCCGCTGAAGCTCGCCGCCGACCTCGGCCGGCTCAGCGAACCGGTGCACGCCAGCCTGGTGACGGCGCTGTCCGCCGCCGGGCACCAGGCCGAGGCGCTGGCGACGTACCGCAGGATCCGGGAACGGCTGGCGGAGGAGCTGGGCATCGACCCCGGCAGCGATCTCCAGGAGGCGCAGCGGCGGGCCCTGACCCCGGTAGCCCTGACCCCGGTAGCCCTGACCCCGGTAGCCCTGACCCCCGTGGCGCTGACGGCAGCGGGACCACGGCCGGCTCCGGAGCTGCCGCTGGATTCGGCTACCGAGGCAGTTCCGGCTCCGCTGGTGCGTCCGGCGCAGCTCCCGCCCGACCTGTCGTTGTTCGTCGGGCGGACCGCCGAGCTCGCCCTGCTCGGCGATCTGGTCGCGGCCCGGCGCGACGAACGGCGATCCGGCCCGCTGGTGGTGGCCATCGACGGGATGGGCGGGGTGGGCAAGTCGACGGTCGCCGTGCACTTCGCCCATCTGGTCGCCGATCAGTTCACCGACGGGCAGCTCTACCTCGACCTGCGGGGGCATCTGGGTGAGGAGGCGAGCGTCCCGGTCGCCGATGCCCTGCGATCGTTGCTGTACGCCCTCGGCGTCCGCGGCTCGGACGTCCCGGACACGTTCGACGCGCTGATCGGCGTGTACCGCAGCCTGACCGTGGCGAAGCGGATCCTCGTCCTGCTGGACAACGTGCGCGACCCCTCACACGTGCGGCCGCTGCTGCCCAACTCCCCGGACTGTCTCGTCCTGGTCACCAGCCGGCATCCGCAGCTCGGTCTCGCGGTGTTCGACGGCGCCCGGCTGGTCAGCGCCGGCCTGCCGGACCTGCCACAGGCCCGGGAGCTGATCGAGCGGCGGCTCGCGGTGCTGAAGGGCCGGGCGTTCGACAGCGGTGCCGACGCGGCGCTGCTCGACGAGATCATCGAGCTGTGCGGGCGGCTGCCGCTGGCCATGGCGATCCTGGCTGCCCGGCTCGCAGCCCGGCCGCGGCTGTCGCTGGACACGGTCGCCGCGGAGCTGCGTGACGGCGCGAATCTGCTCGAGGCGTTCTCGGGGGGTCACGGGCTCAACGATCCGCGTACGGCGTTCTCGTGGTCGTACCGTCATCTGAGCCCGGGAACGGCTCGGCTGTTCCGGCTGCTGTCGGTCGCGCCGAGCCCGGGGGTGACCGCTGACGCCTGTGTGAGCCTCGCCGGTCAGGACCGGGAGGCGACGCGGGCACAGTTGAAGGAGCTCACGGAGGCGGCCCTGGTGGCCGAGCAGGGCAATGGACGGTACGCGTCACACGTACTCATCAAGGCCTATGCGGAGGAGCTCTTCCAGGCCACCGAGTCACCGGAGCAGCGCCGCGAGGCCGTCAGTCGGCTCCTGGACTTCTACCTGCAGAGCAGCTCCAACGCGCAGACGGTGCTCGAGCCGGGCCGGGTGCGGGCCGTGCCACCGCCGCGTCCCGGTGTCGAACCGACGCGTCCCGCGACGTACGCCGAGGCCATCGACTGGTTCGCGAACGAGCGCGAGGCTCTCAAGGAGTCGGTCCGGCTGGCTGTGGACATCGGGTACGGCATCGTCCCGTGGCAGCTCGCCATCACGATGCAGCAGTACCTGAACTGGGCCGGGTACTACCAGGACTGGGAGGACGTCATGCGGACGGCCCTGCACGGCGCGCGGGAGCAGGGCGACACCGTCGGCGAGGCACATGTCCGGCGCAGCCTCTCCGGTGCCCGGTACTCCCTCGGTGCCCACGACGAGGCACTCGGGCTGCTCGCCGGTTCCCTGGAGACCTACCAGCAACTCGGCATGCGGCGCGAGCAGGCTCTGGTGCACACCAACTACCACCGGATCTACGGCGCCCTCGGCCGGCACGAACGCGCGCTGGCCCACAGCAACGAGGCGCTCTGCCTGCACCGGGCGCTCGGTGACCGCCGGGCCGAGGTGGCCAACCTGATGGGCAACAGCAGATCGCTCGCCGGGCTCGGGCGTCTCGAGGAGTCCGCGTTCGCGATGGAACAGGCCCTCGAGGTGGTGCAGAAGTCCCGCACCGGCCTGGAGGAGGGCGAGATCCGGATCGCGATCGCGTACAACCTCGCCGGGATCGGTCACACCCAGCAGGCGGTGCGGCAACTGGAGCTGTCCGCCGGGCGGTCGAGGGAGCTCGGCAGCCTGCCGAACGAGTTCGACGCGCTGCGGCAGCTCATGGATCTGCTGATCATGATGGGTGACGCCACCGGCGCCCGCCGGGTGTTCCACCGGGCCCGGGCGGTGCTCGAAGCGCTGCGCGACGACGCCGGCCCGAGCCTGTAGCAGGCCGGGCCGGCGTGACGGTGCGGGATTACTGGAAGTCGCATCCCGGGTTCGGCGCGTCCACCGACAGCGCGGAACCGGTCGGCAGGACGTACAGCACGTCGAGCACGATCGGGACCTTGCCGCGGTTGATGCCGATGTGCACGTTGTCCGCGCCGGGCGGCTCCTGGATGAAGCTGCCCCGGGGGTAGACGCCGTCCGACTCGCACTCGTCGTCGAAGTGGCTCAGCGTGCCCTGCTTCACCCAGCCGTAGAGCGTGCCGAGGTGACTGTGCCAGCCGGTGGCCTGGCCCGGCGGAATGGTGATCTCCCGCAGGATGTAGTCCGTCTTCCCGACGGTGGTCTGCGAGATGATCGTGCCGCTGACACCCGGTCCCGCGGGCGTGGCCTGCGCCGGTGCGCCCGCCACCGTCAGCATCACGCCGACGGCCGTGGCGGTGGCGATTCCCGACCCGAGCAGAGTCCGTTTCTTGGACAAGGTAGATCCCTTCGTCGTTACTGACGTCGTGAACGTACGGACGGGCACTGACGAGGAAGTGCATTCACCGTTCAGTCGGCGTCAACAGGATCACGGCGGAACCGGCGATGCCGTGGCGCAGCAGGCTCACCCGGATGAGGACGCGGCCGAGCAGGCCGTACTTGCGGCGCAGGCCCGGGAGCACGCCGGGAACGGCCGCGCGCTCGGCGATCCGGGCCTGTGCCGGCACCTCGGGACCCGTCACCGTGCCCCGCGCCGTGCACGGCGCGAGCGTGACGTGGCCGTTGTTCCGGACCCGTTTGACCTTGCCGCTGCCGGGGGCGGTCCACACCGCCAGCCCGCCGGGACGGGGCACGACCCAGACCGGGGTCGGCACGGGCCGCCCGTCACGCCGGAACGTGGTCAGCAGCACGAATTTCTCGCCGCTCAGACGGTCGAGGTCGGTCATGGCAGCTCCATAGTGGTAGGTGTCCGGCCGGATCAGTCGACCAGCGGGCACTTGACGCGTACTGAACGCTGGATCGTCCAGTCGCCCTTCACAACGCCTGCCTAACTTCGGCCTCGCGCATTCCACAATGGCGAACAGGCAAGGAAAATATCAATGCTGCAGTCATTTCGCACCGATACCTACAATCCCGACTGGGTCGGCCGGGCGGGCCTCGACCTCGGTCTCGGTTATTGCATCTCCTTTGCCCGGGGGCTGTCGCCGGACGAGGCGCTGACCCGGATCGGGCTACCGGGTGTGTACTGGCGGAACTGGACCGAACTGCGCGGGCGCGCACTGCACCAGCAGGGACGGCTGCCGGTGGGGGTGTTCCCGATCGGGGACTTCGCCGTCCTGGTGGAGGAGGACGGCTATCTGGGGACCCTGAGCGCCTGGAACGTGCCGTTGTCGGCCGGCACCGTCGCGATCGTCGTCCGCCAGGACCCGTGCGCGGGGACCCAGAGCCTGACGATCCTCGAGAACGGGGAGCGCAAGGCCCGGCTCGTCGGCGACGAGAACAGCGAGTCCGGCAGGGCCGACCTGCTCCGGCTGGCCTGTGAATTCCTGGACCTGCGCCCCGGCGTGGACGATGTGACAGGCCCGGTCATCGGCATGCCGGTCGCCGTCCCGTAACGGCTGCGGCCGGTAGCCGGCCGCACTGCCCGCGCAGAGCAGCCGGGTCGTCGGCGCTGGTACCGGGGGGCTGCGCGAGTAGCTCATGCCGACGAGAACGCGCCCCGGCCGGCGAAGTTCA
This sequence comes from Winogradskya consettensis, assembly GCF_018332715.1. Classification (GTDB taxonomy): domain Bacteria; phylum Actinomycetota; class Actinomycetes; order Mycobacteriales; family Micromonosporaceae; genus Actinoplanes; species Actinoplanes consettensis. The sequence goes on along the minus strand of NZ_BOQP01000004.1, from coordinate 156,035 downwards.
CCCGCCGGATTCGTCGCCGGCCGGACTGAACTCCGGCGGTTCCGAGGTCGCCGATCCCGGGACCTGGGATACGGTGTATTCATCAGGGGTGCCATATTTCCCTGTCAGCTGCCCCGGACCTCGGTAGCGCACCGGTTCTGACTAGGTGCCTTGGAGCAGCTGTGAGCAACACCGACCTTTCCGGTAATTCGCCGTGAGCGAGTCCCTTCGACCCCCATATCTGCTCACCACCGTTGCCGGCAACGACAAGAGTGTCGTGGGCGTCACCGGCGACGCGGGCATCGCGGTCGTCGAGCTGGCGGTGTACGGCCGGTGGTCGCCACTGCTGGCCGGCCAGGTGTCCGAAGGGCTGGACCTGTGTCTGGCGGGGCCGTCCCGGGCGATCATCGTCGACCTCCACGAGGTGGCGGATCCGCTCGGCGACAGCGTCCCGTTCTGGCGGGATGCCTGGCAACGGTTCCGGCAGGAGGAGCCGCCGGCTCAGCTCGCGTTGTGCCTGCCGGCGGCGATGCGGTTCGACCAGCGGCTCGCACTTGCCAGGAAGCCGGGACCGGAGGTGTACACCGGGATGCCGCAGGCGCGTGCGGCCATCGCCGCACAGACGTCGCGCGCCGACCACCTCGAGGCACGCCTGCGGCCCGTGCCGGCCTCGGTGCGGGCCGCCCGGGAGCTCGTCAGCCGGGCCTGCCTTGCCTGGAATCTGCCCGGGCTGCTGCAGGACGCGCTGCTGGTGGTGTCGGAGCTGGCGGCCAACGCTGTGGAACACGCCTGCACCGACTTCGTCGTCACGCTGTCGCGCACCGGTGCCATGCTGCACGTAGCGGTGCGGGACGGCATTTCCTGGTTCCCCCTCCCGCGCCACCGGGCATCGGTGGATCCGCCGTCCGGCCTCGAACATCGGGGTCGTGGGCTGCGTCTGGTGCACCACGTCGCCTCCGGGTGGGGTGCCATGCCGGCGCTCGGCGGCAAGGTGGTGTGGGCCTCGGTGGCGTGACGGGGCGGCTACCTTCGTACGGTGAGATCGGCGCTCTTGCGCCGTTTTGTCATCGCGGCCCGTGCCTCGCACATGGTGGTGAAACGCGGCAGGCGGGTCGGGTCGATGCGCCGCAGCCTGCGGTCCAGCATCGTCCTGGCCGGCAGGCACAGGGCCAGGGCGATCGGCGGCCGGATCGCCGTGCAGGCCCGTCGGGTGGCGAGCCAGAGCGCGAGGCTGGTGCCTTCGGCGTCCAGGAGCTCGCAGAGGTCGATGATCATGGCGCTGGGACGTTGGACCAGCTGTTGGCGGATGCCGGCGGAGACATCGGCGCCCAGCTCGTACGACCAGCGGCCGCGTACCCCGATTTCGATCAGTGCCGTCGTTCCGCTGCTGGTGACAGACGGAGGCGGAACGTTGATCGCTTCGTTCTCAGCGGCCGGGAGGGGCAGGTAAGGAACGGTCATGTCAGCTTCCCTGTGGCACCGGTGCGGATGGTCGCTACCGGGGTCCGGGGCAACGGGTGGCGGTGATCGGTCACGACGCCGCCTACGATGGTAGGCGGGTCGTCGTGCCGGAAGTAGCCAATTTGGACGGTTACCGGAGTATTGGTGCTTCGGTGGACCCCGACCGGGGGATCCGGCCGGGGCTCCGATCGGGATACCGTGCCCTACGGGGTGAACGACAGGCGGTGGCCGAGGACATCGGCGGCGGTGTCGGCGAGATGCGTTTCGGTGGCGTAGGCGTGTGCGCGCAGCCGGGCCAGCGCGTCGTGCCGGTTCCCGCCCACCTGCACCATGACCATCCCCACCGCCTGGTGGACGACGTCGCGGCGTTCGGGTGCGTAGTCCGCGTCGGCCCCGCCGGCTGACGGGGCGTGCAGGAGTGCGTGCCCGGCTGCGTCGGCGAAACGGGCCGCGGTGGCGGCCTCGTTGTCGTCGAACGGTCCGGCGATGCTGCGGTAGAGGTCGAGCACCGCGAAACGGCGGCCGCCCGCGGTGATCGGCAGTGCGGCGACCGCCACGGCGCCGGCCAGGAGCGCCGCGGGGACGTAGCCCGGCCAGGACGCCACGTGCACCGGGTCGCGCAGGTCGGCGACGAACACCGGGACGCCGGTGCGGAACGCCTCGAAACAGGGACCCTCGCCATGTTCGAACTGCGCGTCCTCTATGGCGGCACTGACGTCGTCGCTGGTGAACACGCTCCGGCGGGTGTTGACACCGGTCAGGATGGCCACGGCCGTTCCGCTGATCCGCGGCAGTGCCCGCAGACAGGCCCCGCCCACCTGGGCGACGGTGCTGCTGCTGGTCAAAGTGGCGAGAATGGCGTCGGCCGGATCGGGGTCAGCCACGGCAGGGCCTGCCGGTGGTTGCATTCGTGATGGCACGTGGGCATGGCCGCATCGCGGCTGCCTTCCCCGAGCTGTCGGGTGCGCTGAGTCGCAGCGGGTCGAGTTCACACGGACTGTGGCGTCGTCTGCGGGCGCCGACCACGCTACGCCTTCGTCCGGCCGCGCCTGGCGGGCGTATAGTTCCGATCACCGCCCAGGATGCTTTGCCTCGGCGGCCAGTCGCCCCGGGCCCCGGCGTCACGTGTTCGTCCGCACGTCACCTCGGGAGCGTCATGTCGTCAGCCAGCACCGTGCTCCGGCCCGCCCTCAGCCGGCGAATGTCATGACCACTTTGTCCACCGGGCAGCTGTCGAAGATATTCGTGGAGGCCGCCGACACCCTCACCGCGGAGTTCAACCTCCGGGATTTCCTGCACATGCTCACCGCGCGCACGGCCGACCTGGTCGGTGCAGCCGCCGTGGGGATGCTGCTCGCGGACGAGCACGACGAACTGCAGTTCATGGCCGCCTCGCAGGACAACGCCATGTGGCTCGAGCTGTTCCAGTTGCAGAGCCGGGAAGGCCCGTGCCTGGAGGCGTTCCGCACCGGCCATTCTGTGGTCAACGCCGACCTGCCCGCTGCGGGCGGACGCTGGCCGTTGTTCGCCCCGCGGGCGGTGGCGGCCGGGTTCCAGTCGGTGCACGCCTTCCCGCTGCGGGTACGCCGGGAGGTGATCGGGGCGCTGAACGTCTTCGGCACCGCGGTCGGCGCCGACTTCGACGACTCCGACGTGCCGATCGTGCAGGCCCTCGCCGACGTCGCCGCGATCGGGCTCCTGCAGCAGCGCGCGCTGCTCCGCGAGCAGACCCTCACCGATCAGCTGCAGCGCGCCCTCGAGAGCCGGGTCATCATCGAGCAGGCCAAGGGCGTGATCATCCGGGCGTACGGGGTGAGCCCGGACGAGGCGTTCACCTTGATCCGTACCTACTCCCGCCGCAACAGCCGCCGCATCGCCGACCTCGCCCTGGCCATCGTCACCGACCCGGCCGACATCCCCGACCTCACCCTTCCGTGAGCCCAGACCCTTCCGTGAGCCCAGACCTTTCGTGAGCCCAGACCCTTCCGTGAGCTTTGCAAAGCGACGTTCTTGAATGTTTGGGAGCGCTCCCGTAACCTTCTCGTAACTTCCTGCGACGAGGAGTCACGTGAAAATACTGTCGCTTACCGGTAGTCCGGCGAGAATTGTCCTAGCCGTCCTTCTGACGATGATCGGCCTCGGGGTCACCGCCGGGCCGGCTTCAGCGGCCGCTCCGGCGCCCGCCACGGTGGCCGCCGGATACGCCCATACCTGTGCGATCCGTGCCGACGCGAGTCTGTGGTGCTGGGGCAGCAATGCCAGCGGCCAGATCGGTGACGGTACGGCGGTGAACCGGACCGCTCCGGTGCGCGTCGGCACCGCCACCTGGACCGGCATCGACGCCGGCACCAGTTACACCTGCGCGATCCGCGCGGACGGGACGCTGTGGTGCTGGGGCAGCAACACCCGGGGCCAGCTGGGCGACGGCAGCACCGTGAAGCGCACCGTCCCGGTGCAGGTCGGCGTGGCGACCACGTGGGCCTCGGTGAGCGCCGGGGACAGCCACACGTGCGGCGTGCGTACCGACGGATCGTTGTGGTGCTGGGGTTTCAACCGGCTGGGCCAGCTGGGTGACGGCGCCGTCGTCTACATCCAGACCACGCCGCTGCGTGTGGGCACGGCGACCACCTGGGCGAGTGTCACGACCGGGTTCGCCCACACGTGTGCCACCCGGACCGACGGCACCCTCTGGTGCTGGGGTGACAGCTCGTCGGGGCAGCTCGGCACCGGCACCCCGAGCTACCAGACGACACCCACGCAGATCGGCACCGCGACCACGTGGGCCGGTGTGACGGCGGGATACACCTTCACCTGCGCCACCCGGACCGACGGGACGTTGTGGTGCTGGGGTGACAACGGGTACGGACAGCTCGGCGTCAGCGGTTCCTACCAGGCAGCGCCGATCCAGGTGGGTGCCGTCACCACGTGGACGGGCGTACGGGCCGGCTTCGACACGGCGTGCGGTACCCGTACGGACGGGTCGCTGTGGTGCTGGGGCAACAACGCGACCGGGCAGATCGGCGACGGCACAACCACCCACCGGTACGCCCCGACCCGCGTCGGCACCGCCACCACCTGGACCGGCAACGCCGCCACCGGTTACCACAACTGCGTCATCCGCACCGACGGCGGACTGTGGTGCTGGGGCAACAACGCGAACGCCCAGCTGGGTGATGGCACCACCACCCAGCGGACCGCCCCGCAGCTGGTGACGTTCCCGGCCTGAGCCCCCGCTCGCCCGGCGGGGTTCACGCCGGGCGGCCGGGGGTCACCAGATGCGGATGCGTGAGGTTCCGGAGGTGAGGGCGGCGACCGGGCCTGCCGCGGCGGGTTCGCCGGCCGGGCGGTGGGCGCCGGTCAGGTCCACGTCGATGACGGCCGGGCTGCCGTCGGGTTCTTCGAAGGCGGCGTCAGCGAAACGTACGGGTGGCAGGTCCCGGCCGTTGACCGTGTCGACGCGTGCCTGGTCGAACCCGGCCGGCAACTCGGTCTGCAGGAAGACGGCGTCGTCCTCCTCGACGACGGACACGGCGGCGGCGTCGAGCCGGTGCGACCCGGTCTCGCCGGTGAACGGGCGGGCCGCGCCGATGTGGACGTTGTCGCGGGCGTAGACCGGTTGCAGCACGTCGTGGAAGCGCTTGTGGTCACCGGGCGGCTGCGCGGCGATGCGGGCCTTGTACTCCTCGAAGGACGCCGGGTGGCTGTCGTAGCCGGCGAGGCCGTACCCCGGGGCGGCTTCACCGTCGCCGCCGGTGCCGTACGCGGCGGAAAGATCGTCACCGGCGAAGATGTTGCCGATGTAGCGGTCGTCGCCGCCGCGGATCACCGCGTAACCGGCGACCTGGGTGCTGTGCGGCCGGTGGTACGGGGTGGCGCGATCCATCACCGGCTCGAGGCGCAGGGTGCCCGCGAACAGGTTGCCGACGAACGCGCCGCCCTGGCTGAACGACTCGAACGACGCCCGGGAGCCGAACACGTTGTGGTCGACGAGGTACGGGCCATGGCTGACCTCGACGAACAGGTCCCGGTTGTTGTTGTAGTAGACGTTGCGCGAGATCCGGGAACCCTGGGTCTGCCAGTCCAGCCAGGTCCCGAGGGAACAGTCGTGGATGCGGTTGTGCCGGATCACCACGTCGATGGCGGCGTGGAGCTTGATGCCGCCGATCTCGTACCCGTAGAACTCGCGTTTGATCGCGATGTTGTAGATGTGGTTGTCCTCGATGGTCGAGAAGACACAGCCGAGGTGGCCCACGATGCCGTTCTGGCCGCAGTCGTAGATCGTGTTCCGCCGGATCACGTGCGACCCGATGTGCTCGCGGTCCCAGCCGATCTGCCGTGCGCTGAACACCGACTCGAGCTGGTACTGGTAGCCGGGTTTGTCGCCGCGCTCGGTGGCGTAGTTGTGCCCGGTCGACGCCTCCTTGCCGATCGAGATCGCCGAGCACTTCGCGTCGTGGATGACGTTGTCCTCGATGATCCAGCCCCTGGCCCAGTTCGGGCCGATGAGCCCCGGCTGGTCGGCGGTCGGCGGCGTCCACGGGCTGGCGGCCTGGGCAAGCTCGAAGCCGCGGACGGTGATGTAGTCCAGGTGCGGGACGAGCGGGTAGAACACCGATCGGCGCACGTTGATCTCGGCCAGCTGGGTGTTCGGATCGGCGCCCTGGAAGTTCGCCCAGATCGTGGTCACGTCCGCGCCGACCTGCGCGTGCCACACCAGCGTGGTCTGCTCCGGATCCCGCACCTGGTCGGGCAGCGCCGTCCAGTTGTCCAGCACCTCCTTGCGCACGGGCGGATCGTCCACCGCGGCCCGATCAGCGACCTCGTAGAAGCTGCGCCCGTTGAGATAGACGTCGCCGAGATGCTTGCGCGGCGCGCCCTCGGGATAGACGATCCAGTCGCCGGCGACCTCCTCGGCGAACGGATTGAACTCCCCGAACAGCGCATTCGGCACGGCGGCCCGCCAGACCGTCCCGCCGTCGGACTCCCACCCGGTGATCCGCTCCGATCCCTTGATCACCACATGCTCACCGTCAGCCGCGGTGTAGGTGATCCGCAGGGAGTCACTGAGCCCGCCCCGGCGCGGCGTCACCCACTCCCGGTATTCCCCGCCGTGCACCACAACGGTGTCACCGGGCCGGGCCGTCGCGGCCGCTCTGTTGATGGTCCGGAACGGCTGCTGAGCCGACCCGTCGGAATCGTCGGAACCGGTGGTCGCCACGTGCAGGACAGAGGTCATGATCGGCAGGGCCCTTCTCACGCCTGGAAGACCCCGCCAACGTAATCTTCCGAAACATTCAGTGTCAACGCCGAAACATTTCCGAGAGTTTCGGCGTGATCTCCGGTGTCAGGCCGGCACCTTCGTCAGTACGACGTGGTCGTCGCGGATCTCGCCGACCATCGCGAAATCGGAGCGGTCGACGTCGCAGCAGAACGGCAGATCCACGGAGAGGTCGACGCGATCGGCCGCCGGGCGATGAGCGAAGCTGCGGGAAAGTTCGGCGACGCCATCCATGACTCCCGCGACCAGCCGTTCCCGCTCCGGCTCCACCCCCTGCAAAAGATCACTCAGATGCCTGGCACAGGCCCAATCCTCCTCAGTGCGCCCGGTGCACAGAATCGTCCAAGGCTCCCCACCATGGTTCGCCCTGACCCACCGCGCAGTAGCGCTGACATTGCGAGCCGATGCCGCAAGCAACGCCGTCGGCTCCGAACACCGCCCGAGCCCCACCGTGCCATTCGACGTCGCCTGAATCAGCCGCTGCCCGTCCACCTGCGCCATCGACATCTCGAACGGTGAATTCCCGAAGTCGTAGTCCAGGGGCATCAGCCCCCGGCTCTCCCCGGCCCCGCATCCATACCCACGATCGACATGACCGCGACCCTGCACCGCGGCCAAGCCGGCCCGCAACAGGATTCCGCTGGGGCCGGCGGAACTTTATCGGTTCACCTGGGAGCGCTCTCGGCCGTACCGTGGAGGGTGATGAACAGATCGAGGCCGACCATTATGGACGTCGCGCGGGTGGCGGGGGTTTCCCGTGCCACGGTGTCGCGCGTGATCAACAGAGCTCCCGGGGCCTCCGACCAGTTGCGGGCCCGGGTGGAGGCCGCCGTTGCCGAGCTCGGCTTCCTGCCCGATCCGACCGCGCGGGCCTTGGCGTCCGGGCGGCATCGGGCCGTGGACGTCGTCGCGTTCGCCTGTGGGCCGCCCGATATCCGCTGGCTGGGAGCGGATCCCTACTACAGCCGGGTGCTGTCCGGGATGATGTCGCTGCTGCAGGCCCAGGACGTGCAGATGCGCATCCATGCCGTCAACGGTGACAACGGGCCCGGGGAGATCGACGCGATCGCGGAGCGGGTCACCGTCGGGGCGGTGCTCACCAGCCTCCCGCCGGACCTGGCGTCCCGCTTCTACAGCCGCTGCCGGCAGGTGGTCTCCCTGGTCGCGACGTCCCCGGTGGTCCCGGCGATCGAGGCGGACAACGCCGGTGGGACCCGGGCCGCAGTCGAGCATCTGTACGCCCTGGGCCGCCGCCGCATCGCCGCCGTCCACGGCCCGAAGGACAACACCTGCGCCACCGCCCGCCGCGAGGGTTACCTGAACGCGATGGCGGATCTCGGCCTCGCGCCCATCGAGACGCACAGCCACTTCATGCGCGAGAGCGGACGCGCCGCCGCCCGCGAGCTCCTCGAACGCCGCCCCGACCTCGACGCCATGGTGGTGGCGAGCGACCTGATGGCCGCCGGCGTCGTACAGGCCATCACGGCCTCCGGGCGCAGCGTCCCGCACGATGTCGCCCTCGTGGGCTTCGACGACAGCATCGCCGCGGAGTGCGCCAACCCGCCGCTGACCACGATGCGCGTACCGGTCGAGGAGATGGCCGCCGCCGCGACCCGCCTGCTGCTGACGGGTGACGTCCCGCCCGGTCACCGCCAGTACTTCCCGGTCGAACTCGTGCAACGGGAAAGCGCGGGCCACCGCGCGGGCTCTGCCTGATACTGGCCCGCATGGACGATGTGCATGTCGTGGTTGCTCATTGCGAGCGGGTGACGCTGCGCGTCGGCGACGTCTTTCTCGAGGTGGACGGCGATCCGGCGCGCCTGGACGCCGAAGCCGAGGCCGTCCGCACCCTGCACGATGCGCCAGATCTCGCCACGCTGACCCTGGGGCACGAGGACCGCCTCGCCGACGTCCTCGCCGGCTACGGCCACGCCGCCGACACGGCTGCTATTCGTGCCTGGTGGTCGCTGCGCGGTCTGCTCAACGTCCGCTGGCTCGCCGCCCACGGCTTCGACCCGTTCGCGCCGGGCTGCGAAGTCGACGTACTCAAAGCCCGTATGTAACGCCCGGCAGGGATTCTGGCTCGGCCTAATCGCTGAAGCGGTGGAGCAGGACGGCCAGGCGCCGGTCGTGGTCCTCGGGGCGCAGGCGGCCTGAGCGGGTGAGGGTCATGAGGCCGTGGAGGCTGGCCCAGAAGACCTCGGTGCGCACTTCGAGGTCGTCGTCGCCGACGAGCGGGCGGACCGCCTCGCGGATCTCGCCGAAGCCCTCGCGCAGTTCGGGCGGTGTGTCCGGGCTGGCGAACGTCAGGTCGACGGCGCTGGTGAACATGGCCTCGTACAGGACGGGCCTGGTCTCGGCGAAGTGGGCGTAGGCCGCGGCCACCCCGGCGAGCGACGTTTGCGGGTCCGTGGATCCGGTCCGGGCCGCGCGTAGCTCGGCGGCCATCTCGGCGAAGCCCTGGAGTGCCACGGCGGCCATGATGGCGTCCTTGCCCTTGAAGTGGCTGTAGAGCACCGGCTGGCTGTATTCGATGCGTTCCGCGAGCCGGCGGGTGGTGACGGCGTCCCAGCCCTCGGCCTCGGCCATCTGACGGGCGGTGTCGATGATCAACCGCTCCCGCTCCATGCGTTCGCGTACCCGGCGCTCCTGAATCGGCATGACAGGAATCCTAGCGGCACTAGCCGGGCTGTCGGCGCCATGTTAGTGTCGCAATATATTCTAGCGGTGCTAGCAAAGGAGTCATCATGCTCGAGACGGTCGCCTACGGCCTCGCCATCGCGCTCAACCTCTTCATCATCTTCATCGGCGTCAGGTTCCTCCTGGTGCCGCACGCGGCCGCGGCGGGTTACGGCGTCCCGGTCGAGCCGGGCAAGGGTGACGCGTTCCTGGCGGTCAAGGGCGTCCGTGACCTCACCTACGGGCTGGTCGGGCTGGCGCTGCTGGCGTTCGCCGGGGTGCAGGCGGAGGCGTGGTTCATGCTGCTCGTCGCCCTGGCGCCACTGGGAGACACGGTGATCGTCCTGCGGCACGGTGGCACCAAGGCGGTCGCCTTCGGCATCCACTTCGCGACTGCGGTGACCGTACTGATCAGCGCCGCCTTGCTGTTCGCCCTGTGACGCACCGGCGGACGCGCCGTTGGGTTGTGCACAATTAAATTGTGCACAACTTAATTGCACACAACCTACCGGTCGTGCTGGGTTTCGGCGCGTGGAGCGCGCGGTATCTGCAGGAGGTGAGGACATCGCTGTGAACGAGACGTACGAGTTCGTCGTGGTCGCCAACCGCCTGCCGGTCGACGAGGTGGTGGCCGCCGATGGGAGCCGCAGCTGGGCGCGCAGCCCGGGCGGGCTGGTCAGCGCGCTACAGCCGATCGTGCGCAGTCACGGCGGGGCGTGGGTGGGGTGGACCGGTCAGCCCGGCGACGCACCCGAGCCGTTCGACAGCGACGGGATGCACCTGCACCCGGTGGGGTTGAGCGCCGACGATGTCGATCGTTACTACGAGGGGCAGTCCAACGGGACCATCTGGCCGCTGTTCCACGACGCTGTCGAGCAGCCGACCCACCGCCGGCCGTGGCGCCAGGCCTACGAAGCCGTCAACCGCCGGTTCGCCGAGGCCGCCGCGGAGCTGGCCGCGCCCGGCGGCACGGTGTGGGTGCACGACTACCAGCTGATGCTGGTGCCGGCGATGCTGCGCGAGCGGCGGCCCGACCTGCGGATCGGGTTCTTCCTGCACATCCCGTTCCCGCCGGTGGAGCTGTTCATGCAGCTGCCCCGTCGTGCCGAACTGCTGCGTGGACTCCTCGGCGCGGACCTGGTCGGCTTCCAGCGCCCGCTCGCCGCGCAGAATTTCCTGCAGCTGACCGGGCGCCTGCTCGGACTGGATCCGCAGGAGGATCACGTCGTCCACGATGGCCGCACCGTCACCGCCAGGGCGTTCCCGATCTCGATCGACGTCGCCGAGGTGGAGAAGCTCGCCGCCGACCCCGGCGTCCAGGCCGAGGCCCGGCGCATGCGCAAGGAGCTCGGTGGTGACCGCCGGCTGCTGCTCGGCGTCGACCGCCTCGACTACACCAAGGGCATCGAGCAGAGGCTAGAGGCGTACGGCGAACTCCTCGCCGACGGCACCGTCTCCAACGACGATGTCGTCCTGGTCCAGGTCGCCACGCCCAGCCGGATGCGCGTCCAGGAATATCAGGAACTGCGCGCCCGGGTCGAGCGTGAGGTCGGCCGGATCAACGGCGAGTTCGGCGCGGTCGGCCAGGTCCCGGTGCACTACCTGTTCCAGTCGATGAACCGCGAGGAGCTCGTCGCGCTCTACCTCGCCGCCGACGTCATGGTCATCACCCCACTGCGCGACGGCATGAACCTGGTCGCCAAGGAGTACGTCGCCGCCCGCGAGGACGACCGGGGCGCCCTGGTCCTCAGCGAGTTCGCCGGTGCCGCCGCCGAGCTGGAGACCGCGTTCCAGGTCAACCCGCACGACGTCGAGGACATCAAGCGCGCCCTCGTCGACGCCCTGAACGCCGACCCCGCCGAGCAGACGCAACGGATGCGCCCGATGCGTGCCCAGGTCCGCGCGCACGACATCGACCGCTGGGCCCAGGATTTCCTGGGAGCGCTCGCCGACTGACAACAGCGGGCCTGTGCCGCAGACCGGGCGGACAGCGAGCACGGTCACGCGGGCTGCAGCGGCGGTGAGGTCGGCGATGGACGATCGCGGCCTGCAGTCGGAGATCCCCCGCCTCCGCGGTCGCCCCGGCTGCTGACCGCAGCCGGGGCTGTCACGGGATTCCAGTTCGACCGCGACAGCGTGACCCTGGCCGGCCGCTGCGGGGACTGCGCCGAGCCGTCCTGACCTGGGGTTTACTGCCTACTGTTGGCAGTTGCTATTTATTCTCACTTTCGACCTTGGGCGCGTCCCCCGCTCGTTATGGTTTGCCTGGTTGATCTGTTGCAAGCCGTCCGACCCGTACCGCCGGTGACCCCGGCGGACCCCGGGGGCGGCCCGGCGACCGTCGTCGAATGACAGCTCCGCCGACCTCTTTCACGACCCTCGACCCCGCGTCCCCGACGCCGGGCCGGTTTGTCGTGCCCGTCTTTCTGTCAGGGAGTTCACCGTGTTCGGTAAGACCCTCGTCAAGGAAATGATCAGCCGCAGTGCCGAGAACAAGGCGGACCGCCGCCGCTTCCTGCAGAGCGCCGGCGCTCTCGGGCTCGGAGTCGTCGGTGGCGGCGTGCTCACCTCACCGGCCGTCGCGGCGCCTGCCCAGGAGGCCACCACGGCCGCCGCGGCCGCGGCGCCGAGCGATGGGGCGGTGCTGAACTTCGCGCTGAACCTGGAATACCTCGAAGCGGAGTTCTACCTGCACGCCGTGAACGGTGAGGGGCTCGCCGACAACTTCACCACCGGCAAGGGCACCCGGGGCGGCGTGACCGGTGGCCGCGCGGTCAAGTTCGACACCCCCGCGATCCGGCAGTACGCCCAGGAGATCGCGAACGACGAGCGCGCGCACGTGAACTTCCTGCGCGGGGCCCTGGGCAAGGCCGCGGTGTCGCGTCCCGCGATCAACATCCGGGACAGCTTCACGGCGGCGGCCCGCGCCGCCGGTGTCATCGGTGCCACCGAGACGTTCGACCCGTACGCCAACGAGAACAACTTCCTGCTGGCGGCGTACCTGTTCGAGGATGTCGGCGTCACCGCGTACAAGGGTGCTGCCCCGCTGATCACCAACAAGACGTACCTGGAGGCCGCGGCCGGCATCCTGGCCGTCGAGGCGTACCACGCGGCGACCATCCGCACGTCACTGTTCGAGAAGGACATGGCCGCGACCGTGGCGAAGCTGTCCGCCGCGCGCGATTCGCTGGACGGCAGGACGGACCTCGACCAGGGCATCACCGCCAACGGACGGGCCAACATCAACCCGACGAACAAGAGCGGTATCGCCTACAGCCGTACGCCCGGACAGGTGCTCAACATCGTCTACCTGAACCCGGGCAAGGTCAGCAAGGGCGGCTTCTACCCCAAGGGCCTCAACGGCGCCGTACGCGTCAGCGGCTGACGCCGTACCTGTAGCGCAGTCTTCATCACCCGCCCGAGGAGGGACAGTTTCGTGACCCGGACATCACCATCGCCGCTGATCACCGAGCCCCTCCCCGGGCGGCTCACCCCGGCGGCGAAGAACCTGCGCATCGCGACGGCACTGGGGCCGGCGTTCGTCGCGGCGATCGCCTATCTCGACCCCGGCAACTTCGCCACGAACTTCGCCGCCGGGTCCAGCACCGGCTACCGGCTGGTCTGGGTGGTGGTGCTCGCGAACGTCGTCGCCATGCCCATCCAATACCTCGCCGCGAAGCTCGGCATCGTCACCGGGCAGAGCCTGCCGCAGCTGTGCCGCGCCACGATGGGCCGCCGCAGCCGATGGGTCATGTGGGGCCAGGCCGAGATCGTCGCCATGGCGACCGACCTGGCCGAGTTCGTCGGCGCCGCCATCGGCCTCAACCTGCTCTTCGGCATGCCCCTGCCCTTGGCCGCGGTCATCACGGCCGTCCTCGCCTTTGCGATCCTCGCGTTCCAGCGTCGCGGGCACCGGCCGTTCGAGCTGGCCGTCGGTGCGATGCTCGCCCTCATCTGCGCCGGCTTCCTCTACACGACCCTGCGCATTCCGCCGTCGGCCACCGGGGTGCTGGGCGGCCTGGTCCCGAACTTCGCCGGCGACGACACCCTGCTTCTTGCGGTCGGCATCATCGGTGCGACCGTCATGCCGCACGCCATCTACCTGCACTCCGGGCTGATGAGCAACCGGGTCGGGGTGGCCGGCGACACCTGCCGCACGAAGATGCTGCACTTCGCCCGGGTCGACATCGGCATCGCGATGGGCATCGCCGGTCTCGTCAATCTCAGCATGCTGGCCGTCGCCGCGAAGCTCTTCTACGCCGGTCCCGGCACACCGGCAATCGGCCTCGGCGAGGTCCACAACCGGTTCGCGGAGACGATCGGCGGCAGCGTCGCCCTCGCGTTCGCCGCCGCCCTGCTGGCCTCCGGGATCTCGTCGTCCAGCGTCGGCACGGCCGCCGGTCAGATCATCATGGACGGCTTCCTGAATCTGCGCATCGCGACCTGGCTGCGCCGCGCCATCACCATGACCCCGGCCGTCGTACTGCTGATGTCCGGGCTCGACCCCACCAAGGCGCTCGTGCTGAGCCAGGTGACCCTGTCGTTCGGCATCCCGTTCGCACTCGGCGCGCTGCTGTGGCTCACCAGCCGCCGCGACATCATGGGCGAGCACGTCAACACCCGGACCATGACCGCCGGTATGGCCGCCGTGGTGGCGGTGCTCAGCGGCCTCAACCTGATGCTGCTCGGCCAGCAACTGACCACCTGGCTCACCTGAGGCAGGGACCCGTCAGACCTCGACCCGGGAACCCATGATGACCGTACGGTCGCGGGGGAGCCCGAAGTAGTCGGCGGCGTCCGCGGTGGCATGGGCGGTGGCCATGAACAGCCGCTTGCGCCAGGTGGCCATCGTCGGGGAGTCGCCGGGTCGCAGTTCGATCTTCGACAGGAAGTAGGACGCCTCGTCGAGGTCGAGCTGGCCCTCGGTGGTCCCGGGGTCGAGCAGGGCGAGCGCGGCGGGGACGTCCGGGGCCTCGAGGTATCCGTAGCGGACGATGACGTGGAAGATGCCGTCGTGGGCGTAGCCGAGGTCGTCGACGACGATGCGGTCCTGCTGCGGGACCCGGGGCACGGGTTCGGTCTCGAGCGACATGATGACGACGTGTTCGTGGCGGACATGGTTGTGTTCGACGTTGGCCCGCATCGCGAGCGGTGCGGTGAGCTTGCCGCGGTTGAGGAAGACGGCGGTGCCGGGGACCCGCTGGGTGGCACACGTACCGTCGCGGACCTGGTCGATGAACTCGCGGAGCGGGCCTTCGAGGCGTTCCCGCTCGGCGGTGATGATCCGGCGGCCCCGCTGCCAGGTCGTCATCAGGGTGAACGCGGTCAGGGCGATGGCCAGCGGCAGCCACGCGCCGTGCACCAGCTTGGTGAGGTTGGCGGCGACGAACAGCAGGTCGACCAGAAGCAACAGGACCGCACCGGCGCCGAGCAGCCAGAGCGGGGCGCCCCAGCGTTTGCGGGCGACGTAGAGGCTCAGCAGCGTGGTGATGGTGATCGTTCCGGTCACGGCCATGCCGAACGCGTACGCCAGGGCGGCCGAGCTGCGGAACGCGAAGACGAGGGTGAGGACGGAGACCATCAGCAGCCAGTTGATCCACGGCACGTAGATCTGGCCGATGGACGAATCGGAGGTGTGTGCGATGCGCAGCCGGGGGAGGTAGCCCAGCTTGCCGGCCTGGGAGGCGACCGAGAACGCCCCGGTGATGACGGCCTGGGAGGCGATCACGGTGGCGGCGGTGGCGAGCAGGACCAGCGGCAGGCGGGCCCAGCCGGGTGCGAGCAGGAAGAACGGACTGTCCACGTTGGCCTGGTCCTTGAGGATCAGGGCGCCCTGGCCGAAGTAGCTGAGGGTGGAGGCCGGCAGCACGAGGAACAGCCAGCCGCGGGTGATCGAGCGGCGGCCGAAGTGGCCCATGTCGGCGTAGATCGCCTCCGCGCCGGTGACCGCGAGCACGATGGCGGCGAGGGCGAAGAACGCGATGCCGAAATGCCCGGCGAGGAACCCGGCGGCGTAGGTGGGCGACAGTGCCTTCAGGATCTCCGGTTCCGTCGTGACGCCGGTGATCCCGAGCCCGCCGATGGCCAGGAACCAAGCGATCATCACGGGTCCGAAGACGCGGCCGACGGCGGCCGTGCCCCGGCGCTGGACGGTGAACAGCACCACGATGATGACCGCGGTGATCGGTACGACCCACGAGTCGAACGACGGCCGGACGATCTTGAGTCCCTCGACGGCCGACAGCACGGAGATCGCCGGCGTGATCATGCTGTCGCCGAAGAACAGGGAGGCGCCGAAGATGCCCACCGCGGCGAGCAGTGCGGCGGTCCGGCGGCCCGGGGCGGCGGCCTGGCGGCGCAGCAGCGCGATGAGGGCCATGATGCCGCCCTCGCCGTCGTTGTCGATGCGCAGGGCGAGCAGCATGTAGGTCACGGTGATGATGATCATCACGGACCAGAAGATGAGCGACACCACGCCGTACACGTTGTCCGCGCTGACCGGGACGGGGTGCGGGTCGTCCGGGCTGAACACGGTCTGCAACGTGTAGATCGGGCTGGTCCCGATGTCACCGAAAACCACACCCAGTGCGCCGACGATCACTGCGAGTCGCACGCTGTCGTGCCGGTGCGGTGTCGCCTGCTGGACGTCAGCCACGGCAGGGTCCCTTCTTCGTGCGGCGAGCAGCGGAGTCGATCTCCGGCCGCGTCGGCGAGACCCTACCCGCCCGTCACCCGGCCGGTCCGGCTGACCTGCGCCGCAGCTGCACGGGGCGGCAGAAGTACCACGGTTATCCAGCTCTTCCGATGCGGTTGGCGGTGGCGAGCAGCCCGATGAGCAGGGGTGCGCCGAGCACGGTGGTCAGCACCCCGACGGGCAGCTCGACGGGTGCGAGGGCCCGGCGCGCGGCGAGATCCGCGAGCGCCAGCAGCGCGGCGCCGACCGCCGCCGACGGGACCAGGGCGAGCCCGCGTTCGCGGACCAGGCGGCGGGCGATCCGGGGTGCGGCGAGGGCGACGAACGCGATCGGCCCGGCCGCCGCCGTCGCCACCGCGGCTAGGGCTACGGCTGTCACGAGCAGTCCCGCCCGCGCGGGTTCGACGCGGGTGCCCAGAGCCCGGGCGAGGTCGTCGCCGAGTTCCAGGGCCCGCAGCGGAGCGGCCAGCCGTAACGCCACCGGGAGCAGAGCCGCGACGGCGATCAGGACCGGCGCGACGTCGGCCCAGGACCGCCCGGCGAGGCTGCCGGTGAGCCAGATCGAGGCCTGCTGCGCGGTGTAGACGTTCGCGGTGTTGAGCAGGTACGCGGTCACCGAGGACAGCATGGCCGTGACGCCGATGCCGACCAGGACGAGCCGGTAGCCCGTGACGCCCCGGCGCCGCGACAGCAGGTAGATCGCGGCGGCCGTCACCAGCGCCCCGGCCAGGGCTCCGGCGGCGACCGTGCGGGGGCCGGCCGCGAACACCACGATCAGGAACACGGCGACCGTGGCGGCTCCCGCGTTGATGCCGACGATGTCCGGGCTGGCGAGGGGGTTGCGCACGACCCGCTGCACGATCGCCCCGGACAGGCCGAACGCTGCCCCTACGGCGATCGCACCGAGGGCGCGGGGGAGACGGAGCTGCAGGATCACGTACGCGCTGCGCCGGGTCGCGCCCTCACCGCCGCCCAGCACCGAGAGGACGTCGGTGAGCGGGAGGGGGTAGTCGCCCAGGGACACGGAGGTGACCAGGGCGGCGGATGCCACGAGGACGGCGAGGACGGTGACGACGGCGGCTCGGGGCTCTCCGCGTACCCATCGCGTTCTCACAGCTCGGCCAGCTTGCGGCGGCGTACCAGGATGATGAAGAAGGGTGCCCCCGCGATCGCCGTGACGATCCCTGCCTGCAGTTCCTGGGGCCTGGCGACGATCCGGCCGAGGATGTCGGCGCCCAGCAGCACGATGGGGGCGAGGACCGCGGAGTACGCGAGCAGCCAGCGGTGTGCCGGGCCGACGAGTGCCCGTGCCATGTGCGGCACCGTGAGCCCGACGAACGCGATCGGGCCGGCCAGGGCCACCGCGGTCCCGGCGAGGACCACGACGGCCAGTGCCGCGGTCGCGCGACCGGCAGCCAGGCCGTGACCGAGGGATCGCGCCAGGTCGTCGCCCAGCGCGAAGGCGTCGAGCGCCCGCGCCGACGCCGCGGCGAGCACCGCACCGACGGCGAGGAACGGCAGCGCGGTCCGGATCACCGCGGAGTCGGCCGAGGTGAGTGCCCCCACCGACCAGTAGCGGTAGGCGTTGAACGTGGTGAGGTCCAGCAGCGTGATCGCCGTGGTGAGCCCGCCGAGCATCGCCGTTGCGGCCGCCCCGGCCAGCGCGAGCTTCACCGGCGAGGTCCCGCCGCGGCCCAGCGATCCCAGGACGAACACCGCTGTCCCGGTGACGGCGGCGCCGGCGAAGGAGAACCAGATCCAGCCGCCGAAGCTGTCCACGCCGAACACCGCGATGCCCAGCACCACGCTCAGCGCCGCGCCCGCGTTCACCCCGAGCACCTCGGGCCCGGCGAGGGCGTTGCGGGTCAGGCCCTGCAGCAGCCCGCCGGCGACGCCGAGCGCGGCACCGGCGAGGATCCCCGCGAGGGTGCGGGGCACCCGCAGGTATTCCACGATCCGCTGCACGTCGGAGCCGTCGGGGTGCAGCCACGTGCCGAGCGCCGCGCGTACGCCGATCGTCTCGTTGCCGATCAGGACCGAGCCGGCCGCGGCCACCGCCAGCACGGCGACGGCCGCGAGCAACCCGAAGGCGCGCCTGCTCAGAACCGCTCCGGGTGCAGCAGCTTCGCGAGGTTCGCCACCGCGCCGGCGTTGCGGACACCGGGGGTGATCTCGGCGAACGTCACGGCGTACACCCTGTTGTTCGTGATGGCGGGCACGTTGGCCAGCGCGGGGTCGGCCCTCAACGCGTCGATCACGCTCTGGGCGTCGTCGGGGCCGACGTCCGCGCCGCAGCACGCGGGAACCACGATCACGTCGGGTCTGCGTTTGATCAGCTCCTCGGTGCCGATCCGGGTCAGCCGGCCCGGGACGTCGTCGAACGCCTGGGTGCCACCGGCCTTCTCGATGATCGTGGTGGCGACGTCGTGGGTGCCGAACACGCGCAGCTCGCCGTTGCCGGGCCGGTTGAGCATCGCGACCCGCGGCCGCCGCACCCCGGCGAGCTTGCCCTCGACGTCCGCGACGGTCTGCTTCATGCGGGTCACGAGCGCGTCCGCCTGCGTGGGGGCGCCGAGGACGCGGCCGAGATCGGTGAGGTCGGCGTAGACGCTGTCGAGGGACACGTCGTTGTCGGCCAGGGACTTCTGGCCCTCACCGTCGGCCGTCGGGCAGTACTGCGTGAACAGGTACGAGCCGATGCCGATCTTCCGCAGCTCGGCGCGGGTGCCGAGGCCCTCGCCGGTGAACGCGCCGGTGAAGCCGGACACGACGAAGTCCGGATCGAGTCGGAGGACCTCTTCGCGGCTGGGGTACTCCTCCGGGTAGTACGCCGGTTTCTGCTGGTCGGGGTGGAACTGTGCGGTGTATTCGGGCAGTAGCGGATTGTCGAGGTAGGCCGCGCCGACGAGTTTGTCGCCGGCGCCGAGGGCGTACACGGCCTCGATGCCGTTGTGGAAAGCAGCAAAGATCCGGGCGGGCGGGGTGGCGGTGGGCACGGCGACCCCGCAGTTGCTGACCGAGGTCGCTGCGCCGGCGGGTGGTTCGGGGTCATCGGGTGCGGCGCCGCACGCGGACAGCGCGACGAGCAGGACGGACAGCGGCGCGGCAGCGCGCCAGGACAGTGGGGACCGCACAGCGCGCACGCGCATGGGGACCGCCTTCCAGCACCTCGTGGACGGGTCGTCTCGGTGCCGTGGCCGGTCTCCTGGCTGACGGGTGGTGCGCCGGCAACCGGCCTTCCCAGGCGCGTACGCCCAGTGACCTAGCAGGTGGTGCCGGCATCCCGTTCACAGTGGCGAGGGCCGCGCCGGCATCACACCGGCTTCCCGAACACCACGGCGGAAGTACCTTAGCTGCCGGTGTTTCGCAGGAAGAAGCCGGTCAGGAGCTCGGTGAACTCGGCGGGCTCGTCGAGGTGGACGACGTGGGTCGCGTCGACGCGCCGGTACGTGCCGTTGCGGAGCAGAGATGCCGCCCGGCTCGCTTCTTCCTGGCTCATGGCGCCGTCGAGGATGCCGTCCGGGCGTACCTCGAAATTGGCCTGGAGGAGCAGCACCGGGCAGGTGATCTTCTCGAGTGCGGCGGCGTGGTCGAAGTTCTGGTTGAACGTGCCGTCGTAGAAGGCGGCGCCGAAGCGGGGGTCGTACTCGTCGAGCCCGCGGACGAACTGGCGGACCGTGTCGTTCCTGAGCAGCCCGATCTCGACCGGTGCGCCGGGGTTGGCCCCGCGGTACGACGTGATGGCCCGGGTCAGCACCGCCCCGGAGCCCCGGCCGACGTTCTTGTCGAAGAACGGTTTGCTGGCCCTGATCCAGTAGAGCAGGAAGTCATCGGCGTGATCCTGGACGGCTTGGTTGCTCGTGACGAACGACTTGTACGCGATCGTCTGCTGGATCCGGGGCTGCTCCGCGGAGAACAGCGGCGGATCCTCCAGCAGGGCGGCCCGGACGAGCTCCGGGCGGTTGGCGGCGAGCCAGGTGGCCAGCAGACCGCCGGACGAGTTGCCGGTGACGTACGCGGGCTCCTTGATCACTGTCCGGATGAAATCGCCGAGGTCGGTGCCGATCCGCTCAGCGGTCATCGGGTAGCCGGCCGGGACGGTGGTCGCGCCGTGCCCCGGGTAGTCGATGTCGAAGACGTGGAACGACCTGGCCAGGCCCGGCAGGACGAGGTTGTAGCTGTACCAGTCCAGGTGCTGGGCGTGCAGCAGGACCAGCGGCGGCCCGTTGTCCGGCCCCTCGACGTAGCTCAGGGCGACCTCGTTCACCCGGATCGTCTTCTCGACGTAGCCCGCCGCGGTGACCTCTGCCTGGCCGGGGTCGGTGTAGCGGTCGTTGACGGTCTTCAGGGTGACCAGGGCTATCGCGGCCAGGAACACGACGACGCCGAGCGTGATGGCGGTGTTTCGCATACAACTGATGAAATCATCAGAGCTGTAGGGAATCAACATAAGTAAGCTGTGACCATGAGCGCGCAGCACGGCACCGCCGCGAACCGGACCGAGCGGCGCAAGGCGCAGACCCGTCAGAAACTGATCGACGCGGCCCGGGGGATGCTCGCCGACGGCACCGCGCAGAAGGCCAGCATCGAGGCCATCACGGAACGCGCCGACGTGGGCTTCGGGTCCTTCTACAACCACTTCACCAGCAAAGATGAGTTGTACGCCGCAGCTGTCACCGACGTCCTCGTCCTCGTCGGGGCCGCGCTGGACGACCTGCACCGCGACCTCGGCGACCCGGTGGCGGCGTACGCGCTGTCGGTCCGGCTGTCCGTTCGCGGGGCGTTGCTGCGGCCGCAATTCGCCCAGATTCTCGTCAGCAACGGGATGTCCTATCTGGACGACGCGCAGGGGCCGGCGGCGTACATCCAGCGGGACATCGAGGCGGCCGCCGCGACCGGCAGGCTCCGGGTCGACAACCTTCCCCTCGCCGTCGCGGTGACCCTCGGCTCGGTGCTGGCCACCCTGCGCCTCGCCCTCGCCGACCCGGACCTGGCCGCCGGCCCCGTCGCCGAACAGCTCGCCGAGCACCTGCTCCGGATGTTCGGGCTGCCCGCCGACGAGGCCCACGCGGTGGCGAACGAGCCGCTGCCCTCATAGGCCCTGCAGCCCCGGGATCACCACGGTCAGGGCCCGGCAGATGTCAGATGATCATGAACGTCCATGGATCGACGTTTTCGGTTCGCGTGTGAGGGCAATGAGCTGATCCATGAAGCCCCCGAGATCAGCGCCGCCCCCGGCACACGCCGTGGAGCTGCGGCGTTGGTCGCTGACCTCGGGGGACGACCTGCACGCCATGCGCTCGGAGCTGACCGGTGAGCTGAGCGATCGGCGGCTGGGCGACGGTGAGCTCGGCGAGCGGATGACTCTGGCGGCCACGGAACTCGCGAGCAACGCGTTGCGGCACGGGTTGCCACCCGTGCAGGTGCAGCTGCTGCGGACCCCGGAGGATCTGATCATCGCCGTGTCGGACGGGGACGTGACCGGGGTCCCGCAGTCGGACGGCGACGGCGGCCTCGTGGCAGGCGGCCGGGGACTGCTCATCGTGGGAGCGGTGGCCGACGACCTGTGCTGGCACGCCGACGGCACGGTCAAATACGTCTGGGCGTCGTTCCTCGGCTAGTGAGCGTCCTGGCACAGCACCTCGGCCAGGCCGGTGACGTCGAGGATCTGCTTGACCATGCCCCGGGCGTTGGTGACCGAGAAGCGGCGCCCGGCGCTGTGGGCCGCCTCGTATCCGGCCACCAGACCGGCGATCCCGTGCGAGTCGAAGAACGCGACCCGCTGCATGTCGACGAACACCTGCTCGACGCCGGTCTCCTGCGCCGCCGCCCGGAGCGCGTCGGCGAGCGCGGTGCCGACACCCATGTCGAACTGGCCGCCCAGGCACACCAGCAGGACGCCGTCGTGCGCCGGCTGAACGACGATTTGATAGTGGTGGATGCTCACAACGCGCATGTCTAACACGTGGGTACGACAGTCGGATAACGATGCGCTCGCTATCCGGCGTCGCTGATCGCCGCGGCGGCGGGGGTGTGCAGCCAGGTGTGGAGGTCTTCGCTGGTCAGGGGTTTGGCGAAGAGGTAGCCCTGGCCGTACGGGCAGCCCATCTCGATCAGGGCCGCCCGGTGCTCGGCGAGTTCGATGCCTTCGGCGACGACCTTCAGGTCGAGGATCGCGGCGAGGCTGATGATGGTCTCGACCAGGGCGAGTTGCTGGCGGGAGTGCAGGATGTCGTCGATGAAGGACTTGTCGATCTTGAGGACGTCGACGGGCATCTGGCTGAGGTAGCTCAGCGAGGAGTAGCCGGTGCCGAAGTCGTCGATCGCGATCCGGACCCCCCACGCGCGTAGCTCGCGCAGGTCACGCCAGACCTGTTCGGCGTCGTGCAGGACCAGGCTCTCGGTGATCTCCAGCAGCAGGGCGCCGGGCGGGGTGCCGGTCTCGGCGAGGACGGCGCGGACCTGGTCGACGAAGCCGGGGGTGCGGAACTGGCGGGCGGAGACGTTGACGCTGACGTACCGCAGCGGGCTGTCCGGGGACGCCGCGGACCAGGACGCGAAGGTCCGCAGGGCTTCGCGCAGCACCCAGCCGCCGACGGCGACGATCGCCCCGTTCTGTTCGCAGAGCTCGATGAACTCCTGCGGGCCCAGCAGGCCGAGCACGGGATGCTGCCAGCGGACGAGCGCCTCCACGCCGACGGTGTCGCCGCTGCTCAGGTCGACGATGGGCTGGTATCGCAGCCGCATCTGCCCGCCCGGGACCGCCTCGGTGAGCGCGGAGCGCAGTTCCAGCCGGCGGACGGCCGCGTCGTGGAGCTCGTCGCGATAGGGCTGCCAGTTGTTCTTGCCCTCGGCCTTCGCGGCGTACATGGCCACGTCGGCATGGCGCAGCAGGTCGGAGACGTCGCCGTGGGTGGCGGCGGTGGCGACACCGACGCTGGCGGCGCCACTGACGAGGTGTACGCCCCCGGCGCCATCGCTGACCTCGATCGGCGCGCCCAGCGCCGCGATGATGCGGCTGGCGATCCGCCCGGCCTCGGCGATACCGCCGTCGTGCTCGATCAGGACGGCGAACTCGTCACCGCCGGTGCGGGCCGCGAGGTTGAGCGCGCCGGCGACCCCGGCGATCCGGTGCCCGACGGTGATGAGGACCTGATCGCCGATCTCGTGGCCGAGGGTGTCGTTGATCTCCTTGAAGTCGTCGAGGTCGATGAACAGCACGCTGACCGAGCCGTGGGTGGCCGCGGTGAAGGGCGTCATCTGGGCCAGCCGGTTCTGCAGCAGCGCCCGGTTGGCGAGCCCGGTCAGCGTGTCGTGGAAGGCCTGGTGTGCGATGTCGTCCTGCAACTGGCGGCGCTCGGTGACGTCGCGGATGGTCATCACCAGGGCCGACACGGCGGGCTCGTCGCGCAGGTCCCGGCAGACGCATTCGACCTGCAGCAGCGTGCCGGCCGCGGAGATCGCCGAGAGGTCGACGGCGTCCCTCCCGCGGCCCGCGCGCACCTCGCCGAGGAAGTGGCGCAGGCCGGCGTGGTCGATGCTCGTGATCAGCTCGTAGACGGTGGTCCCGGCGAGATCGTCGCGCCCGAAGACCGCCAGCGCCGACGGGCTCGCGTACCGGATCGCGTCCTCGGCGTCGACGATCAGGATCACGTCGGACGCGTTCTGGATCAGGGCCCGGAAGTAGTCCTCGTTGCCGCGCCGATGGACCTGCTGGGTCAGCACGATCCGCTCGATCGCCATCGTGCCCTGGGCCATCAGCGCGGCGAACGGCGCTGACAGGGTCTGCAGCACCTGCTCGGACGCGGCGAAGACCGCCCTGTTGTGCCGCAGGGTCCCGTCCGGGGACCCGGCGATCGCCTCCGCGTACAGCGCCGTCGGGAAGCCGGTCATCATCACGGCGACGTCCGCGGGCAGCTCGGCCACGGCGACGCGGCCGGTGCCGATGAAGCCGATCGGCGTGTCCTGGGCGGCCGGCGTGCCGTAGAAGTGCAACCGGTACGGCTCCACCCGCGGAGCCATGTGCGCCATCGCGGTCCGCACCGCGGTCAGCACCTCGGCCTCGCTGCCGACCGCGACCAGCTCGGCGCCGGCGATCCGCAGCGTCCGCTCCCGTGCCGCGGTGTCCCGCTGATGCCGCAACAGGCCCGCGACCCGGGCCATGACCAGCAGGAACATCGTCGCCGACGCGACCGCGATCATCGGGGCGTCGGTGACGGCGCCACGGGCGAACTCGATCAGCAGTGCCACCGGCGCGATCAGCACCGCGACCGACATGGCCACGATCCGGCGCCCGCCCGGGGTCTCGTAGACGGCGGTCTCGTCCGGCTCGGTCAGCTGCGCCATCGACGGGTGCAGTGCGGCCAGCGCGATGGCGGCGTAGAACGCGACCCAGCCGAGGTCGACCGGGCCGCCGACCACCCACGAGCCGTCCAGCTGCCGCAGCCCGTAGACCACGTCGGTGAGCAGCAGGCAGGCCACCCCGGCGGCGAGGATCCGCACCGGGGCCGGACGCCGTCCCCCGGCCGTGAGCAGCCGCGCCACCATGGCAAGAGCCAGGACATCACCCAGCGGGTACGCGATGGACGTCAGCTTTTCGAGCAGGCCCAGCGCGTCGTCGCGTACGTAGGGGGAGATGAGCAGGATCCAGGAGAGCAGTCCCAGGCCCGCGGTCGGCACCAGCGCGTCGAGCAGCGCCCCTCGATCGTCGGAGCGGCCGCTGTAGCGGATGAACGCCGCCAGCGCGATCGCCAGCATCGGATAGACCAGCAGGTAGAACACGTCGCCCAGCGACGGGAACGGATCGGTCCGGCCGAGGAAGTCGGTGAGAATGTTGTACGTCGTGTCGCCCGCCGTGAAACTGACGAGCACCGCCGCCAGCAGGTACCACGGCGCCGGGTTCGCCGGCCGGTGCCGGCGCACCCCGACCAGGACCGCGCCGGCGGCCGACAGCCCGATCGCGGCCCACGAATACATGCTGATCGCGGGGAAGAGGTAGAAGACAGCCGTCAGCGCGACGATCCAAGCACCGAAGCGCAGCTGCAACCGGGCGGCCGTCATGCCCCTCCTATCGGTATGCCCGCCGCACGCATGAGTGTTCGGGGGAACGAGCCGTCCGGTGAACGCTCATGCGGTGCAGCGCCCCTGCCGATCAGGCAGGCATGAGGCTGCGGTCCGCTCAGCGGTTGTTCGTGGCGTACGCCGCGGCGAGCCTGGTGCCGATCGTCGTGCTGGCCGGGGTGCTGTCGGCCGCGCTGGCCCGCGAGGCTCGTGACCGGGGGCTGTCGGAGGGCCGCGCGCAGGCCGCCGTCGTCGCCCGGACCGCGATCGAGCCGCTGCTCGACGGGGAGGACCTCGCTTCCGGGCTGTCCGCCGGGGAGCGGGACGGGCTGACCAGGATCGCCGTCAGCGCGGTCGGTGGCGGGTCCGTGGTGCGGCTCCGGATCCTGGACTCCGCCGGGCGGATGGTGTTCTCGCCGGACGGGAGCGGGCTCGGCCAGGCGCCGGACGACGAGGCGCGCGAGGCCGCCGCGTCGGGGACCGATCGCGCTGAGCTGACCAGGCTGAACACCGACAGCAACGACCAGGAGGCGGTCGGGCAGCGGGTGGTGGAGGTGTACCTGCCGCTCATGGTGCGGGAGCGTCAGGTGGGGGTGCTGGAGATCTACCTGCCGTACGAGCCGATCGATGCGGCCGTGAGCGCTGGTCTGCGTACGGTGTACGGGCTGCTCGGGGTGGGTCTGGTCCTGCTGTGGGTGGCGCTGGCGGGCATCTCGGCCTCCACCATGCGCCGGTTGCGCCGGGAGGCCGCTCGCAACGCCTACCTGGCCGATCACGACGTGCTGACCGGGCTGCCGAACCGGGCCCAGTTCCACCGCCGCGTGCAGGCCGCGCTGGCCGAGGGGCGTGCGGGCGGGACCGGCACTGCGGTGGTGCTGCTGGATCTCGACCGGTTCAAGGAGGTCAACGACACCCTCGGGCACGATCACGGCGACCTGCTGCTGCGGAGCCTGAGTGCCCGGCTGACCGAGAACGCCCGCTCCGGTGACGTCGTCGCCCGGCTCGGCGGGGACGAGTTCGCGCTGGTGCTGCCGTCGGCGGGGGAGGACGACGTGGTCGCGCTGCTCGATCGGCTGCGCGGGAGCATCGGGGCCGACATCGTCGTGGGGGAGATCCCGTTGTCGGTCGAGGCGAGCTTCGGGTACGTGCTGGCACCCGCCGACGGCGACGACGCCGACACGGTGATGCGCCGCGCGGACATGGCGATGTACCGGGCGAAGGACAGCCGGGTCGGGCGGGCCCGCTACGACGGTGTGCGCGACCACTACGACGCCGGGCAGCTCGCGCTCGTGGTGCAGCTGCGGGATGCCATCGAGACCGGCCAGCTCGTCCTGCACTACCAGCCGAAGACGGTCATCAGCACCGGTGAGGTCTGCGCGGTCGAGGCACTCGTCCGCTGGCAGCACCCGGAGCGCGGCATGGTCCCGCCAGACCTGTTCATCCCGGTGGCCGAGCGGACCGGGCTGATCGAACTGCTCACCCGCTGGGTGCTGGACGCGGCACTGACCGAGGTCGGCGGGTGGGACGGCGCGCTCACCGTGGCGGTCAACATCTCGGCTCGCAACCTGGCCCACCTGGGCTTCGCCGCGATGGTGCTCGAGACGCTGGACCGCACCGGAATGCCCGCGGACCGGCTGGTACTGGAGATCACGGAGACGGCACTGCTGGCCGAGCCGGAAACGGTGGTCGCGGTGCTGGGCCGGTTGACCGCTGCGGGCGTACGCATCAGCATCGACGACTTCGGGGTCGGCCAGACGTCGCTCGGCTATCTGCCGTCGCTGCCGCTGGACGAGTTGAAGATCGACAAGAGCTTCGTGATGGATCTGGTCACGAACCCGAGCCATCGCGCGATCGTGCGAACGTGCGTGGACCTGGGCCACAACCTCGGGCTGCGGGTCGTGGCCGAGGGGGTCGAGACGACGGAGATCCTCGGCTTCCTGGGCGAGGCCGGTTGCGACATCGCCCAGGGCTACCTCCTGACCAGGCCGCTACCCCCTCCTGAGCTGCAGCGGTGGCTCGCCGGCCGGCGGGTGGGATCATCCTCACCCGCTCCTGGGGCGCGGTAGGCAGCGGTCACGCGGGCCCGGACAGCGGTCATGCGGGCCCAGTCAGCGGTCGTGCCGGCTCAGTGGGCGGTCTGGGTCGTGACCGCGTCGAGGAGGAAGTCGACCAGGCGGACGGCGTAGCCGGTCGTGTCGGCGGCCAGGGCGGCGTGCTGGGCCGGTGGGGCGGTCAGGGCGTGCATCATGGCGCCGCCGACGAGGGTCTCCAGCAGGAGCGTGACCGAGACGTTCGCGGCGACCTCGCCGCGGTCGATGCCGCGGCGGACTATCGCGCGGGCGGCATGGCGCTGGGATGCGCGCATGGCGTCGTAGTGTGCTGCCACGCCCGGGATGGCGGCGGCCTCGAGGGTCAGGCGGGAGGCGGCCCGGCCGGTGCTGCCGGTGTAGATGTCGAGGACCTGGCCGGCCAGTTTCACCAGGTCGCCGTGCAGGGTGCCGGTGTCGGCGTCGAAGACCCGGGCCAGGCGCAGGGTCACCGCGTCGGTCAGCAGGGTTTCCTTGCTGCTCCAGCGCAGGTAGAGCGAGGCCTTGCCGACCCCGGCGCGGCGGGCGACCGTTTCCATCGCGAAGCCGGCCCAGCCCGTGTCGGCGAAGACCTCCAGGGCTGCCTGGGCGATGCGGCGGTCCACCTCCGGGTCGCGGCGGCGCCCGGGTCCCTCGCTCGCTGGCATCGCTCTCCTGTCAGGTGGTGCTTCAACAGGCTTCCCCATTGCCGGGACGTTTCGGTCAGGATACGCTCACGATAACTGAACGCCGACCGTTCAGCTATGGGATGTGCTGTCGAGAGCACGCTGTCGAGAGCACGCTGTCGGAGATGCGGGAGGCGGGCCGATGGGCGAGCCGTATCCGGCGGAGGAATATCAACCCCGCGCCGCGATCCTGGCGGGGCGTCCCGCGGCGATCGTGGTCGGCGTCGACGGCTCGGACGCCTCCTTGCGGGCCGCCGCGTATGCCGTGGGCCTCGCCCGCCGCCAGCAGGCGCCCCTCGTCCTGGTCTATGTGCGCAGCCAGCCCAGCGGGCTGCTCTCCGCCGTCGACGGTGGTGGCGCCGGCATCGTCGCGGTGATCGACGTCGAGGACCGGATCGAGGCCGAACTGCTGGACGCCTTCCGTCAGGCGCTCGACGGCATCGACGCCCAGCTGATCATCCGATCCGGACAGCCGTCAGCCGTGCTGTCCGAGGTCGCCCACGAGGTCCAGGCGGGCGCCGTCATCGTCGGCCGGTCGGAGAGCCTGGCCCACCGTCTCACCGGATCCGTGCCCCGGCGCCTGGTCCGATGCGGACGCTGGCCGGTGACGGTAGTGCCCTGACCGGCCTTCGAATCCACCGGCCTCAGAAGCCCGGGAAGACGGTCCGCAGCTCGTCGAGCGTGATCGTGCCGGTGACCTCGACGCCGGCCGGGGTGTACCGCGGGGCCAGCCGGCCGTAGGCGAGTCGCACCACGGATTCCAGCGGCCCGTCGAACGTCGCGGTCCCGGGCAGGGCCTCGGTGGTCAGGCGCACCTGGTCGGCGATCACCACGCGGTACGGCGTCTTGTTGATCTCCAGCACGGTGTCCTCACGGGCCACGCCGGGCTTGCCGATGAAGCCGAGCATGAACGCGATGCCCCCGCTGAGGTGCTCGGCGAGCAGTTGCGCCGAAAGCTCCTCGAGCGCCGCTTCCGGGTCGGCACCGACGCGTACGTCCCAGCTGTGCTGAGCGACCTCACTCAGCCGCATCGCGGCGAACGACGCGAGCGGGATCGGCTCGGGCAGGAAGCCCATGTCGACCTTGAGCTCGTCGTGGCGCTCCTCGGGAATAGCCTCGAGGGCGGTGACCAGCGCGGCGTCGGACGTGGCCCAACCGGCGGCCTGGTCCTGCGGGCTCAGTGCGTTCCACCGGTCCCACACACCCTGGTTGAAGTCGGCACCGGGCTTCTCGGCCTCGCCCAGCGCGGCGCGCAGGCCGGCGAGCGTGATCTCGGCGCCGCTGCCCAGGTGCGACAGAACATCGGCGACGGTCCACTCGGACGCGCCGGACGGGCCGGTGAGCTGCTCGGCGGTGAGCGAGGACACGATGCCCGCGAGGTTGTCGTGCTCACTGCGCAGGGCCGCGATGGTGCGGCCGGCAAGGGTTGTCATACCTGAAGAGCTTAGGTTCTCACGCACGGACGTGCTGCTTCAGTGGCGCGTCCGCGGTGGCACTGGGCAGGGTGAAGGTGAAGCGGGAGCCGCCGGTGGGGTTGTCGGTGGCGCGGATGGTGCCGCCGTGGCGGTGCACGATGCGCTGGCAGATGCCCAGGCCCAGGCCGGTTCCCGCGTAGCCGGCGGCGCGGTGGGCGCGGTGGAAGTTGTCGAAGATGGCGTCGTGCTGACCCGCGGGGATGCCGATGCCGTTGTCGGTGATCGAGATGGTGAGCATGCCACCGGCATCGGAGGTGGTGGCGATGCTCAGGTGCGGGGTCACGCCGGGGGCGGTGTACTTGACGGCGTTGCTGATGAGGTTGTCGAACAGCTGCCGCACCAGGACGGCGTCGGCGTGAGCGGCGCCCAGGTGCCCGACCGTGAAGACCGGGCTGGGTGATCCGGCGGCCTGGGCGCTGTCGGTGCGGCTGGTGCAGATGTCCTGGACCAGGGCGTCGAGGTCGATCTCACCGGGGGCCAGGGTGGCATCACGAGCAGTGGTGTACGCGAGCAGGTCGTTGATCAGGCCCCGCATGCGCGCCGCCGAGCGGGTGACCCGCGTCAGACTGCCGAGCGCCTCGGTCGTCGCGGGGGTGGCCGCTGTCCCGGTCAGCACCTCGGTGGCGGCCTCGGTCCAGCCCTCGACCGCGGCCAGCGGGTTGAGCAGGTCATGGGCCACGACTCCGGCGAAACCGATCAGCTCGTCGCGGTGGCGGCGTTCGGCGGTGACGTCGTGGAACAGCAGCACGACGCTGTTCTCGCCGCGGTGGTGCAGACGCCCGGCGCTGACGCTGAGGATGCGCCCGTCGGGGACGTCCGGGTTGCGGATGAGGATGTCCTGGCCGGTGACGCGCTCGCCGGCCATGGCGCGGGCGTAGGCGGTCTCGTCGGCAGCTATGGGCGTACCGTCGAGATTGAACAGGCCGTAGTAACCGCCGGCCGCGACCTGGTCGCCGGGGCTGGTGCGGCCGCCGAGAAGTCTTGCCATCGCGGGATTGCGCAGGGTGACCTTGCCGTCGGCGGTGATCACCGCGAGGCCGTCGGCCATGGAGTCGATGACCAGCCCCATCAGTTTCGCCTGCTGCGCCGCCTGCTCCTCCTTCGCGGCCAGGGCGGCCTTGTCCGCGGCGAGCTCGGCGATCAGCGCCTGGCGCTCGTCACGGCCCAGCGCCAGCGAGAGCCCGACGACGGCGACCATCGCGACGAACAGCTGCACGATCATGGCGCGCAGCGGCAGCGAGGCGACCTCGGCGAAGGGGCCGTCACCGTGGAGCGTGAACAGGACGGCGACGGTGCCGACGGCCATGTCGTGCACGACGACGAACGGGGTCGACAGCCGGGTGCCGCCCCAGATGGTCAGGCCGATGAGGGTGAACACGATCGGCAGCTCGTGCTCGTAGCCGAACCCCACGAAATAGGCGGCACCGGAACACACCGCCATTGCCGCGTATTCGAGCAGCCGCAGGGGCGAGGTACGCCGCAGCACGATCCCCGCGTCGCGCCACCAGCCGGTGGGGCGGCCCCCACGGCGGGTCAGATACGCCGCCAGGGCGTGGCCGAAGCACAGGCCGACGGCGCCGATCAGCAGCATGCTGGCCGTGTTGCGGGCCATCCACACCGCCGTCGCCGGCCACGAGTAGTGGCCGCTGGACAGCCACACGCCGGTCGGGCCGATGGCGGCCCCGGCCGCGGTCGCGCAGAAGGCGGCGCTCAGCAGTGCCCACAGGTCCCGGGGACTGCGCATGCCCTCACTGCCGCCGGCGCCCCACAGGTTCGGGCGCCAGTGGCTCATCAACGAGAGGAAGACCCCGGCCTGGACGAGGTTCGCGACCACGAACGCGGCGGCGAGGGCCGGGCTCGCCCCGGTGATCATGTTGATGACCAGCGTGATCATCGAGAGCGCGACGGCGTCGGCCCAGCGGACCGGGGAGTGCCGCTGAGCACAGAACCACACGACGCCCACTCCGGCCGCGGGCCACACCATGCTGAGGCTGGTGCTGTCCATGATCGTCTGCCGGCCGGCGTACGTGGCGACCGTGTAGGCGACGGCGAACACAGCCGTGCGCATCAGGGCCGACCGGATGCTCACTGCTCGACCTCCATCGGGCTCCTCCACTCAGACGCCATCTCCCTGATCGGCCGTCCGGCGACATTCGTGAGCACTGGGGGGTGCGCCTTCAGCCGGGCGGGTCGTGGGCGGCGACGGCTACCCGGCAGAGCAGGTCCTGCAAGGTGGCCGCCTCGGTGGGGGACAGCGGAGCAAGGAGTCGCCCATTGGTGCTGGTGAGGCGACCGTTCCGGCCGTGCTGGAACCCTGGCTACGCCCTGAGAATTTCGTTTTCCGAGCCGGTGGGCACGGGGATCTCGAGGCTGCCGTTGACCACGAGGACGGTGATCTCGCGGAATCGCTCGTGCGGGCGTACCTGGAGGTCGGTGAGTCTGGTTCTGGGCAGGATGGTGCGGGCGACGGAGAGGACCTTGTCGTTGCCGCGGGTGATGCGGTCGCGGCGGTGGATCTGCTGGAGCTCGCGGTCGTCCCCGATGGTGATCGTGGCGTGCAGCGTGGCCGGGCGGAGCAGGGTGGTGCCGATCCGCCGGCGGGGGAGGGCGCTGATCAGGTGCATTCCCGGTTCGGCCCGGGTCAGCCGGCGGTATTCGTTGACCAGGCCCGTGTCGGCGTCGCCGAGGACCGGTTCGGGGTCGGGGAGGGTGAAGTCGGGCGCGACCTGGGCGGCGGGGAGGTAGGACTCGCGGAGCACCTGGATCAGGTTCTGGACGGGCGGCAGGTCGGCGGCGTTGTACGCGATGACGTGGCTTGTCCCGTCGCTGGTGTGGAGCGTCAGGCGGCCGTCGAGCATGCTGACGCTGTCCTCGATCGCGGTGATCCGGTCCATCGGGATGCGCACGCCGTCGTAGCCGGTGCCGTGGCGCCGCAGGATGGTCACCGTCTCGTAGTCGACGGCGATCAGGGAGTCGTACAGGTCCATGTCGGGGGTGGCGTTGCGGCGTTCGATGTTGCGCGGCACCTTGAGCACGAGCCGGTGGGCCGCCGGGTCGACGCCGGAGTCCTGGAAGAGCCGGGGCAGGTCGGAGATCGAGTGGACCTGATGGATCCAGGGCCCGAAGGCATCGAACTCCGCGGTGCGTCGCATGATCGAACTCTACGTCCGGCCCCTGCGGCGGGAGCGGGCATCACACCGAGCGGGCGTCGAAGTGGGAGAACCGGACCGAGCCGGAGTCCTCGGCGGTTTGGATCATGCCGAGCCCGATGCGTCCGCCGGTCAGCCGCGGGTCGTCGAGCGTGGTGGCGGCGACTGCTGCTACGCGTACGCGGGAAAAGCGAGGTTTGACAGCCGCAACGACGGCCGTGGCCTGGGGCGGGTCGCCGGCCAGGAGCATGTCGAGCAGTTCCTGGGCGGTCGGGCGCAGCGCCGGATCCTTGTCCAGGGCGCGTCCCCCGCCGCTCAGTTCGTCAGGGTCCCCCGGAGCAGGCTGCGGCCGGAGTGGGCGGCGTCGCCGTCGTCCGGTTCGTCGCTGATGTCGACCAGCCGGTAACGGTTCATGTCGATGCCGGGTGGCACGGGCAGGACCGCGTCGGGCCGGTCGGGCAGGGTGCCGATCGCGACCATCCGGGTGAGGTCGTCGGGGTCCAGCAGCCACACCTCGTGGAACCCGGCGGTCAGGGGCAGGTGCCGGACCTCGACCCGCATCTTCCCGTCGGACAGGACGCGAACGCTGCCGCTCGCCTGCGCCGTGACCGTGGCCAGGGGCGAAAGGGCGGCCTGCGCGATCACCGTCTGGGCCGGTGCGCGCCGGACGATTCGGTCCGCCACCACCGTACCCGCCAACGCGAGAACAACCGCAGCCACCGCGATCAGCCGGCGTCGTCTCTGGCGCCTAGCCCGCCGGACCGGCGCCGGAGACCGTCCACTGTCGGCAATGGCAGCCTCGATGGTCCGCCAGATCCGCTCGGGCGGTGCGGGCAGGTCACTCGCAGCCGGACCCCGGGCGCCGATCTCCGCGACCTGGCGCAACGATGCCAGGTCGTGCCGGCAGCCGGCCCAGTTCGTCGGCGACGACGAGCCGGTCGACGATTCCCTCCGGGCGCTCCGGCTCCTGCTGCGGGACCGGCTGGGCGCGGACGATGCCGGTCAGCCGCTCATCCCGCGAGGCCGATCGCATCCGGTCGATTGCTTTGCGCCGGGCGATGCCGAGCAGCCACGCCAGCAGCGTCCCGCGCCGGGGGTCATAGCCGTCACGTCCCGTCCACGCCGCCACGAAGGTCAACTGGACGACGTCCTCGGCGTCGGCCCTGCTGCTGAGCATGCGCTGGGCAAGGTAGAGCACGGCCGCGCCGTACCGGTCGTAGGCGGCGCGAAGCACCTTCTCGTCGCCGTCGCGCAAGCCTGCGGTCAACTCGTCGTCGGAGTCCATCGGCCTCCCTCCCGCACGGACCTCTCGCCCCACATTCGTCGCGGCGGGCCCTGCTGGATGCACCGCAATCGATCGAATTTTTTCGCATCCGCCGCGCCTGTTCCCGGCGAAGGAAAGGACAACCCGCAGGAACAATCGTTCGAGGAGCTTCGATGCATAGTCTGCACTTCCGCCGCACGGCCACGGTCGGCCTGGCCGCCCTGTTCGCCTTCGGTGCCTCCGGCGCGTTCGCCTCGCTCCCGGCTCAGGCCAGGGCCGGTTCCAAGGTGTCCGTTGTGCACGGCATCCCCGGCCAGCCGGTGGACGTCTACGTGAACGGCAAGAAGACCATCCCGGACTTCCAGCCGGGCAAGGTCGCCGGCCCGCTGACCCTGCCGGCCGGGGAGTACGACATCGCGCTGACCAAACCCGGGGACGCCATCGCCGATGCGCTGCTGACCGTCGACAACGCCGAGGTACCCGGCGATGCGAACATCAGCCTTGTCGCGCATCTGAACGAAGCCGGTAAACCGGTCCTCACCCCGTTCGTCAACGACACGGCCAAGCTCGCCGCGGGCAAGGCGAGACTGATCGTGCGTCACACCGCCGCGGCGCCCGCGGTCGACGTCCGGGCGGGAGGCAAGCCGGTCTTCGAGGATCTGACCAACCCCAAGCAGGCCAAGGCGGACGTCGACGCGGGCACGGTGTCCGCCGACGTGGTGCTGGCCGGGACACAGACCCGGGTGCTCGGCCCGGCCGACCTGGATCTGAAGGAAGGAACGGCGACCGTTGTGTACGCGGTGGGCTCCGCCGACGACAAGACCCTCGACCTGGTGACGCAGACTATCGACGGCTTGCACTCGGCCCCCGGCGGCGTGCCCAGCGGCAACGGCGGCAGCGCGGACCGAGGCGTCCCGCTCCCCTGGTACGGAGTCGGCATCGCCGGTGCCCTGCTGGCAATGTTCGGTCTCGTACGGCTGGCGACCACTCGCCGATGAGCCACGACGGTGCCAGGCCCCGGCGTAAGCCGGGGCCTGCCCTGCTCGCCCTGATCGCGGGTGCCACGCTCGTCACGAGCTTCGGTGTGGTGTCCTACCAGGATCGATCACCCGCGGATTTCGGTACGCCGCCCGTGGCCGCCCCGGTCAGCACCGAATCTGAACCGCCGCGGGTCCGCATCCACGACGGCAGGCCCCCGGCGACCGCGACCACCGACGAACCTGTCCGCCTGACGATCCCGGCCCTGCGGGTGAACGTGCCCGTCACCGCCGTCGGCATCGACAGCAGAACCGGCGACTTCGCCGTCCCGGAAAGCGTCGACACGGTCGGGTGGTACCGCTTCGGCCCGGACTTGTCCGCCGCAACCGGCTCCATCGTCATCGCCGGTCACGTCGACAGCGCCACCGAGGGCGAGGGCGCCTTCTTCCGCCTCGGCACACTCCGCCCCGCCGCCCCGATCACCCTCACCGACCCGGCCGGCCACACCCGGACCTTCCGCGTGACAGCCCGCGAGCACTACCGCAAAACGGCGATCCCCCTGGATAGGTACTTCTCCCGCA
Source organism: Winogradskya consettensis (assembly GCF_018332715.1). Lineage (GTDB taxonomy): Bacteria > Actinomycetota > Actinomycetes > Mycobacteriales > Micromonosporaceae > Actinoplanes > Actinoplanes consettensis. The sequence goes on along the minus strand of NZ_BOQP01000004.1, from coordinate 120,685 downwards.
GCGGCCCCCCGCGCCTGACCCTGATCACCTGCGGCGGCCCCTTCAACCCCCGGACCCACCACTACCGCGACAACGTGGTCGTCACGGCCGTGCCGGTGTGAAGCGGGTTGACCTATAGTCGCGTAATGCCACAAATCGCGCCGAGAACATGCGGTTCCTGCGGACGGAAGATCGAGTGGCGCAAGGCCTGGGCGGACGACTGGGACAACGTCCGCTGGTGCAGTGCCGCGTGCCGCAGGCGCGGAGTCCGCGACGTCGACCGCGTCCTGGAGACCCTGATCCTCGCCGAGGCCGCGCGGGTGAAGCGGTTCCCGCTCGCCACGATCGACGGCGACCGCGAGGACGTCCGCCGGGCGGCTCGCCGGCTCGCCGCGGCCGGGCGGGTGCGCTGGACGCAGAAGGGCCACCCGGTCGAGCCGAGCACCGCACGCGGGGACGTCGAGATAACCGGGACCTGACCCGGCGGCGACAGCGGCTGTCTCAGGCGCGGGGCAGGGAGCTGTCTCAGGCGCGGGGCAGGGAGATGGTGAAGCGGAGGCCGCCGTTCTCGTTGGGGGTGGCGGTGATGGTGCCGTTGTGGGCTCGGACGATGGAGCGGGCGATGGTCAGGCCGAGGCCGCTGCCGCCGCTGTGGTCGATGCGGGCGGCGGCGAGGCGGGTGAACGGGTCGAACAGGCGGGTGGTGTCGTCGGCGGGGACGACCGGGCCGGTGTTGACCACCGTGAGGGCGGCGCCGGTGCCTGCTCCGACGGTGACGTGGACCGTGCCGCCCGGGTGGTTGTATTTGATCGCGTTGTGCAGCAGGTTGCGGACGAGGCGCTCCAGCAGGATGCCGTCGCCGGGCACCTCGCAGGGGTAGAGGTCGCTCGTCACCTGGACACCGGCGTCCGCGGCGCCGGGGGTGGCGGTGGTGAGCAGCGCGGCGGTGATGCGGTCCAGCGCCTGGGGCGTGCGGGCGGTCAGTCCCTGGTCGGCCTGGCTGAGGACGAGGAGGCCCTCGATGAGCCGTTCGTTGCGGGCGTTGGTGGCCAGGAGCTGGTTGGCGAGGAGGGCGGACTGGTCCGGGCTGAGGGGTTCGGCCATGCCGACCTCGATCAGGGTGCGTTGCAGGGCGAGGGGGGTACGCAGCTCGTGCGACGCGTTCGCCGCGAAGGTGCGCTGGCCCTCGTAGCCGGCGGCGATGCGGTCCATGGTGGCGTCGAGGGCGCGGCCGAGTTGCCGGAGCTCGTCGCGGCCGCGGCCGGGGTTGATGCGGTGGCCGAGGTTCTGCGGGCCGATCTGCGCGATGGCGGGGGTCAGGCGGCGGACCGGGGTCAGGACCCACCAGGCCAGCGGGATGAGCAGCAGGAGCACGGCGACGAGGATGAGGCCGTACTGCGGGAGATCGGGGATGGGGATCTTGCGGACGATCCGGCACGGCATGCCGTTGATGTCGCCGGTCAGGCAGGGGTTGTAGAACGGTTTCCGGCCGGGCAGCTTGTAGTACACGAACTGGGAGACGAAGACGAGCGTGACCGTGACGACGGCCGCGACCGTCAGGCGGGCACGCAGGCCCATCAGGACAGTCCGATGCGGTAGCCCGCGCGGGGAACGGTCTGCACGATCTGCGGTTCGCCCAGTTTGCGGCGCAGGGTGGAGACGGTCACCCGGACCACGTTGGTGAACGGGTCGGTGTGCTCGTCCCAGACCTGTTCGATGAGGTCCTCGGTGCTCACCGCCTGGCCCTGCGCCCGCATCAGCGTCCGGAGCACGCCGAACTCCTTCACCGTCAGACCCAGGGCCCGGCCGTCGCGGGTGGCGGTGCGGGTGGCCTCGTCGAGCAGCACGCCGTCGCGTTCCAGGACCGGGGGCAGCGCCGGGGCCGTGCGCCGGGCCAGCGCCCGGACCCGTGCGACCAGCTCCGCGAAGGCGAACGGTTTGGTGAGGTAGTCGTCGGCGCCCAGCCCGAGGCCCTCGACCCGGTCGTAGATGCCGCAGGCGGCGGTGAGCAGCAGCAGCCGCGTACCGACGCCGTGGTCGACGACCCAGCGGCAGACGTCGTCGCCGGTGCTGCCGGGCATGTCCCGGTCGAGCACCGCGACGTCGTACCGGTTGACGGAGATCTTCTCCAGGGCCTGCCTGCCGTCGTAGGCCACGTCGACGGCCATCGCCTCGCGCCGCAGACCCACCGCGATCATCTCGGCCATCAACCGCTCGTCATCAGCCACCAGTACTCGCACGGGGTCACGCTGCACCGGCAGGCATAAAGCCCGGATAAAGTCACGGTCGCCAGAGCCACACATCACTCACCGTCATCGAGGGGCCGTAGACCTGGGAGATCAGGTCACGCAGCGGCTGGTTGGCGGGCTCGTCGCGCATCACGATCGCCTCGCCGTGCCAGCGGGTGATGTCGGCGCGGATCGCTGCGCGGTCGGTTTCGGAGAGGGCGGGCGCGGCGTGCGTACGGTAGATGTCAGTTATCAGTTGGTTGGTTCGGCTCGCGTGCTGCGTACCCATATGGCCTTTGCCTTCGGGGTCCGGGCCCAGGAAATAGCCTTCGGGAACGGTGAATTCCTGCAGGGCCTGTGCGCTCCAGCCGAGCGTTTCCCGGCCGAGCCAGTTGCTCGGCAGCGGCACGGGGACCAGGGTGCCGCCGGGGTGGACGTAGTGCCGCCATTCGCCGCCGGTGATGAACGTGGGTGCGGGGCGTTCAGGCATCGCGGGCAGCGGCGTCGGGAGCAGGGGGAGGAGCGCGAGCGGAATCAGCAGGCGCGCCGGGCGCAGCCTGTCCCAGCCGAGCGCGACGAGCAGGACGGCGGCGCCGGTCACCGCGTACGTCAGGCGGCTCGGCATCATCAGATCGAGGATCGGCACACCCTCCGGCAGGACCGCCAGCGGCCCGCGCCCGGTCCTGATCCCGCCCAGCCGCAGCACCGGGCCCAGCGAGAGCACCGCGAACAGCACCGCGACGCCACCGGCCACCCGCGCGGGCACCGAACGACGCCACAACGCGGCGACGAGAACGGCGAGCAGCAGCGTCAGGGGCCAGCCGAACCAGCTGTTCTGCTCGATCCGGCCCTGCACGGCCTCCGACTGCGGCCCACCGGCGAGCGTGTCCCGCGGGAAGGTCAGATAGGTGAGGGGATCCTCACCCCAGGTGGTGAACGCCGGCATGCCGGCAAAGGACTGCGGGCCACAGAACTGAAACCACAGGGGGTACGCGCAGAGCGCACCCGCCACCACCGCAGCGACCCCGAGCCCGCGCAGGAACCCCGGAGCGAGCCGCCGACAGGAGAAGACGGCGCCCACGCCGCAGGCAAGCGCCGTGACCAGCAGCAACTCCTCGTTGATGAACAGCTGCCAGGTCACCAGCAGCCCGAGGAACACCCCGCCGCGCCGCCACCTGCCGTCGGCGCCGAGCCGGAACACCGCCGCGACGATCAGGGGCAGCAGAAAGTTCGAGACGAAGTTCGGTTGCCCGTTCGCGTGATGCACCACGCCGGGCGCGAACCCGGCGAGCGCCCCACCCGCGAACGCCGCCGCCCGCGACCCCACCACGTATCGCTGCAGCACCCAGTACGTCGTCGTCGCCGTCCCCGCACACGCCGCGACCATCCACACCACATAGGTCACGGCCGGCCCGAACGCCAGCGTCAACGGCGAGAGCGGAATCGTCACCCCGAGCACCGACGTGTTGGCCATCAGGTTCACGCCGTACGGCGCGTTCTGCGTGGTCGAGAACAGCGGGTTGCCGCCGTGCGCCAGAACATGCGCGCCATGGGCGAGCAACCATTCGAACCAGGTGTGGTCCGGGGGCAGATGCGCGGACACCCGGCCCCCGGCATCACCGAGAAACTCACCCATCACCACAAGCCCGAGCACGATGTACGCCGTCACGGCCGCGACGTGCGGCGCTCGCGACGGGGCTCTCACCGGCGCTGCTGTGTGCTCCACGAGAAGGGTCATGGGCGGCGACCGTACGGATCCCGTCATAAGCGCTGGATAAATGTTCGTCGCCCGCAGCCTGGGAGCGCTGCACCCTGGATGGTGCCGTGGCCCCGGGCGAGGCTGCTGCGGGCGGCAACTTCATCGACACGGCGAACGTCTACACCGGCGGGACCTCGGAATCGATCATCGGCCGGGCGCTGCGAGGCCGACGGGACCGGTTCGTGCTGGCCACCAAGTTCGCCCGCGACAACCTCACACCGCTGCCCGAGCCGATGCGCGCACTCGACGACCAGGTACGCGCGGGCAAACTGCTGCACGTCGCCGTCTCGGACTGGCCGGCGTGGGAGATCGCGCGGGCGAACACCATGGCGGAGCTGCGCGACTGGTCACCGTTCGTGGGCGTCCAGCTGCGCTACAACCTGCTCAGCCGGTCACCCGAGGCCGAACTGTTGCCGATGGCCCGGGAGCTGGACCTCGCGGTGGTGGCGTGGGGCCCGCTGGCCGAGGGCCGGCTGACCGGTAAGTACCTCCGCGGCGAGCAGGGCAGACTGAACCGCGGCGGCTGAGACTGGAGCGCCGGCAGCGACGACCGCGTCGTGCGGGAGGTCGTCGCCGTCGCCGAGGCAGGTGACTGGACACCCGCCCAGGTCGCGTACGCGTGGCTGCGATCGCGTCCCGGCACGGTCATCCCGCTGCTCGGCGCGACCACCGAACAGCAACTGACCGGCTGTCGCGGTCAGGCGGACCGGATCTCGATGTCTGAGAAGACGCCGATGGTTACGGCCTGAATCCGACGCCCACCCAGATCGGGAATCTATCGGCCTGCGCCGGTGAGGTTGTTTCGTCCGGGTGCCAGCGTTCGCTGAGCACGATGCCGGTCTCGACCCGGTCGACGCTGGGCTCGACCAGGTCGAAGCCGTCGAAGAATGCTTCGACCTGGGTGCGGCCGCGCATGGTCATCCGGCTGGCGGTGCTGGTCCTGTAGAGGTCGCGGTGCCGGTCGGTCAGGTCGGCGGGGTGCAGTTCGTGGGTGGCGTGGCTGATCACGAGGTAGCTGCCGGGGGCGAGTGCGTCCCGTAGCGTGGCGATTGCCTCGCCGGGCTGCGCGGAGTCCGGGATGAAGTGCAGCAGGGCGTTCAGCAGCACCGCGGTCGGCCTCTGCGGGTCGAGCAGGCCGAGGTCGCGGACGGAGGTCAGCAGCTCGCCGGGCCGAGTGAAGTCGGCGGCGAGGACGGCGGTGGTCGGGTTGCCTGCCAGCAGGGCGCGGCTGTGGGTGACCGCGACCGGGTCCGTGTCGACGTAGACGATCCGGGATTCGGGGGCGAGGTTCTGGGCGATCTCGTGGACGTTGCCGGCTGTGGGGATGCCGGAGCCGATGTCCAGGAACTGCCGGATCCCCGCGCGCGCCAGGTACGTCACGGCACGGCGCAGGAACGCCCGGTTGGAACGCATGATCAGGGGCAGGTCGGGCCAGTCGGCGATCGCCTTCTCGGCCATCGCCCGGTCGGCGTCGAAATGGTGCACGCCGCCGAGGTAGTAGTCGTAGACGCGGGCGACGCTGGGCCGGGTGACATCGATGCCGTCGCCGGCCCATGCGGGAAGCGCCATGGGCGTCAGTAGATCACGGGCCGGCCCGACCGTCCATCATGGAAATTTCAGCGCAGCTGCTGTGCGGCCGCGCCCATCAGGTCGATGATCGCGGTGGGTTCGGTGATGCCGGTGGCGTAGACGTACAGGGCGGTGTAGCCGAGCTCCGCCAGCTCGGTGCCGGTGCGCACGACATCGTCGGGTTTCGAGGACGGGTCGATGCGGGTGATCGCTGTCTTCTCGATCGTGTCGTAGTCGCGGCCGAGTTTGTCGCAGTGGGCGCGGAGAACGTCGAGTTTGCGGGCGGCGTCGGGGCCGGCGAAAATGTTGCACGCGTCGGCGTACTGTGCGACGAGTTTGAGGGTCCGCTGTTCGCCGCCGCCACCGATCATCAGGTAGGGCCGCTCGCCCTGCAGCGGCTGCGGGGAGTTGAGCGTCCGGCCGAGCTGGTAGTGCTCGCCCTGGAACGCCTCCTCGGAGGGTGACCACATCTGCAGGCAGATGCGGATCGCTTCCTCGAGACGGTCCATGCGTTCCTTGGTCGGCGGGAAACGGAAACCGAGGCCGAGCGACTCGTCCTCGTTCCAGGCGGCGCCGATGCCGAGCCCGGCCCGGCCGCCCGACAGCACGTCGAGCGTGCTGATCGCCTTCGCGAGCAGCGCCGGCTCGCGGTAGATCACGCCGGTGACCAGGGTGTGCAGCCGCACGGTGCTGGTGTGCGCGGCAAGATAACCGAGCAGCGTGTACGCCTCGAGCATCTCGGTCTCGGCGGGCCCGACGCCGTTGATCTGCCAGAAGTGGTCCATGACGGTGATCCGGGTGACGCCGGCGGCCTCGCCGTCCCGCGCGTGCTTGGCCAGCGCCGGTCCCAGGGCCCGAGGGCCACCGGTCCAGGTGAAGTCGGCGATGTGCAGGCCCAGTTCCACGACGTTCTCGTCTCTGTTGAAGGGTGCCTTGCCTCCACCGTATTCCGCAGCGGTGGATCATGGTGGGATGACTACGCCCGTCCCCTTCGATGCCCAGCTTCAGGTCGCCTATAACGCCATGGCCGAGGCCGGCATGGAGCCGATCAGCCTCGAACGGCTCGCCCAGGTCCGTGCCGAGGACCTCACCGAAGTGATGTCCGCCGAGGAACTGACGCGGAACGGGCGGTTCACCGTCACCGAGCGCACAGTGCCCGGCCTGCCCGGAAACCCCGGCATTGCGATGCTGATCTGTACGCCGGTCGGCGTACCCGGCCCGCGCCCGGCGATCTACCACACCCACGGCGGTGGCATGTTCACCGGCGACCACCGGATCGGCCTGGGCGACCTGCTCGACACGGCCGGCCGGTTCGGCGCCACGCTGCTCTCGGTGGGCTACCGCCTCGCCCCCGAGCACCCGCACCCCGCCCCGATCGACGACGTCTACGCCGGCCTGCTCTGGACCGCCGACCAGGCCGGTGAGCTGGGCATCGACCCGCACCGGATCATCGCCGCGGGCACGAGCGCCGGGGGAGGCCTGACCGCCGCCCTCGCGCTGCGCGTCCGCGACCAGGGCGGCCCGGCCCTGCTCGGCCAGTGGCTGATGTGCCCGATGCTCGACGACCGCAACAACAGCGCCTCGGTCCAGCAGATGGCCGGCCTCGACATCTGGGACACCGTCTGGAACGGCTTCGGCTGGACCGCCCTGCTCGGCGACGCCCGCGGCGGCCCGGACGTGTCGCCCTACGCCGCACCCGCCCGCGCCACGGACCTCTCCGGTCTGCCCCCGGCATTCATCGACGCCGGCTCCGCGGAGTCCCTGCGCGACGAGGGCATGGCCTACGCCAACCGGATCTGGCAGGCCGGCGGCGAGGCCGAACTGCACATCTGGGCCGGCGGCTACCACGTCTTCGACTGGACCGCCCCCGACGCGAGGATCAGCGTGGCCGCCCGCGAGGCCCGCATCTCCTGGCTCGACCGCCTGCTCGCCGACCCGAAGTAGGAAGCAGGTTGTGCACAATTTAATTGTGCACAACCAAACGTCACTGGCTAAATCCTTATAGACAGTAACGGTGTGGTGTGGCACGCTGGCCGCGTGGAACTCGACCAGCATTGGTTGTCGTATGTGCACGACGCGTTTGCGCTGGCCAATGCGGTCGGGCCGGCGTTCGCGCACGGTAAGCCGCACCTGTCCTCGCCGGGGGAGGCGGCGGCTGTTGCTGTGCCGCGGCTGCCGGTGCTGACCGATGCCGACGCGCGGACCCTTGATGACACCGGGCGCGAGCTGTGGCAGATCCTGCGCGACGTTGCCGCCGACAACGCGGCGGCTGCGGCAGATCCGGTGGGCGGTGGGGCGGCTGCCGCGGAGCGGTTGAATGTGTTGATGGGCCGGGTCGATGCGCGGCCCCGGATGGTCCGGAACGGGGCGGCTGGTCACTGGCACCTGCATTTTCGGTCGGCTGCGGGTGGGGAGGGCATGCGCTGGTCGGCCAACCTGGCCGTGGCGGCCGGGATGCTGCTCGGGAGCGGGGACTTTGTCCGGGTCAAGGGTTGTCAGGCGGCTCGGTGCGAGCGGGTTTTTCTGGACGGCACCCGGAACAGGAGCCAGCAGTTCTGCTCGACCCGCTGCCAGGACCGGGTCAAAGCGAGCGCCCATCGGGAACGCCGCCGGGCGGAGACGGGTGCGGCTTCGTGAGTGCCGTTGTTGATGTGCCGCTGCTTCGGAACGGGGCGTTCGTGCGGCTCTGGGCCGGGACCGCGGCGTCGGGGCTGGCGACGTGGGCGATGCCGTTCCTGCTCGGGCTGGCGGTGCTCGATCATGCGTTGACGGCTGCTCAGCTCGGGTTGCTGCTCGCTGTGCGCATTGTGGGGTTCGTTGCTGCCGTTCCGGTGGGTGGGGTGCTGGCTGATCGGTATTCCCGGCGCCGGGTGGTGTTGTGGTCGGGGTTGATGGCGGCCGGGGCGGCTCCGGTGGCTGCGCTCGGGTTGCGGCATTCGCTGGTGGTGGCGGCGGTTGCGGTGGCGGTGACGGGAGTCGGGCAGGGGGCGTGCCGGCCGGCTTTTCAGGCGTTGGCTGCCGAGGTTGTCGCGGGGCCGCGGCGGCAGCAGGCCAATGCGGCGATCACGCTTGCCGTGCGCGTGACCACGTTGCTCGCTCCGGGGCTGACCGCGCTGCTCGCGGTGGTTGTCAGTATTCCCTGGCTGCTGCTCGGGACCGGGGGCCTGTGGCTGGTGGCGGCGTTGGCTCCGAAGGGTGGTGCCGGGGTGCGGGTGGGGGCCGGTGGGCGGCCCGCGGTGCTGAGTGAGTTCGTGGACGGCGTACGGGAAGCGCGCCGGCATCCCTGGTTTCTTGCGGGGCTGGGGGCGCTGACGGCGGTGATCGCCACCGGGTACTCGGCTACGGGGGTGGCGCTGCCGCTGATCAGCCGGGATCGGTACCACAGCGAGGCTGTGCTTGCTGCGGCGCTGACGGCGTACACCCTGGGGGCTCTCGGGGGTGCTCTTCTGATCGGGCGTTGGCGGCCGCGGATGCAGGGGTGGTCCGCGCTGGCCGGGCTCTCGCTCTATGGTCTCGTGCCGTTGGGGCTGCTGCTGCCCGTGCATCCGGCTTTCATCGTGGTCACCTACGTGGTGGCGGGCTTCGGCATCGAGCTGTTCAACGTGCCGTGGTTCACCGCCACCCAGCGTGAGGTGGATCCGGATCGGCTCGCGCGTGTGTCCTCATTGGACTTCCTGCTGTCCTACGGCCTCGCACCCGCCGGTCTCGCCCTCATCGCACCGGCCATCAACACCTTTGGCATGAGTACGGTGCTCGCCGTCTGCGCCGTGGTCTGTTTCGCCGCACCCGCGGCGGCCGCCCTGGTCCCGTCGTCCCGGGGCTTCACGACCTCGGTGCAAACGCCTTGACCGCACGCGACCCGTGCTGCTGCTTCAGCCGACGGTGAGCAGGAGGTCGGCGTACTTCTCACCGTCGATCTCCGTGATGTACGCGGGGTGGCGCATGGCGGTCCCGAGGTCACGCCAGATGCGCTGGGCGGGGTCGGACTCGGCGAACCGGCTCGCGCCGCCGACGTCGAGCAGTTTGTCGGCCGCTCGGCGGATCTGGCGCGCGGCGAAACCGTTGTCCATCCGGATGCGGGCGTCGACGAGCGGGGACAGTTTCTCACCGGCGCGGGCTGCCCGGTCGACCAGGCGGGCGGAGCGCGCGGACTGCAGGATGGCGCTGTCGATCAGCATGGCGGCGTCGGCGACATTGGACCGTACGCCGGGAGCGTCGACCGCCCGCGCGTAGGGCCCGGATTTGAGGGGGCGCCCGGCGGTCAGGGTCGCCACGATGTGGTCGTAGAGCGCCATGCCCATGCCGAGGACGGGCGCGGAGAGCGTACCCATCAGGCCTTGAGGTCTTGGCAGGTCGGTGGCGAAGCCGGCGTGCCGGGACATCAGCAGGACCTGGTCCTGCGGCACGAAGACGTCGTCGGCGACCAGCGTGTCGCTGCCCGTGCCGCGCATCCCGGTCATGTGCCAGGTGTTCTCGATGGACAGCTCGGCGACCGGGACGAGGGCGAACCCGCGGTCGTCGCCGGCGGTGACGTCGAGGATCGCCCAGCTCGCGTGGTGCGCGCCGGATGCCCAGCCCCAGCGGCCGCTGAGCACGTACCCGCCGTCGACGGGCCGGGCCGGCACGGCGCCACCGGACGCACCGCACACCGTCGCGTCCGGATCGCCGGCCCAGACTCGGCGGCGTACCTCGTCGGGGAACATCCAGACGGCGAGGCCGCCGCTGTAGAACACCGTCAGCACCCAGCCGGCCGACGAGCACCCGCGGGCGAGCTCGGCCGCGATGGCGGTGACCGCGGACGCCCCGGCCTGCGCGCCGCCGTAGATCCGTGGCGTGGCCAGGCGCAACAGGCCCGCTTTGTGCATCGCGGTGAGGTCCTCGCCGGGCAGCGTCCCCGTGCGGTCCGCAGTGTCGGCGTTCGCGCTCAGGATCGGCACCAGCGCGGACGCGGCGGCAACGAGCTCGGCCTCCTCGGCGGGCAGATCGGCGACAAAGGGGTCGAGCCGGTCGGTGATTTCCATCGCGGCAGCCTCGCAGGACCGGAACGCGGCAACCAGACCGGCGCGGGAGGGGTGCCACGAGGGCCACCCTCGCGGGCCGTCGTATCGTCGTGACATGACGGACAATCCGGTCGGTGAATACCTGCGGGCCCGGCGCGAGCAGGTGCGGCCCGAGGACGTCGGCATCGCGGTCAACGGCCACCGCCGGGTGCCGGGCCTGCGCCGTGACGAGCTGGCCGTCCTCGCCGGGATCAGCACCGAGTACTACACCCGCCTCGAACAGGGCCGCGACCGCAACCCGTCCGCACGGGTCCTCGACGCGATCGCCGGCGCGCTCGGGCTCGCCCGCGAGGCCACCGTCCACCTGCACGAGCTCGCCGGCCCGGCACCCCGCCAGCGGCAGGTGCCCCGGAGCGCCGAGCGGGTCCGCGACAGCGTCGTGCGGCTGATCGAGTCCTGGCCCGCTACCCCCGCCTTCATCCAGGGCCGGTATTACGACGTCCTCGCGGCCAACCGGCTGGCGTTCGCGGTGTCCCCGCTCTACCGGCCCGGCACCAACCTGCTGCGCGCCGTCCTGCACGACCCGGCCGTGGTGGGGCTCGAGGCGCAGGAGCTGGCCCGCACGGTGGTGGCCGCCCTGCGAACCGCCGCCGGCGGGGACCTGGGCGATCCGCGGCTGCTCGAGCTCGTCGCCGAATTCTCTTCGGACAGTGAGCTGTTCCGCCGCTTCTGGGACCGCCACGACGTACGCCCCCAGCCGGGCACCGGCATCCACCACCTGCACCACCCGCTGGTCGGCGATCTCGACCTGCACTACGACAAGTTCCAGGTCACCGGCGCGGAGGGCCAGACCCTCGTGGTCTACCAGGCCGAGCCCGGCTCCCGCACCGCCGAGGCACTCGCCCTGCTGGCCTCGCCCGAGGTCAGCTGACGGTCGCGGCGGGTTCGCCCGGTCTCAGCTGAGGTGACGGGCGGGTTCGCCCGGGCTCAGCGCCTGTGGGAGATCGGGGAGCAGATCGCCGCGAGCATCCGTACGCCCGGCTTCCGCGGCTGCGCCTTCCTCAATGCCGCCGCCGAATATCCGGACGCCGGCCACCCGGTGCACGAAGCGGTTCTGGCCCATCGAGCGTGGTTCCTGAAAGCGGTCACCGACCTGATCGCGCAGACCCACGAGACCGCGCCCGAGGGTGCGGGCCGGCATTTCGTGATGCTGCGTGACGGTGTGATGGCGGCCGGCTGCCTCGGGGACCCGATCGAGGCCGGCGAGACGTTCCTGCGCGGGATCAACGGACTGTTGCGGGTGCACGCGATCAAGGAGGGTGTCCGGCCCGGTGCCGGATAACGCTTTTCCGCGCGGATCGGCGAAGGTCTGACCTGACGGGTCTTTCCCCCGGGACGGACGGGCTTTCCCGGCTCCGCGGCCTCACGGTTCACGCCGTGGCGTACTTACCCTTTCGGCGGCGTTGTTGAGGCTGTCGCAGGGGAGTGGTTGTGTCTCGAGGTATAACCGGCGCGGGGATCGCTGTCGTTGTCGTCGTCGCGGCGGCCCTGGCGTCCTGCTCCGGCTCGGCAACCGGTTCGGCAACGGGTTCCGCAACCGGTTCTGCGCCGTCGAACGCGGCGGTGGGTGCTTCCGCGTACGCGGAGCCGTCGGCCGAAGTCGCCACGTCGCCCAGCTCGTCGCCGTCCGCAGCCGCTTCCACGTCGGCGAAGCCGAAGCAGACAGCGACTCCGGAGGCGGAAGCGGTCAACGGCTGGATCCCGGTCGGCGACGCGTGGCGCAAGCAGGTCGCCGCGTTCAAGGCCACGAAGGCCGACCCGCCCCCGGCCGACGCCGGCAACCTCCCCGAGTTCCGGGCCGACTGCAAGTACAGCCACCGGCTCGCGGACGACCCGATCGTGTTCCCCGGCCTGCCCGGCGCGTCGCACATGCATTCCTTCGTCGGCAACAAGGCCGTCGACGCGGACACCCGGACCGCCGATCTGACGAAGTTCACGGCGACCACGTGCAAACCGGTCAAGGACCGTTCCGCCTACTGGGTGCCGACGCTCTACGACAACGCGACCAGGAAGCCGGTCGAGACCACGGGCTTCCGGGTCTACTACCGTTCCCTGCAGAACAACTCGGCCGGTCAGATGCCGATGCCGAACGGCCTGCGCATGATCTCCGGCGACGCGAAGAAGAAGGAGCCTACCCCGCGTGGCGCGCAGGGCCAGTTCTACTGCGCCTTCTACGGCCCGGGCGACATCGACGGCGTCGCCCGCAGCACCAACGGCAACTGGCCCATCTGTGGCGGCGACGCAACCCTGCACTTCACGCTGCGGTTCCCGGACTGCTGGGACGGCAAGCACCTGGACAGCCCCAACCACAAGGACCATGTGGCGTACGGCTCCGGCAACGCCTGCCCCGCCGACCACCCGGTGAAGATCCCCAGCCTCACCTTCGAGATCCAGTACGGCGTCAAGGGCTCCAAGGCGGGCTACTACCTCTCCTCCGACCCGACCGGCAAGAGCGCCTCCTCGATGCACGGCGACGCGTTCGTGATGTGGGACGTCGACGCCATGAACCAGCGCACGAAGAACTGCATCGTCCAGCGCCGCACCTGCAACAACGACGGCTACGACCCCTTCTCCTACTGATCGTGGCAGCATCGCCCGATGCCCGCTCCCGCTGACGGCTCGTGGATCCGCCGGTTCGACCATCACCCGGACGGCCGCGTCACCCTGATCAGCGAACACCTCGCCGCGGCGACCGTCTGAGAGGCCCGGTACCTCTCCCCGGGGGTCGGCCTTCGCAGCGGGGGAGAAAATGGCGGCATGCGATTTTCCCTGCTGTATCGCGGCGGCGCGGTGGTGAGCGTTGACGATGTTTCCGACGGGGAACTTGCCGGCCTGCTCGCCGAACTGGACGCAGGTGAGGTGGACGCCGAGCACGGGGACGTCTGGTTGGCCGAGAACGCTTCCGGCTACCACCAGGAGTTGTGGCTATAGGGTCGGCGGCGTGGATTTCGAGGCCGTGCGGACGTTTGTCGCCGTTGTTGAGGCGGAGCAGTTCCAGGAGGCCGCGGCGGAGTTGTCGATCAGTCAGCAGGCCGTCTCCAAGCGCATCGCCGCTCTGGAGCGCATCCTCGGCGTAAGGCTGTTCCACCGCACGCCCCGGGGTGCCGAGCTGACCATCGACGGGCAGGCGTTCCTGCCGCACGCCCGGGAGTTGTTGCGGGTCGTCGAACGTGCGGTCGCCTCGGTGCGTCCCGGCAGCCGGCCGTTGCGGGTCGACGTGATCGCCTCGCGGCTGGCGACGTCGGGGATGCTGCGCGGCTTTCACCGTACCCATCCGGAGGTCGACCTTGATGTGATGAAGCTGTTCGACGCCGGGACAGCGGTCGACGCCGTCCGCTCCGGCGCGGTCGACGCTTCCTTCCGCGCCGTGGCGATGCCTGATCGGCCCGTCCCCGACGATGTCGCCACCGTTCGCGTGCTCGACGAGCCGCTCCAGTTGCTCGTTGGTCCCGGTCACCGGCTGGCGTCGGCCCGGTCGGTGGGCGTCGCGCAGCTTGCCGGGCACCGGATCTGGATGCCCGGCATCGCGCCGGGCACGGAGTGGGGCGCCTACTACGCGGATCTCGCGGCCGAATTCGGCCTCACCATCGAGGCGACCGGCCCGAACCTCGGCTCCGACGCGCTCCTGGACACGATCGCCGACACCCCGGCGCTGGCCACGTTCATCGGGGAGCACACCCGGCTCGTCTGGCCGACCGGCCACGACCTGCGCCGGATTTCGCTGACCGATCCGACGCCCGTCTACCCGCACTCACTGCTCTGGCGCCGCGACAACCCGCACCCGGCGCTGGTCACTCTCCGCGCCTACCTCGCCACCGCCGACCGCACCCCGGGAACCTGGACGCCGAGCTGGGTGATCTGAGCGTCCGGCACCGGTCAGCGCTGGGCCGGTGCGGGGATGGCGTTGTCGATGAGGACGGCGGCGATCGCGGCGGCGGTGGGGAACGAATCGCGGTTGAGGACCCGGGTGCGGGCGGAGGCGCCGTCGATGAGCAGCGCCAGTTGCTCGCCGAGTTGTTCGGGGTCGGTGGCGCCGGCTTCGCGGGCGGCTTGTGTGAGACGCGCGGCGATGGCGGTCTTGTATTCGCGTGCGTACTCGGACGCCGGGTGCTGGGGGTCGTGAAGTTCGACCGACGCCGCGATGTAGGGGCACAGCGGCGTGGTTTCGGGCATCTCGAAGGCGGCGAGGAGTCGTTCGCGCGGTGTGAGGTCGGGGCGGTCGAACACGCCGGGCATGACGTCGGGGTCGAAGCGGCGCAGGTATTCGGCGACGAGTTCGTCCTTGTTCGCGAAGTGCTGGTAGGCCGTTCGCTTGGACACCTGGGCCGCGGCGCAGAGCTGGTCCATGCCGGTGCGGTTGATGCCCTGGTCGCGGAACAGCTGCTGTGACGCGCCGATGATGCGCTCGCGTGCGCCCCTGCCGCGGCGCAGGCCCTGGGGGCCCTTATCGAACTCCGTCATGCCGTCAGCATAGCCGTTCGGTACGGATCGGTGTACCTAGCTTGCGCGCCGGACCATTGTCTTCTACGTTAAGTACACAAGTTGGTGTGCTTAATCGAACGGAGTGATCGTGGGAAAGCTCGATGGCAAGGTCGCGGTGATCACCGGCGCATCCACCGGTATGGCGCTGGCGGGCGCTCAACTGTTCGTCGAGGAGGGGGCGCACGTCTTCATCCAGGCCCGCCGGCAGGAGGCACTGGACGAGGCCGTCACGCTGATCGGCCGCAACGTCACCGCCGTCCAGGGTGACGCGGCCGACCTGGCCGACCTGGACCGCCTGTACGACACCGTCAAGCGGGAGAAGGGCTCGATCGACGTGCTGTGGGCCAGCGCCGGGATGGGCGAACCCGCCGTCCTCGGCGAGATCACCGAGGAGCAGTTCGAGCGCGCCTTTGCCCTCAACGCGCGCGGCACCCTGTTCACCGTGCAGAAGGCCCTGCCGCTGATCAACGACAACGGCTCGATCCTCATGACCGGCTCCAACGCCTCCCTCGGCGCCTTCCCGGGCTGGAGCCTCTACGCGGGAAGCAAAGCCGTCCAGCAGGCCTGGGCCCGGGTCTGGCTCAACGAACTGCGCGACCGCAGGATCCGGGTCAACGTCCTGACCCCCGGCCAGGTCGCCACCGCCAAGCAGGAGGAACTGTTCGACGAGGCGACCAGGAGCGCCTTCGAGTCCCTCATCCCCCGCGGAAAGATGGGCCGCCCCGAGGAGATCGCCAGCATCGCGCTGTTCCTCGCGTCCGACGACTCCAGTTACGTCAACGGCCTGGAACTGGTCGCCGACGGCGGCACCACCGCCCTCTGAACCGAGAAAAGAGCCACCCCAATGAGCACGATCACTTTCATCGGTACGGGCAACATGGCCCGGACCATCGGCACGCTCGCAGTGGCGGGCGGCAACACCGTCGAGGTCATGGGACGAGATCAGTCCAAGGCAGACACCCTGGCCAAAACCCTGGGCGGCGGCACGACAACGGGCACGTGGGGCGCCGTCCCGGCCGGGGACATCGTGATCACGGCCCTGCTGTACGACAGCGTCGTCCCGGTCGTCGCCGAGTACGGGGACGCCCTCGCGGGCAAGGTCATCGTCGACATCAGCAACCCCTTCAACGCCACGTTCGACGGTCTGGCCCACAGCGGACAGACTTCGATCGCCGCAGAGGTCGCCAAGGTGGCCCCGGCCGACGCCGGCGTGGTGAAGGCGTTCAACACCATCTTCCGGGGCGTCCTGGAAAAGGGTCGCCCCGACGTCTTCATGGCCGGCGACGACGCGCGGGCCAAGGCGAGCGTGGCGGCGTTCATCACGAGCCTCGGGCTGCGCCCGCTGGACGCCGGAGGCCTGAGGATGGCGCACTGGCTGGAAGGGATGGGCGTCGTCACGGTCGGCCTCGCCGGCAACGGCGTCGGCCACGGGGACTTCGCCCTCGGCGTCAGCGAAGTCACCGGCTGAGCCCTCGGCCGAGCCCGATCAGCTCTGGTGCCGGTGGGGGTTCGGCGCGGGGGTGAGGTAGCCGCGGGAGAACGCGGTGGCTACGGCGGCGGCGCGGTCGCTGACGTCCAGTTTCGCGTACACGTGCTGAAGGTGGGTCTTGACCGTGGCTTCGCTGATGAAGAGTTGCCTGGCGGCGTCGCGGTTGGTGCGGCCCTGGGCGATGAGCTGGAGGACCTCGAGTTCGCGCTGGGAGAGGGGTTCGGTGGCGGGGCGGCGGAGCTGGCCCATCAGCCGGGTGGCGACCGCGGGGGAGAGGACCGCCTGGCCCCGGGCGGCAGCCTCGACCGCGTGGAACAGCTCTTCCTTGCGGGCATCCTTGAGCAGGTATCCGGTGGCGCCGGCCTCGATGGCGGGGATGACGTCGCTGTCGGTGTCGTAGGTCGTGAGGACCAGGACCCGGGACTGCACGCCGCGGCGGGTCAGCTCCCTGATGGCGGTGACGCCGTCGGTTCCCGGCATGCGCAGGTCCATGAGGATGACGTCGGGATGCAGCTGCTCCGCGGCGGTGACCGCTTCCGTGCCGTCGCCCGCCTCGCCGAGGACCTCGAAGCGGGGGTCGGCGCTGAACATGCCGCGCAGCCCGTCTCGCACCACGGGATGGTCGTCCACGATCAACAGTGAGATCACTGCATGGCCCCCGGAGCCGGGATGGCGGGCACGGTCGCCGAGATCGCCGTGCCGCCGCCGGGTTCCGACTCGATCTCCAGCCGGCCCGCGAGCCGCTGCACCCGCTGGCGCATGCCGGCGAGGCCGAAGCCGCCGTCGCGGGAGGCGGTGGCGCGCCGGGCGGCCGGGTCGAAGCCAACGCCGTCGTCGCGGACGTCCAGGGTCACCAGATCCTCCATGTACGACAGGGTGAGACCGACCCGGCCGGCCCGCGCGTGTTTCGCCACGTTGGCGAGGGCCTCCTGCGCGGTCCGCAGCAGCGTCACCTCGACGTCGGTGTGCATCGGGCGGGCGTCGCCGGTGGTGGTCAGGGCGGCGTCGATGGCGTTGACCCGGGACCAGCGCCGGGCCACCTCGCCGATCGCGTCGGGGAGGCGGGCGTCGGCGAGCATCGCGGGCTGGACGGCGTACACACTCTGGCGGGCTTCGGTGAGGCTTTCGCGGGCGAGGTCCATCGCGTTGGTCATGTGCCGGTGCAGTGTCTCCGGCTTGTCCATGGTCTGCTCGGCGGCCTGCAGCTGGGTGAGGATGCCGCCGAGCCCCTGGGCGAGCGTGTCGTGGATCTCGCGGGCCATCCGCTGCCGCTCGTCGAACACCCCGGCCTCCCGTGCCTGCTCCATCAGCCGGGCCTGCAGGCCGGCGTTCTCCGCCAGCGCGTCCTCGAGCCTGACGTTGGCGTGGTGCAGCTCGACGAGGGCCTGACGCTGCCGGTCGTTGCGGTGGATGGCCATCTCGGCGAAGTAGAACAGCGCGACGGCCAGCACCGCGGAGACCGCCCCGACGCCCAGCCACGCACCCCACAGCCCGTCGGCGTTGATGCCGGCGACCCCGCCCAGGAACGCGGTCGCCGAGATCGTCGCCGTCGCGGCCGCACCGAGGTAACGCCAGCGGCCCCGCAGGTAGTACGCCTGGGAGTAGCAGGCGAACGCGAAGAAGCCGTACCAGGGGGCGATGGCCACCAGTGCGGCGGTCAGCGCCAGGAGCCCCGCGTAGTAGAGAACCATGACCGGTCGTGGGTGCAGCGTGTGGAACCAGAGCATCCAGCACGCGACCGTGACCGAGAGCCCGAGCGCGGCGACCAGCTGGGTGCGGGAATGGCCGAACGGCTGCAGCAGGCTGATGGTGACGCTGACCGCGAGCAGGAAGTAGGGCACCAGCTTGAGGGCGGTGTTCCCCTTGCTCTCCCAGCGGTCGAACTCCTCGCGCAGCTCGGCCTCGATGCTCACTGTTTCTTCGCGGGACACTGTCACTCCCAGCGGAAGTAGCGTGCGGCCAGGCCGCCGGCCACGACGGTCCACGCGAGCAGGACGGCGAGGTGCAGCGGTTGCGGCCACTGACCTGCGGTGGCGTCCTGCAATGATTGCACGCCGGCGCCGAGCGGGGTCAAGTCGCTGATCGTACGCAGGGTGCCGCTCATCGCGTCCCGCGGCAGCCAGAGCCCGGCGAAGAAGATGAGCGGGAAGAACACGAGCGACCCGATCGCGCTGGCGCTTTTGGAGCTGGGGGCGAGCGCCGCGACGAGCAGACCGATGGCGAACATCGCAAGAGCGACAAGCAGATAAGCGATGAGGTACGCCGTGAGCTGCCCCGGGAGCCGCACGTCGAACGCCAGCCGCCCGATCGCGAGGATGACCAGCATCGTGAGCACCGACATGATCGTGGCCATCAGCAGCTGGGCGCCGATCAGGACCACGGGCCGGACGGGAGTGGTGCGCAGCCGCCGTAGGACGCCCTTCTCCCGGTAGGACGCGAACAGCTGCGACAGGCCGCTGAGCGAGAACAGCGCGATGCCCATGGACACGACGATCGGCAGGTAGATGTCGATCATCCGCAGCCCGCCGAGCTCCGGGACGGGTTCGCGCATCGACGGGATCAGGCCGAGGACGATCAGCAGGATCGGGGCGAACGCGACCGCGAAGAACACGACGATCGGCTCGCGCAGGAAGAGCCTGGTCTCGGTGACGGTGAGTCTCGACAGTGCGGACATGATCAGATCTCCTCAGCGGCGATGGAGTCGGTGGCGTCGATGCGGCGGCCGGTGAGCGCGACGAACGCGTCGTCCAGGGTGGTCTGCTCGACCCGCAGGTCCCCGGCGGTGATCTGCTCGCGGGCGAGCGCGGTGGTCACGGCGAGCAGCAGGTTGCCGGTGCCGGTCACCACGAGCTGGCTCCCGGCCCGTTCCACCGAGCTGACCTCGGGCAGCGCGGTCAGCACGGCGTGCTCCAGCGGCGTGGACGGCCGGAACCGGATCCGCTGCCGCCCGTCGACCCGCGCGACCAGCCCGGCCGGGGTGTCGAGCGCGACGAGCCGCCCGGCGTCGATCACCGCGAGCCGGTCGCAGAGCCGCTCGGCCTCCTCCATGAAATGGGTGACCAGCAGGATCGTCACGCCGCGGCCGCGGATCCGCTCGATGAGATCCCACGCGTCCCGGCGGGCCTGCGGGTCGAGACCGGTGGTGACCTCGTCGAGCACCGCCACCCTCGGATTGCCGACCAGGGCGAGCGCGATCGACAGGCGCTGCTTCTGCCCGCCGGACAGCTTGCGGAACGGCGCGTTCAGCTTGCCGGTCAGGTGCAGGGTCTCGATCAGCTCCCGCCAGTCGGCCGGGTCGCGGTAGAAGGAGCTGTAGAGCTCCATCGCCTCGCCGACCCGGAGCTTGTCGGGCAGCTCGCTCTCCTGCAGCTGCGCGCCGAGCACCTGCCGCAGCTCGCTGTCGCCGCTCTGCGCGTCGATGCCGCAGACCCGGATGGATCCGCCGTCAGCCTTGCGCAGGCCCTCGATGCACTCGACGGTGGTGGTCTTACCGGCCCCGTTGGGACCCAGGATGCCGAAGATCTCGCCCGGCTCGACGGCGAAGCTCACCCCGTCGACCGCGGTGTGCCCGCCGTACCGTTTGACGAGGCCGTCTACCTCGATGATTGCCATACGAGAAGCCTGCCGCCCGGCACGCGGCTGCCGAATCGCCTCCGTGGCTACGGCCGGCCGCGGCCGGGAGTGACCCCGGCATCAACCGATCGGTTGACGCCGGGATCGTCCTACTTGAGCTGGGAGAAGGCGGCGCCCACGTCCGCGGTGGAGTCGGAGGTGAACTTCACCGTGATCTTCTCGCCGTTGAGGCCGTTGATGATTTTGCCGCCGAAGTCCTGCTGGAACTGCTTCAACGTGTCGATCGCATCGATCGGCCGCAGCGCCACGGTGCCCAGCGCCTTGTTGATGTCGACCTCGCTGATGTTGAGATTGTTGGCGAGGTTGGTGAGGTTCGGCGCCCGGTCACCGGTGCCGGCCGGCTTGGCGATGTCGGTGTTCCAGTGCACGGAGTTGTCGCCGTAGAGGGAGCTCGACGCCTGGTTCTTCGTGATGATCTCCTGTTCCTTCAGCGGCCGGGCCGTGAGGTGGAAGGCGGAGATGTGGAACTCAGCCACGCCCTCCGTGGCGCTGATCTTCTCGAACTTCGTCTGGTTGACCATCACGTTGAGGTGTACGGCGATCTTGTCCGTGGCGCCCTCGTAGCCCAGCTTCTTGAGGTCGATCTCCCGGTGCTTCGAGATCAGGTTGGTGTCGCCGGTGCCCCACTTGAAGGTGTTGGTCTTCACGTCGAGCTTGGCCGGGCTGGGGAACTCGAAGCCACCCATGTTGATGCCCTTGGCGTAGGGATTGCCGTCCGGAACCTTGCGGAACACGAGGTTCTTCAGGACGGTGTTGCCCATCGCCCCGCTCTGGATCTGCTTGAACTGCTTCTCGAAGGAGAGGTTCTCGAACTTCAGGTCCTTTGCCAGGTTGCACGCGGGCATCAGGCCCAGCGGATCGAAGTCGGCGATGGGGTTGCCGACGTAGGCGGCCGGGTCGGGTGCCGGGACGAGCCCCAGCGGGTCGGGGCTGAGGTAACGCGCGGTCGCCGGGTCGTAGTAGCGGTGCACGTTGTAGTGCAGCCCGGTTTCCGCGTCGAAGTACTGGCCGGGGAAGCGCAACGGCGTGGCGGGCTGCTGCGGGCCACGCTGGCGGCCCCACAGGTCGAAGTCACCCGCCGGCACGGCCCTCCCGGCCACGACCAGGTCGGTCGGGGTGCCCACGGCGTCCGTCACGACGACACCGAGCACGTCGTCGCGTACCTGGGCCACGCAGTAGTCGTCGTCGGGGTGATGCTCCCAGGTGGTGACCCGGACGACGCCGTCAGCGCCGGTGTGGATCTCCTCGACGAGCGCGCTGCCGTTCCAGACGAACTCCGTCTGTTCCAGGACCCGTGAGGTCGCCGGTTCGACGCGCTGCTTGGCGACGCGGCGCAGCAGCGGGTCGTAGAGGTAGCGCCACTGGTCACCCCCGGGGGTCAGCACCCAGGCGATCTGGTTCAGGTCATTCCAGGCGAACCGCCAGGTCCGGTCGTCGACGGTACGGGTGACCGCCCGGCCGCGGGTGTCGTACTCGTATCCGATGTCACCCGCCTGGCGCAGCAGAGTGCCCTCGTAACGGAACTCCCGGTCTCCCGCGGCGGCCAGGTTGCCGGCCGGCCCGAAGCGGTAGAACTCGTCCCGGCCCGCGCCGCGAACCGCGAGAACCCGCCCCGCCGGGTCCAGCTCCAGGCTCGTGATCCCGGAGCCGTCGGTGACCGACTCGGGCTTGCCGTCGGCGCGGTATCCGAAGGTGCGCAACCGGTCGCCGATGATCCGCTGCATGGCGAGCCGATCCTCGTCGTCGAAGATCTGCTCGAGCACGACGTCGCCGCCGACGCTGCGCCGGACCTCCCGGCCGTCCTCCTGGTGGTCCAGGGTCAGCTCGTGCCCGCCGACGGTCAGCCAGGCGGCGTGGCCGAGGATCATCTCCCACTGCCACGAGCTGGCCACGGCCGACGGGGTACGCCGGTGCCGGGTCATCATCATGTCGTCGTACTCGAACGTCAGAGCGCTGCCGTTCGTACTCTGCCGTACGAGCCGGCCCCGCTCGTCCCGGCTGAGGACGAGCTCGGTGTCGTTGTTGCGAGCTTCGAGCAGCAGCCCCGCCTCGTCGTAGCGGAACGTCGCCGTGTCCGTGGCCGTACGCCGTTCGGTCAGCCGGCTCCACGCGTCGTACCCGAACTCGGTGATCGCGCCGTCGGTGTCGACGAGGCGGATGACCCGTCCCGCGGCGTCGTACTCGTACCGGCGTTGCCGCCCGTCGAAGTCGACCTCGGCGATGAGCTGGCCGGCGGCGTCGTACGCGTAACGCCACACCAGGCCGCGCGGGTCGGTCACCGAGGTGAGCTGCAGCTCCGCGTCGTAGCCGAATTCGGTGCGCGCCCCGGCGGGATCGGTCCAGGCGGCGACGGTGCTGAACGGCCCGTACTCGATCTCGCCCCGCCCGGGATCGATCCAGGTGTAGATCAGGTCGTGGTCCGCGGGGGTCTCCGGCTCGGCGGCGTTGCCCAGGGGGTCGGTCGTGGACAGCAGGCGGCCCCAGTTGTCCCAGTCGTAGGCCGTGACGCGGCCGAGGGGGTCGACGCGGCTGCTCGTACGCAGCTGGGGGCTGATGTGGTAGACGGTCGTGTGGCCGAGCGCGTCGGTGAACGTGGTGGTGCGCTGCTCGTCGTCGTAGGCGATGCGCCCGTCGAGGTAGCCGTTGCTGCTGACGGTCTGGACACAGCGGCCGCGGTCGTCGTACTCGTATCGGTAGGTGCCGCTCCAGTCGTGCCAGGCGGCGATGCGGTCGTCGGTGTATTCGAAGCGTTCCGGGCCGCGCTCGGTGACGACCTCGGTCAGCCGGCGGTCGTCGTCGTAGCCGTAGGCGACATCACCCACGGCGGTGACCAGCCCGTCGGTGACGGTGATGGCGAACGACTCGCCGCCGGGGAAGGCGATCCGGGTGGGGGTCTCCCCGTCCCAGGTGATCTCCGTACGCCCAGCGGGGCCGATCACCGCCGTCAGCGCCGACACCGGTCCGGCCGGGCGGAACAGCAGCGTCGCACCGGTCTCCGGGTCGTGCATCTCCGCGCCGCCATCGGAATACCAGGTCAGCGGGCGGCGCGGGCCCTCGAGGGGCAGCACCTGCTCGCCGGGCTCCGCCTGCGGGTAGGCGAGGATCATGCCGTCGGGCGCGAAGTAGCAGCTGCCCTCGTCGTCCAGTTCCAGGCGCTGGTCCAGCACCGAGGTCCACAACGGCCCGAACCAGCGGCCCGCGCGGTACGACGAGACGTGCGTACGCTCCAGCAGGCCCAGGTCGTTGTCGGTCAGCACGACCTCGCCCGTCGCGACGTCCACCGGGTCGGTGACGCAGTCGCGGATCTTCAGCTCGGTCGCGGTGAACTTGATGTCGGGCGGGCGGTTCCCGAGGTTGCGGAGCAGGTCACCGATCTTGCCGACGCCGCCCTTGAGCGTGTCGCCGAGACCCTTGGTGATCGTGGAGAGCCCGGAGCCGAGCCCCTTGAGGGCGCCGAGCATGCCCTTGGCCATGTCCTTCATGCCGGTCAGCGCGGCCTTGGCGATCTCCTTGAGACCGCCGGCCTTGTAGAGCGCGGACAGCTTCGACAGCGAGGTCAGGCCCTTGACGCCGGGGATGATCCCGAGGATGCCCATGACCAGGTCCATCACGGAACCCTTGCCCTGGGCGAAGTCGACGATCGCCTTCACCAGCAGGATCGCTCCGGCGGCAAGGGCGATCCAGGCGAGCGGGCCGCCGAGGATCATGCCGATGATGCCCGCGACCAGGGCCACCCACTTGGCGACCTCGCAGATGATGTTCCAGAGCTCTTTGAGGGCGTCGCCGAGTTTTTGCCAGAACGACCGCGGCTGGATGCCGGCGTCGGAGGCGTCCTCGATCTCCCGCTTGCAGACCTGGGCGGCGCCGTCGCGCATCTGCCTGGCCTGCTCGGCGAGCTGTTTGGCGAGGTCGAGCTCCTGCTGGGCGCCGTTGACCGCGCTCTGGGCGCCGCTGACCTTGGCTTTCGCGGCGTCGGCGTCCTTGACGGCTTGCTTGACCTGATCGGGGTCCGGTGCCTGGGTCTCTGCCTGCGCTTTTTCGGCTGCCTGGGACGCACCGGTGAAGTCGGTTTGGGCGGTGGACAGGGCGCCCTGCAACGACTTCAGCTTCTCGGCGGCGACCCGGCCGTCGGCGAGGGCGCGGTCGGCCTGGGCCTGCGCGGTTTCCAGGGTCGGGGCGTACGTCTCGAGGGCATCGCCGACCATGAGGTGTGACTGGTAGAGCTTGTTGACCTGGTTGGGGAAGTCGCCGAACTGCTCGCGGAACGCGTCGCCGGAGAGCCCGACCCAGGTCAGGACCGCGCCGTCGCCCTGCAGCGAGTCCACGGCCAGTTTCGCGCGGTGGGCGGTCTCGGCGAAATCGTGGAACCGTGACGCGAGCTGCCGCACCCGGGCCGGATCACCCGGCGTCGGGTCCCCGTCCAGGTCCAGGATGTCCCAGTCGGCTGGTCTCGCCATGCGTGGCTCCTCATGAGATTTGGCAGATCTTCAAGAGAAGGTAGCGAATGGATGCAGCGCCCCCGACATCGATGAGTCCGTTGTGGTCGCCACCAGGGCGATCTCCTTCGGGTACCAATGAGTCGCTTACCCCGCGTGATCGGTGTCGGCGCCGGACGATGACGAAGTGGTTCTGGGAACGTACGGCCGGCGCGCGCTCGCCGCACTCATGGGGTTCTGGTTGTGCGGCGGTGGTGCCGCTCATGCCGCGCCCGGCGGCCCGGGGGTGGCAGACCCCGACACACCGTTCGGCACCGTACGCGTCATGCCGCTCGGCGACTCCATCGTGCGCGGCACGGGAGCACCGGGCTTCGACTCGTTCCGGACGGTCCTGCGCGACCACCTCATCCGTGACGGCATGCAGGTCGACTTCGTCGGCTCCCAGCACGACGGCACGGGCGCCGACCGGGACCACGAGGGCCACGGTGGCTACGACCTGGGCGAGCTCGCGTTCGACGTCGACGGCTGGCTCACCGCGTACCAACCGGATGTGATCGTGCTGGAAGCCGGCACCAACAACGTCACCCAGGGCGACGACCCGGGGGTCATGATGGGTGACCTGGGCACCCTGATCGACCGGATCCGCGCCGTCCGGCCCGCGGCCTATGTCTTCCTCGCCGCGATCGCCATCTCGCGGGTCCCCGCCGAGGCCGAGACCGGGCGGATCTACAACGCGCTGCTGCCCGGATTCGTCGCGCAGCGCCAGGACCCCCTGCTCACCCTGGTCGATCAGTCCAGTGTGGCGGGCATCGACCTGCACGACACCCACCACCCCAATGCCTTCGGGTACGAGAAAATGGCGTGGAACTGGTACCGCAGCATGGCCGGCGTGTTCGCGCTGCCCGGGTTGTCGGGGCCCGACCCGTACCTGAAGACCGAGACCTACCGGTGCATCATCGAGCACGGCACGAGCACCAAATGCCGGACGTGGGTCCTGCGCGACCAGCCCGACGGCTCCCGCGAATGGCAGACACTGCTCAAACGCAAGGCGTCGATCGACGGCGTTTCGCAGACGGTGGAGTTCTGGGTCGGCGCCGCGGAGCTGCTGGGCACGTAGGCGGCGTGCGTCAGCCGCGTTCGGCGAGCGTACGGGCTTCCGTCAACAGGGCTGAGCGGATGGCCGTCGACGGGCCGGTGAGGGTGCCGATACGGGCGAGCAGCAGGGAACGGCCCGTCCACCCGGAATCGTCGACCTCGACAGTGGCCACACCGTCGGGGAGGACGCCCGCGCCGAGGCTGGGCACGGTGGTGATGCCGAGCCCGGCGGCGACGAAGCCCAGGCGGGTGGACCAGTCACCCAGCTCCGCGACAATTGTCGGGTCCCGCAGCGTGGGCCACGCCCCGAACTGAGGTTCGCCGCGCGCGCCGCGACCGGCGATCCAGCCCTCACCCTCGAGGTCGGCGACCGCCACCCGGCCGGCGCGGGCCAGGCGGTGCCGGTGGCCGACGGCGACCAGCAGCGGGCCCGCCGGCAACCGCTCGGTCTCGATGCCGGTCAGGTCGTAACCGGGCAGGCCCTCACCCGCTGCCACGAGCGCGAGGTCGAGGCGCCCCGCGCGCAGCCGCCGCAGCTGCACCGGCGTCGAGGACTCCAGGAAGTCGATGGTGATGGAGGGGTGCGCCGCACGGACCCGCGCGATGGTGCGGGGCACGAGGCTCATCGCCGTCGCGGGGAAACCGCCGAGCGCGACCCGGCCGCCGAGCGGCGCGGACAGGTTCTCCAGCTCGCGTTGTGCGGCATCGAGCTCGTCGAGGATCGTCGCGGCCCGCGTCGCCAGCCGATGCCCCGCCTCGGTGGCCTCGACGCCGCGCGGGCCACGCCGGAACAGTTGCACGCCGGCGGCCGCCTCGAGCGCGGCGATCTGCTTGGAGAGCGCGGACTGCGTGAAGCCGAGACGCTCGGAGGCCGCGGTGAGCGACCCGGTCTCCAGCACCGCTCGCAGCGCCCGCAGCAACTGAGGATGGACGTCCAGGCTCACCCCGCCAGTATGCCACCATGGAATATCGGACCTACCGAGCATTCGCTGGTGGCATAGCGAGGATGGGGCGAAACTCGACGCATGAGCAAAGTCTGGTTCTTCACCGGTGCGGCGAGCGGCTTCGGAAACCTGTGGGCACGGGCCGCCCTCGAACGCGGCGACCGCGTCGTCGCCACCTCACGAAATACCGAGCCCCTGGACGACCTCGTTTCCCGGTTCGGGGAGTCCGTGCTCGCGCTGGAGCTCGACGTCACCGACCGCGAGGGCGTCTTCGCCGCCGTCGAGGAGGCGGTGCGACGCTTCGGGCGCATCGACATCGCCGTGAACAACGCCGGGTACGGCCACGTCGGCATGGTCGAAGAGGTCACCGAACGGGAGCTGCGGCAGCAACTGGAGACAAACTTCTTCGGCGCGGTATGGGTGACCCAAGCGGTCCTCCCGGTCCTGCGCCGCCAGCGCGGCGGGCACCTGATCCAGGTGACGAGCGAGGGCGGTGTCCGGGCATACCCCGGCTTCGGCGCCTACCACGCCTCGAAGTGGGCAGTGGAGGGTCTCTCCGAGGCGCTCACGCAGGAGATCGAAGATTTCGGCATCCACGTCACCCTGGTCGAACCTGGCCCGTACGCCACCGACTTCGCCTCACGGGGTCTGCGGGTCAGCGCACCACTACCGTCCTACGACCAGATCCGGGCAACAAAGGCGCCCGACTTCCGCATCGGCGACCCGGCCGCCACGGTCCCCGCGATCCTCGCCCTCGCCGACGCCTCGAACCCGCCGACCCGGCTCATCCTGGGCGACGTCTTCCCGGAGATCGAGGCCATCTACGAACAGCGCCTCACGACCTGGCGCGACTGGCAACCGGTCTCCCAAGCCGCGTTCGGCGCGTAACAGCGACCTGGGCTGCGTGCGGCCTTTGGGCTGCGGCCTTTGGGCCGGCGGCCGGCTGTGGGCTGGCGGGCTGCGGGCTGCGGGCTGTGGGCCTGTGGGGCTGCGGGCTGTGGGCCTGTGGGGCTGCGGGCTGTGGGGCTGCGGGCTGTGGGCCTGTGGGGGGCTGCGGGCTGCGGCGCGGATTGTGACAATCCGTTATCTCGGCCAGGAAGTGTCTTATGCGCTGAAAAATGATTGCCACGTGCTTGACGGCTGGGGCGACCAGACGTTGCGCCGTTGGAGGTTTTGGCGCAATATTCGGCGGGTTTGCGCGCCGGTTTTCATCGACGATTGTGGATCACTCTCATGTGGAACTACGGAATGTAGCGAGTGACGGATGAGGTGGCCGCGGCGTACGCAGCCTAAGCCCGGACGTCGCGCCCACGCCGCGATCGAGTGACATCGGCAGGTGCTGTCCCGCTGGCTCCCGAGCATGGGGCGCTCTCCGGTGCGGGAGTTGATCGCGTGGATGATCCGGATGTCTCCGGGGCGTGCAGCCGGCCTGGTTGAGGTCGATTCGGTCGTGGGCTTGCCGGAGCAGGCCGGCATTTGCAGATTTCGCCGCCCCTTGCCGGGCGCGTTAGGTTGTGTGCAATTAAATTGTGCACAACTTAATTGCACACAACCTAATTGTGCACAACGCAGTTGGGGAGCCGGGCGCCGTGAGGGCGCCCGGCTTCGTGGTCAGGTCAGGGTGAATTTCTGGGCGGCGGAGCCGTTGCAGTCGTGGATTTGCAGGCGGGTGCCGTTGGTGGTGGTGCCGTTGGGGGAGTCGAGGCAGCGGCCGGATTGGGGGTTGAGCAGGGAGCCGTCGGACTGCTGCTGCCAGGACTGGCCGCCGACGCCGTTGCAGTCGTAGAGCTCGACGAGGGTGCCGTTGGCTGTGCCGTTGCCGGTGATGTCGAGGCAGCGGCCGAGGGTGCGCAGGGAGCCGTTGCTGGTGTGGAACCAGTGTTGGTCGGCGGCGTGGCTCTGGCAGTCCCACAGTTGGACGGCGGCCAGGTTGGTGCCGGTGTCGTCGGCGGCGACGTCGATGCATTTGCCGCCGGGGGCGAGGGTGGCGCCGCCGCCGTTGACCGCGAACTTCTGGGCGGCGGCTCCGTTGCAGTCGTAGATTTGCAGGCGGGTGCCGTTGGTGGTGGTGCCGTTGGGGGAGTCGAGGCAGCGTCCCGACTGCGGGTTTCGGAGGGAGCCGTCGGCCTGCTGCACCCATTTTTGGCCGCCGGCGCCGTTGCAGTCGTAGAGCTGGACCTGTGTCAGGTTCGCGGTGCCGTTGCCGTTGATGTCGAGGCAGCGGCCCAGCGTACGCAGGGTGTTATCGGCGAAGTGCGTCCAGTGCTGATCGAGGGCGTACGTCTGGCAGTCCCACAATTGCACCCCCGCCAGGTTCACGGCGGTGTCGTCGGCGGCGACGTCGACGCACTTGCCGCCGGGGCCGGTGATTGTGCCCTGCGGTGCGGTCGGGGTGAGTGTCTGGCCCGAGTAGCCGGCCGCGACGATGTTCGCCTGCACCGCGTTGTCGGCGGCGTCGGTCGGGTATCCCGAGGTCATCACGCCCTCGAAGAACGTGCCGCGGTTACGGTTGCTGTTGTCGCCGCCGGTGCCCAGGATGATGGAGCCTTCCTGCTGCATCGGCATGTAGCCGCCACGGTTCGGCAGGGCGCCGTTCCACCACGTGCTCAGGGCGCCGGACTGGGAGTTGCCGCCCTTCAGCGCGTACGTCGTCCGACCGTTGTTCTTCAGCAGGGCCGTGACGAACGTACTGTTGTTTCCCAGGTTGGCGGTGTTGGAGCCGTTGGCCCCCTGGAACATGCCGTTCTCCAGGTCGGCCTCGACCCATGGCCCGGAGCCGGTGCACGGCGCGAAATAGCAGGTCGTGGCGATGCTGACGGCGTCCATGTGACCGTTGCCGGTGTCCGCGACCTGGATCTCGGCGTTGCCGTAGTCGAAACAGCAGTCCGAGCCGACGTGGGTGCCACTGGCCACCATGTACATGCCCTCGGGCTGACCCGCGGTGGCGACACCCGCTCCCGCGGTGCGGCGGTAACCGTGCTGCGGGGAGATCCAGATGCCGTACACCTTGTGGCCGCCCGCGATGACCGCGGCGACACTGGCGTCGGCAGGGTAGTCGGCAGCGCCCGCCGTGCCTGCCGGGGAGACGGTCAGGTCGTTGTGCCGCGCGGTCTGGTCGTAGATCTTGGTGATGCTGCACGTCGTACCGTTGCAGAACGCGTCGTGGTCGGCGGCGTTGGCGTACCCGCCGGCGGCCAGCAGGCCCACGTCGTGGGTGGCTCGGTCGGAGGCGCGGGTCAGCTGGTAGAGCGGGCCGTTGTACGCGCCGAACAGTGCCCGGGTGGTGCTGTGCGCGGCGACGCAGGCGGTGCCGGCCGCGCCGTAGATGTCGCAGGGTTGCGAGGTGGCGGCGTTCGCGGCGCCGGGCAGTGCGGTCACCGTGGCGGCGACCAGGGCGACCGCGGCCGCCACAGCCAGCAGTATCGATCGACTTTTGTGCATGGGGAATGTGCTCCTCACGGGGGAACGGAGCGTTCAGGCAAACATTGACACAAGTCGACTTGTAAACAGGAAATTACGCTTACTGATCGTTTGCGTCAATGTCCGTTCGAACGTGTTGGTTCCGGTGCTTGTTGAGTGACCGCGCGATACTCGACGCGTGACGCCCCTGATCGACCTCGACCGCGCCCCCGCCGCCCCGCTGTCACCGGCACCCGCCCGGAAACGACGGCCCTGGCTGCGAGCCGGCCTCGTCGCCGCCGTGCTGATCACGCTTGCCGCCGACGCACCCGAGTTGCGCGGCCTGGACCAGGTGCTCACGATCAGCGGCCCGCCGACCGCGGGCTTCCGGCTCGGCCAGGATGCGCTCTACACAGCGGTCTTCGCCCCGGTCCCGGCCATCGAGACAACCGTGACCCGCTACGACCTGACCGGCGATCGAGCTTGGACAACCACCGTCCCGAACCTCACCTCGGACCTCGTCCTCGCCCCCGCCGGCGATATCCTGCTGATCCGCGACAGCTCCGCCAGCCGGCTGACCTTCCTCGACACCACCGACGGCGCGATCCGCTGGCAGCGGACAGAACCACTCCTGGACCTGCTCACCATGACCGCCGACCGGGTCCTGCTGCGGACCGGCTCCAACCGCACCCTGACCCTCGCCGACCTGCGCACCGGAGCCCCGATCTGGCGCCACACCCTCGCCCCCACCGCCGAGGTCCACCCCGACGAGACAGCCGGCCGGATCGAGGTGGTCACCCCGGGCAACCGGGCCACAACCCTGCGGTTCGCCGACGGCTCAGTGCTCGGGCGCGGCATTCCCGAGGTACGCCCGGAGCCCGCCCACACCCCCACCGGCGCTGTGGACCTCCACCCCGACACCGAGCGCCTGGGCCAAACCTGGATCCTGACCCCGAACCCGACCGGCCCCGGCCGCCGCGCCCTCGGCCCGGTCACCGTCGGCTCGACGGACACCTGCAGCTCGAGCACGCCGTACCTCGCCTGCCAGACAACCTCCGGCCCCTCACCGTCTGGCGCCTGCCCGCATCCGGCTGAGCGGCTGGGCGACTGGGCGGCTGGGCGGCCGGGCCGGGGTCAGGGTTGCCAGGCCGCCACGACGTCGTCGGGACCCCAGACGACGTCGACGGCATCGGCCGGCAGATCCGCGCCGGATCGGGTGACGACGATCAGCCCGGTGTGCGCGGCGTCGAACCCGGGGATCTGGCGGGCGCCCTCGTGGAGCTCGTGCAGGTCACGGTTGTCGAACGGGGTGCCGAGCCACTTCAACGACCCGCAGAAGTGGATCCGCGTCGCAATGGGCTCCCGGTCGGCACCGACCAGATCGATCTCCGGATTGAACTGCCGATTCCACCATCCCCCGACAGCCTGGGCCTCGGGCCAGGGAACGGACCCGGTGATGACCGCCTGCTCCAGCGAGATCCGGATCAGCGGTTCGACCGCCCGGCCCCGCCAACTGCTCCATCGGTTCTTGAACAGCGAGTAACCGGCGTCGGGCCGGCCACGCTGGGTAAGGGTGTGGACGTCACGCAGGATGGAGAGGTAGAGCCGCAGGTTACTGTCGGCAACCCGGTACAGGGCAGGCTTGCCGGCGCTGGTCGACAGTGGCTGGTCGGCCGTCAGGATCTGCTTGTCGTCCGTGAGCTGTCGCAGCAAGGGGGACAGCGTTCCTGAGCTGATCGCCCCGGCGCGGCTGCCGGCGGTGCTCGCTATGTTCGCGAAGGTCCGGGCGTCGCCGCCTACCGCTTCAAGAACCCGCCGGGCCACATCCGGATTGGGAAATTCCGAGGCCAAGGACTGCTCCGGCACGGTGAACAGCGGAGATGAGGGGTCGGCGCACTGGTCGCGAAGGTGGTCGTCAGCGGGGGTCCCGGCCGGCCAGCGGAGCAACGTTCCGGGCAGGCCGCCGGTGATCAGGTGCGCGTCGATGGCGTCGGAGCCGGTCAGCCCGGTCACGGTGGCCGTCTCGGCCAGGTTCAACGGGCCGAGCAGGAGGTTGTCGGCCCGGCCGTAGAAGGGCCGGTCGTAGGCGATCAGGCGTTGCATCAGGTGCAGATCGCTGCCGAGTAGAAGCAGAAGGACCGGGCGGTTGGACATGAGCCGGTCCCAGACGACCTGCAGGTGCCCGTCGAACGTCTCGTCCTGCTCGCTGAGCCAGGGCAACTCGTCCAGCACGACGATGCATGGCCGATCAGGCAACGCCCCGGCGAGGACACGCAACATGTCACCCCAGCCACCAAGAAGACCGGGGCGTGGCGCACCGTCGGGGTCGAGCCCGGTGTCACCCGGCGCTGGCATTCGGGAGGTCGGTAGGTGCGAATTGGCCAGCTCGGTGAGGAATCGGCCGGTTGATCGGATGACCGATGCGCCTTTGACCGCCGTGAAATACAGGTAGGGCAGGCCGGATCGGTCACAGAGCTCTTGGGCGAGGCGCGATTTGCCGACCTGGTGGCGGCCGCGAATGGCGACGGAGAGCCCTCTGCCGGTCCGGGTGATGTAGTCGAGCCGCTTCGTCAGGAGAGACAGCTCGGTGCGCCGCCCGAGAAACACGCGGAGCTCCTTCGGCTGGACCGTGGCGGTACCGGCAGACGATCCGGTACCGCCGGAGGGGTCAGCTGTGGTCGACGGCGGCCTGTTGGATGGGGAGGGCGGTGATGTAGCGCTGCATGAAGGCGTCGAAGCCGGCCACGTCGGCCGGGTCGGGGTCGGCGGTGTTGAGCTGGGCGTCCGCGAAGACCGAGGTGGTCAGGAACGTGTCGAGGGTCTGGGACTCGGTGCGGGTGGCCGAGAAGGCGGCGAGGACGGCGATGCCCCAGGCTCCGCCCTCGGCGGCGAGGTTGCCGACGGAGACGGGGGTGTTGATGGCGGCGGCGAGGAGGTTCTGGGCGACGCCTTCGGTTTTGAAGAGGCCGCCGTGGGCGTACATGCGGTCGAGTTTGACCGATTCTGACTTTTGCAGGACGTCCATGCCGATGCGGAGGGTGGCGAGGGCGGCGTAGAGCTGGGTGCGCATGAACGATGCCAGGCTGAGGGTGCTGCCCGGTTCGCGCAGGAAGAGGGGGCGGCCCTCGTGGAGTTTGGTGATGGGTTCGCCGGAGAGGTTGTTGAAGGCCATCAGGCCGCCGCCGTCGGGGGCGCCGAGAAGGGCCGCGCGGAACAGGGTTTCGAAGACGGTGTTGCTGTCCGCGGAAACGCCGAGGGCGGTGGCGAATTCGGCGAAGAGGCCGGCCCAGGCGTTCAGCTCGCTGGCGCCGTTGTTGCAGTGGACCATCGCGACGAGGTCGCCGGCGGGGGTGGTGACGAGGTCGATCTCGGGGTGGACGCGGCTGAGCTCGCCGTCGAGGACGACCATGGCGAAGATGCTGGTGCCTGCGCTGACGTTGCCGGTGCGGCGGGCGACGGAGTTCGTGGCGACCATGCCGGTGCCGGCGTCGCCCTCGGGCGGGCACATCACGGCGCCGGGCTGCAGGGTGCCGGTGGGGTCGAGCAGGGTCGCGCCGGTTGCGGTGAGCGTGCCGGCGGGCTCACCCGCGGGGCGTACGGCGGGGAGCAGCTCAGCCAGCTTCAGCGGGACGCCGCGGCCGTCGACCAGGTCGTCGAACTGGGTCAGCATGCGGGTGTTGTAGCCGCCGGTGGTGACGTCGATGGGGAACACGCCGCTGGCGTCGCCGGTGCCGAGGATCTGCTCGCCGCTCAGCTTCCAGTGCACGTAGCCCGCGAGCGTGGTCAGGTGCGCGAGCCGGCCGACGTGCTCCTCGCCGTTCAGCACGGCCTGGTACAGGTGGGCGATGCTCCAGCGGTGCGGGATGTTGTACGCGAAGAGCTCGCTCAGCGCCTCCGCGGCGTCCCCGGTGTTGGTGTTGCGCCACGTCCGGAACGGCGTCAGCAGCTCGCCGTCCGTGTCGAACGCGAGGTAACCGTGCATCATCGCCGAGACGCCGAGCGCTCCGGGCGTACGCAACTCGGTGCCGTGCTTTTCCTTGACGTCCGAAGCCAGCGACGCGTAACAGGCCTGCAGCCCCGACCAGATCGCGTCGAGCGAGTAGGTCCAGGTGCGGTCGACGAACTGGTTCTCCCAGTCGTGGGTGCCGACGGCGATCGCCGCGTGGTCCGGGCCGGTCAGCACGGCCTTGATCCGGGTCGACCCCAGCTCGATCCCGAGCGCGGTGCGACCCTGCTCAATCGCCTCGCGCAAGTCGGCCGGCGGTCGTACATCCGAGTCAGTCATGAACATGTTCTACCTCAGAGCCGGCCGCGCGAGGTCAGCCCGGTGCCGACTACACCCGGGCGACGACCGCGTACTGCGCGATATCCGCGGCGGCCGGGCGTTGCGGCGGCGCGGTCTCGGTGCGCCACTCGGCAAGCGGGACGATGCCGGGCGGGAGCAGGTCCAGGCCGGTGACGAAGCGTTCGATCCGGTCCCGGCCGCGGGCGTGGAAGCCGCCGGCCGGCCCCTCGGCCTCGTCAAGCGCCGCGCGGGTGGCCGGGTCCATGAAGTCGTTGGTGCCGTGGCTCAGGGCCGGTGGGCAGGGCGTCGAGCAGGTGGGCGACCTTGGCGTACGGGTCGTCGGACTCGGCCACGAAGTGCAGCACCGCCACCAGCATGAGCGCGACCGGCTGCGTCAGGTCGAGGACCTCGGCCAGCTGCGGGTCGGCCAGGATGCGCTCCGGCTCGCGCAGGTCGGCGTGCAGGTAGGCGGTCGCCCCGGCCGGGGTGCCGGTCAGCAGCGCGCGGGCGTGGGTCAGCACGAGCGGGTCGTTGTCGACGTAGACGATGCGGGCGTCCGGGGCGATGGCCTGCGCGACCTCGTGGGTGTTGTCCGCGCTCGGCAGGCCGGTGCCGATGTCCAGGAACTGGCGGATGCCGGCGTCCCGGGTCAGGTGGGTCACCGCGCGGCTCAGGAATTGCCTGTTCTCGATGACCGCCATCCGGGTCGTCGGGAAAGCGGCCGCGATGGCGTCCCCGGAGGCCCGGTCGGCGGCGAAATTGTCCTTCCCGCCGAGCCAGTAGTTGTACCGGCGGGCGGGATGGGCCGTCGAGGTGTCGATGGATTCCATGGTGACCGCAGTCTATGGGAACGGCGCTATCGGACGCACCTGGCGTAACCGGAGCCGGCGGCGCGATAGGTCGTGAAACCGTCGTCGTAGTTGAGGGACCAGCGCAGGGACGGGTCGGGTGACGGGCGGGTGGCGGACCAGTATCTGGCGTCCTCGGCGGTGCCGGGGAACGCGGTGACGTCGATGGCGGGCGCCACGCGGGACTCGTCGACGGTGGTGGCGAGCTCCTGGACGCTGGGCAGCCGCCACTCGTGGCCGCCGAGGGTGAGCTTCGCGCAGTAGCCGGTCGCGTTCTCGGGCGGCATGGCGGGGGAGATCGCCCGCTGCCAGGTCAGGCCGGTCGCGGGGTCGAGCACCTGACCCGTGCTGACCCTGTACCGAGGGCGGCCGCTGCCGGGCTCCGAGCGTACGCAACGGACGTTGAATTTTCCGGTCTGGTCCGCGTTGTTGCTGGTCAGGCCCTCGTAGAAGTTGATGATCCAGGCCCGGGCCGGGGCCTTGGTGACGGCCCACGGTGACGAGGTCCAGAAGAAGCGGGGCGGGGTGCCGGGGAACGCGGTCTCGTCGATGGCGGGGTTGTCGCGGCTCAGGTCGGTGATCGACGTCAGTTCGACGCGGCTCGGCAGGTGCCAGCCGTCGCCGGCGAGGTTCAGGCCCGCGCAGTACTGCTTCGCCTCGGCGTACGTATAGGTCCGGGGTGCGGGTTTGCGCTGCCAGACGAGGCAGGTGATCTTGTCGCGGACCGTGCCGTCACCGAGGTTGGTGTAGCTCGCCCTGCCGGTGCGGGGCATCGGCCAGCTCGCCCACGCCTTCGCCAGGCCCGCGCCGCACGTCTGCTTCGTCCTGGTGGGGGCGGCGGCGGGCTCGGGGCCGGCGGACTTCGAGGGCTTCGGTGGCGTCGAGGGCCGCGGCGTCGTCGGGGCCGGGCCGGGCGACGCGGCTGTCTGCGCCACGGGGTGTTCAGAACCGGGAAGCTGTGTGTACGCCACCAGCGCGGCCGCGGCAACGACAACAGCTGCGGTGACGGAGGCGGCGACGTGGTTCACGCGTACGGTCCGGGTGGTCGTCGGGTTGGGGGTGGCTCTGAGCTGGGCCAGGACCGCTGCGGTGAGGTGGCCGGGGACCGGGAGCAGCGCGCAGCCGGCAAGGAGTCGTTCGGGGGCGATCTGGCCCTGCGAGTGACCCAGGCACGTACGGCAGTCGCGGACGTGCCGGTCGAGCCGTTTGCGCCACAGCGGACCTGGCCGCCCGTCCCAGCCCGTTGCGGCGATCTCCAGCCCGGGGCAGCGCACGCCCGCGTCGAGGGCGACGACGATGGCCCGGCCCCGGTCGAGCTGGGTGCGCATGCGCTGCACCCGGACCCCCGCGTACGCCGTGGTCGTGCCGAGCGCGTCGGCCAGCTCGCCCCGGGTGAGCTGACCCGCGGTCTCCTGCCACCACAGTGCCAGCACCGAGCGCTCCTCGGCGTCGAGCCAGCGGGCGGCTTCCGCGACGTGGCGGCGCTGTCCGGACAGGTCCAGGCGAAGGATGGCCAGCTCCTCGAAGTCGGTGACCGCGCCGGGCCGGTCGTCCACGGGGACCGTGCGGATGGCGGCCCCGCGTTGCTGGTGCAGGTCGACGGCGTGCAGCGTGATCGTCAGGATCCAGGCGCGGATGCTCTCCGGCCGGCGCAGCGCCGCCAGGTTGCGGATGACCTGGAGCATGACCTCCTGCACGACGTCGTCCACGTCGGGATCGCCACCGAGCGCCCGCCCGGCGACGTTGTAGACCAGCGGCAGGTACGCCCGGGCGAGCTGCTCCTGCGCCTTGCGGTCACCGCGCTGGGCGGCCCGGACCATGCGGTCGCCGCCGGTGTGCCTGCTCATCCGCCCTCTTCCACACCTCGACAAATGGGGGCGCGCTGACATTAGATTTGGCGCGGACCGGTTGTCAAACAATGTCGCGAAAAGCTGCGAGAGCCTACGCCTCCGGTCATATCAATTTTTCCGTGCGGACTTTCTCACACCGGTCCTACCTGCGTTTATGGATACGGGTGGGCTACTCAAATCCTCCATTGCCGCCGCGTTTACTATTGCTTGAGTCAATTCCTGGAGTCTGCCCCCGGAATCAGCCAGGAATGGGAAGGGAAACGATATCGAGGACCAGGACGGGTGCCGGCGCGGCGGTGCTGCTGACCGCGGCCGTGGCGCCGACGGGGTGCAAGAAGCAGGAGAACGTCGCGGCGCCGGAGCCCTCCGCCCCCGCGACCGCCGCACCCGCCGGGACGCCCCCGCGGACCGGCAAGCCGTCGCCGGGAAAGCCCACCACCGCCGAGCCGGCGAAGCCCAGCAGTTCACCGGGCACCGGGCGGTTGACGGAGAACCTGGGGCGGGGCGTTGTCGCGGTGCGC
Source organism: Winogradskya consettensis (assembly GCF_018332715.1). Lineage (GTDB taxonomy): Bacteria > Actinomycetota > Actinomycetes > Mycobacteriales > Micromonosporaceae > Actinoplanes > Actinoplanes consettensis. The sequence goes on along the minus strand of NZ_BOQP01000004.1, from coordinate 83,108 downwards.
AAGAGCAGGACCGAGGTGCTCGTCACGTGGCGGGCCGCTGTACGCGCGGTTCGGGATCGGGTACCTGGACGGCGTACACCCCAGTCTCGTCGCCTTCATGAAGAACCGGCAGGGCAACAAGGGCTTCAACCTGATCGAGGACGCGGCCACCGGAAAGATGATCTGGCAGCACAGCGACCCGGCGATCGTCGACGTCGGCCGGGGGCTCGTCGGCGACGCTCCCGGATCCGTGTAGTGGCAGTACCTGGAAAAGCGTGACCTTCTCCGGGGCGGTCCGGGCGGGCGTAATGGAGGCACAGCAGCACCCCCGACATCCCCGGAGGAAAGTCATGTCGCACAACCAGGTCGTCCGAGAGTTGTACCAGGCTCTGAGCACGGGCGACGTCGCCGGCGTCCTCGCCCGGCTGGATCCGGACGTCGTCGTCGACGAGCCGCTCGCCCTGCCCTACGGGGGCACGCATCACGGGCGGGACGTGTTCGTGCAGTCGATTCTCGGCGTCATGATGGGTCACGCGATTGTCGAGATCACCGACTTCGACGTCTACGAGGGCGGGTCCGGCGTCATCGGGCGGCTCACCGGGACGCTCACCGCCCACACCACCGGCGAGAAGCTGCCGATCACGATGATCGAGCTCCACGAGGTCGACGGCGACACCGTGCGCAGGATCGACGTGTTCCTCAAGAACCCCGAGGAGCTCGCGGCCTTCTACGCCCGGTCCGCCGCCGGCGCCGTACGGGTGTAATGCCAGGGCCTGGGTTGTCCTGCTGCAAGTGAAATAGCCTGCGGGCATGACGTTGCAGCAGGACATCCGGGAGTTCCTGACGTCCCGCCGTGCCAGGATCACCCCGCAACGGGCGGGGCTTCCCGCGTACGGCGGGCGGCGGCGCGTGCCGGGACTGCGCCGCGAGGAGGTGGCGCTGCTGGCCGGGGTCAGCGTCGACTACTACAACCGGCTCGAGCGCGGCAACCTGCAGGGCGTGTCCGAGCCCGTGCTGGACGCCATCGCCCGGGTGCTGTACCTCGACGAGGCCGAGCATGCCCACCTGCACGACCTGGCCCGGACGGCGAACACCACCCCGGCCAGGCGCCGCCGTCCCGCCGTCCGGGAGGTCCGGCCCGCGCTGCAGCGGCTGCTCGACGCGATGACCGAGGCACCCGCCGCGATCGTGAACGGGCGCATGGACATCCTCGCGGTCAACCACCTCGGCCGCGCCCTCTACGCCGAGGTCCTCGACCACCGCGAACAGCCGGGCAACCTCGCCCACTTCGGCTTCCTGAACCCGCGCGGCCCCGCGTTCTTCCCGGACTGGGACCGGACCGCCGACGACGCCGTGGCGACCCTGCGCTCCACGGCCGGCGCCAACCCCTACGACCGTGACCTGTCGAACCTCATCGGCGAGCTGTCCACCCGCAGCGACGCCTTCCGCACCCGGTGGGCGGCGCACAACGTCCGGCTGCACCGCACCGGCGACAAGCGCTTCCACCACGGCGTCGTCGGGGACCTGACCCTGTCGTACGAGACCATGGACCTCGGCGCCGACCCGGGGCTGGTGCTCCTGGCGTACACCGCCGAACCCGGCACCGCCTCGCACGACGCCCTGCGCCTGCTCGCGATGGCCGCTACAGCGGGAAGCTCGTCTCGGTGAGCTCCTCGGAGAGCGTCCAGAGCCGCCGGGCCAGTTCCGGGTCGCGGGCGGCCGCGGAGCGGTTGATGAGCTCGGGGGCGCCGATCATGTGCGCGAAACGGCTCGGGCCGGTGAAACTGTTGCCCGGCAGGTCTGCCGTGGCCGCGTAGAGGGTCGGGAGCGCGCCGTCGTCGGGGCTCTGCGCCAGGAGGCGGGTCATGAGCTTGGTGACGGCGCCGCTGTTGGCATAGATCTCGGTCGCGACGTAGCCGGGGTGGGCGGCCATGGCGAGGACCGGTGAGCCCGCCGCGGTCAGGCGGCGCTGGAGCTCGGCGGTGAACAGCAGGTTGGCCAGCTTCGAGCGGTTGTACGCCGCTGTCTGCCGGTATCTCAGGTGCTCGTCGCGGGGGTCGTCGAAGTTGAAGCGGCCCATCCGCTCCGCCTGCGAGGACAGTGTCACCACCCGGCCGGTGACGTGCTTCAGGAGCAGGTTGGTCAGCGCGAAGTGGCCCAGGTGGTTGGTGCCGAGCTGCAGCTCGAAGCCGTCGGCGGTGCGGCGGAACTCCGGCACCGAGACCCCGGCGTTGTTGATCAGCAGGTCGACGGGGTCGTGCCAGTCGGCGGCGAATGCGCGTACGGAGTCGAGGCTGGCCAGGTCGAGCTCGCGCACCTCGGTCGCCCCGGCGGCCCGGCCCTTCTCGACGGAGCGTACGGCGGACACGACCCGGGCTCCCGCCCCGGCCAGTGCGCGGGCCGTGGCCAGCCCGACGCCGGAATTGGCACCGGTGATGATCGCTGTCCTGCCGGCCATCGGGGGAAGGTTCGTCATGACTCACTCCGCTCACGTGATTGCACTCAGTGGCATTACCGTACGCCGATGATGCCACTGAGTGCAATGAGGCCGGAGGTCAGGAGTCGGCTGTCGCCTTGACCAGCAGCTCGTGGAGGGTGTCGCGCTCGCCCGCGCTGAGGTGGCCGAGCGTGTCGGCGAGCACGGAGTCGGCCACCTCGCCGCCGGCCCGGCGGAGCTCGTAACCGGTCGGGGTGAGCTGGTGCTGGACCTTGCGGCCCGCGCCGTCGACCCGCTCGATCAGGCCGCGGTCGACCATCCGCTTCGCGAGCTCGCCCATCGACTGGTCGGTCTGGAAGGTGAGCTCGGCCAGCTGGTGCAGTGACGCCCCGGGGTTGGCATCCAGGTGACGCAGGGTGTCCCACTGCACCAGCGACAGCCCGAGCGGGGTGAGCCGCCGGTTCATCTCGCGGTGGTGGCGCCACTGGAGGCGCTTGACGGCCAGTCCGACCTGCTGCAACGAGGTAGTCACGGATCGGAGCGTATCCCAAGGTTGCGTATATAAGGAACCTGATCTAAGGTTCCTTATATCAACACGCAAGGAGAACCCGCCATGACTGTCCACACGATCACCGTCCCCGGCGTCGGCGTTGTCGACCTCACCGTCACCGACCGCGGCGAGGGACACCCTGTTCTGCTGCTGCACGGCGGCGGCGGTCCCCTCACCGTGAACCCCTGGGCCGACCGGTTCGCGGACGCCGAGCACGCCCACGTGTTCACCCCGATCCACCCCGGGTTCAACGGCACCCCGCGCCCCGACGCGCTCCACACGGTCGCCGGGCTCGCCGCGGCGTACGTTGCGCTGCTCGATGCACTTGACCTGAACGATGTGACGGTTGTCGGCAACTCGATCGGAGGCTGGATCACCGCCGAGATGGCCCTGCTGCACTCACCCCGGGTCAGCAGCTACATCGTGGTCGACGGTGTCGGCATCGACGTGCCCGGCCACCCGCTGCCCGACTTCTACTCCCTCACCCCGGCCGAGGTCGCCCAGCACAGCTATCACGACCCGGAGAAGTACGGCATCGACCCGGCCAAGCTGCCCCCGCCGGTCCGCGAGGCCATGGCAGGCAACCGGATCACCCTCGGGGTGTACGCCGGCCAGGCGATGACCGACCCGACGCTGGCCGGCCGGCTCGCCGCGGTGACCACCCCGACGCTCGTCGTGTGGGGCGAGGCCGACCGGATCGGCGACCCCGACTTCGGCCGCGCGTTCGCGGCGGCGATCCCCGGCGCGGAGTTCACGCTGATCCCGGAGGCCGGCCACCTGCCGCAGATCGAGGCCCCGGACGCGCTGATCAAGGTGGTGTGGTCCTTCGCGACCGCCCACGCGACCGCCCCTGCCACCGCCAAACCGGACTCCCTCGACGCGATGCTGCTGCGGGACCTGCCGGCAGCGGTCAGCTATGAGGGTCGGGGATGACCGGCAAGGCTGGGTCTGCTCCACGCCCGCCTGAACGCTTGGTTACCGGCGAGGAACTTCGAGAGCGGAGGGCACCCAGCCGGGCATGCTTGGATCGCTAGTCATGGCCCATCCTTTGCAGCGCCGTGCCGGTCACCCCGGATCGCGCATCCTGAGCGTGGCCTCGTACCGCCCGCGAACCGAAGTGGGCAACGAGGCGATCGCCGCCCTGATCGAGTCGAGCGACGAATGGATCCGCCGCCGCTGCGGGATCGAGTCGCGCCGGCGCGCGGCAGCCGACGAGGACGTGGTCATGATGGCCACGGCGGCGGCCTCCAAGGCCCTGGCCGGTGCGGGCGTTGACCCGTGCGACGTCTCGGCCGTCCTGGTGGCGACGATGTCCCACCGTGGCCGCGCGACCACCGCAGCACCCCTGGTGGCCGACGCGTTGGGAGCCACCGAGGCTGCCGCGATGGATCTGGGAGCGGCATGCGCCGGATTCCCGTACGCCCTTGCGACCGCCGACGCGCTCGTCCGCAGCGGCTCGGCCGGTTACGTGGTCCTGGTCGGCGCCGAGCGCATGACCGACATCGTCGACGAGCGTGACCGCGGCACGGCGTTCCTGTTCGGCGACGGCGCGGGCGCGGTGGTCATCGGTCCGGCGCAGACGTGCGATATCGGCCCGGTGGTGTGGGGTGCCGACGGCTCCGGGAGCGAGTTGCTGCGGTACGACGAAGCGGGCATCCTGCGCATGGCCGGCCCTGAGGTCTTCCGCTGGGCGACCTCCATCGTTCCCGACCTGGCCAGGCGCGCGCTGGACGCGGCGGGCATCTCGGCGGACGACCTTGCGGCTTTCATCCCCCACCAGGCCAACCTGCGCATCATCTCGGCCACCGCAAAGGCCCTGGGACTCGGCCCGCACGTGCGAGTGGCCACTGACATCACGACCAACGGCAACACCGGCGCGGCTTCCATCCCCCAGGCCATGGCAGCCCTGCCCGACACATCGGGTCCCGCACTGCTCGTCGGCTTCGGCGCCGGCCTCTCGTACGCGGCTCAGGTCGTCATATTGCCCTGACCCGCGAGCGGCTGTACGACCAGACGTCACCGGAGCGGGGTGAGCCCACAGCGCCTACGGAACTCGCTGAGCCACTGGCGCACTTGGTCGTCGTCGTGAATGAAGGTGCCATCAGGGCCCGCAGGCATGTCAATGCCATGTAGCAGGTCAAGTGCCCACCAGGCGACTTCATCCTCGACCCCGCCGGCCGAGGCTCTGTGCCACTGGGCCGCCCACCGGTCCGCCTCGTCGCGCGTGCGGGTGCCGGCAAGGACGGCCGTGATCCAGACATCGATCTCGCGGCGAGTGGGGAAGGGCTGAGCGGCATCCATGCTCGAAGGGTGCCGCATGGCCCACGTCGGCGCACGGGCTGCTCCGGGGAATCCGCTGAAGGCCCTGCGCACGGCGGCCGCAGCCCTCGACGGCCTCTCGTTGCGGGAGCGGGCCGACCTGCTGCGCGACGCGATCCTCACCGATGTGCCGGGCAGCTACGCCGACCTCGCGCGCGTCGTGCGGGCAGCCCGCACCGAGTTCGCGGGGTTCGGCGGCTGGATGATCTGGCCGGTCACCTCGGCGGTCGCGGCCAGGGCAGTCGCCGACGGGGGCGAGGCTGCGTTCGACGACGCGATGGCGATGATGGCCGAGCTGACCGGGCTGCTCACCGCCGAGTTCGCGATCCGGGCGCTGCTGCGCCACGACCTCGACCGGGCGCTGGCGACGGCGCTGGCGTGGACGGCCTCGGACGACGTCGACGTGCGCCGGCTCGCCTCGGAGGGCACCCGGCCGTATCTGCCCTGGTCGGTGCGGGTGCCCGGGATCATCGCGCGGCCCGGGGCGACCGTGGCGATCCTCGACGCGCTCTACCGCGACCCCAGCGAGTACGTGCGGCGCTCGGTCGCGAACCACCTCAACGATCTCAGCCGGGATCATGCGGGGCTGGTCGCCGAGGTGGCCGGGCGGTGGCTGGACGCGCCGGACGAGAACACCGGGCGGGTGGTGCGGCACGGGTTGCGTACGCTCATCAAGAGGGGTGATGCACGTGCCCTGGCCCTGCTTGGTTTCTCGGCGGAGGCCTCGTCGCTCGAGGTGGAAGGCCCGGCGGTGAACCGCGACGTCGTGCCGATCGGCGAGGCGGTCGAGTTCCGCGCGACGGTCCGCAACACCGGTGCCACGGACGCCCGGCTCGCCGTGGACTATGTCGTGTTCCACCACAAGGCCAACGGCTCCCGCACGGCGAAGACCTTCAAACTCACGACCACAACCCTCGAACCAGGCGAAACTCTCGAGGTACGCCGTGAGCACTCGTTCCGCGTCATCACCACCCGCCGGTACCACCCGGGTCCCCATGCGATCGCGCTGCAGGTCAACGGCATCGTCACGGACAGCGCCGGGTTCGACCTCGTGGCCGGGTGATCCGGGCCGGTACGCTGGCCGCCATGTTCCTAGGTATTGACCATGTTGGACTCATGACCGACGATCCCGCTCGCGCCGGCACCTTCATGAAGCTGCTGGGCATGTCGCTCACCGACCAGGGGGTCGCCGACGCGTACGGCGTGTCGTGTGACTTCTGGCAGTTCTCGGACGACGCCCGCGAGACCGCGGTGGAGCTGGTCGCGCCGACGCGGGACGACTCGGCGATCGCGGTGCCGCTGAGCACCCGCGGCCCCGGGCTCTACCACGTGGCCTTCGAGGTCGACGACCTGGACGCCGACGCCGAGGAGCTGGTGGCGGCGGGGTTCGTGCGCATCGACGAGGATCCGCATCCCGGCGCGCGCCCCGGAATGCGGGTTCAGTTCCTCTATCTGCCGGAGCCCGTCAATTCCCTGATGGAGCTGGTCCAGTACGACGAGCCGCGGCGCCGGAGAAGCTGATTCTCAGGGGGTGGGCCGGCTCGTGACGCGGGCGGGCCGGGCTGCGACGACGGCTCGCCCCACCATGTTGGCGATCTCGGCGCGGGACGAGACATCCAGCTTGACGAAGATGCGCCCGAGGTGGGTCTCGATCGTCTTGTGACTGACCTCCAGGGTCCGGGCGATCTGCCGGTTCGTCCGGCCCAGGCTGACCAGCTGGGCTATCTCGAATTCCCGCTTGCTCAGCACCAGTTGCTCCTCCTGCACCGGCGCCGCGGCCGTGACCGCCAGGGCGAGGGAGCCGGAGCCCGTCCGGGTGGCGACCTCCGCCGCCGCGGTGAGGTGCTCGGTGGCCCGGGCCGGATCGCCGAGCGCCGTCAGCGCGCGCCCGGCGGCCAGCCGGGCCCGGCCCATGAGCAGCTGCCGGTCGGCCGTGGCCGCGGCGGTTCCGGCGATGGCGGCCAGCGTCAGCGCGTCCGAGGGGCGCGCGGCGACCTCGGCCGCGAACAGCGAGGCTTCGGCGATCTGCCCGGGTAGCCCCGAATCGGCCGCGGCCTGCTGCGCGCGGGCGGCGAGCTCGCGGGCCCGGTCGTCGTCACCGGTGGCGGCCGCGATCCGGCCGGCGAGCACCGGCCCGGCCACGGTGTCCCAGCTCGGTGCCGGGTGCTCCGGAGCGGAACCGCAGGACGCGGCGGCTCCGGCGGCGATCTGCGTGCCGGTCAGGGTGGTCCGGGCCTGCGCGTACCAGGGGCTGCCGGTCGCTCCGGCCAGGGCGGCGAGGGCGGCCCGGGCCTGGTCGACCGCGGTGGTGACGTCGCCGGTCTCCGCGGAGACGGCGGCACTCAGGCACCGGGCGGCGGCGAGGGGTTCGGCGGCCGGGGCTATGTCGGTCAGGCGCAGAGCCTCCTCGGCGTGCAGCTGCGCCGCGGAGAGGTCACCGCGGAGCAGTTGGACCCGGCCGAGACCGATGGCGGCGGCCAGGACGACCGGACGGCGGCCGGTGGCGATCGCGACGGCGCGGGCCCGGCCGAAGTGGCGGGTCGCGGCGGCGTACCGCTCGAGGTGAACCTCCAGCCAGCCCAGCGCGACCAGCGCCTCCAGGCGCGAGGCGACCTGGGTGTCGGCCCGGGAGTCCACGATCTGCGCGGCGGCGTGGCTGCCACGCTGAGCGGCGGTGACCCCGCCGTGAGCCAGCCGGACGGTTGCCTTGACGGTCAGCGCGTACGCCCGCAGCAGCTCGTCCTCCCCGCTCGCGGTCGCCATGACCGCGTCGTCGCACCACGCGTCGAGGTCGGCGTGGGCGGGGTCGTCGAACGCGAGCACGCCACCCTGCACCGCCTGCGCGGCTAGCTCCACCATCAGCCGGGCGGCCTCGCGGTGACCGGGATCGGTGGCCAGGGCCGCGCGCAGGTGGTCGCGGGCGGCCTCGCGCCGGCCGTCCAGCATGGTCATCCGGGCGTGCCAGAGCGTCGCGGTGGTGGACTGCGTGCCGTACTCGGTGCCGGCGGCCAGCGTGGCGTGCTGCTCCAGGGCGGCGCGGCACTCGGCGTAGCGGCCGGTGGACCCGGTGGTGGTGATCAGGCCGAGGAGCAGGCCGGCGCGTTGCCGGCGGTTGGCGGGGTCCGGGGGGAGCAGCCGCAGGGCGGCGTCGTACCAGTTCGCCGCGGTCGCGGGGGCGGCTGTGCTCGCCGCCTCGGCCGCCTCGGTCAGAACGGTCAGGCCGGACCCGTCCGTGGCGGTCACGGCGCGTTGCACGTGGTCCGCGTACTCGGTGGCGGCGGCGCCGGAGCGGTGCAGGGCGGTCGCGGCGCGCTGGTGGGCGCCGAGCCGCCAGCCACCGCGGGCGGCGCTGTAACAGACGCGGCGCAGCACCGGGTGCCGGAAGACGAACGATCCGGTGGCGGGCCCGGGGCGCAGCACGTCCTCGGCGAGCAGCTCGTCCATGGCGTCGAGGACACCGGCGAGGTCGAGCTGCGCGACCTCCGGCAGCAGTCCCGGGGACAGCGGGTCGCCGAGGACGGCGGCGGCGTGCGCGACCAGGCGGGTGGATTCCGGCAACCGGCCGAGCTCGGCCAGCAGCGGGGCCGCGGCCAGCTGCGGCACCAGGGCGTCGGTGGAGTCGGTCGGCCGGCAGCCGCCCTCGCTGCAGGTGGCGGCCAGGATCTCCAGGTAGCGGGGGATGCCGCCGCTCTCCTCGTAACAGGTGGCGCGGTGGTGGCCGCAGAGCTGCGCGCCGACGAGGGCGGTGGACTCGCCCCGGGTCAGCGGACCGAGCGGCAGGTGGTGCGCGGACCAGCGGGCCGCGGCGCTCGCGATGGCGGCCAGCAGCCCCGGGTCGGTCTGCCGGGGCCGGTACGCCAGGATCAGGACGCCGCCGGTGGCCGCCGGCCGCCGGAGCAGCTCCAGGACCCGGGCCGCGGTGGCCGCGTCGGCCAGGTGCAGGTCGTCGATGATGACCACCCGCCCGGCCGGAGTGGTCGCTTCGGTGTCCACGGTGACGCCGGCCGCACGGGCTGCCTGCGCCCACTCCTCGAGCAACCGGGTCTTGCCGATCCCGGGCTCCCCGGCCACGTCGATCAGGGTCGCCTGATCCGCGCTCCGCCGCAGGCATTCCTCCAGCAGCGCTCGTTGCGTGGGCCGTCCGACGAACTCACGGCTGTGCGTGCCGGCAGTCACTGTGGTCTCCCCTCTTGTCCGGGCTCGCTCAGCTCGCGTGACGCAGGCTGAGCGGCCGCATGTCGGTCCAGACCTCGTCGATGTGCGCCAGGCATTCGGCCCGTGAGCCGGTGAACCCGGTGGCCCGCCATCCGGCGGGGACATCGCGCGTGGCCGGCCAGACCGAGTACTGCTCCTCGAGGTTGACCACCACGGCGTGCGGGCGGTCGTCGGTCGTGTCGTGCACAGGAACCTCCTGGGTGAGATGGTTGCGGGAGTCAGCGGCGCAGAGCCTGGTCGACCAGGCGGGCGAGGCGGGGTGCGGAATCGGCGTCGAGGCCCCAGCGGGCGGCCGCGGCGGTCGAGAGCAGCAGGCCGGGTGCGGTGGCACCGGGCAGCGTGACGGACGGGACCCGGCAGCCGGCGGCCAGGATCGCCGCGCGACGCAGCAGGTTCTCGGCCTCCCCGGCGTCCAGACCCAGCGGTTCGAGGTCGATCGGCACCAGGTGGGTGTCGGTGCCGCCGGAGACGACCCGGAGGCCGTGGCCGACGAGCTCCTTCGCGAGGGCACGGGCGAGCCGGACGCTGCGCTCCGCGGTGGCGCGGGCCGCGTCGCTGCCGGCGGCGGTGAGGGCGAAGGCGTGGGCGGCGAGCTCCCGGGAACCGAGCCGGGGCAGGGGAGCGGTGGCGCGGCGCAGGCGGTGCCGCAGCGTACGCGGGCCGCCGTCGAGGGGCATCGCGGCGTCGCGTCCGCTGAGCACGAGGCCGCTGCGGGGCCCGCCGAGCGGGGCGCTCGAGGCGATGGTGACGTGGGCGTCGTCGACCGGGCTGGGGTGCAGACCGGTGGCGATCAGGCCGGTGAGCCCGGCGACGTCCGCGATGAGCAGGGCGTCGACCGAGTCGGCGATCTCCCGCATGGCCGCGGTGTCGAGCAGCCGGGAGTCGGACGGTGAGCCGCAGAGAATGACGGCGGGACGGTGCTCGGCCGCGAGGTCCGCCGCGGCGGCGAGGTCCACCCGGTCCCGGCCGTCCAGCCCGAACCCGAGCCAGCCGGAGGCGTAGTCGCGGACGGCGGTGCCGCTGTCGGGGGACGGGCCGCGGGTCATCCGGATGTCGAACACCACGTCGTCGGGTTCGACCAGCGCGGCGAGGACGTGGGTGAGAGCCTCGGCGGGGGAGTGCGGGCTGAGGTCGGCGTACCGGGCGCCGAAGGCCTGCCGGGCACGTTCCTCGGCGAGCTCCGTCGTGGTTCCCCGCAGCGAATCCGCCGGGACGGCCGGGAGCAGGCTCGCGTTCGGCGTGAGGTCGAGAAGGGCGTGGTGGTCACCGGCCGGGGATCGGGGATCGGGCCTCGCGGTGGTCGTACCGGTGAACTCTGCTGTGGTCATGCTCGGGAACTCCTCGAAGAAGGCCGCGCTGGGTGCGGCAGGTAACCGGCTGTGGGCTGACCGGCCGCGGGCTCACCAGTCGACGCCGCCGTCACCGTCGTCGCCGTCGGTGTCCGCGAGGGCGGCGACCGTGGCGTGCCGCCAGTCGACGCCGCCCTCGGTGTCCCCGCTGACGCCGTCCGCGAGCACCACGTCGCCGTCGAGGGGAGCCGGCTCCCAGTCGACTCCGCCGTCCGACAGGACCGCAGCCGCGGGCCGGGCGAGCTCTGCAGTGATCCCAGCGGTCACCGCGCCGACCGTCGGCAGGGCGCCGGCGAGGATGACGAAGAACGTCGCGGTGGTCTTCTGGATGCTCATTTGCGCAAGCCCTTTCGGTGCTGAGAGGAATGGTTTCCCCTCGAAGTGGTGAGCCCGGGTGACCGGTGTTCCGGCCGCCCCGGCGGTAACCACAACATTGGCCGAACGAGCGGGGCCGGGATAGATCACGCGGCCTTCAGCAACCTGTCTGGCAGTAAGTTACCGGCGTCCGGTGACCTGCTCTGTCCGCATTTTTCGGGAAACGTTTACCAAGAAACGTTGATCGGGAACTGTGGGGTGTCCTGGTGGGACAGTCATCGCCCCGCGCTGTCCGTCCCGGATGGACCGGGTAAAGTCCGCGGCTGCGGATAAGGAGATCGATACCGAGGGAGCACGGAATGTCCGCCGCACTCAGCTACATCACCTTCCGGTGCGCGCCCCCGTGCGAGCCCTACGACCTGGCCCTGTTCTGGAGCCGGGTCCTCGGCACCCCGGTGCGCCCGCAGGACCGCTCCGGCGACGACGAGGTGGGTCTGGTGCCGGCCGTGCCGGGCGGCCCCGGACTGTTGTTCGTGCGGGTGCCCGACGTCAAGGGCGTGGCCCACAACCGGGTGACCCTCGAGGTGGAACCGTCCGCGTCGCAGGCCGAGGAGATCCGCCGGCTGCTCGATCTGGGCGCCGTCCTGGTGGCCGACGAGCGCCGGCCCGGCGGCCGTGGCCGGGTGGTGCTGGCCGACCCGGTCGGCAACGAGTTCACCGTCCCGCGCAGCCAGGACGAGAGGGACGACTACGACCGCCGCACGGCGTCGGCGCCGGCTGCCTGGGAGTGAGAGAGGGCTGCCTGGGAGTGAGAGAGGGCTGCCTGGGAGTGAGAGAGCTGCCTGGGAGTCAGAGACAGCTGCCTGGGAGTGACGCGGGGCCGGGTGCTCAGCCCGCCGGCTCCGGCGGGGCGCCGCCCAGCAGGCCGCGCTGATGAGCCAGCACCCCGGCCTGGAACCGGCTCTGCGCGCCCAGGCTCGCCAGGATCGCGGCGATGTGCCGCCGGCAGGTGCGCACGGACATCCCCAGCCGGCGGGCGATGCCCTCGTCCTTCTCCCCGGCGGACATCTGCTGGAGAATGGCCTGGTAGATCTCCGAGCTCATCTCCTCGTTGTCGTCGGTGCTGTCCACGGGGAAGGGCAGGCCCGCGTCGAAGAGGGCGTCGAAGCTGGAGATGAGGTGCTGCACGACGCCGGGCTCGCGGACCATGACCGCGCCCTCGTTCGGGTCGCCGCTGGCCGGGGGGAGGAACGCGACCTCGCGGTCGAAGACGATCAACCGGCGCGGCACCACCGGCACGGTGCGCAGCAGGGCGCCGCGCGGCACGACGGTCGCGGCGTACCGCTGGGTCGCCTGGTGGTTGCGGGTCGAGTGCTGCAGCACCGTGCGCATCGTGACCCCCCGTTCGAGCAGCAGCATGTCCAGCGCCAGGCTGCGGGCGAGCCCGTCGTCGGACATGCCGCTGCCGGGATGGGCGATGTGCAGCTCGACCCGGGCCCGCCGGGACTGGTCGGCCAGCAGGTGACGCACCATGTCGACGTCGTCGATCACATCGATCGCCTCGGCCGCCCGGCGCTCCTGCCGTGCCTCGTAGTAGGTCGGCAGGAGCGCCTGCACCTCCTGACGCACCCTGGCGAGCTGGGCCTGCCAGAGCCGGATCTCGTTCTCGTCCTCGACGAGCAGCGCCGCCAGGGCCAGATCCGGGCTGACCGCGTCGAACTCCCGGCTGGGGTCGAGCGAGTCGCGCAGCAGCGTCATCCGGCGCAGGTTGGCGATGTGCCCGCCGATGCTGTCCTCGGCCATCTGCAGCGTGCTCATGGCCTCGGCCCGGGTCCAGCCGGGATTGCTCACGGCGAGCCGGTAGAGGCGTACGTCCTCCTGATCGAGCTGGACCTTCGGGACGTCGCGCCACTGTCCGATGCTCACCTGCGAAATCCTAGGCGCTGAGATCAAACAATGATCGTCGTGTTCCGGTCAGAAGGTGAACTACCTGCGACGACGTATCTACGGGAAGTTATTTGTGTACGTCCGGGAAGGTCATGATGCCTTCAAGTACGCGGCCGAGCCCGGCGGCGTGGGCTTCGTCCACCATGGAGAAGTGGTCACCCGGCACAACGCGGGTCCGAAGTGGCCCATCGGTCCATCGGGTCCATCCGTCCACAAGCTCGCGGACGCTGCCCGGATCGGCGGCGACCACCAGGTCCACCGCGCCCTTGTAGGCCTCGGGGCGCCAGGTCGACGCCGCGGCCATCAGGGCGATGAACAGCCGCCCGCGGCCGAGGACATCGGCGCGGTCACCGGGCCGGACGAGTCCCGCGTCCTGCAGGGCGGTCACCGCGACGGCCAGCTGCTCCTCGTCGGAGGCGTCCGCGGGCAGGTCCAGCGGCAGGGGGGAGCGGGCGACCGTGTGGGCGAAGGAGCGCACCCCGTCCGCGTGTGACGGGGGCTGTGCCCGCACGACCGGGGGATGGGTGTCGATCAGGGTCAGCGAGGCGACGTCGTGCCCGAGTGCCTGCAGCCGGGCGGCGACGGCCCAGGCGAGACCGCCGCCGAGGGACCAGCCGGCCAGGTGGTAGGGGCCGGCCGGGCGTACCGCCGTGATCAGGGTGACGGCCCGGTCGCTCAGCTCGTCGATCGTGGCCACCACCGGGTCCGCCTCGATGGCGTAACAGGGGCGGTCCGGGTGCAGGTTGCCGTCCAGCGGCAGGTAGGGCAGCGCGGTGCCGGTGCTCGAGTGCAGGCAGAACAGCGGTGCCAGGGAGCCGGCCGGGCTGATCGCGACCACCCCGGCGGGTAGGGCGGGCCCGGCGGGTGCGCCGGCCCGGGCCAGCTCGGCGATGCTCTGGTGGGTGAACAGCTCGCGTACGGTCAGCGGCACCCCTCGCGCGGCCGCGATCGACACGGCCCGGGTGACCGTGACCGAGTGCCCGCCGAGCGCGAAGAAGTTGTCGTGCACGCCGATGACCTCGAGCGGCAGCCCGAGCGCCGCCGCCCACACCGCGGCCAGCTCGCGCTCACGGGCGGTCCGCGGCACCGCGTCGGCGCCACTCACCGGCGCGTCGAGCTCCGGCAGCGCCGACCGGTCGACCTTGCCGTTGGGGGTCAGCGGGAACGCCTCCAGCCACTGCCAGCGGGCCGGAACCATGTGTTCGGGCAGCTTGCGCTGGCAGAATTCGCGCAGCTCGGTCGCGTCCGTCCGAGCCCCGTCGACACCGACGACATAGGCGGCGAGGAACCGCGACGCGGGTGCGCCACCGGCCACCACCACGGCGGACAGCACGGCCGGGTGGGCGCGTAGCACCGTCTCGACCTCGCCCAGCTCGATCCGGAACCCCCGCACCTTGACCTGGTGGTCGGTGCGGCCGAGGAAGTCCAGGACGCCGTCGTGGGTGAGCCGCACCAGGTCACCGGTCCGGTAGAGGCGTCTGCCGGGCCCGCCGAACGGGTCCGGGACGAAACGGCCGGCGGTCAGGGCGGGCTGAGCGTGGTAACCGCGGCTCACGCCGGCGCCGCCGATGTAGAGCTCACCGGGTACGCCGACGGGCTGCGGACGTCCCCAGCGGTCCAGTACGTACGCCGTGGTGTTCGCCAGCGGCCCGCCGATCGACACTGTTCCGGTGCCGTCGGCGTCCGCGGCGCTCACCTCGACAGCGGTGGCGTAGACGGCCGCCTCGGTCGGGCCGTACCCGTTGACCAGCTCACCGGCCAGGGCGTCCCGCAGCCGCCGGGCGAGCGGTGCCGGCAGTGCCTCGCCGCCGACGATCATCCGGGACACCCCGCCCAGCGCGGCCCGGCTCGCGTCATCGTCCACCAGCAGCTCGGCCAGGGCCGGCGTGCACTGCAGGTGGGTCACGGCGTGCCGGGTGATCAGCTCGCGCAGGGTGGCGGGCTCGTCGGCCGAGCCGTCCCCGCCCGCGCCGAGCAGCTGGTCGACCCGGCCCTCGGCGACGACCACGTGGAAGCCGCGGACCAGCGCCCAGAAGACCTCGACGACGGAGATGTCGAAGGAGACGCTGGTGACCGCCAGCCAGGTGCCGGGGGTCCGCCCGCCTGCCATCGGGTCGGCCGCCACGAGCAGATTGCGCAGTTGGGCGTGCTCGACCATGACTCCCTTGGGGGTGCCCGTCGAGCCGGAGGTGAAGATGACGTACGCCAGGTCGCGCTCCGCCGGAACCAGCCCGGGATCGCCGTCCGCCGCGTCGGCCGGCAGGTCCGCGACGTCCACGACCGCGGCGGAGGTGTCGGGCAGGCTCGCGCGGCCACGCTCGTCGACCAGCACGGCAGCGGCCGCGGACGCGCTGAGGACGAGCTCGATCCGCGCCGCGGGGTAGTCCGGGTCCAGCGGCACGTAGGCGGCGCCCGCCTTGTGCACGCCGAGCATCGCGGTGACCAGGTCCGTCGAGCGGTGCACGCAGACACCGACGAGCGCACCCGCGCCGACCCCGAGCTCCCGGAGCCGGTGCGCGACGCGGTTGGCCCGCCGGTCCAGCTCGGCATAGCTGAGCGTGGTGCCGCGGTGGGTGACGGCGGGCGCGTCCGGGGTCCTCGCCACCTGGGCGGCGAACAGTTCGACCGCACCGGGCGCGGGAACGTCCACGGCGGTGTTGTTGACCGTGTCGAGAAAGGCCAGCTCGCCGGGGGTGAGCAGCGGCAGCGTGCTGACCGGGGCGTCCGGGTCGGCGAGCGCGGCCGCGAGCAGCAGGTGGGTGTGCTCCAGCAGGTGCTGGATCCGGCCGGCGTCGAACAACTCCGTGGCGTACTCCGCGGCCAGCTCGATCCCGCCCTGCTCCGGCCGCTCGGCCACCGCGACGGTGCAGTCGAAGCGTGCCGCGCCCGCGTGCGCCGGGACGGGTGTCAGCACGACCTCGCCCATGGTGATCGGCGCGGGTGCGGGGTCGCCGGCGTGCACCGCGAACTGGAACAGGGGATTGCGTCCCGGCCGTCGCTGGGGCGCCAGCTCCGCGACGACCTGCTCGAACGGCACCTCCTGGTGTGCGTGCGCCTGGGACAGCACGGTGCCGGTGCGTGCCAGCAGCTCCCGGAACGACGGGTCGCCGCCGGTGGAGATCCGGAGCACGGCCGTGCCGGCGAACATGCCGATCAGGGGTTCGATCTCGGTGCGCAGCCGCCCCGAGAAGACCGTACCCAGCGCGATGTCGTCCTTGCCGGTCACCGCGGCGAGCACCGCCGCGTAGGCCGCCGTCACCACGGACAGGACCCGGGTGCCGGTCTGCGCCGCCAGCGCGTGCGCACCGCGGTGCAGCTCGGCGGGGAGCAGGGTGCTGACGACCGCGCCCGTGCCGCTCGGCTCGGCCGGGACGGGGCGGTCGGCGGGGAAGTCGAGCTCGCCGATGCCGGCCAGCTGCTCCTGCCAGTACGCCAGCGAGGCCTTCGTCGCGCCGGTGGCGAAACGCCGTTGCTGCCAGACGGCGAAGTCCGCGTACTGGACGGCGAGCTCGGCCAGCCGCGGTGCGCGCCCCTGCGCCGCGGCGGTGTAGCACTCGGTCAGCTCACCGATCAGCCGGCCGGTGGACCAGGCGTCGGTGGCGATGTGGTGCAGCGCCAGCACGAGCAGGTGATCGTCCGGCGCGAACCGGACCAGGGTGGCGCGCAGCACCGGATCCCGGCTCAGGTCGAAGGTGCGGCGGGCCTGCTCACCGGCGATCCGGGTGGCCGCCGCATCGCGTCCGGCGCCGGTCAGCCCCGGCTCCTCGCGTACGGTCAGCAGGTCGGGTGCGGGCTGTGGGCGTACCCGCTGCCGTGGCCCGTCGGGGGTGTCCTGATAGGTCGTGCGGAGCACCTCGTGCCGTTCGACCACCTGCCGCAGCGCCGCACCGAGCAGACCGGCGTCCAGCGCACCGCTCACGCGCATCGCCAGCGGGGTGTTGTACGTGGTGGCCTGCTCGTCCACCTGAGCCAGCAACCACAGGCCCTGCTGCGCCGCGGACAACGGCAGTGCGGCGTCCCTGCCCACCGGCACGACCCGGTCCTGGGTGGTGCCGGCGCGCGCCGCCCGTAACTTGCGCAGCAGCCGCTCGCGCTGATCGCCCGAGAGATGGGCCAGGTGCTCGGTTCCTTGCGGCATCGTCGACTCCCTGCTCCGCGTGCCGGTGGTGGCCTACCGAGCTTCCGCGTGGCGCCGGGCGCCGAGGAGTCAGGAGAATGCCGGACTGCTCCCGGCCCGCCCGCCCTTGCCATCTTCGGTACAGGGCGCGTCCGGACCTTCCGGCCGGCGCCTCCTTCCGACCATCCCGCACAGAGGGGCCACACAATGACGGCCAGCACCAGCATCGCGCCGATCACCGGACAGCAGCTCCGTGACGGCGTGCCCTCCTTCTCCGCCACCGTCGGGCGCTCCGGTTTCATCGTGCTGCGCAAGGACGAACTCGCCGGGTTGCTCGGCGACGCTGACCTGGAAGCCTTCCGGGGTGCCTGGGAGAACCTCGCCGTGGACACCCAGATCGACGGTGGCGGCACCTATCGCCAGCGCCGCTACGGCCGGCTGCGCGTCGAGGTCGACGGCGACGACGTCACCTTCGAGGCGCTGCCCAACGCCACGTTCCGCCAGGACGTCATCCCGCTCTGGAAGGGCAAGAACCGCGTCTTCGAGGCGGTCTCCGACGACGTCCTGCTCTCGGCCGGGATGCGTGCCCTGGTCGGCTTTGACGCCCGGATGGCGACCGCCCTGTCGGGGAACACGTCCTGGGAGATCGGCGTGCACCTGGTCCGCATCATCGCTCGTTCCGGCGTCGAGGGCCTGCCCACGCCGGAGGGCCGGCACCGCGACGGGCACGCGTACGTCGGCATGCACATGCTGCGCCGCGACGGTGTCACCGGCGGCCTGTCCACCGTGTACCCGAACGACGGCGGTCAGGTCGTGCAGACCACGCTGCTCGAGCCGCTCGACTCCATGTTCGTCGACGACGCGATGGTCACCCACGAGGTCTCGGCGACCGTCCCCGAGGGCGTCTCGGGCGTACGCGACATGCTGCTCGTCGACGTGAACCCGGCGGTCTGAGACCCATGGACCGGGCGAACGAGGCGGAGCTGCTGCACGAAATGGTGCGCATCCCGTCCGTATCAGGCTCCGAGAACGCCCTCGCCGGGTTCCTCGCCGAGCGGCTCTCAGCGCTCGGCTTCCGGACCACGATCGACGGGGCCGGCAACGTGCGCGGCGAGGTCGGCGGCCCGGACGGCCCCGAGATCCTGCTGCTCGGGCATGCCGACACGGTGCCGGGCGGCCCCGCGGTGCGCCTCGAGGACGGTGTCCTGCACGGCCGGGGCGCGGTCGACGCGAAGGGCCCGCTCGCGGCCATGATCTGCGCCGCCGCCCGGTTCGCCCGGTCCGACCTCGCCCGGTCCGACGCCGCGGCCCGCATCGTGGTGATCGGCGCCGTCGACGAGGAACGGTACTCGGCGGGTGCCCGCTACCTCGTCGACCGGATGCGACCGGATGCCGTGGTGATCGGGGAACCCAGCGGGGCGTCCAGCGTGGGCGTCGGCTACAAGGGCAACCTGCGCTTCAGCATCGGCGTGAGCGTGCCGGCGGCGCACACCAGCTCGCCCGCCGCCGGCGCGGTCGAGGTCGCCGCCGGGCTGTGGGCCACCGCCCGCGAGCGCTTCGACCGCTGGAACACCCTGCACGGGGGCCCGGCGCTGTTCGACCGGGCGCTGCCCTCGCTGGTCCGCGTGGTCGGCGACATCCACGAGGCCGTCGCCGAGGTGTCGTGCCGGCTGCCGGTCGGGTTCGACGCCGACGCCTTCCTGCGCGACCTGCCCACCGGCGAGCACCGGGTGACGGTGTTCGAGCACGTGCCGGCCGTGCGGTCGGCACGCACCGACCCGGTGGTCCGGGCGCTGAGCGCCGGGATCCGGGAGAACGGCTCGCGGCCGGTGCCCAAGCTCAAGCTGGGCACCGCCGACTGGAACGTGGTCGGCCCCGCCTGGGGCGTTCCGGTCGCCGCCTACGGGCCGGGGGATTCCCGGCTGTGCCACACCGACCAGGAGCACATCGCTCTGACCGAATACTGGGCCGCCATCGACGTGCTGGCCTCGGCGCTGCCGCGGCTCGCCGCGTCGCTACGCCAGCCCGCCCTCGCCGGCGGCCCGAGCAGAACTGGAGGCACGTCGTGACCCAGATCGACGACAAGCGGCCGCTGGCCGTACTCACTTCCCGGATCCGTCTCGAGGAGCGGCTGATCCTGCGCGAGCTGACGCGCCGGGACGTGAATTTCGAGCAGGTCGACACGCGGCGCCTGGTGCTGCCGCTCGACGGCCCGCTCGAACTTCCCTACCGCGGCGCCATGAGCCGGGAGATCTCCCACACCCGCAACTCGTACGCCTGCAAGCTGTTCGAACACGCCGGCATCCCCGTCGTCAACAGCTCCCGCGTGGTCGACCTGTGCGGCGACAAGCTGCTCACCACCCTGGCGCTGCGCGACGCGAACCTGCCCACGATCCGCGCGATGGTGGGCCTGGTGCCCGAGTCGGCGCTCGACGCCATGGACGACTTCGGCTACCCCGCCGTGGTCAAGCCGCTCACCGGTTCGTGGGGCCGGCTCGCCGCCCGGCTGCGCGACCGGGAGCAGGCCGAGAGCGTGCTGGAGCACCGGTCGGCGTTCACCGGCCCGCAGCACCGGATCACGTTCGTGCAGGAGTACGTCGACAAGCCGGGGCGCGACATCAAGGCGTACGTCTTCGGTGGTGAGGTCGTCGGCGCCATCTACAAGGTCGCCGACCACTGGCGTACCAACACCGCCCGTGGTGGCCGCGCCGAGGAGTGCCCGCTGACCGACGACCTCGTCAAGCTGCTCACCAGCACGTCCGCGGCGATCGGCGACGGGATCCTCGGGATCGACGTCATCGAGCACAAGGACGGGCGGATGTTCGTCAACGAGGTCAACCACACGCCGGAGTTCCACGGCGCCGTCGAGGTGCTCGGCTCGGACCTGGTCGGCGCGTACGTCGACTACGTGCTCGGCCGCCTGAACCGGGTGGGGGAGCCGGTATGACCCCGGACCTGACCCCGCGGATCCGTGGCATCCGCCTCGACAACCCGGTGCCGTTGCGCGGACAGCTCGTGCAGCTGCCCACCGGCCAGTACGACTGGCTGCACCTGGAGCTGCGCGCCACGCTGGCCGGTACGGCGGACTGCTGGCTCTACTACGTGGACGCCCTCGATCCGGAGCCGCTGTCCTGGGCCGCCGGGGAGCGCGTCGCCGTACGCGTCCCCGTCGCCCGCCGCACCGAGCTGGACGCCGTCCGGCTGCCCGTGTTCATCGGTGCGGAACTCGTGTCGCTGGCGCTGGTGGCCCCGGCCGGGGAGCTGGTGCTGGTATGAGCAGGCTCGCGATGCTCGGTGGCTCGCGCACCGTGGACGCCCGGGCAGTGCGTACCTCCGTGGCCTGGCCCGTCGTCACCGACGCCGAGCGTGACGCGGTCGCCGGGGTCCTCGACGGCGGCCTGTTCACCTCGAACGACGGCGGCAAGGGTGCGGTGTCGCGGCTGCAGGAGGAGTGGGCGCAGTACGTCGGCACCCGGCACTGCGCCGCGGTCTCCAACGGCACCGCCGCGCTCGCCCTGTCGCTGGCCGCGCTGGACCTCGAGCCCGGCAGCGAGGTGCTGGTCCCGGCGCTGACCTTCATCGGCACCGCCATCCCCGTCGTGCAGCGGATGCTCGTCCCGGTCTTCGTGGACGTGGACCCGGTGACGTACACGATGGATCCGGCGCTGGCGGAGGCCGCGATCACGCCGCGGACCAAGGCCATCATCGTGGTGCACCTGCACGGGTTGCCGGCCGACATGGCGGCGCTGCGCGCGGTCGCCGACCGGCACGGCCTCGCCCTGATCGAGGACGCCGCCCAGGCGCAGGGCGCGACCTACCGGGGCAAGCGGGCCGGTGCGCTCGCGGACATCGGCACCACCAGCCTCAACGTGGTCAAGAACCTGCCGACCTGCGGCGAGGGCGGCCTGATCACCACCGACGATCCCGAGCTGTACGAGCGGATCGTGCTCGGCCGCCAGTTCGGTGAGGACCTGCGGGCCGGGACCGAGCGCGACTACCTGTCCCGGGTGCTGGCCGGCAACGAGAAGCTGAGCGGGGTGCAGGCCGCCTTCACCCGCGCGCAGCTGACCCGGCTCGACGAGTACACGGCCGCCCGCGAGGCGAACGTGACGGCGTTCCTGGCCAGGCTCGGGGCGCTGCCCGGCATCACGGTGCCGGAGTGCCCGCCGGACCGTACGCACGCCTGGCACATCCTGCGGCTGCGGTTCAGCCCGGAGGCGCTGGGCCGCCCCGACATCAGCCCGGGAGCGTTGCGTTCGGCGCTGCGCCGGGCGTTGCGAGCCGAGGGTGTGCCGATGCAGCAGTACCAGGTCCTTCCGCTGCCCGGCCAGCCCGCGTTCCAGGAGCTCGCCGGCTATCACGGCTACCCGTGGCGGATCCCGGGCGCGGCACCGGCGAACTACCGGGTCGAGGACTACCCGGTGACCCTCGCGGTCATCGAGGACTCGCTGACCCTGCAGCGCTGGCACCTCAACCCCGCCGCCGGCCCGGTGCTGCAGCGCTGCGCCGACGCCTTCGACAAGGTGTGGAACAACCTGGACGTGGTGCTCGGCATCGCGGCGGGCAGCCGGGCGGAGGTGAACGCGTGACGAGCCTCGAAGAGCGCGCGCGCCGGGTGCGGGAACGGGTGCTGAAGATGGGCACCAACCCGCACGGCGTACACGTCGGCGGCAGCCTGTCGCTGGCCGAGATCCTCACCGTCCTCTACGGCGAGGTGCTGCGGGTCTCGCCCGGGCAGCCCGACCGGCCGGACCGCGACTGGTTCGTGCTCAGCAAGGGCCACGCCAGTGCGGCGCTCTACGCCGTCCTCGCCGAACACGGCTTCCTCGACCCCGCCGAGCTCGACACCTACGCGCAGGCGGGCAGCCGGCTCGCCGGTCACCCCCTGCGCAAGCTGCCCGGGGTGGAATTCCCCACCGGCTCGCTCGGGCACGGCCTGTCGCTCGGACTCGGCGTGGCGCTGGCCGCCCGCCGCACCGGCGGCACGAGCCGGGCGTTCGTGGTCCTCGGCGATGGCGAGCTGCAGGAGGGATCGGTGTGGGAGGCCGCGATGAGCGCTGGGCACGAGGGCCTGGACAACCTCGTCGCGATCGTCGACCGCAACCGGCTGCAGATCACCGGTGGCACCGAGCAGTGCGTGAGCCTGGAGCCGCTCCCGGACCGCTGGCGCAGCTTCGGCTGGGCGGTGACCGAGGTCGACGGGCACGACATCGACGCGCTGCGGGCGACGTTCGCGGCCGTCCCGGCGACACCCGGCAGGCCGACCGTGGTCATCGCGAACACCGTCAAGGGCAAGGGGGTGCGGCTCTTCGAGGACCAGAAGAAGTCGCACGCCGTCCAGCTGACCCCGCGCCTGCACCAGCGGGCGCTCGCATCGCTCAACGCGGGGAGGACCACATGACCGTCACCGTCGCCGAGCAGCTGCCCGCCACCGAGGACAGCTTCGCCGACCGGTACGCCGGGGCGACCCGCGACGTCTACCGGCGTACGCTGCTCGACCTGGCCCGCCGCGACCCGCTCGTCTTCTGCGTCGACACCGACACCGGAGGCCTCGAGACCACGTTCGGCACGGAGCTGCCCGGGCGCTACATCAACGTCGGCATCGCCGAGGCCAACCTGATGGGCGTCTCCGCGGGGCTGGCCGCGACCGGTCTGCGCCCGTACGCGCACACCCTCTCCGGCTTCGCGGCCGCCCGTGCCTGTGAGCAGCTCAAGGTCGACATCGCGGGCAACAACCTGCCCGTACGCGTGGTCGTCACGCACGGCGGCCTCTCCTCCGGCCACTACGGACCCACCCACCACGCCGTCGACGACCTCGCGATCCTGCGGACGATGCCGAACCTGACGATCGTGGTGCCGGCCGACGCCGCCGAGACCGAGCAGGCCGTGCTCGCCACCGCCGACCTGCCCGGTCCGGTGCTGATCCGCCTCGGCCGGGCCGCGACGCCGCTGGTCCACGACACGGTGCCCGAGTTCGTCCCCGGCCGGGCGGCGCAGCTGCGCGACGGTGACGACGTGACCATCGTGGCGACCGGCCCGCACCCGGTGCTGATGGCGTTGCGGGCGCACGACGAGCTCGCCGCGCTCGGCATCTCCGCGCGGGTGCTCAACATGCACACGATCAAGCCGCTGGACACCGCGGCGCTGCTGCGCGCCGCCCGGGAGACCGCCGGCATCGTCACCGTCGAGGACCACCTCGTCATCGGCGGGCTCGGCGCGGCGGTGTGCGAGGTCGTCACCCAGGACGCGCCGGTGCGGGTGCGCCGGATCGGCGTGCCGGACCGGTTCATCGACCGGGTCGGCGACGAGCACGACCTGCTCGTCGCCGCCGGGGTCAGCACCGAGCGGATCGTCGCGCAGGGCCTGGCCCTGGCGGAGGCTCAGCGCAACGACCGCGCCCCGGCGGAGCGCCACCAAGCGAGCAGGGCGGGGTCGAGCAGCCGGGGCTGAGCGAACGCCGTGACCCGTCCCGCGGGCCGGTCGAAGCGGAGCAGGCCGTCGGTGTCGTCATCGGCATCGGCGGCCAGCATTTTGTGCACGGCAGCCGGGTCGCCGCCGGGCAGCACGTCGACGCCCAGCAGCGATTCGGGCGTACCCAATGCCGGCGTAACCCGGCAGACGGTCCGGCCGTCGGCGTCCCACCACTGCACCACCGCACCCGCCGGTGGCACGTCCCCCGGATCCGGATCAGCCACCGCTGATTCCGGTAGCCGGGGGTCGCGCTCCATGTGTACCTCGGACAGGAGCTTGTCCCCGGCGGGGAAATGGCGCACGGTGCGGAAGCCGACGCGGGCGTAGAACGACGGGTTGCCCCGCTCCACCACCGCGTCGAGGACCACCCGGTCCGCGTCCGCGTCACCCGCGGCGGTGACGAGGGCGAGCAGCAGGGCCCGGCCGATGCCGCCGCGGCGTACGCCCGGATCGACGGCCAGGCGCTGCACCTCCCAGTCGCCACCCGGCAGCACCTGGGCGCGGACCGAACCGGCGACCTGCCCGGCGACCTCCGCGACCCACAGCAGCCGCCCGCCGGCCACCGACGCGACCACGGCGCCGGGCGTCTCACGGGCACCGTCGGCAACCGGCAGGCCGGGGACCAGGTCACCGGCGTCGTACGCGGCGGCGATGACCCGCGCGATCCCGTCCGCGAGCCCGGCATCGGGTTCCTCGATCCGGCGTACCCGGATCGCGTCCGTTGTGGATCCAAACGTCTGCACACCGAGAAGGTAATGGAAGAAGGGCTGAAACGTGAGAAAGGTCCGGATAGATCTCTCCGGTTTCTTCACCAACCGGGGCCTGCAGCCGCCGGGGACGACCGGTGACTACGGCTTCAACATCTGGAGCAACACGTTCCCCGCCGAGGAGCTGCCGCCGGCGGGCACGGTGGCCGACGTCGCCGGGGTGCCGTTCTCGTTCCCGCCCGACGCGGCCACGGGGGACAACATCCGCTGCCGGGGCCAGGTGATCCCGCTGCCGGAGGGCGACTGGGACTGGATCTACCTGATCGGTGCGGCGGAGCGGCGGACCGAGGACCGGGTCGAGCTGCGCTACCGCGACGGGAGCGTACGCCCGGCCTGGCTGCGGATGTCGGACTTCTGGCCCGAGACGCCGATGCGGTTCGGCGAGCCCCTGGCCTTCCGCACCCGGTCGATGCGCTACCCGCGACACACCCATCGGAACCACGCCCCGGCCCTGTGGCAGCAGCGGATCGGCGTCGCACAGCCCGAGGACCTGGCCGCCGTACGCCTGCCCGACAACCCCGCCATGCACGTGTTCGCCCTGACCCTGGTCGCCGACGAGGAGGCCCGCTGTGCGCGTTGAACCCGCCCCCGCCCCGTTCTGGCGCCACGACCTCACCCACTGCCTGCACACGACGGCGGGCGCGCTGCTCGCCGCCCGTGGCCTGGACCCCCTCGAAACGCTCGGCGCCGGGTGGGGGTTCCGGTTCGTCCCCGGCGAGGTACGCCGTGAGGAGTACTACTTCCCCGGTCACGACGAGGACCTGTTCGCGGGGCTCGCGCCCTACCACCCGGTCTCGTCGCGCTGGCACCGCCCGGGCGACGCCGAGCAGGGCTGGCAGCAGGTCCGCGACGCCCTCGTGAACGGCGTCAGCGTCGCCGTGGCAGCGGACAACTTCCACCTGCCGTTCCGCCCGGCCTATCGCGACGTGCACACCAACCACCTGATGGCGATCGAAGGCTTCGACGACGAGACGGGCGAGGTGTTCGTCAACGACCCGGTGCCGCCGTCGTTCCGGGGCACGATTCCCCTGACCGCGCTGATGGCGGCCCGGGACTCCGGCAACCCGATCGCCCACGACCGCGACTTGTTCTTCACCGCCAACCCGATCGGCAACCGCTGGCTCGAGGTGACCATCGGCGCGGACGTGCCCGAGGTCGACGAGGCGTTCGTCGCGCGGGTCGTCGGGAGCAACGCAGCCGGCTGGCTGGACGGCACCACGGGCCCGGTGCTGACCGGGCTCGCGGGGCTGCGGCACTTCCTGGACGCGGCGGTCGAGGGGTTCGCCGAGCACCCGGAGAGCGTCGACGAGGTGTTCGTCGTCGGCGGCCCGATGCTCGCCGTCGCCGGGCTGCACGCCGACTTCCTCGACCGGGCCGGTGTCCGCTTCGGCGACGTCCGGCTGCGCGAGCTCGGCCGGGCCGTGGACCGCGTCGCCCACCACTGGTCGGCACTGCGGATCGCCGCCGCGACCGCCCGCGAGGACCGGGTGGCGGCCGTGCCGGGGCTGCGGCAGCGCACTGCCGCCCTGCTGGGCGACCAGGAGGCCGTCCTGGAGCGGATGAGCCTGGTCGCCGCGTAGGGGTTATCACCGACTCCGCACCACAGGCCTTACCGAACATCATCGTTAGCGACCGGGCCGCACGGCCCGGGGCACAACCCACGAAGGAGCATCGGCATGAGCGTTCAGGCGTGCCCGGAATGCGCGGCGGACGTGACGTTCGCGGCGGAGCCGGAGATGAACTCGATCCTCGAGTGCGGCGAATGCATGGGAGAGCTGGAGGTCGTCTCCGTCGAGCCGCTGATCATCGCAGTGGCCCCCGAGGTCGAGGAGGACTGGGGCGAATAGGCGGAACCGGCGGACCGCGGAGAGGTTGACATGATCAGCATCGCGATTATCGGCGGGGCGGGCTACATCGGTGGCGAGCTCCTGCGGCTCCTGCTCGGGCACCCCGAGGCCGAGGTGGTCGCCGTCAGCTCGACCCGGCTCGCCGGGCGGCGGGTCGACGGCGACCACCCCAACCTGCGGGGCCGTACGCCCCTGACCTACGTCGAGCCGGGCGCCGTGCCCGAGGTCGACGTCATGTTCTTCACCGGCTCGGGGCTCGACGACGTCGACGGCCGCGCCGAGCTGCGACAGCGGGCGAAGATCGTCTTCGACCTGAGCTCGGACCTGCGGCTCGGTGACCCGGAGCTGTTCCGGTTCCACTACGGCCGGGAACACCCGACGCCGGAGCTGCTCGGCACCGCGACGCCCGGCCTGCCGGAGCTGCACCGCGAGCAGCTGCGCGTCGCCGAGCTGGTCAGCGTGCCCGGCTGCATGGCCACGGCGGCGACGCTGGCGCTGATGCCGCTGGCTCGTGCCGGCCTGATCGAGCCCGCGGTCACCGTGGACGGCCGGGTCGGCTCCAGCGGCTCCGGCGCCTCGGCGGGCGAGATGAACCTGCACGCCGAGCGCAGCGGCGTCCTGCGGCTGTTCGCACCCCTGAACCACCGGCACCAGGCGGAGATCTCCGCCTTCACCGGGCTCGAGGTCAAGATGACCGCCACCGGGGTGGACGCCGTCCGCGGCGTGCAGGCCGTGGCGCGGACGACGGCGAAGCCCGGCACCACCGAGGCGGCGATCCGGGCGGCGTACCGCAAGGCGTACGCCGATGAGCCGTTCGTCCGGGTGGTGGCACAGAAACGCGGCAACTACCGGCTGCCCGAGCCGAAGATCCTGCTCGGCTCGAACTACTGCGAGGTCGGCTTCGCGTTCGACCCGGACAGCGGCCAGCTGCTCGCGGTCGGTGCCCTCGACAACCTCGTCAAGGGCGGCGCGGGCAACGCCGTGCAGAGCCTGAACATCCGCATGGGCTGGGCCGAGGACACCGGACTCACGTTCACCGGCCTGCACCCGATGTAGAAGGAGCGACACCCCATGACTTCCGAGATCACCGTCGTGAAGTGCGGCGGCAGCCCCCTGATCGACCGCGCGGCGCTCTGTGCCGACATCGCCGGCCTGACCCGCGCGGGCGGCCGGGTGGTGCTGGTGCACGGCGGTGCCGCCGAAGTCGACGGGCTCGCCGCGCAGCTCGGCGTGCCCCAGCGCCGGCTGACCACCCCCGGCGGGACGTCCAGCCGCTACACCGATCCGGCCACGCTCGACGTGCTGATGATGGCGCTGGCCGGCCGGATCAAACCGGAGCTCGTCGGCGCGCTCGCCGCCGGCGGGGTCCGGGCGGTCGGCCTGACCGGGCTCGACGGCTCGCTGATCACGGCCCGGCGCCCCGCCGCGCACCGGGCCGTGGTCGACGGGCGCAAGGTCGTGGTCCGTGACGACCGCAGCGGCCGGATCGAGCACGTCGACGCCGGTCTGCTGCGGATCCTGCTTGCTCACGACATGGTGCCGGTGGTGTCCCCGCCGGCGCTGGGCCTCGACGGCCTGGCGGTCAACGTCGACGCCGACCGGGCCGCCGCGGCGATCGCGGTCGCGCTCGGTGCCACCCGGCTCGTGCTGCTCACCGGCGCGCCCGGCGTGCTGACCGACCCCGCCGACGAGACCTCACTGCTGAGCGAGCTGGCCCTGGCGGCGGACGGCACCAGCGGGGTGCCCGGCGTCGGTGGCGGCATGACGGTGAAGCTCGCCGCCGCGCACGCCGCTCTGACCGGTGGCGTCCGCGAGGTGCGCATCGCCGACGGCCGGTCCGCTGCCCCGCTCACCGGGGCCCTGGCCGGTAAGGGAACTGCCGTTGTTGAGAACCAGTTGGTGGAGATCCGATGACCCAGCCCCCGAACACCCAGCCCCGTAGTCTTGCTGACACCCGTAAGGCGCTGCTGGCCCTGCGGGAGAGGCAGCGCACGGCCACGCGCGGCACCGGCGACACGATCGTGCCGGCCGACCGCGACCGGCCGCTGCCGCTGTCGTTCACCCAGCAGCGGCTCTGGTTCCTCGCCGAGTGGATGCGTGACCAGCCCGTCTACAACGCGCCGATCGTGCTGCGGCTCGACGGCGAGCTCGACCGGGCGGTGCTGCGCCACGCGGTGACCGATGTCGTCGCACGGCACGAGATCCTGCGCACCACGTTCCCGTCCGCCAACGGCGTCGCCCACCAGCTCGTCGCCCCCGCCGGCGATGTGGACCTGCCCGTCATCGACGTGTCCGGCGAGGCTGACCCCGAGAGCGCGGCCGGTGAGGCGGTCGCCGCCGCGGTCCGCCGGCCCTTCGACCTCGCCGCCGAACCGGGTCTGCGGCCGACCCTGGTGGCCCTCGGCCCGGCCGAGCACCTGCTCGTGCTCGCCATGCACCACATCGTCACCGACGGGTGGTCCGGCGCCATCCTGCTGCGCGAGCTGGTCGGCTCCTATCAGGCCCGATCCGCGGGTACGCCCGCCGCCCTGCCCGCCCTGCCGGTTCAGTACGCCGACTACGCCGTCTGGCAGCGAGGCCATCTCACCGGCGAGGTCCTCGACACCCAGCTCGCCTACTGGCGCGAGCGGCTGGCCGAGCTGCCCACGCTGGACCTGCCCGCCGACCGCTCCCGGCCCGCCGACCCGACCCGCGCCGGGGCCACCATCGAGCGCTCGCTCTCCCCGGAGCTGCAGCGTGCCGTGCACACGCTGGCGCGTGCCGAGCGGGTCACGCCGCTGGCGGTCGCGCTCGCCGCGTTCACCGTGCTCGTCTCGCGCTACACCGGGCAGGACGACATCGTGCTCGGCTCGGTGCTGTCCGGGCGGACCCGGCCCGAGACCGAGCCGCTGATCGGCTTCTTCGCCAACACCGTCGTGCTGCGGACCTCCACGGACGGCGACCCTGCGTTCCGGGAACTGCTGAATCGCGCGAAGGACACGGTGGTCGGCGCGCACTTCCACCAGGACCTGCCGTTCGGGCATCTCGTGGACGAGCTCAGCCCGGAGCGGGATCCCAGCCGCAACCCGCTGTTCCAGGTCTGCTTCACCTACCAGAACGGCGGTGCGACCTCGGGCACGGCCGGCGGCCTGAGCATCACGCCGTACTCCGTCGACGCCGGGACGGCCCGCTTCGACCTCGCCGTCGAGATCGTCGACGTGCCCGGTGAGGGGCTGCGGCTGTGGACCGAATACTCGACCGAGCTGTTCGACGCGGCCCGCATCGAGCGCCTGCTCGACCACTACCAGCGCCTGCTCGCTGCGGCCCTCGCGGACCCCGGGCTGCGGCTGAGTGAGCTGCCGCTGATCAGTGATGCCGAGCGTGAGCAGCTGCTGTACACCTGGAACGACACGACCCGTGACTTCGGCACCGCCGAGCTGACGCTGCACCAGCTCGTCGAGGCCGCCGCGGACCGCGACCCGGACGCCCCGGCGTTGCGGTTCGCCGGAAGCACGGTCACCTATGGCGAACTCGACACCCGCGCCAACCGCCTGGCCCACCGGCTGCGCGCGGCCGGCGTCGGCCCGGACAGCATCGTCGGCGTGCTCTTCGAGCGGGGACCCGCGCTGCCCGAGGCGTTCCTCGGCGTGCTCAAGGCCGGCGGCGCCTACCTCGCGCTCGACCCCGAGCACCCGCCGGCGCGTCGCGAGCTGGTGCTCGGCGAGGCCGCGGCCGACGTGGTCGTCACCACCGCCGAACTCGCCGCCGGTCTGCCCGTTCACCTCACTGTGATCCTGCTCGACGACGCCCCCGGTGACACGCCGTCGCACCGCCCCGAGCCGGTCTCCGGGCCGGGCGACCTGGCGTACATCGTCTTCACCTCCGGCACCACCGGGAAGCCCAAGGGCGTACCCGTCGAGCACCGCAGCATCGTGAACTTCGTCAGCGGCATCGTCGACGTCTTCGGGCTCGGCCCCGGCGACCGGGTGCTGCAGTACGCCAACCCGTGCTTCGACGTCAGCCTGTTCGACTTCTTCGCGAGCCTGGGCAGCGGTGCGACGCTCGTGCAGGCGCCGCGGCGGGTGCTGCTGGACCCCGACGAGCTGAAGGGCCTGCTGCGCGACGAGCGGGTCACCGTCACCGACCTGCCGCCGGCCGTCCTCGGCCTGCTCGACCCGCAGGAGCTGCCCGACCTGCGCGCGTTGTTCGTGGGGCTCGAGGCGTTCCCGGGGGAACTGGTCAACCGCTGGATGGCCGGGGGCCGCGAGTTCCACAACGGGTACGGCCCCACCGAGGCCACCGTCGCGTGCGTCGACCACCGCTGCGCCCCGGTGCACCACGACAGCATGCCGCCGATCGGGAAACCGCTCCCGAACTACCGGGCCCACGTGGTCGACCGGTTCGGCAACCTCGCCCCGGTCGGCGTACCCGGTGAGCTGCTCATCGGCGGGAACCTGGCCCGCGGCTACCTCAACGACCCGGACACCACCTCACGCAAGTTCATCCCCGACCACCTCGGCGACGACGGGCGGCTCTACCGCACCGGTGACCTCGTGCGCCGGCGCGAGAACGGCGACCTCGACTTCCTCGGCCGGGTCGACAACCAGCTCACGCTGCGCGGGCTGCGGATCGAACCGGGCGAGATCGAGCAGGCCCTGACGTCGTACGCCGGCATCACCGAAGCCGTCGTCGTGGCGCACGGACACGGCGTGCACGCCCGGCTGATCGGCTACGTGGTGGCCGCCGGTGAGGTCGACGTGGTCCGGCTGCGGTCGCATCTGGGGGAGCGGCTGCCCGCGTACCTCGTGCCCGCCGTCATCTCCGTCCTGCCCGAGCTGCCCCGCGCGGCGAGCGGCAAGCTCGACCGCAAGCGTCTCCCCGCGCCGGACAGCACCCCGGTCCTGGCCGCGCACGAGCCGCCGGCGACCGACACGCAGCGCCGGCTCGCCGCCATCTGGACCGAGTTGCTCGGCGTCGCGGACCCCGGGGTGCACGACAGCTTCTTCGCCGCGGGCGGTAACTCCCTCAAGATCACGCAGCTCGGCTCGCGGATCCGGGAGGGCTTCGGCGTGGAGCTGGAGCTGCGCGAGCTGTTCGTCAACACGACGATCGCGCAGCTCGCCGATGTGATCGAGACCCGCGAGCTGGCCGCCATCGACGATGACGAGCTGGCCGCCCTGCTCGCCGAGGAGGAGGACGCGCGATGACGACCGCCTTCCGCGACGACGTACGTACGCTGCTGGAAGAGGATTCCGTCCGCAGCACCGTCGCCGACATCGCGGCCTACCCACCGGGCACCGAGGTCGCCCTGCTCGACGTCTACCGCCGGCTCGGCGAACGCGGCTGGCTGGCCCCCGGCTGGCCCGTCGAGTACGGCGGCCTGGGCCTCGGCGCCGTCGAGAACGCCATCGTCACCGAGGAACTGACCCGCGCGGGGATCCCCGACGACGTCCACGTGCTCTGCGTCGACCTCGTCGGCATGTTCCTGCTGCACGCCGGCACCGCCGAGCAGAAGGCCCGGCACCTGCCCGCACTGGCCCGCGGCGAGCGGCTGGCCACCGTACTGTTCAGTGAGCCCGAAGCCGGCTCCGACCTGGCCGCGCTGCGCACCACCGCACGCCGGGACGGCACCGGCTGGCGGCTGCGCGGAAGCAAGATCTACAACCTGAAATCGCAGTACGGCGACTTCGCCCTCTGCGCCGCCCGCACGACCGACAGCCCGGTCGCCATGCACGGGATCACCCTGTTCCTGCTGCCGTTGCGTGCCCCGGGTGTCCACATCGAACCGGTGCCCGGCATGGCCAACGACCGGTTCAACCTCGTGGTCATCGACGACGTCCGGCTCGACGACGCCGACGTGGTGGGCGAACCGGACAACGGCTGGCAGCTGCTCAACGACATGCTGCAGCTCGAACGGACCGGCATCGACTTCCACGCCAAGGCGCGCCGGCTGCTCGACCAGACCATCGACCGCGCCGCCGAGCAGGGCCTGCTGGACGATCCCGAATGGGCCGGCCGCCTCGCGGAGCTCGACGCGACGCTGCGTGCCGGGCACGCCCTCGCCTGGGAGCAGGTCAACGCGCTGGCCGGCGGCCACCCGGACCCGGTCACCTCCGCGATGGCCAAGTGGTACACGTCCGAGCAGATCCGCCCGATCCTCAACGCCGGCACGGAGCTGGCCGGTCTCGGCGCGGCTCTGAGCGCGTGGGACGGCACCACGGACGACGACGGCACTTGGGAGGCCGCGCTGCGGATGGGTCCGTCGCACCGGCTCGCCTCGGGCACCTCCGAAGTCATGCTCTTCCTCATCGCGACCAACGGTTTGGGGCTGCTGTGACCACCACCTTCCCGGCCACGGGAACAGGCCTGCGCGACCGCTGCGCCGAGCTCTTCTGCGCCGATCTCGCGCCGATGCTGCGCCGTCTCGGTGCCCGCGACAAGGGCGCCGGCGCCAGGGCGGTGCTGCACCCCGACGACGCGGCTACCCGCGAGGGGGTGTGGGCCGCGCTCGCCGACCTGGGCGCGTTCGGCGACCAGCGCCAGCGGGACCTCGTCGACCTGGCCGAGCTCGCCGGGTGGGCGCTGTACCAGAGCCCGCTCACCGACTCGTGGTTCGCCGCCGAGTTGCTCACGGCGACCGGTGATCCCGCGTACGCCCCGATCCTGCGCGACCTCGCCGGAGGCGCCACCGCCCTGGCGGTCGCCATGCGCGAGCGGCCCGGGGACGAACCCACCGAACCGGGCCCGCTACACCGCCACGAGCACGGCACCGTCGACGCCATCCGCAGCGTCGTCGCGTTCGCCCCGGACGCCGGCCACCTGCTGCTCGTCGGCACGGACGGGGGCCGGACGCTACTGGCCGTAGTTCCCGCCACCGGCCCCGGCGTCACGCTGCGACGCCACGATGACATCGCGCGCGGTGACCTCTACACGGTCACCGTCACGCACGGCGAGGTCGTCGGCGCCGTCCACGACATCACCGATCAGTACGCTGCCGCGCTCGCCAGGGCCCGGCTCCGGCACGCCGCCTACCTCGCCGGCTCCGCCCGCGGCGCGATCGAGGTCGCCGCCCAGCGACTGCGGGAGCGCACCGCGTTCGGGCAGCCACTCGCCCGGATGCAGGCGCTCGCCTACCGGTTCGCCGCGCTGGCCGCCCGCACGGCGGCGGTGCTGAGCTCGGTCCGCGCCGGCGCGCTCGCCGCGGACGAGGGTGCCGACGTCCGGCTCACGGGCGCCCAGGTCCTGCTGCTCGCGGGGGTGCTGGCCCAGGAGGCCGCGGCCGAGTGCGTCCACGTGCACGGCGCCCACGGCATGACCGAGGCCGGCGACGCGCAGCTGTTCTATCGCCGAGCCGTGGTCGACGCCGCCTGGCTCGGCCGCACCCCGTCGCTGCGCCGCGAGGCCGGCCGCCTGCTCGCCCACTCCCGCATTCCCCCACGATGATCCCCAGAGAGGACGGCCCTGCATGGACCCGGTGGCCCTGGCCCAGGACCTGATCAGGTTCGACACCACCAACCCGCCCGGCAACGAGAAGGCCTGCGTCGAGTACGTGCGTGACCTGCTCGCCGCCGCGGGGGTGGAGAGCCGGCTGTTGGGCTCCGACCCGAACCGCCCCAACCTGGTAGCGCGTTTCCCCGGCCGGGGCGAGGCACCGCCGTTGCTGCTGCACGCGCACAGCGACGTCGTACCCGTCACGGGTCAGCAATGGACGCATCCGCCGTTCGAGGGCCGGATCGTCGACGGTCACCTCTGGGGCCGCGGTGCCATCGACATGAAGGGCGGCCTGGCGATGATGCTGGCCGCCCTGCTCGGTCTGCACGCGGCCGGGGAGCGGCCGGCCGGTGACGTGATCCTCGCCGTCGTCGCCGACGAGGAGGACGGCAGCAAGGCGGGCGCCGGATACCTGGTCCGTGAGCACCCCGAGCTGTTCGAGGGGGTCCGTTACGCGATCGGTGAGGAGGGCGGGGCCGGGATGGAGCTCGGCGGCGTCCGCATGCACCCGATCGTCGTGGGGGAGAAGCGGGCCGGCTGGCTGCGCGTGACCCTGCGCGGGCCCGGTGGCCACGGCTCGCGGCTCAGCCCGCCCGGCACCCCGATCGCCCAGCTCGCCCGGCTGCTCACCGCGCTCACCGAGGTACGCCTGCCCCGGCACCTGACGCCGGCCGTGGACCGGATGCTCACCGCGCTGGCGGCTGCCCTGCCCGAACCGCTGGCGCAGGACCTGTCCCGGATGCGGGTCGGCCGCGCGTACGACGTCATCCCCACCGCGCTGCCGCTCGAGGAGGGTCTCTACCTGGACTCGCTGCTGCGGCACACGGTGAACCCGACGATCGTGCGGACCACCGAGAAGATCAACGTGATCCCCGCCGAGGTCACCGTCGACCTCGACGGCCGGATCCTGCCGGGCGGCTTCACGGTCGACGACTTCGTCGCCGAGATCCGCGAGCTGATCGGCCCGGAGCCCGTCATCGAGCTGCTGCTCGAGGGCGCCCGCGTCGACCCCGCCACGATCGCCGAGCCCGAGTTCGGCGCGTTCTACGACACGATGGCGGCCATCCTGCTCAAGGCCGACCCCGACGCCGTCCCGGTGCCGATGGTCAGCCCCGCCTCGACGGACGCCCGGCTGTTCGCCCAGCTCGGCATCCGCTGCTACGGCTGGCTGCCGATGAAGGTGCCGGCGGGCAGCGGGTACCGCCGGCTGCTGCACTGCGCCGACGAGCGGATCCCCGTCGAGTCGCTGCACTTCGGCACCGAGTGCCTGACGGAGCTGCTGCGCACCTTCCCGGCGGGGACCGGGCCGCGGGCCGCGAAGGCCCCGGGCACCGGGTTCACCGGCTGCTGACGTTCCACCCTTCCCCCACAGCGATGGGCCGCTCGATATCGAGCGGCCCATCGTCGTATGTCCGGTACACACACAGCGATGCCGGGACCTCCCGCAGGAGATCCCGGCATTCCCGGTCGTGGTCAGCCGGCGAGCTGGGCGACCACCTCGTCGTCGGTGAGCTCGTCCAGCTCGGCCAGCAGCGTCAGCACCTCGTGGAGGTCGACGCCCTGCGCGCGACCCTGTTCGCGCAGCACCTGCGTCTGCGCGGCCACCGTCGGAGCGTCGAACACCGCGCGCAGCGGGATGTCCACCCCGAACACCTCACCGACCAGCGCGGCGATCCGGGTCGCGGCCAGCGAGTAGCCGCCGAGCTCGAAGAAGTCGTCGTGCACGCCGACCCGGTCCACCTTGAGCACCTCGGACCAGAGATCGGCCAGCGCGGATTCGACCGGGTCACGCGGCGCCACGAACTCGGCCGCCGCGGCCTCCCGGTTCTTCGCGCCCGGCGCCGGCAGCGCCCTGCGGTCCACCTTGCCCGCCGCTGACAGCGGCAGCGCGGGCAGCAGGGTGAAGCTGGCGGGGATCATGTATTCCGGGAGCGTCCGCTTGAGCTGCGTCCGCAGTTCGGTCACGGTCGGTGCGTCCCCGGCGGCCACGACGTACGCCGCCAGATGCTGATCGGTCCCGTCGCGGTGGACGGTCACCACGCCCTCGGCCACGCCCGGGCAGGCGCGCAGGGCGGTCTCGACCTCGCCGAGCTCGATCCGGAACCCGCGGACCTTGACCTGGTTGTCGGCCCGGCCGAGGATCTCGATCAGCCCGTCCGGCCCGCAGCGGCCGAGGTCGCCCGTGCGGTAGAGCCGGTCGCCGGGCGGGACACCGGGGGTGATCCCCGCGAACGGGTGCGGCACGAAGCTCGCCGCGGTCAGGCCGGGCCGGCGGTGATAGCCCCACGCGAGGCCGATGCCACCGAAGTGGATCTCACCGACCACGCCGGGTGGCACGACCCGGCCCAGCGGGTCCAGGATCAGGACCGTTTGGTTGTCCATCGGGCGCCCGTACGGGATGCTCGCCCACCCGGGGTCCACGTCACCCACCTCGTAGCTGACCGACTGGATGGACACCTCGGTCACCCCGCTGTTGACGAGGAACCGCAGGCCGGGCGTGTGCACGCGGGCCCGCTCGGGCAGCGTCACGGACACCCAGTCACCGCCCACCATCGCCACCCGCAGCCCGGCGAGCGCGCCCGGCGGGGCGTGCTCGACGAGCGCCTCGAGCAGCGAGGGCGCCGAGTTCCAGACGGTGACCCGGTGCGCCCGGATCAGCTCGGCCCAGTGCCGCGGGTCCTTGGCCCGAGCGGCGTCGGGCACCACCACGGCGCCACCGGCGACCAGCGGGCCGAGCATCTCGTAGACCGACATGTCGAACGTCACCGCCGACGCGGACAGCACCCGGTCGCCCGGCTCGAAACCCGCCCGCCGGTTGGTGTCGAGCACGTTGTTCACCGCGCCCCGGTGCGTGATCGAGATGCCCTTGGGGCGCCCGGTCGACCCGGAGGTGAACATCAGATAGGCCAGGTCCGTCGAGGTGAGTTCCCGGGACCTGCCGGGGTCGGCGACGTCGGGCCCGGCCGGCGGCAGCACTGTCACACCGCCGGGCAGCTCGGTGCCCGGCTGCGCGACGACCAGGACCGGTGCGGCGTCGTCGAGCATGAACGCCAGCCGGTCGGCGGGGAAGTCCGGGTCCAGCGGCAGGTACGCCGCCCCGGCGTCCATGACGGCGAGGAACGACACCAGCCGCTCCGCCGACGGGGCCAGGCAGCTGCCGACGACCGTTCCCGGCCCGGCGCCGCCCGCGCGCAGCCGCCGCGACAGCGCGTCCACCGCGTCCGCCAGCTCCGCGTAGGTGAGCTCGCCACCCGGGTGCACCACGGCGACCGCGCCCGGGGTGGCCCGCGTCTGCCGGCGGAAGAGCACGGGGAACGTCTCCTCGACAACCGGTGCCCCGGTCCGGTTCCACACCTCGACCGCCGTACGGAGCTGGTCGTCGCTGAGCACCGGCAGTTCGGAGAGCCGGGTGCCGGGGTCGCCCGTGGCCGCGGCCAGCAGGGTCCCGAACCCGTCGATCAGGCGCTCGATCGTGGCGGCGTCGAACAGGTCGGTGCTGTACTCGATGTGGCCCTCGAAGCGGTCCGGGGCCTCCCACAGCTGCATGCTGACGTCGACCTGGGCCGCGCCCCGGTCGACCGGCACCGTGGAGACCTCGAGCCCGTCGAGCGCGGGGACCGGCATCGGCGCGTTCTGCACCAGGAACATGACCTGGGTCAGCGGGTTGTGGCTGAGGTCGCGCTGCGGGGCCAGCTCCTCGACCAGCCGCTCGAACGGCAGGTCCTGGTGCTCGAAGACGTCCAGCACGGTGTGGCGTACCCGGCCCACCAGCTCGGCGAAGGTGGGGTCGCCGGCCAGCGAGGTGCGCAGCAGCACCAGGCTCGCGAAGTAGCCGATCAGGTTCTCCACCTGCGGCGTACGCGAGGCCGGCCCGCTGGAGACCACGATGTCGTCGCCGCCGCTCCACCGGCCGAGCACCGCTTGGAACGCGGCCAGCAGGGTCATGAACGGGGTGGCCCCGAGCAGCCGGCTGAGCTCGGTGACCCGCCGTGACACCTCCGGCGTCAGAACGATCGGCACGGTCGAGCCGCGGAACGTCTGCGTCGCCGGGCGGGGCCGGTCGGCCGGCAACTCCAGCAGCGGGGGAGCGCCCGTCATCCGCTCCCGCCAGTACGCCGTCTCCCGGTCGAGGACCTCCGGGGTCAGCCGGTCACGCTGCCACACGGTGTAGTCGACGTACTGCAGGGGCAGCTCGGGCAGGCGGGGCCGCTCGCCGGACGTCAGCGCCCGGTAGGCCTCGGCGAGCTCGCCCACGAAGATCCCGCACGACCACATGTCGGCCACCAGGTGGTGGATGGTCACGGCCAGCACGTACTCGTCGTCGCCGGTGCGCAGCAGGCTCGCCCGCAGCAGCCCGGCTCCGAGGTCGAACGGTTCGCGGGCGCCGTCGCGCAGCACCGCGGCCTCCTCCAGGCCACGGATGTCGCGCACCGGCACGTCGATCCGGTGGTCGTCCAGGACGGACTGCAGGACCTCACCGCGGACGGTACGGATCACCGTGCGCAGCGACTCGTGCCGCCGGACGACTTCGTGCACCGCCGCGATCAGGGCGCCGGTGTCGAGCCGGCCACGCAGGCGCAGGGCGAACGGCAGGTGGTACGCGGCGCTGCCCGGGAACAACCGCTCGATGACCACCAGCCGTTCCTGCGAGCTGGTGACCGGGAACAATTCCTCCATCACTTCTCCTCCGTGCGCGGTCATCGGCGCGCGTACTGACTGCGGTCGATCCGGGTGATGAGGGGAGCCGGGGCCGCCGCCGGGGTGGTGGAGCCGTCGATCAGGGTGGCCAGCGCGGCCACCGTCGGTCCCTCGAAGACGGCGCCGAGCGCGATCCGCGTCCCGAACGTCTCGCTGACCCGGGCCTGGAAGCGGGACAGCATCAGCGAATGCGCGCCCAGGTCGAACAGGTTGTCGTCGCGGCCCAGCTCGGGCAGGCCGAGGAGATCACTGAGGATCGCGGCGACCTGGTGCTCGGTGGGCGTACGCGGAGCCTCGCCCTGGCCTGTGGCCCCCAGCTCCGGTGCCCGCAGCGCCGCCCGCTCCACCTTGTCGTTCGCGTTCAGCGGGTAGTCGGTCACCCAGACGAACCGGGCCGGCACCATGTACGCGGGGAGGATCTTGCGCAACGAGTCGCGCAGTTCCTGCTCCGCGGCGCCGCGGTCGAAGGCTGCGTTGGCCATCCGGTGCCGGGCCTGCACGTGAGCGACCAGCGCGGGTGCGCCGGCGATCGTGTGCACGGTGGTGACCGCGCGGCTCAGCAGGGGATGCCGGCCGAGCTCCGCGTCGATCTCGCCGAGCTCGATCCGGAAACCGTTGACCTTCACCTGGTCGTCGATCCGGCCGAGCAGCTCGATGTCGCCGTCCGCGCTGCGCTGCCCGAGGTCACCGGAGTGGTAGAGCCGGGCGCCGGGCCGGTCGGAGTACGGGTCGGGCACGAACCGGTCAGCGGTCAGCGCCGGCCGGCCGTGGTAGC
Source organism: Winogradskya consettensis (assembly GCF_018332715.1). GTDB lineage: Bacteria > Actinomycetota > Actinomycetes > Mycobacteriales > Micromonosporaceae > Actinoplanes > Actinoplanes consettensis. The sequence continues at coordinate 43,852 of NZ_BOQP01000004.1, read as the reverse complement.
CGTCCGCGAGCCCGTCCCCGCCGATGAGCACCTCGCCGACGACCCCGACCGGGACCGGCTCGAGGTTCTCGTCGAGCACGTGCACCGTGGTGTTGGTGAACGGCGGGCCGAGCGGTGTGTAACGCTCGGGCAGCTCGGTGACCCGGGTGCCGGTCGAGTAGATGGTCGTCTCGGTCGGGCCGTAGCAGTTCCACAGTGCCCCGCCGTATTCCAGCAGGCGTCGGGCCATCGCCGGGGGGAGCGCCTCGCCGCCGCTGATCACCGTCGTGCCGGCCGGGTTCGTCCAGCCGTGGTCGAGCAGCAGCTGCCAGGTCGCCGGGGTGGCCTGCATCGTCGCGTACGCGCCGGTGTCCAGCCGTTCCCGCAGCTCCGAGCCGCTCTGCGCGATCGCCCGGGACACGACGTGCATGACGCCGCCGGTGATCAGCGGCATGAAGATCTCCAGGACGGAGATGTCGAACGAGAACGTGCTCACGGCCAGCCAGCGCTCACCGGGAGCGGGGTCCAGCGACGCCCGCATCGAGACCAGGAAGTTCGTGAGGGCGCGGTGCGGGATGCGTACGCCCTTGGGCCGCCCGGTGGAGCCGGAGGTGTAGAGCACGTACACGCTGTGAGCGGGGCTGACGGTCACCTCCGGCGGGCCGGCGGGCCCGCTCTTGCTTTCGTCGAGGCTGACGTCGTCGATGGTGAGCACCAGCGCGGCGTTCGCGTCGGCAACGATGTAGTCGAGCCGGGCCGCGGGCAGATCCGGGTCCAGCGGCAGGAACGCCGCGCCCGCCTTGAGGACGGCGAGCGTCGCGACGACGGCCTCCACGGACCGGGGCAGGCGCAACCCGACGAGATCGCCGGGGCGTACCCCGCGGTTGATCAGGTCGTGGGCCAGCCGGTTCGCGGATCGGTCCAGTTGCGCGTACGTGATGGTCCGCACCGGCCCGCCGTCGTCGAACACGACCGCGGGTGCGTCCGGTGTCGCGGCGGCCTGGTCGGCGACCCGCAGGTGCGCGTGCCGGTCCACGTCGTATTCCGTCGCCGTGTCATTACCCAGCAGCAGCAACTCCGTCCGCTGCTCCGGGGTGAGCAGGGGGAGCCTGCCCACCGGGGTCTCCGGGGCGTCGGCGGCGGCCGTCAGCAGCGTGCGCAGCTGCACCGCGAACCGTTCGGCCGACGCGGCGTCGAACAGGTCGGCGTCGTACTGAAGCATGCCGCCGAGGACACCGTCCACCTCCGCGACGGTGAGCTGGATGTCGGCCTGGGCGCTGACCGGTTCCAGGACCACCGGCGCCAGGGTGAGGCCGCCGAGGTCGAGGCGGGCGTCGCGATGGCCGAGCAGGAAGCCGGCCGTGGCCGCGCCCTGGGTGCCGTGCGGCTGCTGCCACGAGAACAGCGCCTGCACCAGCGGGGGACGGCCCGGTTCACGCCGGACCCGCAGCCGCTCGACCACCTCGGCGAGGGGCAGGGCGGCGTGGTCGAGGGCGCGGGACACCAGCCCGGCGTTGCGCCGGACCATGGCCGCGAAGCTCTCCCGGGCGTCGATCCGGCCGCGCAGCGCGACGGTGTTGACGAACAGGCCCACCGTGCCGGCCGTCTCGGCCCGGCCACGCCCGTGGGTGGGGGAGCCGATCAGCAGGTCACGCTTGCCGGAGTGCCGGGACAGGAAGATCTGGTACGCGCTGAGCAGCACGACGTACGGCGTGGTGCCGTACTCGCGGGCGAGCGTACGCAGCCGCTCCGACGTGCCCGCGTCGAGGTGGAACCGGTGCGCGCCACCCCGGTACTCCCGATACGACCCGGACGGCCGGTCGGTACGCAGTTCCAGGTCGGTCGGTGCCCCGTCCAGTTCGGCGCGCCAGAAGTCCCACAGCCGCTCGGTCCCGGCCGCGCCGAGATCTTCGGTGAGGCGGCGGTCGAGGGTCGCGAAGCCGGGCGGGACCGGCATGGCTGCCGCCGGCCGGCCCGTGAGCTCGTCGCGGTATCCGGTGTCCAGCTCGCTGAGGACGAGCTGCATCGACCACATGTCGCTGACCAGGTGGTGCATGACGAGAACGAGGTGGTGCTCGCCGGGGCCGGTCGCGAACAGCTCGGCGCGGATCAGCGGCCCGGTGGTCAGGTCGAACGGGCGGTGCGCGGCCTCGTTCATCCGCGCGGTGAGCTCGGCCCCGGTCCATCCGGTGGCGTCGTGCGTCGCGAACTGCGGTGGCAGGGTGGGGTGGATCCGCTGCACGGGCTCGCCGGCGACGGCCGGGAAGGTGGTGCGCAGCGCGGCGTGCCGTTCCACGACCCGGCCCAGGGCCCGGTGCAGTGCGCCCGCGTCCAGCTCGCCGGTTACGGCCGCGGCGACGCTGATGTGGTACGCGGTGCTGTGCGGGGCGAGCTCGGCCATGAACCACATCGCCCGTTGCCCGGCCGACGGCGGCTGGTCCCCGGTGGCCTCGTCATCCGGCTGCCCGGCCGTCGAGCGGGGGCGCTTGCCGATCGACTCGGTCAGCGCGGTGATGGTGAGGTCGGCGTCGTCCTCGTCGAGGTCGACGTGCAGCTCGGTCTGGACGCTGTGGCGCAGGCGCAGCAGGTCCAGCGAGTCGAGCCCGAGGTCACCGAGGGGCCGGTCGAGCGGGACGTCGGCGGGCTCGTCGCCGAGCAGCTTGGCGACGGCGGTCCGCAGCAATCCTGCGACGTCGTTCCCGTCCGCTGCGACTGTCTTCGCCGCGGCGCGCCCGCCGACCACCGTGAGGGTGCCGTCGAGGTAGTCGCGGCGGCAGGCGTGCCGGGCGACCTTGCCGCTCGAGGTGCGCGGCAGCGTCGAGGCGCGGATCAGCACGACCGCGGCGGGCCGGACCTCGTGACGCTGCGCGACGGTCTGCCGGATCTGCTCGGCGAGCGCGACCAGGTCCTCGTCCTCGTGGCCGCGGACGAGTTCGTGCACGATCACGAGGCGTTCCTCGTCGTCCTGCTCCACGGAGAACGCGGCACCGCCGTTGCCCTTGAGCATCGGCGACACGGTCTCGACGGTCTGCTCGATGTCCTGCGGGTAGTGGTTGCGGCCGCGGACGACGATCAGGTCCTTGCGTCGCCCGGTGACGAACAACTGCCCTTCACGGACGAAACCGAGGTCGCCCGTACGCAGGAAGCGCGTGCTGTCGTCACCGGCGAGCGTGGCGCCGAACGTGTCGGAGACCGCGTCGGCCCGTTTCCAGTAGCCGCGCGCGACGCTGGGCCCGTTGACCCAGATCTCGCCGACCTCTCCCGGCTCGGACAGCTCCGCGGTCTCCGGGTCGACGATCCGCAGCGTCTGCTCGTCGGGCAGCTCGCCGGAGCCGACCAGTTCGCCGGTGGCGCCGCTGCCGGCCGGGGCGGGCGTGGTCACGATGCCCGCGCCGGTCGGTCCGGCGGTGACCATCAGGGACGCCTCGGCGAGGCCGTAGCAGGGCAGGAACGCGCTGGGCCGGAAACCGGTCGCGGCGAACCGGTCGGCGAACGCGGCCAGGGAGCGGGCCCGCACCGGCTCGGCGCCGTTGTAGGCGACCTCCCAGGAGCTGAGGTCCAGCGTCCGCAGCTGCTCGTCGGTGATCCGCTCGACGGCGAGGTCGTACGCGAAGTTGGGCCCGCCGGTGACCGTGGCCCGTTCGCGGGAGACCACGTCCAGCCAGCGGTACGGGTCCTGGGCGAACGTGGCCGGCGCCATCAGCGACATCGAACCGCCCCGGTGCACGGTCGTGAGCACCGAGCCGATCAGCCCCATGTCGTGATAGACGGGCAGCCAGGACACGCCGCGCATGTCGGGGCGCAGGTTGAACACCCGCTGGATCATCGCGGTGTTCGCGAGCAGGTTGTCGTGGCTGAGCACGACGCCGCGCGGGGTGGCGGTGGAGCCCGAGGTGTACTGCAGGAAGGCGATGTCGTCGCCGCGCAGTGCCGGCTCCCGGAAGTCGTCGGCGGAGGAGTCCGGCACGTTGTCGGTGGAGCACACCCGCAGGGCGTCCGCGGCCGGTACGCCGGCGAGCCGCCCGGTCATCCGGTCCTTGAGCGCCGCCGTGGTCAGGGCCACCTCCGCGCCGCAGTCCTGCAGGATCGCGAACAGCCGTTCGACGCTGCGCGGGTGGCGGGTGGGCGGATACGCGGGGACGGCGATCACCCCGGCGTAGAGGCAGCCGAAGAACGTGGCGACGTAGTCCAGCCCGGCCGGGAACAGCAGCAGGGCGGTGCGCCCGCGGAGCCCCTGCCGGAGCAGCTCGGTGCCGATCGCCCGGGCCCGGCGGTCGAGCGCCGCGTAGTCCAGCGTCACCGCCTCACCCGGGCGCTCGGTGTGGAAGCTGAACGCCCGCTTGCCGGGTTGCTGCTGCGCAGCGGTGGAGAGCACCTCACGCCAGTTCATCACGACACCTCGCCTCGATTTGATTCCGCCGCCGACAGAGCCTTCGCAGGCAGGGCAGCCGCCAGCTGCCGGACGGTGTGCTCGCCGAGCATCACGTCCAGCGGCAGCTCGAGCCCGTGCCGGCGGCCCTGCATCACCACCCGGACAGCGCTGAGCGACGTGCCGCCCAGCGCGTAGAACTCCTCGTCGACGCCCACCGACGGGCGGCCCAGCACCTCGCACCACAGGGTGCGCAGCAGCATCTCGGTGGCGCCTTCGGCCACGGTGCCGGTGGACAGCGGCGTCACCGCGGCGACCGGCTCCAGGTCGTACGGGTCCTCGTCGAACGGCGACGCGGGCCGTTCGTCGGCGACCAGCACGCTCAGGCCGGCGATCGTGACGTCCGGGTCGGCCGCGGCCGCGGAGACCACCTCGTCCAGCGAGCGGGACACCAGTTCGACGGTCTCCGCGGTGAACAGGTCGGAGCGGCCGAACAGGTTGCCACGGACCACGTCGCCGTCCTCGAGCAGATCCGCGACCAGGTCGAACGGTGCCTTGGCGTGGGCCAGCAGCACCGGCTCCAGGGCGACTCCGGGAATCTCGCCGAGGGTCAGGCGCACCTCGGCGGGCACGACCGCCATCCAGGCCTGCACGAGCGGCGTGCGGCCGACCCGCCGCGTCGGGCGCAGCCGCTCCACCAGCAGCTCGAACGGCACGTCCGGGTTCGAGTACGCCGCGATGCACCGGTCGCGTACGTGGCCGAGGAGTTCCTTGAAGGTCATCTCCGGGCGTACCTCGAGGCGGATCGGCAGGGAGTTGACGAAGAAGCCGATCAGCTCCTCCAGATCCTCCTCGGAGCGCCCGGCCATGGGGATCGCCACCACCAGGTCCTGCTGCCGGCTCCACCGGGACAGCACCGCCGAGTACGCGGCCAGCGCCACCATGAACGGGGTGCCCCCGCCACCGGGCGTCGCGTCGAGCAACGCGGCCAGCAGCGGCGCCTTCAACTCGACCGGCGCGATCACTGCGTCGAAGGTCGGACGGTCCGGGGCGGCATGGTCGCGTGGCAACCGCAGCGGCGGCAGCCCGGCGAGCCGCTCGGTCCAGAAACCGATCTGGGGTTCGAGGGCGCCGGAGGAGAGCTGTTCCTGCTGCCACAGGGCGTAGTCGGCGTACTGGAGCGGAAGCTCGGGCAGGACCCCGTCGCCACCCTCGACCAGCTGGGCATAGCTGGTGGTGATGTCCTTGAGCATCACGGTCAGCGACAGCCCGTCGCTGATGCTGTGGTGCATCGAGGTGAGCAGGATGTGATCGTCCGGGCCCAGCCGCAGCAGGAAGCATCGCAGCAGCGGGCCCTGGGCCAGGTCGAACGGCGCGGCGCGCAGCTCGTCGGCGCGGGCCCGGGCACCGGTCAGGCCACCGTCCACGTCGATCACCGGCAGCGGCATCGGCTCCGGCGCGCGGACCACCTGAACGACCTCCGCGCCGTGCAGCCGGATCACGGTGCGCAGCACCTCGTGGCGCTCGACGACCCGGGTCAGTGCCTCGGCGAGCAGCTCCGGGCGGATCGGGCCGCGCATCCGCAGCGCGACGTTCATGCTGTAGATCGTGCTGTCCGTGTCCGTCTGCTCGAGCAGCCACAGCCGTTGCTGGCCGTAGGACGCCGGCAGCTGGTACAACTCCTCGCTCATTTCTGGTCCACTCCTGCCTGGTCGGTCGGGGTGATGCGGTAGCGGCTGCGGTCGGTGCGGCGCAGTGCGGGGGCCGGGGCCCGGCGCGCGGCCTTCGTGATCGCCGTGGCGACCCCGCGCGGGGTCGGCGCGGCGAAGAGCTCGCTGAGGGAGAGCTCGACGCCGTGCTCCGCGCGCAGCCGCGTCAGGATCCGGATGGCGAGCAGCGAGTGACCGCCGAGCTCGAAGAAGTTGTCGGTGGCGCCGATGTTCTCGCGCTCGAGCACCTGGCCCCAGACCCGGGCGACCGCGATCTCCAGGTCGGTGGCGGGCGCCTCGTGCGCGGCGCCGGAGGTGCCCGGCTCGGGCAGGCGTTTGCGGTCCAGCTTGCCGTTGGGGCTCAGCGGCCACTCGGTCACCGCGACGAAGACCCCGGGAACCATCGGCGCCGGCAGCCGCTCGCGCAGGTGCTCGCGCAGCACCGGGGACAGCTCGTTCGCCTGCCCGGCGTCCGACGTGGGGAGCACCCACGCGGTGAGCGACGAGCCGGCGGGGCCGGTCCGGACGCCCACCACGGCCGAGTCCACCGCGGGATGCCCGGCGAGCACCGCCTCGATCTCGCCCAGCTCCATCCGGACGCCGTTCAGCTTGACCTGGTTGTCGATGCGGCCCAGGTATTCCAGGCAGCCGTCGTCACGCCAGCGGGCCAGGTCACCGGTGCGGTAGAGCCGCTCGCCGGACCCGAACGGGTCGGGCACGAACCGGTCGGCGGTCAGCCCGGGCCGGTTCCAGTAGCCGCGCGCCACGGGGACACCGCCGATGAGCAGTTCGCCCGGGAGCCCGTACGGCGCCAGCGTTCCGGTGCGGTCGACGACGTAGAGCCGCGCACCGGCGATCGGGCGGCCGATCGGCACCCGGGCTCCGACACCCTCGGTGCTCGGGAACCACGACACGTCCACGGCTGCCTCGGTGGGGCCGTACAGGTTGTGCACCGGCACGCCCGGGAGCAGCCGCTCTGTCTCGCGGACCAGCGCGGCGGGCAACTCCTCGCCACTGCACACGATGCGGGTCAGGGAGGTGCACTTCGCGACGTCGCGGGAGGCCAGGAACAGAGCCAGCATCGACGGTACGAAGTGCAGGATCGTGGCACCGGAGTCGACGATCGCCTCGACGAGCCGGTCCGGGTCCCGGTGCACGCCGGGGTTGACCAGCGTGACCGTGCCACCGACCATGAGCGGCCAGAACAGCTCCCACACCGACACGTCGAAGCCGATCGGGGTCTTCTGCAGGACCCGTTCGCCGACCTCGAGGCCGAGGGTCTCGTGGTGCCAGAGCAGCCGGTTGACGACGGCCCGGTGCTCGTTCATCGCGCCCTTGGGCCGCCCGGTCGACCCGGACGTGAAGATCATGTACGCGAGGTCCCGCCCGGTCAGCTCGACACCCGGCGCGGTTGCCGGCGAGGCTGCGATGACGAAGGCGTCCCGGTGCGGGCAGATGATCGCCGGGCCCGCCGCGCGCATGGTCTGCAGCAGTTCGGCGGAGACCGACGTGGTATCGGTGACGACCACGTCCGCGCCCGAGTCCTCCAGCATCATCGCGATCCGTGCCGACGGGTACTCGGTCTCCAGCGGCAGGTAGGCCGCACCGGACTTGAGCACGGCCACCAGCGTGACCATCAGCTCCACGCTGCGCGGCAACGCGACGCCGACGACCCGGCCCGGTCCCGCACCACGCTTGCGCAGCACGTTCGCCAGCCGGTTGGCGCGCACGTCGAGCTCGGCGTAGGTCAGCTCGGCCGCGCCGAACTTCACGGCCACCGCGCCGGGGGTCCGGGCCACCTGCTCCTCGATGTGGCCGTGCACGGTGGCCGGTCCGCGGTTCAGTGCCGGTGTCGCGGCACCGCTGAACTGCTCGACCAGGCGGGTACGGTCATCCGCGCCGAGCACGGTCAGCTCCGAGAGCGGCGTACCCGACTCGACCTGGTCCAGCACCTCGACCAGCGCCGCGGCGAGCCGCCGGACCGAGGCAGCGTCGTAGACGTCGGTGTTGTACTCCACGCACCCGTCGATGCCGCCGTCCACGCGGGGCACGAGATCCACGGTCAGGTCGAACTTCGCGGTGGTGCGCCCGAGCCGGACCGGGGTCAGCTCGACGTCGCCCATCGCCACGCTCGGCCGGGGGTTCTCGTAGAACTGGAAGAGGTGGCGCAGCAGCGGGGAGCGTCCGGTCGCGTCACGGTCCGGCTTGAGCACCTCGACGAGCCGGTCGAAGGGCAGATCGGCGTGGCTCTGCGCGTCCAGGACGGTGCCCCGGGTGCGGCGTACGAGGGTGGCCAGATCGGGGTCGCCCGTCAGGTCGAGGCGCAGCGGGAGGGTGTTGACGAAGAAGCCGGCGAGCGCCGCGATCTCGGCCCGGCCGCGACCGGCCACGGGGGTGCCGACGACCAGGTCGTCCTGGCCGCTCCACCGGTGCAGGACGGCGCCGAACGCGGCGAGGCCGACGGCGAACGGGGTGGTGTGCTCACGTTCGGCGAGCCGGGTGATCCGGGCGGCGGTGCCGGCCGGGACGGCGAAGTCGAGGGTCGCCCCGGCGAATCCGGCCTGGGCGGGGTGCGGCCGGTCGGTGGGCAGGTCGAGCAGGGGTGCACCGGTCAGCTGCGTACGCCAGAAGTCCTCCTGGGCCTTGGCGGCCGGGGACTCGAGCCATTCGCGCTGCCAGACTGCGTAGTCGCCGTACTGGACGTCCAGCGGGGGCAGGTCGGCGCCCGCGTAGAGCTGGATGCCCTCGCCCAGGATCAGCTCCACCGACCATCCGTCGGCGACGGCGTGGTGCACGGCGAGCACGAGCAGGTGGGTCTCCGGGGCGGCGCGCAGGCAGGCGACGCGCAGCATCGGCCCGTTGGCCACGTCGATGGGCTCGGCGGCGATCTGCTCGGCGCGGGCCAGCGCGGCCTGCTCGCCGTCCACGTCGATGACGGGCATCGGCACCGGCGCCCACGGCTGGACGATGCCGATGCCGTCGCCGTCCCCGTCGGAGCGCAGCACCGTACGCAGCGCCTCGTGCCGTTCGACCACCCGGCCCAGCGCGTCCGCTAGCCGCTCGTGGTCCAGCGGGCCGCGCAGCCACGCACCGGCCGCGATGATGTAGACGGGGTCGCCCGGCTTGAACTGGTCGAGGAACCAGAGCCGTCGCTGGCCCGGCGACAGCGGCACCGGACCGTCGCCGGTACGCCGGGTGATCTCACCGGCCCGCGGCGAGCCGGTGTCGTTCTCGGCGCGCAGCCGGCGCATCAGCGCCCTGCGTTCCGGGGTCAGTGTTGCTCTTCCCACGTGGATCAACCTCCTGGTGCTCGGATCGGGGTCTGGCTCTCAGTTCACGCCGTGGGCGCTGCGGTCGTCCTCATAGATGGCCGCGAGCCGGCGGGCCACCAGGTCGAGCGTGTCGATGAACCGTTTCGACGACTTCTGCCGTTGCTTCTGCGCGGCGAACAGGATGGACAGCTCGGTCAGCGCCAGGACCACCGTGTCGGTCCGCGCCGCCTGATTGACCAGGTCGCGCATCCTGTTGAGGGTGGGGCCGGCGACGCCCTCGATCTTCACCGAGAAGGCCAGCTGCTGGATGGCGTCCAGGTGCCGCGGTGACGGCACGTTCACCTCGAACTCCGCGGCGAGGTCGCGGAACGTCGTGAAGTCGGCCACGGAGGCGGTCGCGAAGAGGTCGAAACTCCGGACGTCCTCCTGCCGCAGGTAGCGGGCGGTCTCCTCCGCCGTGGAGACGTACGTGACCCCGTGCTGCGCGCAGATCTTCCTGATCTCCGCCTCGAAGTACTGGGTCGTGTTGCACGCGACGCTGACCACGGTGGCGCCGTTCGCACACAACCGCTCGATGGCGCTGGTCACCGTGGCGCGGACCTCGTCGACCCGGTCGAGCAGCTCCATCGACAGCCCCATGTCGGGCACGGACTCGACCAGCACCCGGGGGAAGCTGACGTCGCCGCGGAACTTGATCTGCCGGCTCTCCCGGATCCCGCGATTGAGCTTCTCCCAGAGCAGCATCCCCGCCTCGGGTGAGTTGCCGGTCAGGATGCCGATCGCCTGACCGCGAGCCGGGGTGACCCGCGTGCCGGCGGCTACGTCCTCGACCCGCGTGTTCGCCTGCACCGCGAGGAACTGCTCGGGGACGAACTCGACGGCCCACTCGAGGTGCCCGAGATTCGTCATCATCGTGTACGGCGGGAAGCTGCGCTCGATCACACCGGCGTCGAAGAACTGGGTGACCTCGGGGTGCCGGGCGAGCGCGAAGGGTGTCACCGTGCCGTAGCCCATCCCGAAGCGCTGCCGGACCTCCTGCTCGTCGATCCGCAGGAACGGTGCCCGCAGGATCGCGGCGACCTTGTCCTCGTCCAGCTTCTGATGCCCGCGGATGTGGAACGCGACGTAGCGGGCCGGACCGGGGGCGTCGACGCGACCGAGCGCGGATTTGAGCTCGTCCCGCAGCGGGATGCCCACACCGCCCAGGCGCTTGCGGCGGCTCGCGGCGTCCGCGCAGCTGCGCACCGGGGGATTGCGGGAGACCAGGTGCCACACGTTGCCGGCGGTGAGGACGTCCAGATTGGCGGCGACCTCGGGAGGAATCGCGTTCTCCGCGAACGTGACGTCCGCTGGGCGATCCGCGCGCGTTTGCACGCTCATCTGACAGCTCCTTTCGTGCCGAGGCTCCGGCACCATCGGCATCGATCGTCCGGGAATGCGCGTGGGGGATGGAGTCGGTGAAACCCCTTACTGCGAAAGGCGATCAAGGCGGCGCACCGTACGCGTGAGCACCGGCACCGCCGACCCCACCAGGACCAGCGGCGCGCACCAGAGCACCGCCCGGGCACCGAACCGGTCGACGAGCAGACCCGCGGCCGTCGACCCCACGGACAGCGACCCGAAGGCGATCAGCCGGTAGCTGGCGGTCATCCGCGCGAGCAGCCGGTCGGGGGTGAGCCGCTGGCGCAGGGTCATGGCGATGACGCTCCCGCCGGCCGCTCCCGCGGAGCCCAGGAAGAACGCCACCGCGCACCGCACCAGCCCCGCGGTGCCGCCGCCGGCACCCGGGAGCAGCAGGTAGGACAGCGTCGAGAACGGCAGCACCAGCGTGAATGTCCTGCCGAAACCGAAGCGGCGCAGCACCGCCGGCGTGAGCAACGCACCGGTCGCCGCACCCAGCCCGCCGACCACCATCACCAGGCCGTACCGGGTGCTGCCCTGGCCCAGCTCGCGGACGAAGTGGATCAGGAACGCCACACCGAGCAGCGCGTACCCCGCGTTGTAGATGCCCGCATGGATCACCACCCGGCGGATCACCGGCTGGCCCAGCACCGCGCCCAGCCCGTCGGTGATCTGCCGCCGTACCGACGCGCGCGGCTCGGGCGCCGGTGGCTCCTCGCGCCGCCGGACCAGCAGCAGTGCGCTCGCCGAGACCAGATAGGACAGTGCGTCGAACACCAGTGCGCCTGCCGGCCCGAACGCTCCCGCCGCCCAGCCGGCCACCCCCGGGCCCGCCGTGTTACCGACCGCCTGGTTGGTGGCGAGCATGCTGTTCGCCGCGGGCAGCTGGTCCGCGGCGACGACCCGCGGCAGGTACGCCGACGCGGCGATGTCGTGCAGCACCGTCGCCGCCCCGCCGAGCGCCGCGACCAGGAAGACGTGCCACAGGTCGAGCGCCCCGGTCAGGGCCAGCAGCGGCACGGCCAGCACCAGCACCAGCCGGATCAGGTCGGTCGACACCAGCACGGGCAGCCGGGCCCGCCGCTCCAGCCACACCCCGGCGAGCAGCGGCAGCAGCACGAACGGCGCGGTGTAGCAGGCCTGCAGCAATCCGATGTCGGTGCCGCTGCCGTTCATCGTGGTGAGCACGAGCAGCGGCAGGACCACGCCGGTGATCTGCGACCCGACCTGCGAGACGGCATCGCCGGTCCACAACGCCCGGAAGTCATGGTTGCCGCGCCACGGCGATCGCGGTGGTGGCGGGTCGTGCGGCGGTGCCGTCCTGGTGATGGTGCTGGTCATCGTGCCTCCCGCGGGTCGGCCGAACGGTCCGGGTACGGGCACCGTCCCATCGGAACCGGCCGCGCAGGAGTCCGGGATTCTCCCGATCACACCCGGAGCCACCGGGGCCGCACGATGGGTACTCGACGGACTCCGATGGGGATGAGGCGCGTGATGAGATGGCGTGAGGTGCTCGCCGGGGCCGCGGTGAGGCACTCGGACAAGCCCCCTGAGCACCGGATCGGCGCCGGCCGCGACCGGACCGACAGCATCGCGGAGTTCCTGAGCGTCTGCGTCGCCGAACGCACCGGTGGCGACCCCGGGTCCGTCCCGCTCGACCGGCCGTTCAGCGAGCTCGGCCTCGACTCACTCGACCTGCTGCGCCTGCGGCACCACGTCCAGAGCCGGTTGCACGTCGACCTCGGGGAGGGCCGGAACTCCGGACGGGGGATCGCGGCGCTCGCCGCGGAGATCGCCGGGCGGCCCCGGACCGTGCCGATGACCGATTCCGGTGAGAGCGTCGGCGACTTCCCACCGACCGCGGGGCAGCGCGCCACGTGGCTCCTCGCTCAGCTGGCCCCGGACAGCTCCGCCTTTCACCTCAGCACCGCCGCCGAGGTCACCGGTGACCTGAACGCCGAGGCCCTGCATCGCGCGCTGACCCGGGTCGCGCACCGCCATGCCGCTCTGCGCACCACGTTCCCCGCCATCGACGGCGAACCGGTGCAGCGGGTCCACGCCGTTCTCGCCCCCGCCTACGCCGGGCACGACGCGACGACGTGGACCGATGAGGAGCTGGCGGCCCGGTTGCGTGCCACAGCGCACCGGCCCTTCGAGCTCGCCCCGGGGCCTTTGGTACGCCTGGAGCTGTTCCACCGAGGGCCCGCCGACTACCGCCTCGTCCTCGCCGTCCACCACCTCGTCGCCGACCTGTGGTCCCTGGAGATCCTGCTCCGCGAGCTCGACGCCGCCTACCGCCACGAGATCGGCGCCGGACCCACCTGCCACCCCGTCGCGGTCCCGGGCTTCGCCGTTGTGCAGCCTTGGATCGACAACCAGCTGGACGCAGCCACCGTCGCCGGTGCCGAGGACTTCTGGCGTACCGAGCTCGAGGGCGCGCCCACCGTGCTCGAACTGCGCACCGACCGGCCACGCGGTCCCGGGCAGCGCTTCACCGGCGGGGTGAGCCGTTTCCACCTCGACGCCACGACCTCGGCGCGTCTCGGCGCGCTCGCCCACGCCCTGGGCACGACGCTCTACGTGGTCCTGCTCTGCGCGTTCCAGGTGCTGCTCTCGCGCACCACCGGTCAGCGGGACCTGCTGGTCGGGTCGCCGGTGCACGGCCGCACCCACGCCGAGACCGCCGGCACGATCGGGCCGTTCACGACCACCGCCGTGCTGCGTGCGCGGATCGACCCGGGGGAGAGCTTCGCCGACCTCGTCCGGCGCGCCGCGGTACGCGTACCGCGTGCCCTCGACCAGGCTCTGCTCCCGCTGCCCCGGCTGGTGGACGAGCTGCGCGTACCCCGTGACCCGGGCCGCCCCCCGCTGGTCCAGGCACTGTTCACGCTGCAGCGCCCCACCGGGCCGCCGGGCGACGCCCTCGCCGGCTTCCTCCTCGGGCACCGGGAGTCGCGGCTGGACATCGGCGGGCTCGACCTGCTGCCGGTCCCGTTGCCGGACGGCGCGACCCGGTTCGACCTGCAGCTCACCGTCGCCGAGGTCGGCGGCGTGCTGGGCGGGCTGCTCCAGTACGACGCCGAGCTGTTCGACGCGGCCACCGCCGAACGCCTCTCCGGGCAGTTTCGCACCCTGCTCATCGCGGTCTGCGAGGACGCGGACCGCCAGATCGGGCGGCTGCCGCCCGGGCCGCACCCACCGTCCTGACCCTCGATGACGTCGCTGTGGAACGACGAGGGCCGCTCCCCACCGGGGAACGGCCCTTCCGGCATCGCTCAGGCGGTGACGAGGCGCTGGGCCCGCAGCAGCTGGTAGAACGGCTCGTGGTGAGCGCTGAACGCGGCGAGCCGCGGGTCGTTCTCCACCGTGCTGGCGTACTGCGAGGTCCGGGCGCTGAACCCGGTGCTGGCGGCCACGTCCTGGTGCCACCGGTCGCTGCGCTCCCACTCGGGGCGGGCACCGGCCTGCCAGCTCAGCGCCTCCGGGCGGAACGGGAGCCCGACCTCGGCGCAGTAGTTCGCCATCGTGGCCTCCGGTGCGGTGACCAGGTCGGCCGAGTCGATCACGACCGCCGGAGCACCCCCGGCCACGCGGACCGCCTCGAGAATCTCGTGCTGGTTCTCGATGCCGATGTCGGAGACCCGCATGTCGGGCTTCAACGCGTAGAACGACGAGGCCACCTCCGCGGGCGTGCGGATCAGGAACGTGTGCTGGGCTTCGCGCAGGAACGCCGTGTCCGCGAGGATCTCCGGGTAACGCTGGTCGGTGGTGTCCTTGAAGAACACCGTACGGGTCCGCGCGATCCCCGTGAGAACCTCGATCAGCTCGGCCGGGGTCCGCACGACGCGGTCCAGCACCGTCGTCTCCCCGAAGTCGACCAGGTTGCACAGCGGCTCGTGCAGCGCGACCACGTCACCGTGCTCCACCATCGAGCGGAAGAACGCGGTGGATCGGGACCGCGGCGCCGCCCACAGCGCGATGATTCCAGTCATGTCGTAGCTCCCTAGAAAGACGGTTCAGCCATCCTCGCCACCGTCCCCCGGGAAGCCCCCGCGGCACATGTCAGGGATGTTCCCGGCTGTCCGTGCCGCTCGCGCGCGAGAACGGTGGGGGTATGACCGACGTGATCGCCAAGCCCGTCCAGGGCACATCACCCGACGCCCCGGCCGTGGTGCCGTCCCGGCGTCACCGCATCCTGCGCCGCTGGCGCCTCGCCGCCTGGTTCACCGTCGCGACCCTCGTCGTCGTGGTGGCCGGGGCCGGCCTGACCGCCACCTGGCTGGTGCGCCGCTCGTTGCCGCAGTACACGGGCACCCTGGCCGTGCCCGGACTGAGCGGGCCGGTCCGGGTGGTCCGGGACGGGCTCGGCGTCCCGCAGATCTACGCGGGAACCCCGCACGACCTGTTCCTCGCCCAGGGCTACGTGGCCGCCCAGGACCGGTTCTGGGAGATGGACATCCGCCGGCACATCACCGCCGGGCGGCTGGCCGAGCTGTTCGGCGAGGGCCAGGTCGAGACGGACGCGATGATCCGGACCATGGGCTGGCGACGGGTGGCCGAGCAAGAGGTCACGATGCTGTCGCCGCAGTCGAGGGCACACCTCGACGCGTACGCCGCCGGCGTCAACGCCTACCTGAAGGACCACAGCGGATGGAGCCTCAGCGCCGAGTACGGCCTGCTGGGCCTGACCACCGAGGTCCCCGCCCCGGAGCCCTGGACGCCGGCCGACTCGCTCTCGTGGCTCAAGGCGATGGCGTGGGACCTCAACGGCAGCATGTCCGACCAGATCCGCCGCTCGCTGATGTCCGCGACGCTGACCCAGGAGCAGGTCGACGAGCTGTTCCCGGACTACGACTACCAGCGCTGGCCGACCACGATCGCGGCGGGCGCGTCGACCGGGGGCGCCGGCGGGGGCAGCGGGCAGGCCTTCACCGACGAGCAGCTGGGCGCCGTGGGCAGCTCCGCGCAGGGTGCCACGGCGATCGACGGGGTGCTGGGGGAGCGGGGCCGCAGTATCGGCTCCAACGCGTGGGCCGTCGCCGGGTCGCGGACGACGACCGGTAAGCCGCTGCTGGCCAACGATCCGCACCTCGCGGCGTCGCAGCCCGGCGTCTGGTACCAGTCGGGGCTGCACTGCGAGAAGGTGACGGCCGGGTGCCCGTACGACGTCGCCGGTTTCGGGTTCGCCGGTCTGCCGGGCATCGTCATCGGCCACAACGCGAACGTCACGTGGGGCTTCACCAACCTGGGGCCCGCCGACACCGACCTGTTCCTCGAGAAGATCACCGGCGGCACGTACGAGTACCGCGGCGCGCAGGTTCCGCTGACCACCCGTACCGAGGTCATCAAGATCGCCGGCGGTGAGCCGCGGACCATCACCGTCCGCGCCACCCGGCACGGCCCGATCATCTCCGACGTCTACGACCGGGTGAAACAGGCCGGTGACGCCGGCCGTGAACCCGGTATCGCCCCGGCCCCCGGCGGCTACGCGGTGGCGTTGCAGTGGACGGCGCTGGACCCGCACCCCACCCTCGACGCCGTCTTCGCCCTCGACACCGCCACCGACTGGACGTCGTTCAGGGCCGCCGCGGCGAAGTTCTCCGTGCCGTCGCAGAACCTGGTCTACGCCGACACCGCGGGCCACATCGGATACCAGGCGCCGGGCCTGATCCCGGTCCGCGCGAAGGGCGACGGCACCGCCCCGGTGCCGGGCTGGACCGGTGAGTACGACTGGACCGGTTACCTGCCCTTCGACGACATGCCCACCCAGCTCGACCCGCCGTCGGGCTACATCGTCAGCGCCAACAACGCCGTCGTCGGGCCGGAATACCCGCACCACATCACGTCGGTGTGGGGGGACGGCTACCGCGCCGCCCGGATCACGAAACTGATCGAGGACGCCGGGAAGCTCGACGCCGCGGCGATGCGGCGCATCCAGCTGGACACCCACAACGGCAACGCCGAGGACCTCGTGCCGCGGCTGCTCGCCGTGACCCCGGGCGAGGGGGCCCGCAAGGCACAGGCACTGCTGCGCGACTGGAACTTCGACCAGCCGGTGGACTCGGCGGCGGCCGCGTACTTCAACGCGGTCTGGGACCGGATGCTCGAGCTCACGTTCGAGGCCCGCTTCGCCGGTACGCCCTACGGCAAGGGCCCCGACGGCGGCGGCCTCTGGTACGAGATCGTGCGCAAGATGCTGGCGCAGCCCGATTCGATGTGGTGGCAGAACACGACCGATCCACGCGGGTTGCGTACCCGTGACGATGTCTTGATCGCTGCCATGAACGACGCGGCCGCGACGCTGTCCGGAAAGCTCGGCACCGACCCGGCGCAGTGGCGCTGGGGTGACCTGCACCAGCTGACCCTGCGCAACCAGACGCTCGGCACCGGCGGGCCGGCACCCGTGCAGTGGCTGCTCAACAGCGGGCCGTTCGAGGTCCCCGGCGGCACCGCGGCGGTCGACGCAACCGGCTGGGACGCCCGGGAGGGGTACGAGGTCAACTGGGTCCCCTCGATGCGCATGGTCGTCGACCTGAGCAACCTGGACGCCTCCACGTGGGTGAACCTCACCGGTGTCTCGGGGCACGCCGCCGACGAGCACTACGACGACCAGACGGCATTGTGGCGCACGGGCCGTACCGCGCCGTGGGCCTTCACCCGCTCCGCGGTGGACGCCGCCACCGAGGACGAGCTGACCCTCACGCCCGGAAGCTGAGCACACGGAACAGCCCGAGCCGCTGGGCTCGGGCTGTTTCGCGGGGGCATGCTGCTCAGGCGGCCTGCGACTCGGCCGGGCCCAGCCGGAAACCGACGCCGTGCACCGACTGGATGAGCCCGGGCCGGCCCAGCCGTCGCCGCAGCCGGGCCACCACGGCGTCGACCACATTGGAACGCGGGTCGGCCATCTCGTCCCAGCAGCACTCGATCAGCTCGCTACGGGTGATGACCTGATCGGCACGGGTGGCGAGCAGCTCCAGCACCGCGAACTCCTTCGCCGACAACGAAACCGGCGCCCCGCAGAGGGTGACGGCCCGGCGTGACAGGTCCAGGCTCAGGTCACCGGACCGGACGAAAGCGGGCCGCGTCTCACCGGTACGCCGGCACAGCGCCCGGACCCGGACCGCCAGTTCGGCCAGAGCGAACGGCGCGCTCACACAGTCGTCCGCGCCGGCCGCGAAACCCTCGATCCGCTCGGCCGGGTCGTCACGATGGCTCAGCAGCAGGATCGGGGTCCGCACGCCGTCACCGCGCAGCGCGCGCGTCATCGCAGCGCCGTCACCGTCCGGCAGCCGGCGATCGACGATCAGGGTGTCGTACCGCGTGCAGGTCTGCTTGAATTCACCGTCCGCGGCGTCGTGCGACCGGTCGACCGCGAGGCCGGCAGCGCGCAGGGCGGCCACGAGACGAGCGGCCAGGATGTCGTTGGCTTCGATGAGCAGAACCCTCATACCGTCCCCTTCGCACGCCGAACGGCCGACTTCTCCGGCCGTACCCATCACACTCCGGCGTGCCCCCGCTGACAGGTCGGGCAAATCCCCGACGTGGTGACCAGACCGCTCATTCGGGGTCGGAACGGTTCAGGATGTGTACGCCCGATGCGAACCGGGTCAGTTCCGTGTCGGACACGGTGAGCCCCGCGCTGACGGTGATCTCCAGCGTGGCGTCCCAGTCGGTGACGTCGACGGCCAGCTTCGCGCCGTCCGCGTCCCGGGTGAGCTGGGCCTTGTACTTGCCGGCCTTGCCCGTGGTGTCGGTCAGCTGCTGCCGTTTGCGCAGCACCACAGCGATCGTGCCGGAGCTGTTCCGGAAGGTCATCCTCGACGCGGTGACCGTGTCCGCCGCCAGCCCCGACGGGGTGAGGTCGAGCGTGAACGGCGGCAGCACGGCGATCGAGGCGGACGTCAGTGAATCGGCGAGGGCGACGACCTGTTTCGGCGTGTACGTGTCATCGGTGGCCAGCTGGATCCACCGGCCCGCGGATTCCTGCCAGAAGAGGGTGAGCTGCTTCGCGGGCTGCACGTCGACCGTCCGCAGGGTTCCGGAGTGGCCGCGTACCTGCTTGGCCGACTCCGTGGCGGACGTGGTGAACGACGGTTTCCGGCTCGACACCGTGATCGTGATGTCGGCGTGGTCCTGCAGATCGGTGGCCTCGAAGAACGCGATCGGAGTGCCGTCGCGCATCGACGCGACGGGAGCGCTCATGCCGTCGGTGGCCGGGAGTGTGTAGGGGAACGTCGGTGCGGTCCAGCCGTCGACCAGGCGGAGCGTGTTCGTGGTGGGTGCCGACGATGAGGGTGTGCGGGCCGGGGACCTGCTCGTCGCCGGCGAGCGCGAGGAAGAGGGGGACGCCGCGGCCGAGGGCGAGGTGGCCGGGGCGGGGGCTGCCGGCGCAGGGCCCTGGGTGGGTGCGACCACCGGCTGATCGCGGGTGGCGAGGACCACGCCGAAGGGTACGCCGAGCGCCAGCACGGCGGCCGCGGTGGACAGCCCGGTGGCGACCCGGCGGCGGTGGTGGCGGCGGGACCTGCGGTGCACCGAGCTGAGCAGCCCGCCGTCCGAGGGAGCGTGGTCGGCGGCGCTCCGCATCGAATCCGCGAGCAACCGGTCCAGGTCATCCATCGCCGTACACCCCCTCCTCGCTCAGCAGTTTCCGCATCCGGGCCAGTGCCCGGGCAGCCTGCGACCGTACCGTCGACTCGCCGCAGCCCAGCAGGGCCGCGATCTCGTTGTCCGGCAGGTCGCAGTAGAAGCGCAGCACGAGCACGGCCCGTTGCGCGCGGGGCAGCCCGGTCATCAGCTGCCACATCTGGTCGCGGGCCAGGACCCGTTGCTGCGGGTCGTCGGGGCCGGCCCGCTCGGGGACCTCGGCGAGAATCGCCTCGCCCGCCGAGCGGCGCCGCCGCCAGGACAGGTACTGCCGCACGATCGCCGTCCGGACGTAGGCCTCGGCGTGGTGCATCGCGGTGATCTTGTCCCAGCGGCGGTGCATCCGGGCGAGGACCTCCTGGACGAGGTCCTCGGCCAGGTGCGCGTCCCCGGACAGGACGTACGCGAAGCGCAGCAGCGCGCGTCCCCGGCCGTGCACGAAGTCGTCGAAGCCCTCCGTGACGCCGGCGGACATGCTGCCGGTGTCACGGAGGAAGCCCGTCTCGGTGGGACGGCTCAACAGCTCTTGAACACGTACGAACCCGATCCCGGGGTCGTCACATCGACGTCGCGCAGCACGATCGAAAGCTTACTGCCGAACGCCGAGCAGGCCTTGGTGAACTCACTCTGCGTGTACTCGATCACGATCACATTGTTACCGTACGTAGCCGTGTAGTTCTCGCACTCGTCGAAGTCGGCGCATTCCTCGGCGACCGCGAAGTCGAACCCGGCCTGCTTGGCGTTCGCCGTGCTCAGGTCGGCGGTGTTCTTCTGCCCGACGGCGAGGCCCTTGCCGTGGGCGTAGGCGGTCAGCGACGCGGCGTACGCGATGGCCTGAGACTCGGTCAGCAGCCCCTTGGAGCGCGTGTACGAGTCCAGGTTGTCCGGCTCCACGGCCTGGAAGCCCTTGGTGGCGCAGCCGTCGATCCACTCGCCGACGACCGTGGTCAGCGCCGCCCGCTTCGCCGCGGTCGAGAAGTCCAGCAGGATCTCGTTCCAGTCCTTGTCGATGACCAGGTTCCCGCTCGCGTCCTTCAGCAGCAGCTCGGGGTGGTTCGTCTTCCACCAGGAGTTGTCGTCGGGCTGCGCCTGGAACGCGTTGACGTAGCAGATGTTGTAGAGCCCGGCGGCCACGTTCGAGGTGCGGTCACGGCTCACGACGCTGACACCCGCGGGCGGCGTGTACGCCCCGCCGATCTGGTAGTCGAACGTTCCGTTGGCCGGCGGCGGGGTCCACGTACCCGTGCTCGCGGGCTTTGTCGGTGTCGCCGAAGGCGTGGCCGTGGGCGTCTGCGTGGGTGTCTTCGTCGGGGCGGATGTGGCTTTTGTCGGCGTCGGCGTCGGCGCGGCGGTCGTCGGTGACGGCTTCACCGTGGGTGAGGGCGCCGCCGAGGTCGTGCTTGCCGTGGGCTTGGGCGTGTGCCGTCCGCCGCCCTGCCACGGCTTGTGCGTACCCGCGTCGGCGGTGCCGATACCGATACCGGCGGCGACCACTGCGACGGCCGCGACGGCCATCCCTACCTTGAGCCGGCTGCGCCTGCGGTGCATTGCCATCGGGGGAAACTCCTTGCGTATCGGGGTGCAACTCCACCCCTTGAACGCGGTGGGCCCCGCCGGCTGCTGCCGCCGGGACGGAATTTCTTTGCGTTACCGGCCGGTCACGGCTCCGCACGATGGAGGTGGTGCCCGCGTGGGACGGTGCCCATGCTGAGGTGGTGAAGCGCCGGCTTCGGGACGGGGACGGTCGTGAACGAGGACGTGCGCCGCGAAACCGACGGGATCGTCCGGGCGCTGTTCGCGGTGCGGATGATGACGGGCATCCCCACCACGCCCGACCCGCTGATGGACGCCCTGGTGGCATTGGAGGCGGCCCGTACGGCCCGTGATCACGCGGACAGGCTGGTGAATCTCGTCGCCCGGGCGGCCGTGGACCGCGGAGCCTCGCTGGAGGCGCTCGGTCCGGTGCTCGAGCTGTGACGACGACGCGCGGACAGGCCGGCCGCCCCCGGTGACCCAGGGGCGGCCGTGAGGTCACTGAGGGGTACGGATCCGGTCGTACGCCACCCGGAGCGCTCCGCTCTCGGTGGTCTTGACGTCCGAAGACAGGCGCCAGTGGGAAGCCGGGAGCCCCTCCTCGAGCAGGGCCGCTCCGCCGCCGACGATTTCGGGGCACAGCAGGATGTTGAGGCGGTCCAGCTCGTCGGCCTCGAGCAGGGCCCGGATCACGCTGCTGCTCGCCAGCACCACGATGTCACCGCCGTCCTGCCGGCGGAGCTCCTTGACGACCTCGGGCGGGTCGACGTTGACGATGCGGGCGTTGGTCCAGTCGGTCTCCTTGACGGAGCTGGAGAAGACGACCTTCTCGACGGCGTTGAGCCATCTGCTGAAGTCCCGGTCGCGGGGGTCTGCGTTCTCGTCGTCGGCGACTCCCGGCCAGTACGAGCCGAAACCCTGGAAGTTCTTGCGACCCAGCAACACCGTGGTGGCCGGTCCGGTGAGCGCCGCGAGATGCTCGTGGGCGCCGTCGGTGACGGCGTGCGGGACGATCCAGCCCATGTCGTAGTCGCCGCCGCGGCCATTGGACCGCCCGTCCATCGACAGGGTGATGTTGCCGACGACGGTCCGGCGGGGTTTCGCCGCGGCCTTGGTTGCCTTGGTTGCCTTGGTTGCCTTAGTTGCCTTGGTTGCTTTAGTTGCTTTGGTTGCCTTGGTTGCCTTGGTTGCCTTGGCCGCTTTGGCGGGCGGGGGTGCGGACTTGGCGGCTCGGCTCGCGCGTGGTGTGGCGACCATGAGATTTTCCTCCACGGATGACGAAATCGGACGTGATCACGTGCCGCCATCCAGGCGATGCGGCTACGCCGGGCGGCGTGCACTGAAGCTCAGTTCGGCGGAAACGGGCATGACGACGCCCGCATGAGGTCGATCTTATGATGCGCACAGCGATCAGTCGACAGCAGACGGTGCTTAATCCGCAGTCGTCGCATCCCCATGCCGCACAGCGGAAGACGACGGCGGTCAGGACCGGCGGCAGGCTGGGTCTCACACCATCACGATCACGGAGTCATCCGCCGCACCGCGTTGGCGTATGCCCCAGCCGGCACGAGGAGTCGGATATGGAAAGCGCATTCTTTTCTCCTGTCGGACCAGGGATCAGGCCTGTCCGCGTACCTTCCGGTCGTGCGGTATGACCCCGGTGGCACCGATCCCCGCCGGCGCGCTGACGGATCTGCTCGTCGGGCTCAGCGTCCTGCTGCTGCTCGCCCTCGTGCTGGGCCGGCTCGCGCAGCGTCTCGGCCTGCCGGCCGTCGTCGGCGAGCTGCTCACCGGTGTGGTGCTCGGCCCGTCGCTGCTCGGGCTGGTCCTGCCCGATGTCGCGGGCGTGCTGCTGCCCACCGATCCCGAGGCCATGCATCTCATCGATGCCGTCGGTCAGGTCGGCGTCCTGCTCCTGGTCGGGATCACGGGTACCCACCTCGACATGGCCGTGCTGCGCCGCCGCCGCCGGGCCGCCGTGACGGTGAGCCTGTTCGGCCTTCTGGTCCCCTTGGCCCTCGGGGTGGCGCTCGGCTTCGTCGTGGCGTCGCGGGGCTGGCAGCCAGGCGGAAGCCCCACCTGGGTCTTCGCGTTGTTCCTGGGCGTGGCCATGGCTGTCACCGCGCTGCCCGTGATCGCCAAGACGCTCGCCGACATGCGTCTGCTGCACCGCAACATCGGCCAGCTCACCCTGGCAGCCGGCACCGTCGACGATGCCGTCGGCTGGTTCCTGCTCTCCATCGTCGCGGCGGCCGCAACCACCGGGGTGAGTGCCGGCGGGGTCTCCTTCGCCGTCGTGGCCCTCGTCGGCTTCGTGGTGATAGCCGCTGTGCTGGGCCGTCCCGTCGTGCGCGGCGTGATGCGCCGGGCGGCTGCCCTGCCCGGAGCGGGGCCCAGCGTGGCGACGGCGGTGGTCATCATCCTGCTGGGCGCGGTGACCACCCACGCCCTCGGCATGGAGCCGGTGTTCGGTGCGTTCGTCGCCGGCCTGCTGGTCGGCGTGCCGGGCGGAGCGGACCAGGTGAAGCTGGCTCCGCTGCGGACCGTGGTACTGGCCGTCCTGGCGCCGATCTTCCTGGCCACGGCCGGCCTGCGGGTAGATCTCGGGGCGCTGGCCCAGCCGCGGGTCGCGGTCATGGCGGCCGTCGTGCTGGCCGTCGCGATCGGGGGGAAGTTCATCGGTGCCTACCTGGGAGCGCGTCTCAGCCGGCTGACCCGGTGGGAGGGGCTCGCGCTCGGGGCGGGGATGAACGCCCGGGGTGTCGTCGAGGTGATCGTCGCCATGACGGGCCTGCGGCTCGGCGTGCTCGACGTGGCCACCTACACCACCGTCGTCCTCGTCGCGATCGTCACCTCCGTGATGGCCCCGCCGATCCTGCGGGCCGCGATGCGCCGGGTGGCGCACACCGACGAGGAAGAACTACGTGAGCTGGAGCATCGGGCCTGGGGTGCGGTGACCCCTGCCACGTCCGCCGAGGGCCGGGCTGGCGCCGGGGAGGACAACCGATGAAGGCTCTGGTGCTGTCCGGTGGAACCGGCTCCCGGATGCGGCCGCTCAGCCACTCCATGCCCAAGCAGCTGATCCCGGTCGCCGGGCGGCCCGTGCTGGAACACGTCCTGGCCCGGGTCCGTGAGCTCGGGGTCCACGAGGTCGGCATCGTCGTGGGTGAGCACGCCGGGCAGATCCGCGAGGCGATCGGGGACGGGACCCGGCTGGGTCTGAGCATCACCTACATAGCCCAGGACCAGCCGCGTGGGCTGGGGCACACCGTGCAGGTGGCGCGGCAGTTCCTCGGATCGGACGACTTCGTCATGTATCTCGGTGACAACATCCTCGGCAACGACGTCACCGGCGTCGCGGACGAGTTCCGGCGTACCCGGGTGGCCGCACAGCTGCTGGTCCGCAAGGTCGGCGACCCGCGTTCCTTCGGGGTGGCCGACGTCGGCCCGGGCGGCCGGGTGCGCGGGCTCGCCGAGAAGCCGGACCTGCCGGTGAGCGATCTCGCCGTGGTGGGGGTCTACTTCCTCACCGCGGCCATCCACGCGGCCATCGACGCGGTCCCGGTGAGCCGCCGTGGCGAGCTGGAGCTCACGGACGCGCTGCAGTGGCTGGTGGACTCCGGTGTGCCGGTGCACGCGAGTGAGTACGAGGGCTATTGGAAGGACGTGGGCAGGATCGGCGATCTGCTGGACTGCAACAGCCACATGCTCGGCGTCATGCGGGGATCGGTGGCGGGCTATGTGGATCCGGCGAGCAGCGTCGGCCCGCACGTGACCATCGAGCCGGGCGCGAAGGTTCTCCGCTCGCACGTGCGCGGGCCCTCGTTCATCGGGGCGAACACCGTCGTCGAGGACAGCGTCATCGGGCCGCACACCTCGGTGGGCGCCGACTGTCTCCTGCGCTCCGCGCACATCACGGATTCCATCGTCATGCAGGGCGCGCAGATCGTCGACACGGCCGGACTCACCCGGTCACTTGTCGGCCGGCGCGCGGTGATCGGGCGCAACGAGTCGGGGCCCGGGCAGCAGCTGATCGTCGGCGACGACGCCAGAATCAGTTTTCTCTGACCATGCCCGGCACCGTGTAATCGCTTTCCGGTGCGGGCACGCGTAATCGGCAACGACGAAGTTGCCGTCTTTTCGTAACGGATGGAATCCTGCATTTGCGGGACACATTTTGATGAATTCCGGGGATGCCCGGAATGGGCCTCAGGAGAGGATATCGATGCCTCGCATCCATTGCCGGGCCATAGGTCGCGGGTCCGGGAAAATTGTTCTCGTCCAGAATTCAGGGAGCTGAAAACCGTGGGTGTCAAAGTAGGAAAACGCGCGGTGGTGCTCGGTGGGAGCGTCACGGGGATGTTCGCGGTCAGTCCGCTTGCCGAAGCGTACGACGAGGTCGTGATCGTGGACCGCGACGAGCTGATCGGCGTCCGTGAGGCCCGGCGTGGCTCGCCCCAGGCACGGCACATCAACGGTCTGCTGGCGGCCGGCGCCCGGGCCATGGAGGACCTGTTCCCGGAGATCACGTCCGAGATGGTCGCCGCGGGCTGTCCGCTGACCGACCTGGCGGGGACCGTACGCTGGTACTTCAACGGGGTGCAGCTGCGCCAGACCAGGGCGGGACTCACCAACGTGGCGGCGCGGCGCCCGGTGATGGAGGTCCACCTGCGCGAGCGGCTGCAGGCGATGGACAACGTCCGGTTCATGGAGCGTTACGACATCACGGGTCTGCTCACCACCCCGGACAACACCCAGGTCGTCGGGGTCAAGGTGCAGGCTCACGAGAAGGGCAGCGCCGAGGAGGAGCTCGAGGCGGATCTGGTGGTCGACGCCTCGGGGCGTGGCTCGCGGACGCCGCTGTGGCTGGAGGCGATGGGCTTCACGCGCGTCGCCGAAGAGGGCACCAAGATGGGTCTGGGCTACGCGTCGCGCCACTACCGGCTGCGCTCGGACCCGTTCGGCAAGGACCACTCGATCATCTGTGTCGCCTCGCCCGAGTCTCCGCGCGGTGCCATCTTCACCAAGACCGACAGTGGCACCGTCGAGCTCACCACCTACGGCATCCTCGGGGATCATCCGCCGACCGATCCGGAGGGTTTCAACAGCTTCGTCAAGTCCCTGGCGGTCCCCGAGATCTACGAGGCCATCGTGGACGCCGAACCCCTCAACGACCCGGTCCTGTTCCGCTTCCCGACCACCATGCGACGCCGCTTCGAACAGCTGCCCCGGTTCCCGGAGGGGCTGATCGTCATGGGCGACGCGGTGTGTACCCCCAACCCGGTCTTCGCCCAGGCCCAGACGCTGTCCGCGCTGCAGGCACTCGCGTTGCGCGCTCAGCTGCGCAGCGGGAAGGCTGTGGACTCCACGGCGTTCATGGCGACTGTCGGGAGCATCATCGACCCGGCGTGGGACATGACCGAGGGGATCAACCTCAGTTACCCCGGCGTCGAGGGGCATCGCACCCGTAAGCTTCTGCTGATGCACGCGTACATGAAGGCCCTGCAGACGGCGGCCTCCCGGGACTCGAGCATCACTGAGGCGTTCATGCGTACCGCCGGGCTGGTCGACCCACCCTCAGCCCTGATGCGCCCCGGACTGCTCTGGAAGGTGCTGCGTGACGCGCGGAGGAACCGCCGGCCCGCGGACGCGCTCGCCTAGGGTGCCCGGCACGCCTCCGGATCCGCGCCCGCGTTCGGCGAGGATCCGGAGGCTTCTCGCTGTCCCGGTTCGCGGGGAGCACGACGGAGAGGTCGCTGCCGCGGTGCGGCAACGACCTCGGGGCCGTTCAGTGCCGGTGCGCCCGGATTCCGGTCAGACCGGTGCCGTGGCGGTGAACGTCACCGGCAGGACCGACAGCCGGTGCACGAGGAAGCTGGGCTTCCAGACCAGGTCCTTGTCGGCGACGGCCAGGGCGAGATCCGGCAGCCGGCGCAGCAGGGTCTCGAAGAAGACCTCGCCCTCGAGCCGCGCCAGGGGCGCTCCGAGGCAGAAGTGCACGCCGTGGCTGAAACTCAGGTGCGGGCCGGACTTCCGGCGGATGTCGAAGAGCTCGGGGTCCGGAAACTGGCCGGCGTCGTAATTCGCCGCCGTCAGGGAGACCGCCACGTGCTCACCCGGCTGGATCTGCACATCGCCGATGGTGAGATGGTCGGTGGCGAAGTGGTACATCACCGTCATGACCGGGGCGTCGATCCGCAGGATCTCCTCGATCGCCCCGCCGAGCAGGGTGGGGTCCGCGCGCAGCAGTTCGATCGACTCGGGATTGCGCAGCAGCGCGAGCGTGCCGTTGGAGATCATGTTGACGGCGGTCTCCACCGACCCGATCAGCATCAGGAAGATGTTGGACCGCAGCTCGAGGTCGCTCAGGTTGTCGTTCTCCCGCTGCGAGAGCAGCATCGCCGAGATCATGTCGTCGCCGGGTTCGGCCCGGCGTTCCGCGAGGATCCTGGTGAGGTACTCGTCGAACCACTGACTCGCGTCGGCCAGGTCGCTGTCGCCCACCGACACCGTCAGGCCGGTGATCACACCGCAGTGCTTGACGAACTCCTTGCGGTCCTCGCGGGGGATGTCGAACCAGTCGCAGATCACGGCGTTGGGCAACGGCAGCGCCAGGGATTCGAGCACATCGGCGTGGCCGAGCCCGGCAATGGCGTCGAACAGCTCGTCGGTGATCTTCTGCACCTGGGGTCGCAGCGTCTCCATCCGGCGTGGGGTGAAGGCCTGGGAGACGACCTGCTTCATCCGGGTGTGGTCCGGGCGATCGTTGAACACCATGGAGTGCGGGAAGAAGCCGTCGTTGTAGATGCCTTCCAGGTACGGGCGCAGCTTGGGCGCGGCCGCGCTGCCCTTACGCACGAGGCGCGGATCGGCGAGCGCTTTACGACCCTCGCTGTAGCCGGTGACGAGCCACGCGGGCATGCCGTCGGGCAGGGTGACCCGGTGGATCGGCCGGGTCGTGCCCAGCTTCGCCAGCAGCACCCGCGGATCGTCGAAATGCGTGGCGTCCAGGTCCACCACGTCGCTGTCCTGACTCATCGCAACTCCCTGTGCAGTTTGCTGACAACGGGCATGAATCGATTCTTGGAGGTGCCGGCCGTACGTGCGTCTTCCTGAGTGCGGGCATGGCCAGGGACCGGGTGATCGCAGCGCACGAGCAGAGGTGCGGCCGCCACCGTGCTCCACGAAGGTGGAGATTGACGGCGGCGTGGTGTGCCGCCCCTGGTGGCGCCCGGTAAGGCACTGATGGAGGCCGTATGAGCACTTTCCGGCGGGACGCGGCGCTGAGCGATTACATCGTGCGGTCGTGCACGCCGCCCGACCCGGTCGTGGCGAGCCTGGTCGAGCACACCGAGAAGGCCGGCGAGCTGTTCGAGATGATGACGCCGGTCGAACAGGCGGGGTTTCTCACGCTGCTCTCGCACTGCATGTCCCCGCGCCTGGTGATCGACGTGGGGACCTTCACCGGCCTGTCGGCGTTGTCGTTCGCCCGGGGCCTCGCACCGGGCGGGCGGGTGATCACCTGTGACGTCACGCAGGAGTGGATCGGCACCGCCGTCGAGCACTGGAAACAGGCGGGGATGGACGACCGGATCGAGTTCCGGCTCGGACCGGCGTGGAAGACGCTGGGCAGTCTCGCCGGCGGGGCGCAGGCGGACATCATCTTCATCGACGCCGACAAGATGAGCTATCCGCGCTACTACCAGGCGGCCGTGCCGTTGCTGCGCTCCGGCGGTGTCCTGATCCTCGACAACGTCCTGCTGAAAGGCACTGTTCTGCGACCGGAGGACGTCGAGGACGAGATGCCCCGGATGGCGGCCGAGACCATGCGCGGGGTCAACGCGATGCTCGCCGCCGACCATCGCCTGCAGACCGTCATGTTGCCGATCGCGGACGGCGTCACCGTCGCCCGTAAGAAATGACGCTCTCTCGCTGTGAGCCGCCGTACCCCTGGGGAGAACCATCGTGACCGATCAGCGCCCACCGACCCGGCCCTACACCGGCGACGAGTACGTGGAGAGCCTGCGCGACGGCCGTGAGATCTACATCTACGGCGAGCGGGTGAAGGACGTCACGGAGCACGCGGCGTTCCGCAACCCCATCCGCATGACCGCCCGCCTCTACGATTCGCTGCACGCCCCCGAGACGCACGACATCCTGACCGCGCCCACCGACACCGGGTCAGCGGGCTACACGCATCGTTTCTTCACCACACCGCACAGCGTGGAGGACTTGGTCGCCGATCAGCGGGCGATCGCCACCTGGGCCCGGATGACGTACGGATTCATGGGCCGCAGCCCCGATTACAAAGCGTCGTTCCTGGGGACCCTCGGTGCCAATGCCGAGTTCTACGCGCCGTTCGCCGACAACGCCCGCCGGTGGTACCGGGAGTCGCAGGAGAAGGTTCTGTACTGGAACCACGCGCTCGTCCACCCTCCCGTCGACCGCAGCCGACCCGCAGACGAGGTCGCGGACGTCTTCGTCCACGTCGAGCGGGAGACCGACGCCGGCGTGATCGTCAGCGGTGCCAAGATGGTCGCCACCGGCTCGGCACTGACGCACTACAACTTCATCGCCCACTACGGGCTGCCCATCAAGGAGCGCAAGTTCGCGCTCGTCGCCACGATTCCCATGGACGCGCCGGGAATGAAGCTCATCTGCCGGCCGTCGTACACCGCGGCGACGGCGTCCGCGAGCCCCTTCGACTACCCCCTGTCCTCCCGGCTGGACGAGAACGACACGATGCTCGTGCTGGACAATGTCCTGATCCCGTGGGAGAACGTATTCATCTATGGCGATGTCGGCAAGGTGCAGGTCTTCACCGGTGAGTCCGGCTTCATCGAACGCTCGACGTTCCACGGCTGCACCCGGCTGGCGGTGAAGCTCGAGTTCATCGCCGGCCTGCTGGCCAAAGCCCTCGACATCACCGGGACGAGCTCGTTCCGGGGGGTGCAGTCGCGGCTCGGAGAGGTCCTGGCGTGGCGCAACCTGTTCTGGGGGCTCTCCGACGCGGCGGCACGCAACCCGGTCGCCTGGCGCAACGACGCCCTGCTGCCCAATCTCGACTACGGGCAGGCCTACCGGTGGTTCATGCAGATCGGCTACCCGCGCATCAAGGAAATCATCATGCAGGACGTCGCCGGAGCGCTGATCTACGTGAACTCCAGCGCCGCGGACTTCGCCAACCCCGCCACCCGCCCCTATCTCGACAAATACGTGCGGGGCTCCGGCGGGATCGACGCGGTCGAGCGGGTCAAGGTGATGAAACTGCTCTGGGACGCGATCGGTACGGAGTTCGGCGGCCGCCACGAGCTGTACGAGCGCAACTACGCCGGGAACCATGAGAACACCCGCACCGAACTGCTGTTCGGGCAGGCGGGCTCGGGGCAGCTCGACGGCTACCGGGCGTTCGTCGACACCTGCCTCAACGAGTACGACCTCGACGGCTGGACCGTACCGGACCTGTCCCGGCTCGACGGTTCCTGAAGGCGCGGCACATCGGGGCGGGTCTCACGGGAGACCCGCCCCGACGCGTATCAGTCGAGGACGCCGGCGAAAACGCCGCTGCGCCCGCAGGTCAGATCGACCAGCCTGCTGCCCACGTCGATGATCGGCACGGTACAGGCCTGCTGAGCCAGCGGTAGGACCGAGGTGAAGTGCGTACACGCGAATACGACGGCGTCGAAGCCTTCGTCCTGCGCCAGCCGCAACATCGCCGGCATCGACGACCGGGTGAACGCTGCCTCTGCGTCCCGGGTCTCGATCAGGCGGACGAGCGCCGGGTCGGACACCCCCAGGACCCGCCGGTCGCCGCCGCCACGCATGACGGCGCGTTCGAAGCCCACCGTGGCCTGTCCGTTGCCCGTGATGACCATGATGTTCGTGAGCTCGGGCGGCAGGGCACGATAGATGTCGAGCGGGGAGATCACGTCCACCGCTGAGGTCCAGCCGGCCGTCTCGATGTCCACCACGGCCGCCAGGGAATTGCAGAACAGCATCACGGTGTTCGTACCCTGCGCCCCGATGGCGTCCAGTTCGGTGCGGAAAGCGCCGTTGAGGGCTCCGGAACCGAGATACTGCAGCGCGTCCTGCTCGTCGGGGGACGACGCCATCGGATACGCCGAGGCGGACACCCCCATCCGGGCGAGCAGGTCACAACCGAGTCGGGCGTCGTACGGCGTACCCGCGATGACGGCCACCCGCGCGGGCGCCGGGATGTCGAGGTTCATGGTCCGGCTCTTCTCTGTCGGGGAGTCATGCCGTTCTCTCCTGGCGGCGGTGCCAGGGCCTTGCCCGGGTTGAGGATCCCGGCCGGATCCAGTGCGTGTTTGACGGCCCATTGCAGGCGTACGCCCACCGGGCCGAGCTCGTGTGCCAGCCACCCGGTCTTGAGCATGCCGATGCCGTGCTCGCCGGTGCAGGTCCCGCCCAGGGCGAGGCTCAGCCGCACGATCTCGTCAAACGCCACGCGGCCCGCGTCCACACTGGCCGGGTCCGCGCGGTTGATCACGATGTTCGGGTGCAGGTTGCCGTCCCCGGCGTGGCCGACCTGGGACACGAGCACCCCCTGGGCGGTGGCGATCGCAGCGATGCCGGTCATCAGCTCGACCAGGCGGCCACGAGGGACAGCCACGTCGTCGACGATGACGCCGCCGTCGCCCCCGGGGAACATGCTGATCGCCCACTGCTGCATCGCCTGGTGGGCCATCCGGCGTGCGCCGAACAGCATCTCGGCCTCGGCGGCATCCGTGGCGGTGTGAACCTCGCCGGCGCCGGCCGCCCGGCACAGCCGGGCGATCGCCGCGGCTGCCGCACGGCCGTCCGGGCCGGTGTCTACCGCGGCGAGCAGCAGCGCTTCCGCGGTGGTGTCGAGCCCCATCGGCCGGTAGTTCTCGACGGCGCGCAGCACGTTGCGGTCGAGGAGTTCGAGCAGACTGGGTGTCATGCCGGCCGCGATGATCGCTGCCACCGCGTTGCCGGCGCCGGCGATCGAGGCGAACGAGGCGACGACCGTACGGGACTCACCGGGCGGCGGGCGCAGCCGTACGGTGATCTCGGTGATGATGCCGAGAGTGCCCTCGGAACCGGTGAACAGGCTGGTGAGGTCGTACCCGGCAACACCTTTGGCCGTGCGCCGCCCGCAGCGCAGGATTTCCCCGTCGGCGAGGACGACCTCGAGGCCGAGAACGTACTCACCGGTCACCCCGTACTTGACGCAGCACATGCCGCCCGCGTTGGTGGCCACGTTGCCACCGATCGTGGAGATCTGCCACGACCCGGGATCCGGGGGATAGACGAGGCCGTGCTGGGCGGCTGTCTCCCGCAGCGTCGCGGTGATCACGCCGGGCTGGACGACCGCTGTGCGCTCCGCCGCGTCGACGGCGATGATCCGGTCCATCGCCGTCAGGGAGATGACGATCGCCCCGTCGACAGCATTGGCCGCCCCGGTCAGCCCCGACCGGGCGCCCTGCGGGACCACCGGCAGGCCGTGCGCGGCGGCGACCCGGACCGCGGCCGCCACCTCCCGGGTCGTGTGGGCCCGCACCACGGCCAGCGGGGTGCCGTGCCCGCACAGAAAGGCCTCGTCGCGCAGGTAGGGCGCCATCAGATCGGTGGTGCGAAGGACCCGCCCCGCAACCGGTATCGCCGCCTGTAGCTCGGCGAGGGCATCGACTGCCGTATCCACCCGGATCAGGCTGCGGAGGCGGGTACGACCGGTTTGCGGGCGGTCACGACGGCGTATCCCATCGCCTTCGGGTCACCGCCGAACATCGCCTTGTACCCCTGTTTGAGGCTCGCCACGGCGTCGGGGCCGAACTCCTGCGTCAGGGTGTCGTGCAGTTCGTTGGCCCGGTCGAGGTAGCGCAGCCCGAGCCCGTACACCCGCGGCCCGCACTGGGTGTACTCCTCCACGGCGAAGCCCGCGTCCTCCAGGGCCCGTACCCATTCGTGGGTGGTGAGCAGCTGGTTCGGCCGGAACACGTCGGGCATGGACGCGACCGGCTCCCCCGTGGGGCCGACGGCCCGGGTGCACTCCGAGAGGGCGACCCGCCCGCCGGGCCGCAGCACCCGGTGGAATTCGCGCAGGGCGGCCGGCAGGTCGGTGGCGTGCGTCAGGGACTCGATCGCCATGACGGCGTCGAACGTCCCGTCGGCGAAGGGCATCTTCTCGTAGTTGCCGTGCTGGAACCTGACCTGTCCGACGAGATCGTTGTCGTGCACCCGTTTCTCGGCGACGGCGGCCTCGACCCGGCTGACGGTGATCCCGGTGAC
Organism: Winogradskya consettensis; assembly: GCF_018332715.1. Taxonomy (GTDB): domain Bacteria; phylum Actinomycetota; class Actinomycetes; order Mycobacteriales; family Micromonosporaceae; genus Actinoplanes; species Actinoplanes consettensis. The sequence goes on along the minus strand of NZ_BOQP01000004.1, from coordinate 10,670 downwards.
CTGGACGCCGGTCTCCCTGGCCACCATCACCCCGGGCGCGCCTACGCCGCAGCCGGCGTCCAAGAGGTGCTCGCCGCGGCGCAGCCCGAGGGCATCGGTCACCTTGCGGGTCAGCCGGAGGCCCGCCGTCACGGCGTCGGCGTCGTCGTCCGGTCCGTACCAGTAGGCCAGGTGCTCCTGACCCTCGTTGAACACCTCCGACATGCGGGTCATGCTGTCGTACAGTTCGCCGATCTGCTCCGGCGCCGTTGTTGTGTTTTCCATGGCGTCCTCACCTCATGACATCCGCGGCCGGCCGAATACATTCGCGTTCATCTTTCATGAGGGCTTTGCCGAGGGCACCTTGAGAAATGCGGCCGGAACCGTCGCGGCGTGCAGCACAACGGAAGATGCCGGCACCGGAGCCGGGGAGCAGAATGGTGTCAGGCGATAACGACGGACGCGATGTCCCCGGATGTGCCGCCGGGGCCACGAGACATGCCTCTCGTGGCCCTGGCATGGCATTCAGCGGTGGAGCGCTGACTCAGCTGGTGAACATCTGGGTGGCGTTGACGAAGCAGCCGGTCACCGAGCGTGACTTGTCCGAGGCGAGGAACACCGCGAGATTCGCGATGTCGGTCAGCGACGGGGACTTCTTGGTGAGCCGGAGGCTGTCGAGGTGGCCCAGGATGCCCTGGAGCGCGTTCTCGTCGAGCTGCATCTCGCTGTTGACGGCGTTGATGGCCTCGAGCGTCATCGTCTCCGGGATGCCCGCCGCCCAGATGCCGACGACGCGTACGCCGCTGCCGCCGACCTCCATGGCCAGGTTGCGGACGTAGGTGTCGATCGCCGCGTCGGCCGGCCCGGTGCTGCCCATCATCGGGCTGCCGTGCGCGGAGCCGCTGTTGAACGCGAGGATGACGCCGGAGCCCTGCTCGCTCATGTGCCGGGCGGCCGCCTTGCAGGTGATGAACGTCGTGGTGACGCCCGTGGTGATCGCGCGGGTGAAGTCGGCGGTCGCCATGTTCGCCAGCGGTACACCCTGCATGTCGCCACGCTTGACCAGGTTCAGGGAGATGTGCAGGCCACCGTCGTCGGCGACCGACTGCGCGTGTTCGTCGACGGCGTCCTCGTCGAGGGCGTCGACGACCGCGGTCTCCGCGCGGCCGCCCAGTTCGGCGATCTCCTTGGCCAGTTTGTCGAGCTTCTCCTGGGTACGTCCGGTGAGGAAGACCCGGGCACCTTCCTGAGCGAACGCCTTGGCGACGCCGGTACCGACCGCTCCACCGGCCCCGTAGATGATGGCGTTCTTGTTCTCGAGCAGCATGGGTGTTTCCTCCGCGATTGCACGTCCCGGGCGCCGGGTGGCGCCCAGGTCGAGTGTTGAGACGACGGCCGCCGGCAAAACTCATCGGTCGATCACCCGTTGGTGTCGGGATACTGCCCGGATCACGATTGCGGCCCCGCCACGGGGGACGTGGCGGGGCCTGGCAATGCTGGGGTACGCCTAGCGGGTTGCCTGCAACGACCGCTTCTGGGCGTCGGCGTAGTACTCCGCGATGGCGTGGAACGCCTTCTTCGGCTCCCAGCGGTAGGGCGAGGCCCAGTCGGTGAACGTGTCCCGCATCGTCCTCGTCAGCGCCCAGCTCGCGATGTCCAGGTCGTACCGGGGATCGGGGGAGTGCGGGTGCGTGGGGTGGATGAACTCCGCCACTGCGACACTGTGGATGCCCAACTCCTCGAACATCCGCAGCATCCGCCGGTGGAAGTCCGCCTGCGCCTCCTCGTCCCGGACGTAGCCGTCGAAGATCACGGCGGGTTGCCGGGTGCGGTCCGCCACGTCGAACGCGAGCAGGCCGCGCTGCGCGGCGCCGGCGTATGCAGGGCTGCCGTATTCCGAGATGACGACCGGCTTGCCCCACTTTTGGTACGCGTTCAGTTCCTGCGCGTAACCGTCGCGGGTTTCGTGCACAGAGTAGTAATAGGTGAGCCCGATGTAGTCGAGAAGATTCCAGTCGACGTCCTCGAACGGACCGGCCGAATAGATGAGGCCACCACCGAAATTCTGCCGCGCGACCGCGGCGGCCTTGCGCAGGAAATCGTCGAGATTGTTGCGGGCATCCGCCGGGCTGAATTTGCCGGTGGGCTTGAAGAAATGGTGGCCGCTCTGGTCGGCGTACAGATTCCCCATGCGTTCGTGGTACTGCTCGCCGGGCACGATTCCCGGGGTCTGCACCGTGTGCACGCATCCGATGCTGTAGTGGATGTCGGCACCCTGACGCCGGAACGACTCGGCGAGACGGGCGCCTTCGGCCAGGTGCTCGAGAACCTCCGACTGTGGTCTGTCCACGAGCCGCGGCTGCAGCCAGACATGCAGGCCGAGGTCGACGGCCTCGGCGACCGTCTCGTTCATCCGGTCGAAGTCCGTGCCGAAGATGGTGATCGAGTTACAGTTCAGCCCGTTCCTGATGGCATCGGTCTCCTCCTTCATCCGATGCGTGCTCCAGACCGCCCGCGAGATGGGTCCCTGACCGGTGGCGAAGTTGCAGCCCGTGTCGTAGGACACGCCCCGGTAGACAAAACCACTGTGCGGGGTACGCGCCCCGCCGGTGCCTTCCTCGCCCATGATGTCTGACACGTTGCCTGCCTTCCTGATAGCTGGTCGCCCGGACTCGTTGCCCTTACTCACCGGCCGGCATGGTCGCTGTCCCGCTGCCGGTCGACCGCCTTGTAGAGCGCCGCGATATTGCCGCCGCCGAAGGTCTGCGCGCCGAGCCGCTCGATGATCTCCAGGAAGAGGGTTCCCCGGGGGTGTGTGGACCTGGCGAAGATCTGGAAGAGCTGCCCGTCGTGATCCTGGTCGGCCAGGATGTTCAACTCCTGCAGCCGGTGCGTGGAGTAGCGGCCCAGGGTGAGCCGGTCCGCGAGCATCGAGTAGTAGGCGGCCGGGGTGGGCAGGAACTCCATGCCCGCCGCGTCCATCGACGTGATCGAGTCGACGATGTTGTCGGTCGACAGCGCGATGTGCTGCACGCCCGGCCCGCCGTGGGCCTTGAGGAACTCGTCGATCTGCCCCGCGTCCTTCGACGCGTCGGGCTGGATCAGCGTCAGGGTCACCGAGGCCGAGGCGCTCTGCACGGCCACGGTCTCAATGGCCTGGTTGCCCACCACGATGCGTTCGCTGAACACGTTGTTGAAGGCCAGGACGTCCTCGTAGAAGCGCACCGTCGCGTCCAGCTGTCCCGGCTCCACACACACTGCGAAGTGGTCGACGGCGATCAGGCGCGAGCCGGCGGGGTCGCTGGTTGCGACGTCCGCGCCGCTGTCCGGGTCCCGTTGCACGAACGTGTGGGTGACGTCGCCGAAGCCCTTGATGGTCGCGGTGCAGATGCCCGAGTTCCAGGCCGGCTGGCTGACCGGTGCGGCTCCACGCCGCAGCGCCTCCTCGAACGCGGTGGTCGCGTCGTTGACCCGCAGCGCGATGTCGGCCACGCCGTCGCCGTGCTGGGCCAGGTAGGCGGTTCCCGGGTGGTCGTCGGTCAGCGGTTGCGCCAGGACCAGGCGGATCCGGGCGTGTCCCAGTGCCGCGCTGCGTACCTCGGGGTCCGTCGCGGGGTCCACGTGTGCGTCAGGGTAGACACGCAGGCCCACGCGGCTGGTGTACCACGCGATGCTCTCCGCGAGGTCGTCGACGTACAACTTGATGTGATCGACACTCAGGTCCGCGAAAGCCTGATCTGCTGGTGCTGAGGCATTGGCCATGACTGTTCTCCGGCTGTGAGCTGATGGGGCGGAGCGCCGATTCAGCATCGTGGCCGCCGTCGCGGGGCCGCATCCTCTGGAATGCGACGCGGGCGGCCCCCGGGTGCCGCATTCCCGGAGGTGCGCACCGGCGGCTGCGGTTGCCACGCTGCCCTCATGACGCGACTCGACAGCAAAACCTTCCTGGTCACCGGTGGCGGAAGCGGCATGGGCCTCGCCACCGCCCGGCGACTGCTGGACTCTGGGGCCAACGTGGTGCTCGCCGGACGCAGCGAGTCCCGGCTCGAGACGGCGGCCAAGGATCTCAACGGTGGTGACCGGGTGCTGACGGTGGCCACCGACGTGGCGTCGCTCGGCGCGCTCGACGCGTTGATCGGGGCGACCCGTGAGCGCTTCAACCACCTCGACGGCGTTTTCGCGAACGCCGGCACCGCAGCCTTCTCCCGCAGCGCGGACGTCAGCGAGGCTGACTTCGACACCGTCGTCGGCGTCAACTTCAAGGGGGTGTACTTCACGGTGGCGAAGGCGTTGCCGATCCTGGTCGACGGCGGGTCCGTGGTGCTCAACGGGTCCTGGCTCACCCACCGGGGCATGGGCTTCACGTCGCTGTACGCCGCCACGAAGGCCGCCGTGGTGAATCTGGCGCGAACGCTTGCCGCCGACCTCGCCGACCGCAGGATCCGGGTGAACGTGGTCAGCCCCGGCTACGTGGTCACCGACATGTTCAACGCCATCTCGGACACCGAGGAGGCCCGCGAGTTCTGCCGTCAGCAGGTGGTGCTGGGTCGCCTCGGCCAGCCCGCGGACATCGCCGACGCGGTGGCGTTCCTGCTGTCGGATCAGGCTTCGTACATCACCGGACAGGAGATCGTGGTCGACGGTGGCCTGACGACCTCCATCCCGATGTGATCCCCGATGACAACGCCCACCGCGTGCCGTATGTGCCGGGGAACGGTCATCGAGGTCCTTGATCTCGGCCCGCAGCCGTCCGCCAACGCGTTCCTGGCGCCCGGCTCCGCGGACCTCGAAATGGTGTACCGGCTGGCCGCAGGCATCTGCGAGTCGTGCACCCTGCTGCAGCTGATCGACGACACCCCTCCCGACCTGCGATACTCCGACACCTACCGGTACGAGGCCTCGGGCTCGGCCGGGGCGCGACGCCACTTCGCCCAGGTGGCCGAGCGGCTCCTGGCCACCGAGCTGACCGGCGCCGACCCGTTCATCGTCGAGATCGGGTGCAACGACGGCGTACTGCTGGACCACTTCGCGCGGGCCGGCGTACGCCATCTCGGTGTGGAGCCGTCCAAGGGCGTTGCGGAGCTCGCCATGGCGAAGGGCGTCAACGTCACGACCGAGTTCTTCGGCACGAGCACCGCCGTGGACATCAGGGAGCGGTTCGGGCGCGCCGACGTCGTCTTCGGTGCCAACACGATCTGCAGCATCACGGACATCGCCGACCTGATGCGAGGGGTGGACACCCTGCTCAGCGACGACGGTGTCTTCGTGTTCGAGGAGCCCTACGCCGACACCATCGTCCGCAAACGTGCGTTCGACCAGATCTACGACGAGCATGTCTTCTACTTCTCCGTACGTTCCGTCCAGGAGATGGCCCACCGGTTCGGGTTCGAGCTGGTCGACGCGGAGCAGATCCAGCAGCACGGCGGGGAGATCCGCTACACCCTCGCCCGCCCCGGCACCCGCACTTTGTCACCGATGGTGGGTATGCTGCTGTTCCGGGAGGCCGAGGCCGGACTCGCCGATCCGGTCGCGCTGCGGGCGTGGGCCGCCGACGTGCAGAACACACGTACGCGGCTGGTCGCACTGCTGGAGAACATTCGCGCCGAGGGCCACCGCGTCGTGGGCTACGGCGCGCCGGCCAAGGCCACGACGATGACGAATTTCTGCGGCATCGGACCCGACCTGCTGCCCTTCATCTGTGACTCGACGCCGGGCAAACAGGGACGCCTCACGCCCGGCTCCCACATCCCGGTACGGCCGAGGGACGCGTTCGCCGGCGACTACCCGCAGTACGCATTGCTGTTCGCGTGGAACCACGCCGCCGAGATCATGGCCAAGGAGCAGGAATTCTCCGAGCAGGGCGGCAAGTGGATCGTCTATGTCCCCGGAGTGCGTGTCATCTGAGCGTTACCGCGAGGGTCTTACCGGGCCGTCCATTGTCGCCGCCGCGCGACGATGGACGGCCATGAGCGTTCACCCGTCGGTGCGGCCGGCCACGATCGGCTCGCTGGAGTACGCCGGTGCGGTGTTCTGCTCGTCCAGCACCGCAGGCAGCCCGAGTGCCGGGAAGATGCCGTCGCCGAATGCGGTGATCTCCGCGATCATTCCGGCCTGGAGGCGCAGCACATTGACCACCTGGGCGCGGAACGCGTCATCCCCGGGCGCTCGCAGATATTGCGCTACGGCGAGCTGGGTGTTCGCCCGGGTCGGCACGCAGCGCCATTCGCCGACGTAGCCGGGGGACTCCGGGTCCAGCGACACACGCATCCCGCCGATGAAGGACTCCCTGCCGACGAACCAGATGGGGTGCGGCGGCATGGTGACGCGCACGTCCTCGGCTACCAGCTCGGTCATGGCCTCGGCGATGGCGTCGGCGTCAGACCACTCCATGACCTGCATGTACCGCTGGAGGAGCCGGCGTTCGGCGACCGTCGGATCCTCGGTGGGACGCCACTCCTCCCGCCTCGGCGGGAGATGTTTCTTCAAGGTCAGTCGGGCGCGCTGCAACGCGCTGTTGACCGCCGGCACGCTGACATCGAGCACGTCGGCGATGTCACCGGCGGGATAGCCCAGGACGTCGCGCAGGATCAGCACCGCGCGTTGTCGTGGCGGCAGGTGCTGGATGGCGACCAGGAACGCCAGCTCGATGGTCTCCTTGGCGACGGCCGCGGCATCCGGCTCGGCGTTGCTCGGCGCGGCGAGGCTCAGCAGGCGGTCGGGGTACGGCTGCAGCCAGCTGAGGTGTGGCGGAGCCTGCCCGGCACCCGCGGCCCGTCCCTCGATCGAATGGGACTGCGGTTTGCGCGAGTGGTGAGCGAGGAAGTCGAGGCACGCATTCGTGGCTATCCGGTACAACCAGGCGCGTGCGCTCGAACGTCCCTCGAATGTGTCCCGTTTGTTCCAGGCCCGCAGAAAGGTCTCCTGGACGAGGTCTTCCGAATCGTCGAACGATCCCAGCATGCGGTAACAATGAACCTGAAGTTCGTAACGGTGGTTCTCCGTCAATTGCGCGAACACCGGCTCGTCAAAGTCCTGCACAGCACCGTCTCGTTCTCGGTAACGATGATCAATTCACGAACTCCACCGCTCTGGCGATGTCATGCTGATCGTGCCTGGGTGTGGCCACGGTAGCACGATGCGATGACCTGGCATTTGTCGTGGAATGCCGTCGAGGCGTCCCACCGCGGGTGCGGCAGAACGCCTCGATCGTGGACTGACCGGTGTCGGCCCCGATGCGCACAACGGCGCTGGATTCCTCAGGCGGGAGTGTCCACGGCGGCCGCGGCCTCCGCGGGCTCGGTCATCGGCGGCTTTGCCGAACCGGTCGGTTCGACGTGGCGAAGGCCGAAGTACGACACCGCGGCCATTCCCGCGTAGAGCACGATCGCGCAGATGGCGACGACGTGCAGCCCGCTCGTGAAAGCGTCGCGTGCGGACTCGAGCAGGGTGGTGCCGGCCGCGCCGGGGATGTCACCCGCGGTGAAGACGGCGCCCGCGATGCCGCTGCGGGCGGCCTCCGCCTGCGCCGGGTCCACCCCGGCCGGGATCGTGAGGTCCGAGCGGTAGGCGGCGGTCGCCACGACACCGAGCACGGCCACGCCGAGCGCCGCGCCGAGCTCTCCGGCGGTCGACGACACGGCCCCCGCGGAACCGGCCTTCTCCGGTGGGGTCGACGACATGACCAGGAAACTGTTCATCATGCCGACCGGACTGCCACCGACATAGACGAGTACCAGGCCGGTCATCAGCGCCCACATGCCACCGTGGGTGTCCACCGTGCTCAGCACGATGAGGCCGACGATGGCGATCGCCGAGCCGGTCACGAGGATGTAGGCGGGGCGGATCTTCTGGGCCAGTGCCAGGGCGACGTTACCCAGGATGATCATCGCGAACGACGGTCCGATGAGCCACAGGGCGACATGGAACGGCGAGATGTCCCGGACCAGCTGCATGAACAGCGAGGCGGTGAGTCCGACGCCACCCATGACGATGGCGATGAGCAGGCCCAGCGCCACGCCGGAGCTCAGCGACCGGATGCGGAACAGGCTCAGGTCCAGCAGCGGGCTCGCCGCGGTGCGCTGGCGCATGACGAAGCCGGCGGCGATGATGAGGCCGGCCAGGATGGTCAGGATGGAGACAACCCCCCAGCCGTCGCGCCCCGCGTCCTTGATGCCATAGATGACCAGGGTGATGGCCGCCAGCGAGAGCGCGACGCTGAACAGGTCGAGCCGACCGGCATGCGGGTTGCGGAATTCCGGCAGCAGGATCGGGCCGAGGATCAGCAGCAGTGCCATGATCGGGATGGCGATCAGGAAGATGGAGCCCCACCAGAACGAGCCGAGCAGCAGGCCGCCGACGATGGGGCCACCGATCAGGCCGAGCATGACCGAGGAGCCCCATGCGCCCATGGCACCGGCCATCTCCTTGGGGTCGGGGAACATCGCCGCGATCAGCGCCAGGACCGACGGCATGATGGTGGCGCCGGCGATGCCGATCAAGGCGCGGGCGAAGATGAGGGTGCCCGTGGACGTCGCGAACGCGGCCAGCAGCGACGCGACGATGAAGAGGGCGGCGCCGGCGAGCAGGACCTTGCGCCGTCCCAGGCGGTCGCCCAGGGTCCCCATCGTGATCAGGAATCCGGCGATGAAGAACCCGTAGATGTCGGCGATCCACAGCTGCTGGATGCTGCTGGAGCCGAGATCCTCGGCGATCCGCGGGAGCGCCAGAATCGTGATGTTGATGTCCACCGTTGCCAGCATCGTGGGCAGGCAGAGCACAAGCAGCCCCACCCATTGCCGCCATGTGGCCTTGGCGGGTGTTTCCACTGTGGTCATATTCGTCCCTCGTCTCCGCGTCTTGTACCACCGCGCCGTCGCACGCGGCTTGGTATAGAGACGACGGCGGCGCCGGAAACTCATCTCTTCCTGGCGGCTGGATTCTGTGAACCCCCTGACCGTTCCGCGGCAGAGCATCCAGTGAGGTGCCCGCCGGATTCCCGGCGGGCGACGATGCACAGGATCGCCGGGACGACACCTGCCAGAAGCCCCGGCCGCGAAGGGAGATTCGATGCGTGTCCTGTTCACGATCTACCCCAACTCGCTCGCCCACCTGTACGGCGCGGTGCCGCTCGCGTGGGCGATGCAGAGCGCCGGCCACGAGGTCCGGGTAGCGGCGCATCACAGCTCGGCCGAGCAGATCATGACCACCGGCCTGACGCCGGTGGCCCTGGGGGACCCCGACGGGCCGCCCATCCGGCTCACCGACGACGGCGACCCGCCGCGCGACTCGTTCGAGGTCGAGCGGTACGCGCGGGCAATGGGCCTGACGGGCAAGGAACGCGAACGGTGGATCACGTTCTACCAGTACCTGACCGTGCCGCTGTCGGACTACGTAAGGGTGGATCGGCAGGAGGCCGCGGATCTGGTCGACTTCGCGCGCTCCTGGAAACCCGACCTGGTCCTGTGGGACGTCACCACGCCCTACGCGGCCGTGGCCGCCCGCGCGTGCGGTGCCGCCCAGGCACGGCTCGCGAACGGGGAGGACGTGCTGGCCTTCTCCCTGCAGAAGCTGGCGGAGAACGCCGAAGCCGTCAAGGCCGCCGGACTGGACGGGAATCCGCTGGCCACCCTGCTCCGGCCGCTGGCCGAACGCTACGGGATGGAGGTCGACGACGAGATGCTCGTCGGTCAGTGGACCGTCAACGCGATGCCGGAGGGACTGAGCCTGCCGAGCCCGCAGACCCGCGTCCACATGCGGCACATCCCGTACGCCGGCGCCGAGGTCTTCCCGAAGTGGCTGCACACGAAGCCGGAGCGGCCGCGGGTGGCGATGTCGCTGGGCGAGTCGACTCGCCGGTTCATCGTCGGCGACTGGGACCGCACCCCGAAGATCATGAAGGCGCTCGACGGTCTGGACCTCGATGTCGTCGCCACGCTCAACGCGGTCCAGCTCGACGGCGTCGAGAAGGTGCCGGACAACGTCCGCACGGTCGACTGGGTGAACCTGACCCACCTGATGCCGACCAGTTCGGCACTGATCCACCACGGCGGCATCGGCACGTTCTCCGCTGCCGCTGCCGCCAAGGTGCCGCAGCTGGTCTGCGACATCGAGGAGGAGTCGCTGCTGCTCAAACTCGTCGAGCAGGAACCGGGGACCATCACGCCGGGCAGCTATCACCAGGGCATCGAGCTCGGCATCCGGGAGGAGACCGTCTCGACGGCGGCACCGGTGCAGTGGGAGCTGCCGGCGAAGAAGCTCGAAGCCGGACCGGTCTCCGACTACATCATCGCCAAGGGCGCCGGCGCCCGGCTCGACCACCGGGCCCTGTCCATCGACGAGATGCGCGATCTGATCATGCGCGTGGCGACCGAGGACTTCTACCGTCAGGGTGCGGCCGCGGTGTACGAGCAGTGGCGGGCCACGCCCAGCCCCAGCGACATCGTGCCCGTGCTGGAACGCATGACCGCCGACTACCGGCAGGGCGGCAATCTGGCGCTGCGCGGAGCACGCTCGCTGGCGACCTCCCTCGACCGGCACCGCAAGGAGATCGACAGCGTGCTGGCCACGCTCTACACCAGGTAGCGAGGCCCGCCCGGTCAGCCGGGCGGACACGGTAGGGCGCGTCCCGCGCGGGACGCGCCCTACCGGTGCGTCCGGTCCCACCCTGAGCCGATGAGGTCCTTGACGCGGCC
>NZ_BOQP01000003.1 GCF_018332715.1 Winogradskya consettensis | reverse complement strand
GGTGGATCTGTAAGAGCACGGGTAACTGGGTGGATCTGTGTAAATGGGGTTAAACGGGTGGGTCTGTGGGAGCTCGGTTAACCGGGTGGATCTGTGTAAATGGGTTAACCGTCTCAAGTGGGGGTTTTGGGTTGCGCCTGGGCCGGAGTGGGGTCAGGCGCAACCGGGGTGGGTGGGGGAATGGGGCTGTTAGGCGACCAGGCCGGCGCGGAAGCCGGCGGCTACTGCGTGGGCTCGGTCTCGGGCGCCCAGTTTTCGGAAGAGGCGGCGGGCGTGGGTTTTTACTGTGTCTTCGGAGACGAAGAGTTCCCGGCCGATTTCGGCGTTGCTCTTGCCGTCGGCCATTCCTCGTAGGACTTGGAGCTCACGCTCCGTGAGGGTGAGGCGGCGGCCTGCCGGGGCGGCCTCGCCGGGGCGGCCGTCGTTGCCCGGCCAGACCAGTGGCCGGCCGGTGACCGGGTCGATGTCCGGGCCGTCGCCACGCTGGGCGGGGACCATCGGGGAGTTCGGCAACATGGCTGGTACGCCCGCCGCGTTGGGAGTGCCCGCCATCGCGAGGCCTTCCCGGTGCAGGCCGCGCGCAGCCGCCGAGTTGTTGTTGCGGCCCGCTTGACCCACCGCCGCGGGCTGGGCATTCGCGCCGTTCATCGGCATGCCCTGTGGGCGGACCGGCAACAGCAACAGCAGCAGCGCCTTGGCGACGACGCTGACCAGGTCGTGCTCGACACCGCGGATGACGCCGCGGGCGCCGGCGGCGACCGCGGCGGCGGCGACCCGGGGGTCTTCCGCGCCGAAGAGAACGAGCTGTGCCTGTGGGGCGCGGGCGAGTACGCGCCGGGTGAAGCCGACGCTGTCGGGACGGGTCACGGCGGTGTCGGCCAGGACAACCTCGGCCGGCCTCTCAGCCAGTCGGATCATGGCCTCGGTCTCGCTCACCGCGGTCCGCACGACACCGGTCATGCCGAGCCGGGCCGCGGTGGACGCGACGGTCTGGGCCGCTAGTGGGGTACGGACGCACACGAGGACGGTACGCACAGTGATCCTCCTTCTCTCTCAGAGGAGATCACGCGAGGGCCGCAGCATTACGCGCTTTAGATGGAAAAAATGGGAAACATCGGTAGGGTTCGCGGCACCGATGCGATACGGCTGACGAAGACATCGACAACTCGTGTGTGATCCGGCGTGTGCCGGGGTAAACGGGCGTCAGGCCTGAGCCAGGGCCCCTCATGACAACACTCCGCGGTGCCGCGCGGGAGGAGGGTGTTGATGTCGAACGTTCGCAGACTGCCCGGGCCCATCGCCGACCTTTGGGATTGGCAGCGACTCGGTAATTGCCGGGGCCGGGACAGTACCCAGTTCTTTCACCCCGACGGCGAGCGCGGGTCGTCCCGCAATCGCCGCGAGGCCAAGGCCAAGAGCATGTGTGGCGCCTGCCCGGTGCGGGCGGAGTGCGCCGCACACGCGCTGGCCGTCCGTGAGCCTTACGGGGTCTGGGGAGGTTTGACCGAGGCGGAGCGGCTGCGGCTGCTCGCGGTCGGCTGGGAAGACCTTGCCGATCGGCATCACGGACGGGTCGACCTCGCCCGGCTCGAGGCACGCCTCGGCCGGCCCCACAAGTCGACGGTTCCGGCACAACGGCAGGCACCTGCGGCCTGACGACGCACCGAGCGCGGCACAACAACACAGCTGACGACGCGGTTCCCCTGCGGGAGCCGCGTCGGCGTATTCGACGGCATGTCAGCCGCATCCGTGGACATGCAAGCCACCGTATGAGCGAACTTGGCCTTGACGTCGGACGAAAAGTGCGGCTTTCGCGTGACACGGCTATCCGGAGTGCGCTGCGCTGACCGGATACCCGCAAAGCTGACCGGATAGCCGTAAACGTGCGCAGCCCGCGGAACCGCGGCGATACGCTCCGGGAACCCAGCGAGCGAGTCACCGGAGCGGAGCGCAGGCGGACATGCCCGGAACCGACATCAAGCCCACCGAGCCGGACCGCCTCGACCGCATCGAGCAGGCAATCGTCCACATCTCGTCGGTGCTGGAGAGCCTCCGGCAGGACCACGATCACGCCGCGACGGGCGCGAGCCGGATGGCGTCGCGCCTCGACCTGATCGACAGCGCGGTCAGTGCCCTGGCAGCGACGGTCGCCGAACGAAAAAGAGCCACGGTGAATGAGCCTGTCAAAGAAGCGACACCCGATGTCGACGGGCTGCTCACTCTGCTGGACACGAGGCAGTCGGTGCCCGGGCTCTGGCCGACGGTGATCGGCGTGGGTTCGCTGCTCGATCTGGACGGGCGGGCCACGTACGAGTCGATGGTCACGGTCATGACCGACGCTCAGGGCTACCAGAACTGATGACGACGACGTCGCAGTACTTCAAGCTCGCCGTCGAGACCCCGGACGAGGACATCAAGCGCTGTCTGCTGACCCTCGCCGAGCGGGATCAGGCCGACCGGATGGAGCTGGCCCGGCTGGCGCATTCCGCCGCACGTCGCGGACAGATCCTCGGCATCCTCGCCGTCACGCTCTGTACGGCGCTGGCGGGCTACGTGGCTTTCCTCGGGCATCCGGGGTGGGCGGCGGCGATAGCGCTGATCGAGGTGGCGGGGATCGCCGGCGCCAACGTGGCCGGGCGGCTCAATCGACGGTGACCTCGACCGAGTGCCAGCCCGTGGCGCCGTCCGGTGCGGGCGGCGCCCCCTCCTCGGTCTGCGTCTGACCCTCGGCGTCGGTGGCCCGGACCTGGATCCGGTGGTCGCCCTTGGTCCCCTGCCACGCGTAGGACCACTGCACCCACGTGTCGGCAGAGACCGCCGGTGCCAGGGTCGCCGCCTCCCAGGCGTTGTCGTCGACCTGTACCTCGACCTTGCTGATGCCGCGGTGCTGCGCCCAGGCCACACCCGCGATCATCACCTGACCGGCCGGCCTCTTGGCCCCGTCCTTCGGGGTGTCGATACGTGATTCCGTCTTGATCGGGCCGAGCGCCGACCATCCCCGCGGCACCCAGTACGCGTCGAAGTCGGTGAACCGGGTCAGCTCGATCTCCGTGACCCACTTGCAGGCGGAGACATAGCCGTAGAGCCCCGGGACGACCATGCGGACCGGGAAGCCGTGCTCCACCGGAAGCGGCTGGCCGTTCATGCCGATCGCCAGCAGCGCGTCGCGGCCGTCCCGCAGGACGGCGGTGGGACTGCCGCAGGTCCAGCCGTCGACCGACCGGGCCACCGCCTGGTCGGCGTCGGGCAGCGGGTCGGCCTCGTCGAGCAGGTCCTTGAGCGCGGTGCCGAGCCAGAGGGCGTTGCCGATCAGGTCACCACCGACCTCGTTGGACACGCAGGCGAGAGTGACGTAGCGCTCGACCATCTGCCGCTGCAGCAGCTGCTCCCAGGTGATGGTGATCGGGTTGCGGACCATGCCGTGGATGCGCAGCTGCCAGGTCGCCGGGTCGACCTGCGGCGGGTAGAGCGACGTGTCGATCCGGTAGAAACTCTCGTTCGACGAGACGTAGGGCGTCGCGCCCGCGACCTGGGCACCGGCCGGGACCGTGGGAACGGCGGCGCTGGACTTGGGCAGCACGACCGACTTGCGCGCCTCGGTCACCGCCCGGCTCGAGGTGAAGAGCCGGCCCGCGAATCCGCCGACCACACCGACGCCCGCCACGATGCCGACCCCGACGAGGAAACGCCGTCTCGAGTCCGAGTCGACCGGCTCCACCGCCTCGGCCAGCGGAACGAGCCGGCGCAGAGCAAAAATCGCCACCGCCGCCGCGATGAGGGAGGGCAGGGCCGCGAACACCCCCGCGTCGTGCCGGGTCACTGCGGCGCTCACGCCGATCACGGCGAAGAGCGCGATTCCCGCGTACGCCCAGAGCCATGACCTCAGCGCGACAATTCCCACCAGGCCGGCGTAAACAGCGAGCAGGATCGCCGTCCCCGTGATGAGCGCGGTCTTGTCGTGCGTGCCGAAGACCGAGATGCCGAAGTCCTTCACCGGCGCGGGCACGTGGTCGACGACCACGCCCCCGACGGCGAGCAGCGGCGACGACAACGGACCGGTGAACACGGCGACGATCTCGGCGAGACCGACGGCCACGGCAGCGGCCGCGATCCCGGCCAGGCCCGCGCGGAGGGTGAGCTTCACGCCTCAATGGTGCACCCTCGAAGATCGCTTGCCGCTTACGAACCGATGACGGCTGCTCGCAGCGGGGGCAGCGCCCCGACCAGGGAGTCCAGCAACTCCACGGCGCACCGGTCGGCGCGGGGTTCCGGCAGCTTCGGCACCCCCTCGACCGGCAGGTCCCACAGCACGCGCCCCGGTGACAGGCTGTCGAGGGCGGTGTACCACTGCTGCAGCGGCTCCCTGAGCTGGACGTGCGCCGCGAAATTGCGCCGGCGCCGGGTCTCGTCACCGTCCCTGCGGCGCAGCAACGTCCCGGCATCCGGCAGGGCGACGAGTACGGCGTCCGCGAACCCGAGCCGCCCGCTGCGGAACGCCTCCCGGGTCACCGCCAGCTCCCGGTCGAACCGGGCCCTCGGCGCCAGCCCGAGCGCCGCCATGCCCCACGCGTAGTGCAGTTTGACCGGATCGGTGTCACAGAAAGCGACGCCGTCCTCCCGTTCCCGTTCGCACGCCGATTCCCAGCGCTCCATGCCCACCCGCACCCAGTGCCGGGCCAGCGCCACTTCGTCGGGTTCCATCCGGACCGCAGCACGCGACTCGGGCACGTACCTGCCGACGTAACGCCGGCACCACGAGGTCTTCCCGGCCGCGGTGGGGCCCTCCACTACGACGATCATCCGCGCACCTTTCCCCGAATCCTGCATCACACACGAGAAAGGGCGCGCCGCGGGAAGCGACGCGCCCTTACGTGCTATTCGATCAGAAGCCCGGACCGTGCTGGTGACCGTGGCCACCGTGGCTGTGGCCACCGCCCTGGGCGGGCTCCGACTCGGCCGGCTTCTCGACCACGAGGCTCTCCGTGGTGAGCAGCAGCCCGGCGATCGAGACGGCGTTGGAGACCGCGTTGCGGGTCACCTTCACCGGGTCGATGATGCCGGTGGCGGCGAGGTCGACGTACTCGTCGGTGGCCGCGTTGAGGCCGTGGCCCCAGCCGAGCTCGGACACCTTGCCCACCACGACGTAACCGTCGTGGCCGGCGTTCTGCGCGATCCACCGCAGGGGCTCGACGAGCGCCTTGCGGACGATCGAGACGCCGATCGCTTCCTCGCCGGTGAGGCCGAGGTCACCATCGAGCGCGGAGACGATCTGCGCGAGGGCGGCGCCGCCGCCCGGGACGGTGCCCTCCTCGACCGCGGCCTTGGTCGCCGCGATGGCGTCCTCGATGCGGTGCTTGCGCTCCTTCATCTCGACCTCGGTCGCGGCACCGGCCTGGATGACGGCGATGCCACCGGAGAGCTTGGCCAGCCGCTCCGAGAGCTTCTCGCGGTCCCAGTCGGAGTCCGAGGCCTCGATCTCCTTGCGGATCTGCGCGACGCGGTCCTCGATGTCGGCCTTCTTGCCGCCGCCATCGACGATGGTCGTGTTCTCCTTGTCGACCACGACGCGCCGGGCGGTGCCCAGCATGTCGACGGTGACCTGGTCGAGCTTGTAACCGAGCTCGGGGGCGATCAGCTCGCCACCGGTCGCGATCGCGAGGTCCTGCAGCATCGCCTTGCGGCGATCCCCGAAGCCGGGCGCCTTGACCGCGACGACCTTGAAGGTCTTGCGCAGGGCGTTGACCACGAGGGTGCTCAGCGCCTGGCCCTCGACGTCCTCAGCCACGATGAGAAGCGGCTTGCTGGCCTGGAGAACCTTCTCCAGCAGCGGCAGCATCTCCTCGACGCTGGAGATCTTCTGGGTGGTGATGAGCAGGTAGGCGTCCTCGAGGACGGCTTCCTGCGACTCGGCGTCGGTCACGAAGTTCGGGGAGATGAAGCCCTTGTCGAACTGCAGACCCTCGGTGACGACGAGCTCGGTGCTGAGGGCGGAACCCTCCTCGACGGTGATGACACCGTCGCGGCCGACCTTCTCCATCGCCTCGGCGATGAGCTCGCCGATGGTCGGGTCCTGGGCCGAGATCGTGGCGACGTTGGCGATCGCCTTGTGATCGCCGACCTCGACGGCCTTGGCCAGTAGCGCCTTGGAGACGGCCTCGGCGGCCTGGTCCATACCGCGCTTGAGCGCGATCGGGTTGGCACCCGCGGTCACGTTGCGCAGGCCCTCGCGGACCAGCGCCTGGGCGAGCACGGTCGCCGTGGTGGTCCCGTCGCCGGCGACGTCGTTGGTCTTGGTCGCCACCTCCTTGACCAGCTGCGCACCGAGGTTCTGGTACGGGTCGGAGAGCTCGATCTCCTTGGCGATGGTGACACCGTCGTTGGTGATCGTGGGCGCGCCGAACTTCTTGTCCAGGACGACGTTGCGGCCGCGCGGGCCGAGGGTGACCTTGACCGTGTCGGCGAGCGTGTTGACGCCGTGCTCGAGCAGGTGCCGGGCGTCGTCAGAGAAGCTGAGAATCTTCGCCATTTATGGTCCCTTCACGCACCACCGCCCTGACCCGGGGTCCCGGGCCAGGGCGGAAAGCACTGTCAGTAGGTCACTTCTCGATGACCGCGAGGACGTCGCGGGCGGAGAGCACCAGGTACTCCTCGCCGGCGTACTTGACCTCGGTGCCGCCGTACTTCGAGTAGAGGACCGTCTCGCCGACCTGAACGTCGATCGGGATGCGGTTGCCCTTGTCGTCGATCCGGCCGGGGCCGACCGCCAGGACGGTGCCCTCCTGGGGCTTCTCCTTGGCGGTGTCGGGGATCACGAGGCCGGAAGCCGTCGTGGTCTCAGCCTCGTTCGCCTGGACCACGATGCGGTCCTCGAGCGGCTTGATCGCAACCTTTGTCGCGGTAGTCACGGGCATACCCTCCTGGGTACAGGTGTTTGCCGGCCAGCGCTGGCCGGTCTTATGCCTCATGCCACCGGGCGGGGCCGTCGTCGCGGGTGCCGGTCCGCCTGGCGCAAGCGCACGGCCTCATTCGGATGGCCCGAACAGGGCGCGCACTGGCACCCTCAGGTTGAGAGTGCTAATCGGAGATTATGCCGGAACTAGCACTCCGTCAAGGAGAGTGCCAACACGGCAGAATGACTCCGCGTGGACCTCGAACTGCTCGCCGCCCTGCGTACCCCGCGGGGTACGGACGCTCTCACCGCCGCCGCCGAGGTGTCCGGCGGTGATCCGCTGGCCGCCGCCTCCGCGCTGCGTTCGCGGGGCGTCGATGCCTCCCTGGCAGCCGCCGCGCTCACCCAGACTGAGCTGCGCAGACGCGCCGCGGGCAAGCTCGGCGCGGCGGCCGCGACGATGTTCTTCACGCGGCCCGGTTTTGAGCAGGCGACGCGCGCGGTGGTGGCCGATCGCCGGGCCGCACGGCTGCGTGCGGCGGGTGTCACCAGCATGGCCGATCTCGGGTGCGGGCTGGGCTCCGACGCCCTGGCCGCGGCCCGTCAGGGCATCCATGTGTACGCCGTGGACGCCGATCCGGTGACCGCCGCGGTGGCCGCCGCGAACGTCGAAGCGGCCGGGCTGACCGGGCTCGTGACCGTGGAGTGCGCGGACGCCACCACCGTCGAGGTGGAGAAGTACGACGCCGTCTTCGCCGATCCCGCGCGGCGCCGCGCGGGGCGGGGGCGGGTGATGGACCCCCGATCGTGGTCGCCGTCGTGGGACTTCATCGGGGCACTGCCCGCCCGGGTGCCGAGAACTGTGTTGAAGCTCGCTCCCGGCATCGACCACGCGCTGCTGCCGGCCGGCGCCGAGGGCGAGTGGGTCAGCGTCGACGGCGATCTGGTCGAGGCAGCGTTCTGGTGCGGGCCGCTGGCGGAATTTCCTCGACGGGCGAGCTTGCTCACGTCCGGGGCGTCCGTGGAGGGGCTGCACGGCTCCGGGGTCGAGAAGGCGCCGGTCGGCGAGGTCGGGCAGTTCCTCTACGACCCCGATCCGGCCGTGGTCCGCTCGCATCTGGTCGCGGAGTTCGCCGCCACGATCGGCGGGCGGCTCGCGGACCCGGAGATCGCGTACGTCTACACCGACGAACCGGTGCCGACGCCGTTCGCCCGGCAACTGGAGATCACCGACGTGCTGCCGTTCTCCCTGAAGCGTCTGCGCACCCTGCTGCGCGAACGCGGCATCGGCCGGCTGGAGATCCGTAAACGCGGGTCCGCGCTGGAGCCGGAGCAATTACGCAAGGATTTGCGCCTGAGCGGTTCCGCGGGTGCCTCGCTGGTGCTGACCCGGGTCGCGAACGCTCCCGTAGTTATGATCTGCCGTGGCTAAGAAGGCGGCCGGTACCCCGGCGACAGCGGTGCTCATCTCGGCGAAGGTGGCGCACGATCTGCATCCGTACGAAGTATCGCCCGATGCCCCGAATTACGGCGCGGTGGTTGCCGCGGCTCTGGGCGTACCCCCCGCATTGCTCTTCAAGACTTTGATCGCCGAGGTGGACGGGCGGCTCACTGTCGCAGTCGTCCCGGTCACCGGGGAATTGGATCTCAAAGCTCTGGCCGCCGCAGCGGGCGGCAAGAAGGCGGCGCTCGCGGACCGTGCGGCGGCCGAGCGCAGCAGCGGGTACGTCCGCGGCGGCATCAGCCCGCTGGGCCAGCGCAAACGGCTCCCCACGGTGATCGATGACTCGGCGCAGGAGTTGTCCTCGATGTACGTCTCGGCCGGGCGCCGGGGGTTGCAGGTGTCGCTCGCCCCCGCCGATCTCATTCGTCTGACCGATGGCGCCGTGGCTCGAATAAGGACATAGAAGTCGATAGCACTCAGTGTCCGATCTTTCTCAAGAGAACAGCCTATTTCGGTTCGCAAAGTGACCTAGCGTCACGGTGTAAAGCATCTCCGTGTCCGGGTCCGAGTGCCCTAATGATCACCGGCCCGTAGCGGTTGTGCTGCAACGCGCGACGGGAATAGGTTGCCCGACACAATCCTCTGCGGTCCACGGGCGGCAGTCCCGGCCACGCGCGCCAAGGGAATCCGAGGCAAGATCCGGATTGATCCGAGAGGACACGAGGAATGCGTAAGGGAATGTTCGCTCTTGCCGCGGTGGGCCTGCTGGCCGCCGGCAGCACTGCCGCTTGCGGCGGAGACGACGACACCACAAGCTCCGGAAGCGGCAGTACCTCCACGGTCGGCAAGGTCGGCGTGATCCTGCCGGACACCGCGAGCTCCCAGCGATGGGGTTCGGACGACCCCAAGTTCCTGAAGGCGGCGTTCGACGCTGCCGGGGTCACGGTCGACATCCAGAACGCCCAGGGCGACAAGAGCCAGTTCCAGACCATCGCCGACGGCATGATCTCGAGCGGGGTCAAGGTCCTGATGATCGTCAACCTCGACTCCGGTACGGGTAAGGCGGTCCTCGACAAGGCCACCGCGGCCGGAATCGCGACCATCGACTACGACCGCCTCACCCTCAACGGCGGCGCGAAGTACTACGTCAGCTTTGACAACACCGCCGTGGGCAAGCTCCAGGGCGAGGGCCTCGTCAAGTGCCTGACCGACATGAAGGCGAGCAAGCCGGTGGTCGCGGAGCTCAACGGCTCCCCCACCGACAACAACGCGACCCTTTTCGCGCAGGGATACGACGGGGTCCTCAACCCGCTGTACACCTCGGGCGAGTACGTGAAGGGCCCGAACCAGTCGGTGCCGGACTGGGACAACGCCCAGGCCGCCACGATCTTCGAGCAGATGCTCACCCAGAACAGCAAGATCAAGGGTGTGCTGGCCGCCAACGACGGTCTCGGCAACGCGGTGATCTCGGTGCTCAAGAAGCAGAGCCTCAACGGCAAGGTCCCGGTCACCGGCCAGGACGCGACCGTGCAGGGCCTGCAGAACATCCTCTCGGGTGACCAGTGCATGACCGTCTACAAGGCGATCAAGCAGGAGGCCGAGGCGGCCGCCGACCTGGCCATCGCACTGGCCAAGGGCGAGACCAAGTCGGTCACCCAGAGCGTCACGGACCCCGAGTCCAAGGCCACCGTCCCGGCGGTGCTGCTCACCCCGAAGGCCATCTACAAGGAGAGCGTCAAGGATGTCGTCGCGGACGGCTTCGTGACCAAGGACCAGATCTGCACCGGTGACTTCGCCAAACTCTGCACCGACAACGGCGTCAGCTGAGGTTTGTTTTTCCTGCCGGATCTGATCATCGGCGCCGCCCACGCCTGGCCAGGGCGTGGGCGGCGGCGCATCGAGAAGGAGAACCATCCGTGGCCGCGACACCTCTGTTGGAGCTGCGCGGGATCGACAAGAGCTTCGGTCCCGTCCAGGTGCTCCATGACGTCGGACTCAGCATCTATCCCGGCGAGGTCACCGCCCTCGTCGGCGACAACGGCGCCGGCAAGTCGACCCTGGTCAAGTGCATCAGTGGCATCTACACGATCGACGCGGGCACGGTGACGTTCGACGGCAACCAGGTCGCGGTCAACAGTCCCCGCGACGCCGCCGAGCTGGGCATCGAGGTCGTCTATCAGGACCTCGCGCTCTGCGACAACCTCGACATCGTCCAGAACATGTTCCTGGGCCGGGAGAAGAAGCGCGGCCTGGTCCTGGACGAGCCGACGATGGAGCAGATGGCCGGCGAGACGCTGGCCAGCCTCTCCGTCCGCACCGTCAAGTCGCTGCGCCAGCTCGTCGCCAGCCTCTCCGGCGGCCAGCGGCAGACCGTGGCGATCGCCAAGGCGGTGCTCTGGAACAGCCGGGTGGTGATCCTCGACGAGCCGACCGCCGCGCTGGGTGTCGCGCAGACCGCCCAGGTGCTCGAACTGGTCCGCCGGCTCGCCGACAACGGTCTCGGCGTCGCGCTGATCTCGCACAACATGAACGACGTCTTCGCCGTGTCCGACCGCATCGTCGCCCTGTATCTAGGCCGGACCGCGGCCCAGGTGAAGACCACCGACGTGACCCACTCCCAGGTGGTCGAGCTGATCACCGCGGGACGCAGCGGAACCATCGGCCTGCCGCCCGAGAAGCCGGCCGGCGCCGCGGGCTACACCGACATCACGCCCCCGGGAGCCGACGCATGACAACGACGACCTCATCCGACACGCAGGTCCAGGTGGTGAAGCCGACTGTCGCGAGTCACCTGCACGACTACTGGGGACGCGTCCGCGGCGGGGACATCGGGAGCCTGCCGGCCGTACTCGGCCTGATCGTGCTCTGCCTGGTCTTCGGCATCGCCCGCCCGACGTTCTTCAGTGCCACGAACTTCGCCAACCTCTTCCCGCAGGGTGCCGCGGTCATCTTCATCGCGATGGGCCTGGTCTTCGTCCTGCTGCTGGGCGAGATCGACCTCTCGGCGGGTTTCGCCAGCGGCGTCTGCGGCGCGGTCATGGCGCTGCTGATGGCCGATCACGGCTGGAGCTGGTACACGGCGATCCCGGCGGCGCTGGTCACCGGTCTCGTCATCGGCTTCGTGCTCGGCTTCCTGGTGGCGAAGCTCGGCATCCCGTCGTTCGTCGTGACCCTGGCCGGCTTCCTCGCGTTCCAGGGCATCCTGCTGGTGCTGCTCAGCGGTGGCAAGATCGTCTCGATCCGGGAAACGTTCGTGCTCTCGCTGGCCAACAAGAACGTACCGGCCGTGTGGAGCTGGATCATCGCGATCATCGCGATCGCCGCCTACGCGGGTGTGCAGTTCCTCAAGGTGCGCAACCGCGCGGTCCGCGGGCTCGTGACGGACCCGATGGGTATCGTGCTTGCACGCATCGCCGGACTCGCTGTGCTGCTGCTCGTGGCGGTGGCTGTACTGACCAAGGAGCGCAGCATCAACCCGCTGGTCATCTCGGTGAAGGGCGTACCGATCGTCGCCCCGATCATCGCGGTGGTGCTGGTGGTCTGGACGTTCGTGCTGGGCCGCACCGCTTACGGCCGGCACATCTACGCCGTCGGCGGCAACACCGAGGGCGCCCGCCGCGCGGGCATCCCGGTGGACCGGATCCGCATCTCCGTCTTCGTCATCGGCTCGTTCATGGCTGCCATCGGCGGCATCATCGCGGCGAGCCGGGCCAACTCCGTCGACCCGAACTCCGGCGGCAGCAACGTCCTGCTCTACGCCGTCGGCGCGGCCGTCATCGGTGGCACGAGCCTGTTCGGCGGCAAGGGCCGGGTCTTCGACGCGGTCATCGGTGGCGCGGTCATCGCCGTCATCGACAACGGCATGGGTCTGATGGGCTTCAGCTCCGGCACGAAGTTCATCTTCACCGGCCTCATCCTGCTGCTCGCGGCGAGCGTGGACGCACTGTCCCGCCGGCGGGCGTCGGCGACCGGTAACCGATAGCAGATGCGGGCGGCCCCTACTCAAGAAGAGGTTCGCCGGCACAACCTGGGTACGTTGCTCCGATACATCCACATTCATGGTGCTACGTCCCGAGCGGAGCTCACCACCCGCCTGGGCCTCAACCGCAGCACCATCGGGGCGCTCACCGCGGACCTCACCGCCGCCGGGCTCGTCACCGAGAAGAAGGAAGCACCACTGCGCACCGGCCGGGCCGGGCGACCGTCACTGGTCGTCCGGCCCGAGTCGTCCCGGGTGTACGCGTACTCCCTCACCATCGAGGTCGACAGCCTGCACGCCGCCCGGATAGGCCTCGGCGGGCGGATCCTGGACCGGCGGGAGGCGCCACGGCCGCGGGGCATGCAGGTCGGCGACGCGGTCCAGCCGCTGGCGAGCTTCGTCCACGAGATGCGCGCCGACGTGCCACCGGGCTCCCGGTACGTCGGCGCCGGGCTGGCCATCGCGGGAATGGTCCGTCGCGCGGACGGCATGGTCCGGCTGGCACCCACGATCGGCTGGGTCGACGAACCGGTCGGCGACGCCCTGGTCGAGGAGATCGGCGACGTGGGCCCGATGTTCGTCGCCAACATCGCCGACGTCTCCGCCATGGTCGAACACACCCGCGGGGCGGCGGCCGGCCGGGACAACGTCATCTACCTGTACGGCGACGTCGGCGTGGGTGCCGGGATCATCGTCGGCGGCCAGCGCATCACCGGGCACGGCGGGTACGGCGGCGAGGTCGGGCACATGGTCGTGAACCCGGACGGCCAGCCGTGCAGCTGCGGGTCACGCGGCTGCTGGGAGACCGAGATCGGCGAGTACCCACTGCTGCGGCTCGCCGGGCGCGGGGACCGCAGCGGCCGGGAAGCGGTCCTGGCCGTGGTCGACGCGGCGATGCGCGGCGACTGGGTTGCACAGCAGGCGGTCCGGCAGGTCGGTGAGTGGCTCGGCCTCGGCGTCGGCAACCTGGTCAACATCTTCAACCCGGAGGCGGTGATCTTCGGCGGCACGCTGCGCGACGTCTACCTGGTCGCCGCGGCACAGATCCGCAGCCGGCTCAACGAGGTCGCGCTGCCCGCCTGCCGGGACGAGATCCGGCTGCGCACGCCGGAGCTGGGCCGCGACGCCGCCCTGATCGGCGCCGCCGAGCTCGCGTTCGAGCGGCTCCTCGCCGATCCCCTCGGGTGATCTAGTTCTTGCCGTGCCACGAATCCCATAGCGCCGCGTAGGAGCCACCCGCGGCGACCAGCTCGTCGTGCGAGCCCAGCTCCGTGATCCGGCCACCCTCGACCACCGCGACCCGGTCGGCGTCGTGCGCCGAGAAGAGCCGGTGCGCGATCGCGACGACCGTACGCCCCTGCAGCACCGCCGCCAGGGACTGCTCGAGATCCCGGGCCGCCCGCGGGTCCAGCAGCGCCGTCGCCTCGTCGAGCACCAGCGTGTGCGGGTCGGCGAGGACCAGCCGGGCCAGCGCCACCTGCTGCGCCTGAGCCGCCGACAGGGTCACCCCGCCGGCACCCACCACGGTGTCCAGCCCGTTCGCGAGTTGATCAGCCCATTTCAGGGCGTTCACGGCGGTCAGCGCTTCGCGGACGTCGGCGAGCGAGGAGCCCGGCCGGACCATGGCAACGTTGTCGCGCAGCGTACCCATGAAGACGTGATGCTCTTGACTCACCAGCGCGACCTCGGTGCGCAGCCGGTCCAGGGGCAGGTCCGCCAGGGCGACCCCGCCGACCGTGAGCAGACCGCTGACCGGCGCGTGCACCCCGGCGAGCAGCCGGCCCAGGGTCGATTTGCCCGCGCCCGAGGGCCCCACGATCGCCAGCCGCTCCCCCGGCGCGATCGTGAGCGAGATGCCGTGCAACACCTCGCGACCCTCCACGTAGGAGAAACGCACGTTCTCGGCGACGATCTCGGTGCCCTGCGGGCGGCGCGACGTGCCCGGCTGCGCCGTGAACGAGACGCCGAGGAGGCGGGCCAGCGATGCCGCACCCACCTGCAGCTCGTCGAGCCAGCCCAGGAAGCGGTCGAGCGGGTCGATGAGCAGCTGGGTGTAGAGCACCGCCGTCGTCACCTGACCCAGGGTCACCCAGCCCTCGAAGTAGTACCAGCCGCCGATCAGCAGGGTGCCGACCACCGGAAGGATGTAACCGAACTCTACTGTCGGGCTCCACACCGTACGCAGATAGAGGGTGTAACGCTCGGCCTTCCACGACCCGCGCAGGTCGTTGTCGGTGCGGCGGCGCCGCTGCTCCTGGCGCCGTAGTGCGTCAACCGTGCGGGCCCCCTCGACGGTCTCCGCAAGACCATCCGTGACCTGCGAGTACGCGGCGTTCTGCCGCAGATATCCGGCGGCGGCCCGGCGCAGGTACCAGCGCGCCGAGAAGACGATCAACGGTACGGCGATCAGCAGCGGCAACGCCAGCATCGGGCTGACCAGCACCAGGGCGACCACCGCGAGCGAGACGGTGATCAGCGAGATCAGCGTCTCGGGCACGGCGAAACGCACGCACCGTGACAGGGCGTCAACATCGCGGGACGTACGCGTGAGCAGGTCACCGGCGCCGGCCCGCTCGACCGTGGAGAGCGGGATGGCCAGCACCCGGTCGATGAACTCCTCGCGCAGTTCGGCGAGGACCCGCTCACCGAGCCGCGCGGAGGCGAGGTAGGCGAACCGGACCAGCACCGCCTGCACAGCGATGAAGATCGCGATCAGGATCGCGATGCGGTCGACCGCCGACACGGCCGCGCCGCGCTCGATGGACTCGACGAGACTGCCCAGCAGCCGGGGACCGACCAGCCCGGCGATGGCCGCGAAGGCGTGCAGACCGATGGCGGTGGCGAGGGCGCGCGGGTGCCGGCGGAACAGATCGCGGGCGTACCTGCGCACCTGGCGGGTGTCGGCCACCGGGAGCGCGTTGCTCACTCGCGAAGCACCGTCCTTGCGTAGGCGAGACTGCCGTCCAGCAGCTCGCGGTGGGTACCTTCGGCGACGGCGAGCCCGTCCTCGACGTAGACGACAAGATCGGCACGGGCCAGCACCAGCGGGCTCGTCGAGCAGACCACCGTCGTGCGGCCACGCCTCGCCTCGCCGAGACGGGCCGCGATGCGCGCCTCGGTGTGCGCGTCCACCGCGCTCGTCGGTTCGACCAGCACCAGGATCTCGGGATCGGCGACCAGCGCCCGGGCCAGCCGCAGCCGTTGCTGCTGGCCGCCGGAGAAGCTGCGGCCCCGCTCGGCGACCTCGCTGTCCAGACCCTCCGGCAACTCCGCGACGACGTCGTCCGCACTTGCTGCCGCGAGAGCAGCCGGCGCCCGCCCGGTGCGGTCCGGATCGAGATCGTCGTGCAGCGGTCCGGAGAACAGCCGGGCGTCGTTGTCCGCGACCAGGATCCGCTCCCGCAGCTCCCCCAGCTCGAGGTCCTTCAGCGGTACGCCCGCCAGCAGCGTCTCATCCCCGTCCGTGGTGTACCGCCCGAGCCGATCGGCGATGGTGACCGCGTCAGCCGGCAGGGCGGCAGCGATAGCGGTGATCAGCCCGGCGCGGATGACCACACCGGACACCAGGTCGACCAGGTCGCCGTCCACCGGCGTCTTCTGGGGATGCACCGGTTCCGACAGGTCGGACTCGATCTGCAGCATGTCGACGACCCGCCGCCCCGACACGTGCCCGCGGGTCATCTTGTCGATCGTCTCGGTGAGCTGGCGCAACGGCGAGACCAGGAACGCCGCGTAGCCGTAGAACGAGACGAGCTGCCCCACCGTGATCCGCCCGGTGAGCGCGAACCGGGCACCGAGCCACGTCACCAGCACCAGGAAGATCCCCGGCACCAGTACCTGCGCACCGTCCAGCAGCGCCTCGACGCGGGCGACCCGTACGCCGGCTTCGCGCAGGTCCTGCGACCCGGCCCGGTACCGCTGCGACATCACCGGCTCACCGCCGACCCCGCGCAGCACGCGCAGCCCACCGACCAGGTCGGCGGCGCGACCCGTGAGCAGGCCCTGCTTCTCGCGGTACCCCTGCTGGCGGTGGTGCAGCGGCCGGATGAGCAGGCTGACCACCGCCGTGAGCAGCGGGATCCCGAGCACGACCACCAGACCCAGCGGCACCGAGGTGACCAGCAGGATCGAGGTCACGGTCAGGACCGCCACGACCGAGCCGATGCCCCGGGCGGTGATGTCGATCGCGTTGCCGATGTGGCTGATGTCGGCCGTGCCGATCGCCACGACCTCCCCGGCATTGAGCCGCCGCGGCAGCGCCACACCCAGCCGGCCGGACTGCCGGACGGACAGCTGGATCGTGCGGAACGCCGCGGACAGCCAGTTGAAGACCGCGCGGCGGTGCCGCAGCACACCGGCGATGGCCTGCGCGGCGCCGATGCCGAGCAGCACCAGACCCCAGAAGATCAGGTCACCGGAATCGTGTCTGCTGAGGCCGGCATCGATCGCCTTACCGACGACAGCCGGGACCAGGGCCTGGCACACCATCCACAGGACGGCGAACAGGACCGCGGCGCTCAGGGATGGCCAGGTACGCCGGGCAAGCCACCCGAGATATCGGGTGGCGGACCGGTCATCGGGGGTGCCGGGATCGGCGGGGGGCAGATCTCGCATCGCCCTTCGACGTTACGTAACCCCGCCGTCACGATCCATAGACTTATCTATCGACCGGCGTGAAATCCCACACGTGCGGAGTTCTCGCGATCAGCTCCGCGGGCGGCGCCGGAAGGTCCTCGGGGGTGTTCCGCCACTTCGAGATGACCACTATGCGTAGATCCGTCGAGGAGAAGACCTCGCTCGACATATGCGAGGGCAGCACCTCCAGCTGCGGCAGCGCCACATCGCAGACCCAGCTCAGCAGCTCGTCGAGGCCGCTGCGCGAGGCCCGTACCTCCCACATCCGTGCGATCATCCTGGCTTCCTACCCCGCGACGGCGATGGAGGTCAATGCCATCGCGGAATCGGCGGGAAGGTCGAGGCGGCTGGGAGCGACCCCGGCAGCGACCAGATGCGACCCCAGAGCGGCGACCATCGCCCCGTTGTCCGTACACAGCTGCGGGCGGGGAACGCGCACCCGGATCCCGAACTTAGCGGCCCGCTCCTCGGCCAGGAGCCGCAGCCGGGAGTTGGCGGCAACCCCACCACCGATGATCAGTGTCTCCACGCCGTGCTCGCGACAGGCGTCCAGCGCCTTCGCGGTGAGCACGTCACAGACGGCATCCTGGAAACTCGCAGCGACATCCGCGACCGGCACCGGTTCACCGCTGCGCTCCCGTGCCTCCACCCAGCGGGCAACGGCCGTCTTCAGCCCGGAGAACGAGAAGTCGAACCGGTGCTTGGCGAAGTCCTTGGGCGCGGTCAGCCCCCGCGGGAACGAGATCGCCCCCCGATCGCCCTCGCGGGCCAGCCGGTCGATCACCGGACCGCCCGGGAAACCCAGCCCCAGCAGCCGCGCGACCTTGTCGAACGCCTCACCGGCAGCGTCATCGATCGTCGCGCCCAGCGGGGTGACACCGGCGGTCAGATCGTCGACCAGCAGCAGACTCGAATGCCCGCCCGAGACCAGCATCGCCACGGCGGGCTCCGGCAGCGGACCGTGCTCCAGCGTGTCGACAGCCACGTGCGCGGCGAGATGGTTGACGCCGTAGATGGGTTTGTCGGCAGCGAGGGCGTACCCCTTGGCGGCAGCGACCCCGACGAGCAGCGCCCCCGCGAGTCCCGGCCCGGCGGTCACCGCGATCGCGTCGATGTCGTTCAGGGTGACCTTCGCCTCGTCGAGCGCCCGCTGCATGGTCGGCACGATCGCCTCGAGATGCGCCCGGCTGGCCACCTCGGGCACCACCCCGCCGAACCGCGCGTGCTGCTCGACACTGGACGCGATCTGATCGGCCAGCAGGGTGTGCCCGCGCACGATCCCGACACCGGTCTCGTCGCAGGAGGTCTCGATCCCGAGGACCAGGGGCTCGTCAGACATCACGCATCATCACCAGGGCATCGGTGTTACTGGGCTGGTAGTAGCCGCGCCGGATCCCGACGGGCTCGAAGTCATGGACGGCGTAGAGATGCTGGGCCGGCTTGTTGTCCACAGCCACCTCGAGCAGCACCTTGCGTTTGCCGGCCCGCTCGAGCAGGGTCTCGAGGAGCCGCCGGCCGACGCCACGCTGCTGCGCGGTGCGCTTCACGGCGATGTTCTGCACCCAGCTCTCCTCCTGGTCGATGACCGCCAGACCGGCGTATCCGACCAGCTCGTCCCCGTCCTTGGCCGCGACGTAGAAGTGCCGCTGCGCCAACTCGTTCCAGAACATGGACGACGACCACTTCTCCGACCCGAACAAGTCCTCCTCCATCGGGAGAACCTCGGCGATGTCCCACCACCGGAACCGGTCGATCGTGATCACTGCAGCACGTGCTTGCGCTCGGTAGCGGCCACGGCATCGGGGCGCCGCAGGTAGAGGGGGGTGAGGACGCCACCCTCCGCGCCGGCCTCGATCTCCCCGAGGGCCAGCGCGATCAACGCCTCGCCGGAGGGGTACAGCACCCGGTCGTCGATCGGGATCTTAAAAATGTCGCTGTACTTCACCGCGCCCTCGCCGACCGCCCGCTCCGCGTCGACCGGCACGTCGGCGGGCTTGGCCACCTCGGGCCCGGTCACCCGCACACCGTCCTGGTAGGTCGCGAAGTAGACCTCACGCCGCCTCGCGTCGGTGGCGACCAGCACCCGGCCCGGCCCGGCCGCACGACCGAGAGCATCAAGCGTGCAGATACCGTACGCCGGGATCCCCAGCGCCTGCCCCATCGCCGCCGCGGTGGCCAGCCCGACCCGGAGCCCGGTGAACGGCCCCGGCCCCAGCCCGGCCACGATCGCACCCAGATCCCGCGGAGCCTTCCCGGCATCGGCGAGCACCCGCTGGATCTGCGGTGCGAGCAACTCCCCGTGAGCCCGCGGATCAACGACCCGCCGCTCCCCGAGCCCCCGCAACCCACCGCCGCCGACCTCGGCCAGCGCAGCAGTCACCGCGGGCGTAGCGGTATCCAACCCAAGAACGAGCACCCGCAAACCCTATCTGGCCCGCTCCGCCACCCATCTTTAGACAGGTTCGTCTAACGCCTTGATCTTTAGACAGGTTCGTCTAATACTCGTTTAGACAGACCTGTTCAAAGGAGCGCTCATGAGTGACTTGTCCGGCAAGACCGCCCTGATCACCGGCGCCACCTCCGGCATCGGCCGGGCAACGGCGAAACTGCTGGCCACGCAGGGGGCGATGGTTCTGGTGAACGGCCGCAACGCCCCACGCGGAGCGGAAGTCGTCCACGAGATCGAGGCGGCCGGCGGGAAGGCCCGTTTCATCCTCGCCGACGTGAGCGACCCGCAGGACGTGGCTCGGCTGGCCCAGGAAGCCGGCGACGTCGACGTGCTGGTCAACAACGTCGCGACGGCCACCTTCGGACCCAGCGCCACCATCACCCCCGGCCAGTTCGACGCGATGATCGACAGCAACGTCCGGGCGACGTACCTGCTGACCGTGGCCCTGGCCCCGCGCATGGTCGAGCAGGGCACCGGCAGCGTGATCAACGTGAGCAGCGCGGCCGGGACGATCGGCGACACCAACAACGCCGTCTACGGTGCCACCAAGGCGGCGATGAACTCGCTGACCCGCGCGTGGGCAGCCGAGTACGGCCCGGCCGGCGTACGCGTCAACGTGGTCTCACCCGGCCCCGTCTACACCCCCGCCGTCCCCGTCGAGGTGGCCGAGAGCTTCATCCCCCTCATCCCGATGGGCCGGGTCGCCCAGCCGGAGGAGATCGCCGAGGTGATCGCGTTCCTGGCCGGCCCCCGAGCCTCCTACGTCAACGGCGTCACGCTCGCTGTGGACGGCGGGCGCACCGCGGTCTGAACGTACGATGGGCGCATGACCTCCTCGCCCAGTCCGAGCAGGCGTTCCGCCCGGGAACGCCTGCTCGAGACCGCCGACCGGCTGTTCTATGCCGAGGGCATCCACACGGTCGGCATCGACCGGATCCTCGAGGAGTCCGGCGTCGCCAAGGGCTCGCTCTACTACAACTTCGGTGGCAAGGACGACCTCGTCCGGGCCTACCTGCTCCGTCAGCACAGCGGCTGGGTCGCCGCCATCACCGCGCGCACCGCCCAGCAGACCGAGCCGCGCGCCAAGATCCTCGCGGTCTTCGACGCCCTGATCCCGATCTTCGCCAGCCCCACCTTCGTCGGCTGCGCGTTCCACCACGCCGCCGCCGAGGCCCATGCCGGCAGCACGGAGGATCTGGCGGTCAAAGAATTCCGCACATGGCTGTACGAGCTGTTCGCCGCCCCGGTCGAGCAGGGCGGCTATGACAACCCGCAACGGCTCGTCGCCCAGCTCGTCCAGCTCTTCGACGGCGCCAACATGACCGCGGCCGCCGACCATGACCCGCACGCCGCCGGGCACGCTCGCGCAGCCGCCGAAGTGCTGCTCGCCGCCGCGTCCCCCAGCTGACCGGCTCGTTGCTCGGCACCAGATCGAAGGGCGCGTCGCCGTTCCGGGCCGATCGGCGGGGGTGTCAGTTACGCGGGTCCCAGTCGATCACCGGGCGACCACCGTCGGCGAGAGCCTTGTTGGCCGCGCTGAACATCCGGGCGCCGAAGAACTCCCGGCCGCCGTTCATCGGGCTCGGATGGCCCGACTCGATCACGGTGTGGACGGGGTTGGTGATCAGGGCCGCCTTCTTGCGGGCGTACGTGCCCCAGAGCAGAAACACGATCTTCTCGTCGCGGGCGTTGAGGGCCCGGATCGTGGCGTCGGTGAACACCTCCCAGCCCTTGTTCTTGTGCGACGCCGCCGACTTCGCCCGCACCGTCAGGACCGCGTTGAGCAGCAGAACGCCCTGCTTCGCCCACCCGGTGAGGTCCCCGCTCGCCGAGGGCGGCACACCGACGTCCTCGGCCAGCTCCTTGTAGACGTTGCGCAGCGAGGGCGGCACCCGGACACCGTCGCGCACGCTGAAGCTGAGCCCGTGCGCCTGGCCCGGACCGTGGTAGGGGTCCTGGCCCAGCAGCAGCACCTTCGTCTGCTCCGGCGCGCAGAGCCGGTAGGCCGCGAAGAGGTCCTCGATCGGCGGGTAGACGGTCTGCGTCTCGTACTCCCCGGCGACAAAGGCACCCAGCGCCCCGGTCGCGGCGGGGTCGAGGAACGGCGTCAACTCCGCGCGCCAGGCGGGTGGGAGCAGCTCGGTCAGATTCACATCATCTCCGGTTTCCGATGGTCATGGCAGTTCCGTCGCTTTCTTCAAGCGCGCGGCCCAGTCGCCGTCCTTCAGGCGCGTGGCCCAATCGCCGTCCTTCAGGCGCGTGGCCCAATCGCCGTCCTTCAGGCGCGCGGCCCAGTCGCCGCCGTGCGGCACGAGGTCGATGACGCGGGTGTCGTCGTCGAGGCGGTCGATGCGGACGGCGAGGTATTCGTCGTTGAGCTGCTCGACCAGGCCGGCGCCCCACTCGACGACCGTGACGGCGTCGTCGGCCGAGGCGTCCAGGTCGAGGTCGTCGATCTCCGCACGCGGGTCGGCCGCGTCGCCGAGCCTGTACGCGTCGGCATGCACCAGCGGGACCGTGCCGCCGCGCGCCGGGTCGGGCCGGTGCACGCGGGCGATCACGAAGGTCGGCGAGGTGACGGCGCCGAGCACCCCGAGCCCCGCGCCGATGCCCTGGACCAGCGCGGTCTTGCCGGCGCCTAGCGGGCCGGTGAGCAGCAGGAGATCACCGGGGCACAGCAGAGCGGCCAGCCGCTCGCCGAAGGCCCGGGTCTCCTCCACGGTGGACAGGCGGATGCCGGTGGTCGTCATGAGATCCTGTCCAGGAACGGGAGTAGTGCCGCGTTCACCTCGTCCGCCTTCTCCAGCATGACCACGTGGCCGCTGTTGTCGATCTTCACCAGCTCCGCCTCGGGGAGATGCCGGAGGATCTCCTCGGAGTGCGTCACCGGGGTCAGATAGTCCTTCGTGCCGACCAGGACCAGCACCGGCACACCCTTGAGCGCCGACAGCGCCGGGAACCGGTTGTGGGTGTAGAGCGTGTGCAGATACTTGGTCAGCGTCTCGACCGACGTCTTGGAGTTCATCTGCTCCACGAACGTGACCAACGAGGGACTGGGCCGCGAGTCGCCGAAGCCGTAACGGCGGGTGAGCAGCCAGGCGAGGTCGGACGAGACGACCCGGGCGCGGTCGATGGCACCGCCGCCGAGCCGGGCCGAGACTCCCCACAGCGGGAAGAACGGCGCGCTCGCGCGGGCCACGAGCGTGGGCAGGCCCAGCTTCGACTTGTCGATCAGGCCCGCCGAGGTCGACATCAGCACGACACCGGTCACCCGCCGGCCGAACCACTCCGGATACTGCTCGGCGAACGCCATGATCGTCATGCCGCCCATGGAGTGTCCGACGAGGATGATGTGGCCGTCGGGGACGGTCGCGTCGAGCACGGCCGCGAGTGACTTGCCCAGCGCCGCGATGTCGTAGTCGCCGGATTTCAACCGGCTGGACCGCCCGTGGCCGGGCTGGTCGTAGAAGACCATCCGCTGGTCGCCGCGCTCGGTGAGCACCTGCCGCTGGAAGTAGAAGGTGCCCATGTCCAGGGCGAAGCCGTGCACGAACACGATCGTCGGCTTGCCGGCCGGGTGCTTCGCCTCGACGATCTCGACGTGCAGGTCGGTGCCGTCGGCGGCGGTGACGGTGAGCTCCTCGTCGAACGCCTGGTCGTTGAACTCCTCGTCGGCGTGCGGATCGCCCGGGACGTTGAGCGACTTGCGGACCAGCGCCCGCTCGACGGCGAACGCGGTGGCGAGCCCGGCCGCGGCGATGCCGACGACGGCCCCGGCGATGCCGACCTGCTTCACCCGTTTGGCCGGCAACTTGGCTTTGGCCGGCAGCTTGGCGGGACTCATGCGACCTCCCCGGCCGTACCGTCATAGACGCGGGGGACGCGCGTCCCGCCGAACCTGGTCACGATCTCGTAGTTGATCGTGCCGATCGCCTCGGCCCAGTCCGTGGCCGTCGGCTCGCCGTCCGTGCCGGGCCCGAACAGGGTCGCCACGTCGCCCGCCCGGACCGGATCGTCCCCGACGTCCAGCACGATCTGATCCATGCAGACGCGGCCGGCGATCGTGCGCACCGCGCCGCCGAGCAGCACCGGGCCCACATTGGACGCGTGCCGGGGCACCCCGTCGCCATAACCGATCGGCACCAGGGCGAGCGTCGTCTCCCGCTCGGTGTGGTAGGCGTGCCCGTAGGAAACGCCCTGGCCTTCCGGAACCCGTTTGGTGAGCGCGATCCGGGCGCGGGCGGTCATCGCCGGGCGCAGGCCGGCCGGCTGGGACCCGGGCAACGGCGAGAGCCCGTAGATCGCCAGACCGGGCCGGACCAGGTCATAGTGGGAGTCGGGCCGGGTCAGCGTGGCCGCCGAGTTGGCGATGTGGCGATAGCGCGGCTCGATGCCGTAACGCTCCGCGGTCGCCAGCGCCTCGGCGAAGATCGCGAGCTGCTGGTCGATCATCTCGTGGCCGGGCTCGTCCGAGCGGACGAAGTGGCTCCAGACCCCGACGATCTCGAGATCACCGTCGGCCTGCGCCTTCGCCGCGGCCTCCACCAGGGCCGGCCATTCCGCCGGCGTCGCGCCACCGCGGGCCAGACCAGTATCGATCTTCAAATGTACGCGGGCAGCCCGCCCAGCCCGCCGGGCAGCGGCAACCAGCTCACCGAGCAGCTCGAGGCTCCCCGCGTTGAGGTCGACCTCCGCCTCGACGCCCTCGTGCAGCGCGAGCCCGGGTGAGTGCAGCCAGGCCAGCACCGGCGCCGTTATCCCGGCCCGGCGTAACGTCAGCGCCTCGTCGAGGGTCGCCACGCCCAGCCACGTCGCGCCCCCGGCCAGGGCCGCGCGGGCGACGGGCAGCATGCCGTGCCCGTAACCGTCGGCCTTGACCACGGCCATGACCTCAGCGGTCGTGCCCGCCCGCAGGGTCGCGACGTTGTCCCGGATGGCGTCCAGATCGACGCGAACTTCGGCCTGCCACATGTTCATCAGCCTACTGATGGGTGTGACAGAAACGGATCACAGCAGGTCGGCGAGGACGGGACGAAGCGCTTCCGCCACATCGGCAGAGGTCACCGGCCCGTCCTCAGCTGCCCGCCGGCCGGCCAGACCATGGACGTACGCGGCCATCACCGCGGCCTTCTCCGCGGGCACCCCGGCCGCCAGCAACGAGCCCAGCAACCCCGCCAGCACGTCCCCGGAACCGGCCGTGGCCAGCACGGAACTGCCGGTCGGGTTGGCCCACACCTCGCCGGCGGGCGTCGCCACGATGGTCCGGTCGCCCTTGAGCAGCACCACCGCGTTGATCCACGACGCGAGCTTGAGGGCAGCGGCCATCCGGTCCGGCCCGGGAGCCTCCCCGGCAAGCCGCTTGAACTCGCCGTCGTGCGGCGTGATCACCAAAGGTGCGTCCCGTCGCAGGTCAGCGGCGTGCTGACCGCCGACCAGCAGGGTCAGGGCGTCCGCGTCGAGCAGCACGGGCAGCGACGTCGCGAGGACGCTGCGCAGCTCGGTCCGAGCGTCGTCATCGGTTCCGAGCCCCGAACCACACACCCAGGCCTGCACGCGTCCCGCGTCGGCGACCCGCTCGGCCGCAACGACCGAGGGATGTTTCCGCAGCACTTCCCGGCTGGCGCTGCCCGCGTAACGCACCATGCCGGCGGGGCCGGCCTGCGCACCGGTGACCGACAACACCGCGGCGCCCGGGTACTGCGCGGATCCGGTGGCCACTCCGACCACGCCGCGGGAGTACTTGTCGGAGGACGCGGAGGGGCGCGGCCACCACTCGGCGATGTCGGATGCGTCGGGTACGCGTACGGCGGGAGCCGCGTGCAGCGTCGCACCCAGCCCGATGTCGACGAGTTCCACGTGACCCGCCAGGGCCGCGGCAGGACCCACCACGTGTGCCGGTTTGAGGCATCCGAAAGTCACCGTGATGTC
This sequence comes from Winogradskya consettensis, assembly GCF_018332715.1. GTDB lineage: Bacteria > Actinomycetota > Actinomycetes > Mycobacteriales > Micromonosporaceae > Actinoplanes > Actinoplanes consettensis. Next base: position 361,811 of record NZ_BOQP01000003.1, on the reverse strand, counting down.
CGCGTGCACGGCGTCCCCCGGCACGTCGCCGGTGTCGACCGTCACACCGCTCGGCACGTCCACCGCCACCACCGGTGCTCGCGCGCCGTCCCGGCCCCGAAGCTCGGGGAGCCCCTTGACCAGCGCCGCCGCCGGGGGCCGCAGGCCACCGGTCGCGCCGATGCCCACGATGCCGTCCATCACCAGATCCGCACGGGCCGGCAGCTCCTCGATGACCCGCCCACCCGCGTCGAGAAGCGTCTTGAGCCCCGCGAGATGCACGTGCTCGGGCCGGAGCAGGATCGCGAGCACCCGGGCACCGCGCGCCGCCAGCCGCGCCCCCGCGAGAAGCGCATCGCCGCCGTTGTCACCGCTGCCCACCAGCAGCACCACTGTCGCGCCGTAGACGCCGCCGCTCTCGTGGAGCAGCAGCGCGCACCGGCGTGCCAGGCCCGCGGCGGCCCGCTGCATGAGGGTCCCGTCCGGGACCGTCGCCATCAGTGCTTTCTCCGCCGACCGTACGTCGGCCACCCGCCATGCCTGCCGCATCCGTGCTCCCTAGGGTCTGGATTCCCTGGCCCGCTCAGGCCTCGGCGACCACCATGGCCGAGGCGATGCCACCGTCGTGGGAGAGCGACAGGTGCCAGCGGTTGACGCCGCGCTCGGCGGCGACCGCGGCGACCGTGCCCGACACGGTCAGCCAGGGCCGGCCGTCCGGGTCGGAGACGACCTCACAGTCGTGCCAGCGCAGGCCACCCGGGGCGCCGAGGGCCTTGGCCACTGCCTCTTTCGCCGCGAACCTGGCCGCCAGCGACTCGGGCGAGCGGGGGTTTCCCGACCGCGTCAGCCGCTCCGAGTCGCTGAAGAGCCGGTCCGCGAGCATGGGCGTGCGTTCCAGCGCCTTGGCGAACCTCTCCACCAGCACCACATCGATCCCGACAGACACGATCACACGGTCAAGCCTATCGGGACGGCTCATCCACAGCCGGGCGCCTCGAGACCCCCGGCCGTGCTATTCGACCGTCACGGATTTCGCCAGGTTGCGCGGCTGGTCGACGTCGTGGCCCCGGGCGGCGGCGATCTCGCAGGCGAGGATCTGCAGCGGCACGGCGGTCATGAGCGGCGCGAGCAACGTGGGCGTACGCGGCACGAGGATCAGGTGGTCGGCATAGGCGGCGACCTCGTCGTCGCCCTCCTCCGCGATGACGATCGTGCGGGCGCCACGGGCCCGCACCTCCTGGATGTTCGAGACGACCTTGTCCCGCAGGACGCCGCGACCCGCCGGCGACGGCACCACGCACACCACCGGCGTGCCCTCGTCGATCAGGGCGATCGGCCCATGCTTCAGCTCACCCGCCGCGAAGCCCTCGGCGTGCATGTAGGCGAGCTCCTTGAGCTTCAGCGCGCCCTCGAGGGCCACCGGGAACCCGACGTGGCGCCCGATGAAGAGGATGGTCGACGCGGTCTTGAGGTCGCGGGCCAGCTCGCGCACGTCCTCCATCCGCGTCAGCAGCTCCCGGAGGTTGTCCGGGGTGCGGCGCAGCCGGGAGACGACGGCGGCGACCTCGTCGGCGTACATGACGCCACGGATCTGCGCGAGGTGCAGGCCGATGAGATAGCAGGCGACCAGCTGGGTGACGAATGCCTTGGTGGACGCCACGGCGATCTCGGGGCCGCCATGGGTGTAGAGCACGGCGTCCGACTCACGCGGGATCGTGGAGCCGTTGGTGTTGCAGATGGCCAGCACCCGGGCCTTCTGCTCCTTGGCGTGCCGCAACGCCATCAGCGTGTCCATGGTCTCGCCGGACTGGCTGATCACGATCATCAGGGTGGAGCGGTCCAGGATCGGGTCGCGATAGCGGAACTCACTGGCCAGCTCCACCTCGCACGGGATGCGCACCCAGTGCTCGATCGCATACTTGGCGACCATCCCGGCGTGATAGGACGTGCCGCAGGCGACGATGAAGACCTTGTCGACGTCGCGCAGGTCCTGGTCGGTGAGGCGCACCTCGTCGAGGACGATGTCGCCGCGCTCGGAGAGCCGCCCGAGCAGGGTGTCCGCGATGGCCTGCGGCTGCTCGGCGATCTCCTTGAGCATGAAGTAGTCGTAACCACCCTTCTCCGCGGCCGAGGCGTCCCAGTCGATGTGGAATTCCTTGCCGGTGGCCACCGCGCCGGTGAAGTCGGTGATCTCGATGCCGCCCGGGGTGATCAGGACGACCTGGTCCTGGCCGAGCTCGATCGCCTCGCGGGTGTGCGCAATGAAGGCGGAGACGTCGCTGGCGAGGAAGTTCTCGCCGTCGCCGCGACCCACGACCAGCGGCGAGTTGCGCCGGGCGGCGACCACCGCGTCGGGGACCTCGACGTCGATGGCGAGCAGGGTGAAAGCGCCCTCCAGGCGGCGCACGACGCGGCGCATGCCCTCGGCGAGCAGGTGCGGACCCTCGGGCCCGTCGCCGGAATCACGCAGGGCACGCATCTCGGCGGCGAGCAGGTGAGCGGCGCACTCGGTGTCGGTATCGCTGACGAATTCGACCCCGGTCGCCTCGAGCTCGGCGCGCAGCCGGGAGAAATTCTCGATGATGCCGTTGTGGATCACGGCGACGCGGCCGTCGGCCGAGAGGTGCGGGTGGGCGTTGCGATCGGTCGGGCCGCCATGGGTCGCCCAGCGGGTGTGCCCGATGGCGGTCGACCCGACGGCGATCCCGTCACTCGAGCGCTCTGCCAGGGCCTTTTCGAGATTCGCCAGTTTCCCGGCCTTCTTCTCGGTCAGGATGACCTTGTCGTTGACGACCGCGACACCGGCGGAGTCATATCCGCGGTATTCGAGGCCCCGAAGTCCATCGATAACGATCTGCAGCGCCGGGCGGCTGCCCACGTAACCCACGATCCCACACATGTGGGGCAGCGTAGCGGACTTTCGCTCATCACGGATGCGCGAGAGGCATACTTTCGCGCACCCCTTGTGATCGAAAGGCTCCGCTGATGGGTGCTGCGTCGATGGCCTCGCAGGTCAGCGCCGATCGCGACACGTCCGGGTGATCCGGAGCTGGCACGCAGCGCGTACCGTCGGGTACAAGCCCTGCCAGGAGAGTCGAATGAGCTACCCACCGCCCTCGGACCCCACCCGACCCCTCCCGCCGGAGGAACCGGCCTCGGGCCAGCCCTGGTCGACCCCGTCAGGAGACGCGTTCTCCGCTCAGCCACCGCAGTTCCAGCCCGGCCACGCGCCGCTCCCGCAGAGCGCACCGCCGGACGGCTACCCGCGGACCGAGCAGTTCCCCGCCGCTCCGCAACACCAGCCGCCGCAGTACCAGCAGCCCCAATACGAGCAGCCCCAATACGAGCAGCCCCAGTACCAGCAGCAGGGATACGAGCAGCCCGGCTATGGACAGGCCGGCTATGGGCAGCCACCGGGGCCTCCGCCGGGTTATCAGCAACCGGGCTACGGGCAGCCGGGCCCGCGGCCGAAGCGGAGCAAGGCCCCTCTGGTGGCCGTGCTGATCGCGGTCACGCTGCTGCTCTGCGCGGGCGGGGTCACCGCGGTGGTGCTGGCGGTCAACAAGGCGACCGAGAAGGCCAAGGAAACGATCAACTCGGTGAACGTCCCGGACATTCCGACGGTAGTGCCGACCGACCTGCCCACCGACCTGCCGACGGATCTCCCGACCGATCTGCCCGGCCTGCCCGACCTGCCGGGCGAAGGTCCCGAGATCACCGTCGACTACGAGGTGACCGGCGACGGGCCGGTCCGCATCATCTACCTCGAGAAGGACGACGGGACCCCGAAGCAGCTCAGCAACCAGCAGCTGCCCTGGCACATCACGGTCAAGACGAACAGCCCGGCCGTGGTCTCCGTCGTCGCGGTCAGGATCGGGCTCTCCGAGGGCACCCTGAGCTGCGTCACCAAGGTCAACGGCGAGGAAGTGGCTCAGAAGACCAGCACGGGCTCCTTCAACACCGCGGCCTGCACCAAGATCGTCCAGTAACCCGGAGGCTCGAGGCGCGTCCGGCGGCGGGCCGCGCCGTAGGGTGGCGGATGTGACCTCGTCGATCTCGGCGGACCCGCTCGTCGGCCGCATGCGCCCGTTCGGCACCACCATCTTCACCGAGATGTCCGCGCTCGCCGCGCGGACCGGCTCGGTCAACCTCGGGCAGGGATTCCCCGACACCGACGGGCCTCCGGAGATGCTGGACGCCGCCGCCGAGGCGCTGCGGTCCGGCGCCAACCAGTATCCGCCGCTGCCGGGCATCCCCGCGCTGCGCCAGGCCATCGCCACCCATGAGCAACGGTTCTGGGGCCTGACCCACGACCCGGACACCGAGGTCGTGGTCACCGCCGGCGCGACGGAGGCGGTCGCCGCGGCGATTCTCGGGCTGTGCGAGGCCGGCGACGAGGTGGTGTGCTTCGAGCCCTACTACGACTCGTACGCCGCCTCCATCGCGCTGGCCGGGGCGGTCCGGCGAGTGGTGACGCTGCGCCCGGGGCCGGACGGGCGCTACGAGTTCGACGAGGGCGAGCTGCGGGCAGCCTTCGGGCCACGGACCCGGCTGATGCTGCTCAACTCCCCGCATAACCCGACCGGCAAGGTCTTCACCCCGGACGAGCTCACCCTGATCGCACGCCTCTGCCAGGAACACGATGTGTACGCCGTGACCGACGAGGTCTACGAGCACCTCGTCTTCAGCGACGCGTCCACCCCGCACGTCCCACTCGCCACGCTCCCCGGGATGAACGAGCGCACCCTGCGGATCTCGTCGGCGGGCAAGACCTTCTCGTGCACCGGCTGGAAGGTCGGCTGGGCCACCGGACCGGGCCCGCTCGTGTCATCCGTGCTCCGCGTGAAACAGTTCCTGACCTTCGTCAACGCCGGTCCCCTGCAACCAGCGGTAGCCGTGGCCCTCAACCTGCCGGACAGCTACTTCACCGGCTTCCGGGACACCCTCCAGTCCCGCCGGGACCGCCTCGTCGCCGGCCTCGCCGACGCGGGCTTCGGGCTCCTGCCGTCCGAGGGCACCTACTTCGTCACGGCCGACATCAGACCCCTGGGCGGCACGGACGGCGTCGACTTCTGCCGTACCCTCCCGGACCGCTGCGGTGTCGTCGCCGTGCCCACCCAGGTCTTCTACGACCATCAGGACCGGGGCCGCCACCTGATCCGCTTCGCCTTCTGCAAACGCGAGGACGTCATCGACGAAGCGGCACAACGCCTCCGCACCCTGGCCTGACCCTGGCAAAACGCGGCACGCCGGCCCGCTGAGCGGACCGGCGTGCTTCAAGGCGGGTGGATCAGGCGGGGCTGGCACCCTCGACCTCGGCCGCGACGCGCTCGGCGACCGTGCGGGCCTGTTCCTCGGTCTCGGCCTCGACCATGACCCGGACGAGGGGTTCGGTGCCCGAGGGGCGGAGCAGGACCCGGCCGGTTTCGCCGAGTTCGGCCTCGGCGAGGGCCACCGCGGCCTGGACCGTGGGAGCGTTGGCGCCGGCTTCCCGGTCCTTCACCTTGACGTTGATCAGGACCTGCGGGAGCTTGTGGACGACCGAGGCGAGGTCGGCCAGGGACTTGCCGGTGGTGGCGATGGTGGCCATGAGGTGCAGGCCGGTCAGGACGCCGTCGCCGGTGGTGGCGAACGCGGGCATCACGATGTGGCCGCTCTGCTCGCCGCCGAGGGCGTAGTTGTTGGCGTTGAGCTCCTCGAGGACGTAGCGGTCGCCGACCTTGGTCTCGATGAGGCGGATGCCCGCCTGCTTCATCGCCAGGCGCAGGCCGAGGTTGCTCATCACCGTGGCGACCAGGGTGTCGCCGGTGAGGGTGCCCGCGTCGCGCATCGCCAGGGCCAGGATCGCCATGATCTGGTCGCCGTCGACGACTTCACCCGAGGCGGTGACCGCGAGGCAGCGGTCGGCGTCCCCGTCGTGGGCCAGGCCCAGGTCGGCGCCTTCGCGCAGGACCGTCTCGATCAGCGATTCCATGTGGGTGGAGCCGCATTCCTCGTTGATGTTGAGGCCGTCCGGCTCCGCGTGAATCTTGATCACGGTGGCGCCGGCTTCCTCGTAGGCCGTGGGGCCTGCCTCGCTGGCGGCGCCGTTGGCGCAGTCGACGACGACCTTGATGCCTTCGAGGCTGTGCGGGGTCGAGGCGACGAGGTGCTTGATGTAGTGCTCCGCGCCGTCGAGCAGGTCGTGGACGCGGCCGACACCGGCACCGGTCGGGCGGCCGACCAGGCCGTGCCCGTCGGCGACCGCGGTCTCGATGCGCTCCTCGAGCTCGTCCGGCAGCTTGAGGCCACCGGGGGCGAAGAGTTTGATGCCGTTGTCGGGCATCGGGTTGTGGGAGGCGGACAGCATGACGCCGAGGTCCGCCTGGGTCTGCCCGACCAGGTAGGCGACTGCCGGCGTGGGCAGCACCCCGACCCGGACGACATTGGCCCCGGCACTGGTGAGGCCTGCCACGACGGCGGCCTCCAGCATCTCGCCGCTGGCGCGTGGGTCCCGGCCCACGATGGCGAGCGGCATATGGCTCCGGTCGCTCTCGATGAGCACACGAGCCGCCGCTACCGCGACCGAGAGCGCCAGCTCCGGGGTGAGTAGCTCACCGTTGGCGAGCGCGCGTACGCCGTCCGTGCCGAAGAGTCGCCCCATGGCGGCCTTTCCTTTCGCCGATCGCGATCGCGGCCGGACCGGTGTGTCGTTCGGGGAAGAAAATGCGAAACGGCCGGGCGCGCCCCAAGCGAGGGGGCGCACCCGGCCGTCCCGTTCAGACCTGGTGCAAGTCGAGCGCTGCGATCAGCGCTTCGAGTACTGCGGAGCCTTACGGGCCTTCTTGAGGCCGTACTTCTTGCTTTCCTTGACCCGCGAGTCACGGGTGAGGAAGCCGGCCTTCTTGAGCGCCGGACGATCGTCGGGCTCGTCGGTGATGAGCGCACGGGAGATGCCGAGGCGCAGCGCGCCGGCCTGACCCGTGATGCCGCCGCCACGGAGGTTGGCGATCACGTCGAACTGCTCGGTCTTCTCGGTGGTCACGAACGGCTCACGGATGAGCTGCTGGTGCACCTTGCTCGGGAAGTACTCCTCGAGCGTGCGGCCGTTGCAGGTGATCTTGCCGTTGCCGGGCACGAGGCGCACCCGGACGATGGCCTCCTTGCGGCGGCCGACGGTCTGGATCGGGCGGTCACCCGGGCGGGCGACGCGGACGACGGGGGCCGGCGCCTCGACCACGACAACGGTCTCGGCGGGCTCTTCGACGGTCTCGACCGTCTCAGCGGCAGCGGGCTCAGCCGTTTCAGCGGCAGCGGGCTCAGCCGTTTCGGCGGTCTCAGCCGTCTCGACAGCCTCAGCGGTCTCAGCGGGCTCTTCGACGGTCTCGACGACCTCGGGCTCGACGATGTCGGACATGCTGTTTCCTTCGCCCGCGCTCACTGCGCGATCTGCTTGATTTCGAACGGCACCGGCTGCTGCGCGGCGTGCGGGTGCTCGGCGCCCGGGTAGACCTTGAGCTTCTTGATGACCTGGCGGGCGAGCTTGTTGTGCGGGAGCATGCCCTTGACGGCAAGCTCGACCGCGTGCTCGGGGCGCTTGGTCAGCAGCTCTTCGTAGCCGATCTGCTTGAGGCCGCCCGGGTAACCCGAGTGCCGGTAAGCGACCTTGGTCTGCCGCTTGTTGCCGGTCAGCGCGACCTTACCGGCGTTGATGATCACTACGAAGTCGCCGGTGTCGACGTGCGGGGCGAACGTCGGCTTGTGCTTGCCACGCAGCAACGTGGCGGCGTGGGTGGCCAGGCGGCCCAGAACGACGTCAGAAGCGTCGATAATGTGCCACTGACGCTCGATCTCACCCGGCTTCGGGCTGTACGTACGCACAGAATTACCTTGTCTCGTCGTCGGTCTGGGGGCGCGCGCTGGTCCGTAGCAAGCACGAACATAAAGCGTACCTGAAAGGGGACGCTCGCAGCTGTCGCACAACAGCAGGCAACAATACCCGCCTGCGCGGCGCGCGGTCAAAACGGGCTAGGAGGCCCGTCACTACCGACGGACCGCATAACTTATCCGTCTAAGAGTAGGCGGTGACGCACGGCACGCCGACAGCGGGGCTCAAGATTGGCCCCGGCCGGCCCCCACGGAGAGCCGCCGAGGGGAGCCGAAGGGATGAATGCCTCTTAGCAGGCTCGAAACATACGGGACCCGGGTCCGAAATTCCCCGGCGGCAGTCTTCCGTCATGGCGAGTGATGCTTTCTCCCCGATGACGCATTCCGGGCTCCGTCCCGGAAGCGCCCACGGGTGCATTCTCGCCCCCGAGCCACCGCCAGGGTTGAGGACGGACCTGGCGGTGCCCGCTGGGACGGGTGACCGTTCCGGCGCAGGGAAGCTGCGGCGTGTGCCGGCCGGAGGTACGGCGGTGAACGCAGGCGTGACATGGGAGCGGGTCGACGCTGAGGACGGCGGGATCCGAGCGTGCCCTTCGGTGGACCGGTCGGCCACGCCGCGGCTTTTCGGAAAAAATGAGTAGGTCGATCATCAAGGCCTCGGCGCTCGAGGAGCCCACGGCGTCGCTGTCCGGATACACGATCGGGGTCACCTCCGACCGGCGCCGGGACGAGCTCGCCGGGCTCCTGGAGAACAGGGGCGCCCGAGTGGTGATCGCCCCCGCGCTGCGGATCGTGCCGATCGCCGACGACGCGGAGTTGCGTGCCGCGACCCGGGCCTGTCTCGAGACTCCCCCCGACATCGTGCTGGTCAACACCGGTATCGGAATGCGCGGCTGGCTCGAGGCCGCCGAGGGCTGGGGGCTGACCGAGCCGCTGCGCGCGGTGCTGTCCCACGCCTATCTCATCGCACGTGGGCCCAAGGCCCGGGCTGCCGTGCGCTCCGCGGGCCTGCAGGACCAGTGGTCGCCCGAGGGCGAGAGCTACGAGGAAGTCGTCGACCATCTGACCGCGCGGGGCGTCTCCGGCCTGACGGTGGCGATGCAGCTGCACGGCGAGAGCCAGCCGGAGATCACCGAGGCACTGCAGGACGCGGGTGCCCGCGTGATCGAGGTTCCGGTCTACCGCTGGGCGGCGCCGATCGACCCGGCACCGTTGCACCGGCTCGTCGACCTGATCGCCGGGCGGCTGGTGGACGCGGTGACGTTCACCTCGGCGCCCGCCGTCAGCGCGCTCCTGCAGGCGGCGGGTCCGAGCACCGATTCCCTGATCGAGGCGCTGCGTACGGATGTCCTGGCCGCCTGTGTGGGCCCGGTGACGGCCGCCCCGCTGCGCAGGCACGACATCCCGGTGACGGCGCCCGCCCGCGCCCGGCTGAGCGCCCTGGTCCGCACGATCGTGGACGAGCTGCCGAAACGGGCGCTGAGCATCGAGGTCGCCGGCCACTCGCTGACCCTGCGGGGACACGCCGCGATCGTCGACGGTGACCTGAAGCCGCTCGCGCCGGCACCCATGGCGGTGCTGCGGGCGCTGGCTACGACACCGGGGCGGGTGCTCTCCCGGGCGGCACTGCTGCGCACCCTGCCGAGGGGCGCGGACGAGCACGCGGTGGAGATGGCGGTCGCGCGTCTCCGCGCCGGCCTGGGGACGCCCGGCGTGATCCAGACCGTGGTCAAACGCGGGTACCGACTCCCCAGCTGACAAAAAATGCGCGCCGGATGGTGGGCGCGCAGCACAGGAGGCCCGTGCGAGGCACGAGCCAACCTGGGGAAGAACCAATGACCGGCGCCGACCGCGAAGGGTCGGCGCCGGATCAGCCGACCGGAGCCGGAAAACCACGTCCCTGCTCGGCCACCAACGTGCGCATCGCGTGTTCCACGACACCCACGAGCACCTGCTTGACCGATTCCCGGTTACGGGCGTCGGTCAGGATCAGGGGCACGTTCGGCGAGATGGCCAAAGCCTCGCGGACCTCTTCCGGCTCGTACCGGGGAGCTCCGTCGAAGCAGTTGAGCGCCACCAGATAAGGCAGGTGGCGATTCTCGAAATAGTCGAGCGGCGCGAAGGCGTCGGAGATCCGGCGGGTGTCCACCAGGACAGCCGCCCCGACCGCACCGCGGATGAGTTCGTCCCACATGAACCAGAAGCGGGTCTGGCCCGGTGTTCCGAACAGGTACAGGATCAGGTCGTCGGCCATGGTGATGCGGCCGAAGTCCATCGCCACCGTGGTCGTCTCTTTGCCCGGCACCTTGGACGCGTCGTCGATGCCCTGCCCCGCCGAGGTCATCACGGCCTCGGTGGTCAGGGGTTCGATCTCGGAGACCGCGCCGACAAGCGTCGTCTTGCCCACGCCGAAGCCACCGGCGACGACGATCTTCGCGGAGGTGATCTCCTTGGGTTGCGCCCCCGCCCGCTTAGAGCTTGCGAAGTCCACTCAACACCCTCTCCAGCAGATCCATCCGCTCCGTGAACCCTTCCTTGGGAGCGGCGCTGTGCAGCGACAGCATCCCGTCGGCGACCATGTCGGCGACGAGTACCCGGGCGACGCCCAGCGGGAGCCTGCTGTAGGCCGCGATCTCGGCCAACGACTGCGCCCGTGGCTCACACAGCACGGCGATGCGGTACTTGTCATGCCCGGCGAACCGGGCCTCCTGCACAGCGGCCTGGCTGGCGACCAGGACCGCTTCAATCGGTATGTCCCGGCGCGGTTCCGTCCGGCCCCGGGTGACCGCGTACGGCCGGACCAAATTTCCGCGCGGGTCATTCGGCTGTCCCATCGTGCGGGCACCTCCTTCCGGCAGTCATCGGATGCGCTTGGGGACGCAACTCAGTGGTTGGCAACGGCCTCGCGCGGAGCCGGCACGAGTGCCGCGCCGACACGCTCGACCAGCAGCGCCATCTCATAGCCGACCTGACCGACGTCGCAACTGCGAGCCGCCAGGACCGCCATCGACGAACCGTCGCTGATGGACATCAGGAAGAGATACCCGCTGTCCATCTCGATGATCGTCTGCTGCACTGCGCCGGCGTTGAACATCCGCGACGCGCCGTCGGTGAGGCTGACGACGCCAGAGGTGATCGCGGCTAGCTGGTCGGCCCGGTCCGCCGGCAGATCCCGCGAGGAGGCCAGCAAGAGGCCGTCCGCGGAGACCGCGACCACGTGGGCGATACCCGCCACGCTGTCGGCGAAGTTGCTGAGCAGCCAGCCCATGTCCTGCATGGTGGGGGGCCTGGTCACTGTCCGTTCTCCTTCGGAGCAGGGGCGCCCGCGGCAGCTTCTTCACTGCCGGCCGTACGCCCTCGTTGCACGCCTCGGTGATACGCGGAGAGGAGTCCGCGTACCTGGTCCGGGCTGCGCCGGTGTTGATCGAGCGGAGTTGTCTGCACCCCGCCCGGCACGAGCTGTGCCTGGGGTGTCCGCTTGGGCAGCCCGGAGCGGGTGGTGTCGGTAACGGTGGGATCCGCTGCCGCCATCGCCCGCTGCCATCCTTCATCGGCGGCGGTGCGCCAGGCATCCTCGGCAGACCTGCGCTGCCGCGGGAGGGACTGGCTACCGCTGTCCGGACCGGCTTGCGCCGATCGCGATCCATTCTGCCCCGCGTTTCCGGAACGGGCCGCGGCCGGCGCTGGGGACGCCGGTGCCGCCGGAGTAACGGGGGCCGGTTGAGCCGCCGGGATGGCGGCTTCCGGCGCGGCGTTGGGCGCCGCTGCTTGGGGAGCCTGGGCGGGCGCCGTCGTGACGGCACCGCCGGGCTGGTTGGGTGGTGGGGCGTAGCCCGCTGTCGGCATGCTCCACTCCTCGCTGCTTTCGCCTTCCTGGCCCTTGAACCAGCTCTGCTGCATCTGCAGGAAGATCGGGGCGGCCTCGGCGCGCTCTTCCTGCTGGACAGCTGCGGCGGGAACCGACGGCGCGGGCGGCATCGCGGCGAGCGCCGCACCCCAGCCGTTGGTGCTGGGGGTCGCGGCCCGCTCCGGTGCGGGGAACCCTGCCGACGGCGAGACCTGCTGGGTGGACTGCACGTCGACGGCGGCCCGCTGCTGCATCGTCGGGTACGCCATCGTCGGGTTGCTGGTCGCCGCGGTCTCGAACGTGGGCGTACGCACCGGCTCGGGCTCGGGTGCGGTGACCCGGGTCGGCAGTACGCGGTCCTCCATGCCCCGTTTCGGCAGCATGGGCCGGTTCGGCGTGGGGAAGCCCTCGCCCGTGTTCGACGACATCTGCGACGGCTGCGCGGGGAGCAGCGGGTGTGCCGGGAGCGCCGGCGCCTGGGGCTCGGAGATGCCGCTTGAGCCCGTCCGGACGAAGCTGTCCTCGCCGGAATGCTGCTGCCAGGGATCCTGCGAGATCGCCGGGAGGGTCGCGGTCGCCGAGCTGGAGCGGCTCAGGGCCATCGGGTCGTTCCAGCCGGCCGGGCCCGGGTCGAGCTGGCGGTTGCCGCGTGACGGCGGGTCCAGGGGGCGGCTGCCGGGCAGTTCGACGATGCTGTTCGGCAGGATCACCTGGGCGACCGTGCCGCCCTCGATGTTGGCGCGCAGCTCGACGCGGATGCCGTAGCGGTTGGCGAGCCGGCTGACCACGGCCAGGCCCATGAGCCGGAACGCCGCCACGTCGACGTCGGGCGTCTCGGCGAGCCGCCGGTTCAGGCTGTCCATCTGCTCTTCGGACATGCCCAGGCCGCGGTCCTCGACCTGGATCACCACGTAGTCGCGGATGCGGCGGCCGTCGGCCACCACGATGGTGTTCGGCGGCGAGAAGCGGGTCGCGTTGTCGAGCAGTTCGGCGACGAGCCGGACGACGTCGTTGACGGCGACCGCCTGGATGGAGATGTCGGTGTCGACCGTGCCGAACTCGATGCGGTTGTAGAGCTCGACCTCGGACTGGGCGGCGCGCAGGGCGTCGACCACGAGGGCGTCCTCGCGGCGCGGTGCGCTGGAGTCGGCACCCGCGAGGACCAGCAGATTCTCGTCGTTGCGGCGCATGCGGGTGGCGAGGTGGTCGAGCTCGAAGAGCTGGGCGAGCCGCTTCGGGTCCTCCTCGCCGCGCTCGATCTGGTCGAGCTCGCCGATCATCCGGTCGACCAGGCTCTGCGAGCGGCGGGCCAGGTTGAGGAACATCGCCGAGACGCTGGTCCGCAGGGCGGCCTGCTCGGCCGCGATCCGGACCGCCTCGCGGTGGACGACGTTGAACGCCTGGGCGACCTGGCCGATCTCGTCCCGGTTGGTCATCCGGATCGGGTCGCGGACCTGCCGGATGATGTCGTCGGCGCCGCCGTCACCCAGGTTACGCACGTCACGGAGCCGGGCGACCGCGTCGGGCAGGTCGCGGTTGGCCACCGCGAGCGCACCCTCACGCAGCCGGCGCAGCGACTGGTTGAGCGAGCGAGCAAGCATGACCGCCAAGGCGATGGCCAGGATCAGGGTGAGCACGACCAGGCCGGCCTCGACCGCTGCCTGCCGGCTGACGGTCGTGCTCTCGTCGATCGCCTCCTGCAGCGCCTCGGCTTCGAGCTCCTGCTCGGCCCAGCGCATCAGGTCGACGACCGCGCCGAGGGAGTTGGTGATGTCCTCGGGGGCCACCGACGCGGCGTTACGGGTCAGCGACGTGGTGGTCTGGTCGGCGAGGTTGACCGCGTCACCGGTGACCGTCTGGTCGACGAGCGCCTGCTGGTCGACGGTGGCTACCAGGGTGAACGCCTCGAGCGCCTCCTGCTGGCCGGTCTGCGTCGCGGTGAAGACGTTGAGCTGTTCCTTGCTGATGTCGCCGGAGACGCGGGCGGCGTACCCGACCGCTTCCTGCTCGGCGGTGCCTGCCTTGGCCCGCGCGAACGCGGAGACCGAGCGCAGGCTGTCGGCGACCTCACCCGCGCCGGCGTACTGCCCGAGCACCTCGCCGTAGCCGACGAGGTCGGTGATGACGACGCCGTAGCGGAGCACCGCCTCGGAGACGACGATCTGGTCGCGATCGGCGATCTTCTTCCGGGTCGCGTCCATGGTGCGCAGGTGGTCGTCGATCCGGACGAGCCGGTCCTCGATCGCGGCCGGCGGGCTGTCCAGCCCGCGACGGTCCGTGGTGAACTTCGCGATCTTGTCATCACTCTGCGAGATGACCGCGTTGTAACCGTCCGGCTTGGCGCCGGGGGTGGCCAGATACTCGGCTGCGGCCATCCGCTCCTTGTGGAGGGACTGCGTCAGGTCCGAGATGTCCGTGGAGAGCCGGGTCAGGTCCTCCACCCGGCTGGCGTCCACGGCCTGGAAGCCGACCGTCACGAGCCGCACCGTCGCCAGGGCCAGAACCGCCACCAGAGGCACGAAGAGAATGAGGGCGAGCTTCGATCGGATGCGCGCATCCTGAAGTCTCGGAATACGACTGCGGCGCTCAAGTCCGCTATTGCCCTCGTCGCGCGCCCCGTCGTCACTGCCGGAGGCAGGACTGACGGCGGAGCCCGCGGGATAGGTCGAAGCCTGGGTCGAAGATCCGGTGCTCACGACATCTCCTCGCTGATCATCCCCGCATCTCGTCACTCGCCCGGACGTCCACCGCCGGGCCTGGGACGCGTCCTGGCCGAACTTTCGCGGCAAGGCACATGCCGCACGCGGCACGGCCGCGATTTCATCAGAGTCGGCAACTGTTTGGGAAGTCCGACTTAGCCCAGAAGAAGCGTTCAGCACCCGGATTCAATGGGCTGTTCGGGTCGACAATCGACAGTGACTCGGCTTTGACGTGCGCTGATACGCCGTTCATTACTTAGCGTATTGATACAATTACAGCCATCCATCAAGATTCCTACCACTATGTGAGATCAACATCCCGCAGAGCGCCTTCCACGCAGCTTGACCAGGGACCCTCACGTTGGCAAGGTTTGCCGCGGTTGAACGGACGGACTGTCCGTGTTCGAGCGGTCCACACCGGACAACGTTGCGCTCTGCGGGACACATCACGTCCCGTCTCCGCCCTCTAGGAGGCACCCCCAGTGAGGCTCCCCCGCCGTATGACGGCGTTCGCCGCCGCCCCGGCGCTCATCCTGACCGCTCTGGCGGGCTGCAGCTCGGACAGCGACGCCAGCACCAGGACCAAGATCGTGATCGGCGCCGACCTGGCACTGGGCTCGGCGGTGGACAATGCGTACGCCGACGCCCTCCAGCTGCGGATCGAGCAGATCAACGCGTCGAACAAGCTCCCCGATCACGAGCTCGAGCTGCGCGTCATGGACAACAGGTCGGAGTCGAAGCAGTCGCTGAGCAACATCAGCACGCTCGCGGACGACCCCGGCATCGCCGCGATCATCACCGGCGAATGCGACGAGTGCGTGGTGGGCGCCGCCAAGACGATCAACGACAAGCGCGTCCCGACAATCGCGCTGGCCGCCGCCGACCAGGTGGCCACACCGATCGAGAGCCGCCGGTACCTGTTCAAGATCGGCCCGAACGGCTCCGACAGCGCCGCCGCGCTCACCGCTGAGCTCGACCGCAGCGGGAAGAAGAAGGTCGCGATCGTCTACGCGAACAACCTCTACGGCAACGGCGTACGCAGCCATCTGGTGTCCGAGCTGCAGAAGAAGCCGCAGATCACGGTCATCGCGCCGGCGCCGGTGAAGCCCACCGCGACCGACGTGTCGCAGGTGATCGAGACCGTGACCGCCGACAAGCCCGACGCTCTGGTCGTCCTGACCGGTTCCGATCAGGCGACGGCGGCCGTCACCGCCGCCAAGGCGGCCAAGTTCAAGGGTCAGGTCTACTTCGACGCCGCCGCCGCGAACGACTTGTTCGTCCCGCAGGAGGCTGCGGTGGCCACCGAGAACACGACGATGGTCTTCACCCAGATCCTCGCGATCGACGACGTGATCGCGACGTCACCGGCCAAGGCCGCCCGCAAGCAGTGGTTCCGGGACTACACCTCCCGCTACGGCAGCTACTCCGGCGTCGCCTCGTTCGGCGCGGACGCGGTCGACCTGATCGCCGACGCGGTGGTCCGGGCCGGCGGCGACCGCCAGCGCCTGCGGGACGTGCTCGAGACCTCCCAGACCGACGGCCTCTCCGGCCCGCTGCGACTCACTCCGGACAACCACTCCGGCCTGATGCCGCAGGCACTCACCCTGCTGGTCGCACGGAGCGGCCGCTGGCGCCTGCTGAGCTGACCAGCCAGAACCACCGCGAAAGGCGCCGGACCGTCGTTGGTCCGGCGCCTTTTTCAGTACGCCGTCAGCGCACCGAAGTACCTCAGCGCACCGAAGTACCTCAGCGCACCGAAGTACCTCAGCGCACCGACGTGGTCGCCCGCACCCACGGCAGGGTCAGCCGTTCGACCAGCGAGAGCAGGTAATACAGCACGATGCTGACACCGGCGAGCAGCACGATCGCCGCGAACGCCGCCGACGTGTCGCCCTGCCCGCTGGTCTGCACGATGATCATGCCGAGGCCGGTCTCGCCGTACTGCATCTCGCCCACGACCACGCCGATCACCGCCAGCGGCAGGCCGATCCTGAGCCCGACGAAGATCTGCGGCAGCGCGGCGGGCAACCGGATCCACCGGAACGTCTGCACCCGTGAGGCGTCCAGCGACCGGGCGAGTTCGGCCAGTTCGGACGGGGTGCTGGTCAGACCGGTCGCGGTGGAGAGCACGATCGGGAAGAAGCAGATCAGGAAGGCCATGGCGAGCACGGGGGTACGCCCGTAGCCGAACCAGATCAGCATCAGCGGCGCGAGCGCCACCTTGGGCACGGCGTTGAACGCCACGAGCAGCGGCGAGAACATCCGCTCGAACGGGCGCCAGGCGGCGATGGCGACCCCGATCAGCACACCGACGACCACGGAGATCGCGAAGCCGAGCAGCGTCGCCACCGCCGTGTGCCATGCCTCCTCGACCAGGGTCCGCGAATAGCGCCCGAAGCCGTCGGCCACGTCGGGCGGCGCCGGCAGGACGACCGGGTTGACCGCGAGCACGACGGTGGCTGCCCACCAGGCGCCGACGGCGACGGCCAGGCCCAGCAGGGGCCACAGAACCAGCGACGCGACGCTGCGGCGGGTGGCGACGTCGGACACGGCTCAGGCCTTCGGAACCAGGTCGAAGCTGATGATGTCCTGGGGCTTCAGGCCGGTCGGGATCTGCCCCGCGCCCTGCAGGATCGCGATGCAGCGCGCGACCCGCTCGGTGTCGAGTGCGCCGACGGGGACGCCCGAGGACTCCGAGCGTACGAAGGAATTCATCAGGGTGAGCTCCGCCGCGGCCGACGCCGGAACCGCCGTGCTCACGTACTTCTGCAGGATCGTGCCCGCCTCCTCAGGCTTGGTGACGGCGTCCTGCAGCCCCTTGAGCAGGGCCTCGGTGAACTTCGTGACCTTCTCGGGGCTGGCTTTCGCGTAGTCGGCGCCGGTGATCAGCACGTTGCCGTAGAGGTCCTGCAGCACGTCGCTGTAGGGCAGCAGCACCGCGTCCTTCTTGGCGATGGCCTCGATGGTGGGCTTGCCGACGACGAACTGCCCGATGGCGTCGACCTTGTGCTGCGCCAGCGTGCCGAACAGGGTCTGCGCGGTGCCGTTGACGAACGTCACCTTCGACGCGTCGATCTTGGCCAGCTTCGCGTACGTCGGGAAGAGGTTGCGCACGACGGAGCCGGGCGTGTCCGCGATGGTCCTGCCCTCGAGATCCTTGGGCGTCCCGATGCCGTAGCCGGCGAGCGACATGATCGCCGCCATGGTGCGCTGCTGGATCGCCGCGACCGCGGTGAACCCGGTGACCTTGGGCTGGCCGTTGGCGCCACCCGCGGCGAGCAGCCCGCCGGTGAGGTCGATCGGGGTGAACTGGGCCGTGCCGCCGACGATCGCCTTGACGTTCTCGAGGCTGCCGTTGCCGGGCTTGATGTCGACGTCGAAGCCGGCGTCGCTGAAGTAGCCCTTCTCCTTGGCGACGTACGCGTACGCGTCGCGCCCGAACGTCCCGAACGAGGTCAGATAAGTGATCTTCTCCAGCGCCCCGGCGTCACCGGGCCCGCCGTCGGTGTCGTCGTCGCTGCACCCGGCCGCCCCGGCAACCGTCGTGGCCAGTGCGGCCGCTCCGAGCGTACGGATAAATGATCTTCTCTGCACTATGTCCCTTTCCAACCGCCACAGGTGGTGATTCAAGAAACTCGCGGCGTAATCGTAGGGGAAAGAGTCGATCATCAATGACACTGTGGACGGCCATATGATGGGTGACCTCAGCGGTGACACGGACGAGTGACAACCTTCTTCCTTCCTCAGGGGTCGCCGATGCGCGTCAGCCTTTTCATCGAGCCGCACCGCGGCGCCACCTACGACGACCAG
This sequence comes from Winogradskya consettensis, assembly GCF_018332715.1. Classification (GTDB taxonomy): domain Bacteria; phylum Actinomycetota; class Actinomycetes; order Mycobacteriales; family Micromonosporaceae; genus Actinoplanes; species Actinoplanes consettensis. The sequence goes on along the minus strand of NZ_BOQP01000003.1, from coordinate 343,610 downwards.
CTGCGACTGGCCCGGCACGCCGAGGACGCCGGCTTCGAGGGTTTCTTCCGCGCCGACCACTACCAGTCGATGGGTGCCGACCCGGGGCTGCCCGGCCCGACCGACGCCTGGCTCACCCTGGCCGGGCTTGCCCGTGAGACGTCCCGCATCCGGCTCGGCACGCTGGTCAACTCCGTGACGTTCCGGCCGCCCGGGCCGCTGGCCGTCATGGTCGCCCAGGCCGACGCGATGAGTGGTGGCCGCATCGAGCTGGGCATGGGCGCGGGCTGGTTCGAGCGCGAACACACCTCGTACGGCATCCCGTTCCCGCCGGTCGGCGAGCGCTTCGACCGGATGGCCGAGCAGCTGGCGATCATCACCGGCCTGTGGGCGACGCCGGACGGCGAGACCTTCTCCTACGACGGCAAGCACTATCGCCTGCTGGATGCGCCCGCACTGCCCAAACCGGTCCAACGCCCGGGCCCGCCGGTGATCGTCGGCGGAAAGGGTCCCCGGCGCACCCCGGAACTGGCCGCCCGCTTCGCGGACGAATACAACGTGCCGTTCAAGTCGGTCGCGGAGACAGCTGCGGCCTTTATCCGGGTACGCCGAGCATGTGACACGTACGCACGACCCGGCGATCGCCCGTTGACGTTGTCCGCGGGAGTGGTGGCCGCGATCGGGCGTACCGATGAGGAAGCCCGCCGCAGGGCCGCACCCCTGCACGTGCCCAGCGCCCTGCCACCCGAGGATCCGGTGGTCGGATCGCCGGAGGCTCTGGTGCAACGGCTCGGCGAACTGGCCGAAATCGGCACTTCCCGGGTGCACATCCGCGTTATCGATATGTCCGACCTGGACCATGTCGACCTGATCGCCGAGCGGGTCCTCCCACACGTCAGCGCGCTGAAATAGTCACTGTGCGTATATCGAGCAGGTCAAGATACTTAAGACGCACATCGATGCGTCCTAATGAGAATTTTTCCAAGCCTTAAGAGTTACCTCCCGGACTGGCGGTCACCGGGGCGCATTCCGTAACCTGCCGGTCATGGCATTTCGGACCTGGGCCAAGGTGTTGTCGGCCACCCTCGGTGTCGGCGCTCTCGCGGGCGCCGGCGAGCTCGGCATGGCGTACGGCCTCGGCATCGTGCGCCTCACCCGGGTCGTGGATGTCACCGCGCGTGATCAATGGACCGCGCAACTCGCCTGGGTCGCCTGGTTCCCGATGGTGGCCGCCGTCGTCGGCGCCGTCGTCGGCTCCCGTCTCCTGCGCCGCTGGTCCCCCGACTTCCGCGGCGGCGTCGGCACCGAGCTGGCCCTCTCCTTCGCCGCGGCCCTGGGCGCGGCCGTCGCGGTCCCGCTCACGATGCAGCCCGCCCGCACCGCCCAGATCGCGGGCGTGGACCCGGTCGTGGTGATCGCCATCTGCGCGGGGATAGGCGCCCTGATCGGCATCTTCGCCGCATGGGCCGCGCTGGCCCAGGCCGTCGCCCGCTGGAGCCTCGCCGCCATGAGCATCGCGGTCGGCGTGGTCGCAATCGTCTCGGTCTCGTCCTCCCTGGCCCCGACCGACCCGCTCCCCGCCGTCCGCCTCGGCGTCCTCGACGCGACCTTCCTCTCCTCCTCGGTCATCTCCCGCACGGCCCTGGCCACCATGCCCGCCCTGGCCCTGCTCCTGGGTCTCGCCCTCGGCTGGGCCGCCCGCCGCCGCGGCCTCCCGACCCTGACGATCGCCCTGGCCGGCCTCCCCGGCCCAGCCCTGCTGACGCTCGCCTACCTGATCGCGGGCCCCGGCTCCGGACCCGACCGTTACCAGATGACGCCATACTGGGCAGCGATGACGGCCACCGGCGCCGGCGTCCTCGGCTCGGTCCTGGCCGCGGTCCTCCGCCGCACCCCCACCCAGGACGACGACCCGGAAGCCCCCACCGACGGCCGCCCAGCACTCCCCCGCCGCCCCGAAGCCCACGAATCCGCCATCGCCGCTGCCGCCTCGCCAACCTCCCCTGCCGGCCCACCGGCCCCCGGGACCCCGTCCGCCGGATCGCCACTGCGTCCCGCCGACACCGCGGTCTTCGACACCCCCGCCGACAGCAGCCACCACCCGGCACCCGAAGCCAGGCACAGCGTCGCCCTCGGCGAATACGCCCACGAGCAGCCCTCAGCATTCGACGGCTTCGGCCACAACAGCGCGCCGCAACAGACCAGCTCAGGCCAGCGCGGCGACTCAGGCCGGCAGACCAACGCGGCCCAGCGCGGCGGACCGGCCAATCAGAGCGGCTCGGCTAGTCAGAGCGGCTCGGCCAATCAGGGTGGTCCTGCACCACAGGGCGTCGCCCACCAGAGTCGCCACAGCTCCGCCGCCGCCCTGCCCTACGTCCCGGAGCCCGCCACCCGCCCGCTCCCACCAGAAGTCACCCAGCACCGCCCGACCGGCGGCAGCGCAGCCCGCAACCTGCGCCCGGCCTCCCGGAACCGCAACGCCCCCACCTCCCCCGCCACGCCCACACCCGCGACCAGCCACGGGCCGGCGTCCAGCCACGCCCAAACGCCGAGCAGCGGTCCGGCGTCCAGCTACAGCCAGGCGCCCAGCAATGGGCCGGCGTCCAGCCACGCCCAGACGCCCGGCAACGGGCCGGCGTCCAGTTATGGCCAGGCGCCCAGCCGGGGCCGGGGACGTGCCGAGCCCATGGTCCCGGAGCCCACAGCGATCAGCGCACCCCTGCCCAGCCCGGAGCCGATCACCCCGCCCCACCCGGCCACCCCGCCGCGCCTGTCCCGCCCGATCACCCCGCCCGAAGCCCCCAAAGCCGCCGGCTCCACCCCGGGCACCCCCTCAGGCCGCACCAACCGCCCCGGGTCCGGCAACGCGCCCGGGTCCGGCAACGCGCCCGGGTCTGGCAGCGCGCCCGGGTCTGGCAGCGCGCCTGACTCTGGCGCCGGGACGAATCCCGCCGACACGACGCCACGGTTGTCGCGGCCGATTGCCCCGCCGGTGACTGACCCCGAGGTGATCTTCCCTAAGGAAGACAAGGGCCGAGGGAAGTTCGGGCTTCGTCGCCGCAAGGATGAGGATTACGTGGACTGGGTGAGCGAGCTGGGCAAGTAACCGGCAGCCCATAGGCGAACATCAATGTAATGATGCGTCGGGGATGTTTCCGCACCCGCCGGGGCACTCCACGATGAGTGCATGACCAAGCACGCACCGGCACCTCGTCCGTCCCGCCTGCGCCGCTTCCTCTCCGCGGCCGCCGTTGTCTTCGCGCTCACCGGTGGATCACTCGTCGCGCCCGCCGTGGTCGCGCCCGAGCAGACCACCGCATCAGCCGAAGCGGCGGTCTACTCGACCTGCACCCTCACGCGGTGCTCCGCCGCCCGCACGGCCCGCACCGGCTGGAGTTCGCTCGGCTGGCCGACCTCGGCCGGCTGGTACGCCTGGCCGTACGGGCAGTACAACTACACCGGGGGCACGTTCCAGAACCGTGAGGGACAGCTGCCCGCCAACGCGACCTACAGCGAGTACGACGTCTACTCGCGAGCCCAGGGCGCATCGCGGGACGCCTATCGGATCGTGGTGAACCGGTCCACGCGCGAGACCTGGTTCACCCCCGACCACTACGTGAACTTCTACAAGCTCTGAGCATCGGCGGCCGTGACCGGGAGGTACACGCGACCTCCCGAGTTCACGAACTCGTCGCTCTTGTCCTGCATGCCCCGGGCGGCGTACTCCTTGAGCTCCTGGGTGATCTTCATCGAGCAGAATTTAGGTCCGCACATCGAGCAGAAGTGGGCCGTTTTGGCGGGTGCGGCGGGCAGGGTCGCGTCGTGGTACGCCCGCGCGGTCTCCGGGTCGAGCGCCAGGTTGAACTGGTCCTCCCAGCGGAACTCGAACCGGGCCTTGGACAGCGCGTTGTCCCAGTCCTGGGCGCCGGGGTGCCCCTTGGCCAGGTCAGCGGCGTGGGCGGCGATCTTGTAGGCGATGACACCGGCCTTGACGTCGTCGCGGTCGGGCAGGCCGAGGTGTTCCTTCGGGGTGACGTAGCAGAGCATCGCGGTGCCGAACATCCCGATCATCGCGGCACCGATGGCCGAGGTGATGTGGTCGTAGGCCGGCGCGATGTCGGTGGTCAACGGCCCGAGGGTGTAGAACGGCGCTCCGTCGCAGAGTTCCTGCTGCAGGTCGACATTCTCCTTGATCTTGTGCATGGGCACGTGGCCCGGCCCTTCGATCATCACCTGTACGCCGTGGTCCCACGCGATGTGCGTGAGCTCCCCCAGCGTCCGCAGCTCGGCGAACTGGGCCGCGTCGTTGGCGTCGGCGATCGACCCCGGCCGCAGCCCGTCACCCAGCGAGAACGTCACGTCGTAGCGGGCCAGGATCTCGCACAGCTCGGCGAAGTTCTCGTAGAGGAAGTTCTCCCGGTGATGGGCGAGACACCAGGCCGCCATGATCGAGCCGCCGCGCGAGACGATCCCGGTGACCCGGTCGACGGCGAGCGGAATGTAGGGCAGCAGCACCCCGGCGTGCACGGTCATGTAGTCGACGCCCTGTTCGGCCTGCTCGATCACCGTGTCCCGGAAGATCTCCCAGGAGAGCTTCACCGGGTCGCCGTCGACCTTCTCCAGCGCCTGGTAGATCGGCACGGTCCCGATCGGCACGGCGGAGTTGCGGATGATCGCTTCCCGGGTCTCGTGGATCCGCTTGCCGGTGGACAGGTCCATGACGGTGTCCGCGCCCCAGCGGGTGGCCCAGGTCAGCTTCTCGACCTCCTCGGCGACGGACGACGTGACCGCGGACGTACCAATATTGGCGTTGACCTTGACCAGGAAGGCCGAGCCGATGATCATCGGCTCGCTCTCGGGGTGGTTGACGTTGACCGGGATGACGGCCCGGCCCGCGGCGATCTCCTCGCGCACCAGCGAGGTCGCGACGCCCTCCCGGATGGCGACGAACTCCATCTCGTCGGTGACGATCCCGGCCCGCGCGTACGCGAGCTGCGTCGGCCGCTCCCCCGCCAGCGGAGTTCCACCACCGGCCACCGGCGCGACATCCCCGCGTGCCGCGATCCACGGCCCACGCAACGGCGGCAACCCGACCTCGGGATCGCTACCCGGGCCTGACGTGTCGTAGAGCCGGACGGGCGGATTGTCCCCGGTCAGCTCGATCTCCGCGAACGGCACCCGAAGCTCCGGCCGCGACCCCTCGACGTACACCTTGCGTCTCATGAATTACCTCCAAGTTGGACAAAACGGGCGCCGTAAGGCCGCGAAAGGCCCAGGCGAGGTGCCCTCAGATGAAGTGGTGCAGCGGGCCCGGACCGGCCCCGAGCTTCCAATCACGACCGCCGAGCAACGCCCGCGCGACGTAGGCCTTGGCAAAGGAAACGGCATCGATCAATTCGTCACCGAGCGCCAGCCGGGCGGCGATCGCGGACGAGAACGTGCATCCTGACCCGTGGTTGTTGCGGGTCGGGACCGGCTCGCCGCGCAACTCCAGCCGCTGCCCCTCGTAACGCAAGACGTCGACCGCGTCCTCACTGCCGGTCACGACAACCGCGGCGTCGCCGAAGGAAAACCCGTGGAGAGCTTCGGCTTCCTGCCGATTGGGCGTGAGAATCTTCGCGTACGCGAGGAGCGGCGCGACGGCCCCCACATCCGACAGCCGACTCCCACTCGTAGCGACCAGCACCGGATCAACCACCAGGTTCGGCAGCCGGCCCGCCCGCTCGGCGATCACCGCAGCCACCGCCGGATCGCTGACCATCCCGACCTTGACCGCCGCTACGGGAAAGTCCGCGAGCACTGCATCGAGCTGCGCCGCCACGATCGCCGGCGGCACCGAGTGGATCGCCGTAACCCCCAGCGTGTTCTGCGCGGTAACCGCCGTGATCACCGAAACGCCGTACGTCCCCAGCGCCGCGAACGTCTTCAGATCAGCCTGAATCCCCGCCCCACCCCCGGAATCCGACCCCGCAACCGTCAGCACCACCACAGGCGACGCCCCATCCGCATCCGCGCCGAAAGCCCGCGACACTTCATCCGGCGCCGCGCCGGAAGCCCGCGACACTTCATCCGGCGCCGCGCCGGAAGCCCGCCTCATCCCGCCACCGCCGCGAGTGACCGGGTCAGAGCCGGGTCCCGCATCACAGCGCCCATCACGGCAACGCCCGCGGCCCCAAGAGCCATGCACTCAGCCGCCCGCGCGGCCGAGTCGATCCCGCCCAGCGCGAGCCACGGTCGAGCTCCCGCGAGTGCCGCTGCCCCCGCAGCACCAAGCGCGGGCCCGTACCCCGGCTTCGACGCGGTCGGAAAGATCGGCGATACCGTGACATAGTCCTCATCGGACAGCTTCTCGGTTCCGTGCCATGACCGCCCGACCAGCTCAACACGCCGGTCCAGCACATCCGTCGACGACAAATGAACGGCGTTGCCCCCCAGAGCATCAGGCCCCGCGACGATGACCCGGCCCGGGGCGAGGGTGCGGAGTTGAGAAGCGAGGGCGGATCTCTGGGCGTACGGTAAATCCTTCTCGCGGAGAATGACCCAGGATGCACCGTGGGCGAAAGTCTGCTCGACCGTCTCGACCAACGGCCCGGCAGCGAGCCGCCGGTCGGTGAGCACGACGACGCCGGACGGGATCACCATGCCGGCATTCCCTGGTCGGAGGTGGAGGCCAGCGCGTGGTAGCGCTTGGGGATCCGCCCGGCACCCGCCGCGAGCCGCCCCGCTTCGACCGCGTGCCGCATCGCCGCGGCCATCCGTGCGGGGTCGGCGGCCCGGGTGACCGCCGAGGCGATCAGGACTCCGTCGCAGCCCAGCTCCATGGCCAGCGCGGCGTCGGACGCCGTGCCGATGCCCGCGTCGAGGATCACCGGGACGGCGACGCTGTCGCGGATGAGCCGGATGTGATGCGGATTGCTGATGCCCAGCCCCGAGCCGATCGGCGAGCCCGCCGGCATGACAGCGGCGCAACCGACATCGGCGAGCCGGCGCGCGAGGATCGGATCGTCGCTGGTGTACGCGAGCACCTGAAACCCCTCGCCCACCAGGGTTTCCGCCGCCCGAAGCAGCTCGATGCCATCCGGCAGCAGGGTCCGCCGGTCGCCGATGACCTCGAGTTTCACCAGGTCGGTGTCGAATGCGTCGCGGGCCAGCCGGGCGGCCTTCACCGCGTCCGCGGCGGTGTAACAGCCGGCGGTGTTCGGCAGCACCCGCATCTTCAGCCGGTCGAGCAGCGGCAGCAGCCCCGGCCCGGCGGCGTCGACCCGGCGCAGCGCGACGGTGACCATGTCGGTGCCCGAAGCGACGATGGCCGATTCCAGCGCGGCCAGGCTCTCCGCGCCGCCGGTGCCGAGGATCAGTCGTGACTTGTCCAGGAGCACGTCAGCCACCCTGGGCCGCGGTGAGAACCTCGACGCGGTCGCCCTCGTGCAGCTCGGCGCCGGGCCAGGCCGATCGGGGTACGACCTCGCCGTTGACCGCGACCGCGACGCCGCGGCGGGCCGGGGTGACCGTGGCGACCAGGCCCTCGACGGTGCTGGTGGCCTCGACGACGCGGGTGGTGCCGTTGATGCTGATTCTCATGCGAACCTCCCGGGGGCGAACGCTGCGAGCAACGGGTCGGGCCGGCCGGTGACCACCAGGTCGGCGATCAGGTCGGCGGTGATGGGGGCGAGCAGGATGCCGTTGCGGTGATGACCTGCGGCGACGTAGACGTCGCCGGGCAGCCGGCCCAGCACCGGGGCATTGTCCGGAGTCGACGGCCGATGACGTACGACGGTCTCGGCGAGTTCCAGCTCCGCAAGCTCCGGGACGAGGTCGGTGGCCGAGCGCAGCAGTTCCAGCACGTCCCCGGCGGTCACGGTGGAGTCCGCGCGCTCGTCCTGGGTGGCGCCGACGACGATCTCGCCGTCGGCGCGCGGGACCAGGTAGACGTGCCGCCCGTCGACGTAGCCGTTGATGACGTGACGCAGCACCCCGGGCTCGCCGCGCAGCCGCAGGACCAGGCCTTTCACCGGACGGATGGGGAGCCCGGTGAGCTGGGCGGTCCCGACGCCGGCGGCGATGACGGTCCTGGCTCCCGTGGGCGTCCCGGCAACGACCCCGCCGACAGCCTGCCGCAGGGCCGCGACCGTGCGGCGCGGGTCCACCTGGTGATCGTCGGGGATGAGCGCACCGCCGCGGATCCGCGGGGACAGGGCCGGCTCGAGGTCGCGCAGCTGTGTCGGTGTGCGCGGCACCGGATCTGCACGGAGTGTCCACAGTCGACCAAGCCCGGCGAGATCGTCGCTGGTCAAAGCCACGTCCAGCGCGCCGGTCCGGTCATAGCCGAGCTCATGCCCGGTCGCCGCGACGAGGTCGGCGGCGAACCCTGGCCAGCGCCGTGCGGACTCGAGCATCAACTCGGCCAGGGGCTCCTGCCCGAACGAGGTCTCCCCCGCCGGCGCCAGCATCCCGGCCGCGGCGTACCAGGCGCCGTCGTCCCGGCCCTCGTCGTAGACCGTGACGCTCAGACCACGTTGGATACACCGCCACGCAATGCTCAGCCCGATGATGCCCCCGCCGATGACAGCGAGGTCGGTCACGACAGCGCCTTCAGCAGCCGCTCGGTGGCCTCACCCGGATCCGCCGCTTCGGACACGGCTCCCACCACCGCGATCCCGCTGGCCCCGGCTCTGATCAACTCACCCGCGTTGCCGGCGGTCACCCCACCAATCGCGATCACGGGGGTACGCGGAACCGCCGCCGCAACCGCACCCACGGCGCCGGGCCCCAACGGCGCGGGCAACCCCGGCTTGGTGACCGTCAGATACGCCGGCCCGACCCCGAGATAGGTGGCGCCGTCTGCTACTGCGGCTCGCGCCGACCCGGGATCACGGCATGTCGCACCGAGCACCCCGCCCATGATCTTCCGCGCCGCCGCAACGGGAAGATCGTCGGCACCTACGTGACCGCCGTCCGCGCCGACCGCCAGTGCGATGTGCAGACGATCGTTGACCAGGCACAACACGCCTTGTGGGTGGCAGATGGCCAGGATCGCGGCGCTCAGGTCGTACAGGGAACGATCCGTGATGTCGTCTTCTACGCGTACCTGGATCGCCAGTTGATCGGGCACGCCCAGCCGGACCGACGCGGCAACCGCCGCGGTGACGACCTCGACCGGGCGTCGAGCACCCGTGATGACATGAAGACGCGGAAATACCGGGTCCACAACACGCTCCTCCCTGCGCCGGCATGATCCGGATCAGGTTCGACGGTCGGGGGCCGCGACAGCCCCCCTCTCAGCCCGGTGCACCGGACTCCCGTGGGGTTGGTTCCGTGACGGACCATAACCCCGTCGTGTCGTTTCCGTAAAGAGTTGGCTAGCGCACATCCCAGACGGGCTCGGGGGTCTCGACGACCTCGCCGTCGCCCTGGAACAGCACGAAGCGATCGAAGCCCCGGGTGAACCAGCGGTCATGGGTAACGGCGATCACCGTGCCCTCGAACGCTTTCAGGCCCTCCTCCAACGCCTCGGCCGACGCCAGATCCAGGTTGTCCGTGGGCTCGTCGAGAAGCAATACGGTCGCGCCGGAAAGCTCCAGCAACAGCACCAGGAATCGCGCCTGCTGACCGCCGGAAAGGGTGCCGAAAAGCTGATCGCCCTGCGCGGCCAGCTCGTAACGGTTGAGCGCTTTCATCGCCCCCGCACGGTCCATTCCGGAGCGGTGGTCGTCGCCGCGCCACAGAATTTCGACGAGGGTGCGTTCGAGCAGCTCAGGACGGTCGTGGGTCTGCGAGAAATGCCCCGGCCTGACCCGTGCCCCGAGCCGCGCCTGACCATTGTGGGCAACGTGTGCGAGCGGTGCGCCATCGACCGGTTTGTTGTCGACATCCGGGCTCGAGCCGCCGGCCGCGAGCAGCCGCAGGAAATGCGATTTGCCGGTGCCGTTGGCGCCCAGCACGGCGACCCGGTCGCCGTACCAGATCTCCAGATCGAACGGGAAAGTCAGATTCTCCAGCTCCAGGCCCGTGCACATGACGGCCCTTTTCCCCGTACGCCCACCGCGCAGATTCATCCGCAACGACTGCTCCTTCGGGGGCACCGGCGGCGGACCGGCCTCCTCGAACTTGCGCAGCCGCGTCTGCGCCGCCTGATACCGCGAGGCCAGCCCGTCGTTGAACGCGGCCTTGGTCTTCAGCGTCAGGACCAGCTCTTTCAGCTTCTCGTGCTCCTCGTCCCAGCGGCGGCGCAGCTCCAGCAGCCGCTCGTGGCGGTCGGAGCGGGCCGCGTGCCACGACGCGAACCCACCGGGGTGGATCCACGCACCGCCGCCCTCCACGGCCACCACCCGGCCGGCGGTCTGGTTGAGCAGCTCCCGATCGTGGGAGACGAAGAGCACCGACTTGGGCGACTCCCGCAGCCGCGCCTCGAGCCAGCGCTTGCCCGGCACGTCGAGGAAGTTGTCCGGCTCGTCGAGCAGCAGGACCTCGTCGCCGCCGCGCAGCAGCAGGTCGAGGGCGAACCGTTTCTGCTGGCCGCCGGAGAGCGTGCGCACCGGGCGCTCCCGGACCTGGTCCCACGGCTTGTCCAAGATGGAGACGGCCACCACGTCGAAGAGCACCTCGGCGTCGTACCCCCCGGCCTCACCCCAGCCGGCCAGCGCGTTCGCATAGGCGATCTGTGTTTTCTCCGACCCGGGGGCTGCCAGCAGCCGCTCGTTGGCGGTGGCCAGCTCGGCACCGGCCTTGCGCAGCGGCGGCGCGACCAGCGACAGCGCGAGATCCTCCAGCGTGCGGTCGTCGCCGATCATGCCGATGAACTGGCGCATCACCCCGAGCCCGCCGGAGCGCGCGATCGTGCCGACCGGCACGGGGATGTCCCCGGCGACCATCCGCATCAGCGTGGTCTTCCCGGCTCCGTTCGGCCCCACCAGCGCGACCTTCGCGCCCTCGCCGACCCGGAACGACACATCGGAGAAAAGCTCTCGGCCGTCCGGCAGCACGAACCCGACCCCGGAGACATCTATGTAACCCACGGCGCCATCCTCCCGGTCTTTGCCTCGCTGGTCAGGTGGTTTTCCGCGTCACCCTGAGCACCCGGAACCCACGCTGGCTGGCCGTACGCTCCACCAGCCAGCCCAGGCCCTCCAGCCGGGTGTGCAGCGAATCACCGCCGAGGTTCCGGTTGATCACGAGCCAGGCGACACCGTGCGGTGCCAGCCGGGCCAGCCAGCGGTCGATCAGCTCGTTCAACCCCGCCTTGCCGATGTGGGTGGGCGGGTTGCTCCAGATCTGATCAAATTCGACATCTGCGGGTACGTCGTCCGGGGCGCACACCCGCACCCGGCCGGCCAGGCCCAGCGTCCCGGCGTTCTCCTCGGTCAGCGCCCGTGCCCGGGAGTTGACGTCGATGGCGTAAACGGTCACCGCGGGCGCCTCAGCGGCCAGCACGCACGTGATCGGGCCATAGCCGCAGCCGATGTCGAGGAACGTGCCGGTGGCCGAGGCGTCCGGCAGCTCGCCCTTGCGCAGCAGGACGGCCGTTCCGGGGTCCAGCCGGCCCGCGGAGAAGACGCCGCGCGACGCCGCGAGGGCGTAGTCACGGCCCGCCGCGGTGAACTCGATCCGCTCCCGGGTCTCCGGGGCGGAAGGCTCGGCACTGAAGTAATGGTCGGCGCTCACCCCGCAAGTTTCCCGCCGCCGAACGACGCCGGCCGCACCGGGGTGCCGCACATCCAGTGCGTTCATCGATCACCGTGCACCCCTAACGTGAAAACATGCCTCACGCGCGCTCCGCTCATCGCGCTCCGCGCGGCCTCCTCAGCCGGCCACCAGCGCAGCACCTGAACCCCGAGCCGCCGGCACACGAGCCCCGTCAGACCCTGCAACTGCTGCTCACCGGGCTCGCGGCGCTGATACTCACCTCGATCGTGGTGCTGGTCGGCTTCTTCGTCGTCGCCGAGGAGCGCCGCGGTCACGGCGGCGGCACCTCCGCCGCACCACCGGCGCTCTCCCCGTCCGCGATCAGCTCCCGGAAGGCTGACCCGGAGCCGCTGACCCGCAAGGAGGTCTTCCCCTCCAACGAGATCCGGATGGTCACGGGCGCCGCACCCTACGAGGTCTCGGTCACCCACGTGGACTCCGACTGCAGCCGCGCCACGACCGGCGAACTCGACACCCTGCTCCTCGATCACGGCTGCTCCCAGATCGTCCGGGCGAAGATGGTCGCGCCGTACGGCGACTACCAGGTCACCGCGGGCATCTTCAACCTCGCCGACGACACGGGCGCCGACGAGGCCGCCTCGCTCGCGGGTCAGATCCTGGAGACCGGTCGCGGCGGGTTCACGCCCATCGGCTCGCTCGGTGACTTCGGCGACCCCTCGGACCTGCCGCTCGCCCAGGCCGGATGGCAGGCCCGGGGGCACTTCCTGCTCTACTGCCTGATCTCCCGGCCGGACGGGCAGCTGGTCACCGACGATGACCCGTACGCCCGCCGCATCACCGCCGACATGATCGACCAGTACCTCGCCGACGACATCGTGGCAGCGCGCTCGACTAAGCTCTGAGCCGTCTTGTGGTGTCGGCGCGATCCGCGTATTCCGACTCGTCGGGGTAGCCGACCTCCACCAGCGTGAGGCCGTGCGCCGGGGCGACCGTCACCTCGCTGGAGCGTTCCCGCAGCGTCAGCTGCTTCGCCGGCCAGCCCGGATCGCGCCGCCCGTCCCCCACCGTCAGCATCGCGCCGACCAGGCTGCGCACCATCGCCTGGCAGAACGCGTCCGCCTGCACGGTCGCCACGACAACGCCGTCGGGCTCGCGACGCCAATCCAGCCGGGTGATGGCCCGGACCGTCGTCGCGTGCTCCTTGCGCTTGCAGAAGGCGGCGAAATCGTGCAACCCCACCAGCCCCTCGGCGGCCGTGTTGAGGCGGTCCAGGTCGAGCGGACGGACCCAGCCCAGCGTGTCGTTGCGGCGCAGGGGCTGGGGGCCGTAGACGGTGTCGGCGACGCGGTACTCGTACCGGCGGAACGTCGCGGAGAAGCGGGCGTCGAAGGTGTTCGGGACGGGGGTGATCGCGCGCACCCGGGCGTCCGGCGGCATCAGCGCGGCGAGCCGGCGCAGCAGCGAATCCCGCAACGACTCCCAGAGGGCCGACGGCAGGTTCACATGACATACCTGGCCGGTCGCGTGCACCCCCGCGTCCGTGCGCCCGGCTACCGTCAGACCCAGCTCCACATCAGGACCCGTCAGCCGCGCGAAGGCCTCCAGGAGAACACCGGCGACCGTACGCCGGGAGGGCTGAACCGCCCAGCCGGAGAAGTCGCCACCGTCGTACGAGACATCCAGCCGCAGCCGGGTCGTATCCACTCTCGTCCCCTTCATAAGAAAAAACGGCCCGGCACCCCCTCGGGGTACCGGGCCGTCCTCCTGCCTGAATCAGGCCTTGCTGTCTTCGCCCTCGGCCTTGTCCCCGGATGCGTTCTCCGGAGCCTCGGCGTCCTGGTCCGCGTCGTCGGCCTTCGCGGCCGGCTCGGCAGCAGGGGTCTCGTCGTCGCGGGTCAGCGCCTCGACCTTGTTCTGCTGCGCGGCGGCCTTGCGGGCCTCCTTGGACGGGCCGGTGACGGCCGCGACCTGCAGCTCCTCGACCAGCTCGATGACGGCCATGGGAGCGGCGTCACCCTTGCGCGGGCCGGTCTTGGTGATCCGGGTGTAGCCACCCGGGCGGTTGGTGTACCGCGGCGCGATCTGCTCGAAGAGCGAGTAGACGACGTCCTTGTCCCGGACGACACCCAGCACCCGGCGACGGTTGGCCAGGTCACCGCGCTTGGCCTTGGTGATCAGCTGCTCCGCCAGGGGACGAAGGCGCTTGGCCTTGGTCTCTGTCGTCTTGATCTTCCCGTGCCGGAAGAGCTCCGTGGCCAGGTTGGCCAGCAGCAGCTTCTCGTGCGCCGGGCTGCCGCCGAGGCGGGGACCCTTGGGGGGCGTGGGCATTAGTGCTCCTTGTAAATGGCGGCAGCCGGAATTACAGCTGCTCGGTCTCGCGGTAGTCGTCGGTGTCGTAATCCACGTCGCCGAACGAATCGACCACGTGCGCCGGGTCGAAGGACGGCGCGCTGTCCTTCAGGCCCAGGCCCATTCCGGCGAGCTTCATCTTGACCTCGTCGATCGACTTCTGACCGAAATTCCTTATATCCAGAAGGTCGGCCTCCGTCCGCCCGATCAGTTCGCCCACCGTGTTGATGCCCTCGCGCTTGAGGCAGTTGTACGACCGGACCGTGAGGTCCAGCTCCTCGATCGGCAGGGCAAGGTCGGCGGCGAGCTGGGCGTCCTGCGGGGACGGCCCGATGTCGATGCCCTCGGCGGTCTCGTCCAGCTCGCGGCAGAGGCCGAACAGCTCGACGAGAGTCGAGCCGGCCGACGCCAGCGCGGTGCGGGGCGAGATGGACGCCTTGGACTCGACGTCGATGATCAGACGGTCGAAGTCGGTGCGCTGCTCGACACGGGTGGCCTCGACGCGGTAGGTCACCTTCATGACCGGCGAGTAGATCGAGTCGACCGGGATACGGCCGATCTCGGCGCCGGCGCTCTTGTTCTGCGCTGCCGTGACGTAGCCACGGCCCCGCTCGACGGTGAGCTCCATGTCGAGCCGGCCCTTGCTGTTGAGCGTGGCCAGCTTCAGGTCGGGGTTGTGCACGGACACGCCGGCCGGGGGCTGGATGTCACCAGCGGTGACATCTCCCGGGCCCTGCTTGCGCAGGTACATGCTGACCGGCTCGTCGTGCTCGGAGCTGACGGTGAGCTCCTTGACGTTCATGACCAGCTCGACAACATCCTCTTTGACACCGGGGATGGTGGTGAACTCGTGCAGAACGCCGTCGATCTTGATGCTGGTGACCGCCGCGCCCGGAATGGACGACAGCAGGGTACGCCGCAGCGAGTTGCCGAGGGTGTAGCCGAAGCCCGGCTCCAGCGGTTCGATGGTGAACCGGGAGCGGGTCTCGCTGAGCGTCTCCTCCGAGAGGGACGGCCGCTGGCTGATGAGCACGCTGTTCTTCTTTCTGTCAGGGAAGCCGCTATTTGCTGCCCGTCGGTGCTACCGGGCCGCCGGCCGTGAAGCCGGCGACCCGGGAGAGCGCTACTTGGAGTAGAGCTCGACGATCAACTGCTCCTGGACCTGCGTGTCGATGACAGCGCGCGCCGGGAGAGTGTGGATCAGGATCTTCATCTCGCTGGGGATCGGCTCCAGCCACGCCGGGGTGGGGCGCGAACCGGCCTGGGCCTGCGCGACGACGAAGGGAGTCATTTCCTTCGACTTCTCGCGGACCTGGACGATGTCGTGCTCCTTGACCCGGTACGACGGGATGTCGACCTTCTGGCCGTTGACCAGCAGGTGACCGTGCTTCACCAGCTGGCGGGCCATGTCGCGGGACGCGGCGTAGCCGGCCCGGTAGACGACGTTGTCGAGACGGGACTCGAGGATCTGCAGCAGCACCTCACCGGTCTTGCCCGGCTTGGTGACAGCTTCCTCGTAGTAACCGTGGAACTGCTTCTCGAGAACGCCGTACGTACGACGAGCCTTTTGCTTCTCGCGGTGCTGGAGAAGGTACTCGGTCTCCTTGGTCCGGCCGCGGCCGTGCTGCCCGGGCGGGAACGGCCGGGACTCGAACGGGCACTTCGGACCATCGCACTTGCTGCCCTTGAGGAACAGCTTCATCTTCTCGCGGCGGCAGCGCTTGCAGTCCGCCCCTGTGTAACGAGCCATTGCTTCTAACTCTCCCTTAGACCCGGCGACGCTTCGGCGGACGGCATCCGTTGTGCGGCTGCGGCGTGACGTCGGAGATCTGCCCGACCTCGAGGCCTGCGGCCTGCAGCGAACGGATCGCGGTCTCCCGGCCGGAGCCGGGGCCCTTGACGAACACGTCGACCTTGCGCATGCCGTGCTCCATCGCCCGGCGAGCGGCGGCCTCGGCGGCCAGCTGCGCGGCGAACGGGGTCGACTTGCGGGAGCCCTTGAAGCCCACCTGGCCGGACGAGGCCCAGGAGATGACAGCACCGGTCGGGTCGGTGATCGACACGATGGTGTTGTTGAAGGTGCTCTTGATGTGCGCCTGCCCGTGGGCGACGTTCTTGCGTTCCTTGCGCCGGACCTTTTTGACAGGGGCCCCAGCGCGTGCCTTCGGTGGCATAAGTCTTCTGCGCTCCTATTACTTCCGACCGGGCTTCTTCTTGCCAGCGACCGTGCGCTTCGGACCCTTGCGGGTACGAGCGTTGGTCCGCGTCCGCTGTCCGTGGACGGGGAGCCCCCGGCGGTGGCGGATGCCGGCGTAGCAGCCGATCTCAACCTTGCGGCGGATGTCGGCGGCGACCTCGCGGCGCAGGTCGCCCTCAACCTTGAAATGGCCCTCGATGTAGTCGCGGAGCTGAACCAGCTCCTCGTCCGTGAGGTCCTTGGCGCGCTTGTTCAGGTCAATCTCGGTCGAGGTCAGCGCCTCGATCGAACGGGTCCGACCGATCCCGTAAATGTAAGTGAGCGCGATCTCCATCCGCTTGTCACGGGGAAGATCGACGCCGACGAGTCTTGCCATAAGTGGGCGTACTCCTCAGGTCTCTCACGGAGGTCTGTGCCCGTTCCGCTCCCACCTGCCCGGGTGGGCCCCGGCCTCCGACCGGGGGTGACGCCGCATGTCATCGCCAGGGCGATGAACTGCGACGGGAACGCGCTTGTGCTGTGGTGCGGATCTGGCAGCGAGAGGCTGAAATCAGCCCTGACGCTGCTTGTGGCGCGCGTCGGTCTTGCAGATGACCATGACGCGGCCGTGCCGCCGGATGACCCGGCAGTTGTTGCAGATCCGCTTGACGCTCGGCTTGACCTTCACGGTTTGCCTTAACTCTCAGTCGGACGGGAACGATCCCCGCGACCCTGCTACTTGTAGCGGTAGACGATGCGCCCACGGGTCAGGTCGTACGGTGAAAGTTCAACGACGACCCGATCCTCGGGAAGGATGCGGATGTAGTGCTGCCGCATCTTGCCGGAGATGTGAGCCAGCACCTTGTGACCATTGGCGAGCTCGACGCGGAACATAGCGTTCGGCAACGGCTCGATCACTCGGCCTTCGATCTCGATGGCTCCGTCTTTTTTGGGCATGTCCTCCGCTACCTGTACATCGGGTTCTGGGGCAAGCTCACAACGTTCATCACGACCCCGTTTCCGGGGACGGACCAGCCGCGGCTCCGGCACCCATCAGAAGCGCTTGATGGACAGGCCGGAGTGGACGCTGTGCGCCAGCTAGCCAGTGTACGCGCGCCCTCGCATCGACACCAAACCGAGGCCCCCGTAACCCGGGGTCGGGTGTGTCGACAGCGCTCAAAATCGGACTTCAGGGCATCTTATTCTCATGTTGGAGCGCTTTCCGCTCACGCTTCAACTGCTTCTGCTCCGCCTTACGGACCCGCTTGCGCTCTTCCTTGCGCGGCGCCCCCGTGGCGAGACCCATCGCCGAGACCCAAACGAGCACGACACCCCAGGGCCCAGCGGCCCAGATCGGCCAGAAGTAGTTGAGCTGCCCGCCCGCGACACAGCTGACGAGCCAGATCACAGTAGTGATGCCCACCACGGCGACCCAGCTGGACCAGACCTCGGTGAGCCAGCGCACGGTCACCTCACGGTCGCTGGCACCCCGGGCGACCGGCGCGACCGGCGCGACCGACCCGGCAGCGGGCAGATCATGCAACAACGGACTCAGCTCGCCGTAGGTCTTCGCGGCGTAGGTCTGCTGCAGGCGCTCGTCGTACTCGTGCAGATCGAGCCGACCCTCATCCAGCGCAACCCGGAGTTGATCGGCGACGACCTGCCGATCGGCGTCCCCGGCCCTCATCTCGTCCCGCCCCATGCGCTCCAGCATGACAGCGCGACGCTCGTCCGGCATCCGGCTATCGGCCGCGGTTACCGAACCTGCCGACGACCCCGAAGATGAACGGGATCAGCATCCAGGCCGGCCAGAAGTAGTTGAACTCCCCGGACGCGAGCGAGGTCACGCCCCAGATGAGGACGCAGACGAGGATCACACCGCCGTAGGAGGCCAGCCAGGGCGCTCCCGAGGGCTTACGCATCTCCCCCACCTCGGAGCCCGGGGTGGGCCCGGCGGCAGGCGCCATGGGCTGCTGCGGCGCGACCTGAGCCCGCTGCACCGGAACCGTGCCCGGCAGGTCAGTGGTCAGACCTTCGAGATCACGGAACGTTTTCGCAGCGTAGGTCTGCTGCAGCCGCTCGTCGTACTCGTGCAGGTCGAGCCGGCCCTCGTTGAGCGCCGCCTTCAAGGTCTCGGCGACTGCCTCACGATCGGCATCCCCGGCTCGCATGTCTTCACGCCCCATGCCCTCAAGCATGACAGCCGCGACGCCGATCGCCAGCCCCAGCTACGCCGCACGGGCCGTCTTCGTCAATCGGGCACTGTTACCGGGCTCCGGGCAGGATCGCGCCACCGCGGCCGTCTCAGGGTCGCTGGACGGGTCGGGACCGGTTATTCCGCGAGGGAGTCAGCGGCGGGCTGGCGAGCGGTGACGAGGTCACCCAACCGGGCGCGGCCGCCGTCCGGGGCCGTGGTCACCCAGACGCCATCTTCGAGGATCGCCATCGTGTGCTCCACGTGGGCCGCCATCGAACGGTCCCGGGTGATGACCGTCCAGCCGTCGTCGAGCTCGACCGTGCGCGGTGAACCCATGGTGATCATCGGCTCGATGGCCAGGCAGAGACCGGGCACGAGGCGTGGGCCCTTGCCCGGCTTGCCGTGGTTGAGCACGTGCGGGTCCTGGTGCATCTCCGTGCCGATGCCGTGGCCGCCGTACCCGTCGACGATGCCGTAGCGGCCGGCCTTGCGGACGACTTTCTCGACGTTGAAGGAGATGTCCGTGAGGCGGCCCCGGCCGTTGGCGGCACCGCGCGCCGCGGCGGCGATGCCGGCCCACATCGAATCCTCGGCGATCTCGGCCATCAGGAGCAGCTCGGGGTCGGTCTCGCCGACCCCGACGGTGATGGCCGAGTCGCCGTGCCAGCCGTTCAGGATGGCGCCGCAGTCGAGCGACAACAGGTCGCCCTCCCGCAGCACCTGCTCGGCCGACGGGATGCCGTGCACGACCTGCTCGTTGACCGAGGCGCAGATCGAGGCGGGAAAACCGTGGTAACCCTTGAACGACGGGGTCGCCCCCGCGTCGCGGATCACCTTCTCCGCGATCGCGTCGAGATCACCGGTCGAGACGCCCGGGGCAACAGCCTCGCGCATCGCGTCCAGCGCGGCGGCGACGACGAGGCCGGCACCGCGCATGAGCTCGATCTGTTCGGGGGACTTCAGCTGGATGTCCAGCTGCTGGCGACGCATCTCTAGCCTCCGTACGACCGCAGCGCGTCGATCGCTCGCACCGTGACGTCCTCGACCGGGCCGGTCGCGTCTATTCCCACCAGCTTGCCCTGGGCGCCGTAGAAGTCGACCAGGGGTGCTGTCTTGTCCGCATACTCGACCAGACGGTTGGCGATCGTCTCCGCCCGGTCGTCGTCACGCTGGAAGAGCTCGGAGCCACACCTGTCACAGATGTTCTCCTTGCTCGTCGGGTCGAACTCGACGTGCCAGATCTTTCCGCAACCCCGGCAGGTACGCCGGCCGGACAGCCGCCGGATGACCTCGTCGTCGTCGACCACGAGTTCCATCACGAGGTCGAGCGCCGTGCCGAGATCGGCCAGCAGCTTGTCCAGTGCCGACGCCTGCGGGACGGTTCTCGGGAAACCGTCCAGCAGGAAGCCGTCCGTCGCGTCCGGCTCGGCGAGCCGGTCGCGAACCATGTTGATGGTCACCTCGTCCGGGACGAGGTTTCCCGCGTCCATGTACCGCTTCGCTTCCAGCCCAAGCGGCGTGCCCTGCGACACGTTCGCCCGGAAGATGTCACCGGTCGAGATCTTCGGTACGGCGAGATGGGCAGCGATGAACTCAGCCTGGGTCCCCTTGCCGGCCCCCGGAGGGCCCACCAGTACCAGCCGCACCTACATCGCCTCGCTTCGGTGAGAACGAGCCTCGCAAACCACGGACGCGAGAGCCCCCCGGCTCCGCGCCCCCACTACCGGAGGAACCCTTCGTAGTTGCGCTGCATCAGCTGGCTCTCGATCTGCTTTACCGTCTCGAGACCCACGCCAACCATGATCAGCACCGCCGTACCGCCGAACGGGAAGTTCTGGTACTGCTTACTGTTCAGCCAGATGAAGAAGAAGTTTGGCAGAACCGAGATCAGACCCAGATAAAGCGCACCCGGCAGCGTGATTCGGCTGAGGATGAAGTCCAGGTAGTCAGCAGTGGGCTTGCCCGGCCGGATGCCCGGCACGAATCCACCGTACTTCTTCATGTTCTCCGCGACCTCGGTCGGGTTGAACGTGATCGACACGTAGAAGTACGTGAAGAAGATGATCATCAAGAAGTACGTGGTGATGTAGATCCAGTGGCTGGGGTTAGCCAGGTTGTTCTGAATCCACTGCTGGTAGCCCTTGAGGTTGTTCTGGTCGAAGAACTGCAGGTACAGCTGCGGAAGGTAGAGCAGCGAGGACGCGAAGATCACCGGGACGACACCGGCCTGGTTGACCTTGAGCGGGATGTACGTCGAGGTTCCGCCGTACATCCGCCGGCCGATCATGCGCTTCGCGTACTGCACCGGGATCCGGCGCTGAGCCTGCTCGATGAAGACGACCGCGGAGATGACCAGCAGCACCAGGACGATGACGAGCCAGAACTTGCCCCAGCCGCTGCTCTCCTTGATCGTCCAACCCTCGCCGGGGAGGCGGGCGGCGATCGAGGTGAAGATCAGGACGGACATGCCGTTGCCGACACCGCGGTCGGTGATGAGCTCGCCGAGCCACATGACCACGCCCGTGCCGGCGGTCATCGTGATGACCAGCATGAGCAGCGTGAGCCAGAGCGGCAGCCCGGTGTTCTCCGGGACGATCTGGAGGTTGGCCTGGTCCTGCGGGCACGCGTTGGCGAAGAGCTGACCGGAACGGGCCAGCGCTACGAACGCGGAGGACTGCAGGATCGCGAGACCCAGGGTCAGGTAACGGGTGTACTGGGTGATCTTCGCCTGACCGGACTGGCCCTCCTTGCGGAGCTGCTCCAGCCGGGGGATGACGACCGTCAGCAGCTGCAGGATGATCGACGCCGTGATGTACGGCATGATGCCCAGCGCGAAGACCGAGAGTTGAAGGAGCGCGCCGCCGGAGAAGAGGTTCAGCAGGTTCAGGACCCCGCCGCCGGCGTTCGAGCTGTTCACTGCTTCCAGACAGTTCTGGACGTTGGTGTAGGACACGCCTGGGCTGGGCAAAGTCGCGCCGAGCCGGTAGACCGCGATGATCGCTACTGTGAACAGCAGTTTCTTGCGCAGGTCAGGCGTCCGGAACGCACTGGAAAAGGCGGAGAGCAACTTCTTCCTCCTGCGCGAGGTGGCCGCCTGAAACCGGCGGATGGGGGTAGGCATCGGTCCGGACGACCGATATCCCTAGCTGGGAACGGACTTTAACAGCCTGACGTGCCTGTCGTTAGGCACGGTCGCCGCTTGTGTAACACCCGGGGACGAAGAGCTATGCCGCAATTGCTGGAACTTTGCCGCCCGCCGGAGTGAAATAGCAGGTCAAACGCCACAACGGGGATGCCGGCCGGGTATCGCGCTTGATACCCGGGCCAGCACCCCCGGCAGAAATCACAGTTCGGTGGCGGAACCACCGGCTGCGGCGATCTTCTCCTTGGCCGACTCGCTGAACGCGTGCGCAGAGATCTGCAGCGCCACGCCACCCAGCTCGCCCGAGCCCAGAACCTTCACCAGCTGGCCACGACGGACCGCGCCGGCGTCGGCGAGCTCGAGCGGACCGACCTCGCCGCCGTTCGGGAACAGCTCGGCAAGCCGGTCCAGGTTGACGACCTGGAAGACGACCTTGTTCTTGTTCTTGAAGCCCTTGAGCTTCGGCAGGCGCATGTGGATAGGCATCTGCCCACCCTCGAACCGGGCCGGAACCTGGTAACGCGCCTTGGTGCCCTTGGTGCCTCGACCAGCGGTCTTTCCCTTGGAGCCTTCACCGCGACCCACACGGGTCTTCGCGGTCTTGGCACCGGGCGCCGGGCGAAGGTGGTGAACCTTGATCGCCATTATTCGACCTCCTCGACACTGACGAGGTGGCTCACGGCGAAGATCATGCCCCGAATCTCGGGGCGGTCTTCCTTGACCACCACATCGTTGATCCGCTTCAGCCCGAGCGACCGCAGGGAGTCCCGCTGGTTCTGCTTACGGCCGATGCCGGACCTAAGCTGGGTGACCTTCAAGCGTGCCATCAGTGCACCGCCGCTTCCGCACGCGCCGCCAGCATGGCAGCGGGCGCGACGTCCTCGACGGGGAGACCACGGCGAGCCGCGACCTGCTCCGGCGACTCGAGGCCCTTGAGGGCCGCGACGGTCGCGTGCACGATGTTGATCGGGTTCGAGGAGCCGAGGCTCTTCGAGAGGATGTCGTGGATGCCGGCACACTCCAGCACGGCGCGCACGGGGCCACCGGCGATAACACCGGTACCAGCCGACGCCGGCTTGAGGAGCACGACGCCCGCGGCGGCCTCGCCCGTGATCGGGTGCGGAATGGTCGCACCGATCCGCGGCACCTTGAAGAAGTGCTTCTTGGCCTCCTCGACGCCCTTGGCGATAGCCGCGGGCACCTCCTTGGCCTTTCCGTAGCCGATGCCGACGGTGCCGTCGCCATCGCCGACGATCACGAGGGCGGTGAAGCTGAAGCGACGACCACCCTTGACGACCTTCGCGACACGGTTGATCGCGACGACCCGCTCGAGATGCGGGGTCTTCTCGACGGGCGCGTTACCGCGACCGCCCTCACGGCGGTTGTCGCGGCGGCCACCTTCGTTGTTACCGCCGGACCCGCCGCCTCGGCGCTGCTGACCAGGCATTGGTCATTCCCTCCTAGAACTCGAGTCCGGCTTCGCGAGCAGCGTCCGCAAGTGCGGCGATGCGGCCCGCGTACTTGTTGCCGCCACGGTCGAAGACGACCTTGGACACGCCCGCAGCCTTGGCCCGCTCGGCGAGCAGAGCGCCGACCTTGCCGGACAGCGCGCTCTTGTCACCCTCGGTGCCCCGCAGGGAGGCGTCGAGCGTGGAGGCAGAGGCCAGCGTGTGGCCCTTGAGGTCGTCGACGATCTGCGCGGTGATGTTCCGCGAGGACCGGGTGACGACCAGGCGCGGACGCTCGGCAGTGCCGCGGACGTTCTTCCGAACCCGGAAGTGCCGACGCGCCTTGCCGACGGCGCGCTTGGAGGCGACACCGCCGCCATTGCGGCGCTTGAGCAGCGTGGCGGTCACTTCTTACCTGCCTTTCCAGCCTTGCGGCGGATGACCTCGCCCTGGTACTTGACGCCCTTGCCCTTGTAGGGCTCCGGCGGGCGGATCTTCCGGATGTTCGCGGCGACCTCGCCGACGAGCTGCTTGTCGATACCGGTGACCGTGAACTGCGTCGGCCGCTCGACCGAGAAGCTGATACCGGCCGGCGCGACCACGTTGACCGGGTGCGAGAAGCCCAGGGCGAACTCGAGGTCCTTGCCCTTGGCGGTCACGCGGTAACCGGTGCCGTTGATCTCGAGGGTCTTCTTGTAACCCTCGGTCACTCCGACGATCATGTTCGCCACGAGGGTACGCGACAGGCCGTGCAGCTCCTTGGCCTTGCGCTCATCGTTGGGGCGGTTGACGTGCAGCTCGCCGTTGTCAGCCTTCTCGACCGTGATCGGTTCGGCTACGACGTGCGAGAGCTCGCCCTTGGGGCCCTTGACCTTGACGGTCTGGCCCGAAATCGTGACGTCGACGCCGGTCGGGACCGGGATCGACTTACGTCCAATTCGCGACATGTCTAAGTCTCCGTTACCAGACGAAGGCGAGGACTTCCCCGCCAACGCTCCGCTTGCGGGCCTGCCGGTCGGTCAGGAGGCCCTGGGACGTCGAGATGATCGCGACGCCCAGGCCGCCGAGCACCCGGGGGAGCTCGTCGGACTTGGCGTACACCCGGAGACCGGGCTTGGACACGCGCTTGATCCCGGCGAGGCTGCGCTCGCGGCTCTGGCCGTACTTGAGTTCAACGACCAGGCGCTTGCCGACTTCGCCTTCCTCAGGCTCTTCGGCCGTCCAGGACGCGATGTAGCCCTCTGCCTTGAGGACCTCGGCGATGTTCGCCTTGATCTTCGAGAAGGGCATCGTGACCTTGTCGTGATACGCCTGATTGGCGTTTCGCAGACGCGTGAGCATGTCTGCGATCGGGTCCGTCATCGTCATGGGTATTCGTCAACCTTTCTCGCCGGGGTTCCCTGACTTGCGCCTGGGCCTACGGCGAAGCGGTATTTCTTAAGATCCAGCCTTTGGTCCGCCCGAGGGCGGTGGCGGGGCGGTTGGACGGGGGGTTACCAAGAGGCCTTGGACACGCCGGGGAGCTCGCCGCGGTGAGCCATGTCCCGGAGGCAGACCCGGCAGAGGCCGAATTTGCGGTAGACCGAGTGCGGGCGACCGCACTTCTGGCACCGGGTGTAGGCCCGCACAGCGAACTTCGGCTTCGCGGCCGCCTTGATGATCAGGGCCTTCTTAGCCATGCTCAGTTCTCCTTGAACGGGAAGCCCAGGAGCTTGAGCAGCTGCCGGCCCTCCTCGTCGGTCTTGGCGGTGGTCACCACAGTGATGTCCATGCCCCGGGTCCGATCGATCCGGTCCTGGTCGATCTCGTGGAACACCGACTGCTCGGTCAGACCGAACGTGTAGTTGCCGTGCCCGTCGAGCTTGCGCCCGTCGAGGCCGCGGAAGTCACGGATACGCGGCAGCGCGATCGACAGCAGCCGGTCCATGAACTCCCACATCCGGTCGTTGCGAAGGGTGACCTTCGCGCCGATCGGCATGCCCTCGCGCAGCTTGAACTGCGCGATCGACTTGGTCGCACGACGGACCAGCGGCTTCTGGCCGGTGATCGTGGTGAGGTCTTTCACGGCGCCGTCGATCAGCTTGGCGTCGCGGGCAGCCTCGCCCACACCCATGTTCACGACGACCTTGACCAGGCCGGGAATCTGCATGGGGTTGCCGTACTTGTACTGCTCCTGAAGCGCAGAAATGACCTCACTGCGGTACTTCTGCTTCAGCCGGGGCAGGGTCTTTGTCTCGGTAGCGGCAGTCATCACAGGTCCTTACCGGTCGTACGCGCGATCCGGACCTTCTGGCCGCTGTCGTCGATGCGGTAGCCGACCCGGGTCGGCTTGCCCTCGGAGTCCACGATCTGCACATTCGAGATGTGGATCGCGGCTTCCTGCGTGACGATGCCGCCGGTCTTGGAACCACGCTGCGACGTCTGGATACGCTCGTGCTTCTTGATGCGGTTGACGCCCTCGACAAGGACCTTGTCGCGACGGGGGAAGGCCGCAATGACCTTACCCTTCGCGCCCTTGTCCTTGCCGGCGATGACGACGACCGTGTCGCCCTTCTTGATCTTCACGGTCAGAGCACCTCCGGCGCCAGGCTGATGATCTTCATGA
The DNA here is from genome assembly GCF_018332715.1 of Winogradskya consettensis. Taxonomy (GTDB): domain Bacteria; phylum Actinomycetota; class Actinomycetes; order Mycobacteriales; family Micromonosporaceae; genus Actinoplanes; species Actinoplanes consettensis. Next base: position 318,071 of record NZ_BOQP01000003.1, on the reverse strand, counting down.
ACCGCTTGTCGCGCAGCTCGCGGCCGACCGGGCCGAAGATGCGCGTACCGCGGGGGTCCCCGCCGTCCTTGATGATGACGGCGGCGTTCTCGTCGAAGCGGATGTACGAGCCGTCGGGACGGCGCCGCTCCTTGGCGGTGCGAACGATGACAGCCTTGACGACTTCACCCTTCTTGACACCCGCACCCGGAATGGCGTCCTTGACCGTGGCCACGATGACGTCGCCGATGCCCGCGTAACGGCGACCGGAGCCGCCCAATACGCGGATGCAGAGGATTTCCCTCGCACCCGTGTTGTCGGCGACACGCAGTCGCGACTCCTGCTGGATCACGTCTGTCTCCTATGTCTGCCAGTTCTCCGGGAAAGTGCTTGCCGAAGCTTGGCGGAACGATGGTCGGGTGGGCCGGCTTGCGCCGGCCCACCGGACTCACTTGGCCTTTTCGAGGATCTCCACGACACGCCACCGCTTGGTGGCTGACAGCGGACGGGTCTCCATCAGCAGAACCCGGTCGCCGGTGCCGCACGCGTTCTGCTCGTCGTGCACCTTGAGCTTGCGCGTACGACGGATGACCTTGCCGTAGAGGGCGTGCTTAACACGGTCCTCGACCTCGACAACGATGGTCTTGTCCATCTTGTCGCTGACCACGAGGCCCTCGCGCGTCTTGCGCTGGGTCCGCGGCGCAGCTGCATTCGTCCCCTGCGGGGCGGTTTCACTCATGCTGTCACCTCACTCGGCGCGGCTGAGAGCCCCAGCTCACGCTCACGCATGATCGTATAGATCTTCGCGATGTCCTTGCGGACAACCTGGAGCCGACGGTGATTGTCGAGCTGACCCGTCGCACCCTGTACGCGAAGATTGAACAGCTCCGCCTTCGCCTCCCGCAGCCGCGAAACAAGCTCCTCTTCGGAGAGTTCGCGCAGCTCGGCCGGCTTCACGCCCGCTGCCATCAGCTTTCACCCACTTCGCGTGTCACGATGCGGCACTTCATCGGGAGCTTGTGGATCGCGCGGCGCATCGCCTCGCGCGCGATCGTCTCGTTCGGGAACGACATCTCGAAGAGAATGCGTCCCGGCTTGACGTTCGCCACCCACCACTCCGGTGAACCCTTACCGGAACCCATGCGGGTTTCGGCAGGCTTCTTGGTCAGCGCCTGGTCCGGGAAGATCGAGATCCAGACCTTACCGCCACGCTTGATGTGACGCGTCATGGCGATACGAGCCGACTCGATCTGGCGGTTGGTCACGTACGCAGGCTCGAGGGCCTGGATACCGAATTCACCGAAGACCACGCGGTTGCCGCCCTTGGACGCGCCGTGGCGGTCCGGGTGGTGCGGCTTCCGGAAGCCCTTCGGGGGCTTACGCGGCATCAGCATATGTCAGCCCTCCTGCTGCGTTTCCGCCGCGGCCGGAGCTGCAGCGGTCTCGTTCGGCTCGGTGGTCGCCGCGGCGGCCTGAGCCTGTGCGGCGCGGCCGGCCTCGGTGCCACCCGCGGTGGTGCCGGACGAACCGGAACGACCACGACGGGGACGCTCGGGACGGTCGCCGCGGTCACGGCGGGGACGCGCGGGCGCCTCGGGGGCAACCTCGCGACCCGGTACGGCGTCGCCCTTGAAGATCCAGACCTTCACGCCGATGCGGCCGAACGTCGTACGGGCCTCGAAGAAGCCGTAGTCGATGTCGGCGCGCAGGGTGTGCAGCGGAACGCGACCCTCACGGTAGAACTCCGTGCGGCTCATCTCCGCGCCACCGAGGCGGCCGGAGACCTGAACCCGGATGCCCTTGCAGGCGGGGTTCTTCATCGCGGACTGCATGGCCTTGCGCATCGCCCGGCGGAAGCTGACCCGGCTGGACAGCTGCTCGGCGACGCCCTGCGCGACGAGCTGTGCGTCCGACTCCGGGCTCTTCACCTCGAGGATGTTGAGCTGGACCTGCTTGCCGGTGAGCTTCTCGAGCTCGCCGCGGATGCGGTCGGCCTCCGCGCCCTTACGACCGATGACAATGCCCGGCCGGGCGGTGTGGATGTCGACGCGGACCCGGTCCCGGGTGCGCTCGATGTCCACCTTGGAGATGCCGGCGCGCTCAAGACCCTTGGACATCATCCGGCGGATTTTGACATCCTCGCCGACGTAGTCCTTGTAGAGCTTGTCCGCGAACCAGCGGCTCTTCCAGTCGGTGGAGATGCCGAGCCGGAATCCGGTGGGGTGAACTTTCTGACCCATTACTCGGCACCTTCCGTGCTCTGGGACTCGACCGGCGTGGCCTCGGCGGCGGGAGCCGCCGTCTTGGCCGGCGCGGCCTTCTTCGCGGCGGCCTTGCGAGCCGGCGTGGCGACCTGGACGGCCTCCACCGCGATGGTGATGTGGCAGGTGCGCTTGCGGATCCGGTACGCCCGGCCCTGCGCCCGCGGCCGGAACCGCTTCAGCGTGGGACCTTCGTCAACGAACGCCTGGGCGACCAGGAGCGCGTCCGGGTCGAGCCGCTCGTTGTTCTCGGCGTTCGCAATCGCGCTGGCGAGCACCTTGTAGACCTGCTCACTCGCAGCCTGCGGCGCGAACTGCAGGACCGTGAGAGCCTCCTTCGCGGGCAGACCGCGGACGAGGTTGATCACACGGCGCGCCTTGGTCGGCGAGAGGCGCACGTGGCGCGCAACTGCCCGAGCGCCTGGAAGCGCCGGAACATCGCTCTTGACTGGCATCGCTGTAACCCCTTTCTGATCCGTGGACTGACTAGCGACGACGGCTCTTGCGGTCGTCCTTCTCGTGACCCTTGAACGTACGGGTCAGAGCGAACTCGCCGAGCTTGTGACCGACCATGGCCTCGGTGATGAACACCGGGACGTGCTTGCGTCCGTCGTGCACGGCGATCGTGTGCCCGAGCATGTCGGGGATGATCGTCGAGCGACGCGACCAGGTCTTGATGACGTTCTTGGAATTCTTCTCGTTCTGGACTTCCACCTTCTTGATGAGGTGGTCGTCGACGAACGGGCCCTTCTTCAGGCTGCGAGGCATCTTTTAAACTCCCGTTACCCGCGCTTGCGGGTGGCGTAGCGGCGGCGAACGATCATGCGGTCGCTCTCCTGGCCCTTGCGGCGGGTACGGCCCTCCGGCTTACCAGCCGGGTTGACCGGGTGGCGACCACCAGAGGTCTTACCCTCACCACCACCGTGCGGGTGGTCGACAGGGTTCATGGCGACACCACGGACGGACGGGCGCTTGCCCTTCCAGCGCATGCGGCCGGCCTTACCCCAGTTGATGTTCGACTGGTCGGCGTTACCGATCTCGCCGACGGTTGCGCGGCAGCGCACGTCGACACGACGGATTTCGCCGGACGGCATACGCAGCGTGGCGTAGACGTCCTCACGGCCGAGCAGCTGGATACCGACGCCGGCCGAACGGGCCAGCTTGGCACCACCGCCGGGACGAAGCTCCACGTTGTGGATCGTCGTACCGACCGGGATGTTGCGCAGGGGAAGGTTGTTCCCCGGCTTGATGTCCGCGCCCACGCCGGCTTCGACGCGGTCGCCCTGCTTCAGGTCCTTCGGCGCGACGATGTAACGCTTCGAGCCGTCGGCGTAGTGGAGCAGTGCGATGCGGGCGGTGCGGTTCGGGTCGTACTCGATGTGAGCGACCTTGGCCGGCACGCCGTCTTTGTCGGCGCGCTTGAAGTCGATCAGCCGGTACTGACGCTTGTGACCGCCGCCCTGGTGCCGCGTGGTGATGCGGCCGTGGACGTTGCGGCCACCCTTTTTGGGCAGCGGCACCAGCAGAGACTTCTCCGGCGTCGACCGGGTGATCTCAGCGAAGTCGGCGACGCTCGAGCCGCGACGGCCCGGCGTGGTCGGCTTGTACTTACGGATAGCCATGATCTACAAACCCCTTAGCTGACCGGGCCGCCGAAGGCCTCGATACGGTCACCGTCAGCCAGCTTCACCAGTGCGCGCTTGATCGCCTTGCGCTGACCGAAGCCGGTCTTGGTGCGCTTGCGCTTGCCCTGGCGGTTGATCGTGTTCACCGTCAGCACGCGGACATCGAAGATCTGCTGGATCGCGATCTTGATCTCGGTCTTGTTGGCGTCCGGGTGGACCTCGAACGTGTACCAGTTCTGGTCGAGAACGCTGTAGCTCTTCTCGGAGACCACGGGCGCGACGATGATGTCGCGCGGGTCGGCGATCGTGCTCACTTGTCCCCCTCCTCGGAAGCTTCGGCCGGTACGCCCAGGAACTCGTCCAGGGCGTCCTTCGTGAAGACAACCGCGTCAGCCACCAGCACGTCGTACGTGTTGAGCTGGCCGGACTCGATGAGGTGGACCGACGGCTCGTTGCGGAGCGAGATCCAGTTCACCGCGTCCAGGCTGCTCAGCACCACGAGCACCTTGGTGGACTCGGTCGCCTTGCGCAGCGTCGCGATCGCAGCCTTCGTGGACGGCTTCTCGCCGGTGACGAAGCCCTCGACCACGTGGATGTGACCATCGCGGGCCCGGTCGGAGAGGGCGCCACGCAGGGCAGCGGCCTTCATCTTCTTGGGGGTCCGCTGGGAGTAGTCGCGCGGCACGGGGCCGTGCACGACGCCACCACCGGTGAACTGAGGAGCGCGGATCGAGCCCTGACGGGCGCGGCCGGTGCCCTTCTGCTTGTACGGCTTCTTGCCGCCACCGGCGACCTCGCCGCGGGTCTTGGCCTTCGCCGTACCCTGACGGGCCGCGGCCAGCTGCGCCACGACGACCTGGTGCATCAGCGGGATGTTCGCCTGCACGTCGAAGATGTCGCCGGGCAGGTCGACCGAGCCGGCCTTGGTGCCCTCGGCGTTGATCACGTCAACGGAGCTCACTTCTTGACACCGCCCTTCTTCGCCGCCGTACGGACCAGGATCAGCGCGCCCTTGGGACCAGGAATGGCACCCTTGACGAGCAGCAGGTTCTTCTCGATGTCGACTGCCTGCACCGTGAGGTTCTGCACGGTGAAGCGGTTGCCACCCATCCGGCCGGCCATCCGGACGCCCTTGAAGACGCGACCGGGGGTGGCGCAGGCGCCGATGGAGCCCGGGTGACGGTGCTTACGCTCGACACCGTGGCTGGCCTTCAGACCGTGGAAGCCGTGCCGCTTGATGACACCGGCGTAGCCCTTGCCCTTGGTCTTGCCGGTGACGTCGATCGGCGCGCCTACGGCGAACGTGTCGACGTTGATTTCCTGGCCGAGCTCGTACTCGCTCGCGTCGGTGGTGCGCAGCTCCACGAGGTGGCGCCGCGGCGACACACCCGCCTTCGCGTAGTGACCGCTCTCGGGCTTGTTGACCTTGCGCGGGTCGATCTGGCCGAAGGCCAGCTGAACCGCGGTGTAGCCGTCGGCCTCCTGGGTGCGGACCTGGGTCACGACACAAGGGCCGGCCTGCACCACGGTCACCGGGACAACCTTGTTGTTGTCCCAGACCTGGGTCATGCCGAGCTTGGCGCCCAGGATCCCCTTAACTTGCCTGTCCATTGTCCGGTCCCTACAGCTTGATCTCGATGTCGACGCCAGCCGGCAGGTCGAGGCGCATGAGCGAGTCGACCGTCTTCGGAGTCGGGTCGATGATGTCGATCAGCCGCTTGTGCGTGCGCATCTCGAAGTGCTCGCGCGAGTCCTTGTACTTGTGCGGCGAACGGATCACGCAGAAACGGTTGATCTCCGTGGGCAGCGGCACCGGGCCTGCGACCGACGCACCGGTCCGCGTGACCGTCTCGACGATCTTGCGTGCCGAGGAGTCGACGACCTCGTGGTCATAGGCCTTGAGCCGGATGCGGATCTTCTGTCCCGCCATGGTGGCTTCTGTTTCCTTCTCTCGATGCCGCTACGTGCGAAAGCGGTGGCTTTCGCATGCCCGCAGGACGCTTGATCCTGCGTTGTCCGACCCCCGCGGTCGGGCGTGTCGCGCCTAGTGGCAGAAAACTCTGCAAACAGGCTTCCGCCCCAGTGAACTGGCGCGGTTGTGCCCGTGGTGCAACTCCACCAGAGCTAACCGGAAGAGCAGCCCCATCCGTCGGGATCGGGGCGGCCGGCGGCTTTCACACACACGCCGGACACCGGGCGAGGGTGGTCGGCTGCAAATAGCAAAGGCAGCCAACCACCCTGCGCGGACGCAACCTGACTAGTATGCCGTATCGAACGCGGCAACGCTAATCGGGGTCACTGTTAACTCAGACGTTGATCTTCGTGACCGTTCCGGCGCCGACGGTGCGGCCACCCTCACGGATCGCGAACTTCAGGCCCTGCTCCATGGCGATCGGCTGGATCAGCTTGACCGACATGCTGGTGGAGTCGCCCGGCATGACCATCTCGGTGCCCTCGGGCAGCGTGACGACGCCGGTGACGTCCGTGGTGCGGAAGTAGAACTGCGGGCGGTAGTTCTGGAAGAACGGGGTGTGCCGGCCGCCCTCTTCCTTCGAGAGGATGTAGACCTGGCCCTCGAACTCCGTGTGCGGGGTGCTGGACCCCGGCTTCACGACGACCATGCCGCGCTCGACGTCCTCGCGCTTGATACCACGCAGCAGGAGGCCGACGTTCTCACCCGCGCGGGCCTCGTCGAGCAGCTTGCGGAACATCTCGATGCCGGTGCAAACGGTCTTGGTCGACTTCTCGCGGATACCCACGATCTCGACCTCCTCGTTCGGCTTGAGGATGCCGCGCTCGGCCCGGCCGGTGACGACCGTTCCACGACCGGTGATCGTGAAGACGTCCTCGATGGGCATGAGGAACGGCTTCTCGACGTCACGCTCGGGCTGCGGGATCGCGGTGTCGACCGCGTTCATGAGCTCCAGGAGCTTGGCGCTCCACTCGGCGTCGCCCTCGAGCGCCTTCAGCGCCGAGACGCGCACGACCGGCAGGTCGTCGCCCGGGAACTCGTACGTGCTGAGCAGCTCGCGAACCTCGAGCTCGACGAGCTCGAGGAGCTCCTCGTCGTCGACCATGTCGCTCTTGTTCAGCGCCACGACGATGTACGGAACGCCGACCTGGCGGGCCAGGAGCACGTGCTCCTTGGTCTGCGGCATCGGGCCGTCGGTCGCCGCGACCACCAGGATCGCGCCGTCCATCTGCGCGGCACCGGTGATCATGTTCTTGATGTAGTCCGCGTGGCCGGGGCAGTCCACGTGCGCGTAGTGACGCGACGCGGTCTGGTACTCGACGTGCGCGATCGAGATCGTGATACCCCGGGCCTTCTCCTCCGGCGCCTTGTCGATCTCGTCGAAGGGGGTGTAGGGGTTCAGGTCCGGGTACTCGTCGTGCAGGACCTTCGTGATGGCCGCAGTCAGCGTCGTCTTACCGTGGTCGATGTGACCAATGGTGCCGATGTTGACGTGCGGCTTAGTCCGCTCGAACTTCGCCTTCGCCACTGGTGTCCTCCTGTGGACTGTGGTTTTCTTCGCTCCCGGCACGCCCGATAAGGCGCTGGGGACTCTGTCGACTGCTCGTGCGCGTGCGGCCCTCGACGGACCGCACGCGCCTCAACGCATCAGGCGCCAGTGGCCTTCGCGATGATCTCCTTCGCCACGCTCTGAGGAACTTCGGCGTAGGAGTCGAACTGCATGCTGTAACTCGCCCGGCCCTGCGTCTTCGACCGGAGGTCGCCGACGTAGCCGAACATCTCCGACAACGGCACCAGGGCCTTGATGACGCGGGCGCCGGAGCGCTCTTCCATCGACTGGATGATGCCACGGCGGGAGTTCACGTCGCCGATGACATCGCCCATGTTGTCCTCGGGCGTGGTGACCTCGACGGCCATCATCGGCTCGAGAAGAACGGGGTCGGCCTTGCGGGCCGCTTCCTTCATCACGATGGAGCCGGCGATCTTGAACGCCATTTCCGACGAGTCGACCTCGTGGAACTGACCGTCGACCAGTGTCAGCTTGACACCGACCAGCGGGTAGCCCGCGAGTACGCCGTACTGCAGCGAGTCCTGCGCACCGGCGTCGACCGAAGGGATGTACTCCTTCGGGATGCGACCACCGGAGACCGCATTGACGAACTCGTAGGTCGGGCCGTCCGCCTCGAGCGGCAGGGGCTCGACCGTGACGACGACCTTCGCGTACTGGCCGGAGCCACCGGTCTGCTTCTTGTGGACGTAGGTGAGCTTCTCCACGGTGCCGCGGATCGTCTCGCGATACGCCACCTGGGGCTTACCGATGTTGGCCTCGACGTTGAACTCGCGGCGCATGCGGTCCACCAGGATGTCCAGGTGGAGCTCGCCCATGCCGGCGATGACCGTCTGACCGGTCTCCTCGTCGTTGAAGACGCGGAAGGTCGGGTCCTCTTCGGCCAGGCGCTGGATCGCGGTGCCCAGCTTCTCCTGGTCCGACTTGGTCTTCGGCTCGATGGCGACCTGGATGACCGGCTCCGGGAACGTCATCGACTCGAGGATCACCGGGTTGGCCGGGTCGCTCAGCGTGTCACCGGTGGTGGTCTGCTTGAGACCCTGCACGGCGATGATGTCGCCGGCCTGCGCCGTCGGACGCTCTTCGCGCTTGTTGGCGTGCATCTGGTAGATCTTGCCGATCCGCTCCTTGCGGTCCTTGGTGGAGTTGACCACCTGGGAACCGGAATCGAGCGTGCCGGAGTAGACCCGGACGTACGTCAGCTTGCCGAGGTGCTTGTCCGTCTGGATCTTGAAGGCCAGGCCGGAGAAGGGCTCGCTGTTGGAGGGCTTACGCAGCATCGGCGTCTCGCCGTCCGGCGCGGTGCCCTCGATGGCCGGGACGTCCAGCGGCGACGGGAGGAAGTCGACCACGGCGTCGAGCATGGGCTGAACGCCCTTGTTCTTGAACGCCGAGCCGCACAGCACCGGGTTGGCCTTGCTGGCGATCGTGGCGCGCCGGATGGCGTCCTTGATCTCCACCTCGGTCAGGCTCTCGCCGTCGAGGTACTTCACCATCACGGCGTCATCGACGTCAGCGAGCGTCTCGATGAGCTTCTCGCGCCACTCGGTGGCCGAGTCGAGCAGATCCGCGGGGATCTCCTCGATCGCGTAGTCGTCACCCTTGGCGGTCTCGCCACGCCAGGTCAGCGCGCGCATACCGATCAGGTCGACGACACCGATGTGGTCGCCCTCGAGGCCGATCGGGATCTGCAGCACCAGGGGGGTGGCGTTGAGCCGGTCGATCATCATCTGCACGCAGCGGAAGAAGTCCGCACCGGTGCGGTCGAGCTTGTTGACGAAACACATACGCGGGACGTGGTACTTGTCCGCCTGGCGCCAGACGTTCTCGGTCTGCGGCTCCACGCCGGCAACACCGTCGTACACCGCGACGGCGCCGTCGAGCACACGCAGCGACCGCTCGACCTCGACCGTGAAGTCGACGTGGCCGGGCGTGTCGATGATCTGAATCGTGTAGCCCTTCCACTCGCACTTCGTGGCGGCGGAGGTGATCGTGATGCCGCGTTCCTGTTCCTGTTCCATCCAGTCCATGACGGCCGCGCCCTCGTGGACTTCACCGATCTTGTACGTGATGCCGGTGTAGAACAGGATGCGCTCGGTCGTCGTGGTCTTACCAGCGTCGATGTGCGCCATGATGCCGATGTTGCGTACCTTGGCGAGCGCGTCTGCGGCAGCCACTGCAATCCCTACTCTTCGTCGTCGTATCGACTTTGTTCCCGCGGGATGCCGCGGGGAGCCGGATCGACCGGTGTCCCGGCCCGGCGGTTGCCGGACCGGTAACAGGGTCCTACCAGCGGTAGTGCGCGAAGGCCTTGTTGGACTCCGCCATCTTGTGGGTGTCCTCGCGACGCTTGACAGCGGCGCCGAGACCGTTGCTCGCGTCGAGCAGCTCGTTCTGCAGCCGCTCGATCATGGTCTTCTCGCGACGGGCCTTGGAGTACTGCACCAACCAGCGCAGGCCCAGGGTGGTCTGGCGCGGGGTGCGCACCTCGACCGGCACCTGGTAGGTCGCGCCACCGACGCGGCGGCTGCGGACCTCGAGGGTCGGCTTGACGTTGTCCATGGCGCGCTTGAGCGTCACCACGGGGTCGGTGCCGCTCTTCTCCCGGGCACCTTCGAGGGCACCGTAGACGATGCGCTCGGCGAGCTGACGCTTACCGCCAACCAGGATCTTGTTCACCAGCTGGGTGACAAGCGGGGAGTTGTAAACCGGGTCCGCAACCAACGGGTGGCGCGGAGCGGGGCCTTTACGAGGCATATCAGCTCTTCTCCTTCTTCGCGCCGTAACGGCTGCGGGCCTGCTTGCGGTTGCGGACACCCTGGGTGTCCAGCGAACCACGGACGATCTTGTAGCGGACGCCCGGGAGGTCCTTCACTCGACCGCCACGCACGAGCACGATCGAGTGCTCCTGCAGGTTGTGGCCGACGCCCGGGATGTACGCCGTCACCTCGATCTGGCTGCTGAGCTTCACACGAGCGACCTTGCGCAGCGCAGAGTTCGGCTTCTTGGGGGTGGTGGTGTACACGCGCGTGCACACGCCGCGCCGCTGAGGACTTCCCTTCAGCGCCGGCGTCTTGGTCTTACTCGTCTTCGCCTGTCGGCCCTTTCGGACCAGCTGCTGGATCGTGGGCACCGGGTTTCTCCGCTCCCTTCGGCCGCCCTTCAGCGGCCGCAACGTCTTCGTTTTGCCTGGTGTGCGCACCGACCCTGGGGGTCGGCCCGCACCCGCGGTCGGGCGTGTCGTCCGGCTCACGGTCCCGCCACACGCGGTTGCGCGTAACGAGTTCTGTCATTGTCGGGCTCAGCCCGTCGTGCTCATCGCCCCGTCGTTCTACAGACTCGGGCGCACGCACGAGTTGCCCGGGCGAGCCCGGGCGCAAGGGGAAAGAGTACCCACCATTAGCACGCAGGTCAAAACGAGAGGCTCGAACATGAGCAGCTCAGACCAACCAGCTTGACGATGGACATCTCCGCTTAGCAAGTGTACCGGGTCTTCCAGGACGACAACGCCGCGGTGCCGGGTTTCACGCAGCCGGCCCCATGATGACCTCGACAGGGCGGCCTCAGGACGACTGCAACACCACTACCAACAGCAGAGTCAAGACCGCAATTCCCGCTCCCGCACCACCGCACCAGATGCCCGCGAGCGCCACACCGCCGCCTGTGAAGCGCACCCGGCCGGATTGACCTGAGCGGTTGATCTGACGCCGTGCCGCCAGACCCACCGTGATCGCTCCCCCACCGGCTATGGCACTGAGCAGAGCGAATGCACCGGCCACCAGGGCACCCCATCCCTGCGACGACCCGGCCAGGCCGAAGCAGAGCACCAGGGTGGAGACCAGGATCGCTGCGATCCCCGCCGCGAGCGCGCCGACGGCGAGCCCGGAGGTGATCGGCGGCACCCTGAGCTGCACCAGGCCGAACTCGGTGCCGGGCACGGGCTCGACCCGCTCCGGGGTCCACGCCTCTCCCGCCTTGGGCGCCATCACCGCCGGCTGTCCCGGCTGCCCGGGCCATGAACCTGGCTGTTGCGTCACCAGCTGTCCCTCTCGACCGCGTTCCCATACGTGCATGACGAGCATGTCACCCGAACGTGGCACAGCGCAGCCCGAGGGACGCCGGACGGGCTCAGTCGGTGCCGGGGGCGAAGTCCTGGCCGCCCGAACTCCCGGCGAAATGCAGCAGACCGGCGATGACGGCGACCACCAATGCGGTCAGCGCCAGGACTATGCCGGCCCAGGCCAGCGCGCGGCCGCGGCGCACCCACCTGGCCCCGAGCAGATAGCCGCCCGACGCGTAATGCTCGCGGGAGACCTGCCGGGCAAGCATCAGGGCAATCGTGGCCGGGATCACGCCCCCGATGAACGGGCCGGTGAGCAGTGCCACCAGCCCGAGGGCGAAGACGGCCCGCGCCTTGGTGGCGGGCACCGGCTCCGGGTCCATCGGATGGCGGGTGGGTGCGGCGGAGACAGGGAGCGTCACCGCTCCATTCTAGGAGTCACGCGGAGCGCCAGGAATGCCGAAGGGCGCCCGCGCGATGCGCGGACGCCCTGGGCGTGACAACTCAGATCAACAGCAGGAGATCAGCGGTACGACCCGAAGTCGAAGTCGTCCAGCGGAACAGCCTGTCCGCTGGCCGGCCCGAAGCCGTAGTCGGTCTCGGGGTACCCGGTCATCGAGTACACCTTGGCCTTCGCCTCCTCGGTCGGCTCGACCCGGATGTTGCGGTACTTGCTGATGCCCGTACCGGCCGGGATGAGCTTGCCGATGATGACGTTCTCCTTGAGGCCCACCAGCGAGTCGCTGCGCGAGTTGATCGCAGCGTCGGTGAGCACCCGGGTGGTCTCCTGGAAGGAGGCCGCCGAGAGCCAGGAGTCGGTCGCCAGCGAGGCCTTGGTGATACCCATGAGCACCGGACGACCGGCGGCGGGCTCGCCACCCTCGCCGACGATCCGGCGGTTCTCCGACTCGAAGAGCGCCCGGTCGACCAGCACGCCGGGGAGGAACTCCGCGGCACCCGAGTCGATCACCGTCACCCGCTTGAGCATCTGGCGGATGATGATCTCGATGTGCTTGTCGTGGATCAGCACACCCTGCGAGCGGTAGACCTGCTGGACCTCGGCGGTCAGGTGAACCTGAACCGCGCGCGGGCCCATGATGCGCAGGAGCTCGTGGGGGTCGATCGTGCCCTCGGTCAGCTTCTCGCCGACGGCCACGTGCCCGCCGTCGGGGATGCGCAGCTTGACGCGCTTGGAGATCTTGTCGTACACGATCTCCTCGCTGCCGTCGTCCGGGATCACGACGATCTTCCGCGAACGCTCGCCGTCCTCGATGCGCACGCGACCGGGGGTGTCGGCGATGGGCGCCTTACCCTTCGGCACGCGGGCCTCGAAGATCTCCTGCACACGGGGCAGACCCTGGGTGATGTCCTCACCCGCGACACCACCGGTGTGGAAGGTACGCATCGTCAGCTGCGTTCCCGGCTCACCGATGGACTGGGCGGCGATGATGCCGACGGCCTCGCCGATGTCGACCGACTTGCCGGTCGGCAGCGAACGGCCGTAGCAGGCCGCGCAGACGCCGAGCTTCGACTCACAGGTCAGGACGCTGCGCACCCGGACCGTCTCGACGCCGGCCGCGACGAGCGCGTCCACCATGATCGAGTTGAGGTCGTCGCCCCGCGACACCACCCGGTTGCCCTGGGCGTCGTCGATGTCGTCGGCCAGCGTGCGGGCGTGCACCCCGGTCTCGGCGTGCACGTGCACCAGGAGCGTGCCGTCCGGCTCGCGATCGGCGACCTGCATCGGGATCGCGCGGTCGGTGCCGCAGTCCTCCTCGCGGATGATCACGTCCTGCGAGACGTCCACCAGACGACGGGTCAGGTAACCCGAGTCGGCGGTACGCAGCGCGGTGTCGGCCAGACCCTTACGGGCACCGTGCGTGGAGATGAAGTACTCCAGGACGGTCAGGCCCTCGCGGTAGGACGAGGTGATCGGGCGCGGGATGATCTCGCCCTTGGGGTTGGCCACCAGACCACGGATCGCGGCAATCTGACGGAGCTGGAGGAGGTTACCGCGAGCGCCGGAGTTGATCATGACCCAGAGCGGGTTCTCCTGCGGCAGCGCGATCTCCATCTCCTTCGAGATGTCCTTCGTCGCGTTGGTCCAGATGTCGATGAGCTCGCCGCGACGTTCCTCGGCGGTCATCAGGCCACGCTGGTACTGCTTGTCGATCCGGTCGGCCTCGGCCTGGTACCGCGCGATGATCTCAGGCTTGCGCGGGGGGCCGATGACGTCGCCCATACCGATCGTCACACCGGACCAGGTGGCCCAGTGGAAACCGGCCTCCTTGAGCGCGTCCAGGGTCGCCGCGAGGGCGACCTTCGGGAAACGCTCGGCGAGGTCGTTGACGATCGCGGAGAGCTGACCCTTGCGGATCTCGTAGTTCACGTAGCGGTAGCCCGGGGGCAGCGTCTCGTTGAAGATCACCCGTCCCAGGGTGGTCTCGACGAGCAGCTTCTCGCCCGAGGTCCAGTCCTCCGGCTGCTCCCACTTCGCGTCCTTGGCGCCGTTGTCGACACCGATGATCTCCTGCAGGCGGATCTTCACCTTGGCCTGCAGGTGCAGCTCGCCGTTGTCGAACGCCATCCGAGCCTCGGCGTCCGAGCTGAAGACCCGGCCCTCACCCTTCGCACCCTTGGTGAGGTGCGTCAGGTAGTAGAGGCCGATGACCATGTCCTGGGTGGGCATGGTGACCGGCTTGCCGTCGGCCGGCTTGAGGATGTTGTTCGACGAGAGCATCAGGATCCGCGCCTCGGCCTGGGCCTCGGCGGACAGCGGCACGTGGACCGCCATCTGGTCACCGTCGAAGTCGGCGTTGAACGCCGTACAGACGAGCGGGTGGATCTGGATCGCCTTGCCCTCGACCAGCTGCGGTTCGAAGGCCTGGATGCCGAGACGGTGCAGGGTCGGCGCGCGGTTCAGCAGCACGGGGTGCTCGCTGATGACCTCTTCGAGGACGTCCCACACGACGGGGCGCTGACGCTCGACCATCCGCTTGGCCGACTTGATGTTCTGCGCGTGGTTCAGGTCCACCAGGCGCTTCATCACGAACGGCTTGAAGAGCTCCAGCGCCATCTGCTTGGGCAGACCGCACTGGTGCAGCTTGAGCCGCGGGCCGACGACGATGACCGAACGGCCGGAGTAGTCGACGCGCTTGCCGAGCAGGTTCTGACGGAACCGGCCCTGCTTGCCCTTGAGCATGTCGGACAGCGACTTGAGCGGGCGGTTACCCGGGCCGGTGACCGGCCGGCCACGGCGGCCGTTGTCGAACAGTGCGTCGACGGCCTCCTGCAGCATCCGCTTCTCGTTGTTCACGATGATCTCAGGGGCGCCCAGGTCGATCAGGCGCTTGAGGCGGTTGTTGCGGTTGATGACCCGGCGGTACAGGTCGTTCAGGTCGCTCGTCGCGAACCGGCCACCGTCGAGCTGCACCATCGGGCGCAGGTCCGGCGGGATGACCGGGACGCAGTCCAGGACCATGCCCAGGGGCGAGTTGCGCGTGTTCAGGAACGCCGCGACAACCTTCAGGCGCTTGAGCGCGCGGATCTTGCGCTGGCCCTTGCCCGTGCGGATGATCTCGCGCAGGTTCTCGGCCTCGGCGACCAGGTCCATGTTCTGGAGCAGCGCCTTGATGGCCTCGGCACCCATGCCACCGGTGAAGTACTCACCGAAGCGGTCCCGCAGCTCGCGGTAGAGCAGCTCGTCGGTGACCAGCTGCTTCGAGTCGAGCTTGCGGAAGGTGTCGAGCACCTCGTCGAGGCGGTCGATCTCGCGCTGCGCCTTGTCACGGATCTGGCGCATCTCGCGCTCGCCAGCTTCCTTGACCTTGCGGCGCACGTCAGCCTTGGCACCCTCGGCCTCGAGCTCGGCCAGGTCCTGCTCCAGCTTGGCGGCGCGCTTCTCGATCTCCGAGTCGCGGCTGTTCTCGGACTGGCGCTTCTCGGCGAAGATCTCGTTCTCGATGGTGGACATGTCGCGGTGACGCGCCTCGGCGTCAACGCTCGTGATCACGTACGAGGCGAAGTAAATGATCTTCTCGAGATCCTTGGGCGCCAGGTCGAGCAGGTAGCCCAGGCGGCTCGGCACACCCTTGAAGTACCAGATGTGCGTGACCGACGCGGCGAGCTCGATGTGGCCCATGCGCTCACGACGGACCTTGGACCGGGTCACCTCGACGCCGCAGCGCTCACAGATGATGCCCTTGAACCGGACCCGCTTGTATTTTCCGCAGTAGCACTCCCAGTCGCGCTGAGGGCCGAAGATCTTCTCGCAGAAGAGTCCGTCCTTCTCAGGCTTCAGGGTGCGGTAGTTGATCGTCTCGGGCTTCTTGACCTCGCCGTGCGACCACTGGCGGATGTCGTCAGCGGTGGCCAGGCCGATGCGCAACTCGTCGAAGAAGTTGACGTCCAGCACTTGGTCTATCCCTCGTGTTTCCTTGCTCGGATGAATTCCAGGCCGGCGGGGGGCGTCCCCGGCGAGTCGAAGCTCACCGGGGACGCTCTCCGTCAGATCTCTTCGACGCTGCTGACGCCCTCGTTCGGGCGCCGCGACAGGTCGATGCCGAGTTCCTCCGCGGCCCGGAAGACCTCGTCGTCCGTCTCGCGCATCTCCAGGGCCACGCCGTCGCTGGAAAGCACCTCAACGTTCAGGCACAGCGACTGCAGCTCCTTGAGCAGCACCTTGAAGGACTCGGGGATGCCCGGCTCCGGGATGTTCTCGCCCTTGACGATTGCCTCGTAGACCTTCACGCGGCCGAGAACGTCGTCGGACTTGATGGTCAGCAGCTCCTGCAGTGCGTAAGCCGCACCGTAGGCCTGCATCGCCCAGCACTCCATCTCGCCGAACCGCTGGCCACCGAACTGCGCCTTACCACCCAGCGGCTGCTGCGTGATCATGGAGTAGGGGCCGGTCGAACGAGCGTGGATCTTGTCGTCGACCAGGTGGTTCAGCTTCAGGATGTAGACGTAGCCGACGGAGATCGGGTCGGGCAGCGGCTCGCCGGAACGACCGTCGAAGAGCTGCGCCTTGCCGTCACCGTTGACCAGCCGCTTCCCGTCACGGTTGACGAGAGTCGACTCGAGGAGACCCTTGATCTCCTCTTCCTGCGCGCCGTCGAAGACCGGGGTCGCGACGTTCGAGTCCTTGGGGGACTCGTGCGCCTCGATGGCCCGCAGCTGACGCTTCCACTCGGAGTCGTCGCCCTCGACCTCCCAGCCGGTCTTGGCGATCCACCCGAGGTGGGTCTCCAGAACCTGGCCGATGTTCATACGCGAGGGCACACCCAGCGGGTTCAGCACGATGTCGACCGGGGTGCCGTCCTCAAGGAACGGCATGTCCTCGATCGGCAGGATCTTCGAGATGACACCCTTGTTGCCGTGCCGGCCGGCGAGCTTGTCGCCGTCCTGGATCTTGCGCTTCTGTGCCACGTAGACGCGAACGAGCTCGTTCACGCCCGGGGGCAGCTCGTCGCCGTCCTCGCGGGAGAAGGTCCGGACGCCGATGACCGTGCCGGTCTCGCCGTGCGGAACCTTCAGCGAGGTGTCCCGGACCTCACGCGCCTTCTCACCGAAGATCGCGCGGAGCAGGCGCTCCTCGGGGGTGAGCTCGGTCTCGCCCTTGGGCGTGACCTTGCCGACCAGGATGTCGCCGGGCACAACCTCGGCACCGATCCGGATGATGCCGCGCTCGTCCAGGTCAGCGAGCATTTCCTCGCTGACGTTGGGGATGTCGCGGGTGATCTCTTCCGGGCCGAGCTTGGTGTCGCGCGCGTCGACCTCGTGCTCCTCGATGTGGATCGAGGTGAGCACGTCCTGCTGCACGAGGCGCTGCGACAGAATGATCGCGTCCTCGTAGTTGTGGCCTTCCCAGCACATGAACGCGACGAGCAGGTTGCGGCCGAGGGCCATCTCCCCCTCGTCGGTGCACGGACCGTCGGCTACGACCTGGCCTGCCTCGACCCGGTCGCCTTCGAAGACGACGGGCTTCTGGTTGACACAGGAGCCGGCGTTGCTGCGACGGAACTTGTGCAGCAGGTACGTACGGCGGTGGCCGTCGTCCTGGTGGACCGTCACGTAGTCGGCGCAGAGGTCCTCGACCACACCGCCGACCTCGGCCACGACCACGTCGCCGGCGTCGACCGCGGCACGGTATTCCATGCCGGTGCCGACCAGCGGCGCCTCGGCCTTGACCAGCGGCACCGCCTGACGCTGCATGTTCGCACCCATGAGGGCGCGGTTGGCGTCGTCGTGCTCGAGGAACGGGATCATCGCCGTCGCGACCGAGGTCATCTGCCGCGGCGAGACGTCCATGTAGTCGACGTCCGTGCCGGGCACGTAGTCGACCTCACCGCCCTTACGGCGGACCAGGACGCGATCCTGTGCGAACGTGTTGTCCGCGGCGAGCGTGGCGTTCGCCTGCGCCTTGATGTACCGGTCTTCCTCGTCCGCGGTGAGGTAGTCGACCTGGTCGGTGACCACGCCGTTGTCCACCTTGCGGTACGGGGTCTCGACGAAACCGAACGGGTTGACCCGCGCGAACGTCGAGAGAGCACCGATCAGGCCGATGTTCGGGCCTTCCGGCGTCTCGATCGGGCACATCCGGCCATAGTGGGACGGGTGCACGTCACGGACCTCGAAGCCGGCCCGCTCACGGGACAGACCACCCGGGCCGAGCGCGCTCAGCCGGCGCCGGTGGGTCAGGCCCGCCAGCGGGTTGGTCTGGTCCATGAACTGCGACAGCTGCGACGTGCCGAAGAACTCCTTGATCGCAGCCACCACGGGGCGGATGTTGATCAGGGTCTGCGGCGTGATCGCCTCGACGTCCTGCGTCGTCATGCGCTCGCGGACAACCCGCTCCATGCGGGAGAGGCCGACGCGAACCTGGTTCTGGATCAGCTCGCCGACGGTACGCAGGCGACGGTTGCCGAAGTGGTCGATGTCGTCGGCCTCGTAGCCTTCCTCACCGGCGTGCAGCCGGCAGAGGTAGTCCACGGTCTTGACGATGTCTTCTTCGGTGAGCGTGCCGCGGACGATCGGTACGTCGATGTCCAGCTTCTTGTTGAACTTGTAACGGCCGACCTTGGCGACGTCGTACCTCTTCGGGTTGAAGAAGAGGTTGTCGAGCAGGGTCTGCGCGTTCTCCCGGGTCGGGGGCTCGCCGGGACGGAGCTTGCGGTAGATGTCGAGCAGGGCCTCGTCCTGCCCGCCGATGTGGTCCTTCTCGAGCGTCGTCATGAGCAGCTCGGACCAGCCGAACCGCTCCCGGATCTGGTCCGCGGACCAGCCGATCGCCTTGAGCAGGACGGTGACTGCCTGCCGGCGCTTGCGGTCGATGCGGACACCGACGGTGTCGCGCTTGTCGATGTCGAACTCGAGCCAGGCGCCCCGGCTCGGAATGACCTTGACGCTGGAAAGGTCACGGTCGGAGGTCTTGTCCGGCTCCTTGGTGAAGTACACGCCCGGCGAACGGACGAGCTGACTCACCACGACGCGCTCGGTGCCGTTGATGACGAACGTCCCCTTGGGGGTCATCATCGGGAAGTCACCCATGAACACGGTCTGGCTCTTGATCTCGCCAGTGGTGTTGTTGGTGAACTCCGCGGTCACGAACAGCGGTGCGCAGTAGGTCAGGTCCTTCTCCTTGCACTCCTCGATCGAGGCCTTGACCTCGTCGAAGCGCGGAGCGGAGAAGGACAGTGACATGGTGCCGGAGAAGTCCTCAATGGGACTGATCTCCTCAAGGATCTCTGCGAGGCCCGAGTGGGCGTGCGGATCGTCCGTCGTGCGGGTCTGCCAAGCCTCGTTACCCACCAACCAGTCGAACGAGTCCGTCTGGAGGGCAAGGAGGTTGGGGACCTCAAGCTGCTCTTGGATCCGGCCGAACGAGATACGGCGGGGAGCGTAAGCGCTCGACGTACGGCTGGTCTTCGCAGGGCGGGAAGCTGCCAAGATGCGTCCTTCCGAGGACCGGTGCTGCTGATGCGGCTGAGCTGCTGATGCAACTGCTGCGCTGTCTACTGCCCTGGGCACTCCAATGGACCCCCAGGAAATCATCCTGATGGATGTCCCTGCAGGGCTCAAGGCAGAAGGCAGCGCAAACTAGCAGTGTAGCCGCTCGGCTAACCGCTGTCCAGCCCACACCTGAGGGTGCCTGCGGAACACGTCCCGAACGCCTCTGACCTGCACCTTTATCGGTGCTCCCCGGTCAGTGCCTCAGCGGGACCGCTCAACGCGGCGTGCTGCCCTCCGGTGCCGGTCCGCAGGAGCCGACAAAATCTCGGCTGCCTCAGGACGGCTGTCGCAAGCGCGGAAACTTGCTGATGTCAGCGTGCCTGTCAGCGGACACACAGTCAAGGGTTGTGCCGCGGGTCGAACATGTGCCGTCGTCCCGCAGACGCCGCACTGCGCCTGAGAATCAGCATAAAAGATGATTGGCCGTTTTCGTCAGTCGTCCATCCGACCGCCGAGGAAACAGCTCCTGACCTGCGCTTCTATCCGGATGCGCGAACGAGCGGAGACCCGGTGAGGGGTCCCCGCTCGTGCGAGGTGGTGCGGTGGAGCCTCAGGTCACTTGAGGGTGACCTTGGCGCCCTCGCCCTCGAGCTTGGCCTTGGCGGCCTCGGCCTTCTCCTTGTCGACACCCTCGAGGATCGCCTTGGGGGCGGCCTCAACGGCGTCCTTGGCCTCCTTGAGGCCCAGGCCGGTCAGCTCACGCACGACCTTGATGACCTGGATCTTCTTGCCACCGTCAGCCTCGAGGACGACGTCGAAGGAGTCCTTCTCCGGCTCGGCCTCGGCAACGGCGGCGGCGGGGCCGGCAACCGCGACGGGGGCGGCGGCGGTGACCTCGAAGACCTCTTCGAACTGCTTCACGAACTCGGAGAGCTCGATGAGGGTCATTTCCTTGAACGCGTCGAGCAGCTCGTCGGTGCTGAGCTTCGCCATGTCTGGCAACCTTTCGTTGGTTCTGTGGGTGTTAAGTCACTCCGCGCGGGCCGAATCAGGCCTCGGCGGAACCGTCCTGCGCGCGCTTGTCCTGCAGTGCAGCCGCCAGGCGTGCGACCTGGGCGAGCGGGGCCTGGAAGGTCGCCGCTGCCTTGGTCAGGTTGCCCTTCATGGCGCCGGCCAGCTTGGCCAGCAGCACCTCACGGGACTCGAGGTCGGCGATCTTGCCAACCTCGGCGGCCGAGATGGCCTTGCCCTCGAAGACGCCGCCCTTGATCACCAGCGCGGGGTTGGCCTTGGCGAAGGCACGAAGGCCCTTGGCCGCCTCGACCGGGTCGCCGCTGACGAAGGCGAGCGCGGTAGGACCGGCGAAGAGCGCGTCGAGACCCTCGATGCCCGCGTCGGTGGCAGCACGCTTCGCGAGCGTGTTCTTCGACACGGAGTACTTGGTCTCGCGGCCGAGAGTGCGACGCAGTTCACTGATCTCGGCAACCGTGAGACCGCGGTACTCGGTCAACAGGGTGGCTGACGAGTTACGGAACTGCTCCGTGAGCTCGGCAACGGCAGAGGCCTTATCGGCCCGGACCGGCTTGTCCGCCATGTCCCTCCTCTCAATGCTCGAAGATCCGCTGGTGGGTAAGCGGGCCCGAACATGAGAAACGCCCCGGCGCAGGGCGCACGGGGCGGGACATGGGCACCAGAGGCGCCTTCATGATCACGAACCGTTCTCCCCTGCGCGGGCCGCCCGCATGTCGCGGGACCTTCGTCCGAACCTGCCGTCTTTCGACGACGAATCGGATACCAGCGGTCTATGGGTGGAACTCTGCCTCAGAGGTTACGCGGAGAAGCGCCCGGATCCAAATCGGCTCACGAGCGCCGGCGCCGGACCGCGACGTATCCGGCGAGAACGGCACCGCACCACACGACCGCCCAGCCGACGATCAGCAGGAAGGCCCCTGCGCCGGGCACGGGCACCTCGGCGAGCGCGCGGGAGACAGCCATCACCGGCGGCACCGACCAGGGCGCGATCGAGCCGCGCAGCCCTAGAACGACCACGAGCACCGACCCCGTGACGAGCACCACGACCCCATTGCGGACCGTACGCGTAACGGCCCGGCAAGCAACCGACCCGAGCGCCACCCCCGCCCCCAGAGCCAGCACATGAGCGAGCACCCCGAGACCGACACCGGCGACGATCGAGGTCTCCCCCGGCTTCGGTGGACCGATCGCGCCCATCACCAGCGGAACGGCGATCGCCACGACGGTGAACGCCAGCCCGGCCGCAACGGCGGCGAGAGCGCCCGCGGCGGACTCCCGGGCCGCGCCCACGGCGACGCGGGCAAGGCGGCGCTGAACGTCCGGCTCGGCGTCCAGGACCACCTTGGTGAGCCAGGCGAAGACCGGGAACAGCATGGCCGCCGAATATCCGTAGGCGGAGGCAGCCGGCGACTGGCCGCCGCCGTGGATGATGCCGAGCACGACGAGCCCGGCGATCAGGGGTGCGAGGATCCGGCCACCGCGGACGAGGGCCACGAGGCGCATCCGAGCCAGCGCGATCGTCATGCGCGCTCCTCGCGTACCCGGAGAATGCGGTGACCCTCGGCACTCAGCCGGGCCATCACCTGGTCCGCCTCCGCTCGCGCGACGGCAAGCTCGAGAATGACGTCCTCGGGGGCGGGCTCCGGGGCGGGGACACCCGTGACCACCGTGCCGTTCTGCACGCTCCAGCGGATCGCACCCGGCAGCGACGCGATCTCGCCGCGGTGATCGCTGATCAGGACCGCTCCCCCGGCGCGGGTAACCTCGGCGACGATCTGCGGGACCAGGGTGCGGGCAGCGGAGTCCAGGCCCTCCCACGGCTCGTCCAGGACCAGCAGACCCGGCGGGACCAGGAGGGCCTGGGCGAGGCCGACCTTCTGTGCCGTGCCCTTGGAGAGCGCGCCGAGCCGGAGGTGGCGGTGCTCACCGAGGCCGAGCCGCTCGACCCACTGATCGATCTCGGACCGGCTCCGCGACCCGCGCAGACCCCGCAGGGCTGCCATAGCGGTCAGGTACTGCTCGGTCGTGAACGGCTGGTCGGCGGGGAAGCGCTCGGGGACCCAGCCCACGACCGGCGGGCGGTCCAGGACCGCGCCACGGACCGGCTCCAGGACGCCGGCGGCCAGCTGGAGAAGGGTGGACTTACCCGCACCGTTGCGGCCCAGCACGACCACCGTGGCGCCAGGGTCGACCGTGGCGTTCACTTCCGTGAGCGCCCAGCCGGCGCGGCGCGCGTAGCGGAACCAGGTCTGGTCGAATCGCACGCGGGCAGCCTTGCACAAAAAAAGCCCCCGGGGATGTCCCCGGGGGCTTTCATGACAAACGGTGCGATCAGGCGTCAGCGTTGTCGCGCAGGTTCTTGACGACCTTCGGGTCGACCGGCACGCCGGGGCCCATCGTGGTGCTGACGGTGACCTTCTTGAGGTAGGTGCCCTTGGCGGCCGACGGCTTGGCCCGCAGGACCTCGTCGAGCACCGCGCCGTAGTTCTCGAGGAGCTGCTCGGCCGAGAACGACGCCTTGCCGATGATCAGGTGCAGGTTGGAGTGCTTGTCCACCCGGAACGTGATCTTGCCGCCCTTGATGTCGGACACGGCCTTGGTGACGTCCACGGTGACCGTGCCGGTCTTCGGGTTGGGCATGAGGCCACGGGGGCCGAGGATCCGGGCGATCCGGCCGATCTTGGCCATCTGGTCCGGGGTGGCGATCGCGGCGTCGAAGTCGAGCCAGCCACCCTGGATGCGGGCCACGAGCTCGTCCGTGCCGACCTCGTCCGCACCGGCGGCGACGGCCTCTTCGGCCTTGGCGCCCTGGGCGAAGACGATGACGCGGGCGGTCTTGCCCGTGCCGTGCGGCAGGTTGACGACGCCACGGACCATCTGGTCAGCCTTACGCGGGTCGACACCGAGGCGCATCGCGACCTCGACCGTGGCGTCGAACTTGGCGGTGCTGCTGTCCTTGGCCAGGGAAACGGCCTCGGCGGGCGCGTAGAGCGAGTCGAGGTTGATCGACTCGGCGGCCTTGCGGTAAGCCTTGCTGCGCTGCATTTTCTTTTACTCCTGTGGTAGATGGCGGGGCTGGAGAGCCCCTCCCACGACGAACCAGGTCAGATCTTGGCGACCTGGTTGAAGTTCAGCTCGACCGGGGTCTCCCGGCCGAAGATGGACACCAGCACCTTCAACTTCTGCTGGTCGGCATTGATTTCCGAGATGGAGGCCGGCAGCGAGGCGAACGCGCCGTCGGTCACGGTGACCGAGTCGCCGACCTCGAAGTCGAGCACCCTGATCTCGGGCTTCGCCTTCTTCTCCTCCGCCACGACGGCCGGTGCCAGCCACTTCAGCACCTCGTCGAGCGAGAGCGGAGCCGGGCGGTCGACGCGGTCGGTGGCACCGACGAAGCCGGTCACACCGGGCGTGTTGCGCACACAGGAGTAGGACTCCGGGCTGAGGTCCATCCGGACCAGGATGTAGCCGGGGAAGACCTTGGCCTGCACCTGGTTGCGCTTGCCGTTCTTGACCTCGACCTCTTCGCGGGTCGGCACCTCGACCTGGAAGATGAAATCCTCCATGTCGAGGCTCGTGATCCGGGTCTCGAGGTTGGTCTTGACCTTGTTCTCGTAGCCGGCGTAGGAGTGCACGACGTACCAGTCGCCCGGCGCGTAACGCAGCTTCTGACGCAGCTCGGCCACGGGGTCGTAGTTCTCGTCAACGTCGGGAGCGACCTCGTCCTCGGCCTCGGCGGCCTCGTCCTCGGTGGCACCGTCCTCGACAGCCTCGTCCGAATCGATCGCCTCGGCGGCCTCGGCGGGCTCAGCGGCGGCCTCGACCGACTCGGCGTCGCCCGCCGTGGCCACCGACGACTGCTCGTCGGCGGCGGAGCCCTTCTCGAGGGCGGCGGTCTCGTCGTCGTACTCAGGCACGCTTGCTCACTTCCGTAACTATCAGCTTCAGTTGCCGAACGACGCCAGGATGGCCTTGCCGAACCCGTAGTCCAGAACGGCCACGATCGTGGTCATCACAGTGACGAAGGCGATGACGACGCCCGTGTAGGTCAGCAATTCCTTACGCGTCGGCCAGATGACCTTACGCAGCTCACCGACAACCTCGCGGAAGAAACCACCGAAGCGTCCACTGCGCCGGGATTCCTTCTTCGGCTTGCTCTTGTCGGAGCTCTCGGCGTCGGAAGTCTCGTTGCGCTCAGCGGTCCCGCCGCCGACGGCCACCGGCTCGTCGTCAGCGACGACGTCATCCGCAACAACGGAGTCGTCGAACGCCTCGTCGTCGCCGGGGCGGTCAGCGTCGTCACCGGGTCGCTTACTCTCGGCCACTTCGCCCTCTTCCGTCATCGGTCGGTGGTGGTTCCTGGGCACCTGACGCGGCGCCTAGGTCGTACCGGCGGCCCGCGCCGGGCGGTCCGCCGCCGGGCCGATACGGGTCGGTGCGCAGGGGTGACAGGACTTGAACCTGCAGCCTGCGGTTTTGGAGACCGCTGCTCTGCCAATTGAGCTACACCCCTATGTGCGGCTGCTCAGCCTGCTTCCCGAACGTTTTCACATACGGAAGGCAGGGACGATTAGCCCCACGGCGAACCAGTGTACGGGTAGAGAGCCGGGTTGCCCAACCCGGCCCACCCACCCATCACGCTGAGCCTTCCCGCAGCGGAAAACCCAGGCCAAATCACCTTTTACGGATCACAGCCTTGCCCAGCGAAAGAACCTTGACCCCGTCGCAGGTCGCCACGACGTCAATCTTGGTCAGCCCGTCGTCGGTGACTTCCTTGATGACGCCGGTCACGACGACCTCGGTGCCCTCGTCGGTGTCGGGCACGGGGACCGGGCGGGCGAAGCGCACGCCGTACTCCACGACCGCGTCAGGGGCACCAGCCCACGTGGACACGGCCCGACCGGCGAGCGCCATCGTGAACATGCCGTGGGCGATCACACCGGGCAGGCCGACGCTCTGCGCGATCCGCTCGCTCCAGTGGATCGTGTTGAAGTCGCCGGACGCGCCCGCGTAACGGATCAGGTCGGCCCGGGTGATCCGGAAGGTCTGGGGCGGCAGCTGCTCAGCCATGATCAGCCCTCTCCACGCTGGACAAGCTTGGACCAGACCGAGACGACGGCCTCGCCGGCCTCGGTGGTGACGTCGGTGCGGGTGGTGAGGAACTCGTGGCCGCCCCGCGAGATGATCTCCTCGACGGTGTTCACGCAGACGAGAGCATCACCCGCGACCACCGGACGGGTGTACGCGAAGCGCTGGTCCCCGTGCACGACCCGGCTGTAGTCGATGCCGAGGTCGGGGTCGGCGACGACCTGCCGGTTGGCGGCCATCGTGATCACGACGGGGAACGTCGGCGGGGCCACGATGTCCGGATAGCCGGCGGCACGCGCGGCCTCGGGGTCGTGATATTCGGCGTCGGTGGCGCCGATCGCGGTGGCGAACTCGCGGATCTTCTCGCGACCCACCTGGTAGGGCTCGGTGGCCGGCCAGCTGCGGCCGACGAAGGACTGGTCCAAGGGCATGCGCCGAAACTACCTTGAAACACTGGCCGTGCAGAAATACGAAAATGGCGGCCACCCGTCGCCGGGTGCCGCCATCTCGGTGTTGCTACAGGTCAGCGCGTTTCGCGGTGCAGGGTGTGCTTCCCGTCCCGGGGGCAGAACTTCTTCAGCTCGATGCGGTCCGGGTCGTTACGGCGGTTCTTGCGCGTGATGTAGTTGCGCTCCTTGCACTCCGTACACGCCAAGGTGATCTTGGGACGGACGTCGGTCGCCTTGGCCACGGCGGGGTGCCTTCCTGCTCACGGGATTCACTACGACATGTGAGAGTAACTGCTTGCTACTCGGACATGCAAAACGCCGGACATTCGTCCGGTTTCGTACGTCAATTCGGGGGTGAACCCGAACCAGTAGCGGTGGCCGGACTTGAACCGGCGACACAGCGATTATGAGCCGCTTGCTCTACCATCTGAGCTACACCGCCGCGCCAGGCTGAAATACCGCGCCTGAGGGCGGATCACGAACCCGGTTTGGAGCCCCCTTACGGAATCGAACCGTAGACCTTCTCCTTACCATGGAGACGCTCTGCCGACTGAGCTAAGGGGGCGCTCTCGCGATCTCTCGCTTGTTGCGCAGACAGAAGCTTACACAACTCCGCTCCCGAGGTGAAATCGGTATCCCGGCGCGGCGAAACTGCACGTCAGAGCGGGGTCAGCCAACCGCTCGCAGCCGCCGGACCTCGCCGGTCGGCGTCTCCTGGGGCTCGGTCTGAGCGCTGAGCCACATGTTCAGCCGCTCCACCGGCAGCGGCCGGCTGAAGAAGTAGCCCTGCCCGATCTCGCAACCGAGCTCAGCGAGCAGGTCCAGGGTCAGCTCGCTCTCGACACCCTCGGCCACCACGGTCAGCCCGAACTCCCGCGAGAGGCCGATCACAGCCCGCACGATGGCCAGGTCTCCCGAGTCGGTCGCCATGCCCTGCACGAAGCTGTCGTCGATCTTCACCTCGTGCACGGGCAGCTGACGCAGGTACGAGAGCGACGAGGCGCCCGTACCGAAATCGTCCACCGAGAGCCGCACACCCAGATCCCGCAGGCGGTAGAGGGTGGGCAGCGCCCGCTCGATCTCGCCGAGCATGCCCGGCTCGGAGATCTCGAAGGTCACCTGGCTCGCCGGCACCTGGTAGCGCAGCAGCAAGCCGTTGACCTGGTCCACGAAGCGGGTGTCCAGCAGGGTGCGGGCCGACAGGTTGACCGCGATGGAGAGCGGACGGCCGGCGTCGGCCCACTCACGGCAGTGCCGCAGCCCCGCGGTCAGGATGACCTCGGTGAGCCGGTGCAGTTGCCCGGTGTGCTCCGCGACGGCCACGAAGTCCTCCGGGGACACCTCGCCGTGCGCCGGGTGCTGCCAGCGCGCCAGGCACTCCACCCCGATCAGGTGCCGATCCTGGATGGACACCTTCGGCTGGAAGTGGACCTCCAGCTCGCCCGAGTCCAGGGCGCGGCGAAGATCGGCCGCCAGCCCCAGGCGGCGGACCGCTCGGGACTCCAGGGCCGGATGGAAGAGCTGGACGCCGTACGGAAGCGCCTTGGCCGCGTTGGAGGCAAGCTCAGCGCGACGCAGCAGGGCCTCGGGGTCGTCGCCGTGGTCCGGATGCACCGAGACACCCGCGGCGGTGTCCACATCGAGCGTGAGCGTCCCCACGGCCATCGGGCCACGTAGCTGCTCTCGCATCTCGGTGGCGAGCCGCACGGCCTCCTCGGTGCTCTCGGCCCGCAGCGTGACGACGAACTCGTCGCCGCCGATCCGCCCGACCAGCGCACCCGCCCCGGCGATCCCCCGCAGCCGCTCGGCCACCTCGGCGAGAAGCTTGTCGCCGTTGGCGTGCCCCATCGACTCGTTCACGTCACGCAGACCGTCGACATCGAAGAGCATGACCGCGACGACCTCGCCAGGGGCACGCACCTTGACGGACTCCGCGAGCGCGTCGGTGATCCGGCGCCGGTTAGGCAGGGACGTCAGTCGATCGTGGTAGGCGTCGTAGCGCAGCCGTCCGACCAGCCGGGAATTCTCCACCGCCACTGCCACATGGGCCGCGATCGTCTCGAGCACCTGCACGTCGGCGTCGCGGAAGCTGAGTGCGTCGCCGAGGCGGTTGATGACCTCCAGGCTGCCCACCGTCGTCTGCCCGGAGCGCAGCGGCACCACCACGACGTCCTTGACCTTGCTCTCCCGCAGATAGGGCCGCAGGTGCGGGGTGGCGGGGAAGCGGCTGCCGACCGAAACCGTCCGGCCGGTCTTGACGGCCTGCTCCCGCACGGGTGCCGGGGTCGGCGAGATGTCCAGCAGCCCCTTGCCGTCCACCCGGGAGGTCAGCAGAACCTCGGGGTGCAGTCCCTGGTCGGCCAGCCACAGCGTCGCGAACTCGGCGCGCATGAGTTTGCGGACGGGACTGAGCAGCACATCGGGGAGGCTGCCGTCGTTGCCTTCCTCGCGCATCGCCCGGGTGAGCTCGTACACCTCGGTCAGAGTGCGGTGCTGGCGGAAGAACTCGGAGAACGAGCGAAGCACCAGCGCGAGAGCGAGCAGGAGCACGCCTAGCGGGACCGCTGCCCACCAGGTCGCGTCGAGTGCCACGAGGAAGACGAGCCCGACGACGATGTTGATGGCCGCGGTGATGAGGGTCTGCGAGCCGGCGCGCAGGGCTTCCTGCCCCGCCCGCAGATCCTGGACCACGGTGATCACGCCGGCGTAGGAGAGCCAGCTGACGACGGAACTGGTGGCGACCGCGGCGGCGAGGATCCCCCAGGTGCCGGGCCCGGCATGGTGGATCTCGGGCAGGCAGGACACCACCACGAGCGCAGCGGCCGTACGCGCTGCGGATTTCGCCACGTTGTACGCGGTCTTGGTCGCGTCCATCCTCGACCACAGCTGCGTGATCAGGCTCGCTATCGTCTGCGCCAGGATGACCGTCACCGGCGACAGGAAGTAGATCGCCAGAATGAGGGGTATCTCATTCAGGACGACGAGAAGTACCTGCTGGCGCACGACCACGTTGAAGACGCTGACGTGCGCGACCACGAATGCCGCTGTGAGCAGCAGGCCCCAGGCCCACTCGTGCCACCAGCCGGCTCCGTGCAGCCAGTAGACGATCAGGCTGATAGTGGCGAAGAGCGCAAGTGGACTGGTGACCAGCCACGCGTACTGCGGAGATCCCCCGCGCGTAGATGATCGTCCGGCCACAGCGCGCTCCTCGTCATCGAACCGTCTGGCGCTACTGCCTCATGAACGGTGGTTCGGTCAGCCCCAGTCGATGTCGGTGAGCTGGATCTGAACCGACGCCGTGGCAGAACCCCCGGCGGCATGCTGGGCGGAGACCGCTGCGGCACTGCCGCCGGCGAGCGCCACGAGCATGAAAACCAAGCCGGCGAAGCGGCCCAGCTTCCTTGCAGACATGTTGGCTCCTAGAACAAGAAAAATGCTTCGGGCGGGGGGTTTCATGATGGTGCCACACGGGCTGTCCGTCAGACAGCGCCCAACGGCGGGTCGAGGCCGCATCTCCGTAAATCTTGGCTGAACGGCTGAGGTGTTCACGCCTTTCGAAGCCGCAAAATTGACGGCTTTGAGTCCGATTTAACGGCAGATGTGAGGGCAATTCACCTGGCCTTCGTCAGGTCAGCTTGACGTCAGGAGTACTTGACGTGAGAGTGAAGACATGACTACTCCTGACGAACTGGAGCAACAACACACGCTCTCCACCGCAACAACGCGTTATGACGAGCTTCGGATGCGCGACGCGCTGGCGGCGATGACCGGGGATGAGGACACCGAGACCCTGTCCCGGAGCGAATCACTGGAGTTGCTCGCGCTCAGCGAAGTCGTCGTCCGCAAGGCCGGATATGGCCGGCAAGCGATGGTTCGCACCGCCAGGGGCGCCGGGGCGTCATGGACGCAGATCGGTGCGGCCCTGGGGACGAGCAAGCAGTCGGCGTGGGAGACCCACAACCGCTGGATCGAGGATCAGGCCCGCCAGCACGAGCTGACGGGCCATCAGGGCTTCGACCCCGGCGAGGCGGACTCGGCGCGCGGGCTGGCCGGGCCTAATCCCCGGTAGCCGCGGGGCGGTCGGTAGCGCTGTATTGCGACCACGAGCCCGGGTAGAGACGCCCGGCACCGAGTCCCGCATGCTCCAGCGCGATCAGGTTGTGGCAGGCGGTGACGCCGGAACCGCAGTAGGAGATGACATCGCTGCCCTTCTCGACTCCGACCTCGGCGAACCGCTCACGCAGCCGCTCCACCGGCAGGAAACGCCCCGACCCGTCCAGATTCTCCCGGCAGGCGAGATTGCGGGCGCCGGGAATGTGCCCCGGCCGCGGATCGACCGGCTCCACCTCACCGCGAAAACGGGCACCGTCGCGGGCGTCCAGCACGACACCGGGGCCGGCCGCGGCCTCTTCCAAAGTCGCGATCCGCTCCTGCGGCCAGGGCCGGGGAGCAAAATCGGCGGGACTGCGGGTGGGCGGTCCGGTCACCAGACTTCCCTTGTACGCGCTGAGCCCGCCATCCAGCAGCGCCGCATCGTGCCCCGTGACCCGCAACATCCACACGAGCCGGGCCGCGATCACACCGCCGGCGTCGTCGTACGCGATGACGGTGTCCTGGTCCCCGATGCCCGCAGCCGCCATGCCCTGCGCGAAGACCGCGGGGTCCGGAAGCGGATGCCGGCCTTCGGCGGGTGATCCATGGGCGGCGAGCCACCTGTCCAGGTCGATGAAGACGGCACCCGGCAGATGCCCCTTCACGTACGCCTCACGCCCGGAACGCCCGTCCAGGTACCACCGCACGTCGGCGAGAACGACCCGGTCCCCGCGCTCGCGCACCCATTGCAGGTCGACGACCGGATCGATCACGAACGCACCCCTTACCGGTAGTTGATGAACTGCAGCGCGACGCCGAAGTCCTCCTGCTTGAGCAGCGCGATCACGGCCTGCAGATCGTCCCGCTTCTTACCGGTGACGCGCAGCTGATCGCCCTGGATCTGCGCCTGAACGCCCTTGGGGCCCTCGTCGCGGATCTTCTTGCTGATGACCTTCGCCTTGTCCGTCTCGATCCCCTCGACGACCTTGCAGTCGATCTTGTAGGTCTTCCCGGACTGCCGCGGCTCGCCGGCGTCGAGCGCCTTCAGCGAGATGTTCCGCTTGATGAGCTTCTCCTTGTAGACGTCCAGCGCGGCGGAGGCCCGCTCCTCGGTCTCGGAGGTGATGGTGACCCCGTTCTCCCCCGACTTGTCGATCGTCGTCCCGGTCCCCCGGAAGTCGAACCGGGTCCCGAGCTCCTTCTCCGTCTGGTGGAACGCGTTGTCCACCTCCTGGCCGTCGACCTTGCTCACGATGTCGAACGACGGGCTGGCTGCCATGATCAGACTCCAACTGCTGGGCCACGAATCGATGTCCACGAGGACCGCCACAGGGCCCCCGACATGCCGACCGTACCCGGTTGCGGAACCACCCGTCGCTACAGCTATTCTGTTGTCCGCTGTTGAGGGAGACTGAAGCAGCGATGCCCAGGCGGGTTGCCCGAGCGGCCAATGGGAGCGGACTGTAAATCCGTCGGGAAACCTTCGCAGGTTCGAATCCTGCACCCGCCACAGGCAAGGAGAACGGCCCCGGAAGCTACTTCCGGGGCCGTTTTCGTCTGTTCCGGGCCTGACGCCCGCTTCAAGGTCACTCTATGGTGGCGCTGTGCGGGATGCTTTGGGCCAGGCTAAGGAACTCTTCGACAACGAGCGCTACGACGAAGCACTGCAGTTGGTGGAGGGGCATCTAGCTGACCACCCCGACGATGCGCTGGCCTGGCATCGGCGCGCTGAGGCTCTGCTCGGGTTGGAACGCGAGGACGAGGCTGTTGCGGCGGTCGACCGGTCCATTGCGTTGGATACCTCGAATTCGATGGCGTACCGGTTGCGGGCCGTGTTGCACCAGAACAGTCAGAGGTTTCCGGAGATGCGGGCCGACGCTGAGCGCGCCCTGGAGCTGGACGCGAGCGACTACAGGGCGATGGTGATGGTGGCGTTCGGCGCGGTCATGTTCGGTTCCTCGGTCGACTTGTTCAAGCCGTTGGTGAAGCGGGCTCGCCGGCTTGCTCCCGACGAGCCCGGGGTGCAGTGGCTGAACGGGCTGATCCTGAAAACGTGGTTCCGGGCGGCGGGCGTGACGTTCTTCGCAGCAGCGCTCGCGGTGCTCGGCGGGTGGCTGCTCCTTGACCCGAGTGACGACGGGGTGGCGCCGAGGCTGATGTGGACGCTGCTCGCGCTGGCCGCCGGAGCTGGTGCCGGCATCTGGGCCGGGAACGTGGAGGGTGAAAAGCCGCCGTGGCACAGCTTCGCGCTGGTGGTGCTGGCGCCGGTGGGGGTCGTGCTGGCCGGCGCGGCGATGGGGATCGCCACCGGGGACGTGAAAGCCGGGCTCATCACCGCCGCCCTGGCCCTCGTGGTGACGGCGGTGATCCGTGCGCGCTGGCTGTTCGTGCAGATCAGGGGGTACGACAGCCGCCTGTATCCGGACGGGAAGCCTCAGCGCACCAGGTACTGACTGCTCAAGGTCTGGGGCCGGTCGGAGACGGCGCGCAGGATCGCGATGCCCTTGACCGGTGGCTTCCACGTCGCGGTGTTGGGGGTCAGGGTGTAGGCGGCTGTGGCGTACGGGGCCAGGGTTTCCGGGCCGGCTGAGATTTTCCAGTACTCGGAAATGTCGATATCGGTGGTCACGGCGAAGGCTGGGGCGACGGCGCGGGAGGACCGGTTCTCCACCTCGACGGTCAGTGTTTTGAGGGCCTCGCTGCGAGTGACGGGTGTGGTGACAGTCATGTTCAGAGGCTGGGGGGTTGCGATGGCGACCGCCAGGCAGGCCACGGTCGGCAGGAACAGGGCCACCGTTGCGGCCCGGGCGAACCGGGTGGGGAACGGGAACCGGAAGCGGTAGGCGTCGGCGAACTCGTCGCGGCCGGTGGTGAGCAGGGCCACGATCCACAGGGGCATGGTGAGGACCCAGTAGCCGTCCTGGGAACGGGTGGAGACCATGAACACCAGCCAGGGCAGGACCACCGCGGCGGGGCCGAGCGTGCGCAGGTTCAGCGCGTATGTGATCAACATCGCGACCAGCAGGACGTGGGAGGCGGTGCCGTAGAAGTCCAGCGCGCCGCTGCCGCCGACCAGGTAGTACGAGATGCCCATGATGCCCTGGCCGTGCGGGACGGCGTGTTGCAGCAGGGGCTCGAACACCCCGGTCAGCCACGCGTGCGGGGACAGCACCAGGAACGGCGCGCTGGTCAGCACGAATGCGCCGAGCGCCACGAGCCCGTAACGCAGGACCACCCCGGCTGCCGAGCGCAGCGGCAGGTCGCCGAGGCGCAGCACCGCGATGCCGGTCACCAGGAACAGGGCCAGGAACCAGCCCAGTTGGTGGGTGGAGCAGGCCAGGCCGAGGGCGACCGCACGCAGCAGACCGTCGCGGCCGAGCCGACCGCCACGACCGGTCGCGGTCCACTTCCACGCCGCGAGACACAACAGCGGAAGAGCGATGAGCGACGGGTACGCGTTGTTCGCATAACTGGTCAGCGTGCCGAGCCCGAGCACCCCCACGGTCGCCACCGGCCGCAACGCGACCGGCGCCATCCGGAACAACATGATCGCGGTGACGATCAACGCGAACCAGGCCAGCACCACGACCGCCACACCGGACGGGAACACCCGCTGCAGCACGGCGCTGACCTCGATGCCGAACGGCGGGTACGCGAAGTCGAAGACGCCCTCGCCGTTCATCAGCTGCGTGGGCAGCGCGACGGCGAGATCCGGCCAGGTCGTCAGGTACGGGTTGTGCCCCTCGGCCAGGGTGCGCGTGGCGTAGTCCATGAGGATGCCCTCGTCGACGCCGATCGTCTTCTCCCCGGTGATGCTGGGCCACGCGCCGATCAGCTTGATGACGATCGCCGTGCCGAGCACCAGCACGTCCACCCGGGCCAGCGCCCTGCCGGTGGACACGCACAGCGCGAGGATCGCGGCGATCAGCATCACGATGTAACCGCCGGTCAGCACGAGCGCCAGACCCGGGCGGGGCAGCGCCTGCACGTTCCAGAACGTGCGGGTGCCGACGACCAGGGCCATCACCGCGCAGAGGGTCAGACCCCGGTGCAGCCACAGCGGCACCGGGTCCCGCTCCGGTGTCATGGCGGGGGTTTCCAGGACGTCATCGCCCACGGTCTGGTTCGGCACCGGCAGATCGTACAGACGCGATCGCCTATGGTGTCGCCGTGCGGGACACATTGAGCCAGGCGAAGGAACTTGTCGGCGATGGACGGTTCGCGGACGCCGTACAGCTGCTGGAAGGTCTGCTGGCGGAGCATCCGGAGGATGCCGTGGCGTGGCACCGCCTGGCCGGTGCGCTGATCGGGCTGGAGCGCAACGAGGAAGCGGTTGCCGCAGCCGACCGGTCCATCGCCCTGGATCCGGCGGTCCCGGCGGCACATCGGATGCGGGCGCTGGCCCACCTCGGCCTCAAGCAGTGGACGGAGCTGCGGGCCGATGCCGGGCGGGCGCTCGCCCTCGACCCGGATGACGCCGAGGCGCTGACCCTGGCGGCCCAGGGTGAACTGGGCTGCGGCGCTGACCTGGGCGTGATCGAACCGCTCGTCACCCGTGCCCGCCGGATCAAACCCGCCCACCCGGCCGTCGCGAGCCTGACGGTGCTGATCCGCAAGGCCCGGTTCCTCGCAGCCGGGGTAGCTTGTTTCATCGCCGCGCTCGCCCTGGCACTCGGATGGCTGGCACTCGACCCGAGCGGCGACGGCGTGGCTCCCCACCTGATGTGGGCACTGCTCGTCCTGATCGTGGGCGGGGTGGCCGGCACCGCGGCCGGGAACGCGCCGGGGCTGCGTCAGGTGCCGCTGAGCCGGAAGATCCTGATCCTGTCGGCGGCAGCCTCAGCCGTGGTGTCCGGCGCCACGACGGCAGTCATCACCCGCGAGGCCTTGGCAGGCCTGGTCGTCGCCGTCCTGGCCGTCGTTCTGACCGTGCTGTTCCGGCTGCCGGGTCTGATCGCTCAGGCGCGCAACCAGAAGTAGCGGCCTCAGCCGCCGCCGGGAGGAGCGGGCCTCAGAGCTTGAGTTTGTGGCGGATCTCCGCGCGCAGGCTCTCGGGCAGGCCTTCCAGGTCGGCGATCTGGGCGAGGAGGTCGGGGGCGCGCATCCAGGCGTGGAAGCCTTCCGAGATCGTCACGCCGTGGTCAGGGCGGTCGAGGACGCGGATCTCGTCGCCGGCCTGGACGTTGCCCGGGGTCACCACGCGGAAGTAGGCGCCGGGGAGGTTCTGGTCGGCGAAGCGTTTCACCCAGCGGGGTTCGCCCATCTTGGCCTGGAAGGTGGAGCAGGGGACGCGGCCGAAGGTGGTCTGCAGGACGAGGGTCGCGCCGATCTGCCAGGTCTCGCCGATCAGGGCGCCGTTGACGGGAATGCCCTCGGTGGTGAGGTTCTCGCCGAAGATGCCACCCGGGAGGGTCCGGCCGAGTTCCTTCTCCCACCAGTCGTAGTCCTCGCGGGCGTACGCATAGACGGCCTGGTCGTCCCCGCCGTGGTTCTTGATGTCGAAGATCTGGTCACCGGCGACCCCGCTCGCGTGCTGCGGGCTGAGCATGCCCCTGGCGCCGCCGGGTGCCGCGACCGCCACCGGATGGGTCACCGGCTGCTTGTTGATGCCGGTGGTGCCGACCCGTTTGGCGGTGCTCCGCTCCGGGACGGCGATGTTGACCTGAAGCACCCTGCCCGTGACGCTCATGACGTGAACTCCATCGTGGTCCTGTCCCACAGCGGGACGTAGCCGATCCGAGGGTAGAGGGCGTTCGCCGTGGAATTGGCGAGGTCGGTGAAGAGCAACACCTCGGTGGTGCCACCGTCCAGTAACAGCTGGGAGATGGCGTACGTGGCCGCGGCGGCGTACCCGTGGGAGCGGTTCTCCCTGGGGGTGTAGACCGCCTGGACGCGCACCATGCCGGACTCGGGGCGGGTGGCGCTGGCCATGGCGACCGGTTTGCCGTCGACCTCCCAGAACACATAGCCGCCGTACGCGATGCGGTCGTCGACGAACGCGCCGATATCGGTGCTCTCGCCCACCTCGTGGTAGAACTCGCCGGTCCAGTCGACCAGCACGGCCCGGTCGGCGGCGACCGCGACGCGAGCGGCGCCCGGTGGCATCCGTGGCGGCGGCACCAGCGTGCCGAGGCGGAAGAGCCGCATGCGCTTCGACACGTACGCGGAAAGACCCGTGCGCCGCTGCCACCCGGTGGCGAATGCGTGCACGGCGGTCTCGGGGCCCGTCACCCCGCGCAGCGGGCCGTCCAGGGCGTCCGCCAGCGCAGTCGCGGTTTCGGCGGGCATCGCCGACAGCAGGGCCGGAAAGGGCGGCGTGTGCAGGAAGACCCCGTCCGCCGCCCAGCCGAACCGGGCGGAGCCCGTCCCGGTGCCCTGCCGCCGGACCGACTCGGCGGCGGTGAGCAGGACCGTGTTCTGGACCGGGTCCCGGCGCAGGAAGTCGCCGGCCGCGGCCAGGAACTCGTCGATGTTCTCAGTGATCTGCCAAGCCATCGCCCGATTGTCGTCGGTGCCGGGCGATTCGGCAGCCCGGTTTACAACCCCCAGGCCTTGGCGATGCGGGCGAGCGAGTCCTTGCGTGTCTCGGGGTCGAACTGTGTGCCGGCCAGGATCAGCTCCTTGGCGCCGGTGCGTTCCACGAGTGTGTCGAGGGCGGCGACCACCTCGTCGGCGGTGCCTGCGTACTGCGTGCCGGGGAGCTGGGCGAGCAGGCCGCGTTCCAGGTCGGAGAGCTCGGTGGCGGCGGCCGTCTCCGGGGAGACGATCGGGCCGAGCCGGCCGGTGCGCAGGCTCAGCGCCATGATCCGGCTCGGTCCGGCGAGGTAGTCGGCCTCCTCGGTGGTGCCGGCGGCGATGACCGAGGCGCTGATCATGAGGTGCGGCTCGGGGAAGCGCGGGGAGGGCTTGAAGTTCGTGAGGTAGAGCCGGGCCGCGGTGTCCACGTCGGAGCTCATCGCGAAGTGATATGCGTAACAGAAAGGCAGGCCGAGCGCGGCGGCGACCTGCGCGCCGTACGTGGACGAGCCGAGCATCCACACCTCGGGGAAGGTCTCCGGGAACGGCGTGGCCTGGAGCCGCTCGGCGCCCTTGGGCGTGACCCGGTCGTCGCCGAGCAGGGCAAGCACCGTGGCGAGGTGGTCGGGGAACTGCTCGACGGTCAGGTGCGGGGAGACGCCACGCAGGGCGGCGGCGGTGGCCTGATCGGTGCCGGGCGCGCGGCCGATGCCGAGGTCGATCCGGCCCGGGTGCAGCGCCTCGAGAAGCGCGAACTGCTCGGCGACGACGAACGGCATGTGGTTGGGGAGCATCACACCGCCCGAGCCGACCTTGATCCGGCCGGTGTTCGCGGCGAGGTGGGCGATCAGGACCGGCGGCGAGGTGGAGGCGACGGCCGGGGCGTTGTGGTGCTCGGCGACCCAGAACCGGGAGTAGCCCAGCTCGTCGGCGGTCTTGGCGATCTCGGTCGTCCCGCGCAGCGCGTCGGTGCTGTTGTGCCCCTCGCGCACGGTGGCGAGGTCAAGAACGGACAGGGGTACGCGACTCATCGGTCGTCCAATCCAGAGTGTCGAAGCCGGCCCGGATGAGGGCGTGCAGGCCGGTGATGCCCGTGTCGGCGGCCCAGTGCGGGCAGGCGGTGTTGAGGACGGTGCGGGCGGCGTTGACGGTGAGGTCCAGCCGGAAGTCCGACAGATCAGCGGGGGCCCAGGCCCGGATCGCATCCCAGAACCGGTCGGCCACCTCGCGGGTGCACCCGGCGAGCTCGGGTGAGGCGGCGCGCACCTGACGCTGCAGGATCATCCGCTCGGCGGTGGCGGCCGTGTAGCCGAGCAGCAGCTCGCGCAGGGAGATCCAGAGCGGCTCCCCCGCCGGGCGCTCGGCCAGCAGCCGGTCCCAGAGCTCGGGGTCGCCGGGATCGGGGTCGAAGACGACCGACTCCTTGCCCGCGAAGTAGTTGAAGAACGTTCTCCGGGAGATGCCGGCGGCGGCCACGATGTCGTCGACGGAGACCGCGTCGAAACCTCGCTCAGTCATCAGGCGCAGCGCGGTGCCGTGCACGAGGCGCCAGGTTTCGCGCTTCTTGAGCTCTCGCACGGTCATACCCCCACGCTAGCTCTCTTGCACTCAGTGCAACTTGCACCTGGTGCATGAACTTCGCCACACGTACATCTGGCGTTAGGACGTGACTGATTCACTACCGCGTGTCCATCAGCTCTCCCTCCCGGACGACCGTTCCCGCTCAGCGCGGCGACGGCCGGCTGCCCGGCGCTCACCTCGGCTTCCGCCCCGACATCGAGGGTCTGCGCGCGGTCGCAGTCGTTCTGGTGGTGCTGTCCCATGCCGGCGTCTCCCGGCTCGAGGGCGGTTACGTCGGCGTCGACGTCTTCTTCGTGATCTCCGGCTTCCTGATCACCACGCTGCTGGTCAAGGAGCTGGGCCGCACCGGGACGATCTCGCTGACCAGCTTCTACTCGCGGCGCGCCACCCGGCTGCTGCCCGCGTCGACGCTCGTCCTGGTCGCGACGCTGATCGGCAGCTGGCTCTTCCTGCCGTCCACCCGCTTCGCCTCGATCGCGAAGGACGCGCTGTTCAGCACGTTCTACGGAATCAACTGGCGACTGGCCGCGGAGGGCACCGACTACCTCAACGCGACCGCCGCGCCGTCCCCGCTGCAGCACCTGTGGTCGCTGGCTGTCGAGGAGCAGTTCTACTTCGTGTGGCCGCTGCTGCTGCTCGCCATCTGGGCGTGGCGCAAGGGTGCCGGCGTTGCTCTGTCGGTGATCGTGGTGGTGTCGCTGGCCGTGAGCGTGCACCAGACGGCCACGGCGGCTCCCTGGGCGTACTTCGGGGCGCACACCCGGGCCTTTGAGCTGGCGATCGGGGCGCTGGTCGCGGTCGGATCGGCCACTTTTGCGCGTACCCCACGGATCTGGGCGTTGATCTTGACCTGGAGTGGTCTGGTCGCGATCGTAGTGGCCGCTGTCGTCTTCGACGATCACACCGCTTTCCCGGGCTATGCGGCGCTGCTTCCGGTTCTCGGCACGGCCGCTGTCATTGCCGGAGGTACGTCCGGAGCTCGCGGGGGCGTCGGCCTACTGCTCGGCACCAGGCCGTTCCAGGAGATCGGCAAGCTCTCGTACGGCTGGTACCTCTGGCACTGGCCGGTCCTGATGATCGGCCCGGCGGCCCTGGGGCGTGCGCCGTCGCTGAAGCTCAACGCGGCGCTGGCCCTCGGTGCGCTCGCGCTGGCGTTCGCGTCGTACCACCTGGTGGAGAACCCGATCCGGAAGCGGCGTTCGTTGTTGCTGGGCCTGTCCTTCTCCGCGTCGGCGGCCGCGCTGTCGTTGATCGCGATGCAGTTCACGCCGCCGCTGCCGGTCGGACCGGCCGCGCCGCAGACCGCCGCCGAACTCTCCGCCGCGAGTGACCCGCAGGCGCGCCTCACCGAGCTGATCAAGGCGTCGGCCAAGCAGACGAAGGTGCCGTCGAACCTCACACCCGCGCTGAACGACGCCGGCGCGGACGTGCCCAGGATCTACGCCGACCAGTGCCACCTCAACTACGAGCCCGCCCACCAGGACCGGCCGTGCGTCTACGGCGACCCGAACGGCGCGAAGACGGTCTACCTGATCGGCGACTCGCACGCCGCGCACTGGTTCCCGGCGTTTGACCTCGCCGCGCAGCAGCAGGGCTGGAAGCTGGTCGCGCTGACCAAGAGCGCGTGCCAGGTGCCGTCGGTGCTGGTGTGGAACGTTCCGTTGAAGCGCCCGTACGCCGAATGCGTCACCTGGCGCGACCAGGTCTTCGACCGCATCCGCGCGGACAAGCCGGCCCTCGTGGTCATGTCCTCGAACGATCTCGACAACGGCGGTTTGATCGACGCGAACGGGAACCGGATCCCGACCTCGGGCCGCGACGACGACAAGCTGTGGGTCGACGGCTGGCAGAAGTCGTTCGACCGGCTCGGTCAGCCCGGCGCCCAACTCCTGCTGCTGCAGGACTCACCCTGGCCCAAGGGGACCGCGCCGGAATGCGTGGCCGCCCACGCCGACAAGGTCACCGACTGCAACCGGCCCCGCAACAGATCCATCGTGGAACCGGCCCGGCGCAACGCGGTCGCCGCGGCGGCGAAGGCCCGGGGCATCCGGGTCGTCAACCCGCTGAACTGGTTCTGCACCACGACGTGCCCGGCGGTGATCGGCAACACGCTGGTCTTCAAGGACAACAGCCACCTGACCACGGCGTACGCCCGCGCGCTCGCGCCGTTGATCGCGCGGCAGGTTATCGGCGCTTCTTGATGTTCTGCACCCCGATCGTGGTGGCACCGAGGGCCACGCCGGGAACCAGGAGCCAGATGGGCCACGGGTAGACGGCCTCCACCGTGATCGCGACCAGGATCCAGACGACGACGTTGATCGCGGCGATCGAGCCGTAGATCGTCCAGAGCACCATCAACGCCGTCGGCAGCTTGCGGGCCGCCTTGCGCTCCTCGGCGAGGCGGCGTGCGTTGACCTCCTCGGCGCTGACCCCGGCCTGGGGCAGATCGTCGACGAGGAGGACCAGATCGCCGTAGGTGCGGGCGGCGTACGCGTCGCGCACCCGCTCGTCGTACTCGATGAGTGACAGCCGGCCCTCATCCAGCGCCGCCTTCAACTGCTCGGCGATCTTGTGGCGATCGGCGTCGGCCGCGCGCATCGATTCGACCTCTTGCTTGCGCACGACTTCCTTGGGCATGTAGGCAGGCTAATCGAGGGAGGGTGGCATGAGCTACGAAGAAGTGGTCGACAGTCTGCGTACGATCTACGACTCGCGGGCCGACGCACGTGACCGGCTGAACAAGCACCCCTGGAAGGGTGACGAGCGGGCGGCCTTTCTGGACCGGCTCCGGGTGATAGGCGCGTCGTCGCTGCTCGAGGTCGGCGCTGGCACCGGGCAGGACAGCCGCTACTTCGCCGACGCCGGGTTGACGGTCACCGCGGTCGACATCTCCCCGGAGCACGTGACCCGCTGCCGCGCCAAGGGGCTGACCGTTTTCGAGCGCGACGTGCTCAACCTCGGCTTCGCGCCCGGGTCATTCGACGCGGTGTGGTCGATGAACTGCCTGCTGCACGTCCCCGATGCCGAGCTGCCGGCCGCGTTACGGGCCGTTCACGACGTACTGATCCCCGGTGGCCTGTTCTTTCTCGGCCTGTGGGGCAATGCGGACTCGGAAGGGATCATGGAGGAGGACGGCCGGTTCTTCTCGTTCCGGTCGAACGAGCGGCTGCTCGATTTCGCCGCCGGCTCGTTCGACCTGATCGACTTCCATGTGATCTCGCACGGCTTCCAGTTCCAGGCGCTGACGCTCGTCAGACCTGCTTCTCCCCGCCGTCCACATAGAGCTCGCTCCCGGTCATGAAGCTGCTCTGATCGGAGGCCAGGAAGAGGGCCGCGTTGGCGATCTCATCGGGGTGCGCCAGCCGGCCCAGCGGCACATTGCCGGTGAGCTGCTTGAAGAGCGCTTCGGTGTCGGGTGCGAGGCCGCCCAGCCCCGGCGTCTCGGTCGGGCCGGGGACCAGGGTGTTGACCCGGATGTTCCGGCCGGCCAGCTCCCCCGCCCAGGTGGAGGCGAAGGATCGCAGGGCCGCCTTCGACGCGGCGTACGCCCCGAACGACGGTGCCCCGTGCCGCGCCGAGGTCGACCCGGTCACAATGATCGAGGCACCGGACCTCAGCTTCGGCAACGCCTTCTGCACGGTGTAGACGGTCCCCCGCACGTTGCGGTCGAACGACCCGGCCAGGTGCTCGGGCGTGTAATCCGCCAGCGCCCCGAACTCCCCGCCACCCGCGTTGGCGAACACCACATCCAGCTCGCCCACCTGCGTGAACAACCGATCAAGATCCTCAAGATCGGTCACATCCCCCTGTACGCCGACCGCGCTCGCGCCGATCTCCGCCACCGCCGCGTCGAGCGCCTCCTGACGCCGACCGGTGATGTAGACCTTCGCGCCCTCCGCCGCGAACCGCTTGGCCGCCGCGAGACCGATCCCCGTGCTGCCACCGGTGATCAGAGCCGTCTTGCCGTCGAGCTGTCCCATGTCACTTCTCCTCTGGTACCTTCACCGGCATCTTTACCGCTCGGTAAAGCTAGCACTTGCTTTACCGTCCGGTACAGTTATGTGATGCACGTTGCACCGGAACGCGGCCGCCGCGCCTTCGACCCCCTTGTCGCCCTCAACGCCGCCAAAGAGGTCTTCTGGCGATACGGGTACGAAGGGGCGTCGCTCACCGACCTCACGACCGCCATGGGGATCAACAAACCCAGCCTGTACGCGGCCTTCGGGAGCAAACAGGAGCTGTTCGAGAAGGTCATCCAGGCGTACGCGGCCGACGACATGGCCTATGCACGAGCAGCCATGGAGCAGCCCACGGCGTACGAGGTGGCCGCGGCCCTGCTGCACGACAACGCGATCGCGGTGACCCGCCCGGACTGCCCACCCGGCTGCCTGTCGATCCAGGGCGGCATCTCCACCGGCCCGGCCAACGCCTCGGTCACCGAATTCCTGGCCACCAGCCGCCTGGCCGGCGAAGCCCTGCTCGCCGACCGCTTCCGCCGCGCTGTCGACACCGGCGACCTGCCGCGCGACACCGACCCCGCGGCGCTGGCCCGCTTCCTGATGATCGTCACCGAGGGCCAGGCGATTCATGCCACCGCCGGCGTCTCCCGGGCCGACCTCCAGGCGTCAGCTTCTCTCGCGCTACTGGTCTTTCGTTCCCTATCCGGCGCTTCATAGGGTAGTTTAGGGAACATGGAGGATAGCTGGTTGTCGGTGGAGCAGGTCGCCGACCGGCTTGGTCTGCATGTGCGGACCGTGCGGAGCTACATCCGCGACGGGCGACTCAAAGCCGTACGCATCGGCAAGCAGTACCGGATCTCCCCCGGCGACCTCGCCGCCCTGACCGGCATCACCGCCGCGGTTCCACTCACACCGCGCGTCGAAGTGTCCTCGGTCGTGGAGATCGACGAGATCAGCATGGCCACCGCCGACCGCCTCAGCACCCTGCTCGTCGCAGGCGCCCAACTCGCCCCCGACCTGCGCATCCGCACGATCTACGACGACGCCCGCCACCGCCTCAAACTGATCGTCCTCGGCAGCCCCGCCTCCACCGCCGAAATCCTCCGCACCCTCGACGAGGTCCTACAGCCAGAAAGCGGACTCCTCAATGACTGACACCATCACGGACCGGTCCGGCGTCCCCATCCTGCTGTGCGCCCCCGAAGGCCCCCCGATCACCACACCCCAGGACGCCCTCGACCTCATCGGCGCCACCTACGCCGGCGCGGACACGGTCGTCCTACCGGTCGAACGCCTCGACCCGGCCTTCTTCACCCTCAGCAACGGCACCGCCGGCGAAATCCTGCAAAAATTCGTCAACTACCACGTCCGCCTGGTCATCCTCGGCAACGTCACCAACCACGGCAACGCCTTCCGCGACCTCGTCCACGAATCCAACCGAGGCCGCCACGCCTGGTTCCTCCCCGACCTCGAAGCCCTGGACGCCCGCCTTCAGCTGAGCGCCACCTGAGCTTCACGCGCTGCTGCCGCTGCCGCCCAGAACCGCTTTGGCGATCAGGACGAGAGACAGAGCCGATTGCGCCATCAGAATCACAAAAACGGCGAGCGGCCCGGCAAACGCAAAGGAAATCCCGAGCAGCACCGTAAGACCCACGGCAACGGACACCAGGTACAGGCCATGAACAGCCCACCGAGCTCGCACACCGGCGGGGCCAGCCACATCAGCACGTTCAGCGCGCTCGGTCGATCTGCCACCGTCAGTTGAGCGGGAAGTAGGTGTCGCTGACCTTGTAGTCGTATTTCGCCGGGTCGCAGTGCAAGGCGTACTCCGTTGCGGCGATTCCTTTCGGCTTCGCGAACTGCGGGTCCACGCGCAGATTGTCGACGGTGTTGGTGCCGGGAGCGCAGAGCTTCTCAGCGTTGTCCCGATTTCGGCTGAGATAGTTGCTGACATCGAGGGA
This sequence comes from Winogradskya consettensis, assembly GCF_018332715.1. GTDB lineage: Bacteria > Actinomycetota > Actinomycetes > Mycobacteriales > Micromonosporaceae > Actinoplanes > Actinoplanes consettensis. The sequence goes on along the minus strand of NZ_BOQP01000003.1, from coordinate 273,979 downwards.
GCCACCGACGATGGCACCAGCCCTGTCGCGGTAGACCATCGTGATGCCCCGGAAGTAAAGCCGATCGCAATACGGGGACACAGCAGTTGCCTTCATCGGCCCCACACCATTGGGATCCACCGGGTCCAGAGAAAACGTCACCGGCAAAATCTCCCCGGCCGTCGTCCACGTCGTCTGCACGACCTTGATGTCGACCCGAGCAGTGGTGTAGTCCTTGCCATCCGGGAGGTTGGATTCAGCGATCTGCAGGATCATGCCCAGTGGCACGCGCTCGCCTGGCACCAGAACCGGAATCTCCAACATGGGTTGGTTGCCGGCGTAAGGAACGGCGGCGCCGTCCTTGGCATAAGGCGTGAAGCTCACCTTCGTGCGGTAGGCGGTCTGCGTGGACGAATTTCGCACGATGGCGCCGACGCTGACATCGGATCCATCCCCATTGGGTCGAAATCCCTGCTCGACAAGGGTGACCCCGCCCCCGGAAGGCGCCGGATCCCCTGGCGCCTGAGACGGAACCTTGTCAATCCCGACAGCCGGCATGGAAGGTGCGGTCACGGGGGTGCACGTCGGCTCGGTCGCTGCCACATTGTCCTTTGTGCATGCCGCTGACAGGCCAACACCGAGGATTGCCACAAATCCTAGAACGAACCTGGCTCGGGCGGTCTTACGGAGGTCACGCATGCTTTGGCACACCCATGAAATCGAAGCTGGTCGGAGGACCTGTGGTGGCGGCGCTCATATCAGGAGCCGGGGGAACGAACTGCGCCTTCCGGCCGGTGACCTCGGTCCGCAGGCTGTAGATGAATGACGCGAGCCTGTTTTCCTGCGTGACGGCATGCTCCACAATTTCTTTCAGACCGCGCATGATCTCTTGCACGACGGACTCCGCCGCGGTCCCAGCACCACCCGGGCTTCCCCTGGAGCTCACCGGCTGTGGATTGAAGTCGATCAGCTTGGGCCGCTCCTCCGGTGCATCGATGACAGCGGGACCGAACGAGGCCGCCGCGTCGACTCCTGCGATAACCAAGCCACCAGCCGTGCCGAGGCCCAGAGGCAGCGCAGCCGCGATCGTGGCGATGGAGGCTGTCGCGGTCAGGAGGACTGACCAGTTGATCTCGCCGGAGAAGAGGGCCACCAGGGCGTTGTAGCCCTTGGAGAGGTGCTCTGCGGCGTTGGCTCTGGCTTCGGTCCAGATCTGGGCGTTGTGTTCGTAGACCGCTCGGAGGGCCGAGAGGATCACGAAGTGGTTGGCGATGGTGCCTTCGAGGTGGCCCAGGAAGTTCTCGCGGAAATTGTCCGCGGCTTGGCCGTCCCATTCGACGAGGAGTTCGCGGACCAGGTCGATGTTGCCGTAGGCGGGGGTGACCAGGCCGGTGAGCACACTGGCGCCGTCCATGGTGGCGGGGATCTGAAACTCCGGGCTGACCGTGAGCATGTTGAGGGTCGCGATGATGCCCTGCTGGGCTTCGCGGAACTTGGCAGGGTCCGGGAGTTTGCCGTACGAGTGCATGACCGCCGCGTACTGCTGGAACACAAACTCGATCTGGCCCGTGACCTCCTGGTCGATCAGGGGCGGCGGGGCTGCCATGCCCAGATCGATCAGCTTCTGGTCGGTTGGCGTGACCGGGGAGCGGGAGATCAACTCACGGACAGCTTGCTCCACTGCCTTCGCCCTGATCGCCTCAACCGTTGCGCCGAACGCGCCATAACCCGTGTCGGTCACTGCGGGAACTTCTCGTCGGCGGGCAGGCGCATCTTGTCGAACATCTCGTACGCCCCGGTGTCGACGTTCTGGTAGGAATCGGCGGTGGTGACCAGGGCGTCGCCGATCAGGTCGACGTTCTCGTACATCTCTTCGAGGGTCGCCTCAAGTGCATAGCGCAGCTGGGCGATCTCCTGTTGCAGCTCCACGGTGGCTGACCCGAAGACGTCGTACGGCCGGTCGAAGGTGACCAGGTCGTCGTACTCGGTGCGGGCGAGCGAACTCCACGCGTCACGCACCTGCCCGGACAGTTGCGGCATCAGGACGGATCCTGCGTGCCAGATGTCGTACAGCGAACCTGCTACTCCCCTGTCGGACAAAACGCCGCATCCCCCATGATCAATGCTTGGTGCCGAACGGCAAGCCTAGGCGAATCGATCAATACCTTCTACCCCGTGACCTGCGGTTCGGCTGTCGCCTACGACTCAGACATGCCAGCTCTCGTGGTGAGCCATCGGCCTCACGCTGGCTTTTGTGGTCAAGTGATAGATCATCGGCGTCGTGACCGTCCTGTCGGATTCATCCGCAGGAGCCAGGTATGGCTAGCTCATCCCGTCCAGCGCCATACCGACCACGATGAGCAGGACAAGCCCGAGACCCGCATACATCGCGCAGCGTTTCAGGGACGTCCTGGCCTGATCGACGTCACCGGCTCGGTGCAGTCTGACGGCCTCGCGGGACGACATCACGAAAGGCAGCGCAGGCAGCAGCAGTACGACGTAACCGACGAACGGAATTCCTTCGCCTTTGGCTACGCCGACGAGAGCGGCGACCAGGACAAGGACGTAGACGAAGGCGAGCAGGAGGGCGAGCTTGCCGACCACGAGCCGCAGCTCCGTCGCTGGATCCCGCACATCGCTCCTCGTCTCGACCTTCGCCGGGCACGCTACCCGCGGCGGCAGCCGCAAGCGACGGCTCGCCCCTGTTCCCGAGAGACCGGCCACGACGGTGCTATCCAGCACCTGGACTTCACCCGCCGGGGGTGACCACGCACAGCGAACTCTCAGTCACTGGTGGATGAATTCATACGCTGGCGATGTTCCATGGAGTGCGGGCCTACCGGTTCCGCTTCGTGAAGGAGTGATCGTGCACAGGCATCACAACGGCCTCAAGACGGCCGCTCTGCTGGGTCTGCTGACCGCTTTGATTCTTGCCGTGGGGTACTGGGTCGGCGGGAGCGGTGGCCTGGTGTTCGCCGTCGTTCTTTCGCTGGCTTTGAACGCCGGCAGCTACTTCTTCTCCGACAAGCTGGCTTTGCGGTCCATGGGGGCGCAGCCGGTCAGTGAGGCGGAGTTTCCCGAGTTCTATCAGATTGTGCGGGAGCTGGCCACGGATGCGGGGCAGCCGATGCCGCGACTGTACGTGAGCCCATCGTTGCAGCCCAATGCGTTCGCCACCGGGCGTGACCCGCAGCATGCGGCCGTTGCGGTGACCGTGGGGATCACGCAGATTCTTGATCGGCGGGAGCTTCGTGGGGTTATCGGGCACGAGCTGTCGCACGTCTACAACCGGGACATCCTGATCTCGAGTGTCGCCGCGGCGCTCGCCGGGATCATCACGATGTTCGCGCAGCTGGCGATCTTCCTGCCGCTGGGTGGCTCGGATGACGACGACGGCCCGAACATGGGGTCGCTGCTGCTGATGCTGATTCTCGGGCCGCTGGCCGCGTCGATCATTCAGCTGGCGATCAGCCGGAACCGCGAGTACCAGGCGGACGCCTCGGGTGCGACCCTGACGCGGGACCCGCTCGCTCTGGCAAGTGCGCTGGAGAAGATTCAGTACGGTGCCCAGCGCCGCCCCCTCCCCGCCGACGGCCAGCTCGCCACCTCGGCGCATCTCATGATCGCCAACCCGTTGCGTACGGGTGGCATCGCCGGCCTCTTCTCGACGCACCCGCCGATGGAGGAGCGCATCAAGCGGCTCCACCAGCTCGCCGCGGTGACCGGGACCGGGCCGGTGCAGTTCCAGCGCTGACGAAGCTGAGACTTCGACCACCGGGACGAGTATTTCGTTCGTGTTACGCCGCCCCCGACCGTTACGGTCAGGGGCGGCTTTCGCTCGTTACCACGTTGCCCGGGGAGGCGTTGTGCGTCAGTACCTTGACGTGTGGCACATGCCCGGCGGCCGGGTGCTGCTGATCGTCGGCATCCTGGCCCGGCTCGGCATCGGCATGACACCGCTGGCCCTGCTCCTGCTGGTCGAGCAGAGCACCGGCCGCTACGCGACCGCGGGTCTGGCAGGCGGCATGTACGCCCTGGCCGGCGCCGCCATCAGCCCGATCGCAGGGCGCATCGCCGACCGCATCGGCCCCTCCCCGGTCCTGATCCTCACCGGCGTTCTCCACCCGCTCGCACTCGGCGGCCTGCTGCTGGCCACCCGCGGCGACTCTCCAGCGCTCCCGTGGATCTTCGTGGCCTGCGCATCGGCGGGCGCCACCTACCCGCCGCTGACAGCCGCCATCCGCCGGGCCTGGACCGACGCGACCGACGTGCGTTCCGGCCGTCATGCCCTGCGCCCCGCTGCGATGGCCGCGGAGACCTCACTGTTCGAGCTGGTCTTCGTCCTCGGCCCGATGCTGGTGGCGGCGTTCGTCGTCGTCGCCCGCACCCCCGCGGCAGCCGTCATCTTCGCGGCGGTGGTGACGCTGCTCGGCACGCTGTGGATCGCCCTGCTCCCGGTGATGCGCGGCTGGACCCGCCACGCCTCACTGGAGGCGGCCCGCGGGCTGGGTCCGCTGAAAGCCCCTGGATTTCCCGCGCTGCTGGTGTGCGTGAGCGCGCTGGGGATCGCTTTCGGTGCGGCGGGTGTGATCGTCCCCGCGTACGCGTCGCAGCATGGCGGCGGCGAGGGACTCGGCGGCGTACTCCTCGGGGTGTGGGGTATCGGCAGTGCGATCGGCGGCATCTGGTTCGGCACCCGGACGCCCGCTATGGCTTTGCCGCGGCAGTTCGCCTGGCTGCTGGGCGCGGTGGCAACCAGCTTCTTGATCCTGTCGGTGATGCCTACGCCGATCGCGTTGGGGGCCGCGCTGGTGGTCGGCGGCGCGACGATCGCACCGGCGTTGACGGTGGAGAACAACCTCGTGGGACGGATCGCACCGGCGTCGATGCTGAACGAGGCGTACACGTGGATCGTGACCGTGTCGGTGGGCGGCAGCGCGGCCGGCGGGGCGGTTGCGGGGGCGATCGTCGATCGGCCGGGCGGGCTGCCGTGGGCGTTCGTCTTCGCCGCGGGCGTGCTGGCGGTGGCTGCGCTGATCGCAGCGGTCCCGGCCGGGCCGATCGCCCGCGCCGACCAGCACGCGACAGAGCGGCTACGCGAAGCGTTAGCGGGCTGACCTCCTCTCGAATTCAAGCACGGCAAAATCAAGCGCAGAAATCAAGCGCAGCAAGATCAAGCGCAGCAAGATCAAGCGCAGCAAGATCAAGCGCAGCAAGATCAAGCGCAGCAAGATCAAAAGCTGGATGTCGTAGCTCGGAGGGTGGTGCGGACCGCAGCTCACGCCGAGGTCGGGCCCGGAAACCCCAGGCGCCTGGCGGCGCCAGAACGGGGTTACCAGACCCTCGGCCCAGGTAAGTGGTCACCCACAAACGCCAAAACCGTCGCGGCGTTTTCTTCGAAGCGCGATCCGGGGTGCTGGTCCTTGCTACCGGAGCCCGGCTGCGGCTAGCTGATCGCGGCGTTCACGAGTGCGGTCAGGGCGGGCAGTTCGGCGTCAGCCGCCGCATACACCGCTTCCAGCGAACGCGCCCCGTCGCCGGTGAAGCGCTGTGCCAGGTCGACAAGCGCAGGGATGGGTTCGGGGTCACGGTCGACGCCGTCGACTCGTTCCAGGGGGCCGACGCCGTTGGCCAGTAGCCATAGGTAGTCGCCCAGGTCTCGGGCGATGACCGCGAGCTCGCCTTCGGAGCCGAGGAAGACGATCGGGCCGCGTGACCAGATGGCAGCCAGGCCGCCGGTTCCGTCGCGCCCGAAGACACGGAACGGCGGGGTTGTCGCTGCCGGGTCACCGGTCCAGGCACGCCACCAGTGCGTGGTTTCGGTGACGGAGTCGAACTCGTCGTCCGGCTGGAAGTCGTAGCCGTCGTGGTCTTCGAAGAACTCCAGCGAGTGGGCTTCCACGAGCACGGCAGGCAGCGTGCGGTCCTCATCGATCACCGTCGCATCGTACAAAAAGTGGGGCGTTACTAGACTGCTCGGCCATGCGGGCTGAGGAGATCTTGGGGCAGTTCGATGCTGCGGCCGGGGCGTTCGTGTTTCCGGATCTGGGGCATGTGTACAACTACGCCGTTGATGCTCGGCTGCATGGGTATCGGGATGCTGAGCGGTGGGCGCTGGTGGTTGAGGTTGTCGGGTATTCGCCGCGGGCTGGGAATGTGGTCGATGTGCTGCATGTGTTCGGAAACTGTCTGACTCAGGGCGAGCCCGGGTTCGAGGACGGGGACTTCCTGGAGCGGGTGGAGAACTGGGCGGAGGTTGAGAACAACGACGAGCCGGAGGTCTACAGCGGTGGGCCGGTTGTTGTTCGTGGGCAGGCGATCGCCGTGGACGCGGAGCCGGGTGACGAGCTGGTGGATGTGCTGCGTCAGCTGACGCCGGAGCACCGCGAGTTGCTGCTGGCGGACGAGGGTGAGCTGCGGCGCAGGATTCCGGCTGATCTGCCCGAGGTGCTGAGGCTCGATGAGTGGCACCAGCCTGATGTGGTCGAGACGCAGCCCAGCGAGTCCGAGGTATACCGGCAGATCGCTGAGCTGCTGGCGACCGGCGATCTCAGCCGGTACGAACCCACCGAGGTGCCCAACACGCACTGGTCCCACTGGCCGGACTCGGGAAGTCTTTAGCGGCTGAGCAGGGTGAAGATGGCCTGCGGGGCGAAGCCGAAGATGATCGCTGCTGCCGTGCCCACGACCAGCGCCGCGGTCACCGCTGCCGGGACGGGGAGGCGGGGGTGGGTGGCTCGGTGCAGGAGCTCCGGGTCGACCACTGAGATGCCTACCGGTTTGATCGGGGCGTAGAGCAGGGCGGCGACCCGGATGTAGTAGGCCAGGGCGATCACCGCGTTGAGGGCGACCACGCCGGCCAGCCAGCCCCAGCCAGTGTCGATCAGTGACGCGATCACGGTGATCTTGGCAAACAGGCCGGCCAGGCCCGGTGGGAGACCGGCGAGGCCCGCGAAGGACAGGACCAGGGCGGCGCCCAGCCATTTGTTGCGGCGGCCCGCGCCCCGGTAGTCGTCGAGCGTCCCGCCGTCGAGGGCGGGGCCGCGCAGGGCGACCACCACGGCGAAGGCTACGAATTCCAGGAGGATGAAGAGGATGGCGTACGCGAAAGCTGCCTCTACGCCGTCGGATCCCGCGACCAGGGGCGCGATGATGTAGCCGGCCTGGGCGACCGAGGACCAGGCCAGGAGGCGGACCATGCGGGTCTGGCGCAGGGCGACCAGGTTGCCGACCGTCATGGTGAGGACGGCGAGGACCGCCATGATCGGGCCGGTGTCGAGACGCTGGACCACGGCGGCCAGGGCGATCACGCCGCCGAGTTTCGACGCTGTGGAGAGGTAGGTCGCGACCGGGATCGGGGCGCCGTCGTACGTCGTGGGGGCCCAGGCGTGCAGGGGGACCGCGGCGATCTTGAAGGCGAAGCCGATGATCAGCAGGGCCGTGCCGACCGTACCCAGATGGGTGAACCGGCCTGTGCCCGCGGTGAGGGCGGACAGGTGCAGAGAGCCGGTGGCGATGTAGAGCAGGGCCGCACCGAGCAGGGCCACCGCCGTGGAGATCACGCTGATCAGGAAGAACGTGACCGCCGCCGACGAGCCACCCGCGAGGCGCCTGCGCAGTCCGACCAGGATGTACAGGGGCAGGGTCAGGGTTTCGAGACCGACGATCAGGGTGATCAAGTCGCCCGCATAGGCAACCGTGACGCCGCCCGCCATCGAGCAGGTGAGCAGGAAGCAGAACTCGCCGACCGGGGCGTAGCCCTCGCGGAGAGCACCCGCCGAGAGCGCGAGAACGCCGGCGGTGAGCGCGGCGAAGAGGGCCGCGAGCAGGGCCGCACGCGACGATCCCACCCAGGAGCACAGGTCCGCGCTGCAGAACGTGTCGCGCGCCGGCGCCAGGAATGCGCAGACAACGGTTGCTGTCGCGCCCAGGAGGCCGGCGACGAGCTGGAATCTGGCGAAGACGAGGTCGCAGATGAGGACGAGCAGGGCCGTGCCCGCCGCGGCGTAGAGCGGGAGCAGGGCGAGGTTGTTGACGGCCTGGGTCATCGCAGGGCTCCGATCAACGCCAGGGAGTCGAGCGCGGGCGTGAGGACCAGCGCCGGGACCAGGCCGACGGCGAGGGTGAGCACGATGAGCGGGGACCAGGCGAGCCACTCCGTACGCGTGATCGCCGGTATGCCGGTCAGCGCGGGGGTCGCCGGGCCATGGGTGAGCTTGCGCAGCAGACGCATGAAGTAGAGCGCGGTGAGCGCGCCACCGATCGCCGCGACCACCGCGAAGGTGGTCCAGCCGCGTTCCAGCGCCGCGAACACGGCGAACGCCTCGCCCCAGAAGCCGGCCAGGCCGGGCAGTCCCAGCGAGGCGATGCACGCGAAACCGACCAGGCCGGCGAGCCGCGGTGCGGTCTCGCGAAGACCACCGAGGTCGGCGAGGTCGCCGGTGTGCGCGCGGTCCTTGATCGCCCCGGCTAGGAAGAACAGTAGGCCGGTGATGATGCCGTGGGCCACGTTGCCGATCAGCGCGGCCTGGACGCCGGCAGTCGTCTGGGTGGCGATGCCGAGCAGGACGAACCCCATGTGCCCCACGCTGGAGTAGGCGATCAGGCGCTTGAGCTCGGTCTGGCGCAGGCAGATCAGCGAGCCGGCGACGATCGCGGCGACGGCGAACGCGCCGAGCACCCAGGAGGCCCAGTAAGCGCCCTCCGGGGTCACGCCGATGCCGATCCGGATCAGGCCGTACGTGCCCATCTTCAGCATGACGCCGGCGAGCAGGACGCTGCCCACCGTCGGGGCCTCGGTGTGCGCTGCCGGCAGCCAGGTGTGCAGCGGCCAGAGCGGGGCTTTCACCGCGAACGCGAGCGCGAAGAGAGTAAAGGCCACGCACTGGGTGGTGCGGGAGAGCCCTCCGCCATGGGCCAGCAGGGACATGTCGGAGGTGCCGGCCGCGGCGACCACGGTGAAGACGCCGAGCAGCAGCAGGACCGAGCCGGCGAGGGTGTAGAGCACGAACTTGCGGGCCGCCGCGCGACGGTTCGGGCCGCCCCAGCCGGCGATCACGGCGTACATCGGCAGGAGCACGACCTCGAAGAAGACGAAGAACAGAACCAGGTCGAGCGCCAGGAAGGTGCCGAGGATGCCGACTTCAAGGACCAGAATCAGAGCGCTGAGGGTACGCCCGGAGCCGCCCTCAGGCACCTTCCACACCGTGTACGCGCAGCACAGCACGGTCAGCAGCGCGGTCAGCACGACGAGCGGGTAGGAGATCCCGTCGACGCCAAGGTGGAAGTTGATACCCAGCCGCGGCACCCACAACCAGCTGACGTCTTGGGACGACCACGAGCTCGCCGCCACGATCAGGGTCAGCGCCGCGAAGACGGTCGCCGTGATCCGGGCGGTTCGTTCCGGGAGCAGCGCCGTCACGAGTGCCCCTGCGGCGGGCAGCGCGAGGACGGCGACGAGCAGCACCTGCCCGATCATCCGGCCACCCCCACGATCGCGGCCAGCACGCCGAGCAGCAGCGCACCGCCGAGGACCGCGACGGCCGCCCGGGGCAGGGCCGCGCGGTGGGCGCCGGCGAGCACGTCGCCGAGCCGGGTCGTCGTGGTGCCGGTGCCTTCCACCGCGGCGTCGACCACTTTCTCGTCGAGGAGGCGTACGGCGCCGGCGAGGGCGCGCACCGGGCGTACGACCAGAAGATCCTGCACTTGATCGAGGTGGAAGCCGGCGGCGAACAACGGCCGCAACCGGCCGAGGGCCTGTGCCGGGTCCACACCCGGGGCGGTGTGCCAGAGCCACCAGGAACTGCCCGCACCGACCACGAGCAGCAGCAACGGCGCCACGATCGACACGCCCAGGTGCGGCGACTCCAGTTCGAGGGCGCTACGGAAGCCGGGCAGGAACGCGGCGAACCCCAGCAGCACAGCGGGCACAGCGAGCACGATCAACGGCCACCGCATCACGCCGGGCGGGTCGTGCGCGGGACCGGGTGGCACCTCGTAACGGGCGTCGTCGAAGCCGACGAACCACTCCTCGGTGCGCGAGCGGACGTGACCGAAGAACGTGCGCAGCAGCAGGCGGGTGGCGTACCAGGCGGTGATCGCCACGCCGAGCAGGCCCGCGACCCAGACCATCCAGCCCACCCAGGCCGGCGCGGGACCGCCGCCCTCGGTGGCGTGCGCGGCCGCGACCAGCACGTTCTCCTTGGTCCAGAAGCCGGCGAGCGGCGGCACACCGGCCAGCGCACCGAGCCCCACCACGAACGCCACGAACGTCACGGGCATATGGGTACGCAGTCCGCCCATCCGTGACATGAAGTTCGTCCCGACCGCGTGGATGATCGCGCCCGCCGCCAGGAACAGCAGCGCCTTGAACGCGGCATGGGTGAGCAGGTGGAACAGCGCCGCGGCGGGTGAGCCCACAGCCAGCGCCCCGGTCATGTAGCCGAGCTGCGACACTGTCGACCAGGCCAGCACCCGTTTGAGGTCGTCCTGCGCGGTGGCGGCCAGCGCGCCGAGCAGCAGCGTGACCGAGGCCATCACCCCGAGCACCGCGAGCGTGACCTGCGACGCGGCGAAGAGTGGGAACAGCCGGAACACCACGAAGACCCCGGCGGCGACCATCGTGGCCGCGTGGATCAGCGCGGAGATCGGCGTCGGGCCGGCCATCGCGTCCGGCAGCCACGTGTGCAGCGGGAACTGCGCGCTCTTACCCGCGACCCCGGCGAGGATCAGCAACATCGCCGCCGTGTGCACCCCCGGGTCGGCCAGCAACCCGTCGATCCGGAACGTGCGGGCGTCGACGGCCAGCCAGACGATGCCGAGCAGGAACCCGACGTCGCCGACCCGGGTGACCACAAAGGCCTTCACCGCGGCGGCCGGCGCCTCGGGCAGCCGGCGATCGTGACCGATCAGCAGGTACGAGCAGGCGCCCATCACCTCCCAACCGACCAGCAGCAGGACCAGGTCGTTCGCGGAGACCACCAGCAGCATCGCGCCGGTGAAGAGGGCGACCTGTGCTGCGTACGGTGCATAGCGGGGGTCGTCGTGCAGATAGCCGACCGAATAGATCTGCACGCAGAGCGCCACGACGCAGACCGCGAGCGCCACATAGAGCGCGGCCGGGCCGAGCGAGAAACTCAGGCTCACGGTCAGGTCGCCGAACCGCACCCACTCCATGCCGACCTGCACCGGAGCGTCCACCACGACGACCAGCACGATCGCGATCAGCAGCGCGAGCGCGGCGCCGGCAATGCCGAGGAACGCGGCCGCCTTGCGCGGGCCGCCATCACCCGGCTTCAAGATCAGACCCACCAGACCGAGCAGCAACGGTACGCCCGGCAGCAGCGGAGTCAGCACCTCGGCGATCATCCGGCGTTCTCCCCGTCCAACCGCACATCGTCGATGTGGACCGCCGCGCGCATCCGGTAGTACTGCAGGATGATCGCCAGGCCGACACCGACCTCGGCCGCCGCCAGCACAATCACGAACAGCGCGAACGCCCCACCCCGATAGGCGTCGTTCCGCGTCACGTCCGCGGTCACCAGGAGCAGGTTCACGGCGTTCAGCATCAGCTCCACCGCCATCAGGACAAGGATCGCGTTCCGGCGCCGCAGGACACCGTAGACGCCCAGCCCGAACAACAGGGCCGCCGTCACGTACGGGATGACCGCGTGCATCAGGTCCCGTCCTCCTGGTTCTCGGGCTCCGGCTGTTTCTCAAGCTGCTGCTTTACGGCGGCGGGCTTCGACGCGGCCTCGGGCTGGGGCTGGGGCTGGGGCTGGGGCTGGGGCTGGGGCTGGGGCTGGGGCTGGGGCTGGGGCTGGGCCTCGGGCTTTGGCGCGGCCTCGGGCTTCGGGGCGGCGGGCTTTGGCGCGGCCTCGGGCTTCGGGGCGCCGATGTCGGGGCGGGACAGGATGATCGCGCCGACCAGGGCGGAGAGGAGCAGAATGGAGAGGACCTCGAACGGGAGGACCCAGTTGCCGAACAGCTCGGCGCCCATCCGCTCGGTCGTTCCCGGTGCGGGCATCCCGTAACGCACCCAGCGGAACGCGTCCACGAACAACGCCGCCAGGCCCAGCCCGACCCCGCCCCCGACAATGAGCGCCGGCCAGGCCGGACGGTCCAGGTCGGCGGACGGGCCGATCGGCGCCCGGGTCAGCATCACCGCGAACAGCAGCAGCACGACAACCGCGCCGACATAGACCAGGACCTGCACCCAGGCAACGAGCTCGGCCCCGAGAACCAGGTAGAGACCCGCCATCGCACCGAGGCTGATCACCAGGTAGAGGCCGGCCCGCACGATCTGGGAACTGGTGACGACAAGCGTCCCCGACCCTACGGCGATGGCCCCGAGCGCCAACAACAGCGCGTCGGCGACCGTCACTGCTCCGGCTCCGGCACAGCGGCCGGCCCAGTCGCCGCGGGCGGCTCGGAAGCTGCCGTCGGCCCAGTCGCTGCCGTCGGCCCAGTCGCTGCCGTCGGCCCAGTCGCTGTTGTCGGCCCAGTCGCTGTTGTCGGCCCAGTCGCTGTTGTCGGCCCAGTCGCTGTTGTCGGCCCGGGAGCTGCGGGCGGCTGGGGGGCTGCGGGCGGCTGGGGGGCTGCGGTTGTGGGGGGCTTTGGGCGTACTGATGGCCTGGCGGTTTTGGCGGCGGTGGCCGCTCCCGGGCCGGCCAGCTTGCGTGTCGCGGTGGCCTCCTCCTTGGAGGGCTCGCCCAGGACGTCGTGCGCGGGCGGTGCGGGGACCGTCGGCATCCACGCGGCCAGGCGGTCCTTGTCGTGCAGCAGGTCGAGGACGTCCGTCTCCGCGTACTCAAACTCGGGCGACCAGTGCAGGGCGTCGAACGGGCAGACCTCGATGCAGATGCCGCAGTACATGCACAGGGAGAAGTCGATGTCGAACTTGTCGAGCACGTTGCGCTGCCGGGGCCGCGCGGCGCCCGGCACGACGACTTCTTCCTTGTGCGAGTCGATGTAGATGCACCAGTCCGGGCACTCCCGGGCACAGAGCATGCAGACGGTGCAGTTCTCCTCGAGCAGCGCGATGACGCCCCGCGAACGCGGCGGCAGATCGGGCTCGACGTCGGGATACTGCTGGGTGGTCGATCGCTTGGTCAACGTCTTGAGCGTGACGGCGAGCCCGTTGAGCAGGCCCTTGCCAGGCGTGGACCGCTCTGCCTGCTCACTCATAAGGCCATATCCTGCCCGGTCCCGCCCGCAGAGGCGAGAACACCCCCACCACATCTTCCAGGACGGTGTCGTGACCGCCTTCCCGGAGTCTCGCGATGATCACCACACCGAGCGACTTTCCCCCGGCCGACGACCGAACCACGGTTGATCTTGATGTTCGTCCCGAGGACGGTCAACGCCGCGAATTGCTCAACGGCGCGCTTCTCGCGTCACCCCCATAGCTGCTACTTGCCGCTCGACTCATGACCGCGCACGAGGAGACCCGGCCTTACGAGCTCGAAGTAACTCAGGGTTACGAGGCTTGCATAATCTCGCGGCGCTCGTTCATTCCCGACGACCTGGTGGCGACCGACGCCGCCGCGGGCAAACCGGCGCCGCTCGCCACGCGTCCAGAAGAGTTCAGGCTCGCCGCTGAGATCGTCTCGCGACCGCGGAGCCTTGGGTCACCTCACCCACCCTGGCTCGGCCTCACGGGTGTTTTGGGTGGTGCGAGCGTGAAGATCATTTTCAGGGCTTTCACAGATTAACTTGTGAATAATGATGATCGTCAGTTTGATGGGCCTGTGTCCGGTTAAGACGTGTGCGACAGCAAACGTTCGACCACAATGGAGGGACACCTATGACTGTCAAGAACCGGGTCATCACCGCCACGTTCGCCGCCGCCGGGCTCGCAGGTCTGCTCGGAGCCGCAGCTCAGCCCGCTGCTGCCGCGCCCGAACTGCTCGCCGCACCCTGCGTGCAGAAGATCGCCGTCGTGAACAACGGCGGGTTCGTCATCAACTTCCAGATCACCACCCGCGACGGGGCTCTCTCCGCGGCGACCGACGACTACCCGATCAACGAGTGGCGTCTGGTCGACCTCACCTCGACCCCGCTGACCGAGGGCGCCGACGTCCGGCCCCTCGTGCACGCCACCGCCGGTGACGACGTGCTGGGCAACAGCTTCGTGTCGTACTGCACGAACGGGCAGACCGCGACCTACACGGCCAGCGGCACCACGCTGAACTACACCGTGACGCTGCTGACCTGATCGATGTAGCTACCCAGCTCCAAAGCGGACCATGGCCGGGCGCACCGCAACTGCGCCCGGCCATCCGCGTCCTCAGATCACTTCGTGGCACACAGGGCCATGTCGACGAACTCCATCACGCCGTTCGCCTGCTCCTCGGTGGACGGCAGCGAGGTCACCGCGACCTGCACCGCCCGGCCATCCCCGGTCACGCCACCGCGGGTCTCGTACCCGGGGATGTCACCGCCGTGTCCCCAGGCCAGACCGCCGCAGGTGAGCGGGAAACTCATCAGCCCGAGCCCGTACCGTGCGCCTGGAATGAAATCGGTGGTCTCCACGGTCTTCTTCATCTCGGCGAGCTGGGCCGCCGGCATCAGCTTGCCGTTGAGCAGTGCGGTGAAAAACTCGTTCAGGTCCGACGGGGTGGCCACCATCTGCCCGGCGGCCCAGCCCCACGACGGGTCCAGGTCGGTGACGTCGAGCAGCTTGCCGCTGTCCTCCGGCGTGTACCCGTTCGGGTGCCGCTCCCGGATGACCTCTTCACCCACCGGCGGGAAGTAGGTGTGCTTCAACCCGGCCCGCTCGATGACCCGCTCGGTCACCTGCTCGATGATCGGCCGCCCGGTGACCTTCTCCACGAGCAGCCCCGCGACGACATAGTTGGTGTTGCTGTAGGACCAGCTCGTCCCGGGCGCGAAGACCGCCGGATGGGCCAGCGCGGCATCGAGCAGATCCCGCGGCTCGAAATACCGGTGCAGGTCTGACTCATTTTCGAGTGCGAGATAATCCGTGTAGTTCGGCAGCCCGCTGGTGTGCTGCAACAACTGTCGCACCGTGATCTTGCGTCCGTCGATCCCGTCGCCGCGCAGCAGCCCCGGCAGGTAGGTCTCCACGGGAGCGTCCAGCACGACCTTCTTCTCGGCCACCAGCTGAAGAACGACAACGGACACAAACGTCTTCGTATTACTGCCGATCCGCACCTGGCCGTCGACCGGCACAGCCCGGTGCGTCCCCAGCTGAGCAACCCCAGCAACCAAATCACGGGTACGCCCACCGCGCGCCTCCACGCTCGCCAGCGCCCCCGGCCACCCATCCTCCGCCACGATCCCCCGCAACCCGTCAAGCACCGGATCCTTCACCGCGCCCTGCCCCTGCCCCCGGGCCTGGGCCTGGGCCTGGGCCTGGGACTGAGCCGGCGTCGACTGGTTCTGCAGCGGCTGGCTTTGCGAAGGCTGGACCGATGGCGGCTGGGCGAGGGGATGTCGGACGGCAGCTGCGGCGGGCTGGCCGGCTGCGGCCAGGAGCGCGAAGGCCGTGACAGCAGCGGCGACGTGGCGGCCGGACAAGCGGCGCACGGACATGTGAACTCCTCGGAGTCGTCGAATACCTGACCCTCAGAGCCTCGACGACACAGCGACCCAAATCGATACAGCCAGCGGGCCGAACCGGGTAGGGCTACCACTACCCGCCGTGGTCAGAGCGCGACCTTCACGGCGGCGGTCAGGACCAGTTGGGCGAGGGAGACCGGGACGAGGATCAGCCAGCAGAGGCGCTGGAGCTGGTCCTCGCGCATGCGGGGATAGGTCACGCGGAGCCAGATGATGACGAAGGCGACCGCGAAGATCTTCAGGAGCGTCCAGAGCCAGCCCAGATGGTCCGCGGCCGGTCCGTGCCAGCCGCCCAGGAACAGGACCGTGGTCAGGGCGGCGATCACGACGATGCCCACATATTCGGCGAGCAGGAAGAAGGCGAAGCGGAGCCCGGTGTATTCGGTCATGTAGCCGAACACGAGCTCCGAATCGGCGATCGGCATGTCGAACGGGGGCCGGCGGATCTCGGCGAGACCGGAGATGAAGAAGACCAAGGCGGCCGGCGCCTGCCACAGCAGCCACCACGGGTTCCACGCCTCGACGATGCCGGGCAGGCTCAGGGTGCCCGCCGCCATGGCGATGCTCGCCGCGGAGAGCACGAGCGGCAGCTCGTAACCGAGGAGCTGGGCAGCACCGCGCAGACCGCCGAGCAGGCTGTACTTGTTGGCGGACGCCCAGGCAGCCATCAGCACGGCCACCACGCCGATGCCGAGGACGGCGAGGACGAAGAACAAACCGACGTCGAGGGACTGGGCGACGAGGCCGCCGGGCCCGAGCGGGATGACCAGGATGACCACTAGGTACGGGAAGAGCGCCACCATCGGCGCCAGCCGGAACACCGCCCGGTCTGCTTCACGCGGGGTGATGTCCTCCTTCTGCACGAACTTGACCCCGTCGGCCACCAGCTGCGCCCAACCATGGAACCCGCCCGCATACATCGGACCGAGCCGGCCCTGCATGTGCGCCATCACCTTGTGCTCCGCCTGCCCGACGACCAGCGGCAGCACGAGAAACCCGACGAGGACAGCAACGACCCGCACCAGCAGGTCCAGCCAAAGCGGCATCAGCCCTCCCCCTCAACCTCAGCCGACGACGCGGCAGAGCCCGGCTCGACCGGCGACACAGCGGGACCGGACTCAACCGACGACACAGCGGGACCGGACTCAACCAGCGACGCAGCGGGACCTGGCTCAACCGGCGACGCGGCCGGACCGGGCTCGCCAGGTGCAGAGCCGGGCGGCCGGGCGCCGGAACCAGGGCCGACCCGGTGCTCACCCGCGACCGGAGGGCCTGAACGATCGGCAGAAGCCGGACCGGCTGGACGGTCGCCCGCAGCGGGCCGGGCAGGGCGGTCGCCCACTACAGGCGGCGCGGTGCGGTCGCCCGGAGCAGGACGAGCGGGGCCGTCGCCCGCAACAGGCCGCGCGGAGCCGTCGCTCGCAACGGGCCGCGCGGAGCCGTCGGTCGCAACAGGCGGCGCGGGGCGGTCGGTCGGAGCGGGGCGAGCGGGGCGGTCGGTGGGAGCGCGGCGGGCGGGGCGGGTGGGGGTTTCCGGGGGTGGGACCTTGCCCTTGAGGGGGCCCCAGTCGTTGGGGTCGGGGACGCCGGGGGGTCTGATCGGGGCTCGTTTGGCGGTGCCGGATTCGGATTCGCCGGGCTCTTTGGCGCCGGGCCAGGACTTGGCGACGCGGGAGGCGAGGATGAATTCCTTGCGCATGGGGTGGCCCTGGAAGCCGGGGGGCAACAGGAGCGGGCTGAGGTCGGGGTGGCGGGTGAAGGCGATGCCGAACATCTCGTGGGTTTCGCGCTCGTGCCAGGAGGCGCCCGGGAAGAGGTCGGTGACCGATTCGATGGCGGGAGTGTCTCGGGGGACGCGGGCCCTGATCAGGACGCCGTGTTTGCGGCGGGTGGACCAGAGGTGGGCGACGACGGTGAAGCCCTCGGATTCCTCGTCGACGGCGGAGAGCCAGTCGAAGAAGTCGCAGCCGAGGCCGCCCTGGTCGCGGGCGGCGTCGAGGGCTGTCCACCAGAGGGCGGCGGGCACGTCGACGACGGCACGGGCATATGCGCCGCCGCCGGAGACGCTCGCGGTGAACGCCGATGGGTCCACCGGCGCGTCGGTATTGTCGGCTGTCAGCAGCGCGACCATCCGCTCGCCGACCTCTTCGGGCGTCATGGCGTTCATCCTATGGGCCCGCCGGAATCTGCTCGGCGACGCGGCGCAACCCTGTGGATAACTCGGGCGTGTAGTGGTCGTGACATCGGAGGCGATAGCGATAAGACAGGAGCCGGCGACCGCCGTGCCTGCACCGCGAGTGTCGTTCGACGAGTTGTACGCCGCGCACTACGCCGATCTGACGGTGCAGCTGTACGCGTACTTCGGTGATCGGCAGGAGGCGCAGGACGTGGTTCAGGAGGCGTTCTGCCGTGCGCTGGCACGGTGGCGGACCGTGGCGGCGTACGACGATCCGGTGGCCTGGATCCGCCGGGTGGCCTGGAATCTGGCGGTCAGCAAGTGGCGGCGGACCAGGACAGCGTTGTCGTTCATGCGCAAGCACCGAGCCGCGGACGAGCAGGTGGCAGGGCCGAGCCCGGAGCGGGTGGCGCTGGTCGCGGCGCTGGCCACGTTGCCGGCTACGCAACGGCGGGCCACGGTGCTGCACTATCTGGCCGATATGTCCATCGCGGAGATCGCCGACCGGGAGGGCGTACCCGAGGGAACTGTGAAGTCCTGGTTGTTCCGGGCCCGCGCTTCGCTGGCCGCTCAGCTCACCACCGAGGAGGTGCGAAATGCCTGATCACATCGAGAACCTGTTCGCCGGGCTGCGCGCCGATACGTTGCCTCAGGTGCTGCCGCCGGGCACTGCCGCGGCACGCCGGACCGTACGCCGTCGCAGGACGATCCGGCTGGTCTCGGTCGCTACCGCGGCCCTCGCCGTCGCGGGGGTGGTGACCGTGGTGGGGCTGCCGCGGATGGACGACGGCGAGCAGCCCGTCGCTGCGAGTCAGTGGGTGGCCAAAGCCCGCGCAGCCGTCGTCGAACGGCAGGCCGAGGACCACGGGGATGTGGATGTGACAGTCGCCGGCGGGCAGGCGTCGGACGGCACGGTCGCCGCTGACGGTTCGGCGTTTTTCAACGACGTGAACGCCGGTGGTTACACAGTTGCGGTTGCGTGCGGAGGTCCCGGCGTACTCACGGTGGGCATGACCTTGACCCATGACTCGGACGACCTGATCGATCTGGGTGGGCAGGTCGTGACCTGCGGAACGGATCCGAAGGCGGCTGAGCTGCAGTTCCGGGTGCAGCGCACGGGCAAGCTGACGGTGTCGCTGAGTGGTGACGCGCAGGCTGCGGGCTCAGCCGGGTACGCCCTCGCGCTGTATCTGAACGCGGACAGCGGGGAGCCCGCCACGGTGAGCCCGCAGGCCAGGTACAACGTCGGGCGGGCCAACAGCCTGCTCTCGGCCGGCCCGGAGACCCAGCAGGACTCGTTGACGACCGAGGGGGACAGCCAGTCGACGATTGTCGAGACGAAGAAGGCGGGCGAGTATCAGTTGCGGGTCGCCTGCGCGGGCGGGGGCAGCGTCCAGTTGATCGTGGGCCAGCTGGAGCTGAAGAACGGCACGTTCGTCCAGCACGAAGGTTTTGTCTTCGAGGACACCGTGCAGTGCGTCGATGTCGACCCGACGCCGTACCCGGGCCTGATCGACCTGCCGATGCCGAAGAACTCCGCGGTCTCGGTGACGATCAAGCCCGACGAGGCCGCACGCAACACGGCCGGCCTGGCCTTCACGCTCCAAAGGAGCTAGAACAGCCGGCCGTTGCGGAAGAGGTCGACGAAGTCCTGGTGGTCCTCGCGGGCCTGGTCGCCGTAGCGGTGCGCGAAGTCCACCAGGACATCGACGAAGCCGGCCTCGTCCTTGTCGACCTCGGCGACGATCGCCTCCTCGGTGGAGAAGTCGACCAGGTCGTGGCTGGACTCGTCGTCGGCGACCGAGTGCATCCGGGCGACCGCGCGACCCAGGTCGGCCACCACGCCGGTCAGCTCCTCCGGCTCGTTGACGTCGGACCAGTCGAGGTCGCTGGCGTACGGCGAGACCTCGGCGACCAGCTGGCCGACGCCGTTGAGCTCGGTGTAGCCCAGCCACGGGTCGGCGTGCGCCTGCAGTGCCCGCTGCGACTCGGCGGTGCGGTGGCCCTGGTGCTTGAAGTACGCCCGGACCCGCTCGTCGTCGATCCAGCGCGCCACGGCCGGCACCTGGGCCTGCTTCATGTAGATGATCACGTCGTTCTCGAGGGCCTGGGTGTGCCCTTCGAGCAGCATGTTGTACGACGGCAGCCCCGCCGAGCCGATGCCGACGCCCTTGCGCAGCTTGATGTCCTTGATGCCGGTGGAGATCCCGTCGCCGTGCGAGGGCAGCGTCTTCAGGTAGTCCTGGAACGCGGCGGTGACGGTGGCCGCCGTGGGCTCGTCGACGTCGTACACGCCGTCGCCGAGGGAGAAGCGGCGCTCGTACTCGTCGATCGTGGTCTGACCCGCGAGCAGATCGACCCGGGTGTTGAGCCGGGCCTCCTGCAGCACACGCCGCAGCACACCGTCGGCGTTGTCCAGCGTGATCGAGCCGATCGCATCGTCACCGCCGTGCGCGATCGCGCGCAGCTCGGTCAGGTAGGCGCCGGCGAACGTCCGCACCAGCGAGGTGATCACGTCGTCGGAGAGGGCCTTGCTGTAACCGATGAGCGCCAGGCTGGCACTGAACCGTTTGAGGTCCCAGATGAACGGCCCGACGTAGGCCTCGTCGAAGTCGTTGACGTTGAACACGAGCTGCCCGGAGGAATTCATGTAGGTGCCGAAATTCTCGGCGTGCAGGTCACCGTGGATCCAGACCCGGCTGGTGTGCTCGGTCAGGAACCGGTCGTCCTGGTAGGCACCGACCTGGTCGGCGTAGAAGAGCGACGCGCTGCCGCGGTAGAACGCGAACGGCGAGGCGGCCATCTTGCGGAACTTACGCCGGAAGGCTGCCGGATCGACCGCGATCAAATCGCCGAATTCCCTGGTCAGCACGTCGATGATGAAGTCGGGCCGCGACTGTTCGCTCATGATTCGCAGGGTAGCCCCGCAAGTCGATAGCTGTATGTCGCACACACGACGATCGGCGGGGTGGCTTGATCAGACGATCAGCTGGGCGGCTTGACCACGGGAGCGGTCAGCGCGGCGGCGTCCCGCAGCGGATCGGGGCGCGAGACGCCACCGACACCGGCCTGCTCCGCGGCGATCTTCTCCTGGAGCTGCAGGATGCCGTGCAGCAGCGCCTCCGGGCGGGGCGGGCAGCCCGGGACGTAGACGTCGACCGGGATGATCTGGTCGACGCCCTTGGTCACCGAGTAGGAATCCCAGTAGGGGCCGCCGGAGTTGGAGCAGGACCCGAACGAGATGACGTACTTGGGCTCGGGCATCTGGTCGTAGAGCCGTTTGATCGCCGGCGCCATCTTGTCGGTGACCGTGCCCGACACGACCATGAGGTCGGCCTGGCGGGGGCCGTGCGCGAACGGGATCACGCCCATCCGCATGAAGTCGTGGCGGCTCATGCTCGTCGCAATGAACTCGATCGCGCAGCAGGCCAGGCCGAAGTTGAAGACCCACAGCGAATAACGGCGTCCCCAGTTCAGCACGAACTTGATGGGATCACCGACGACTCCAGGTAGCGCGGCCACGCCGTCAACCTACTCCAGGCCGCCTTGACAAGCAGGACACGGCCTCACCAGCTCGGACGTTGGAGCAGGCTGAGGAAGCCCGTGAGCAGAGCCTCACGCAGGGCCGGGGGTGCGACGTTGAGGAGGGAGTTGACCGCGGCCATCGGGCCGGGTGGGGCTCCGGGTTCCAGGCCCAGTTGCAGGGCGAGGCCGCCGATCAGGTCGGGGGTGATCATCTCGGGGGTCAGGTCGCCCAGCAGGGGTGGAAGCGGGATCGGGCCACGTTTGCGGGTCGCGGTCACTGCAGCGGCGAGGTCGGCCGCGAAGTCCGTCGCCGTCGCGCGCACCGCGGCGGTCACGGTGAGGTGGATGGTCGGGGGCAGCTGTCCGTACGCCATCTGGGGCTGGGTGTGCCAGCCGAGCGCGGCGAGCTCGTCGGCGAGGACGAACGGGTCGACGTCCGGGTCGGTGGCGAGGCACACGACGATCACCGGGGGCGCGTACAGGCGTACGCCGGGAGTCTCGGTGACCGCCGACGCCAGGATCTCCACCGCCTCCTGGGTCTTGGTCGCGAGTGCCCGATAACCGTCGCCGCCCAGGTGGCGCAGGGTGGCGAGGGCAGCCGCGATCGGACCGCCGGAGCGCGTGGACGAGACCACCGGATTGATCATCGTGTAGCCGGGCCAGCCCGCGTAGGCGAAGTACTGCGGGAGGCGCAGCTCGGCGTCGCGGTGCAACAGGACCGAGACACCCTTCGGGGCGTACGCGTATTTGTGCAGGTCGACCGAGATGCTCGTGACGCCGGGCACCTCGAAGCCGAACGGCGGGATGTCCGCGCCGAGGTCCCGCAGATAGGGCATCACCCAGCCGCCGAAGCAGCCGTCGACATGGAACCGCACCCCGCGCTCCTGGGCGAGAGCCGCGAGCTCGGAGATCGGATCGATCACGCCGTGCGCGTAGGAGGGCGCGGAACCGACGACCAGCACGGTGTCGGGGCCGATCCGATCGGCGGTCGCGGCGACGTCGGCGCGCAGGTCGGCGCCGACCGGGACCACGTCGAGCTCGACACGCAGGTAGTGGGCGGCCTTGGCGAACGCCGCGTGCGCGGTGGACGGGACCACGATGCGGGGGCTGCGCGTGGTGGCGGCGTCGCGGGCCGCCTTGACGGCGAGCAGCAGGGACTCGGTGCCGCCGCTGGTCACGCTGCCGACGACCGCGGGCGCGGTCGTGCCCGGGCCGCCACCGAGCCGGCTGCCGGCCGCTGCGACCAGCGCGTTCTCCATGGCGAGCAGGGACGGGAAGGCGGTCGGGTCCAGGCCGTTGACATGGGCGGAGATGTCGTACGCCCGCAACGCCAACTCGTCCAGCCCGGCGACATCGGAGTCGTACACGTACGCAAAGAGCCGCCCACCATGCGTAGGCAGATCGCTCTCCCGGAGTCTCCGCAGCTCAGCAAGGACCTGCTCGGCCGGGACACCCCGGGCGGGAAGTGCGTCGATCACCGTTGCCCCCGATCGTCGTAGCGGCGTAGCAGCAGCACGGCAGCACCCACCAGGAGCCCTGGGACGACGGTGAAGCCGAGCAGCACCCCCAGCTTGGCAGTTCCGTCCTGGGTCGCGGGGACCCCTGTGGATGACGAGACATATCCGAACACCTGGAGGATCAGCGCGTAGATGCCGGGACCGAACGCGAGCCCCAGCGTCTCCCCCGCTGTCCACAGGCCGGTGAAGACGCCCGCCTGACGCCGCCCGGTTCTGGCAGTGTCGTAGGCGATGCAGTCCGGGAGCATGGCCATCGCGAAGACCTGCTGCCCGGCGTATCCGCAGCCCACGACGGCGACGAAGGCATAGGTGAAGGGGGCGGGCATGACACCGGCGGTGAGCAGGGCCACAACACCCACGGCGAACAGCAGTGACGCGATGATCAGGCCCCGGAGCTTGCCGAGCCGGGCGCCGACGCGGCTCCACAGTGGCATGACCAGCAGGGCCGGGCCGACGAACGCCGCGAAGAGGAACGTCGCGCCGGAGTCCTGCTCGAGGATGTGGTCGGCGAAGTACTGCACGCCGGCGAGCAGGGTGCCGATGCCCGCCGACTGGACGATCCAGCAGAGCAGGAGACCTCGGAAGGGAACGTTGGCGAAGGCCGTCGCCAGTTGGACGCGGAGGCTGCTTTCCGGTTCGGGGGCGGTGTGCTGCTGGGCTCCGCGCGTACCGAAAAAGGCACCCAGAGCGCCCACGACGATGAGGGAGCCGACGAACATGCCGGACCACCGGTGGCCGGTCAGGCCGCCGCCGCCCAGGTCGACGACGAGCGGGGCGAGCGCGCCGGAGACCAGGATCGCGACCGCGATCACCGCGACCCGCCAGGTCATCAGCCTGGTCCGCTCGGCGTAGTCGCCGGTCAGCTCGGCGGGCATCGCGACATAGGGCACCTGGAAGAACGCATACGCGGTGGCCGCCGCGAGGAAGGAGAACGCCACGTAGGCACCGGCCGCGCCGCCGTGGCTGAACGGCCCGGCGAAGATGGCCGCGAAGAGCACACCCAGGAGCAGACCAGCAATGATCAGGTACGGGCGCCGCGCACCGCTGCGGTCGGAGAGCCGGCCAGCCACGGGGTTGACCAGCACGTCCCACGCCTTCGGGAGCAGGACGAAGAGCCCCGCCGCGCCCGCGGCCACGCCCAGGGTGTCGGTGAGATAGGGCAGAAGTAGCAGACCGGGCACGGTTCCGAAAGAACCCGTGACCAGCGAACCCAGGGCATACCCGGCCAAGGTGCGCCGTGGCAAGGGGTGTACGCCGGTGGAGGGATCGGCGAGCGTCATGGACGCGGATGGTAACCATTCAGGGCCCTGACCTCTACGCTTGCGCCAATGGAGATCTCCCAGCCGGCCCGGC
Organism: Winogradskya consettensis; assembly: GCF_018332715.1. GTDB lineage: Bacteria > Actinomycetota > Actinomycetes > Mycobacteriales > Micromonosporaceae > Actinoplanes > Actinoplanes consettensis. The sequence continues at coordinate 249,847 of NZ_BOQP01000003.1, read as the reverse complement.
CGATCGCCGCCGGGGTCGCCGCGAGCCACCCGGCCACCGCCGCCGCGGGAATGCGGATCTTGCAGGCCGGAGGCTCAGCGGCCGACGCCGCGGTCGCCGCCGTGCTCGCGACCTGCGTGACGGAGACCGTCTACACCGGTCTGGGCGGCGGGGGGGTTGCCACATATTTCGATGCGGCTTCGGGCAACGTCACCTGTCTCGACTTCTTCGTCGCGGTGCCGGGCACCGACGGCGATGTCGAGGCGGGTCCGATGGTCTCGGTGGACGTGTTCTTCGGCGGGATGCCCCAGGTGTACGCGATCGGCGGCGCCAGCGTCGCCGTGCCGGGCGTGCCCGCCGGCTGCGGTGAGGTGCACCGGCGCTGGGGGCGGCTGCCGTGGGCTTCGCTGGTGGCACCGGCGCACGAGCTGGCGGTCACGGGCGCCGAGCTGCCTGCGGCACACGCGCGGACGTTGGAGTCGTGCGCGCCCGCGCTCACCTACGGTTCCGGCGCGGAGGTCTACGCGCCGGGCGGACGGCTGCTGGGCGGCGGCGACCGGCTCTTCCACCCGGGGCTGGCGACCGCCATGGCACGGCTGGCCGACGAGGGACCGGCATTGTTCTACACCGGTGCGTACGGCGCCCAGCTCGTCGAGAGCGTACGTGAAGCCGGTGGCTCGATCGGCCCGCTCGACCTGGCGAACTACCGGGTGCTCGAGACGCCGGTCGATCACGCCACGCTGGGTTCCTACCGGGTGCGGGCCCGGCACGACCTCAGCCGGACGGTCGACACCATCGCGGCCCTGCCCGCGAACCTCACCGGCCTGCCCCGGCCCGAGCGTGCCGTCGCCCTCGCCTCCGCCTTGCGCGATCTCGGCCGGCAGAAGATCGGCGACACCACCAACGTCTCGGTGGTCGACCCGGACGGCAATGCCTGCGTCATCACCACCACGCTGGGGCTGGGCGCCGGGGTCTGGCTGCCCGGCCTGGGCATCAACCTCAACTCGATGCTCGGCGAGGGCGAGCTGATCACTGACGACCTCGCCCCCGGCCGGCGGATGTCCTCCAACATGTGCCCGCTCGTCGTCATCGACGCGGCCGGCGATCTCGCCCTGGCCGCCGGGTCAGCCGGAGCCTCCCGCATCCGCACCGCGCTGATCGACACGCTGCTCGGCGTGCTGGTCGACGGTCTGGACAGCGCTTCGGCCCTGAGCCGCCCCCGGTTCCACGTGGTCGACGACACCGTGCACGCCGAACCCGGATATCCCACCGACGAGCTGGACGCGCTGGCCGCGGCGGGGTGGCGGATCCAGCAGTGGCCGGAAATCGACCACTATTTCGGCGGCGTCACCGCCGTTGCAGCCGGCAGCGCGGCCGGCGATCCCCGCCGCGGCGGGGTGGGACTGCTGCTGTAGTCCGCCTCCTCGCGGATGGCGACGTCGAGGTCGGTGGGCTCCAGGCCGAACGTGCGGGCTGTCTCCGTGGCGTCGAGGAGGTACGGGCCGTAGAACTGGTAGTCCATCTCGGCGAGCTCGCGGGCCATCGGCACCGCCAGACCCGCCGTCCGCATCACCCAGTGCGGCAGCTTCCGGATCTTCACCTCCGGCACGCCGGCGAGCTGGGCGTGCCGGGCCGCGAGTTGCCGGACGCTCTCCGCCGGGGCTGACGGGACGTGCCATGCCCGCCCCCAGGCCCGCTCGTCCCGGGCGAGCCGGACCAGCGCGGTGGCCATGTCGCCGATGTAGGTCCAGGTGTGCGGGGCGTCCGGGTCGCCCGGCACATACGCGGTGCGGCCCTTGGCGATGGCCGGCCCGATGACCGCGGAGAAGATGCCGGAGGCGCCCGCACCCACGTAGTCGCAGCCGCGGACCTCGATCGTGCGGATGCCGCTGTCCAGGGCGTCCTGCCACATCTTGATGCGGACGCGGCCCTTGACTCCGGTTGCCGCGAGGGGCGTGTGCTCGGTCATGCGGCCGTCGGGCTGGGGGCCGTACCCATAGACGTTCCCGGTGATGGCCAGGACCGCATCGTTCGCTTTCGCCGCGGCGATCATCGCTGCCGAGATCGGGGGCCAGAGCTCAGGCCATTTGGTGTACGGCGGGTTCACGCAGTTGTAGATCACGCTCGCCCCCTGGGTGATCTCCACGAGCCCTTTCGCCGCGTCGGCACTGACTTTTTCGATCAGCGGGTGCTCCGGACCGCTGCCACTCCGCGTGACGATCCGGACTTTCTGCCCCTGCCCGACCAGCTGGCGCGCTATCGCCGTTCCGACCGGACCCGCTCCCACGACTACCTGCATGGCGTTCTCCTTTGTGAGCACTGCTCTCAGTTAAGAGCAGAGCACGCGACCGAGTCAAGAGCAGTGCTCTCGGTGTGGCACACTGATTCCATGAGTGCCGCTTCGCTGCGGGCGCGGATCCGCGCCGAGATGTCCGACGAGATCAAGGCCGCCGCGCGCAAGCACCTGGCCATCGAGGGCGCGAACCTGTCGCTGCGTGCGGTCGCTCGTGACCTGGGCATGGCGTCGTCCGCGCTCTACCGCTACTTCGCCAGCCGGGACGAGCTGCTCACGGCGCTGATCATCGACGCGTACGACGCCCTTGGCGCCGCCGCCGAAGCCGTCCCGGTGTTTCCCACAGCACCGCAGCGCTGGGTCGAGATCGCCCACGCCGTCCGCAACTGGGCGCTGGCCAACCCGCACGAGTGGGCCCTCGTCTACGGCAGCCCGGTGCCGGGCTACCAGGCGCCCTCCGACACCATCGGCTCGGCGACCCGGGTCATCTTCGCGTTCGCCAGGGTCGTGGCCGAAGCCGCGACCACGGGCCACGCCGTGGCGGGCAGCCCGGTCGACGGCCAGCTGGGCGAGGAGTTCCACGCGCTCGCGGAGCTCGCCCTACCGGGCATGGCTCCGCAGCTGGCCGGCCGCGCGATGGCGGGCTGGATCCAGGTCTGCGGCGCGGTCAGCGCGGAGCTGTTCGGCCAGCTCGCCAACACGATCGACGCGCGCCGCGAGTTCTTCGAGTTCCAGATGCGCGGCACGGTCGACTGGATCGGCCTCCGGGCCTAGGGGGTCCAGCTCGCCTTGGCGATGTCGACTCGGTCACCCTTCAGGGGGACGCCCTCGCTGAGCAGGAGCTGCCGGGCCTCCTGCTCGTGACCGGGCGGCATCCGGCCGGCGCTGTTCACCACGCGGTGCCAGGGGACGGCGCCGCCATGCCGCGCCATGATGTTCCCGACCTGCCGGGCGGAGTTGCGCCCCGAACGGTCGGCGAGCGCGTCCGCGACCGCGCCGTAGGACATGACTCTGCCCTCCGGGATGGCCTCGACGAGCCGCAGCACCTCTTCCACGTACTCCTCTGGTGTCACCGTCGCCACGATATGGGATGTGAAGTCCGCCCGGCACGCCGCGGCGAGCAGAATGGGCCGGGTGCGCGAAGAGGTGACCGGAGCTCGCCGGATCGTGGTCAAGGTGGGGTCGTCCTCACTGACCACTGCCGCCGGCGGTATCGACGACCTGCGCGTCGACGCCCTGGTCGACGTGCTCGGCAAGCTGGCCACGCAGGGCCGTGAGGTGGTGCTGGTCTCCAGCGGCGCGATCGCGGCCGGCCTGGCCCCGCTCAAACTGCGCCGGCGTCCGCGCGACCTGGCCACCCAGCAGGCCGCGGCCTCGGTGGGCCAGGGCCTTCTGATCGCACGGTACGCAGCCGGCCTCGCAAGACACGGGCTGACCGTCGGGCAGGTCCTGCTCACGGTCGACGACGTGACCCGGCGCAAGCACTACCGCAACGCTTACCGGACCCTGCGCAAGCTGCTCGACCTCGGCGCCCTGCCGATCGTCAACGAGAACGACACCGTGGCCACCGAGGAGATCCGCTTCGGGGACAACGACCGGCTGGCCGCGCTCGTGGCCGCCCTGGTCCAGGCCGATCTGCTGGTGCTGCTCTCCGACGTGGACGCGCTCTACACCGGTAACCCCGCCGACCCCGCGTCACAGCGGGTGCCGCTGGTCTCTCCCGACACCGATCTGTCGCACATTTCGGTGGGGAGCGTGGGCTCGTCCGGGGTCGGCACCGGTGGCATGGTCACCAAGGTCGAGGCCGCCCGGATCGCCACCGGCTTCGGCATCCCGGTCGTGCTGACCGCGGCGCCACTGGCCGCGGCCGCCCTCGACGGCGACGACGTCGGCACCCTGTTCCACGCCGCCGAGCACCGGCCCACCGCCCGGCTCTTCTGGCTCGCCCACGCCACCTCCCCCCGCGGCCGGCTGCACCTCGACCCCGGCGCGGTCACCGCCGTCGTCGCCCGGCGCAAGTCACTGCTGCCCGCCGGCATCACGGCCGTCGACGGCTCGTTCGCGGCGGGCGACGCGGTCGACCTCGTGGACGCGGGCTCCGGCGCCCCGATCGCCCGCGGCCTGGTCAACTATGACGCGGTCGAGCTGCCCGCGCTGCTCGGACGCTCCACGCCGGAGCTGGCCGCGTCGCTCGGCCCCGGCTACGAACGCGAAGTCGTCCACCGCGACGACCTGGTCCTGCTCTGACGACTTTCCTGACCGCCTTCCCAAGCCCCTTTCGACTTTGGAGATCATCGTGAGTGTGCTTCAGCAGGCCGCCGACGCGCGGATCGCCGCTATCGACCTGGCCTCCGCCATCCGCTCGGAGAAGGACGCGGCGCTGCTCCTGATGGCGTCACGCCTGGTGGAGCGCGCGGACGACATCGTCACCGCGAACGCCGTGGACGTGGAGAATGCGCGTACATCAGGCTTGTCGGAATCCATGATCGACCGGCTGAGCCTGACCACCGACCGCATCACCGCGATGGCCGACGGCCTGCGTCAGCTCGCCGCCCTGCCCGACCCGGTCGGCGACGTGATCCGCGGCTCGACCCTGGCCAACGGTCTCGAACTGCGCCAGATCCGGGTCCCGTTCGGCGTGGTGGGGATCATCTACGAGGGCCGCCCCAACGTGACCGCCGACGCCGCGGGCATCTGCCTGAAGTCCGGCAACGCGGTCCTGCTGCGCGGCTCCGGCTCGGCCATGAGCTCCAACGCCGCGATCGTCTCGGTACTGCGCAAAGCGGTCGCCGACGCGGGCCTCCCCGCCGACGCCATCCAACTGCTCGACGCCTCCAGCCGCGACTCGGTCAAGGAGCTGATGCGCGCCCGGGGCCTGGTCGACGTCCTCATCCCCCGCGGCGGCGCCTCCCTGATCAGGACGGTGGTCGAGGAATCCACGGTCCCGGTGATCGAAACCGGCGTCGGCAACTGCCACGTGTACGTCGACGAGGCCGCCGATCTCGAAAAGGCCCTCGCCGTGGTCCTCAACTCCAAGACCCAGCGCCTCTCCACCTGCAACACCGCGGAGACGCTCCTGGTCAACGCCACCCTCGCGGAGACGTTCCTCCCCCTGGTGGTCGAGGAGCTGATCAACGCCGGCGTCACCATCCACGGCGACCCCCGCGTCGCCACCCTCGACGGCGTGGTCCCGGCCACCGACGAGGACTGGGACAAGGAATACCTCTCCGCGGACATCGCCGTCGCCGTCGTCGACACCCTCGAAGACGCCCTCGACCACATCCGCCGTCACGGCACCGGCCACACCGAAGCCATCGTCAGCGAAAACGTGACAGCCACCCGCCGCTTCACCGCCGGCGTCGACGCGGCAGCCGTCATGATCAACGCGTCCACCCGCTTCACGGACGGCGGCGAGTTCGGCTTCGGCGCCGAAATCGGCATCAGCACCCAGAAACTCCACGCCCGCGGCCCGATGGGCCTCCCCGAACTGACCTCCACGAAGTACGTGGTGACGGGCAACGGCCACACGCGCTGACGCCAGCGGCGGACGCTTCAACGGCAGCGCCTCAACGGCAGACGCTTCAGCGGCAGGCGCGGATGGCGGTCAGGGTGATGTTGACGTCGAAGATCGGGCCCTCGTCGCTGTCCCAGCCGCCGTCCGTGCGCTGCGTCTCCCCGAGCCGCTTGCGGGCACTGCGCAGCAGCCAGTCATCACCCAGGTTGACCCGGCGCAGGGCCGCCGCCATATTCGCGACATCCGCCGCGGACATGTCACCGAGCCGATCACCCAGCACCAGCTGCACCCGCGCCGACTCGTAGAAGAACTGGGCCTCGTTCAACAGCCCCGCAGCATGCCAGCCGGCCGCCAGAAACGACGGCCACGTCCCGTCGGGTCGCAACTGACCGGCCACGAACGCGGCGGCTCTGGCGAGGGTGTCGGCATGACGGGCCGGCGCCTCATGATGGGGATGGGCTTCGAGCTCCGCCACGGACATCCAGAACCCGGCCACCGAGCTCAGATAGAGCGTCGCCTCAGGATCACCGGGCATCGCCCACGCGGGCGCCTCCGCGGCCAGCGCGGCATCCTCCTGCCAGCTGCCATCGGGCCGCTGCACCGACGCCAGCCAGGCCAGCGCCTTGTCGATGTGCTCGCCGTCCAGATCACCCAGGTCGTCAAGCTCGGCCAGCCGGAAACAGGTCGCATCAACCGACGGCACGTCCCGATCCCCACCGGCGGGCCACCCACCGGCCGCGGTCTGCCCGCTGTCGATCCGCTCCAGCACACTCTCGGACGGCCGGCTCCCCGCCCTCAGATATGACAGCCGAGCCCGCTCAACGGCGTCACCGTGCGCCACGACGTACCCGATCGCCGCATCGATATCGACCACCCTCGTGACGCTACAACGGTCACGGCGCTTTCGCCCGCCGGTCACAATCATCGTCGTGGACACCACAGACGTATGGCGGTTGCTCGCCCAGGCCCGAACCGACCTGCCCGACCCCTGCGAGGCCGAGGACATAGCCGCCCGCGCCATCTCCCTGCTGGCCGGCCGCCCACCTGCCTACATCGCGGCATTCGCCCAGCCACTGTGGGACCTGCTCGCCCGGTCCTACCGCGCCGACCTGTGGGCCGCCGCCTACACGATCAACGGCGGCGCCTCCGACGACGGCTTCGACTACTTCCGCGGCTGGCTCATCGCCCAGGGCGAGGCGGTCTATGACCAGGCACTCACCGACCCGGACAGCCTCGCCGACCAGCCCGCCGTCATCCGGGCCGCCGCCGATGAGATGGAGCTTTCCGGCGAAGACATCCTGGGCATCGCGTGGACGGCCTACCGCAACGCCACCGGCGAAGAACTACCCGCCAACGCCTTCACCATCACCTACCCGGACCTCGACCCGGCCTGGGACTTCGACTTCGACGACCCAGAAGAAATCCGCCGCCGCCTACCAAAACTGGCCGCCCTCTTCCTGGAGCCCGACGAAACCTGAGCCAGCGCCCCGCGCCGCGCTGTTGATTGCGCTGCAAGCGCCCACCCTCCGTGGGTTGCAGGCGCCCCGCGCTCCAAGCGCCCGCCCATCCACGCCCCCCACCGCAACCCGGCCACCCATCCCCCACCAACGCCAAAGGCCGCCCGCACCCCCGGACCCCGGGCGCACGGACGGCCTTTGACCTGAAAGCGAACCGCTATCAGTAAGAAGGCAACGAGGGATCAACCGTGTTGACCCACGAAACGATCCCGCCCTGAACATGCACGGCATCCTTGAAGCCGGCCGACTTGATCACGGCCAGCGCCTCAGCGGACCGCACGCCGGACTTGCAGTGGAGCACGATCTGCCGGTCCTGCGGGAAGCGGGACAGGGCCTCGCCCGAGAGGATCTCGCCCTTCGGGATCAGCGTGGCGCCGGGGATCGAGACGATCTCGTACTCGGCGGGCTCGCGGACGTCGACGAGGAACACGTCCTTGCCCGCGTCCTGCCACTCCTTGAGCTCCCTGGCGGTGATCGTGGCGTCGAGGGTGGCTTCCTGGGCCTCGGTGGAGACGGCGCCGCAGAAGTCCTCGTAGTCCTCGAGGAGGTCGGTGACCGTGGGGTTCTCGCCGCAGAGTGCGCAGTTGGGGTCCTTGCGGACCTTGATCTTGCGGTACTCCATCTCGAGGGCGTCGTAGACCATCAGCTTGCCGACGAGGGGCTCGCCGATGCCGGTGATGAGCTTGATGGCCTCGTTGACCTGGATGGAACCGATCGACGCGCAGAGCACGCCGAGGACGCCGCCCTCGGCGCAGCTCGGGACCATGCCGGGCGGCGGGGGCTCGGGGTAGAGGCAGCGGTAGCAGGGGCCGTGCTCTTCCCAGAACACGGACGCCTGGCCGTCGAAGCGGTAGATGGAACCCCAGACGTACGGCTTGCCGAGCAGCACCGCGGCATCGTTGACCATGTAGCGGGTCGCGAAGTTGTCGGTGCCGTCGACGATCAGGTCGTACTGACTGAAGATCTCTTTGACGTTGTCGACGTCGAGGGCGGTGTTGTGGATGACCACGTTCACCAGCGGGTTGATCTCGCGGATGCTCGACGCGGCGGACTCGGCCTTGGGCCGGCCGACGTCGGAGACGCCGTGGATGATCTGGCGCTGCAGGTTGGACTCGTCGACGGTGTCGAAGTCGACGATGCCCAGCGTGCCCACCCCGGCCGCGGCCAGGTAGAGCAGGGCCGGCGAACCGAGACCGCCGGCGCCGACGACGAGCACCTTGGCGTTCTTGAGCCGCTTCTGCCCGGCCATGCCGACGTCAGGGATGATCAGGTGACGGGAATAGCGCTGGATCTCATCGATCGACAGCTGATCCGCCGGCTCGACGAGCGGGGGCAGTGACACGGTGAACTCCCCGGGTTGACGGTAAGGTGCGCCCACCATTGTTGCTCGTTGATTGCCGGAGTGGGAATGACGAGGAACACCGGCCCGACATGCGGGACGCGGGAATCATTCGTCAGTCGATCGGGTTGCCGGCGTACCGCTTCCCATCCAGGTACGCCCAAGCGTTCGCAACGCACCCTTTGAGGCCATAGGTCTGCTGCATCATCACCGGAGCAGCCTTCCCCTTACCCGGGCAGGCCTCGTGCGAGTGCCCGAGCTGGTGTCCCACCTCGTGGTTGATCGTGTACGCCCGGTACACCTCGAGCGGCGCGTCATAGTCAGGCACGGCATCACGCCACCGGTCGAGGTTCATGATGACCTGCCCGGGCATCCGGCACGAACTGAACGCCGCCGTCTTGAGACCCCCGGTCGCGCACATCTTCTCCGACGTCTTCGCCGAGCTCAGATAGATCGTGAACTCCGACCCGGCCGCCTGCGGAACCCGTTGCAGCCGGAACTGCCGCCCCGCGATCCAGCTCCGCGGGTCACCGAGGATCCGGTCGACCTCAGCGGCGAACTCGTTCCCATTGCCGTTCCCGGTCCGGTTCTCCACCGCCACCTTGAACCGCCGCAGCGTGCCGGTCGTGCCGAGCACCGGGCCGTACCCTCCGACGAACGAAAATCCCGTCGAGCTCACGTTCGTCGGTGCCTTGGTCGGCGGCTGATCAACAGCATCAGGCGGAATTCCACCCGCAGTGGCCTTGGTGGGAGCGGCAGTCGCGGTCGCGGTCGGCTCCGCCGGCTTCATGGGTACGCCCTGAGCGCCGGGCGTCAGAGCCCCCGTCCCCGCCTTGTCGACCGGAGTCGCGCTGTTGTTGCTGCTACGCACGACCTGCCCGACCACCAGCACCACAATCGCGATGAGCAGGAAGATGAGTACAGCCGCCTGCCGCCGCCTACGCAGCATCCGCCGATCGCCGGGCTCCACGGTCGCCGGAGCGCCCTGCCCTGCGACAACAGCATCCGCATCGACCGCGGGCGGCATGACCATGTCCGGCCCCACGATGGGCGCCATCTGCTCAGTGGTCGCGCCCTCAGCCCAAATACTCTGGGTACGCCCACCGGGCGCCACCCCGAACGGAGCCCCCATCGGCGGAAACCCGTACTCACCAGGAGCAACGAACGCCCCCGGCACCCCACGCACCGCAGCACCCGGCCCGGCATTGCTGGTCCCCGCGTTGTGGGGCCCCGCGCTATCCGTGCCCGCCACCGCGAGACCCTGCGCCTCCGCCTGCGAGGCATTGCGACTGACAGCGGCCTCAACCGGCGCGGCGACGCGACTGGCGGGCGCCTCGACCGGCGCAGCGACGCGACTGGCGGGCGCCTCGACCGGCATGGCCACCTCGGTGAACGCAGCCGACTCGCCGGCCTTGACGTCCGCGCTGCTGCCGTCAGCCGCTATCTCGACAGGCTCGGTAGCCTCTACCGGCCTGCCCGGATCGATAGGAATCGTCGGCCGAGTAGGAATTTCCGCCGGCGGCGCCCCTTCCACCGGAGGCCGGGTCGCCGTCCCCGTACGCGAAGCCGAAGACCGGGTCCTGGCCGAAGTCGCCCGCGAAGGCCGATTGGCAGGCCCCGCAGTCTTACTCCCCGAACGCCGAACCGGCCGCTGAACCTCGGTCCCGGCCGCAGCCATGGCAAGCGCATCAGCCGCAACCGCAGCATCCCCCGCCGCCCGGCTCTTGGTCCCCGCGGAACCATCAGCCTTCCCAGCGGCATAAGCCTCAGCAACATCCTCAGCATTCAAATCCCCAGCAGACTCCCCCACCACAGCACGGGTAGCCCGACCCCGAGCCCGAGTCGCCGTAGCCGGAGTCGCCTTCTTCTCCTGCGCCGCCTGAGCACCCACCGCACCCTCGGCCGAGCCCGCCTGAGCACCCGCCGCCTTCGCCGCAGCCCCCTTGGCCGCCGCCGCGTTCGTGGGCGTTGCCGTCGCGGGCGGCGCTTTGGCAAGTGTCGCTCTGGTGGGCGCTGCCTTGATAGGAGCTGCCTTGGTAGGAGCTGCCTTGGTAGGAGCTGCCGTGATGGAAGTCGCTTTGGTGGAAGTCGCTTTGGTGGGAGTCGCTTTGGTGGGAGTCGCTTTGTTGGGCGTTGCTTTGTTGGGCGTTGCCTTGGTAGGCACTGCCTTGGCGGACGCTGCCGTCGCGGGCGTTGCCTTGGTGGGCGCTCCATTGGTCGGGGCTGCCTTGGTCGGGGCTGCCTTGGTCGGGGCTGCCTTGGTCGGGGCTGCCTTGGAAGCGGTCGCCTTTACCGGAGCCGCCTTGCGCGGGGCGGCCTTGGCCGGGGTTGCACGGGGTGCCGCAGCCCTCGCGCTACCAGGACTGACCGAGCCCGCCTTGGCTTCCAGGCCCCCAGGAGCCGCTTTTGTCGGCAGACCGCCGGGGGCCGCCTTGGTCGCGGTTTTCGCAGCCGCGGTCTTGCCAGGTGCCGCCTTCGCCGACTCGGCCTTTGCAGGCGAGGGCTTGGCAGTTGAAGCCTGGGCAGGCGAGGGCTTCGCAGAGGTCGCCTTGGCAGGCGCTGCCTTGGTGGAAGCCGCCTTGGCGGGGGCCGGCTCAGCGGGGGCCTTTACCGGCGCGGTCTTCGCGGCCGGAGCCTTTGCGGGAGCCGTCTTCGCTGCTCCGGCTTTCGTCCCGGTGGCCGCGGAAGTCTTGCCCGGAGCCGCTTTCGTCGCCGAAGCTCTGGTCGAAGTCGTTTTGGTGGCAGCCGCCTTGACCGCGGGAGTCCTGGTGGTAGCGGCCTTGGCGGGAGTGGACTTGGCCGGCGCAGGGGCTCCACCCGCCGCGGTCGTCTTGTCGATAGCGGCTGTGGTCACCGCCGTACTCGCCGACGTCGACCTCGTAGCAGCCACAGTGGCCTTGGCCCTCGACGAGCGAGGCCTCCCAGACCCAGCCGCACCAGACCGAGCCGCTCCCGACCCAGCCGCACCAGGCCGAGCCACTCCAGACCTGCGTGGGGCAGGCTTGATATCGACCACGACTGCTTGCCCGGTCGCGGTTTCTGGAACACCATGAGTCACAGCGGGTTGGGCCGCTACAGACTGAGCCACATCGCGCTCAGCCACATCGGGCCCACCCGCAGCAGCCTGGACCACATCGGCCCGGACCACCTCGAGCTTGGCCACATCAAGCTTGACCCCAGCTGCCTGGACCACATCAGGCCGAGCCACAACTGGCTGGACCACATCAGGCCGGGCCACAGGCGGCTTGGCCCTGGTGGGGCGTGGGCGTGTGGGGGCCTTGGGGGGCGCGGGGGCCTTCGCCGTCGGTGGGTTCCTGGGGGGCTGCTCCTCAGCGGCGGTCCGGGGAGCTGCGGAACCTTTTGTCGCCTTTGCCATAACATAGGCCAGAGTGCCAGAGGCCGACGGTTGTCACAGGCGTTTCGCGAGACGTACTCAGAACCATCCGATCGTATGGGCCCCGGCGGGTCAGACCGGTGGACCTTGGAGCAGCTTGCCGTCCTTGCGTGGCCAAGGGTATGGCAGGCAACCACGAAGGGTGAGGGTCTGCTGGACCATTACCGGGGCTGGGCCTCCGCGTTTCGGGCAGCCTTCGTGGTGGCGGCCGAGCTCGTGGCCGACCTCGTGGTTGATCACGTATTGGCGGTAGACCGCGAGGGTGATGTTGGCGCTGGTGTAGGGCTGGGCCGAGAGCCGCCAGCGGTCCAGGTTGATGATCGCGCGGCCGGTGGAGCGGCAGGATGTGTAGGGGCGGCCGCCGACGTCGATGGCCACTCCGCCGATGCGGCACATGCGTCCGGCGGTTTCGCGGGTGGCGAGGTACACGGTGAAGCTGGCTTTCACGTTGCCCGGGACCCGTTGCAGGCGGAGGCGGCCGTCGCCGATCCAGCTGCGGTCGTCGCCGAGGATCGCCTCGACCTGCGTGGCGAACGAGGTCAGATCTTCGTTGCTGCCCTTCTCGACCGCCACGTGGAAGCGGCGCATGGTGCCGGACGTGCCGAAGATTTTGCTCCAGCCCTGGGCATAGTCGAAGGTTCCCGTCCCGTGGGTCGGCACGGCTCCCGGGAGCGCGGTCACAGCCTCCGGGCTCACTGCACCGGCAAGCGGAGCCGCACCGGCAGACGGAGTAACGGAGGGGCCAGCGCCGGAGGGCAGGACACCGGCAGACACAGCAGGTGAGGGAGCAGGGCCGGATGAAGCAACAGCAGAGGCGATGGCAGAGGTGCCCGGCGTGGAGGTTGTCGACGACCAGACCGTGGGCAGGAGCAGGCCTCCGACCAGGAGTACGACCACGACCATCATCGCGGCGAGCCACCAGCGGCGGCGGTCGGTGCCCGGCTCGGGCGCTTCGGTGACGGCGTCGGGCGTGGGGGTGTCGATCATCGGCCGTCAGGGTGCCACACGGCATCGGGGGTGATTCGCGCGCCTGTTGTCACTGAGATCTCTTACCCAGCGGCGCCCGTGGCGTATCCCCGGACGCCGGTTGTCACCCCGCCGGGGAGCGGAAATCAATGTCACCCCACCGGGGAGTGGACGTCCTGGAGGAGACCGACGATCGCGCGGGCGATCACCCGCGGGACCTCCATCTGGGCCACGTGCCCGACGCCGGGCAGGAGCAGGAGGCGGCTGTCGGGGATCACGCGGGCGACCTGGGCCGGCACCCGCGGGTCGATCAGGGTGTCGCGAAGACCGCCGGTGATGAGGGTGGGCACGGTGACACGCGCGGCCAGCCGCCATTGGGAGTTGACCCCCGGGAGGTACGCCCGCAGGAAGCTCGACACGAGCCCCCGCAACGTGCCCATGTAGGCCCGGGGGTAGTGCTCGACGGTGTAGCGCAGCCGGATCTCCTCGATCGCCTCGAACCGGCGCTGATCGCTGACCTTCGCGGTGTCGCCGAAGCAGGCGAGCAGCACCTGTTTGGCCTGTTCCTCGGCGGTGATCCGGTTGATGCCCCAGGCGAAGAGCCGGTCGGCGCGGGGCAGCGCCAGCAGCGGCAGGATCGGCCCGTGTGCCGTACGCCGCGGGTTGAGGAACGGCATGGCCGGGCTGATGAGGGTGAGGGTGCGTACGAGGTCGGGTCGCAGCGCTGCGACCCGTACCGAGATGGATCCGCCCAGAGAATTGCCGACCAGATGGACCGGGCCGCGGGCCTCGTGGTCGAGGAAGCCGATGAGTCGGTCGGCGAACGCCTGGATGGAGTATCGCCTGCTGGGGTCGCTGTAACCGAAGCCGGGCAGGTCGACGGCCTGGGCGTCGAAGCGGTCGGTGAGCAGGCCCGCGAGGTCGGTGAAATTCTGCGAGGAGCCGCCGAGGCCGTGCACGTAGACGGCCGGTTCGGCGCCCGGCGCGGTGGCCGGGGTGTCGCGGACGTGCAGCATCGTGCCGTCGATCATGACCTTGCGGGCCGGCCAGGGCGGCGGGACGGCACCCGCCGCGGGCAGGGCGTCGTCCGCCGCGAGTTGTGCACCCTTCATCAGGACAAGAGTGCCTCCAGCCGGCGGTTCACCGCCGCCAATGTGGCGCGAACCATCGCGTGCCGGTCGTCACCGGTGACCACGGCCGAGCCGGCGAGCTGCTCGACCCAGCCGTCGGTGGCGAGCAGGACGATGACCACAGCCACCTGGATCGATCCGAAAGGTACGGCGGCCGCGTGCTCGATGAAGCACTTCGCCGGCCCGTCGGCATGCCCGGAGCGGGTGAGGATCTGGTCGACTGCGTTGGCGGTCGCCGTGGCGCAGAGGCGCAGGAGGTAGCCGTCGACCGACGGACCGGTGGCCTCGCCGGCGGCGATCTGGCCGTCGACGACGAGCCGGACCTTGACCGTGGCCTCGGTGCCGAACGTGTTGACCTGGACGTTCTCGATCATGATGCGCGGGCCGGGGCGGGAACCCGCGTCCAGCAGCGGCCGGGGCTTGGCCGGGTCGATGCCGCCGGGGATGTGCTCGGTGGTGGTGGGCAGGCGCTGCGGCAGGGTGCGAGCGGCGGGGTTCGGCTGGCTGGGCACGAACGGCGCGAGCGGGACGCCGGCCGGGGGTGCCGACGAGGGTGCCATCGGTGCGCGTCCGGCGACGGGCGGGCCTGATGGCGGCGCGGAGGTCGGGGCAGGCGCGGACGAAACGGGCCGGGCGGGTGGTGCGGAGCGCGGGGCGACAGTCGGGATGGACCGGGGCGCGGTGAGCGGCGGACCGGCGGAGGGTGGCGCCGATCGCGGTGCGGGGGCTCCGGGGCGGGGCGGGGCGTCGAGCGGGCCGCCCGCCATCGGCATCGCGCCCTGCATCGCGGCGTCGAGACCCATCCGGTCCTGGAGCAGGCGGGCGACCTGCCGGCTCACCTCGGCCGGGTCGGCGCCCTCGGCGAGGTCCAGGCGCAGGCTGTGCGCACCGGCCGGGGTCGTACGCAGCGCGGCGTCCCGGACTCCGTCGACCTCGCGGACCGCCTCGAGGATGGCGTTGACGTCGAAACCCTCGTGCCGCTCCTGGGGCGCGTCGTCACGACGCAGGTGCGTCGCGATCCGCGCGAGCGCGGGGGTCTCGGCCGTTGGCTCCACGGACGGCGGCTCCGGGACAGTGGGCACGTCCGGCTCGGCCGGGACGCGCTGGGGCAGGGCGGGGAATGCTTGCTCGCCCGGGGTCCCGGCGCCGGGTTCTCCGGGACGGGTGAACGCCGGTTGCGGTGCCTCATAGGGCAACCGGCGCGGGAAGCTGGAGGGATCGTACGACGGACGATTCAACCTTTGATCACCGGAACGTGACTCGTCGGTAGCCGGCAGGACCCGGGGCAGGCCCGCGGCGGGGGTGGGTTCGAGCGCGTGACGCGCTGACTCGGGGACGGCCCAGTCGGAGCGCGGACCGGGCGCGGCGGGGCGTACCGATGGAAAAGGCCTGTCACCGTTGTAGGACGACCTGGGCTGGCGCGCATCGTCCAGGTCTCCCTCATAGGGGTACGGCGGGGCGCTCGACGGCAGCAGTCCCGGCGTGGTCTCGTCGCCGCGCAGCAACTCGGGGGACAGCGGATCGGGCCGGGCCGGCGGCGGCGGAGGGTCGGCCGGGCCGTCGCCGTTGGGTGACAGGTGGTTGAGCAGGTCCGAGTAGCGGGCGCGGCTCGACGACCAGCGCGGCGCTGCGGCGTTCTCGAGCGGGAAAGGCTCGATGTCGGACGCGGGCTCCGGCAGATCCGCCTCCGGGGCGGGCGGGAAGGACTGCGGGAGGTGGAAGGGACGGGCCTCGGTCGCCGGGCGGCGCCAGGCCGGAATGTCCGCTTCGGCGTCCAGCGCGGCACCCGCGTTGGACCACGGGCTCTCCCGCGCGGCCCAGCCGTTCAACAGGGTGCGGTCACGCGAATCAGCACCGGTACCACCTTCCGCGGTACCTGCGTCACCGTTTTGCCCTGTTTCGTCCACCACGCGCTCCTCGCTTGCCCCGTGCTGAGGCTACCGTGTGGGGGCAGTGGCGATAAGTTGCAGCGTCGCGACAATTGCCCGCCCGGAACGCGACAGACGACGAACCGGGCAATCCGCTTCGCGCACCCGCGGGAAGCGGACCTAGCACCGGAGGTTGGTAGACATGACCGCTGCGTCCGGCGGGGCACAGACGGCGGGGCGCCCGACGCGCCTGCCGCGCTCCGCGCGTCGTAAGCAACTGCTTGCCGCCGCGCAGCAGATCTTCGTGGCTCAGGGTTATCACGCCGCGGCCATGGACGAGATCGCCGAACGGGCGGGGGTCTCCAAGCCGGTCCTCTACCAGCACTTCCCGGGCAAGCTCGAGCTCTATCTGGCGCTGCTGGACACGCACTGCGACGCGATAATCGCCAAAGTTCGCAGCGCGATGATGGCCACCCCGGACAACAAGGAGCGGGTCAAGGGCGCCGTCCGGGCGTATTTCGACTTCGTCGATCACGAGAGCGAGGCGTTCCGGCTCGTCTTCGAGTCCGACCTGCGCAACGACCCCCAGGTCCGCGAGCGGGTCGAACGGGTCGAGCAGGGCTGTATCGCCGCGGTCACCGACACTGTGGTCTCCGACACGGGTCTCAACCGTGCCAATGCCGAGCTGATCGCGTCGGGCCTGGTCGGCGCCGCGGGGCAGGCGGCGCAGTTCTGGCTCGCCTCGGGCCGCCAAACCGCGAAACCGGAGGCGGAAGCCCTGGTCGCGGCCCTGATCTGGCGGGGTATCGCCAGCTTCCCCCTGCATGGTGAGTCAACGCCGGGAACGTCCGCGGAAATCGGCTAGCCTTCAGGTCGGAAGACTGCTGAAAGGGAGGACCCCGTGGAGGTCAAGATCGGCGTGCAGTACGCCGCGCGCGAGCTGGTGCTGGAGAGCGCGCAGACGCCGGCCGAGGTCGAGCAGGCTGTGACCGAGGCGATGGCCAAGGACAGCGTCCTCACCCTGACCGACGAGAAGGGCCGCAAGGTGATCGTCCCGATCTCCAAGGTGGCCTACGTGGAGATCGCCGAGAGTGCCAACCGCCCGTTCGGCTTCACCACCCGCTGAGTCCGGAGTTTCATCGCTCCACTAGCAAAATGCAGCGAATTTACGTCAGGGGATCCGCCGGGGTCCCCTGACGTAGCTTTACCACCCCGTGAGCTTCGGCCTGAGGTGCACAATCTCTCTGTCGGGTAGACTTGGCACGTCGCCGCAGACGTCGATCCATTCAGCGTTGACCAGATCCGGGCCTTTGTTGGCCAGATCCGGGTCTTTTCGCTGGCAGCGGGTCTTTTCCGCTGCTCCATCGCCGCGGCGACGCGCGTGCGGCCCGCGAGCTCTCTTATCGCGTGTGGCCCGCGCCCTACCCAGACCGCGCCCAGGAATTCGACGGGCGCACCACGAGAGGCACCCGTAGAACTTCATGACCGACATCGAAACGAATGAGACAGAACCCGCCCTGGTACCGGTACTGACCCGCGCCCCCGTCCGCGCCGACAGCCCGACCTTCGCCGAGCTGGGCGTCCGCGCCGAGACCGTGGAGGCGCTCGCCGCCGCCGGGATCACCCGGGCCTTCGCCATCCAGGAGTATGCGCTCCCCATCGCCCTGCGCGGCACGGACCTCATCGGTCAGGCGCCCACCGGCACGGGCAAGACCCTCGGCTTCGGCCTGCCCATCCTCGAGCGGGTCACCGCCCCCTCGGAGGGCGCCGACGGCAAGCCGCAGGCCCTCATCGTCGTCCCGACCCGCGAGCTCGGCATCCAGGTCGCGCGTGACCTCGCCGCCGCCGGTGCGACCCGTGGCGTGCGGGTGCTGCCGATCTACGGCGGCGTCGCGTACGAGCCGCAGGTCGAGACCCTGAAGAAGGGCGTCGAGATCCTGGTCGGCACCCCCGGCCGGCTGCTCGACCTCGCGAAGCAGAAGCAGCTCAACCTCAAGTCCATCAAGGCGCTCGTGCTCGACGAGGCCGACCGGATGCTCGACCTGGGCTTCCTGGAGGACGTCGAGAAGATCCTCGCGATGCTCCCCGAGCAGCGCCAGACGATGCTGTTCTCGGCGACCATGCCGGACCCGATCGTCGCGCTCTCGCGCCGGTTCCTGAACCACCCGGTGACCATCCACGCCGGTCACACCGCGGACAGTGGCCCCTCGCCGCTGACCAAGCAGGTCGTCTATCGCACCCACCCGCTGAACAAGCTGGAGATGGTGGCCCGCATCCTGCAGGCCCGCGACCGCGGCCTGACGATGATCTTCACCCGCACCAAGCGGGCCGCCGACCGGGTCGCCGAGGACCTCGACTTCCGTGGCTTCGCCGTCGCGGCCGTCCACGGTGACCTCGGTCAGGGCGCTCGCGAGCGGGCACTGCGCGCGTTCCGCAGCGGCAAGATCGACGTCCTGGTCGCCACCGACGTCGCGGCCCGCGGTCTCGACGTCTCGGGCGTCACGCACGTCATCAACTACGACTGCCCCGAGGACCCGGACACCTACACGCACCGCATCGGCCGCACCGGCCGGGCCGGCGCGACCGGCGTCGCCGTGACGTTCGTGGACTGGGAGGACATGCCGCGCTGGGTGCTCATCGACAAGTCGATGGGACTCAACATGCCGCAGCCGCCGGAGACGTACCACACCTCGCCGGCCCTCTACGCCGACCTGGACATCCCGACCGACATCTCGGGGACCCTGCCGACCGCCGACCGCAGCCGGGTGGGTCTCTCCGCCGAGGTCGAGGAAGACCTGGGCGGCACCCGCCGGCGCGGACGCAACGACCGCAACGACCGTGGTGGCGACCGCAATGACCGCGGCGGCGACCGTGACAGCGGTAGCCGCTCGG
Organism: Winogradskya consettensis; assembly: GCF_018332715.1. Lineage (GTDB taxonomy): Bacteria > Actinomycetota > Actinomycetes > Mycobacteriales > Micromonosporaceae > Actinoplanes > Actinoplanes consettensis. The sequence continues at coordinate 230,955 of NZ_BOQP01000003.1, read as the reverse complement.
CCCGCCCGCCGCGCAGCCGCTCCCGTCGTGGTGGCGACGACGCCCCGGCCTCGGCCGCACCCGTGTCGGACGCCGCGGAGACAGCAGTGGCCCCCTCTTCCGAGGAGGCCACCGACCGCCCGCGCCGGCAGCGTCGTCGTCGCAAGGTCGCGGATGGCGTCGCAGGCGAGACTGCTGCGGTGGAGTCCGGCACGGTCGTCCCGACGTTCTCCGCTGCGGAGTCGGACGGTCCTGCGGCATCCGACGGTCCTGCGGCATCCGACGCCGGTTCGGACAACGGCTCGGAGAACGGCTCGGCTGACGGCGAGACGCGGCCCCGGCGGCGTCGCCGTCGTGGTGCCCGCGGTGCCGGGGAGGCTGGGGAGTCCGTGACCGCCGGGGACGCCGGCGAGTCCGTGACCGCCGGTGAGATGTCCGGTGGCTCCGAGGCCGGTGTCGGCACGGGCACCGAGGACTGATCATTGTCGGGTGCGCTCCCGGCGTACCGTAAAATTCAGGGCGTCCCACCGATTGGCGGGACGCCCATTTACGTCAGTGGGTGGGCTCTATGCCCAGGGCCGCGCACGCCTGCTGATACATGCGGACGGCCTCGCCCCGCACCTGCCTGCGCTCGGTGAGGCGCCGCGCGAACGGGATCCGCACCGGCACCGCGATCCCGTCCACAGTGGCCTCGAAGTCCATGCCGTCGGCGTCCATCCCGGACATCCGCGCCGCGCTCGCCGAGCCGATCCCGGCCAGCCCCCGCACGATGAGCACATTGTCATCGGCGTGATCGCCGTTCATGTGGCTCGCGATCTGCGCGACGACCTCCGGGGTGAACGTCATGACCAGCGCTCCTTCAGCTCGGCGAGAACGGCGATGTTCAGCCTGTACGCCTCCACGACCTCGGCCAGGAAGCGCTCCTCATCCTCCGGGGAGAACGCCGCCCCGTCGAGCAGTTCGCGGTAGCCGGTCCGGAAAGCGGGCGGTTCGATCCCGTCGAAGACGAAGAACTGATGCCCGGCACCGTCCAGGCCGTACGCCCTGGCGATGGCCGGCCCCAGATACTGACCACCGGAAAGGTCACCCAGATAACGCGTGTAGTGGTGCGCGACGAAACCCCACGGCTCGTCGAACGCCACCTCACGCATCCGCTCGCAATATTCCTCGGTGGCAGGCAACGGCTCCTTGACCTCGACCGCCAGGTGCGCGAGGTCGGCCGTGAGCGCGGGCAGGCGGGTCAGCTCCGGGAAGACGAACCGGCCGGCGACCGGGTCGGCGGCCATCGCCGCGGCCGCCTGCTCGAGCGTCTCGTAAATGAAGTAGTGCTGGGTGGCGAGGTCCGCATACGCCGCGCGCGGCAGGTCCCCGGCGGCGAGCCTATCGAGGAACCCGCTCCCCTGTGCGGCGTCATGGTCGGGCCTGGTCCCCGTCCGCAACCGTACGGACAGTGGCTCCGTCGCAGGATCGGCCAACGTCATAGCAGCACCTCCATGCTTGGTTAGGGGAGCCTAACAAAGCCTGGCCCGGTTTGGAGATCCACGTTTTCGTCAGGACTCGACGACGACCGTGTACGCCGCGGTGTGCACCTGACCGGCCACCTGGAAGTCGAAGAACATGCGGTAGCGGCCCGGACCCGGAGCGGCCAGCCAGAACTTCACCGCGCCATCCGCGAGCTGAGGCTCCGGGTGCACGTGGACATAGCCGACGTCGCCTTCGCGAAGCACGACAAGATGACCGAATGCTCCTAGGTACGGCTCGAGCTTCGCCGGTTGACCCGCCTGATCACGGACGGTCAGCAGGAGGGGCTGGGTGGAGCCGATCTGCGGACTGCCCGCGTACGAAACGATGAAGGTGTCGGCAGTCGCCTCGGTGACCGGCGCGGGGAGCGGGACCGGGACGTAGTTTCCGGCGACCGTGAGATCCACGCCCAGGGCGACCGGAGTCTGCTGGCCCCCGACGATCGCCGTGAAGTCAGCGATCGCGCGGTAGCTGCCGGGCTCGGCCGGGGGAAGATCGATCGACCAGGTGCCGTCCGGGGCCATCGTGGGGTGCAGGTGCTGGAACCCGGTGAGGTCGCGGCGGATCACCACGAAGTGCAGGGGCTTGTCGTGGACCACCGCGTAGGTGGTGATCGGGGCGCCGCCCGCTCCGGTGATGCGGAAGCTGAACTTCTGCTTCTTGCCCGCCTCCAGGGTCGCTGTTTCGGGGACCATCGTCAGGCCGCTCGCGGTGAGGGCCAGGCCGCCTACTGATTCCCCCGTTGCCGGCGCGGCTGCCGCTGCCTGAGAGACCGTGCCGTCCGCGTTGTGAACGTGGGCCGGCTGCCCGGCGTCGTTATGCGACATTCCCGACATATCTGTCATCCGTGGTTGCGGCGGGGTGGCTGCCGCTTCGACAGAGTTGTTCAGGCGGCCGATGCCGTAGCCCGCGAAGAGGACCACGACGAGGGCAGCGCCGAAGGTCGCCAGGCGGAAGGCTGTGCTTCGCTCTTCCCTGCTTTCCGGCGCGGCATTTTCCGGGGCTGCGTTACTTGGGGCTGCGTTTTCCGGCTCGGCGTTTTTTGGGGCTGCGTTTCTTGGGGCCGTGTCAGGCATTGGCCAGCTCGTAGCCGGCCTCGTCGACCGCGGCGCGGACGGCGTCGTCGGTGAGGGGCTCGGCGCTGGTGACGGTGACCGCTCCGCTGCCCAGATCGATCTCCACACCGGCAACGCCGGGAAGCTCGGAGAGCTCACTCGTGACGGCCTGGACGCAGTGGCCGCAGGTCATGCCGGAGACGGTGTATGTGCTGGTGACAGCCATGACTGACACTCCCTCTACTGGATTTTTCAGGACCGGACCAGGCGCGCGATCGCGTCGGAGGCTTCCTTGACCTTGGCGGTGGGGTCACCGGCCCGCGCGGCGTCGACGACGCAGTGCGCGAGATGGTCCTCCAGCAACCCGATGGCGACAGCCTGCAGGGCACTCTTCGCCGCGGAGATCTGAGTGAGGACATCGATACAGTACGTATCCTCGTCGACCATCCGCTGCAGCCCGCGGACCTGCCCCTCGATGCGCCGCAACCGGCCGAGCAGGGCAGCCTTGTCCCCGGAGTATCCGTGCGGCCCGGCGTGCTCGTGCTCCTCGGTCGTCATGCGGCCAGCATACCCCCCACCCGTATCCGTACAGTATCCCGTGGCTTTTGGACCTTTTGAGTCGTTATCAACCCGTGCCAACTCTCGCCCGAGCCCTCGCCGTGGCGGTGCTGTCGGCTCTGCTGCTCACCGGTCCCGCCGCTTTCGCCGCCCCGCTCGAGGACAAACCGACCGCTGCGGAACTCGACAAGCAGATCGCCGCGGCCGCGCGCCAGCTCGAGGTGATCGTCGAGCAGTACAACAACTCGCGTGAGGACCTGCTGGCCACCCGGGAGCGTACGAGAAGCCTCGGGGTGACCCTGCGCCCCCTCACCCGGGCCCTGGACACCCGGCAGGCCCTGATGGACAACCTGATGTCGCGCACCTACCAGCGCACGCGGTCCGGCCCGACGGTCACCCTGCTCGCCTCCGCGAACCCCCACGAGTTCGTCGACAAGCTACTCATCCTGAACCAGCTCGCCACCTCCTCCCGGAAAGCGGCGAAGGACCTGCGCCGGGCCCGCGCCGACGTCGTCAGCACCCGGACGACCCTCAACGCCCTCGCCGCCCAGCAACGCACCCTCGAACTCCAGCTCATCACGCGCAAAGCCACGGTCACCGGCGAGATCAACACCCTCAGGCAAATGCGATCCCTCATGTACGCGGGGAGCTCACGTTTCGGGCCCTCCCCCGAAGCCACCCCGCCGCCCTACATCGCCGGCGCCGCCGGGCGCGTGGTCGACTTCGCGTTCGCCCAGCTCGGCAAGCCGTACTCGTGGGGCGCTGACGGGCCGAACGCGTACGACTGCTCCGGCCTGACCATGGACGCCTGGCAGCAGGCCGGCATCAACCTCCCGCACAACGCCGCCCGCCAGCACGGGTCGCTACCCCACGTCAGCAGAAGCGACCTGCGCCCCGGTGACCTCGTCTTCTTCTACGCACCGATCAGCCACGTGGGCGTCTACATCGGAGACGGCAAAATGATCCACGCCCCCGAGTACGGCGAGAACATCCGGATCGCCACCATCGACACCCAGCCGATCAGCGGCTTCGGACGGCCCTAGCGCGTCGGTGGCTTCGGGCGGCCCGAGCGCGTCGGTGGTTTCGGGCGGCTCTAGCTAGCCTTCGTTGCGTGAAGATTCACCATCTCAACTGCGGCACGATGCTGATGCCGACCGCGCCCATGGTCGCCCACGTGTTGCTGCTCGAGACCGCGCAGGGCCTGGTCCTGGTCGACACCGGCTTCGGGTTGCAGGACATCGCCGACCCGGGCCGCCGCCTCGGCCCGGTCCGTACCCTGATCAGGCCGGTCCTGCGCCCCGAGGAAACCGCGGCTCACCAGGTCGAACGGCTCGGCTTCCGCCGCGAGGACGTACGCCACATCCTCATCACCCACTTCGACCTGGACCACATTGGCGGCATCGCCGACTTCCCGCACGCGTCGATCCACGTCACCGCCGCCGAAGCCCTCGGCGCCCTGACCACCCCGACCCGCATGGAGAGCAACCGCTACCGCCCACCCCAATGGGCCCACGGTCCGAAACTGGTCGAACACACCCCCGCCGGCGAACCGTGGCAAGGTTTCGCCGCGGCCCAGCCCCTCACCGGCATCGACGAGGGAATCGTCCTCATCGCCCTGCCCGGCCACACCCGCGGCCACATGGCCGTAGCCGTCGACGCCGGCAACCGCTGGATCCTGCACGCAGGCGACGCGTTCTACCACCGGGGAACCATCGACGGCACCACCCGCGTACCCCTCGCCCTGCGCATCCAGGAACGCCTCGTGGCCTACGACATCACCAAGGTCCGCGCCAACCACGCCCGCCTGGCCGAACTGCACCAGGCAGGCCTCGCCATCATCAGCTCCCACGACCCGGTCCTGTTCACGACGTTCGCGTCCTAGGCGCCGCGTATCGCGGGCGTATCCAAAACTGCATACGCCACGGCAACAGGCCTCCCTCTCCAATAGGGGGATGCAGCTCCGCCGTGTCTTGCCCATCACCGCCGGTCTGATCATTGTCGGCCTGGGGTTCGTTGTGCGGCGGCCCCTCACGATGGCCGCCCCGGCATGCATGGCCGGGCGGTGGCACGGCTGCTTCGACACGGAGAACGGCGTGGTCCTCATGACGCTGATCGGACTGCCGTTCGCCTTGCTGGCAGCGTGGGGCCTCACCATCCTCCGACGCACTGTCGCCGCCACGCCTCGCCGGCCCACCGCCGGCCGCCCCTCGTTGTGGCGGCTTTCGGTGGCTGAGGTGGGCATCGTCTACGGGACAGCGCCATTTGTGTGGATGACGCTGATGCCGGGCCCGGGTGCCGGCATCGTCCCGGGCAGGGTGAGCCTGGTCCCGCTGCGCGACCTGGTGACGATGGGCCCGATCGGCATCGGCGGCAACCTGCTGGTCTTCGCGGCGCTGGGGTTCTTCGCCCCGATCCGGTTCGCGGCGCTGGCGTCTTTTCCCCGGATCGTGGCGCTCGGGGCAGGCTGCTCAATCCTGATAGAAATCGCTCAGTACGTTCTACAGCTCGACCGGGTGTCCTCCGTCGACGATGTCCTGGTCAACACCGCCGGCGCCGTGCTCGCCGCGCTGGCGTCACGCCGCTGGTGGCGGGCCACCGCTGCCCCTCCTCGGCTTCGGCCAGCCGAGCCTGGTGTCCGATATGAATAGGCTTGCGACATGCGCGTACTGATCGTGGAGGACGAGCCCCACCTGGCCGAAGCCATCCGTGACGGGCTGCGACTGGAAGCGATCGCAGCAGACATAGTCGGCGACGGCGACTCGGCCCTGGAACTGCTCAGCGTCAACACCTACGACCTCGCAGTCCTCGACCGAGACATCCCCGGCCCCTCCGGCGACGAGGTAGCCCGGCACATAGTCGCGTCCGGCAGCAAAATGCCGATCCTCATGCTCACGGCTGCCGACCGGATCGACGACAAGGCCTCCGGATTCGAGCTCGGCGCCGACGACTACCTCACCAAGCCGTTCGAGTTGCGCGAGCTCGTCCTGCGGCTGCGCGCACTCGACCGCAGACGCGCGTACGCCCGGCCGCCCGTCCACGAGCTCGAAGGCCTGCGCCTCGACCCCTTCCGCCGCGAGGTCTTCCGCGACGACCGCTACGTCGCGCTGACCCGCAAGCAGTTCGCCGTACTGGAAGTCCTGGTCGCCGCCGAGGGCGGAATCGTCAGCGCCGAAGAACTGCTCGCCCGCGCCTGGGACGAAAACGCCAACCCCCTCACCAACGCCGTCCGCATCACCGTCTCCGCCCTGCGCAAACGCCTCGGCGAACCCTGGATCATCGCCACCGTCGCCGGCGTCGGCTACCGAATCGACATTCATGGCTAGGGTGCATCCGATGGATCACGGCGAGTCTGCGGCGAGGTCCAGGGGTCGTGTCGCAAGTGGGACGCACCCTAGGCCGCCCGGGACGAGCGTCCGCCTCAAACTCGCCCTCAGCTACGCCGGTTTCCTCATGATCGCGGGCACTCTGCTACTCGCCGCGGTCTGGCTCTTCCTCCTGCGCTACGTCCCCGACCGGGCAACACTCATCGTCCCGGACACCACCCAGATCAACACCGGCGTCTTCCCCATCCGATCCCACCTGTTGCGCTTCTTCGCCCCCCGCGCCGCCGCGGTGCTCGCATCCCTGCTCGTCTTCGGCCTCGCCGGAGGCTGGATCCTCGCCGGCCGCATGCTCGCCCCGCTGGCCCGCATCACCGAAGCCACCCGCACAGCCACGGCCGGCTCGCTCGCCCACCGCATCCTGCTCCCGGGCCGCAACGACGAGTTCCGCGAACTAGCCGACGCCTTCGACACCATGCTCGCGCGACTCGAGTCCCACATCGCCGAACAACAACGCTTCGCCGCCAACGCCTCCCACGAACTACGCACCCCGCTGGCAATCTCCCGAACACTCCTCGAGGTCGCCCGCAACAACCCGGCCCACGACCCGGACGAACTCATCGAACGCCTCCACGCCGCCAACAACCGCGCAATCAACCTCACCGAGGCCCTGCTCCTACTCAGCCGCGGCAACCAGGGAACCTTCACCCGCGAACCCGTCGACCTCTCCCTCATCGCCGAAGAAGCCACCGAAATACTGCTCCCCCTAGCCGAACAACGCCAGATCACAGTGGAAGTCACCGGCCACCGGGCAACCACCAGCGGCTCCCCCGAACTCCTCTCCCGGATGACAACCAACCTCATCCAGAACGCGATCGTCCACAACCTCCCCACAGGCGGCACAATCACGATCCACACCGAAACAACCGGCACAACAGCCCTGCTGCAAGTCAGCAACACCGGCCGCCAACTCCCACCCGACCTGCTCCCCACCCTCACCGAACCCTTCCAACGAGGAACGGAACGCACCCACACCAACGACCACCCCGGCGTCGGCCTCGGCCTAGCCATCGTCCACACCATCGTCCGAGCCCACCACGGAACCCTCAGCCTCGTCCCCAACCCCGACGGCGGCCTCCTCATCAAGGTCCAACTCCCCAGCACGCCATAGCCACCCGCCCCAGACCCGAAGCAGCGCAGCCTCGTAGGAACGGGTAACGGTCAGGTCGCTCCCACCGCCCCGACCCGGACAGCGCAGCCCGGTGCCCCAGCCACCGACTCCCCGCCGAGACACCGCAGGCCGGTGCACCACTCCACCGCTCCCGGCCGAAGCAACGCAAGCCGGTGCCTGGTCATCGCCCCCGGGCCGAAGCAGCGCAAGCCGGTGCCTGGTCACCGCCCCGGGCCGAAGAAACGCAGGCCGGTGCACCAGCCTCGCGATCGGCGGGCCCCCAGCCGAAACCGGCCCGTCCTTGGCCCCGCCCCCGCCCTCGCCTTCGCCCTCGGCCCCGCCCCCGGCCCTGGCCCCGGTCGAGACAGTGCGACCCGCCGCCGTAGCCATCGCCCCGAAGCAGAAGGGGCCGGGTCGAAGCCGTTCTTGGTGCGCCAAGCGTTCCTGCCCCGCCGCCGCCGATTTCTGCACGAAACCGCGCCGGTCAATCGCCTGCTTCACCACCGGGAACAGCTGCAGATGTCGCTGCCGGCGGAACCCGACCTCCCGGATCGCCGGACTGCTGCAGATCGGCGTGGCCCGCCCATGACCTCGTTCGCGGATCTCAACGTTAAGGCCGCAGACGGGGCGTGCAGATCAGCCGGATACGGCCAGGGCGAGGGGCAGCACCCCCTGGGCGCCGGCTCGGCGGAGGGCTCGGCCGGCTATGGCCATGGTCCAGCCGGAGTCGACCAGGTCGTCCACCAGCAGGACCGGACCGTCGAGGTCGGCGAGAGCTTCGATGATGGCGGGGGGAATGGTGAAGGCGTTGTGGAGGGCCAGGACCCGTTGGGCGCTGTTGCCGCGGGGTTCGTTGTCGCCGATGTGGGTGGAGGTCAGGGTGCCCAGCATCGGGAGTCTGCCTACCGTGGCGATCCGGGCGGCGATGCTTTCGACTAGCTCGGGGCGGCGGTTGGAGCCGACCGCTACTACTGCTGCGGGGCGTTGCTCCCACGCGTTGTCGCCGTGGGCCCAGGATTTGAGGACCTCGACGACCGCACCGGCCAGCTCGTCCGACAGGGGGCCGTCGGGGGAATCCGGGGCCACCAGGGGACGAAGGCGGGAGCCCCAGCCCTGGTCGGAGAGGCGGCCGACCGCTCGGCCCGGGCGGATCTGGTCGGCCGGACCAATTTTGCCTTTGAGTTCGACGCCGACTGTTGGCATGCCGCTGGGCCATAGCTTTTTCGGGGCGATGTCGATGCCGGGGTGGCCGAGGAAGACGTTGGCCGCGGCGAGCGACTCCGAGGAGACCTCAGCGTCGAAGATGGGCTCGGTGCAGGTGTCGCAGCGTCCGCAGGGCTTCGCTTCCGGGTCGTCGAGGCAGCGGCGGAGGAACTCCATGCGGCAGGTCGACGTCTGCGCGTAATCGATCATGGTTTGCTGCTCAGCGCTGCGGGCCTCGGCGACGCGGCGCAGGCGGGCCGTGTCGTAGGTCCAGGGCTCCCCTGTCGAGAGCCAGCCTCCACGGGTCCGGTGCACCGCGCCGTCCACGTCGAGCACCTTGAGCATCAGCTCGAGGCGAGCGCGGCGCAGGTCCACGATGGGCTCGAGCGCGGGGGTCGACAGGGGGCGCTCCGGCGACAAGGCGTTCAGCACCGCACGCACCTGCTCCTCGGGCGGGAATGCGAGCGACGCGAAATAGCGCCAGATCGCGGCGTCCTCCGCGCCGGGCAGGAGCACGACCTCGGCGTGCTCAACCGCACGGCCGGCCCGGCCCACCTGCTGGTAGTAGGCGATGGGCGAAGGCGGCGCTCCGAGGTGCACGACGAACCCCAGGTCGGGTTTGTCGAATCCCATGCCCAGTGCCGAGGTCGCCACCAGTGCCTTGATCTTGTTGTCCATCAGGTCCTGCTCAGCGGCACGGCGGTCGGCGTCCTCCACCTGGCCCGTGTAGGAGGCCACCGGGAAGCCGCGCGACCTTAGGAACTTCGCCGTCTCAGTCGCGGCGGCCACCGTCAGCGTGTAGACGATGCCGGAGCCCGGGAGTCGGTCGAGATGATCCGCCAGCCAGGCAAGCCGGTGCGACGGGTCGGGCAGCTCGAGCACCGCGAGGCGCAGCGAGTCTCGGTCGAGCGTGCCACGCAGCACCAGAGCGTCACCGAGCTGATCGGCCACGTCGGCGGTCACCCGGGCATTGGCGGTCGCGGTCGTGGCAAGCACCGGGGTCCGTCCAGGGAGCCCGGCAAGGAACGTCCGCAGCCGCCGGTAGTCGGGGCGGAAGTCGTGCCCCCAGTCGGAGACGCAGTGCGCCTCGTCGACCACGAGCAGCCCCGTGCCCGCGGCCAGTCCGGGAAGCACGTTGTCGCGGAAGTCAGGATTGTTGAGCCGCTCGGGGCTGATCAACAGGACGTCGACCGTGCCGTTGCGGATCTCCTCGGTGATCTCGCTCCACTCGTCGAGGTTGGCGGAGTTGATCGTGCGCGCTCGGATGCCGGCGCGCGCGGCCGCCTCGACCTGGTTACGCATGAGCGCCAGAAGCGGCGACACGATGACGGTCGGCCCAGCCGGGGGATCACCCGGCTCCGCGGTCATGCCGTCGCGGAGCAGAGCCGTCGCGACGAAGTAAACGGCCGATTTGCCCCAGCCCGTGCGCTGGACACACAGCACCCGCCGACGGTCGATGACGAGCGCCTCGATGGCCCGCCACTGATCCTCACGCAGCACCGCGTGCTCACCGGCCAACCGGCGCAGCACTTCCTCGGCACACTCCCGAACCGCCGCCCGCTCGGCGTCGCTGACTGCCTCTCGTGTCATCTCCACGACCGCATGTCTACCAGCCCCGTCTGACAGGAAAGGAGTTATCCACAGTTGGGCTCGGGCCAGTCGGCGAGTTATCCACAGGCGGCAAGGTTGGCCTTGATGGGTCTCGTCGTCGGTGGCAGCTTGGACGCCATGACGACGACGAGCTCCGAGAAGGTGCTGATCAAGCCCATCACGACGGCCAAGCTCACCGACCCGGCCTACCTGCTGCAACTCACCCCTGGTGACGACACCAGCTGACAGTTTGGCGGCGCCACCGGCCGGGTGCGGGGTGCTGTCGGCCGCCGGTCAGCGTTGTGATTCGGCATCAACTGACCCGGTGAGGGACGCCTCACCGGGACCAGCCGAGACGGCAGCGTCGGAAAGACCGGTGTCCGGAGCACCGTCGGGGAGACCAGCCGGTGTGGCAGCGGTGGGGAGGTGGGTCAGGAAGAGCGGCGTCAGGAGGATCAGGGCGCCGGCGGTGCCGATGGCGGGGCGCAGGCCGATGTGGGTGGCGAGGACGCCCCATAACGCGGTCAGGACGGCGATGGTCGCCTTGCTCGTGACGGACCAGGCCGAGAGGGTGCGGGCGACGTGGCTCATCGGGGTCTGCTCGAGGCGGTGGGCAGCGAAGACAGGGTTGAAGATCCCCATACAGGTGATGAGGCCGAATTCGATGAGCATGACGTAGAAGAGGCCGGCGAATCCGGCGGGGACGAAGGCCAGGAGCGGCGGCCAGCAGACTCGCAGTGTGCCGACGACCAGCATCACCCTGTGTTTGCCGACGCGGGCGGTCAGGGGACGCGACAGGCGGGAGCCGAGCAGGCCGCCGAGGCAGGGCACGCCGAAGGCCAGGCCGTATTGCCAGGGGGTCAGGCCGAGGTCACGGAGCAGGAGTACGGCGAGCAGCGGGGCGGTGGCCATGATGAGGCCGTTGACGAGGGTGGTGTTGAGGAACAGCGGGCGCAGGTGGGAGTGGGTGAGGATGTAGCGCCAGCCCTCGAAGGTGGCTCCGGGGCCAGGGCGGGCCGCTGGGCGCGGTGCAGGGGTCGGCTCGGGTTTGGCGATGGCGCGGATTGCGAAGGCTGAGAGTACGTAGCTGGTGGCGTCTGCGACGACGGTGGTCAGCGGGCCGAAGAGGCCGATCGCGGCACCGCCGGTGGGTGGGCCGAGAGCTGTGGCCGTCCAGGTCGTGGACTCGAAGCGGCCGCTTGCCCGGAGCAGGTCTTCGGGGCGGACCAGCGCCTTCAGACACGCACCTGCGGCTGCGGTGAAAGTGATGTCCGCGGCTGCTACGACGATCGAGACGAGGACGAGATGGGTGAAGGTCAGCGCGCCGAGGGCGTAGGCGGCGGGGATTGACAGCAGGACAACGGCTCGGAGTAGGTCCATGGTCACCATGACCGGGCGTTTGCGGCGGAATTCCATCCACGGGCCGAGTGGTACTGCGATCAGGGCGCCTACGGCCAGGCCGGCGGCGGTGAGGAGGGAGACCTGGGAGACGTTACTGTTCAGGACGAGGATCGCGATCAGCGGGAAAGCGTCGAGAGCCAGCCAGGTGCCGGCTGTACTCGCGGCGAACGCCGTCCACAGCCAGCCGAAATCACGTCCCACATCCGCCCCCGAGGTTGCCGGGCCGCCAGCGAGGACACGCGGCCGTCGGTGCATCCAACCGCCGCGGCGAGGTTCGGATCAAACAACGCCGGCGCCGGGATGGCACAACCCGGGGTTGTACATCCCTGCCGGCGGCTGCCAAGGACCGTGCCGCCAAGGGACCGTGCCGCCGAGAGGCAGCGGCCGAGAACCGCACTGCCGAGAACCGCACTGCCGGAGCCTGGAGCAGTACGGGATCCCGCGAGGAGACCCCGGCCAGGAGTTCCGCCGGGAGACCGCAGCCAAAGACCTCGCCGCCGAAGGTCAGCGGCGAAGACCCTTCCCCAGAGCAGCGGCCAAAGACTCTGCCAGCCAGAGGTCAATCGCCAAGGACCTGCCGCCTAGGGCAGGAGCTAACAACCCTGCTGACCAGGGGCAGCGGCCAAAGGCTCCGCTGACCAGGGGCAGCGGCCAACAACCCTGCTGACCAGGGGCAGCGGCCAAAGGCTCTGTCAGCCAGAGGTCAGCGGCCGAGGACTGTGCCGCCGTTGACGTTGATGATTTGGCCGGTGACGAAGGCGCCGCCGGGGCCGGCGAGCCAGCGGACGGCTTCGGCGATGTCGGCGGGTTGGCCGGGTTTTTTGAGGAGGCTGGCGTTGACTCGGGATTCGTAGCCGGATTCGGTCATGCGGCCGTTGAAGAATTCGCTGTCGGTGACGAAGCCGGGGGCGATGACGTTGGCGGTGATGCCTTCGGGGCCGAGTTGGGTGGCGAGGTCGAAGGCCCAGCCGTGGAGGGCTGCTTTGGCTGCGGAGTAGGGGCCGCCGCCGCCGCGCTGGGCGGCGATCGAGCTGACCAGGATGATGCGGGCTCCGGGGCGGCGGAGTTTGGGGCGGAGGGACTCGGTGAGGAGGACGGCGCTGGTGACGTTGGATTCGAAGACTGCTCGCCAGCGGTCGGCGAGGTCGGTGAGGGTGGCGTCATCGCCGGAGATGAAGGCGCCGGCGTTGTTGAAGAGGACGTCGACTTCGCGGTCGCCTACGGCGGCGGCGACTGCGGGGACCTGGGATGGGTCCGAGCAGTCGGCGGTGACGGCGGTGGCCTGGGGGCCGATCCATTTGATGGCGTCGGCCAGGACTGTGGGGCGGCGGCCGACGATGATGACGTCGTAGCCCTCCCCCGCCAGCATTCCTGCCGTTGCCCGGCCGATACCTGTTCCGCCCCCGCTGATAACTGCAAGCCTCGCCATGGCGCAAACTCTAAAGGACGAAGGGGGTAGGGGTGCGCGGTCGTTCGCCTTGGCAGTATCCGGCGCGGATCGTGCCGCTTGCGTTCCTCGGGGCGATTGCTGTCGGGACCGGGCTGATGATGTTGCCTGCGGCTCGGGCTGAGCCTGGTCATGCGCCGTTTGTGACCGCGTTGTTCACGGCGACGAGTGCTGTTTGTGTGACGGGGTTGTCAGTGGTTGACACGCCGACGTACTGGTCCGGGTTCGGGCTGGTGCTGTTGACGGTGCTGTCCCAGATCGGCGGGTTCGGGATTGTGGCTCTGGCGACGCTGCTGAGCCTGCTCGTGTCGCGGCGGCTGGGGTTGCGGAGCCGGTTGCTGGCTCAGGCGGAGAGCACGGGTCTGCTCGGGGGGAACATCGGGCGGGTGCTGATCCGGATCGCGTTGGTGATGTTCGTTTCCGAGGCGGCGATCAGCGTGGTTCTGACGTTGCGGTTCTGGCTGGCGTACGACTACCCGTTCGGGCGTGCCGTCTGGGAGGCGGTTTTCCACGCGGTGCAGGCGTTCAACAATGCGGGGTTCGCGTTGTACCCGGACAGTCTGGTGCGGTTCGTGGGCGACTGGTGGATCTGCGTACCGCTGGCGTTGGGGGTGCTCGGGGGTTCGATCGGTTTTCCCGTGCTTTTCGAGCTGGCGCGTGAGTGGCGTAAGCCCGGTGGCTGGTCGACGCATACCCGGTTGACCGTCTGGGGGACGTTGCTGCTCAGCGTGTTCGGGTTTCTGGTCTTCCTGTCGTTCGAGTGGAGCAACCCTGGCACCCTCGGGTCGCTGGGCACGTCGAGCAAGGTGCTGGCCGCGTTCACGCAGGATGTGATGACGCGGTCGGGCGGGTTCAACAGCATCAACCTGGGTGAGATGAACACCGAGACGATCGCTGTCACGAACGGGTTGATGTTCATCGGCGGGGGCAGCGCCAGCACGGCCGGCGGCATCAAGATGACGACGTTCCTGCTGCTCGCGTTCGTGATCTGGGCGGAGATCCGCGGGGAGCCCGATGTGGTCATCAAGAAGCGGCGCATCGCGGAGGAGACGCAGCGGCAGGCGCTGACGGTGGCGCTGCTGGGGGTCGCGCTCGTGGCGTCGGGCACGCTGGCGTTGATCGCGTTCACGGACAATGTGCCGTTCGACCGGGCGTTGTTCGAGGTGACCTCGGCGTTCGCGACGGTGGGGCTGAGCACCGGGATCACCCCGTCCCTGCCGCCTGCCGCCCAGGTCGTGCTTGTCATCCTGATGTACGTCGGGCGGGTGGGCACGATCGCGGTCGGAACCGCCATCGCGTTGAACACCCGGCGCCGGCTGTACCGCTACCCGGAGGAGAGGCCCCTAGTTGGCTGACAAGACGGAGAACCAGACACCTGACAACGTGGTGGTCGTGGGGCTGGGCCGATTCGGTGGGTCCGTTGCGGAGTCGCTGGTGAATCTCGGGCATGAGGTGCTCGGGATCGACTCGGATCCGCGGATCGTGCAGGACTGGTCCGATCGGCTCACCCATGTCGTCGAGGCTGATGCCACCGACACGGACGCGTTGCGTCAGCTAGGTGTGCAGGAGTTCTCGCGGGCTGTGGTCGGGATCGGCACCAACCTGGAGACCAGTGTGCTGACCGTGCTGACCCTGAGCGAGGTCGGGGTGGGTGAGATCTGGGCGAAGGCGACCAGCGTGAAGCACGGCCAGATTCTTTCCCGGGTAGGGGCGCGGCATGTCGTCTATCCCGAGTCGGAGATGGGCGCGCGGGTCGCACACCTGATCACCGGGCGGATGCTGGACTACATCGAGTTCGATGACGGCTTCGCGATCGCCAAGGTGCGGGCGCCGCAGGAGGCCCTCGGGAAGTCGCTGACCGAGATCGGCCTGCGCAGCAAGTGGGGGGTCACGGTGGTCGGGATCAAGATGCCAGGGCAGGAATTCACGTACGCCCGCCCGGAGACCGTCGTCCCCGATGGCTGCCTGCTGATCGTGGCCGGCGACACGTCCAAAGTGGAGAAGTTCGCCGGGGTGACTAAATAGCGACCGCGAAACCGCTTCTGCCCCGGGCGGGCGGGCCCGAGGGCGCAGGCGCGGACTTCTTCCGCGGCTTCTTCCCCGGTGAAGCCGGTGAAGCCGGTGAAGCCGGTGAAGCCGGTGAAGATGCAGGAGCAGGGGGAGCCGGGGCCACGACCGCGCCGAGAAGCTCCACCTGGCACTGGTAGCCGTTGAGGGTGAAGGTCAGCGGCAACGGGTTGGTCGTGCGGTAACCGCCGTTGATCGTCACGGTCGCTGAGCGACCGGGAATCAGTTTCCGGGTGCTCTTCGGCCGGATGACAACCCGGCGCCCCTTCTGCGCGATCCGCTTGGTCGCGCTGGTGAGCCGCTGCCCGCCGGTGAACGTGAACACCAGCCGCCAGCCGGTGAGGATGTGCTCCCCCGTGTTGATCACGGTGACCTGCGCGCCGAAGTCCGTACCAGTGTCGCGCTGGACGCGATAGCGCACCTTGCAGCCCGTACCGTGCGGAACGACCGCGCCCGTCCCCGTGCCGGCAGCGGCGGCCTGAGCGGTGCCGACGTCGTCGTTCTCCCGGCTCGAGGTCCAGGCCAGGCCGAGCGAGGCGAGCAGGACAACCGTCACGACCGCCGCGTGCATCCGGTGCCGGGCGGCGATGACGGCCGCGCAGAGCCGGGCGCCGGGACCGGGCCGGGCAGGCAGGCGCGGCCGGGAAGGCAACGGCTTGGCACGCGCACCGGCGACGGCGGACAGCGCGGTGGCGAGGGCGTCCGCGGTGGGTCGCTCGGCGGGTTCCTTACTGAGGCATTGCAAACACAGTGTGGCAACGATCAAAGGCATGCCAGGCAGCGATGGTACGGGCTCCGGGTCCGCGTACAGATGAGCGCGCAACGCCTCCGCGGTGGTCCCCGCCGGCCAAGGCAACCGCCCGGTGATGCACCGGTAGAGGAGCAGGCCGAGCGCGTACACGTCGGCCGGGGGCGCGACCGGGCCGCCGCCGAGCCGTTCCGGCGCGAGATAGGCCGGGGTGCCGAGCAGGCTTCCGTCGGGGGCGGCGTCGCATTGCCCGGTCGCCGCGGAGATGCCGAAGTCGACAACCTTCGCGCCGGAGCCGGTGAGCATGACGTTGGCGGGGGTGACGTCGCGGTGGACGATGCCCCGGTGGTGTGCGGCGGCCAGCGCCGACGCGACCTCGGCCACGATCGTCACCGCCGCGCGCCACGGGAGCGCCCCTTCCCGGCGCAGGCGGGCGGAGACGGGTTCGCCGTCGTTGAGTTCCATCACGACGTACGGGACGGCGAGTTTCTCGTCGAACCCGAAGTCGAAGACGCTGGTGATGTTGGGGTGGCAGAGCCGGGCCGCGGCGAGGGCTTCCTGACGCAGCCGGGCGCGGAACCACCGGTCGGTGGCGAGCTCCCGGGACAGCACCTTGATCGCGACCGGGCGCCCGAGGATCTCGTCGTGGCCGCGCCAGACGACGGACATGCCGCCCGTGCCCAGCCGCTCGAGAAGACGGTACCGGCCGCCGATCACGCCCATGTGCCGATTGTTGCCCGCGGGACGCCCCGGTCAGGGGAGGTCCGAGAAACTGACCGAAATCAGCCCGCGAGCAGTTGATCAACCGGGGCGTAGTCGTCGGTCAGCACCCGGGCGTCGTCGACGAACGCGTCCAGCGCGGTTCCGGACACCAGTTCGACGGGTTCGTCGACCAGGTCGAGATGGCTGCGGATCTCGTCGAGCGGCAGCGGTGTCCCGGCCGCCACGATCACGAAGTTGGCGCCGGTCTCCCCCGCGAGGGCGGCCTTGGGCGCGATCAGGGCCACGTGCGGAAAGACGGCGGCGACGGTGGCCAGCTCGGCGCGGATGAAGCGGTCCGGTGGGTAGTCGATGACATTCTGCGCGTACAGGCCGGTGGGGCGCAGGACGCGGGAGATGTCGGCGGCCATCTCGCGGGTGGCCAGGTGCCACGGGACGACCAGGTGGCCGAACGCGTCGCCGACGATCACGTCGTAGGAGTCGGTCGGCTGGGCGGCCAGCCCGGTGCGGGCATCGCCGACGCGTACCCGAAGGTCGGGTCCGGTTTTCAGCCCCAGTTCGCGTTTGTCCAGGTCGACCAGGGCGCCGTCGAGCTCGACCACGAGCTGCTTGCTGCCGGGGCGGGTCGCCGCGACGTATTCCGGCACGGTGAAACCGCCGCCGCCGAGGTGCAGGGCGTCGAGCGGGGCGGCGGCGCTCTTCTGCACGTCGATGAGGGCGCCGAGCCACTGCACGTACGCGAACTCGAGGTGCTCCGGATCGCTCAGGTCGACGTACGAGTGCCGGGCCGAATTGAGCAGCAGCGTCCGCCCACCCGCGACGTTCTTGTCGTTCTCGACCCGCGCGCAGTGGTAGGCGGTTTCGACGTCGCACGGCGTGGGCGCAGAGGCCCCCAGTCCCGCCCCGACAAGACCCACAGTCACCAGCACAGCTCGGGTACGCGGCCTGCCCGGCAACGACGCCCGCAACCACCACCCGAGGGCGAATCCCCCAGCGGCGAGCAGCCCGGCCAGCGTCAGCACGATCCAGCTGCTCGGCATCGCGGCGACGAAGATGAACCCGGTGCCCAGCGTGGCGGTGATGCCGCCGAGCGTACCGATGCTGGAGAGCCGCCCGACCACCGAGCCGGTCCGGCTCAGATCGCTGAGCTGGAGTTTCACGACCATCGGGCTGATCGTGGAGAGCAGCAGCATGGGCACGAACGTGGCCATGCCGGCGAGCAGCAGGACCGCCGTGGCGGCGCCGCCACGCAGGATCTCACCGCCCCACCGGACCAGCGGCAGGGTGAGCGCCGTCGCGATCGCGGCGAGCAGCAGAGCCGGGGCGAGCAGGGCCCGCGGGTCGAGTTTGTCGGCGAGCCGGCCGCCGAGCCAGGTGCCGTACGCGATGGCTCCGAGCGACACGCCGATGACCGAGCTGCTCACCTGCAGGGTGACGCCTACATACGGGCCGACCAGACGCAGGGCGACGATCTCGAGAACGAGACCGGCGCCGCTGGCGAGGAAGACGAGGGCGGTGGCCAGGCCGGACGGGAGGGCCCGCGGGTTTTCCATCGGCGGATGGTACCGGCGGAGCCTGAAATTACAGGATCGACAGGTGGACGTGGTTCGTATGGACCACGGACGGCCCGCCCGAAGCGCTGTAGGAGCGCCACCCCGTGCTGGGCATCCAGATCTGGCGGTACCAGATCACGTACATCACGCCGAGCCGGTCGGCGTTCTTGACGAAGTACGCCGCCAGGTTGTTGCCGTACGTCTTGTCGCCACCGGTCGCGGCGACGTTCTCGAAGCCGCCCGCCGCCGCCGAGAAGTCGCAGGCCCGACCCTTGGGGTGTTCGCCGGAGGCCCGTTCGCTGAAGCAGGACGTGTAGCGCTTGAAGCCGGCGGCCTGCGCCTGCTGGTAGGCGTTCAGCAGCCGCGGGGTGATGCACCCGGAAGTGGTGGGGTCGTTGACGGTGCAGCTCTCCTTGGGCCAGGAGCCGTCGGAGTTGCGCGGTGCGGCCTTCGCGGACGGCGAGTCGGCGTTGACGAATCCGCCGGCAACCGCACCCCCGCCGACCGCGGCGAGCGCCGCCTCGGCCTGCTGCTTCTTCTTGGCCATCACCGTGACCTGCTTCTGCTGCTCCTTGATTTCGAGGCCGATCGCGGTGGTCGCCTTCTCCGCGGTGGTGACCGCGTCGTGGTATTCGCCCAGCGCGCTCGCGTCGACCTGCGCCATCTGGTCGAGCCGCATGACCCGTTCCATGAACGTGTCGGGCGAGCTCGCGTTGAGCAGCAGGGTCATCGTGTTGAGCCGGCCCTGGCGGTAGGAGCGGTTGGCGATCTCGCCGACCCGGCCCTCGAGCGTGGCCTCCTTGGCGGTGGCCTGCTCGAGCACCTCTTTGAGCTGGGTCTGCCGCTTCTTGCTGGCCTCGAGCTTCTGCTTCGCCTCGACGTGGCCCTTCGCCGCCGATTCCAGCGCGGCGCGCAGCGCCTTGCTACCGCCCTCGTCGTTCGGCGCCGCGTGCGCGGGCGGTGCCGCCACGAGCAGCACGAGGGCAGCCGCGAGCACGGCCGGGCACAGTTTGAGCAGGCGCAGGAGAGTCGCCGCCACGATCTACCTCCAAGGTCTCAAGCGGCGTGACTCTACCCCGCCGAGGGCCCGGAGGTCAGGTCGCTCAGGTCGCGTTATATCCACCATCGACGAAGAGTGTCTGGCCGGTTACCGCAGCGGCAGCGGAACTCGCCAGATAGACGGCAGAACCGGCGAAATCCTCGGGCAGCCCGTTTCGTCCGATCATCGCCCGGCGTTCGTGGGCCGCGACCTTTGCCGGATCCGCGAAGACCGGCTCGGTCAGCGGCGTGTGCACCACCCCGGGGGCGATCGCGTTCACCGTGACACCGCGCCCCGACCACGCCTCGGCCTGCGAGCGGGTCAGGCCCACGAGGCCCGCTTTCGCAGCACCGTAGGCACCACTGTTGCCGTAGGCCCGGAATGCCTGCTGCGACACGACATTGATGATCCGCCCCCACCCACGGGCGGCCATCGCGGGACCGAGCCGCTGCCCGAGCAGGAAGGGCGCGGTGAGGTTGGCGGCCAGGGTGACGTCCCAGTCCTCGTCGGTGAGCTCGTCCAGCGGCGGCCGCAGATTGACCGCCGCCGAGTTGACGAGGATGTCCACATCGGAGCGCTCGGCGACACGGGCGACGTCGGCGCGGACGGCGAGGTCAGCCGAAAGAGTCTCCACCTCGACACCGGACATCTCGCCGGCGGCGGTGGCCAGCCGACCGGGCGAGCGCGCCACGAGGATCACCCGCGCACCGGCCCGGCCCAGCGCGGTGGCCATAGCGAGACCGATGCCGGAACTGCCACCGGTAACCAGAGCAGTGCGACCGGCAAGGCCAAACAGGTCATCAAGGTACGACATGCGGCTCATGAAAGCAGAGTGCCGCGAACCGTGTGCCAGATTTCCTCGTTGGGCGCGACGAGCAGCCCCCGGGTGCTGTCGGTGGGCAGGTAGGGCGAACCGTCCAGGTGCAGAACCGTGCCACCGGCCTCGCGGACGATCAGCGAACCAGGCACGTGGTCCCAGGGCAGGATGCGCCAGAAGACCGCGAACTGCTGCTCGTCGGTGACCACGGCGGGGTATTCGTACCCGGCGCAGTGGTGGCCGCCGGTGACCTTCGCGAACTTGGGGGCGTTGAGATCCACGACGGCGTGCTCGGCCGGCAGATAGTTGCGGGAGACCGTGCCGCTCAGCGCCGCGGCGGCGGGCGAGTCGGTGCGGGTCTTGAGACGTACGCCGTCCCGGAAGGCCCCTGCCCCCGCCTCCGCGATCGTCATCCGGTCGCTGGGCACGTCGAGGATCCATGCGGCGGCGGGTTCGCCCTCGCGCAGCAGCGCCACCATGACCGCGAACGGGCTCTTACCGGCCGCGAAGTTGTTCGTTCCGTCGACCGGGTCGACGATCCAGACAGCACCCTGCTCGCCCACCCGTTCGAGCACGGCCTTGTCGGCGGCGACCGCTTCCTCGCCGACCACGATCGAGCCGGGCAGCAGCGCGGTCAGCCCCGCGGTGAGGGCGCGCTCCGACTCCTGGTCGGCGATGGTCACCAGGTCGCCGGGGGCCTTCTGGTGGATCTCGGACTTGGCCAGATGCTGCCAGCGGGGCAGGACGATGGTCGCCGCCACCTCGCGGACCAGATCGGTGACCTTGTCCAGCACGTCGTCACGCACGCGGCGGCAGCTTCACGACGCTGACGAAGAACTCGTCGATCTGCCGGATCACCGAGATGAAACGCTCGAAGTCCACCGGCTTGGTGACGTAGGCGTTCGCGTGCAGCTGGTAGCTGCGCAGGATGTCCTCGTCCGCCGCGGAGGTGGTGAGTACCACGACCGGGATGCGGCAGAGGTCGTCGTCCTTCTTGACCTCTTCGAGCACCTCCCGGCCGTCGCGGCGGGGCAGGTTGAGGTCGAGCAGGATCAGGTCGGGGCGCGTGGCGTTCGCATACTGACCCTCGCGGCGCAGATAGGCGAGCGCCTCGGCGCCGTCGGAGACGACCGTGAGCCGGTTGCGGACCTTGTGCTCCTCGAACGCTTCCTGCGTCATGAGCACGTCGCCCGGGTCGTCCTCGACGAGCAGCACCTCGATCGGCGTGCCGTCCTGTCGTACCGCTCCGGTCATAGTGCGCCCTCTTTCACTTTCTCTTGCACCGGCACGCCCGCCAGCACCGGCAGCGTGAACCAGATCGACGTACCCTCGGCGACCTCGAGGTCGATCCAGATCCGCCCGCCATGGTATTCGACGATCTTCTTGACGATGGCGAGACCGATTCCGGTGCCCTCGTACGCGTCCCGCGCATGCAGCCGCTGGAAGATCACGAAGACCTTGTCGGCGAATTCCGCCTCGATCCCGATCCCGTTGTCGCGGACGTTGATCCGCCATTCGTCGCCGTTCCGCTCGCCGGTCACGGTGATCTTCGGCGGCACGTCGGGGCGCTTGAATTTCAGCGAGTTGCCCAGCAGGTTGACGAAGAGCGTCGTGAGCAGCGGCTCCTCGCCCTCGACCGTCGGCAGGTCGGCCCAGGTGATCTCGGCGTCCTCACCGGCCCGGATCTCCAGCTGCGATTTGACCTCGGCCAGCACCTTGTCGAGGTCGACGTCGGTGAAGCCGGAGGTGAGCCGGCCGATCCGGGAGAACGCCAGCAGATCGTTGATCAGTCGCTGCATGCGCTGCGCGCCGTCGACCGCGAAGGCGATGTACTGGTCGGCGCGCTCGTCGAGCTGGCCGGAGTAGCGACGCTGCAGCAGCTGGGTGAAGCTCGCAACCTTGCGCAGCGGTTCCTGCAGGTCGTGCGATGCCACGTAGGCGAACTGCTCGAGGTCACGGTTGGAGCGGGTCAGCTCCTCCGTCTGCAGTTTGAGCTGCTCGTTGATCCATTCGACCTGCTGGCGCGCCTCGCGCACCTCGGTGAGCTCGGCGGCGATCTGCTTGCGCATGCCGTCCACGTCGTCGGCCAGGCCCCGCAGCTCCGGCGACCCGTGGGCGTCGATGTGCTTGTCGTAGTCGCCCTCGGCTACCTCGCGCACCTGCGAGGCGAGCTTCGTGACCGGACGGCTGACCAGGCGGTCGAGCGTGAGCATCAAAGCCGCGCCGGCGAGCACGATGATGCCCGCCGCGGCGATCTGCAGCGCCACCATCTGCTGGCTGGTTTCCTTGGCAGCGGTCGCGGACTGCGCCCGGATGGTCGAGATGTCGGTCTGCATGTTGTCGATGGCGGAGCGCAGCGCGTCGAACTCGGTGGTGGTGGACGCGTCGATGAGTTCCTGACCGGCGTCCGGCCCCTGGGTACGCACGGCGTTGAGAATCGGGTCGGCGACGTCGGTGTGCCAGGCCTGCGCCCGGCGCTGCACCTCGGCCAGATCGGCCCGGACCTTGTCCTCGAGCGGGCCGGAGCGCAGGAGCCCGTCGATCTGGGTGATCTGCTGCTTCTCCGAGAGCAGCCCCGAGTCGTACGGCTTCAGGTTGCTCGTCCGGCCGCTGATGGCGTACCCACGGATGCCGGTTTCCTGGTCGACCATCGCCGTGTTGAGCCGCTCACCGGCGGCGCGCATCGGGCTGGCCCGGTTGACCACATCGTCGAGTTGGCGGTTGCTGCCCGCGGCTGTGAACGCGGCGACCACGCCCAGGACGCCCAGGATGAGGGCGACGCCGACGCAGAGCGCGAGGATCCGGCGGCGCAGCGTCCAGGTGCTGATCTTGAGGAGGGTCACCGCCCACCACCGCTGGAGATCAGCAGCATGGCGACGTCGTCGGCGAGCGGGCCGCCGTTGCCCTGCTCCGCCCGGCCGACCAGCCAGGCGGGCAGCGCGGCGAGCGGCACGTCCTTGGCGGCCGGCTCGGCGAGCAGGCCGCAGAGCCCTTCGACGTCGAGCCGCTCGTTGCCGACGCCGGTGTGCCCCTCGATGAGTCCGTCGGTATACATCAGCAGGGACCAGTCATCGCCGGTGAACTCCACGTCGGTCGCGGGGGTGGGGGTCGGCCGGACGCCGAGCACGATGCCCGTGCGGGCGGTCACCGGGACGGCTTTGCCACCCGACAACAGCACCGGCGGCGGGTGACCGGCGAGGCGTACGGTCGCCCGGCTGCCGTGCAGGTCGATGGAGACCATGGCAACCGTGGCGAACACCTCTCTTGCCCGGCGCTCGGTCATCAGAACCATTTCCAGCGCACCGAGAACCCGATCCTCCTCGACACCGGCGAGCACGAGGGCACGCCAGGCGACGCGGAGCTCGACACCCAGGGCTGCCTCGTCGACGCTGTGCCCGCAGACATCGCCGACGATCACGTGCAGTTTGTCGTCGCCGATCTGGACCACGTCGAAGAAGTCACCGCCCAGCAGGCCCATGGCCCGGCCGGAGCGGTAGAACGTGTGCACCGCCACGGCATCGGTGCGCATCAGCGGCTGGGGCAGCAGACCACGCTCGAGGCGGGCCGACTCGGCCTGGCGCAGCTCGATCTCGCGCAGCCGCTGGGTGTTCTCGTCGGCCCGTTTGCGCTCGACGGAGTAGCGCAGTGCCCGGGCCAGCAGGACGCCGTCGACCTGACCCTTGACCAGGTAGTCCTGGGCGCCCTCGGCGACCGCGACGACGCCGAGGTGCTCGTCGGAGCGCCCGGTGAGCACCACGACGGCCGCGTTGTCGGCCACGGCGAGGAGCTTGCGCAGTCCGTCTATGCCCTCGGCGTCGGGCAGGCCGAGGTCGAGCAGCACGCAGTGGATGCCGGCGATCAGCGCCTGGGCGTCACGCAGGGTGGTCGCCACCTGCAGGTCGAAGGCGGCGCCGGCCTCTTCGAGCAGCTCGCGGACCAGGAAGGCGTCGCCCTCGTCGTCCTCGACGAGGAGCACGCGCAGCCGTTCGGGTGCCTTCACCGCGGGGCGTGGCGGGGCTAGCTCGGTCACGACGTCACCCCGTCCCACCACGGGCCGGAGGTGGCACGCGGGCCGGTGGCGGCGCTGCTGAGACGGTTGATGGTGGGGCTCCTTCGGGAATGACCCGCTGATCGTCCACTACGCGCCCGGGCTGCACAACACCAGCCGTGGCGCACATCACGCGGGCGATCCATGCGCTGACTCCTCCGCAACCCGTCGCGCGTGTTGCGCGATCACCTCTCCAAGAATGCCGTGCAACCGTCCGCAGTCGTTACAGCGCAGATTGTCGTCAAGCCGACGACCGCCGCATTCGGCACACGTCCCCCGATCGGAGGGGTCGCGGTACGCCTCGAGCGCCCGGCACATCGCCCGGATCGCATGATCGCTGAGGGGGAAGACCGCCTCACCACCGGCAACGCGCACCCCCAGCAAGGCGGCCGGCACGGCTCCTGGCTCGGGATCGTAGGGTGCTACGCGCTCCACGAACTCGGCGACAACGGCGATGGGATCGAGCGGCTGGTTCACGGGTCCAAATTTAGGCCACCGAGCCCTATGATCGCCCGACCACCCGCGTCGAGAGGTCGGCAGTGAAAAAGCTCGCGGCAGTCGCAGTGCTCGCGGTCATCGCCACGTTCGCCCTTCTCGGGGTACGCCCACCGGCCGCCCGCCCCGCCGATGCCCCGGCCGGCGAGTTCAGTGCCGCGCGGGCGTTCACCCACGTCCAGGCGATCGCCACGGGGCCGCACGTCACGGGCAGCGCGGCGAACGACGCGGTCCGCGAGCACATCGTCACCACCCTGCGCGGTCTCGGCCTCGACGCCCAGGTGCAGGACACGGTGTCCATCCAGGGCAGTCAGCTCTCCGCGAGCGCGGGCGGTGTCGGACTGGCCCGGGTGCGCAACGTGGTCGCGCTCTGGCCCGGCACGGCGTCGACCGGCCGGCTCTTCGTGGTCGCGCACTACGACTCGGCGCAGACCGGACCCGGCGGCAACGACGACGCGGCCGGCACCTCAGCGATCCTGGAGGCAGCCCGCGCGCTGACCGGCGGCCCGCGGCTGCGCAACGACGTGGTCTTCGTGCTCACCGATGCCGAGGAGGGCTGTCTCTGCGGCGCCAAGGCGTTCGTCGACCAGCATCCGCTCGCCCAGCAGGGTGGCGTGGTCCTCAACCTCGAGGCACGCGGCAGCAGTGGGCCGTCGATCATGTTCGAGACCGCCAAGGACAACGCGGGTCTGGTCGGCGTGTACGCGAAGGCGCCGCACCCGGTCGGCACGTCGTTCGCCGTCGAGATCTACCGGATGCTCCCGAACGACACCGACTTCACGGCGTTCCGGGAGAAGGGGTTCACGGGGCTCAACAGCGCGTACATCGACGGGGCAGCGGTCTACCACTCGCCGATGGACACACCGTCCGCCATGGACCGGGACAGCCTGCAGCATCATGGCGACAACCTGCTGGCACTGACCCGCGACCTCGGCAACGCCGATCTTCCGGCACTGCGCTCCGACGAGGACGCCACGTACTTCCCGGTGCCCTGGGGCCTGGTGGACTACCCGGGTTCGTGGACCTGGCCGCTGGCAGTGCTCGCGCTGGCGGCCGTTCTCGCGCTGGCCTGGCTCGCCCGCCGTCGCGGTCTCGCCTCCGCACGCCGGCAACTCGCTGCCTTCGGATCGGCCCTGGTCCCGCTGCTCGCGGCCCCGCTGCTGGCGCAGCTGCTCTGGACCCTGATCAAGATCATCCGCCCCGGGTACGCAGAACTGCCGATCGACCCGTACCGCCCGTGGTGGTACCGCCTCGCCGTCGTCGCGGTCGTCGCGGCCGCGTTCTTCGCCTGGTACGCCCTGCTGCGCCGCCGCCTCGGCCCGCTCGCCATGACCGTCGGCGCCCTCTCCTGGCTGGCCCTGCTCGGCCTGGCTCTCGCGGCCCTCGCCCCCGGCGGTTCCTACCTGACCGCGCTCCCGGTCCTCGCGGGCGCGCTCACCGGCATCGCCTCGGTGCTGCTCAAGGGGCGTTTCGCGGTGCTCTGGACGACGCTGGGCGCGGCCGTCGCGGCCGTGATCCTGCTACCGACCGCGGTGCTGTTCTTCCCCGCCATGGGCATGAACCTGGCCGCCGCGGGCGCGTTCATCGTGGTCCTGCTCGCCCTCGCCATCGTGCCGGTCATCGACCTGCTGCACCCGCCAGCAGTCGTCCCGCGGCGCAGCGCTGAGACCGTGGAGCCCGAGGTCGTCCGCACGCGTGGCGTCGCCGCCCTGCGCGCCCGGCGACTGGGTGCGTTGCCCACGCTGGTCGCGCTGCTCGCGGTGATCGGGTGCGTGGCGACCGGGCTGGCCGTGGACCGCTTCGACCCGGAACACCCCGAGCCCACCCACCTGATGTACGCCCTCGACTCGGACACCGGCCAGGCCCGCTGGCTCAGTGCGTCGACCACCACGAGCGACTGGACGGCGCAGTACGTCAAGGGCGACCCGGCCCCGGTCACGGACACGCTTCCGGCGTTCGGCGACGAGGAGCTGCTCTCCGGGCCGGCTCAGGCGGTTTCGCTGGCAGCCCCGCTGGTGACCGCGCTCAGTGACACAACGGCGGGCGGTGTGCGTACGGTCAAACTGCATGTGACCCCGCAGCGGCCGGACCGCATGATCACCCTGCATGCCGCCAAGGATGCGGCAGTGACGGCCGCGACCGTCGGTGGCCAGAACGTGCCCACCGACCAGGTGGCAGGCGGGCCGTGGGGCTTCGGTTTCGTCTTCCACGCGCCGCCGGCCGAAGGCATCGACGTCACCCTGACCGTGCGCGGCACCGCCGAGCTCAAGCTGCGGGTGATGGACGCCAGCGACGGGCTCAGCGACGTCCCGGGCTTCCACGCCCGCCCGGCCGACGTGGGCATCGTCGGCTCACACAGCTCCGAGATGCTCGCGGTCGCGAAGACTTACACGATCTAGCGTCCTCGGCCGCGGCGACCGGTGGGGGCGTCGTGCCGGAAGTGCACGAACAGCCGCCCCCAGTTGTCGCCGTCCTTCTCGACCCGGTGGTATAGCTGCTTGATGTCCTTCTGATCGAGGAACCGCAGCACCTTCTTCTTGAGGGCGCCGCTCCCCTTGCCGGGGATGATCTCGATCATCGCGGCCTTCTTCTGGATCGCCTCGTCGATGACGCCACGCAGGGCCTTGTCGATCTCGGTGCCCTTGTTGAAGATGTCGTGGAGATCCAGTTTGAGCTTCACCCGCCCAGATTACTCGGGCCGGATTACTCAGGGCCGGATTGCTCGGGGCCGGATTGCTCGGGGCCGGATTGCTCGGCGGCATACTCCGTGCGGCCTCCGTTCTTGCCGACCCAGGCCTCCGCCCGGCGCACCGCCTCGTCGTAGTCGTTGTGCCGGTGCATCGCCGCCGCGAGCCGCAGGTGCGGCAGGGCCTCGCTGAACCGGCCGGCCCGCTCCAGGGTGCGGCCGAGCACGTGGTGGGCGTAATGATCGGACGGGTCCCGCTCGATCAGGGTGCGGAGTTGCTCCTCGGCGCGGTTGAGCTGAGCCGAGTTGAAGTAGGCCCGGGCCAGCAGAAGACGGACAGCCGCGTTGCCCGGCTCCGCCTCGACTATCGGCTCGAGCATCCGGGATGCCCCGAGGGGGTCACCGGACTCGAAGGTGAAATTTGCCCTGCGGTACTCCTCGAGAAGATCCACCAATCCGCTCCCCACGCTCGCTGGCGCCGCCGACTTGACCAACGCTGGCACAACTCCGTTCGAACGGCGAGTGTTCCTCGATGTCGAGCTTCCCGACAAAACGCCGCATACTGCAACCCTCGGGGCACAGAATTGCTGAGGTGGGGGACTATCCGCTCCATCTGGTTCAGGCCCCAATACGGCACCGGGCCAGCCCCGTCAAGGCCGGGCTCATCGGGGTCGTGACGCTGGCGATGTGTCTCTTCCTGGCCGGGGCGACGCCACGGCCGCAGGCTCGCTCGGCGGCGTTCGCGATCCCCGGCATGACCGCGATCGGCTCGCCCCCGGCCGGCCCGTCGTGGGCGCCGGCCGCGACCACCGACCACGGGCTGCTCAGCATCGCGACCGCGGAGAAACAGCGGTTCGCGCTGCACACCGCGGGCGGTGACGTGACGTTCCTGCCCGGCATCAACCTGGGCAGCACCACCCCCGGCCATCAGCCCGGCGAGCTGTCGATCACCGCCGGGCAGTACCGGACCTGGTTCGCGGCGATGGGCTGGCTGGGCCTGCGCGTACTGCGGATCTACACGATCCATCCGCCCGCTTTCTATCGGGAACTGGCCCGCTACAACCTGGCCAACCCCGCGAGCCCACTCTACCTGATGCAGGGCATCTACCTGCCCGACGAGTCCTACGTCCAGAAGCAGAACGTCTACGATCCCGCGGTCACGAAGGCCTTCCGGGCGGAGATCGAGGATGCGAGCCGTGCGGTCCGGGGACGGCTGAGCCGGGAGCCGCTGCGCGGCAGGGCGAGCGGGGTCTGGGACACCGATGTGACTCCCTGGCTCGCTGCGTGGATCATCGGCGTCGAATTCGATCCGTACGCGGGGAGCGCGTCGGACACCCGCAACGCCGCCGCTCCAGCCGTGCGCGGCAAGTACTTCCGTAGCACCGCGCAGGCCTCCCCCACCGAGCGCTGGCTCGCCGCCCGGATGAACGAACTGGCGGGATACGAGGCGGCGGAGGGGGTCAGTGAGCCGATCGCGTTCGTCAACTGGCCGACGACGGATCCGCTGCGCCATCCCGACGAGCCGCTCGCGCAGGAGGACCTGTTCAACCTTGACGCCAACCACGTGCGCCCGACCGCGGACTGGCCGGCGGGGACGTTCGCGAGCTATCACGCGTACCCCTATTATCCCGATTTTCAAAGACACGAACCCGCACTGCAGAGGTACGTGTACGAGGGCCGCACCGACCCGTACGCCGGGTACCTCGCGGCATTACGCGATCACCACAGCGACATGCCCACGCTCGTGACGGAGTTCGGCATACCGTCCTCGATCGGCTCCGCCCACAACAGCCCGCTCGGGCGCACCCAGGGTGACCACAGCGAGCGCGAAGCCATGCGGATCGACGCCGAGCTGCTGCGCCTGATCAAGGACCAGGGGCTCGCCGGGGGTTTTCTGTTCGGCTGGGCGGACGAGTGGTTCAAGTTCACCTGGAACACGATCGAGCACCAGGACGCCGAACGCCGCCAGCTCTGGCACGACCCGCTGACCAACGAGCAGAACTTCGGCCTGATCGCGATGGACGCCGCGGGCTCCCCGGACGCCGTGCCGGAGTATCTGCTCGACGACGAGCACGCGTGGCCGGCCCAGCGGGTGATCGCGCGGGTCGATGAGTCGTACGTCAATCTGCGGGTCGCCCT
This sequence comes from Winogradskya consettensis, assembly GCF_018332715.1. Classification (GTDB taxonomy): domain Bacteria; phylum Actinomycetota; class Actinomycetes; order Mycobacteriales; family Micromonosporaceae; genus Actinoplanes; species Actinoplanes consettensis. The sequence continues at coordinate 201,398 of NZ_BOQP01000003.1, read as the reverse complement.
CGGCACTCCCCTGCCCAGCGCCCTCACCCTCGGCTTCGACGTGCTGCCGGGGGTCACCGGCCCACCCGCCCCGGGCACCGGCGACCGCGAATCCGACGCGGCGTTCGAACTCGACCTCGTCGCCCGCACCGGCCAGGCCTACCTGCGCCGCGAACTCGACCCGATGCCGCTGGACTACGCCGTCCCGCAGTCCCAGCGCGGCCCGGCACCGCAGGGCTGGCGCCGTTTCGAACTGGTCGTCAACCGCGACCTCACCGTCCCCAGCACCGGCGAGAAACTCCCGGCCGAGCTGCAGAACGCGGGCGACCTGCGCTACGGCACACCGGCGGACGACAGCCGAGCCCTCTGGTACCGCGACGGCGACTCCCTGGTCGTACGGGTGCCGTGGGCGATGCTCGGCTTCGCGGACCCGTCCAAGCACCGGGTCGGCGTACCCACTCAGGGAAAACTGGAGCTGGTGGTGAGCCCCGGGGTCGGCGTCACCGTCTCGGCCACCGGCACGGACCAGCCGACCGGCCACGTCACCTGGACCAACTGGAACCGCGTCTACTACCAGGAACGCCTCAAACAGGGAGCCGACCAGTTCCGCGACGCCGCCCTCGAGACCACAACGGAATGAGCGCGTCTCCGTTACCTTGCGGATCATGAACGACGACTACGACTGGCTATCGATCTTCGGCACCGTGATGCTGGTCGTCCTCCCCGTGCTCGCGGGCGCAGCGATGATCTTCTTCGGTATCCGCAGCTGGTTCCGCGCCCGCCGCCTGGCCGAGATCGGCACCCACGTCACCGCCACGGTCGTCGACAACCAGGAACACTCGAACAGCGACGGCCAGATCACCTACTACCCGGTGGTGACCTTCCGCACGACCGACGGCCGCGAGATCAAGACCGCCCTGAACTCCAGCCCCAGCAACACCTCGCACCTCACCGACAAGCCGATCGGCATCATCTACGACCCCGCCGACCCCGACCACGCCTCAACACCCGGCAACCGCATCGCCGGCACCATCGTGATGATCATTTTCGGCCTGCTCTTCATCGGCTTCGGGCTGGTCGCCTTCAACACGATCCACGCGACGTCCGGCGCGGACTCCTTCGTCCCGGACGGCGACTGGAGCTGAACCGTCGTTGACACCTAGGTTGGCTATGCCTAGGTTCTCTAGGCATGGAGATTCGCGGTCATCTCGACTTGCTCTTGCTGTCGGTCCTGGACAACGCCGGCCCGGTGCACGGTTACGCCGTGATCACCGCGCTGCGCGACAGCTCAGGCGGCGCCTTCGATCTGCCGGAGGGGACGGTCTATCCCGCGCTGCAGCGCCTGGAGCGCGCGGGTCTGGTCGCCAGCCGCTGGGACGAGACCGCAGCGCGCCGGCGGCGGGTCTACGAGCTGACCGACGACGGCCGTCGCGCCCGGGCAGCCAAGAAGCAGGAGTGGCGCGGCTTCGTAGTCGGCGTCCAGGCCGTCATCGGGGGCCTCGCATGACCCCCGACGGGCCCGTCGACCGGTATCTCGACGAGATGTTCGACCTGCTGGCCGGCACCGGCACGGACGGACGGCGACTGCTGATCGAGACCGAGGAGCATCTGAGCGAGGCAGCCGCCGAGGGCCGGGCCCGCGGGCTGGACGCCGAGGCCGCCGAGCGTCAGGCTGTCGCCCGGTTCGGCGCGGCGACCACCATCGCCCGCCGCGTGCCGGGCAGCAGCGGGACCGTGCGGCTGTCGCTGCGCCGGCTGACGATCGGGGCCTGGGCGCTCACCGGCACGGCCCTGGCCTGGTACGGGCTGAGCGGCGCACTGACCTGGCTGCTGAGCTGGCCGTGGACCCGGCTGCTGATCGCAACGGACCGGTTCGGCGGCCACCCGATGTGTTCGCGGCCGTGGCTTCCGCCGGGCGAGGTCGACTGCGTGCGGCTGTATCAACAGAACGACTTCCCAACCAGCTACCTTCCCCACCTGTTCATCGGCGGCATCGGTGTGGTGCTCGTCATCGCACTGCTGATCCTGCGGCGCTCCACCGCGCTCGGGGCTCCGCTCTGGACGCCGAAGCGCAGCGCCGCCGGCCTGGTTTTCGCGGTCCCGTTCGGCCTGACCGGCGTGGCCCTCGTCCTGGAGGGGATTCAGGGCATAACGCTCAACGTCCAGTACTACACGCTGGGAGACCTCGTCAGCGGCCTGCTCGCGATCGTCGTCAGCGCGGTCGCACTGCGCAGGGCGTTCCGGCCCGGGGCGCCCTATCTCGCTGCCCGCAAGCCCTTGAATGCGTAACGGGGTCAGCCGACGGCGAGGACGGCCTTGCCGATCGCGGTGCGCTGCCCCAGCGCCGTCGCAGCGTCGGCGAGAGGCACGTGGAGTGGCAGCGTTGGCAGCGCAGGCATCCAACGCTCGCTGCAGCAGGCGACTCCGGTCCAGCATGGTGACCGCGGGAAGGTCGAAAAGGTTGGTGACGCCGATGCCCCGGCGTTGGGCAGGTCGGCCCAGCGGGACCTGCGGCTCGGCCCTGCCCGGCCCGCCGCTCAGCCGCTCAGCCGCTCAGCCCTGGCGGGGCCAGGAGGCGGCGGCGTGGCAGGCGCCGTAGCCGTCGGCGCGGGCGATGAGGCGGCCGGCGGCGAGGCGGACGGCGCTTTCGGTGCCGTCGCTGATTGCCGGGACGCCCGCTGCCGCGGCGAGCTTGCCGCCTTCGTCGTGGACGATGCGGAGGCGGGGCCAGCTCGCGGCCGGGACCGCGGTCCGGAGGAACGATCGCAGGTCGGTGAGGAGCAGGCGGGCGAGTGGTCCCAGCTCTTGAGGGTCGCTGGTCACCAGTGCCACCGTGACCGCGTCGGCCGGGGAGGCCGCGCGCAGGGCTTCCTCGATCGCCGGTAGCCGGTGCAGGCCCAGCACGGCGACCACACCGTCCTCCTGCAGCGCCGCGGGCTCGTCGCGGAGGGCGTCCGTGGCGGGGGGCGGGGTCCAGGGCTGGTCGATCGGGCGGGCCGGGGCCACGTAGGGCAGGTGGGCGGGTGGCCAGGCGTCTTCGATCTCCAGGTCGGCCAGGCGGGCGCATGCGGCGACCAGCGCGAACGGTTCGCCGAAGCCGGGGGCCGCGGCGGCGAGCTGGGTCGCGCCGTGCAGGGTGGTCAGCGCGACCCCGGCGGCCTTGACCATCCGGGGGCGTGGGCCGAAGCCTTCCAGCGCGCCGGTCCGCTCCAGGCAGAGGCCCAGCAGAACCGCGCTGAGATCGGTGAGCCCGGCGAACGGCAGGCGGGTGCGCTCGTCGGCAAGGATCTCGGGGAGTAGGTCGCGGGCCAGGCGGGCGGTGCTGTGCCGGTCGTCGTCGGCCAGGGGCAGCCGGGCCAGCCAGGCGCGCGCGAAATCGGCGAGGGCGTCCGCCGCGCTCCTGGCGGTGGGCCGGAATTCCGGCTCGCCCTGCTCCTGGGCGACCTCCGCGAGCACCGCGAAGTAGAGGGCACGCTTGCCGGGGAAATTGGAGTAGACCGCGCCCCGCGTGAGCTCGGCACGCTCGGCGATCTGGTCGATCTTCGTTTCCCGGTAGCCGCGCCCGGTGAACTCGGCGCGGGCGGCAGCCAGCACTTTCGCGCGGTTGTGTCCCTGCATCTGCGCTCTGGTGAGCCGGACCATGTGCCGCCGCCATCTCGTCGTTGCCGTCGCGTCGAACCCACGATACCGTCACCACTCAGATGATATGAACATCTGACGTAAACATGTGGAGGCACCATGATCCCCGAGATTCAGCTGTCCGACCCGGCCGTCCTCAACGACCCGGTGGCGGCCTACGAGCGCGCGCGGGAGCAGGGACCGGTCGCCCGGATGAGCACGCCGGGCTTCGGCTCGATGTGGGTCGTGACCAGGCACGCCGAGGCGAAAGCGATGCTCAGCGACAGCAGGTTCGAGCTGAGCGAGGACACCTACCTGCGGCCCCAGGTGCCCGAGCACTGCCAGAAATACCTGCGGACCATGCACCAGACGAACGGCGATGAGCACGCCCGGGTGCGCAGGCTCGTCTCACCGGCGTTCAGCGCCCGCCGGGCGGAGGAGTTCCGGCCGCGCATCACTCAGATGGTGGAAGCATCGCTCGACGACATCCCCGCCGGCACCGGTGCGCCCGTCGACCTGGTCCCACTCTTCGCCCAGCCGCTGCCCGTCGACGTGATCTGCGAACTGCTCGCCATCCCCCTCGCCGACCGGGAGTCCTGGCGCCGCTACGGCGTCGCGATCGCCACCGGGCACGGCGCCGACTTCATGGCCGCCGTTCCCGCGATCATGGACGACGCGGCGGCCGCCGTCGCGCATCGGGCCCAGGAGCCGGGCGAGGACCTGCTATCCCAGCTGATCGGGCAGGAGAACCTCAGCGACGTCGAGCTGGTGACGCTGGTCTGGAACCTCATCCTGGCCGGTCAGACCCCGGCCGGCCTGATCATCAACGCGGTCGACACCCTGCTGCGCCACCCCGATCAGCTGGCGGCGCTGCTCGCTGACGAGAGCCTGCTGCCCGGCGCGGTCGAGGAGCTGACCCGGTGGTGCGGGCCACAGCTGCTCAGCCTGCCGCGGTTCGCTCAGGAGGATGTCGAGATCGGCGGCGTGCGGATCAGCGAAGGTGACGCCGTGTCGGCGTGCCTGGCCAGCGCCAACCGGGATCCCCGCGCCTTCAGCGACGCCGGCCGGCTCGATCTTCGCCGGGAGCCGGGCCGCCCGGGACATCTCGCGTACGCCCACGGCCCGCACTTCTGCCTCGGCGCCGCCTTCGCCCGGGTGCAGATCGAGGTGGCCCTCAGCTCGCTCCTGCGCCGTTTCCCGGGGCTGAGGCCGGCGGACGACACCGTCCGGCGCGTGCCCGATCCGGGAGCCTGGCGGGTCAGCGCGCTGCCAGTGCTGCTGCCCGCCAGCCTTTGAACGCGTAGTAGGACTGGCTGGCCGCGAGCATCAACAACGGCATGGACAGCCACCTCAGCCAGCCCGACGCGAAGGCGGCGACCACGAAGCAGGCGAGGGCCAGGACGATGCGGCGCACGGTGACCCGGGCGGGCGCGGGTTCGACGATCTCCGCGATGCCGCGCAGGATCGGGGGCAGGCCCTCACGCAGTCGTTCCAGTTCGGCCGGGGTGCCGATCGCTGCACGGCGATCGGGTTCCGCTGCGTACGCTGCGATGGTTTTGATCATGAAGTCGGGGTCGACACCCTCGAAGACGATCTCGCCGCGGGCCGGGGTCCAGCCGGTCATGGTGACCAGCTCGGGGTGGGCGTAGGCGAGTTTGATCTCGTGCCAGACCGGGCCTCGGCCGGGCTGCTCCGCTGCCAGGGCCTCCCACGGGATGGTCAGGGTGCCGGCTGACTTGGCGGCTTCGATTCCGCTCGGGCGCAGGATCAGGCCGTGGCCGCGCCACAGCGACCGCCACATGACGGCGACCATTCCGCCGAACAGTGCCACGCCCAGCAACGCCTGCCAGCCTTCGCGGGTGGCGGCGAGCGAGAAAGTGGCCAGCTGGAGGCAGGACAGCCCCATGAAGACGCCGTTGAGGTGGCGCGGAGTGCGGAAACTCTGACCGACGAGCAGGAGTGCGGCCGGGGGATGCCGGTTGCGGCGCCAGGCCAGAACCATGCCCACGATGAGCAGGGCTACGGCAGCGCCGCCGCAGGTCGCATAGATCGGCACCGGGTAGAAGATCGAGACGATCAGCTCGGCGCCGGAGACGGCGAGACCGGTCAGCAGGATCCTGCGTCTGTGCACCGGCTGACGGTAGGGCCTGTGAGCCCGGTGCAGTATCGGCCCGAAAGGTCAGGAATTGCGACCTGCGGCGGGCCCGCGGTCCGAAAGATCAGGCATTGCGCCCCGCGGCGGGGACGTCGGCCAGGATGTCGCTGCTCACGATCGTGTCGGCGGCGCTCACGGTGGCGAAGGCCTGGTCGCCGATGCCCAGCCGGGTGACCAGGTTCGGGCCGGGGCCGAAGACCGCCGCCACGGCGAACACGGCGGCCACCGCGATTCCGGCCGTCCGGAGCTTGCGCTTCGGGGTCGTGCCACCCTCGTAGAAACGCGGCGACACCCGCACCGGGGCGGTCGGGTCCGGCTTGGTCGGGGCCTCCTGCCAGGCCATGGGGTACGCGGTCCGGGTAATCGTCATCTCCGTCATGGCAGCAACTGTGCGCAGCCCGCCCATCACTGCGCTGTGCGAAATCCGTGTCCTTCCTGTGGGCCGAACACACAGGTGCTACACAGGAAGCGGAAAGGCGGCGCAAAGCGTGGCCCGCAACAGTAGGGGCATGACGATGGCGAACGCAGACACCAGCAGCGAGCTCCGCCGGCCCGACGGGGGCCCCGTGCGGGTCCTCGTGGTCGACGACGAGCCCACGCTCGCGGAGCTGCTCTCGATGGCGTTGCGCTACGAGGGCTGGGAGGTGCGCAGCGCCGGCGACGGCCAGACCGCCGTCCGGACCGCGCGCGACTTCCGCCCCGACGCCGTCGTTCTCGACATGATGCTGCCCGACATCGACGGCCTCGAGGTGCTGCGCCGGCTGCGCGGGGAGGCCCCCGACGTGCCGGTGCTGTTCCTGACCGCCAAGGACTCGGTCGAGGACCGGATCACCGGGCTCACCGCGGGCGGCGACGACTATGTGACCAAGCCGTTCAGCCTGGAAGAGGTCGTGGCCCGGCTGCGGGGGCTGATGCGGCGGATGGGTCGCTCGCCCATGCGTACGGATTCCCAGCTCATCGTCGGTGACCTGAGCCTCGATGAGGACAGCCACGAGGTGCGCCGCGGCAGTGATCTCGTGACCCTGACCGCCACGGAGTTCGAGCTGCTGCGTTACCTGATGCGCAACCCGCGCCGGGTGCTGAGCAAGAGCCAGATCCTCGACCGGGTGTGGAACTACGACTTCGGGGGCCAGGCGAACGTCGTCGAGCTCTACATCTCGTACCTGCGGAAGAAGATCGACGCCGGCCGCCAGCCGATGATCCACACCATGCGCGGCGCGGGTTACGTCCTGAAGCCGGCCGACTGACATGGCGATCGCCGCACACCCTGCCCGCTGGCGCTCCCCAGCGGGCTGGTCGCTGCGCACCCGGTTGATCGCGGTCATGATCGCGTTGCTGACCGTGCTGGGCCTGGTCGTGGGCGGCACCGCCGAGCTCTACCTGCACAAGACCCTCTACTCGCAGCTCGACACGAAGCTGACGCAGACCGCCAACCGGGCGCAGGGCCTCCCCGGTGAGGGCAACCAGGGATTCCCCCGGCAGAACGGTAGCGGTCAGTACGGTGGCGGCCAGTTCAGTAGCGGCCAGTTCGGGACCGATCCCCCACCGGGCGCTGAGGTCAGTTCGATCCTGCTCAGCCTCGACCAGAACGGCATCAAGACCGCCGGCGGCATCGTCGCGTACACCCCGAACGAAGCCGGTCGATATGTCAACAAATACGCCAGCCTCCCGGCGGCCACCATCACGAAGCTGGCGACGATCACCCCCGACAGCAACCCGGTCGATATCGATCTCGGCGGCGACATCGGTGAGTATCGCGTCGTCTCCCGGCCGAGCCCCGACGGCGGCGTCATCATCGCCGCGTTGTCGCTCAAGGACACCAACGACACGTTGATCACGATTGCTTTGGTCACGGGTGGGGCGGTGCTGATCACGCTGATCGCGGCGGGGTGGGCCGGGGCGGTGATCATCCGGCGCAATCTCAAACCGCTCAACCGGGTGGCGGCGACCGCGACCCGCGTCTCGGAGCTCAAGCTCGACCGTGGTGAGGTCGAGCTGGCCCAGCGCGTGCCGTATGCGGACACCGACCCGCGTACCGAGGTGGGTGCGGTCGGTGCGGCCTTGAACCGGATGCTTGATCATGTGGGGAACGCGCTGGAAGCGCGGCATGCCAGCGAGATGCAGGTACGCCAATTCGTGGCGGACGCCAGCCACGAGTTGCGCACCCCCCTGGCAGCCATCCGCGGGTACGCCGAACTGAGCCGCCGCAGCCGCCAGCCCGTCCCCGACGAGATCGGCCACGTGCTGCGCCGCGTCGAGTCGGAGGCGCAGCGGATGACCGCGCTGGTCGAGGATCTGCTGCTGCTGGCTCGCCTGGACGCCGGCCGGCCGCTCGCGCACGAACCGGTCGACCTGACGATGCTGGTGGTGGACGCGGTGAGTGACGCGCACGCCGCCGGTCCGCGCCACGACTGGCAACTGGACCTGCCCGACGAGCCGGTGAGCGTGATCGGCGACGGGCAGCGGTTGCATCAGGTGCTGGCGAATCTGCTGGCCAATGCGCGTACGCACACGCCCGAGGGCACCAGCGTGGTCGTCGGTGTCGGCGCTGAGGCGGACGCGGCTGTGATGCGGGTGACCGACTACGGCCCGGGCATCCCGGCCGAACTGCAGCCGCACATCTTCGAGCGGTTCGCCCGCGGGGACAGCTCCCGCTCGCGGGCCGCCGGCAGCACGGGTCTCGGCCTGTCGATCGTGCATGCCGTGGTGACCGCGCATCGGGGCACGGTCGCGGTACGCAGCATGCCGGGGCGCACGGAGTTCACCGTCCGGCTGCCGCTGACCGATTACCTACCAGCCCAGCCGCAGTCCGTCCATCAGTACGTCCCGCAGGTCGTCCAGTAGCGCGGTGGCGGCAGCGCCGTCCGAGACGTGCAGCTGCAGCGGGATGGACGCACTGTCCCGGCCGACGAGCACGTCGAGGGCGCAGAGGGCACGACCGGCCAGTTCGCTGGTGACCTTGGGGCAGGCCGCCGCGCGCAGCCGGTCGTCGAGCCAGGGGCGGCCCTGGGCACCCGGCAGCCCCGCGGCGATCGCCGCGATCGCGGCCAGCGCCTGGGTCGCCGGTATCTCACCGAGCAGGACCTGCGGCGTCTCCCAGACCTTCAGCACCACCAGCGAAACAGCCTGACGGCGCTCCGCCGGGGGCAGGTCGGCGAGACCGTCGAGGAGGTACGGCGCGCTCGTCTCTTTCATACATCTCATGTCAGCACACGCAACTTGCATGTGCCCATACCCCGGGTGACGGACACAGTCCCCCGATTCATGGGCTAGCATGGCCGCGTGTCCCGTTGGTATTCGTGGTTTATGAGGCCGGCTCCGCCGGTGTCTCTGCCATGACTTCATGACCTGAGACACCCCGTAGGGCCGGCCGAGGCAGCGACATCTAGTCGCTGCCTTTTCGTTTGTTACGAGCCGGCCCACGGCCCAGGGGAAGCCGGCCCCTGGGGAGCCGGCGGAGAGGACCTACCGCCATGACGATCCCCGAGGTACAGCGCGTCAGCGACCACCGCATCGAGTCGGTCGTGCCCCTGATGAGCCCCGCCCTGCTGCACCACGAGTTGCCCCTCACCCATGAGCTCTCCGCGAGCGTCTTAGAGAGCCGTCGCCAGGTCGAGGACGTGCTGAACGGCCGCGACCCACGGCTGATGGTCGTCGTCGGGCCCTGCTCGGTGCACGACCCGATCGCTGCCGCCGAGTACGCCGACCGGCTGCGCGACCAGGCCGAACGGCTCTCCGACGACCTGCTGATCGTGATGCGCGTCTACTTCGAGAAGCCGCGTTCCACGGTCGGCTGGAAGGGCCTGATCAACGACCCGGCACTGGACGGTACGGGTGACGTGAGCAAGGGGCTGCGCGTAGCCCGGGCGCTGCTCCTGCAGGTGCTCGAGCGGGGGCTGCCGGTCGCCGTCGAGTTCCTCGACCCGATCACGCCGCAGTACATCGCGGACACCGTGGCGTGGGGTGCGATCGGTGCCCGTACGGTGGAATCTCAGGTCCACCGGCAGCTCGCCTCGGGTCTCTCCATGCCGATCGGCATGAAGAACCGCCCCGACGGCAGCATCGGCACCGCGATCGACGCGATCAACGCCGCGGCCGCGAAGCACGTGTTCCCCGGCATCGACGTCTCGGGCACGCCCGCGATCATGCACACCACCGGAAACCCGGACGCCCACCTGGTGCTGCGTGGCGGCAAGGGGCCCAACTACAGCGCGGAGGACGTCAACGCGTCGCTCACGCTGCTGCACGAGGCCGGGCTGCCGGAACGGGTCGTGGTCGACTGCTCGCACGGCAACAGCAACAAGGACCACCTGCGCCAGCCGATCGTGGCGGACGACATCGCGGGCCAGCTCGAGGCCGGTCAGCACGGCATCCGCGGCGTCATGCTGGAGAGCTTCCTGGTGCCGGGCCGGCAGGACCTTGGTGGCGACCTCACGTACGGCCAGAGCGTCACCGACGCGTGCATGGGCTGGGACCCCACTGTGGAGGTGTTGGAAAGGCTCGCCGCCGCCTCCGCGAAGCGCCGCGCCTCCTGACCGACACTCACAGGGGCCGCACAGTAAGGGCATAAGGGGCCGACAGGCAGGCGGAAGAAGGTACGGAAGTCAGCTTGCTTCCGCCTGCCCTAAGGACCCTTTGATGACCTCGACGTTGCCCGTACCGGAGACGGCCCCGGTCGTGGAGCCCGCGTCGCCAGAACCTCCACCGGTTCAGCCCCGATCCCGCTGGTCCACGGTCCTGCGCGGCCCCGCCACGGACGCGAGCTGGGTGCGGCCATCGCTCATCGGCCTGCTCGTGGTCACCGCGGTGCTCTACATCTGGGACCTCGGTGCCTCGGGCTGGAGCAACGCGTTCTACTCCGCGGCGGTCCAGGCCGGGTCCAAGAGCTGGGAGGCGTTCTTCTTCGGCTCGTCCGACGCGGCGAACTCGATCACCGTCGACAAGACCCCGGCGTCGCTGTGGATCATGGAGATCTCGGTACGCATCTTCGGGCTGAGCTCGTGGAGCATCCTCGTCCCCGAGGCGCTGATGGGCGTCGCCTCGGTCGGCCTGCTCTTCGCGACCGTCAAGCGCTGGTTCGGCCCCGCGGCCGGTCTGATCGCGGGCGCCGTGCTGGCGCTGACCCCGATCGCGGTGCTGATGTTCCGCTTCAACAACCCGGACGCCATGCTCGTGCTGTTGATGATCGCGGGCGCGTACGCCACCCTGCGGGCCGTCGAGAACGGCTCGACCAAGTGGCTGATGTTCGCGGGCGCCCTCGTCGGTCTGGGCTTCCTGACCAAGATGCTGCAGGCACTGCTGGTGGTCCCCGCGTACGGCCTCGCATACCTGATCGCCGGTCCGCCGAAGCTCGGCAAGCGTCTCCTGCAACTGCTGCTCGCCGTCGTCGCCCTCGTCGTCTCGGCCGGCTGGTACATCGCGATCGTCGAGCTGGTCCCCGCCTCGATGCGGCCCTACATCGGCGGCTCGCAGAACAACAGCCTGCTCGAACTGACCCTCGGCTACAACGGCCTGGGCCGGCTCAACGGTGAGGAGACCGGCAGCGTCGGCGGCGGCGGAGGTGGCACCGGCGGCGGTATGTGGGGCGAAACCGGGATCACCCGGATGTTCGACACGTCGCAGGGTGGTCAGATCTCCTGGCTGCTGCCCGCCGCGCTGATCGTGCTGGTCGGCGGGCTCGTGCTGACCGCCCGCGCCGTACGCACCGACAAGCTGCGCGCCGCCCTGGTCCTCTGGGGCACGTGGCTGGTCGGCACCGGCCTGGTATTCAGCTTCATGCAGGGCATCTTCCACGCGTACTACACCGTGGCACTCGCTCCGGCGGTCGGCGCGGTCGTCGGGATGGGCTCGGTCCTGCTGTGGCGCGCCCGGCGCAACCCGTTCGCCGCCGGCGCTCTCGCGGTGGCGATCGGTGTGACCGCGTGGTGGTCGTTCCACATGCTCGGCTGGAGCCCGGACTTCGTGCCGTGGCTGCGCTGGGTCGTGCTGATCCTCGGGCTCGTGGCGGCGGTCGGCGTGCTGGCCTCGCTGCGGCTGCCGGCGAAGGTCGCGCTGTTCGCCGCAGGGGGTGCGCTGATCGCGCTGCTGGCCGGGCCGGCTGCGTACGCGGTGCAGACGGCTTCGGAGCCGCACACCGGTTCCATCCCGACGGCCGGTCCCTCGGTGCAGGGCGGCGGCGGGTTCGGCGGCGGTGGCGGTGGTCGTGGCGGGCCCGGCGGCGGTGGCGGCAACCGGGGTGGCGGCGGCTTCCCGGGCGGCGGCGGCCAGGGCGGCTTCCCCGGCGGCACCCAGCAGGGCGGAACCGGCACCCAGCAAGGCGGCACGGGCACCCAGCAAGGCGGAACCGGCACCCAGCAGGGCGGAACCGGCACGCAGCAAGGCTTCCCCGGCGGTAACGGTGGTGGCGGGATGCGTGGGGGTGGCGGCATGGGTGGTCTGCTCGACGCGGCGACCGTCAGCGATGCGATGAAGACGCTGCTCGAGACGAACGCCGACCAGTTCACCTGGGTCGCGGCGGCCGTGGGTTCGCAGAACGCGTCCGGCTACCAGCTGGCGACCGAGAAGCCCGTCATGGCGGTCGGCGGCTTCAACGGCAGCGACCCGTCACCGACGCTGGCGCAGTTCAAGCAGTACGTGGCCGACGGAAAGATCCACTACTTCATCGGCAGCAGTGGCGGTGGCTTCGGCGGTGGTGGCAACAGCAGCGGTGGCAGCAACGACAGCTCGCAGATCTCCACGTGGGTGTCGGAGAACTACCAGTCGCAGACCGTCGACAACGTGACGATCTACGACCTCACCGCACCCGTCTCCTGACCGACCCCAACCCCCGAAGGCGGTCTCCCTCTGTGGGAGGCCGCCTTCCTTCCATGTGTACGCCGTGAGCACTCACAGGCCCGCCACAGGCGCGACACATTGCGGGCAAAGGCCCGGCGGCGAACTTAGGGGCATGAGCCTCTCCACGCTGCCTGTGCACGAGTCGGGTCCGGTCGGGGTCGTCGCCCCCGTGCTCGACGTGGTGGTCCCGGTCTACAACGAGGAAATCGACCTCGAGCCCTGCGTACGGCGGCTGCACGCGTACCTGGCGACCGAGTTCCCGTACCGGTTCCGGATCACCATCGCGGACAACGCGAGCACCGACTCGACGGCGGACGTGGCACGCCGGCTCACCGACAGCCTGCGCGAGGTCAGCTGGGTGCACCTGCCTCAGAAGGGCCGGGGGCGCGCGCTGAACTACGTGTGGACGCACTCGGACGCGGCTGTCCTCGCGTACATGGATGTGGATCTTTCGACCGACCTCGGCGCTCTGCTGCCGCTGGTCGCCCCGCTCATCTCGGGCCACTCGGACCTCGCGATCGGCTCGCGCCTGGCCCGCGGTTCCCGGGTGGTCCGCGGCGCGAAGCGTGAGTTCATCTCCCGCAGCTACAACCTGATCCTGCGCAGCACGCTCAGCGCCCGCTTCTCCGACGCCCAGTGCGGCTTCAAGGCCATCCGCGCCGACGTCGCCGAGCGGCTGCTGCCCATGGTCGAGGACACCGGCTGGTTCTTCGACACCGAGATGCTGGTCCTCGCCGAGCGCGCCGGCCTGCGCATCCACGAGGTCCCGGTCGACTGGGTGGACGACCCGGACAGCCGCGTCGACATCGTCGCGACCGCCATGGCCGACCTGCGCGGCATCGCCCGGCTGACCCGCGCCCTGGGCACCGGCCGGCTCCCCCTCGCCGCCCTGCGCGAACAGCTCGGCCGCAACCCGCTCCCGGTCGCCGGTGTCCCCGCCGGACTGACCGGCCAGATCCTGCGCTTCGCCGCGGTCGGCGTCGCGAGCACCCTGGCCTACCTGGCGCTCTACGCCATCCTCCGGGACGGCATGGGCGCCCAGTGGGCCAACCTGATCGCCCTGCTGGTCACCGCGATCGCCAACACGGCCGTCAACCGCCGCGTCACCTTCCGCGTCCGCGGCAGCGACGGCGCCTGGCGCCACCAGGCCCAGGGCCTCGTCGTCTTCGGCATCGGCCTGGGCCTGACCTCGGGCTCCCTCGCCCTGCTGCACCTGATGACCAGCCCACCCACCTACGTGGAACTCGGCGTCCTCGTCATCGCCAACCTCATCGCCACCGGCGTCCGCTTCCTCCTCATGCGCATCTGGGTCTTCCGCGCCACCCGAGGCGCCCACGCCTCAGCCTGACCGCCGCAGGCCGGGACGCCGCAGGCCGGGACGCTGCAGGCCCGCGCTTGACCCCCGACGGCGCAGGAAGTTGCGGATATGCGGGTTTTAGCGCAACTTCCTGCCCGGGGCGGGACCTGGCCGCCATCGCCACTCAAGGCAGACGAATCAACGGCTCGGGGCACCTGGAGATCAGGTGCCGGCGGAACGCGGACGCTGCTGGGCTGGGTCGCTGGTCGCGACGGCTCACCAGGCCGATGGCGGGATGGGCGGGGGCCGGGTCGAGCGGAACGATCCGCACGGGCGGTCCGGGTGAGCGGGCCGTGGATCCCGCCATCACGGCGACGCCCAGACCGGCGCTGACGAGGGCACGGATCTCGCCCGGACCGGACGCCTCGAACGGTACGACCGGCTCGAAACCCGCGGCGGCGGCGGCCTCGTCCAGGATCGCTCTCAGCCCGCTCCCCTGCGGAAGGCAGACAAACGGCTCGTCACGCAGGCCGCCTGCCGGGTGCCCGAGCGGTGTCACCAGGACGACGTCCTCGGCGGCGAGCATCCGTGCGGTGTAGTGATCCGCCAGGTCGGCGTGGACCGGCGCCAGCACGAGGTCGACCTCGCCCCGGTCCAGGCCGCCGAGCAGCTCCGCCACCAGGCCGGTCCGCAGCGACAGGGCGATGCCCGGATGACGGCTGTGGAACGACGCGAGCGCGCCCGCCAGGTCCACCGTCCCCAGCACCTCGGTCGCCCCTACGGTGATCCGGCCGCGGAGCACGGCACCGACCTGCGCCACGTCGTCGCGGACGCCGTCCAGCTCGCCGAGGATCCGTTTTGCCCTGCTCAGGACCAGCTCCCCGGCGGCGGTCAGCGCGATGCGCCGGGTCGTGCGCGTCAGCAGGGTCACGCCGAGCTCGGTCTCCAGCAGGCGGATCTGTGCGGAGACGGCCGGTTGGGCGATGTGCAGTTGTGCCGCCGCGCGGGTGAAACTCCCGTGGCGCACCACCGCCTCGAAGTACATCAGTTGCCGCAGCTCCATCAATTCAGAGTGCCGCGCGATAAGTCCCAGCACAACTGCGTCTTGGACTTATGACCGATTGCCCAGCAGCGTGGAGGGCATGCGGATCACCGAGACAATTCAGATTCCAGTGCCGGGATCAACCCCGATGCCGGCGTACGTCGCCCGCCCGGCCGACCCGGGTCCCGCGCCCGCCGTGCTCGTCGGCATGGAGCTGTTCGGCGTCAGCGCTCACGTGCGGGATGTCTGCGAGCAGCTCGCCGACCTCGGCTACTACGCCGTCGCCCCGGACCTCTATCACCGCGAGCCGTCCACCGGGGAGCTGCCCGCCGATGCCGAGGGGCGGGCCCGGGGCTTCGACATGCTCGGCCGGCTGACCCGCGAGCAGGCCCTCGCCGATGTGGGTGCGACGCTGAAGCAGCTCCGGGGCGCCGGGCACCACGTTGCCGGGATGGTCGGGCTCAGCGTCGGCGGGCATCTCGCGTACCTGTCGGCAACGGCTTTTGATCTGCCCGCCGTTGCTGTTTTCTATGGCGGCTGGCTGCCCACTACGGACATTCCGCTCAGTCGGCCACAGCCCACCCTGGACCGCACTTCCGCAATCACCGCAAGGGTGCTGATGCTGCTCGGCGCGGACGACCCGCTGATCCCCGCGGAGCAGCGAAAACAGATCGCGGAAGCGCTGACCGCCGCGGGGGTCGACCATGAGCTCGTGGCGTATTCCGGTGCAGGTCACGGGTTCTTCTGCCGACAGCGGGACAGCTACGAGCCAGTGGCGGCGGCCGATGCGTGGGGGCGGGTCTGCAGGATGCTGCATGAATCGCGCGTTAACACAACCCTGCGCGCAGTATGAATTCCGTGACCTGCGGGTAACAATGGAGGCATCGACCGGGGCGTTCGGGTTAGCTCCGGTCGTCGGCTCCTTCTGTCCGGGCCCCGCCGGAGGTGCACATGCTCAACAAGGAAGACAACCGCCGCCTCGCGCAGCTGGAACGCCAGCTGCGCCGCGATGACCCCGACTTCTGCGCCAGAATGGCGGGCGGGCACCTCTCCCGGCGCCGCGTGCCGGTCTCGCTGATCCTCGCCGCGACGGTGGTCTGGGCCGCGGCCCTGATCCTCGCGGTCGTCGGCTGGTGGGCCGCCGCGATCGTCTCCGGCGTCTGGGCACTGGTCATCATGGTCGCGATCGGTTACCGCCTGCGCGGCCCGAAGCTCGTCCTCCCGGACACCCTGCCCCCCAACTGGTAACTCGTCGCGGCCGCCCCGAACGGCGGCCCAGCCCGAACGGCGGCCCAGCCCGAACGGCGGCCCAGCCCGAACGGCGGCCCAGCCCCGACCTGGTGATTCAGGCGTAGGCCACGGTTGCCTCGGGCACCTCGCGGGCCCGGGCGACCTCGACCGATTCCGCCTCGACCGCCTTGCGCGCCGGGGCGGTTAGTGAACCGAACGGCGTGACGGTCAGGTCGACCCGTTTGCGCCCGGCCATCTTGGCGCGCCACACCCCGGCGATCTCCCCGTCGACCAGCAGCACGCCCGGATTTCCCAGGGCGCGCCAGACCTCCTTCTGCTGCTCCCGCACGGGCACCAGCAGGTCACGATCGCGGGCCTGGAGCAACGCGTCCATCGGCGGCACGAAACGGACGCCCTTGACCGGGGCCGGCACCGTGGCGAACGAGCCGGCGGCGGCCCACGCTTTGCGACCCTCCACGCGCACCTCGTCGAGCCCATCGGCCGGCCACACCTTCTTGATCTCGGTGGTCGTCGAGCCGAGATATCTCGCGACCTCGGCCGGGCCTGCCGGGCCGAGCAGGGTCAGGTAGGTCGTGATCAGAGCGTCGATGCCCGCGTTGGCCGTCGGCTGCGGCGGGGCCTTCGGGATCGGGCCGAGCATCGCGTCCTTGCCACGGGACTCCACCCGCACTCCCCCGGCCAGGCCCGAGTGCTGCCAGACGTTGCCCGCGATGTGCCGGGCGGCGCAGCTGCGGCAGTCGTAGGTCAGCTCGCGCGGCACCCGCTTGCTGACCTCGGTGCTGGCCTCGCCGCGCGGCATCGAGGAGGTCACCACTTCCCGGCAGGCCGCGGCGGTGACCTCGAACGCCTTGATGCCCAGCTTGACGCCCTGCGCGATCTGGGCGCTGTTGATCCGTGCCGAGGCGTCCGCGTCGCTGACCGGCCAGAGCGCCTTGACCAACGCGGGCAGGTCGCGGCGGCGATGCAGGTGCGGGGCGCCCCGGGCTGCCCAGACGGTGATCAGCCGATCGTCCTCCAGGTCTGCGGTGGTGCGCGCGGCGAGCGCGACCTGGGTCGAGCCGGGCGTGTATTCCTGCACGCCGAGGTCGAGCACCCGCAGGTCGGCGGGGCGCTGCGAACCTCGATGCGCCAGCCCCAGCGCGGCCACGCGGTAGGCCATGACCTGCGTACGCGTGACGTCCATGGCACCCTCCGGAAGTTGTCACCCGCGCCGACCGTACCTCCGGGCTGCGACATTTCTCAGCCGCTCCATGCGGGTGCTCCCACTCGCGGCGACAAGTTCCCACGTGTCGAGGCTGCTCGGGCCGTACGGGCCTTCCTGCAGGATGGGCGGCTCGCCGGTGAGGCTGTACCCGCAGCGCCGGGCGACGGCGGTGCTCGCGGTGTTACCCGGGTCGATGCGCAGGACCAGGCGGCTGAGCTTCAGCGTGCTCCGGGCGTACACCGAAAGTAGTGAGAGTGAGGTCGCAGCGAGGCCGCGCCGGCGATGGGCCGCGCCCACGAGATAGCCGAGTTCAGCCTCGCGCAGGCCGGCGTCGACGCCGAAGAGCAGGACCTCGCCGAGCGGCTTGCCGCCGTCCACGGTGATGGCGAGCTGGATGCGGCGGCCGCTGGTGCGTCCCTGTTTGGCGCGTTTCAGGTACGCGATCCCGGCCTCGATGTCGAACGGCGACGGCATCGGGGTCCAGCGCGCGATGGCGGGTTCGTCGAGCAGATCCACCAGCTCGTCCAGGTCGTCGTCCCGCCACTCGCGCAGCATGACGCCGTCCCCGCTCAGGGCGATCGGGTAGGGCAACCGGGTCGTCATGCGCCGATCCTGCCCGTAGTCACCCGGTTTCGGCCAGTGAAAGAAACTGGTCAGGCGCGGGCGACCATGGGCGCTGTATCGCGCAATGACCAGTCACTGCTTATGTCCGCGGCCGCGTGCAGCAGCGGCGGGAGATACACGCCTGTCAACTTGTCGACAGAAGTTTCGGCTGCGTGGACCGTCACGTTGAGGGCCGCGACGACTTTTCCGTCGCCGCCGCGCACACCGGTCGCGATCGAGCGGATGCCGAGCGCGAGGTCCTGATCGGCGAGCGCCCAGCCCTTGGCCCGCACCTCGCGCAGGGCGCTGTCGAGCTCCGCGCGGCCGGGGATCACCCGGGCCGCGATGCCCGAGCGGGTCGGCTGGGCGAGCACGGCGTCCAGCTCGGCGGGGGTGAGCGCGGCGAGCAGGACCTTGCCCATCGAGGTCGCGGCGGCCGGGAAGCGGGTGCCGATGGTGACCGAGAGCGTCACGATCTTCGGCACCGCGACCCGGGCCACGTAGACGATGTCGGAGCCGTCGAGCTGGGCCATCGACGTGGACTCGCCGGTCTGCGCGACCAGGCGCTCCATGTGCGGGCGGGCGACCTCCCACATGTCGAGGCTGTGGACATATGCCATGCCGAGCTCGAGCACGCGCGGGGTGAGCGCGAACCCGCGGTCCTCGGCGCGCACGTAACCGAGCTCGGTCAGGGTCAGCAGGATCCGGCGGACCGTGGGCCGGGCCAGCCCGGTGTCGGCGGCGATCTCGCTCAGCGTCGACACCCGGCGACCCGGCCGGAAGCTGCGCAGCACGTCGAGCCCCCGGGCAAGGGCCTCGATGAAGTCAGGTCCGGCAGCACGTGTCACGGCTCAATGCTTCCACTGGGCCGAGCCGGCGTCATAGTCGGTGTACGTGTACGGGTTGTCGGTCACCTTGGTCTCCGGCACATCGGGGTTCATGCCCTTGAGCCAGGCCTCCTCGCCCATCGTCGAGCGCAGGTGCTCGATGGTCGACTCGACGGCGGTCCGCGCCGCGGCCAGGTCCACGCCGACCAGTTTGTGGTCGCGCTTGACGATCCGCCCGTTGACGAGGACCGCTTCCACGTCGCCGCGCTGCGCCTGGAACGCCACATGACCGTACGGGTTGAGCAGCGGGAACATCACCGGCGAGCTCTCGTTGCGCAGCAGCACGATGTCGGCCTTCTTGCCCGGCTCGAGGCTGCCGAGGCGGTCGTCGAGCCCGAGCGCCCTGCTGCCGCCCCGGGTCGCCCAGTCGACGACGTGCTCGGCCCGCAGGTGCACGTGGGTGACGGTCTCGGTCTTCGAGTGCGCCTCGAGGTGCTCGCGGGACCGGTCGGCGCCGAGGGTGGTGCGCATGGCGGAGAACAGGTCGCCGCTCCACCAGACGCTGGTGTCCATCGACAGCGACACCGGGATGCCGTGATCGCGCAGCGCCCAGGTGGACGGGTAGCCCTGGCCGGCGCTCTGCTCACTCTCGGTCGAGACGGAGACCGAGCCACCGGTCGCGGCGATCCGCTGGTACGAGTCCGGCTTCAGCGTCGCCGCGTGTACGTACACGGTCTGCGGGGTCATGAAGCCGTTCTCGTACATCAGCCGGATGCCGTCGTCGTTGGTCGCGCCCCACACCCCGGCGTGGGTGGTGACCGGCACGCCCAGCTCCCGCGCGACCTCGAACGCCGCCCGCTCGGGGAACGCCGGATCGCCCGTGACGTCGAACGCCATCTGGAACCCGAGCATGTCGTCGCCCGGGGTGATCCGCCGGTTGACGAAGTCCCGGAAGGCCGGGTCGGCGGACCATTCCCAGGGACCCTGCTGAATATTTCCGTACGCGAGAACGAACCGCCCCGGCACCGCCTGCAACGCGTCGACGGCGGCATCCGCGTGCTGTGGCGTCTGCAGTCCGTGCGACCAGTCCACCGTGGTGGTGACGCCGGCGTCGATGGCTTCGATCGCGGCGAGCAGGTTGCCGGCGTACACGTCCTCGGGCCGGAACAGCTTGCCGGATTCGAGGTAGTACCAGACGAAGTACTGGGTCAGGGTCCAGTCGGCGCCGTAGCCGCGCATCGCGGTCTGCCACATGTGCCGGTGCGTGTCGATCATGCCGGGCATCAGGATGCCGCCGGACGCGTCGATCACGGTGGCGCCGTCGGGCGCGGTCAGCCCGGTCCCGATCTCGGCGATCCTGTCACCGATCACGAGCACATCGGAGCCGGTGAGAACGGTATGCCGGTCATCCATGGTCAGAACGGTGGCGTTGGTGAACAGCACTATCTCGCTCATGGCGGCTCCTCTTCGAGGCGGCGGACAGCCGTCCGTACAGCGGTCAGTGTTTTTCCAATGCGTCGTGAATGTCAAGAGAATGTTTCCGTTGACAGCACATCTCCAGTCGGTCGAGACTGGGTCGGCACGGACGGATGTCCGCATGGCGGACAGAGACCCCGGAAGGCGGCTCATGGGCGCACTGGACGGACTGCTCGTCGCGGACTTCTCGCGGATCCTGGCGGGCCCCTACGCGACGATGCTGCTCGCCGATCTCGGCGCCACGGTCGTCAAGGTCGAGAGCCCCGGCGGCGACGACACCCGCACCTGGATGCCGCCGACCCGCGACGACGTGTCGACCTACTACCTCGGCATCAACCGCAACAAGCGCTCCATCGCGCTCGACCTCAAGGACCCGGCCGACGTCGAGGTCGCCCAGCGCCTCGCGCACCGCGCCGACGTGATGATCGAGAACTTCCGGCCCGGCGGGCTCGCCCGTTTCGGCCTCGACTACGACTCGGTGCACGCTGCCAACGAGAAGATCGTCTACGCGTCGATCAGCGGCTTCGGCACCGGAGCGGGCGCCGGCTATCCCGGGTACGACCTCATGGTGCAGGCGATCTCCGGACTGATGAGTCTCACCGGTGACCCCGACGGGTCGCCGTACCGCGCAGGCATCTCGGTCTTCGACGTCATGGCGGGGCTGCACGCGAACATCGGCATCCTGGCGGCCCTGCACCACCGCGGTGTCACCGGCACCGGGCAGCACGTCGAGGTCAACCTGCTCTCGTCCGCGCTGTCCGGGCTGGTCAACCACTCCAGCGGGTACGTCGCCGGTGGCACGATCCCGTTCCGGATGGGGAACGCGCATCCGAGCCTGTTCCCGTACGAGCCGCTGCCCACCTCCGACGGCGAGCTGATCGTGATCGCGGGCAACGACGGCCAGTTCCGCAAGCTGTGCCAGGTACTGGAGCTGCCCGAGCTGCCCGAGGACCCGCGCTTCGGCCGCAACCAGGAGCGCACCCGCAACCGCGACGAGCTGCGCCCGATCCTTGTCGAACGGCTCAGCAAGCGTACGAAGGACGAGTGGTTCCGCGAGCTGCTCGCCGCCGGTGTGCCGTGTGCACCCATCAACACGATCGACGGCGGGTTCGGGCTCGCCGAGGAGCTGGGGCTCGACCCGGTGGTGACGACCGGTGGCGTCCCAGGCGTCCGCAACCCGATCACGTTCTCGGACACCCCGGCCGGCTACACCCTGGCGCCGCCCGGACTGAACGAACACGGTGAGGAGATCCGCGCGTGGCTGATGACGGACTGAGATTCCCGACGTCGCTCGGCACGTCCGACGAGACGCAGATCCGGCTGCTGGGCCAGGATCTCGCCGCGGACCTGATGGGCAAGGTGGGCTTCGGCGAACTCGCGTACTGGCTGGTCGCGGGGCGCCGGCCGACTCCCGGCGAGACCCGGGTCTTCGAGGCGGTGCTGGTCGCGCTCGCCGATCACGGGTTCACACCGACGGCGATCGCGGCGCGGTTGACGTACCTGAGTGCTCCGGATTCTCTGCAGGGTGCCCTCGCTGCCGGCCTGCTCGGTGGGGGCAGCCGCTTCCTCGGTGTGACCGAGGACTGTGGACGGTTTCTGCACGAGGCGCTTGCAGGGGTCTCCGGCGAGATCGACTACGACGAACTCGCGCTGCGGGTTGTGAAGAGCGCCACCGGCCGCATCCCGGGGCTCGGGCATCCCGTGCACAAGAAGCTGGACCCGCGCACCCCGGTGCTGTTCCAGATCGCCGAGCAGGAGGGGCTGAAGGGCCCCCACCTGCGATTGTTCGAGGCGATCGGGCGCGTGCACCCGCAGGTGCTCGGCAAGACCCTGCCGCTCAACGGCGCCGGCGTGTGCGGCGCGGCCCTGGCCGACCTCGGGCTGCCGATCGACATCCTGCGTGGATTCGCCCTGCTGGCCCGGGCGGCCGGGCTGCTCGGGCACCTCGCCGAGGAGCGCCGCAACCCCATCGGCATGGATGTATATATGACGGTCGATCGCAACGCGGTCTACGACTCGTGAAAGGAGCGCCATGGCTTCCGTCGTCGCCGTGATCGCTTCCACCCATCACCCCTTCTACTACCGCGCCAGCACCGCGACCGGCGAGGACCGCCCGCCGTTCGCCGACGAGTGGGTCTCCAAGATCACCGCGTTCCGGGAGACGCTGACCCGGGCGCGGCCGGACGTGCTCGTCATGGTCGGCTCGGACCACTTCCACCAGCTGTGGCTCGACAACATGCCGCAGTTCCTCGTCGGCAAGGCGCCGTTCTACGACGCCAACTGGTACAACGAGGAGCGCGAGTTCGGCCTGCCGAAGATGCTGCTCAAGGGTCAGGAGGACCTGTCCGCGCACATCCTGCGGGCCGGTCTGGACGAGGGCTTCGACCTGGCGTTCAGCAACGAGCTGCGGATCGACCACAGCGTCACCTGCCCGATCATCACGCTGCGCCCCGAGGCGGACCTGCCGATCGTGCCGATCTACACCAACATTTTCGCCCCGCCGCTGCCCCAGCCGAAACGCTTCGTGCAGCTCGGCAAGGCGATCCGCGAGATCGTCGAGTCGTGGCCGAGCCACCTGCGCGTCGCGATCATCGGGACCGGCCACCTCTCGCTGGAGCTCGGCGGCCCCCGGCAGTTCGGCCCGCACGGCCCGGACCCCGAATTCGACCGCAAGGCCGTCGAATGGATCGCCACCGGTGACCTCGAGCGCTGCCTCGCCGAGGTCACCCTGGACAGCCTGCACTCGCCGGGCAACGCCACCCACGGCTTCATGGACTTCATGCTGATGATGGGCGTGGCGGGCGCCGGCGCGAAGGCCGACTATGTGGACAGCCTCGACCTGTTCCACACCATGGAGGCCTACTTCACCTGGTACCCGAGTGGAGCCCCGGCATGAGCAAATACCTCGTCGACAAATTCCTCTACACCGTCGACCGCGACCCCGACCTGGTCGAACGCTACCGGACCGCACCCCGCGAAACGGTCGAGTGGTGGGAGCAGTCCCGCGCCAACGAGGTCCTCAACTGCCATTCCGGCGAGGCCTCGACGTGGCTGCGCTTCACCGACTCCGAGCGTGCCGCATTGATCGACCACGACCACGTGGCGCTCTTCGAGCTCGGCGCGCACCCGTTCCTCACGCTGACGCTGTTCATCGCGATGTTCGAGCGGGATCACGGGCCGCTGGAATATCAGAAGGCCTACGGCGCCCGGCTCGCGCATTTCTCCATGCCGTACCCGGACATCGCCACCTAGGGATTACGCCTCGGAGGGCAGCATCCTGGGTGTGCGGTTTCGCTGAAGCTGCTGTCCCTGCGGTGTCACCGGCGTGTAGAGGTTGATCAGCGCCCCATCCGGGTCGCGGATCAGGGCTGACAGGTTGCCCCACGGCATCATCGCGGGAGGTTGAACCACGTCGAGGTCATTCCCGAACTCGGTGACGAGCCTGTGATACACGGCTTCGGTGTCGTCGACGAGGAACTCGACGATGGCACTGTTGTTGGCACCTCCACGGGGAGTGTTGGCGGTAATGAACGCCACGCGCTCGGGGCTGCTGACCGAAAAGGTTGCGGAGGGTGTCACGAGCTCGACGAAATCGTCGGTCAGGTATTCGGTGAAGTCATGCGACGACGGTAAATTGGATAGGGGTCAGTTTCCGCCCGGTATTGTGGGCAATGTAGTTGGCATGGCGCGACCGACCGCACGAGTGCTGGCCCTGCTCGAGTTGCTGCAGGCCGGCGGGACCCGTACGGTCGCTGAGCTCGCCGAGCGTCTTGGGGTGGACGACCGTACCGTTCGCCGTTATGTCGAGCATCTGCGCGAGCTGGACATTCCGATAGACGCGGTTCGGGGCCGGTACGGCGGCTACCGTCTCGCCCGGCATTACCGCATGCCGCCGCTGATGCTGACCGATGAAGAGGCCCTCGCCGTCGTCTGGGCACTGCTGTTCGACCGGCGCTCCCACGCCGGCCCGGCATCATCGCTCGCGGTGGACAACGCGATGGCCAAGGTGCGCAGGGTATTACCTGACACGCTCGCGCGGCGCATCGACGCGGTATTGGAGACGGTGGATTTCACCGGTGTACCGAGCGCCGGCGGCCGGGACGACGAGGGCGTAAACCCACGCGGCCAGCGGGATGCGCGGACGCTGCTCGATCTGTCCGAGGCGGCGCGAGACCGGCGGCTCGTGGTATTCGATTATCAGTCTCATCAGGGTCGCTCAGGGCAGCGTCAGGTGCAGCCGCATGGGGTGGTGGCGCATCGCGGTCTGCTCTACCTGACCGGCTTCGACGTCGACCGCCGCGCGCTGCGGACGTTTCGCCTGGACCGGATGGCCGGTCTGCAGGTGCGGTCGGTCACTTTCGCCGCGCCGGGTGACATGAACCCGGTCGCGCAGGTCGTCGGACCGCTGACTGCGGCACCGGGGCGGCACGAGGTGTCGGTGCTCATCAACGCAGATCCGGCTTACGTGCAGACGCGGATACCGGACACGCTGGCGTCGGTGACGCCGGCCTCCGATGCCACAGGAGGCGACGGCTGGCTGAGGGTGTTTCTGCGTGCCGAACGCCTCGAATGGGTCGCCGCCACACTGGCTGCCCTGGACCGGCCCTTTGTCATCGAGCAGCCCCCGGCACTGCACGACGTGGTTCACGAACTCGGACGCCGCCTCATCGAAGACTCCGCTCGTCGAACGATCACAGGTGAAGAGCCGCGGCACTTTCACCCCTGCTGGAGTACTAGCTTGAATGTCGTGCCGCATGACGACGACCACTGGACGAAGTACAACGGAACGCAGACCGGGCGGCCGGTGCGCCCGCTGCTCCGGGATGCCATGGCGATAGCGGGGCCAGGCGGTGGGCGTACCGCGATAGACCTGGGTTGCGGAGCCGGCATCGAGTCCAGAGCCCTGCTCGACGCCGGCTGGACCGTCCAAGCGATCGATGGCGTTCCCCTGATGGATTCTCATGACCGGCTGATCGTGGACGTCCGGCATTTCGCGGAGCTGGATTCGCTGCATGCGGCAGACCTCATCTACGCCGGCTATTCGCTGCCCTACCAGTCACCCGAATCGTTTCACCGGGTGTGGGCGCTGATGCTCGGGGCGCTCCGGCCCGGTGGGGTGCTCGCGGTGAATCTGTTCGGTGAGAACGATTCCTGGGCCGGCAACGAGAACGAGACGTTCCTCAGCGCCGACGCCGCACGGGCGTTGTTCGACGGCTTCGATGTGCGGTTCTGGGCCGAGGAGGACGAGGATGGGCCCGCGTTCGGCGGGTCCAAACACTGGCATGTCTTCGACGTGATCGCGGTGGCGCCGATTTCTCCGTAGCGGTGGTTGCGGGGCGGGGACAGAATGTCCCGGTGACCCAGTCGCTGCCGCACACAGCCGAGTCCCTGGCCGAGGATCTGCGTGAGCTCGGGGTGCGGGCCGGTGACGTCCTGCTGCTGCATTCCTCGGCGCGGAGTGTCGGTTATGTCGCCGGTGGGCCACAGTCGATTGTGCAGGCGATTCTCGACGTGCTCGGTCCGGGCGGGACACTGGTGGTGCCGACACACACGCCCGACAACAGCGACCCGGGCGGCTGGAGCAATCCGCCGGTGCCCGGGTCCTGGCAGCCGGTGATCCGCGATCATCATCCGGGCTTCGATCCTGCGCGTACGCCGAGCCGGTGGATGGGTGTGCTGCCCGAGACGGTGCGCACCTGGCCGGGATCGCTGCGCAGCACGCACCCGCACGTCTCCTTCGCCGCGCTGGGCCCGCACGCGGCCGAGATCACCAACGGTCACGATCTCGCGGACGGTTTCGGCGAGGCGTCCCCGCTCGGCGCGGTCTACCGGGCCGACGGCAAGGTGCTGTTGCTGGGCTGCGGCTTCGATCGCAACACCTCACTGCATCTCGCCGAGGCTCGCCAGGATCAACCCCCACAGATCAAATTCGGTGCATCCGTACGCGGTGACGACGGCAACGGTCACTGGATCACCTGGACCGGTACGGACACCGACACGTCCGACTTCACGACGCTCGGCGCGGCCTACGAAGCGACGGGGGAGCCGTCAACCGGTTCGATCGGCAGCGCCCCCGCCGTACTCATGTTCCAGCGTGGACTTGTCGATTTCGCCACCGACTGGATGCGTGCCAACAGGTAGTTCACGGACGGGCCAGTTCCATGGTGCCGATGCCCGCCACCGCGTCGACGTCGATCCGGTCGGAGCTCTTCTGCCAGCCCGGGCTGAGGAACGCCGCTTCCTTCGCGACGCCGTCGTCGGTCCTGCCCTCGAAGGTGACCTGACCCGCGCCGCGGCGGGTGCGCAGGCGGACGGGGACGTCGCGCTCAGCGCGTACCTCAAAGGTATTGACGCCGCCGGCCATGCGGATCGGCAGCGTGCCGTCGGGTTTGGGGAGGGTCAGATCGATGCGGGTGGCGCCGCCGACCAGATCGACCCCCTCGATGACCGCGCCGGCCAGGTCGAACGTGCCCTGTTTGACGCCGCCGGTCATCGTCACCTGCCATCGGACGTCCTGGTTGAGCAGCACCTCGACCTGTTCCTGGCCGCGCTGGCCGCTGCGGTCGAGGAAGAGCCGTACCGCGCCGTCGGTGTTCGTGGTCCGGGGCAGCGCCGGGCCGTTTTCCGGGGTGGTGACCTGGTAGAGAGTGTCGCCCAGGTCGGCGGTGCGTACCTCGAGCTCGTTGGTCTCGGTGACGAGCTCGAAGCTGGCCTTGTCGCGGCCGTCGAGGGGTCCCGAGATCCTGAACGGCTTGAGGGCTGTTGGCGGGGCCTTTGATGGGGCCGCTTCCGCAGTCGGCTCGGTTTGCTGGTTATCGGCTATCACCGCTACGGCCGTGCCGGCGGCGCCGAGAAGGACAATCGCGAGAGTTATCCCCAGGACGGCCCGCTTACCTGTGGACATCCGGGCGGATTCGGTCATCGGCTTCAGGGGGCGTGGGTTGTCCCGGCGGCGGGTAAGGGGATTGTCCGGGGTCAGGGCCGGCTCTTCTTCGACATAATGGTCCGCTGCCGGGCCCATCCGATGCGGGGCGTCGGGCCAATAGTCGGAGATCGAGGGGAGGGCCGGCGCGGGCGCCGGGCGTCGGTACATGGCGTCGGGGTCGTGGTCCACTGCGGACTCCCTGGCTGGCGGGCCACCGTTGACCGGTGCGCGCTCGCCCCGGACCCCGGCGGATGGGTCGTCAACCCTGAGTACGGAGCCGGAAGCGTTCCGGATCGATTGCCTCTTGCCAACGCCGGGATTTGCCTCGAATATATCTATCGCCCGCGATACTTAAATAAGCGCGGTTTGTTACCTAAACGGAGGGGCGAGGGTGTCCTCGGAGGATCGCGATAATTGGGTTCCCCCCACTCAGCACTTCCCGCCGATGCCCCCACCGAACGACATGGCGACAATGATGCTGCCGCGAGTGCCCCGGCGGCAGCCGCAGAACCGGGCACGCGTGGCACTCATCGGCGCCGGCCTTCTGATCCTCTTCGCCGCGGGCGGCATCGCGCTCGCCCCGGACAACGACCCATCCCAGGCCCAGTTCGTCACCATGGCGCCGATCCCACTCGACCCCTCACCCACCACCACCGAGGCGACGGATCCCGCACCCACCTATCAGCCGCCCCGGCGAGGAACGCAACCCGCGCCACCTGCGACGGAAAAGGTGAGCAGCAAAACCCCGACCTCCCCCGCCGCTGCTGCCCCCACCACCTCAGCGCCCGCAACCGTCGGCCCGAAGCTCGTGGCCGGCACAACGATCGGCCTCGCCCCCGCCGACGCCCCCGGCTCACGGCTCAGGCACTGGGACTTCCAGGCCCGGATCAGCACGCTGACCACGGCAAGCCCGGCCCAGGACCGCGCGGACTCGCGTTACATCGTCCGCCGGGGCGCCGCCGACCCCCGGTGCTTCTCCTTCGAGTCCGACAACTACCGCGGCCGCTTCCTGCGGCACCGCGACTACAAGCTCTACCTCGACCAGGTCGACGGCACCGCACTTTTTGCCGCGGACGCGACATTCTGCCCCGTCAATCGGCAAAACGACACATTCACGCTGCGTTCCCAGAACTACCCGGACCGCTCGATCGCCCGCCGCGGTGACCTGCTCTATCTCACAAGAGCCGCCACCACCTTTACCGTCCAACCAGCACTGTGAGTAATGGCCACTGGCGATCATGCCGCGCACCTCGCCTGTGCGTTGCGATACCCTGACGCATTGTGAAGCTCAAGCTGAACAGGCGCCAGATCATCATCGGCGCGGCCGTCCTCGTCGTCCTGGCCTTCGCCCTGTTCGCCGGCAGGGCCGGCAAAACCGACCCCCAGGGCGGCGTCCTCGACGACCCCGCCCGCACGGCCTGCACGAACTTCGCCGACGGCTACCCCGACGCGAAAACCAAGACAGCGCGCCTGGCCCTCGCCGACAAGGTCATGGAATCCACCGGCCAAACCGACAACGACCTCATCGCCGACCGCGCCGCGGAACTGGGCCGAGCGGCCAACGACGCCAACGCCGAGTGGAAGACCCGCGCTGACGCCCTCCGGGACGCTTGCACGGAAGCCGGCTGGAAAGCCGCCTGAACAAATCCGTACCGTTTTCGGTACGGATCTGCCGTCACGCTCATAGGCGAAAGAGGCGTGAATGACGTACCGCCAGGAATCCGACCCGTCCTCTCGCTTCGGCTGAGTTCCGCCTCGGTCAGAGCAGGTTGCCGTTGCAGGCCAGGCGGGCCTGGTCGTTCCATTGGGTGGCGTCGAGGGTGGCGGTGGTGGTGTGTTCCTGGTTGTCGTCGGTGCGGACGGCCAGGTGGACCGTGAGTTTTCTCAGGGGGAGGCCGGCTGCGCAGACGATGCGGATGTCGGCGTCGGCCTGGAGGGTTTGGCCGTGGTTGAGGCGGCGTGGTTTTTCGGTGCCTCGGATGGTGAGGCCGGGGCGGTCGACGCGGAGGTTGTGGATGTCGACGGGGAGGGGGCCGGCGTTGACGAGGGTGACGCGGCGGGTGAGGGCGGCGTCGGTGACCCGGTTGTTGACGACGATGGCGCCGACGCCGGCTTCGTAGGTTTGGGGGCCCGTGTCGGCGAGGACGAGGATGGAGATCTCGCTGTTGCGGGTTCGTTCGTGTTGCCAGTCGTCCCAGTTATGGGTGGCGGCCGCGCCAAGCAGGGCGCCGAGGGTGAGGACGGTGGCCGCGGCGAGCAGGGTGCGGGGGCGGTGGGTCGCGGGGGGCGGGCGGAGCTCGGCGGGGCGGTCCAGATCAATGTCACCCATGGCACTTAGAACGTACGGCACCGGGGCGTGGTGATGGGTGGCGAGTCAGCGCTGGGTGGCGGCTCTTGCCGTGCTGCCTCGTACGACCAGTTTCGGGGTTTCGCTCTGGACGCTCTGGCGTGCTGACGGGTCGGCTATGGCTTTCAGCAGGACCTCCGCGACCTGCGCGCCGAGGGCGTACGTGTCGCGGGACAGGCAGGTGAGTTGCGGGTGGACGATCCTGGTCAGCACGGAGTCGTCGAACGAGACGATGGAGAGCTCGTGCGGGACTCGAACGCCCAGCTCCAGAGCGACGCCCAGGCCTGCCGCGGCCATCAGGTCGCTGTCGTAGATGATCGCGCTGGGAGGGTCGCGGCGCGACAGCAGGGTGCGGGTGGCTGCCGCGCCCTGGGCGTCGCTGAAGTCGGTCGGGACCGAGACGCCGACGTCGAGGCCGCGGGAGATCGCGTGGTCGCGCAGGGCCGCCATGCGCTGGGCGGTGTGCCGATAGACGGGCGGGCCGGCGACGTGGGCGATGTGGCGGTGGCCGAGGGCGGCGAGATAGTCGACGATCGTGATCATGGCTTCGCTGTCGTCGGCCCAGACGCTCGGGAGAGCGCCGTCGAGGCGGGGGCCGAGGGTGACGGCGGGGATGTTCAGCTCGTCGATCACGGTCAGGCGTGGGTCGTCGACCTGGAGGTCGACCAGGACCAGACCGTCGACGCGGTGCTCGGAGGACCAGTCGCGGTAGAGGGCGATCTCGGCGGTGGTGTCGCGGACGAGCTGCATCTGCACGGCGAACGAGCGCGCGGACAGCGTCTCCTGCATGCCGTAGAGGACCTGCGTGTAGAACTGCTCCGAGCCCAGCGTGTGGGGGTCGCGCGCGAGCACGAGGCCGACCGCGCCGGCCTGGGAACCACCGAGGGCGCGAGCGGCACGGTGGGGCCGCCAGTTCATCTCGCGGGCGACTTCGACGATGCGGGCGCGGGTCTGCTCGCTGACGCCGGGGCGGCCGTTGAGCGCGAACGACACCGCGCCGGGGGACACGCCGACCCGCTTGGCGATGTCCGCGATTGTCGGACGGTTTCCCACGGCACTTCCCAAGAGCTATAGCGGTTTAGAAGCCGACCTTAACGCCGTACACAACTCATGTCTATCCATTGACTATATCGCTTTAGTTGCTCACGATGGCCCAACACCGACGTTTGGACAGCGCCCGCTCCCGGGGCCGCCGCTGGACGCCGACTCAAGGCAACCAGGAGCTGTAACCATGCGAATCAGACACGCGTCCGTCGCCGTATTAGCGACGCTCACCCTAGGTCTCGCCGCCTGCGGCAGCAGTGACAGCAGCGAGGACAACGGGAAGATCGAGGGCAAGGTGACCCTGCAGACCTGGGCCCTGACCCCGAAGTTCACCGACTATCTGAACGAGGTCATCGCCGGGTTCAAGGCGAAGTACCCCGGCACCGACGTGCAGCTGCTCGACCAGCCCGGCGACGGATACTCCGACAAGGTGCTCTCCCAGGCCGCCTCCAACTCGCTGCCCGACGTCGTGAATCTCCCGCCCGACTTCGCCCTGCCGCTCGCCCAGCAGGACCTGCTCGTCGACGTCAGCAAGGGCGGCGCCGACCTCAGCGCCACCTACGTGCCGGGCTCGATCGACGCGTACAAGTTCAAGGGCACCGACGGTGTGTACGGCTACCCGTGGTACCTCAACACCGACCTCGACTACTGGAACAAGGACAAGTTCGCCAAGTGCGGGCTGGACGCGACCAAGCCGCCGGCCACCACGCAGGAGCTGTTCGCCCAGGCCAAGGTCATGCACGACGCCTGCCCCGACGAGTTCCTGATGAGCCGCAAGCCCACCATCGTGGACTTCACGCTGGCCGGCATCCCGATCCTGAGCGAGGACGGCAAGAAGTTCGTCTTCAACACCGATCAGGCCGCCGCGCTGGTCGACCAGTACCGGGACGCGTTCAAGGCCGGATACATGCCGCCGACCGTGCTGAACAGCGACTACCTCGGCAACTCGAAGCTGTTCACCGAGGCCAAGGTTGCCTGGTCGACCGGCGGCGCGACCAGCCTCAACGACTTCCAGACGGACAACCCGTCACTCAAGGGCAAGATCACCGTCAGCAACGCGCTCGACACCCCGCCGCTGTTCGTGCAGGGCCTCAGCGTCTCCAAGAAGAGCAAGAACCTCGCCACGGCACGGGCGCTCGCCGAGTGGGTGACCAACGCCGACAACCAGAACAAGTTCGGCCACATCGTCAACGTCTTCCCGTCGACCACGGCGTCGGCCTCGGACGCGTACTTCTCGAAGGATGACGGCACCGAGATCGGCAAGGCGCGGGTGCTCGCGTTCGAGGAGCTCAAGACGGCGAAGAACCTGCAGCCGTACGAGGTCAACTCCGCCATGCAGACGTACCTCGACCAGCAGATCGCGCTGGCGGTCAAGGGTGACACCACGAGCAAGCAGGCGCTGGACGACGCCGTCACCAAGCTGAACCAGATGCTGGCGCGTCAGTAGAAACCGTGAAAGCACACCGCTGGTTCACCCCGTGGGTGCTGGTGCTGCCCGCCCTGCTCTGGCTGGGCGGGTTCAGCCTCTGGCCCTCGATCAACACGCTGCGGCTGTCGTTCACCGACGCCAAGCCGCTCGGTGGTGGCGCCGACTTCGTCGGGTTGCGCAACTACACCGACCTGTTCAACGACAGCCAGGTCTGGGACGCGTTGCTCAACAGCATCGTCTACATGGCGATCTGCCTGCCGCTGCTCACCGCGCTGCCGTTGCTCATCGCGATCCTGGTGGAGAAGCCACTGCGCGGGATCGCGTTCTTCCGGACCGCGTTCTACACGCCCGTCATCGCCTCGGCCGTCGTGGTCGGTCTCATCTGGACCTGGCTGCTCGACGATCGCGGCTTCATCAACAACGTGTCCCAGAAGCTGCACGTGATCCAGGAGCCGCTGCCGTTCCTGACCGACCGCTGGCTGGTCATCATCAGCGCGGTCAGCCTCACGGTCTGGAAGGGGCTCGGCTACTACATGATCGTCTACCTGGCCGCGCTCGGGAACGTGCGTCAGGACCTGCACGAGGCGGCGATGATGGACGGCGCCGGCCCGATCCGGCGGTTCTGGAGCGTCACCGTTCCGGCCGTACGCAGCACGATCTTCCTGGTGTCGATCCTGGTCTGCGTCGCCGCGCTGCGGGTCTTCTCCGAGCTCTACATCCTGACCGGCGGCAAGGGCGGTCCGGGCGGGCAGGACTCGTCGCTGGTCATGCTGATCCAGCAGTACGCCCGCGGCTTCTACGGCGACCTCGGCTACGCGTCCGCGCTCAGCGTCCTGCTGTTCGTGGTCACGCTGATCCCGATGGTCGTGCTGGCCCGGATCAACAGCAGGGCGGACCGATGAAAATCAAGATTCTGCGGTACGCCCTGCTGGTATTCGTCCTGCTCATCACCGTAGGACCGTTCCTGTGGGAGCTGTCCACGTCGTTGAAGAGCGGCTCGGAGGACATCTACACCTCGACCCCGAACCTGCTCCCCCAGCACCCGACGCTGGACAACTACAGCCGGGTGGCCGACGCGATCCCGGTGTTCCGTTACATCGGCAACTCGCTGATCGTGGCGGTGCTGGTGGTCGGCGGCAACATCGTGTTCTCGACGCTGGCCGGTTTCGCGATCGCGCGGCTGAGGTTCCGCGGGCGGGGCATCGTGCTCGGGCTGTTCCTGGCGACCCTGGTGCTGCCGGGCGAGGTCACGATCATTTCGCAGTTCGTCACCGTACGCGACCTGGGGCTGGCCGACAGCCTGATCGGCGTGGCGCTCCCGATGATGATCGCGGCTCTGAACGTGCTGCTGCTCTACAACGCGTTCCGGGCGCTGCCGGAGGACATCGACCAGGCCGCGATCGTGGACGGCGCGAACGTGTGGCAACGACTGACCCGGGTCTCGCTGCCGGCGGTCCGGGGGACCATCGCGGTCGTCGCGATCTTCTCGTTCATCGCCGCGTGGGACGACTTCCTCTGGCCGCTGATCGTGCTGACCTCGCCGGACAAGTTCACGCTGACCGTCGGGCTGCAGTACCTCTCCGGCACGTTCGCCAAGGATCAGCGGCTCGTCGCGGCGGGCACGATGATCGCCTTCCTGCCGATCGCGCTTTTCTTCGCGCTGCTGCAGCGTTACTTCTTCAAGGGTGTCGAAGAGGGCGGCGTAAAAGGCTGAGAATGCCCGCCTTAATCAGTAGAAAGCAGACTATGAGATTCGGCGTCAACTACACCCCGTCCACCGGCTGGTTCCACAGCTGGCTCGACTTCGAGCCCGATGACGTGCGGAGGGACTTCGCCGCGATCGCGTCCCTGGGCGTGGACCACGTCCGCGTGCTCCCGCTGTGGCCGCTGATCCAGCCCAACCGGGGACTGATCCGGCCACGGGGGCTGCGTGACGTGGTGACGGTCGTCGACATCGCCGCCGAGTTCGGGCTCGACGTCAACGTCGACGCGTTGCAGGGCCACCTCTCCAGCTTCGACTTCGTCCCGTCGTGGCTGGAGAGCTGGCACCGCCGCAACATGTTCACCGACCCGGAGGTCGTGGACTCGACCGCCGACTACGTGAAAGCGCTGGCGGAGGCCGTCGCCGACCGGCCCAACCTGCTCGGCTTCACGCTGGGCAACGAGGTCAACCAGTTCGCGGCCGCCCCGCACCCGACACCGCACCCGATCACGCCGGCCGAGGGCGACGCGTGGCTGAGCAGGTTGATCGGGGCGGCACGGGAAGGCCTGGGGAACAGCAACGCGCTGGTCACCCATGCCATGTACGACGCCGCCTGGTACGACGACACCCAGCCGTTCGGCCCGCGGCACGCCGTCGACCACGGCGACGCCACGATCGTGCACTCGTGGGTCTTCAACGGGACGGCCCAGGCGTACGGCGGCCTCGGCGCAGGCTCGGTCCGGCACGCCGAATACCTGACCCGGCTCGCCGCGGCCTGGCACACCGACCCCGCCCGCCCGGTGTGGTTGCAGGAGGTGGGCGCCCCCACCAATGTGATGGACGTGCAGGACACCCCCGACTTCCTCGAACGGACCCTGCGGCACGTCGCGAAGATCGAGGGCCTCTACGGCATCACGTGGTGGTGCTCGCACGACGTGTCCCGCAGCCTGCTCGACTTCCCCGCCCTGGAGTACGACCTCGGCCTGTTCACCGCCGACGGCACGATCAAGCCGACCGGTGAGCGCTTCAAGGCCATGATCGCGGAGCTGGCCAAAGCGGCCCCCGAGCCCGTTACCGAGACGCTCGTGCTGGACGACACCGTGCCGGGCTACCGCGTGACGACGTCCCCCAGCGGTGATTTCAGCCGCGCGTGGCTGGCCGCGACCCCCGCGGACGGCCCCGGACCCAAGATCTCGCTCGCCTCCCGAGCAGTCAACTAGAAAGGCCCCCCGTGCACGACGACATCCCGTTGACCGTAGGACGTGCGACCCGCGTCCTGGCCGAACGCATCCTGCCCGCCGTGCACCCCGAACGGGTGCCTCTCGAGGTCACCGTGCACGCCCTGCCCGGCGAGCCGATCCCCGCGGCCGAGGGCCTCGCGCTGGACTACGAGCCGTACGAGGTCGGTACCCCGTGGGGCCCGGCCTGGAGCACGACCTGGTTCCACCTGCGCGCGGCGATCCCGCCGCAGTGGGCCGGGCGTCGTGTGGAGGCCCTGATCGACCTGGGCTTCGACGTCAACATGCCGGGCTTCCAGTGCGAGGCGCTGGTCTACCGCCCGGACGGCACCCCGGTGAAGTCGATCAACCCGCGCAACCAGTGGGTCCCGGTCACCGGCGAGATCGTCGACCTCTATCTGGAGGCGGCGGCCAACCCGGTGCTGCTCGACTACCACCCGTTCCTGCCCACGCAGGAGGGCGACATCGAGACCTCGTCGCCACGCCCGCTCTACACGACCCGGCGGATGGATCTCGCGCCGATCAACGACGACGTGTACGAGCTGGCCCTCGACATCGACGTCCTGATCGAGCTCCAGGCGCAGCTCCCCGAGTCGGGCCCGCGCCGGATGCGCGTCCTGCAGGCCCTGGACAACGCGCTCGACATGCTCGACCTGCAGGACATCCCCGGCACGGCCGCCGCCTGCCGCGCCGAACTGCGTGGCGTGCTCGACTCCCCCGCCGAGGCCAGCGCGCATCAGATCGCCGCGGTCGGCCACGCGCACATCGACTCGGCGTGGCTCTGGCCGCTGCGGGAGACGATCCGCAAGGTCGCGCGGACGGCGTCGAGCATGACCGAGCTGATCGACGACGACCCCGACTTCCGGTTCGGCATGTCGAGCGCCCAGCAGTACGCGTGGCTCAAGGAACACCGCCCCGAGGTCTACCAGCGCGTCGTGAAGGCCGTGCAGGAAGGCCGCTTCATCCCGCTCGGCGGCATGTGGGTCGAGAGTGACACGGTGATGCCCACGGGCGAGTCGCTGGTCCGGCAGTTCTCCTACGGGCAGCGCTTCTTCCGCGAGGAGTTCGGCGTCGAGTGCCAGGGCGTGTGGCTGCCCGACAGCTTCGGCTACTCCCCCGCGCTGCCCCAGCTGATCCGCCGCGCCGGCTTCAAGTGGTTCTTCACGCAGAAGATCTCGTGGAACCAGGTCAACAAGTTCCCGCACCACACGTTCCTCTGGGAGGGCATCGACGGCTCCCGGGTCTTCACCCACTTCCCGCCGATGGACACCTACAACTCCCAGCTCTCCGGTGCCGAGCTGGCCCGGGCGACCAAGCAGTTCCGGGAGAACCGTACGGCGACCAGCTCCATCGCCCCGGTCGGCTGGGGCGACGGCGGTGGCGGCACCACGCGCGAGATGGCCGGCCGCGCCCGCCGCCTCGCGAACCTGGAAGGCAGCGCCCAGGTCAGCTGGAAACACCCGGACGACTTCTTCGCCGAGGCGGCCGCCGAGCTCCCGCATCCCCCGGTCTGGGTCGGCGAGCTCTACCTCGAACTGCACCGCGCGACCCTGACCAGCCAGCACAAGACCAAACAGGGCAACCGCCGCAGCGAGCACCTGCTGATCGAGGCCGAGCTCTGGGCAGCCACGGCCGCGGTCCGGGCAGGCTTCGAATACCCGTACGCCGACCTCGACAAGCTGTGGCAGGACGTCCTGCTGCACCAGTTCCACGACATCCTGCCGGGCACCTCGATCGCCTGGGTGCACCGCGAGGCCGTGGCGACGTACGAGCGGATCTGCAGGCAGGCTTCGGAGATCACCCAGGCCGCCGTCGAGGCACTCGCCGGCGATGGCAGTGAGACGGTCGTCTTCAACCCGGCTCCCTTCGCGCGCGACGGAATCCCCGCGCTGAGTGCCGGCACACCTGTCGTCGCGGACGGCGAGGTCACGGTGGTGCCGAGCGCCGGCGGGCACGTGCTGGACAACGGCGTCGTCTCCGTGACGATCTCCGGCGAGGGCCTGATCACGTCGGCGATCGACCTGGCCACCGGGCGCGACGCGATCGCCCCGGGTCAGGCCGGCAACCTGCTGCAGCTCCACCAGGACTTCCCGAACATGTGGGACGCCTGGGACGTGGACCGCTTCTACCGAAACCGGGTCACCGATCTGCGAGCAGTGGAGAACCTGACGATCGAGCAGGGCGCTTTCGGCGTACGCGTAAAGGTCGACCGCTCTTTCTCGAAGTCCCGCATCACCCAGGTCCTGTCGCTGGCACCCGGCAGCCGGACCCTGCACGTGAGCCAGGACGTCGACTGGAACGAGACCGAGAAGTTCCTCAAGGTGGCGTTCCCGTTCGACATCCGCGCCGAGCACGTCGCCGCGGAGACCCAGTTCGGCTATCAGAAACGCGTGACGCACACGAACACGAGCTGGGAGGCCGCCAAGTTCGAGGCCTCCATGCACCGCTTCGTCCAGATCGAGGACTCCGGCTTCGGGGCGGCACTGATCACCGACTCGACGTACGGCTACGACCTGACCCGGGACTCCACGCCGGAGCACGGCATCACCACCACCGTGCGCCTCTCCCTGCTCAGGGCTCCCCGCTTCCCCGACCCGCAGACCGATCAGGGCCCGCAGACCGCCGCGTTCGGCCTGGTCATCGGCGCGGACCTCGCCACGGCGACGGCGGAAGGCATCTCCCTCAACCTCCCCGCCCGTTGTACCTCAAGCGGGGCTCAAGGGGTGGAGCCGCTGGTGTCGCTTTCCGGGGAGGGACTGCTCGTCTCCAGCGTCAAACTGGCGGACGACCGCAGCGGCGACCTCATCGTGCGGGTCTACGAGTCGCTCGGAAACCGGGCAAACGGGACGCTGACCGTCAACTTCCCGGTCACTGCCACGACCGAGGTCAACCTGCTGGAACGCGCGGAGTCCGCTGTCCCCGTCCAGGGCGCGGCTATTCCGCTGTCCCTGACCCCTTTCGAGGTACGGACACTGCGGCTGGCGCGCTGACACAACCGTTCTGCACCCGCAGCATCAGCACTGAGTAACCAGAGAGCAACCCAAAGCATTGCGCCAGAGTTGAAGGTGGATTGAGATTGGCTTGAGGAACCGGGCCGAAGTAGGCGGCATGACTGTCGCACACCTCATCGCCGTTCCCCCCGTCGTCATCGCCGGCCCCGGCCGCCTCGAGCACTCGCCGGAGACGGCGGAGGTCGAGTTCACCGTCGTGATCCCGTTCCACAACCCCGGCGCCGCGCTGCGCCGGGCTGTGGAGCGGATCACCGACGCCCTCTACGCCCAGGGCATCACGTTCGAGGTCCTCGCCGTCTCCGGCGGATCCACCGATGGCTCCGACCGCACGCTCGACGGCCTCGCCCGCACCCGGGTCGTGGTCCGCGACGACATCCGCGACCGCGGCGCCGCGCTGCAGGCCGGATTCGCGTCCTCCACGGGCACCTGGATCGGCTTCGTCGACGTCGACTCGGACGTCGAGGTCGACCCGTACGAGCTCGTCGAGTGCCTCCACCGCGCCCGCGAGGAAGCGTCTGTCCTCGCATGACCATGACGCTTTCAGCGCCTGCCGCGTTGCGCGACATCCGGGAGATCCTGGATACGCAGGCCATACAGCCCACGTTCCAGCCGGTGGTCTCGCTGAAGGACGGCGTCGTCAAGGCCTACGAGGCGCTTGCCCGCTTCGACGGGACCCGCTTCGAGAACCCGGTTGACGCCTTCGCCGCGGCGTCCAGCGTCGGCCTCGGGGTCGAGCTGGAACTGCTCGCCGTCGAGCGGGCGTTCCAATACCTGGGCGAGCTGCCCGCCGGGGCCTTCCTCAGCGCGAACCTGTCGGTGGAAGCGCTCCTCACGCCGCGGGTACACGCCATGCTGCTGCGGCACGCCGACGCCGGGATCGCGGTCGAGCTCACCGAACACGCCCAGGTGCACGACTATCCGGCGCTGATCGCGGTGACCGAACGGCTGCGTGCGGCCGGCATCCTGATCGCGGTGGACGACACCGGTGCCGGGTTCGCGAGCCTCAGCCACATCCTGCAACTCCGGCCGGACATCATCAAGCTCGACATCACCCTGACCCGGGGCATCGACACCGACCCGGTACGCGCCGCCCTGGCCCGCTCGCTCGTCGGTTTCGCCCAGGACATCGGCGCGGTGCTGATCGCCGAGGGGATCGAGACCCGCCCCGAACACGACCGGCTGCAAAGCCTGCACGTCCAGCTCGGTCAGGGCTACTTCCTGGCCCGTCCCGGCCCGCTCCCGGACCGCGCCCTGATCACGACCGGCGCTAA
Organism: Winogradskya consettensis; assembly: GCF_018332715.1. GTDB lineage: Bacteria > Actinomycetota > Actinomycetes > Mycobacteriales > Micromonosporaceae > Actinoplanes > Actinoplanes consettensis. The sequence goes on along the minus strand of NZ_BOQP01000003.1, from coordinate 162,145 downwards.
TCCTTACGAACCCGCACGGGACGACCGATAAGAGCGGCGTCAATCAGCCGTCGTCCCCTGCAGTCCCACCCGGAGGTTTCGTGTCCAGGCCACGCGCGCTCGTCGTCGAGGACTCGCCGGAGTTCATGCTGCTCTGCCGGCATCTGCTCGAAAAAGAGGGCTTCGACGTCCTCGCCGTCACCGACGGCCGCGCAGCCGTCGAACAGGCCCAGTCCCAGAAACCCGACATCGCCATCCTCGACCTCGGCCTCCCCGACGTCGACGGCATCGAGGTGTGCCGCCAGATCCGGCAGTTCACCGACGCCTACATCATCATGGTCACCGGCCGCAGCGACGAACTCGACAAGGTCGTCGGCCTCTCCGTGGGCGCCGACGACTACGTGACCAAGCCGTTCTCCCCGCGCGAACTGGCCGCCCGCATCCAAGCCATGCGCCGCCGCCCCCGCACCTCGACCACCAGCACCCAGAGCGCGGCCATCCGCGAATACGGCGAGCTGCGCATCGATCCGGAAGTCCGCGAAGTCACCCTCGCCGGCGAAGTCCTCGAACTCACCAAAATCGAATTCGGCATCCTCGACCTCCTCTCCTCAGCCCCCCGCCGCACCTTCACCCGCGGCCAGCTCCTGGAAGACGTCTGGGGAGACAACTGGTACGGCGACGACCACATCATCGACGTCCACGTCGGCAACCTGCGCAAGAAGCTCGGCGAGTCAGCCTCCTCCCCCCGCCACATCCGCACCTTGCGCGGCGTCGGCTACCGCTTCGAGCCCTGAGCTTCGAGCCCTGAGCTTCGAGCCCTGACAGGCCGCGGGCCGTAGAGCGCGGGCCGTAGAGCGGGCCGCCGGGGTCGAATGTTGCGCTGGACGGCAGGATGCGACAACTTCGTGCGGTGTTGTTCGTCAAGTCCGGGCAATCGTGTCTGGAAGCAAAGACGTATGTTTCCTGGCCAGACGTGATTGGCCCGCGCTTGACAGCTGTCGCCGCAGAAGGTTGCGGCATTGTGGGTTTCGGCGCAACTTCGTGCCCGGTCCCCGCAGCTCCGACTATCGGCTCCGTAGCGCTCGTTGTAGAGCGTCCGGCGAAGGCCTTGCGACCAGCATGCGGCGGTAGCGCCCTCCTGCCCGTCGTTCCAGAACCAAATCGACTGCCCGTCGTTCCGAAACCAATCGACCCGTCCGCACCTCGCCGGCGGGTCGATCAGTGTTGGGGACGCTTGATGAGATCGGCCAGGCCGGGCGGGACTCCCAGCGCCATCAACTCATTCTCTTTGTCGCTCAGCGCCCGCATCTTCATCTCCGCACCGTAGGACCTGGTCAGGCGAAGCGGTGGCGGCCCGGGCGGTGGCGGCCGGGGCCGTGGCCGAGGAGGCCGCGTTTGCGGGCCCAGAAGGTGGCGCCGGTGAGGGCGGCCAGGGCGCCGGCGTAGTAGGCCAGGTCCTGGATGCCGCGGCCGGCGGCGGGGGGCGGGACCGAGCCGACGAGGCGGCGTACGTCTCCGGCCGGGGTTTCGCCGATTGCCAGGACGCTGGTGCCCGCGGAGAGGCGGCCGGTGCTGGTTTCGTCGACCTTGAGAACCGTGGTGTCTGTTGTGTCCGCTGAGGCTGCTGGGGTCGGGGCGGTGGTGCCCAGGACGAGGACCCGTAGGGCGCCGGACTGGTCGGCGGCGATCATGCGGTCGTCGCTGGAGCCGACGCGGAGCTGGATTGTCGAGCCGCCGCGGAAGCCCACTGCGTACACAGCCAAGCCGTTGTTGGTATTGGACTCTGCTTGCCATTGGACGGTGAGGGCGTCGGCCGTGCCGCCGTAACCAGGGCCGTCCGCGAGCGCGGCGCCGGGTGCGAGCACCGTGCCGAGCGTGGCAGCGGCCAGCAGAAGCTGGCCTGACCTGCGGTAACGGGGACTGATCACTCCTCCATGGTGCCACGCCGCCAAGCTGGTTGAGGGCTGTGGACAACCTGTCTGCAACCTATATCGGAGCTTGAAGCCGGCCTGAGGTTGCGTTGAGGTGGCGATCCGATCTCACCGGCATGACCGTGACGCAGCTCTTCGCCACCACCGCCGCCGCCGAGACCGGGGTCGCCCGTACGGCGCACCTGTTCGACGCCTCGCGGCTGTGGTCGCCGGCCGACCCGTCGGTGGAGCTGTCGGTGGTTGTGCCGTTCTACAACCCGGGTGCGGCGCTGCGGCCGACGGTTGAGCGGCTGATCGGGGCGCTGCGCACCGAGGGTGTCGCGTACGAGGTCATCGCGGTGTCGGACGGTTCGACGGACGGCTCGGAGCGTAGCCTCGACGGGCTGCCGGGGGTGCGGGTCGTGGCCGCGCCGGTCAACCAGGGCAAGGGCGCCGCTCTGCACCTCGGGTTCGCGTCGGCGCGGGGTTCCTGGATCGGCTTCGTCGACTCGGACGGCGACATCGACCCGGTGCACCTGATCGAGTACCTGCGGGTGGCCCGCGACGGTGACCTCCCCGGCGTGTACGCGGACAAGCGTCACTCGGCTTCCGACAGCGCGTCGTCGAAGTTCCGCAAGCTGGTGTCGATGTTCTACTCGACGCTCGTGACGATGCTCTTCGTGCTCGGCATGCGCGACACGCAGACCGGCTGCAAGGTGCTGCGCCGCGACGTGCTGGCGACCCTGCTGCCCCGGATGCGCGAGCGTCGCTTCGCCTTCGACCTGGAGTTCTTCGTGGCGGCGAAGGCGGCGGGCATCCGTGGCTTCGTGGCTGCCCCGGTGCGGCTGGAGGAGCGGGTCGCCGGTTCGACGGTCACCTCGAAGGCCATCCTGCGTACGGTCAAGGACACGCTGGTCATCTTTGGCCGGCTGCACCTGACCCGGCAGTACCGTCCCGCCGTCATCGAGCTGATGGCCGACCTGCAGAAGAGCCGCCCCGCCCCGCTCGCCGCCGAATGGGCCGACGCGCTCGCCGCGTGACAGCACCCGGCGCCGACCACCAGGTCGACAGTTCGCGGCGATGTTCGAGCAGGCCCGCCGTGAGCAGGACCAGCAGGGACAGCAGCGAGGCCACGATGCCGAGCCGCAGCCAGCGCCAGGGTGTGTAGCGCAGATCCAGCTCGGAGTTGCCGGCTTCGACCGCTACGGTGCCGGCGACGGTTCGCCGGGTGGGAGCGCCGCCCGCGGACCAGCCGCTCGACCATTCCTCCGGGATCACCACCCAGCCCAGGGTCCCGGCCGCGATGTGCCAGCTCGTCGAGCTCGTCCGCGTGATCCCGCCCGACGTCGTAGAGGGCACCACGCCGCCGCCGGTCCCGTCGGGCAGCACCGCCTCGTTGCCGAGCTCACCGCCCGAGGCCAGCGCGGTCGCGTCGTCGTAGTCGCCCGATCGCGCCGAGACCACCCGCCCGGTGCCGGAGGACCTGACCCGGTACAGGACCATCTCATCGGTACGCAGGACAGGTTCCAGATCCCGCTGCTGATCGAGCCACGCGTACGCCTCCGCCTCCCGCTCCCGCGACAGCGCGACGTACCGCACGCCCAGCGGGGCGACCAGCCGTCCGAAGGCACCGTGACCGCCGTCCACGACGAGCCGCTGGATGTACGCCATCCGCCGCGACGACGAGTTGGTCCGCACCATCCCCAGCTCGACGGCGTCGCTGCTGAGCACGGGCCGCTGGAAGAACGCGCCGGCCGGCGTCCCCACCGTCCGCGACCCGGTGAACCCGAACGGCTGGTACTCGTGCCACGGCAGGAACAGCACCGACTCGGTACCGGGGCCCATGATCTTGTCGGCGGCGTACCAGGACGCCGGGTAGTGGCTGACCGTGACGCTGCCACCGAGACCCCAGAACAGGGAGGGGGCGGTGCCCGCGTACCCGCCACCGAGCGCGATCAGCGCCGCCCCGCAGGCCAGTCGCACCATCGCGGGGCGGAACGTCTGGAAGCAGAGCGAGGCGAGTGCCTCGGCGGTGACGCCGACGCCCACGGCGTACGCGATCATGGTCAGAGCAACCCATTTCTGCTGCTCGCGCATGGCCGCGAAGAGCGGGAGGTGGTTGAAGGCGAAGCGGTACGCACCGGCGAGCGGTCCCTCGATCCCGGCGCCGAGCAGCAGCCCGGTCACCGCCAGCGCGGTCAGCGGCGCACCGGCGACCGGATCGCGGCGGCAAAGCCGGGCCAGCCCCGCGATCGCGCCGAGGACCATCACCGTGCCCGCGGTGAAGCCCAGAGTCAGCTGCGGGCTGCTGTCAGCGGCACCACGCCAGAAGCCCCGCAGCGAGATCAGGGTGGTGAACAGGCCCCCGGTGCCGGCGTGGGGGGCGTACACCTCGAGGTCGCCGGGGCCGACCCGGACGGTGAGAATCGCGCTCAGGACGACCACCACGGCGTACGCGTAGATGCAGCCCGCGCACGCGATCATGATCACGGTCCGGATGAGGTCCTGACGGCGGGGCCGGGGCAGCAGCGCCACCGCGAGAAAGCAGGTGCCGCCCAGCCACGCGGCGTGGGGTCCGACCGCCATCGCCAGGGCATACCAACCGGCCGGGCGTGCGGCGAACCACCGGCCACGGCGACGGGCCCGGATCGCGGAAGCGAGCAGCCAGCAGAGCAGCGCCACCGAGAGCAGGAACGCCACGTGGCCCGCCTGGATCCGCTCGACGACGAACGGGTTGCAGCACACGAACAGTGCCGCTGGATATCGTCGCCGTCGTCCGCCACCGGCCAGGGCGGAGATGCCGCCGGCGGCCAGGGGGAAGTAGCAGAGGACCAGCAGCCAGCCGGTCGCGCCGGAGCCGACCACTTCGCGCAGGGCGTGGGTCGCGAGGCGGTACGGGAGGGCGTCGAGGGCTGCCGGGTCGAGACCGTAGAGGCCGGGGGTGAGGGCCTGGTTCGGGCCCGCCACCCAGTCGAGGAGCAGCAGATAGCCGTGCCGGGTCCACGGCGCGATCACCACGATGCCCGAGATCAGGCCGATCAGCGCCGACTCCGCGGTGAGCCGGGCCGCCTTGGCGTCGATGCCCGGCAACCTCTTGTGCCGCGGCACGAACCGGGGCCTGGCTGCCCGCCGCGGCGACGACGTCGGCCGCGGCTCGGTCGTCACCTGCGGCGGCGCCGGGGCGCGTGGGCCGCTTGGATGACGGCCGCGACGAGGGCCGGCAGGGTGCCGCCCGGCGCTCCGGAGGTGTCCACCACGATCTCGGCGTGCCGGGCCGGGTGCTCGGCGAGCAGTCGCCGGTAGCGTTCCTGCTGCGCCCGCTGCTCTTCGAGGGCGCGTTCGGGCTTGCGGCGGTGGATCAGGTCGGCTGGGGCGTCCGGCAGGACCAGGACGTCCGGCGCGGGGACGAGGAGCTCGGCGACCCGGGCGGCACGCGATCCGGGCCATGGGGATTCGCGCAGGTCGTAGACCCAGCGGTCGGCGATGACGACGCGTCTGCGGGCGAGAGCGGGGGCGACCGTGCTCAGGTAGCGCCAGACGTACTCGCCGGCGTAGAACCAGGCCGCGGCCTGGCGTACCCGTGGATGATCCTGCCGTTTTTCCCCGGTGGGTGCGGTGGACGGCGCTGTCGAACCGACCCCGAGAACGCGGCGGGCCAGGGCGACGCCGGGCAGGTTACCGCGGGCCATCCCGAAATACGCCGAGCCGGTGGAAAAGCCGGAGCGGCGCAGCCGGTCGCCGAGGCTGCCGGCGACCGTGGACTTGCCCGAGCCGTCCGTGCCGACCAGGGCCACGACAACCCCGCGGGTGCGCAGGCCGAGCGGTCCGGCGGATCCAGCGGCGGGCAGGACGGCCCGGCGCTGGGCCCAGGTCGCTGCCACCACATCCGGTGCGAGGCTTCGGGCGGCCAACCGTACGCGGGCCCGCGCCGGCAAACTCAGATCGGGCTCGGCACCACCGGCGATCGCCACGAGGTCCGCGGTGACTCGGGCCCCGAGCTGCTGGGTGAGCCGGCGGGCGAGCGCCTCGCGGTGTTCGGGCAGCGCGGCCGACCAGGCGGCACGAGCCTCGGCGAGCCGGGCCGGGCCGGGGATGCGGCCGCGCAGCACCGGGCGTACCAGCAGATCGGCTGTCGCTGCGATACCGGTGAGCCGTTGCGCTGAGGGATCTGTGGTGGCTTCCGCGGCGGGAACGAGCAGGACGGGCCCGACGTAGAGGTCGCCGTACGTGATGTCGACGACCGCCAGGCCGGTCGGAGTGCCGACCGCGAGGCTGATGTGGCGCAGGCGGCGGGGATCGTGGGCCTCGGCGACGCGGGCGCAGGCGTAGCTGCGGGTGAGGGCGGCGACCGGGTCGTTCGGGGCGGGGCGGCCCGCGTACCAGATGTCCAGGTCCTTGGGTCCGTTGTCGGACGCCCACTGCTGGGGCGCGCCCGCCTCGCCCTGCCAGGCCCACCGCTCGCCGCTCTCGTCGAGCGCCTCGGTCAGGACCTGGAGCAGCTCGGCACGGCCGGTGGCGATGCCACTGGAGTCCTGCGACGCTTCCGGCGAATAGGTCATTTCCCCCGATTATGAACCTCAGGCAAGGGAGAGGGAGGCCGTTTCAGCAGGTACGCGAGGGGTGCGCCGGGCGCCGCGACGGTGGATGCCCCTGCGCGGGCGGTGGCCGAAGCCGGTGATCAGGGCCATCACGACCAGCAGACCGGCGAGGGCCCACGGGAGTGCGTCGCGGGGACCGTGCGCACTCGCGGCCGGGGGCAGACCACCCAGCAACGTACGCGAACCCGCGCCGGCCGAGCGCCCACTGACCAGCACCGACGTCCCCGCCCGCCCGGCCGCGGGACCCAGCTCGACGACCAGGTGGACCGTCCCGTTCTCGTCGGCGCGGATCTCGCGCCACGCCTCGCTGCCGATGCGGACCTTGGCGACCGACTTCTTGCGGAAGCCGATCGCGGTGACCTCCAGCTTGTTGCTGCCGTCGTGCCAGGTGGTGGTGAGGCCGGTGTTGCTCGAGTTGACGACCGTCTGGGGGGTGACCGGGCTGCGCAGCATCACGAACACCACCGCGGCGGTGGCCAGGAGGGCCAGCACGAGGACGATCCGCACGGGGCGTCGGACTGCGGTGGTGGGCGATGTCATGTACCGATCATGCGGCCTGCCGGGGGCAATGTGACCGTGGGTGACAGAACCTTGCGGCGGAATTGAACAGTTCTTGAATCCGCGGCCGATAGGCATCCTCGTGACCAGCCCTACCGGCCGCCTCGTCGGTCTGCTCGCCAAGGGAGCCGCCCCGATCGCGGTCGCCGTGGCCGTGCAGAGCGCGGGCAATCTCGCCTTCCACTCGGTGGTCGGGCGGATGCTCGACCCGGACGCGTACGGCGCGCTCGGCGCTGTGCTGGCCGCGATGCTGATGCTCGGGGTGCCGCTGGGCGCCGTGCAGACCGCCGCTTCGGCGCTGGTCGCCGAGCACGGTCCGGGCTGGGCCTCGGCCCGCAGGACGCTGCGCTCGGTCGCGCTCTGGTCGCTGCCACCGGCGCTGGTCGTGCTGGCGGGCGCACCTTTCCTGCGCGACTACTTCCATCTCGGTTCCCTGCTGGAGTCCGCGCAGCTCGCGCCGTACCTCGTGATCGCCGCCGTGACCGCCGCCGCGCGCGGGCTGCTGCTCGGCGACAAAAAGGTCGGCGCGGTCGCGATGACCTACTTCGTCGCCACCGCCGTCCGGCTGGGCCTCGGTCTCGCGCTGGTCATCCCGCTCGGAATCACCGGAGCGCTGGCAGCGACAGTGCTCGGTGAGCTCGCCGCACTGGCCATCACGCTGCGCCCGTTGCGGCAGCCCGACGCGGGTGCCGCCAGTTCGACGCTGCGGTTGAGCGCGGTCGCGCACGCGGGCTTCGCGGTGACCGGCCTGTTCCTGTTCTCCACGGTCGACCTGCTGCTCGCCCGGCATCACCTGATCGACGGGGCTTCCGGGGCGTACGTTGCGGCAGCGACCATCGCCAAGACCGTGCTCGCGCTGCCTGCCGGGATCATGGCGGCGGTCTTCCCGCGCCTACTGGCCGGCTGGCTCAAACCCGGCCGCGGCAAGGTCCTGCTCAACGGCGCGATCGCGGTCGCCGGGCCGGCCCTGCTCGGCGGGCTGGTCATGGTCGCCGTCCCCACCCTGGTGCTGCGCATCCTCTACGGCGACGGCTATCTCGACGCCACCGGCCTGGTCCGGACCCTGGCGAGCGTGGCTGCCCTGACCTCGCTGGTGACCGTACTGACCAACGCCGCGCTGGCCCGCCGCTCGTGGATCGTGGTCATCCCGTGGTTCGGCGCGGTCCTCGAGGTCGCGCTGATCGAGCTGTGGCACGGCTCCGCGACGCAGATCGCCGCGTGCTCGGCCGCCGCCCTGGCCCCGACCCTGCTGCTCATGGTCCTGCTCGAAGGGCGGGCCTGGATCCGCTCTCCCCGTCCCGCCCCCGAACCCGCCCTCGCGGCCTGACCCCCGGAGTCTCTGTGCGCATCCTGGTACTGAACTGGCGCGACCTGGCCCACCCCGCGGCCGGTGGCGCCGAGGTCTACACCGAGCAGGTGCTGCGGCGCTGGGTGGCCGCGGGCCACGAGGTGACGCTGTTCGCCGCAGCGGTCGCCGGTCGCCCCGCGGTGGAGACGGTCGACGGGTACCGCGTGATCCGCGCCGGGAGCCGGTTCACCGTCTACCGGGAGGCGCGGCGGTGGTGGGACCGGTGCGGGCGGGGCAACTTCGACGTCGTCATCGACGAGACCAACACCGTGCCGTTCATGGCGCACGAGTGGGTCGACGACGGGACGCGTACGGTCGCGCTGGTCCACCAGACCTGCGAGGAGATCTGGCACCACAACGCCCCGCCCGTGGTCGCGCACCTCGGCCGGCTCGCCCTGGAACCACGCTGGCTGCACCGGCTCGCCGCGGCCCCGGTGCTCGCCGTCTCCGAGTCGACGCGTGACGCGCTGGCCCGCTTCGGCGCGCAGGACGTGACCGTCGTGCCGGAGGGCTACGAGCCGCCGGTGCTGACCAAGCCCGTGGTCAAGGAGGAGCGGCCCACGGTCGTGTTCTGCGGGCGGATGGTCAGCTACAAGCGCCCGTGGGACGTGCTGCGCGCGGTCGCGATCGCCCGGCGTGAGCTCCCGGACCTGCAGCTCTGGATGATCGGCGGTGGCCCGTTGCTGAACAAGCTGCGCGCCGCCCGGCCCGCCGGGGTCGAGTTCTTCGGACGGGTCAGCGAGGGCGTCAAGCACGATCTGATGGCCCGCGCCCACGTGCACGTGTCCACCAGCGTGCGGGAAGGCTGGGGCCTGGTGGTGACCGAGGCCGCCGCTCTGGGTACGCCGACCATCGCGTACGACGTCCCGGGCCTGCGCGACTCCACCCTCGCCGCCGGCGGTGTCGTCGTGCCGCCGAGCCCCGACGCGCTGGCCCGCTGGCTGAGCGACCTGCTCCCCACGTGGCAGCAGCGCCCGTTCGCCCCCGTCCCGTTCGGCGGCGCCCACTCCTGGGACGACGTCGCCACCCAGCTGTTGTCCGCCGTCGACGAGCACGCCCGAGCGGCGTGAGGAGCGTTCCTATGAAGATCAGCTTTGTGGTTCCTACCCGCAACAACGCGCGTACGCTCGCCGCCTGCCTCGGCTCGCTGCGTAACCAGACGCACCCCGACGTCGAGGTGCTGGTCATCGACAACAGCTCCACCGACACCACCGTGGCGATCGGCGAGCGCTTCGCCGACCAGGTCGTGCAGTGGGGCCCGGAACGCAGCGCGCAACGCAACCACGGCACCAAGTGCAGCACCGGCGACGTCGTGGTGTTCATCGACTCGGACATGGTCCTCGAACCGCACATCGCGACCGAGATCGAGGAGCAGTTCACCGCCCACCCCGGGATCGGCGCGCTGATCATCCCGGAGCGCTCGTTCGGCGAGGGTTTTCTGGCGAGCTGCCGGCAGCTGGAGAAGAGCCTCTACGTCGGCGACGCGGCCGTGGAGTCCCCGCGCGCGTTCCGGCGCGAGCTGATCGAGGAGATCGGCGGCTGGGACGAGAACCTGACCGCCGCCGAGGACTGGGACCTGGCCGACCGCACCAAGGAGAAGACGGAACTGGGCCGGGTCGCCGCGTACATCTGGCATGACGAGGGCCGGATCCAGCTGCGGGCGACCTTCGCGAAGAAGCGCTACTACGGGCGCTGGATCGACCAATATGTGAGCATGCATGACGATTCGAACAGCAAGTTCACCCGCACAGCATTGGTACGCAAACCAGGTGCCCTCCTGCGCCACCCCGTGCTGACCGCCGGGCTGGTCACCCTCAAGGCCACCGAGGCGGCGGGACTCCTGCTCGGCATCCGCGACAGCCGGACTTCTTCTACCGGCAGTGCCACGTGAGCCAGCGCATCGTGCACCTCATCGCCGAGTACTCAGCGCATGAGGCGATGGGGCGTACGGTCTCGGAAACCGCGGCGCGCGTGCCCGGAAGCCACTATCTCGTGACCTCCCACGCTCACGACGGCGCCTCGGTCTTCGCGGGCGTCGACGAGCTCGGTGGTGCGGTGGCCAGCTTCCCGCTCGGGCGGACGGCGGCGCTGGCGGGTGTGCTCGCGCGGATCCAGCCCGACGTCGTTCACCTGCATGCCGGGGCGTTGGGTCCGTTGCAGGCGGCGATGGCGGTGCTGAAGCCGTATCGGACCGTGCTCACTGCGTACGCGTGGCCGACTGTCCCCGGTCCTGCGACCTGGCGGCGGGCCACCCTGGCCGAGATGCGCTCCTCGAACGTGCTGCAGGCGCGCGTCGCCCTGACCACCCTGCTCCCCGCCTCGCTCGCGACGGCCGCCCTGCACCGCGCGGGTGTGTCCACTGTGCTCACACCCGATCCGCGGGTGGCGTCGCGGCTGGGCGGACGGGCCGGCCTCACGGTCACCCGGCTGCCCTCCGGCGCACCCACCGACGATCGCCGCGCCCACTTCGCGGCCACGGAACCGACCGTCGTCTTCGCGGGCCGCGCGGAAACCGTGCGAGGCCTCGACACCCTGCTCGCCGCCTGGCCGTTGATCCGAGACAAGGTGCCGGACGCCCGGCTGCGGCTGCTGCTGATCCCGCGCCCCGAACTGCCGGCGATCCTGGCCCGCGCCGACTCGATGGCCGGCGTCACCGTGGTCACCGAGCCGGTGCCGGACCTGCTCGCGGAGCTGGCCGAGGCCCAGGTCGGCACGTGGCCGTTCAAGTTCGACTACACGACGTCACCGCCCGCGATGGCCGTGGCCGAGGCGATGAGCGTCGGACTGCCCGTGGTGGCCACCGACGTCGCGTGCGTCCGCGCCGTCCTCGAACCGGGCGCCAACGGCGTCGCCGTGCCACCGGCCAACCCTGCCGCGCTCGCCTACGCCATCGCTGAGCTGCTCCGGGACGAGGTGGGCTGGCGACGTTACGCGGAGGCCGGTCTGCGCTCCGTCCGGGACAATCTGGGCTGGGACCGCGCCGCCGCCGTGACCGCCGCCGCGTACTCATAGGTGGCTATGGCACCATGATCTTGTGGAGCCTCTGCAGCCGACAGACCCGACCACCATCGGCCGCTACCGCCTCACCGGGCGGCTCGGCGCCGGTGGCATGGGTAGCGTCTACCTCGGACTCTCTCCCGGCGGGCGCCCCGCCGCGGTCAAGGTGATCCACGAGAACTTCCAGAACAACGCCGAATCACTCGCCCGCTTCCGCCGCGAGGTCGAAACACTGCGCACCGTACGCAGTGCGTACACCGCCGCGCTGATCGACAGCGAGGTCGACCAGGCACCGTACTGGCTGGCCACCGAATACGTCCCCGGCCCGACCCTGCACGCCTCGGTCCTGGACAACGGCCCGTTCTCCACCGACGCCTGCTACGGCATGTTCGCCGCGCTGGCCGAAGGCCTCACCGACATCCACCAGCACGGCGTCTGCCACCGCGACCTCAAACCGCAGAACATCATCCTCGCCGCCACCGGCCCACAGCTCATCGACTTCGGCATCGCCCGAGGCACCGAACAGACCGGGTTGACGCAGGTCGGCTATGCGGTCGGCACCCCCGGCTACACCGCCCCCGAGACTCTGACCACCAACACGGTCGGCCCCGCCGCGGACGTGTTCGCCCTCGGCGTCACCATCGGCTTCGTCGCCACCGCGCGCCCCCCGTTCGGCACGGGCACATTCACCGCGATCAGCATGCGAACCATGGACGGCAAAATCGACCTCCCGGGCGTCGACCCCGGCCTCGCCGCCCTCATCCGAGCCTGCGTCGCCGCCGACCCCACCCAACGCCCCACCCCCGAAGCCATCATCGACGCCTGCCACCGCCGCGCCCCGGTTGCCCCTCCGGCACCACGTGGCGCTGTCGCCGGCCGGACCAGCGTCATGCCCGCCCAGGGCGGCGGCACGGGCTCCCGGCCAGGCCAGCCGTTCCCGGGGCGCGCCGCCGCTCCCGGCCAGGGCGTTCCCAGTCAGGGCGTTCCCGGCCAGGGCGCTTACGGTCAGGGCGCTTACGGCCAGGCTGGTTCTGGTCCTGCGTCTGGGCAGAACGCTTACGGCCAGCCTGTTTCCGGGCAGGCCTACTCCGGATCCGCTTCCGGACAATTCCGGCAAGGTCAGCCTCCGTCCGGCCAGGCTCGCCCAGGTCAGGGCCAGCCGGGGCAGGGTCAGCCGGGGCAGGGCTTCGGCCAGCCCGGTCCAAACCAGCCGGGGCAGGGCCAGGCGGGCATGGGCCAGGCGGGCATGGGCCAGGCGGGCATGGGCCAGGCGGGCCGGCCGATGTCGGGGACTGCGCGGATGCCTGCGCAGGGTGGTGGGCGGGCGGCGGCTCCGGTCAGTGGGCAGTTCGGGACGGGGAAGGCTTCTGTCCCCGCGCCCGCGCCTTCGGGCCGTTTCAACACCACGACCAACTACGACCCCGAGCCGGCCTACAGCTCAGGCGGCGGCTCGCGCGGCGGGTCGGGCGGCGGCTACCCGGGCGGCATCGACGACCGCTCCGATTCGACATCCTCGGGTGGCCGCTTCGGCCCCAAATCGGTAGCGCTGCTCAGCGGCCTGGGTGTGCTGATCCTCGTGCTGGTCGTGGTGATGCTGACCAAACTCGGCGGCGGCAACGACCCCGACCAGAACACCGCAGCAGACCTCCCCGCGGCAACATCCCCAACCCCGCGCGCCACCAAGACCACCAAAAAAGCCGCGGCCCCGACCAAAACCAAACCGACCCCGGAGAAGACCGAGGACGAGGACAAGGACGAGGACGAGCCGGACGAGGAAGAGCCGGACACCAACGTCAGCAACGGCAAGAATCTCTCGATGAACGGCAGCGGCCTCTGCGCCGAGATGCCGAAGAACGCCGCTCCGCAGGCCAAGGTCAAGGTCGCCCACTGCAACGGCAGCGACGCCCAGAACTGGACCTACACCTCCTCGAACGGCCTCCAGCAGGGCGATCTCTGCATGGACGCCGGCCAGGACAGCGCCAACGCCAACAACCGCACCCGCGTGGCCCCCTGCGACGAATCCCTTCCCCAACAGTTCAAGCAGGACACCGACGGCACCCTCTACAACCCCGAAACCGGCCTCTGCCTCACCATCGGCGACGACGACCAGGGCTCCGGCATGGGCATGATCGACTGCAACGGCAGCCCCACCTGGACCCTCCCCACCCCGAGCTGACCCCGCTCCGAAAACTGTCGACAGCCTCGATTTTCATCACCCTGGCTGCACCATTACCCCCGACACGAAGTTGCGCCGAAACCCGCAATGCCGCAACCTCCTGCGGTCTTAGGTGTCAAGCGCGGACCAATCACGTCTGACCAGGAAACATATGTTTGCCATCAGACATGATTGCCCAGACTTGACGAACTTTGCCGTAGAAAGTTGTCGCATCCCGACGCCCCGCGCAACATTTCGCCCTGGGTCCGGGGCGGTTGGTTCCAGCCGGCCTGCCAGGCCCTGATGCCTTCGAGCGTCAGTAGCACTTGGCGGAGCCGGTGTCGGTGACTGCGGAGTCTGCCTCCAGGGGGTGGAAGCTCCACTTGTAGGAGTCGGGGCTGAGGTCGAGCTCCAGGACGCCATGGTGGTCGTAGTCAACGTATTCGCTGGTGGGGCGGCCTGTGGTGGAGATGGGGTTGCCCTGTTCGTCGTGGGTGTCGTCGTTGGGGGCGGGGCGGTAGTGGGCTTGGCCGCCGGTGCCTATGACGAATTGGCGGACGCCGTGGGGGTCGGGGGTGCCGTCGGGGTTGAGGGGGGCGAAGCGTTCATAATCGGCCTCGTGGCCTGACAGGACGAGGTCGACCTTGTAGTCGAAAAGGGTTTTGTAGAGGTCGGCTGCTCGGGGGTCGGGGCCGTTGATGCCTGTTGACCAGCGGGGGTGGTGCCAGGCTGCCAGCACGCATTTTGTCTTGTTGGCCTTGAGATCCTCGACCAGCCATTCCTGTTGCGGCGATCCGGTACCGCAGCCGCCGGTGACCGCCGAGCAGTTCGAGTTGAGCACGAGTATGTGCCATTTTCCGACCTGCTGCGACCAGTAGCCTTTCTTGTCCATGATGCGGTTGCCGAAGTACGCCGTGAACGTGTTGGCGTCCTGGATTTTGTACTCCTGGTTGCCGAAGACCGGCACGGTGCGGTTGAGCAGCCTGCCGTAGGTGGGGCCGTAGACGGTCCTGTACGCGGCCGCCTTGGGCAGTTCGTACTGGAAGTCGCCGAGGCCCAGCAGGATCGTGGGGTTCAGGGCGACCGCGATGTCCGACACCGCTTTGTGCCGGCAGAGGTCGCCGAGTGCCTTGGTGTTCTTGTCCATGTCGGGGTCGGCCGGGTCGCAGTCCATGTCACCGACCGCGACCACCCGCACCGTCGCCGGTTGCGAGCTCTCGCAGCGCACCAGCAGCAGCGCCACGATCACAATGATCACCGCGAACACCGCGATCACGACCCGCTTACGCCAGAACGAAAGCCGGAACGAAAGCCACGCCGGAAGCCGGGCCGAGAGCCGGGCCGGAAGCCGAGACGAAACTCGCGCCGGAAGACGCGACGAGAGCCGCGGCGAGGGTCCCGGCGGAGGGTTCATCTGCGCCATAAGAGACCTCGCAGCCGGGATAGAGGCCGCACGGCGAACCGCGATATGAGCCGCGCGGCAAGATGAAAGAGCCGGCCGCGGCGACGGTGGAGCATCTTCCAGGTGCCGGGGTGACCGGCGGGGAGGCTGACCAGGTACATGAAGGCGAGCGACCCGGCCACACCAAGAGGAAGCAGGTAGTACGCATACCGCGCGATCTTCGCCGGCGCATACCGCATCTGGAACGTCCCGCCGCCCGCCGGGAGTTTCCAGCCGGTCATCCAGCCCTGAACGGCGACCTTCGAGGCGCCGGGGACGCCGGTCAACAGCCATCCGGGGGCGGTGTTCTCGGCCAACGCGACCAGGGTGGGCGTGGACGAGGCGACCGTACCGTTGAACTGGGTCGGATTGAGCCTCTTCCAGTCCACTGTGGTCGTGGGCTCGGGGGTGCTCTGGCGGACCATGACGACCGCGTTCGGAGTGGCGAGCGGCCGTAGGCGTACACCTCGGTATTCGACCTGGGATTGTTTGGTGCCTTCGAGGTCGCGGAGCCCGTACAGATAGAGCCTGGTCTCGACCGCGTTGGGGTCCGGAGGGATCAGCGCCTGATACGAGGTCCAGCCGTTGTAGGCGGCGACGTAGGGCAGGGTCCGGCAGAGGTCCGGGCCGCGCAGGTAGAGGCAGAATTTGGGGTTCCGGACCGCGACGCTGCGGGCTTCGAGCGACAACTCGTAGAGCGAGGCCGCGCCGACGTCGCTGGCCTGGGACCCGATGCAGGCGAGGTGGCGTACGGCTTTCAGGGTGTAGGTGGTTTCGCCGTCCGGCCCGATCTGGGACTCGGCGGCGAGCCCGGCCTGGTCGGAGGTCTCGTCGTCGTAGCGGAAGCAGTCCTCGAGCGGTTCGAACGGCGCCAGCACCGAGCCGGAGAGACCGCCGTCGACGCGGAGCTGGTGCTTGCCGGCGGTGACCTTCACGGTTGTCGACGGGATCTCGGGGGGCCAGATGGTCTTGGTGACGACCGGCTCCAGGGCGTCGATGCGCAGGTTGCGGTATTCCGCGACGGTTTTCGGCTTGAGCCGTTCGCCGACGTCGGCGTGCAGGATGACCTGGAGCTCGTCGGCGAGGCCGTCCATGGTGACGACCCGCTCGTACCAGGTCCATTCGTCGTCGAGGACCGGGCGGGAGGCGAGCTCGCAGCCGGCCGCCCCGGCCTGCCAGAGACAGATCTGCGGGCGGGCGCCGGTGACATGCCGGTATTGCAGACGGATCCGGAAGACCTTGCCGGACGTGGCTTTGTTGATGACGACGCGGGTGCAGGCGGCGTGGTCGAGCGCGCTGAGGCGTACGGTGCTGCCGGTGATCTTCTGGGTCAGGCCGAGCATGGCCCAGGGGCGCGGCTCGTAGTTGTTGCAGTCGAAGACGTCGGAGTAGCCGGTGACGTCGGCGGGCTTCTTGGCGGCGGCGAAGAGGGTCAGTTTCGTCGCCGAGCCCACCTGGATGGCCGGGGTGGAGAGGCCGGCGGGCGCGTCGAGGGAGACGGTGCGCGTACCGCTGCGGATCGCGAGGATGTCCCGGCCGGCGGGCATCGGGACGACCAGGTCGGGACGGCTGGAGACGGCCTTGCCGTCGACCTTCACCACCGTGGGGTCGCGCAGGATGAGGCGGTTGCGAGCGGTGTCGACGTGAGGGTCGAGCACGGCCCCGGCCCGGGCACGCTGGCCGACCGTGTACGTGCCGGCGGCCATCTCGACGGTGGCGGTGGGTGAGCCCTTGTCGACCGCGGGCACCGGCCAGTGCACGATGTCCGGCGTCACCACAGCGGTCCGGTCCACCTGAGGGCTGGTCGCCGCGACCGACGTGTCCACCCGGGCGGCCATCGCGGTCCGGGTGTCGGTCGTCCCGATCGCCGCCGCGGTGGCAGCGGCCCTTGCCGGGGCATCCAGGACCCGGTCATAGGTACGCACGGTCTGGCTGATCCCGCCGTTGAACTCCCACAGGTCCAGCGTTCCGTCGATGTCGAGCTTCGAGCCCGGCACCTTGGCCATGGCGTCGGAGAGGATCCGGTCGTCGGCGAAGTAACGGTTCGGCAGCCCGCGCAGCAGGTCGTGACGGATGATGACGCGGCTGACCCCGATCGCGTCGAGCAGTTTCGGCACGGGCTGCAGGTCGCCCGCCAGCAGCGCGGTCTCGACGGCGTGCACGTCGGCGCTGAACCCGGCCGAGTCACCGAAGTAGCCGTCCGGCTTGGGCTGCACGACCGGGTGCTCGATGAGCAGGTTCGCGATGCTGTCGACGCCGAAGAAACCCCAGGTCGTGGGCATCTGGTAGTAATCGTCGAGGGGCAGCACGAGGACCTTGCCGGGGCGGTCGTCGGCGTCGATGTGAGCCGCCATGTCCCACCATTCCTGCGCGACGCGGACGTGGGTGGAGGGCTGCGTCGGCCGCTCGTCCGGCATCACCCCACCCGTGTAGAGCGGATACGGGTACGCGAGGACGAGCAGCAGCGGCACCGCCGTCCCCGCGTACCCGATGCGCTGCATCCAGCCCGGCACCCGCGTCAGCGGCCACGTCCGCAGCCGCTGGGCCATGCCCTCGACCCCGATCGCGAGCATCACCCCGAAGAACGAGATGAGCAGCTGCCCGAGTTTGCTCATCGGCTCGCGGAACAACCAGAAACCCGGCGCGTGGATGTAGAGCCACAGGTTGATCTTGTTGACCGGCGGTCGCAGCCCCTTCGCCAGGAAGACGAAGATCAGGATCAACAGGATCAACCCGAACGCGACCCGGCGCAACCGGCGTGGGGCCAGGATCGGGGCCAGGAACACCAGCGCGGGCAGCAGATAGCGGATCCAGATCCACCACGGGCGGTCCAGGTCCGAGGCGAACGGCAGGTACTGCGGGCGGAACCACGCCCAGTTGGCGACCATCGTGAGGATGTTCGGTGGCAGATTGTTGACCTGCGACCAGGACCAGTTCGTCGGGTCGGTGAACGTGGCGTTCGCGGCGGCGCCACCACCGCCGGTGAAGCTCTGCGCGAGCGGGACCAGCCAGTAGGCGTTCAGCAGCAGCGCCCAGGGCGACGCGAGGGCGAACCATTTCAACAACCGCCAGGCGGACTGCCGGCCCATGACGAGTGCGGCCAGGAGCGGGGTTCCGCCGACCGCCCACGCGTACGCGACCACGAGCATCGGTGGATTGAACGAGAGGAACGAGGTCGGCATCAACGCGAAGCCGGCGATCGGGGTGGGGATCCGGCGGCCCTGCGCCACCCGCATCGCGATCGCGGTGATGAACGCGACCGAGCCCACCGAGATGACGTTCAGCGGATTCGGCAACCGGGTCAGGAAGAACCCGTTGAGCAGCCCGAACGCCCCGGCCGCGACGATCGCGAACTCGTTTTTCACAAAGGCCCCGGCGAGGTACGCGACCCCGAAGCCGACCAGCCCGTAGATGCAGATGTAGAACAGCCACTGCGCGGAGTACTCGGTCAGCCCCACCGTCCGGCAGCACCAGATGAGGATGAACTCGAACGCCCGGACCATCGTGTAACCGGCCGACCCGGCACCGGTGGTCTGATGGTTCCACGCCCAGTTCACCTCGGGCGCCCACCCCCGCCGGATGAACGCACCCATGTCCCCGGCCGCGATGAACGTGCCCGTCCGGAACCACCGGCTCACGATCAGCGCATTGATCGCCAGCACGATCAGGTACGGCCGCGCGGCCACCAGCGTCGGCCGCGGAAAGGACGCGTCGAAGAGGAGGCGTCGCAGCAACCGCACCACGACCCCCTCCCGACCCGGCGGGAGCCGTCATTAGACCCCTTTGTCCTGATCGACCAGGGCGGCGCCATCCTGAGGCAGGACGGCGCCACGGTGATCGTCAGCCCACCCGCACGCCTACCGGGATGGAGTACTCACTGCCCGCGATGCTCGTGCTCTGGACCGCCACGACCTGATACGTCGCGGTCCCCGTGGGCGTCGCCGAGTCGGTCCAGCCCTCGGTGGCCGCGCCGGCAACGAGGCCGATCCGGTCCATCAGGTGGATCTCGCCGGCTGCGGCGCTGTCGATGGCCGAGATGACCCGGGCGTACGCCGCTCCCGCCGGCGCCTGCGCGGTGAACGAGCTGGTCGTCCAGCGGTCCGTGGCGTCGACGGTGGCGGTGTTGGCGGTGAAGAGGCGCGACGAGATCGCCGTGCCGGACGCGTCGAGCCACACCACGCCGGTGCGGGCCTTACGACCGGTCGCCTGGGCGCCGGCGCGGTAGGAGGCGACCGCCGCGTACGTCTGGCCCGACGTCACCGGGGTCATCGGGCCGTTCGCACCGATCTGACCGGCCGCACCCGCCGTGATCGCCAGCGACGAGGCGCCGACGCCGGGTGCTGCCGTGCCGGTCGTCCGGGAGACCGTCGACTTGGCGACGGCCGTCCAGCCACCGAGGCCTGTTTCGAGCGTGGCGGCTTCCTCGGACATCAGGTTGCCGGGGATCGTGGCACTGCCCACCGGCAGATCAGCGACCAGGACACCGGCGCGGTAGACGCGGTAGCCGACAACCGGGACCCCGCTCAGCGCGGTCGACTCACGCCAGGTCAGCGCGGCACCTCCGGGCGTCCGCACACCCGTCTCCACGACCGGGGACTCCGGGGTGCCCCGCCCGTACCGGTACGGGCCGACAACCACGCTGTCGGAGCGGTTCGCGGGATAGGTGCCCGTGGGGTCGGTGAGAACCGTGCCGGCCGGAACGGTCTTGGCCGTACGCGAGCCGATCTGGATGCCGTACCAGGCACCGGAGACGCCCGGAGCGCCGGCGGCACCCGTGACCACGTTGCCGTAGACGGCGTCGCCCTTGCCGATCGAGAGTCCGACACCGACCGTCTCGAACGTGCCGCAACCCGTGCTGTAGCTGCTGGAGCCATCCGTGCCCGCGTTGCTGACCGTGTTCCCTGCGATCGTGTCGGCCACGCTCTTGGCCGCCTCGTAGCAGCCGTAGACCAGCACACCGGACTCCGCGGGACTGTCGATCACGTTGTCGGAGATGACGTTGCCGCCGCCCGACCAGAGCGTGTGGTTGGTGGTGTCCGAGGCGTCCACCGCGCCGTCGACGCGGCCGGTGGTGCCGTCGGCGTCGAGGTAGTCGGTGTAGGTCACGGTGATGCCCGCGCCGTAGGAGCCGGTGATGCGGTTGCCGCGTACGACGATCCGGGCCGGGTTGGTGACGTTCTTGTTGTTGCCGGTGGGCGTGTAACCGGCGTTGCTCTTGAGCACGATGTGGCCACCGTTGAAGACGTTGTCCGTGATCGTGGAGTCGGTCACCGCCTCGAGGTAGAGCGAGCCGTTGTCGTCCCGGTCGTAGCGGGTGAGCATCGCCGGGTCGGTGTAGACGACGTTGCGCGTGAACGTGAGCCCCCGCGCGTTCGTGAAGTCGAGGCTGTTGCCGCGCTCGGTGGCGTCGAACTGATTGCCGGTCACCACCGTGTCGCTCGCGAAGCCACCTCCACCGATGTTGTCCTCGGCACCCGAGCCCGAACCGCCCAGGTTGTCGAACCGGTTGTCCAGGGTCCGTACGCCGGTGGTGCTGTTCACCCACAGCTTGAAGTACTCGAGGTTGGTGAAGCGGACGTGCTCGACGGTCCACCGGTCACCGGTCTTGATGCCGCCGCCCGCGCTGTCGCCCGCGCCGTGGTCACAGGTCACCGAGGGAGGCACCGCGTCGCTGGTGAGGCCCGCGCCGACCTTGCAGTTTCCGTTCACCGCGAGATCGGAGACGAGGTTGGTGCTGTTCGCGACGGTGGTGTCGTCCGGGCGTACGAGGAAGGAGTAGTTGAAGTTGGCGTGGCTTCCCGCGGCGATCGTCAGCGTGGTCGCGGTCATCCCGCTGCCCCGCAGGTTGACGTTCGGGGGCAGGCGCAGCGGCCTGGTCAGCGAGTAGACACCGGCAGGCAGGAAGACGGTCGACGGCTGGGCCGAGGTCGCCCTACCCGCCGCCGACACGATCGACGCCATCAGGGCGGACCAGTCGTCCAGCCCGTTCCCACGAGGCACCGCGGCCACGACACATGACGGGTCGGCCGCGCAGTCCGCGGCGGTCAGCGTCGGGTCGCCGAAGGCCGGGGCGAGCGAGTAACCGGCGGCCGCGGGGGTTGCGGCCTGGCCGGCGGAGGTGAAGACCACCTGGGTGGCAAGGGTGGAAAGCAGTGCCATACCTAGAACGGCGGAGCGGGGGGACTTCGGCAAATGCTTCTCCTATGACGGGCCCTGGACGCGGGCGCGGTGGGTGCCGGACCGGATGAAGCGGTCGGCGGCTTTGCGGAGGCGGTCGGTGTGGCGTTCGGTGCACCAGGCGAAGGCCCAGCCGAGGGCGATCAGTACGGCGGTGAGCGCGAGCAGGCTCAGCCAGTGCGCCGGTGTCGGGGCCCAGCGGTTCGTGACGGCCGGGGTGAGGAGGGCGGCGGTCATCGCGGCGATCGGGAGGTGGATCGCGTAGAGGGAGTACGACGATTCGGCGTACGCGGAGACCGCGGTGAGCACACGCCCCGGCAGCCCGGACCAGGCGACGTCGCGGACGAGGACGATCAGCAGCAGCGTGGTCGTGCCGGCGAGCAACAGCACGTTGCGTCCGCTGTAGCTCGCATGGGTGGCGGCCATCGCGCCCGCGACCAGGACGACGGCGACGGCGCGGGCCGTGGCCAGGTGTGCGGCGCTGCGGGCGTCGAGGAAGGCGCCGATCCGCGTACGGAACATGGCCACCGCCGCCCCCATCAGCCACACCGGCAGGTACATGAGCACCTTCGGTCCCACCAGGACGCAGATGGCGACGGCGAGGGCGCCGTTGAACACGCGCGGGCCGAGTCCGTGGCCCTTCCACGCATACAGAGCGAGCGGGAAGATCGCGTAGAACGCGGCCTCGTACGCAAGCGACCACAGTGAGGCATTTGTCCCGTACGTCGGAAGCGCGATGGTCTGCAGGAAAGCCAGGTTGCCCAGCGCGGTGCCGGCGTCGAGGCGTCCGGCCAGGTCACCCGCCGGCACCGTGTGGTGGTAGGCGATGTCGCCCAGGTAGATGGACGTGTGCGGCAGCAGCGCGAGGCCGAGGTGGTCCAGCAGCGCGGTGAGAACGATCGCCGGGACCAGCACGATCCAGAGCCGGCTCAGCCGCGCGGTGACATAGGTCGACCAGCGGAAACGGTCCTGGCGGAAGCCGGAGAGCACGCTGCCGCCGACCCAGTAGCCGCTCAGCACGAAGAAGACGACCACTGCGGCGGGTCCGAGCCCGGTCACCGTGTAGAGGATCTCGTTGAGCGGACCGTCGGCCTCCGGCACGAACAGCAACGTCCGCAGGTGGTAGATGACCACAAGGACCGCAGCGACCGTACGCAGGGCGTTCAGCGACCGGTGCGGGCCACGCCGCGGGGGTGCCGCGACGCCGTCAGGGGTGCGAACGGCGTGGGTCATCGAGCAGTTCCTCCGGGAGGATCGGCGGGCTGATGGCGGAGGCCGATGAGGCCGAACGGCAGCGCGAAACCGCTCAGCGCGAGGCCGATCAGGACCGCGTAGTAGACGAAGTCGGTGTGCCCGAGCGCATGCGCGGGCCCGCAGATGGCGAACGTCGCCGCCGCCAGGCCCAGGGGCAGCCGCCAGATCCGGTCGGCCAGCGCCGTCAGCGCGAGCCGGCGGCGATGACGGTGCCGGGTCTGCATGACTCACCCATCGGCGGGGACGGCCACGGCTTGAGGTTTACCGAATGCAACCAACTCGCTACCTGAAGCTGCCTCAGTCGCTGACCGGGACGCCCGAGTCTCATGGCACGGACCTTCCCCCGAAGGACCTGCTCCCCGAGAGGTCAGCGCATGGGATTTGCGGCACGCACGCTGGTCGAGGCGTTGCCCGGGCCGGCGGCGATCGTGGACACGGATGGCCGTGTCCTGGTCGCCAACGGCAGATGGGCGCCACCGTTGTCCCCCGAGGGCACCGTGCTGGCCACGGCACCGGGAAGCTGCCCGGCCCACGAGGAGCTGTTGTCCGCGGTCCGGACGATGACCCGCGTGGACCCGGCCACCGAGCTGCCCTGCAAGTGCGACGGGGGCACGCTGCGGGTCGCGTACCTGGAGAGTGACTGCGGTTCTCCACGTCGGCTCGTGAGCGTGGAGCAGTCACGCTCGGAGGGCGACGGAGCGGCCGAGGCCAAGTCGCAGTTCCTGGCCCTGCTCGGGCACGAGATCCGGACCCCGGTCACCACCGTCGTCGCCACGATGGATCTGCTGCGTGCCCAGCACCTGCAGCAGGACGTCCGCGAGGTCGTCGACAACGTGCACCGCTCGGTCCACGCGCTGAAGACGCTCACCGACGACCTGCTCGACCTGGCCCGGCTCGAGACCGGCAGCCTGGAGGTCGAGCGCGGGCCGGTGCCGCTGCGCCCGCTGCTCGAAGGCATCATCGAACCGCTCCAGCAGGAGGCCCGCAGCAAGCGGATCCTGCTGCTCGCCACGCCCGCGCCGGACCTCCCCGCGGCGGTGATCGGCGACGTGGACCGGCTCCGCCAGGTGCTGACCTGCGTGGTCGGCAACGCCGTCAAGTTCACCGACTCCGGCGAGGTCGTGGTCACCGCCGCGCGTGACGGCTCGGACGCGTACCTGATCACGGTCGCCGATACCGGCCCCGGTATCGGCGAACCGGACCGCAAGCGGATCTTCGCGCCGTTCGTGCAGGCCGACTCGTCGGCGAACCGCCGGCACGAGGGCGCCGGGCTCGGGCTCGCGCTCGCCGCCCGGCTGGTCGCCTGCATGGGCGGCACCATCGACGTGCTCTCCCAGCCGGGTGAGGGCTCCCAGTTCCGGATCCGACTGCCCTACGAGCCGGTGCAGGAGCAGCCCGGCCGGCCGGCGCCGACACCGCTGGCCCGGCGCAGGGTGGCGGTCGTCGCCCCTTCGCCCCGGTCCGAGCAGGCGATGCTCTGGATGCTGATCGGTGCGGGTGCCGAACCCACGCCGGCCCGTTTCGCCGAGGTCACCGCGGGCGTGTCCGGAGTGGACACCGTGATCTGGTGCGACGACGCGCACGACCCTGAAGCGGTGGACCGGGCCGAGCTGGTCTCCAGGGCGCTCGGCCCGAACGGGCGCGCGCTGATGATCAGCACCACCGACCCGCGCACCGGCCTGGTCCGTAAACCCGGTGTGCTCACCGCGCCCCTGGTGCTGGCCCGGCTGGTCGCGACGCTCAACCAGGAACGCACCGGCGTACGCGGCGCACCCGTCACCGTCCCGAAGCTCGACGGCGGCCGGGTGCTGCTCGCCGAGGACAACGACGTCAACCGGACCGTGTTCAAGCGGATGATCCAGCTGCTCGGTGTCGAGTGCGACACCGCGGCCGACGGCGCCGAGGCCGCGGAGAAGGTGCTGGGCGGGACGGCGTACGACGTGGTCCTGATGGATCTTCAGATGCCGCGGATGGACGGGCTGGAAGCCACCCGGCAGATCCGCGGTGCCGGCTCGCTGACGCCGATCCTGGCGCTCACCGCGACGGCGCTGCAGGGCGACAAGGAACGCTGTCTCGCCGCCGGGATGGACGGCCACCTCAGCAAGCCGATCACGCTGCCCGATCTGCGGGCGGCGCTGGAGCCCTACCTCACGAAACCCGAGGAAGAAGCCCAGGCGGACCCGGTCGACCTCAGCAAGCTGCACGAACTCGAGCAGCAGCTCGAGGACCGGGCACTGGTCGAGATCACCGTGAACACCTTCCTCGCACAGCTCGACGGGCGGCGCACGGCGCTGGCCGACGCGCTGCGCAACCGGGACCACGACGCGTTGCGCGCCACCGCGCACACGCTCAAATCGTCCAGCGCGCTGCTGGGGGCGGACCCGCTCGCCGAGGCGTGCGCACTGATCGAACGGAACGCGATCGCCGGTACCAGCGAGGAAGAGCTGGCCGGTCTGGTCGAGAGCGTGGAGAACGCGGTGGCCGGAACGGTCCGCGTGATGGCCGGCTACCTCGCCGGGGACGAAGGAGCACAGCGTGCCGCACAACTTTGAGACGCCGGCCGCCGCCACGGACGTGCACGCCGAACTGGCACGCGAGCGGCAGCGCAACGCCGAGCTCGAGCGCACCGTGCGCGAGCTCAGCCGCTCCGTCGCCGACCTCGAGGCCTTCTCCCGGGAGATCAGCCACGACCTGAAGGCGCCCCTCGCGGGCATCTGCGGGTACGCCCAGCTGCTCACCCATCTCGACGTCGGTTACCCGCGCCCGGACGACTACGACGACTTCGTGGCGGAGATCAACCGGGGCACCGACCGGATGACGCGGCTGATCGACGACGTGCTCGCATACTCCACCGTACGCGGGGCCGGCCTGCACCTGACGGCGATCGACCTGACCGCGCTGGTGGACGACGTGATCGCCGATCGCGCCATGGAGCTGCCCCGCCCGGGCGTCGGTCCGCGACCGGTACCGGACATCACCCGCGAACCGCTGCCCCCGGTCCAGGGCGACCACGGCATGCTGCGGCGGCTGATGGAGAACCTGATCGGCAACGCGGTGAAGTACGTGCGGCCCGGGGAGCCGGCGCGCGTACACATCGTGGCCGAGGTGGGCGAGGACGCCATGGTGCGGGTCGAGGTGACCGACCACGGTGTCGGGATCCCGGACGGGCAGCACGAGGCGATCTTCGGGGAGCTGCACCGGGCGCATCCGGACGCGTACCCGGGGACCGGTCTGGGCCTGACCATCTGCCGGCGGATCGTGGAACGGCTCGGCGGCACCATCGGCGCCGACCCGGGTTTCCGCGGCGGCGCCCGGATCTGGTTCACCCTCCCGGTCGCCGTCGTCAGCGACCAGCTACCGGCACTCAAGAGCTCCGCGCACTCCTGATCTTTCCCAGAACACGGCTTGAGACCGGCTTGAGACAGCGGGCCGATCTACCAGTCGAATTGCTCGAACGAGATGAGGCCAGATGAACATGAGGCGTTTGCTCACCCTGGTGGGCGCCGCAACGGTGGGCGTGGCGGCGACCGCCGTCGGTACGCCCATGGCGGCACTTGCAGCTCCTGCCGCACCGAAGAGCTGGAGCGTGGCCCGCGCGGCCGACGACGTGCACCAGATCAACGTGGCGTGGAAGGCCGTCGCCGACGCCGACCACTACGTCGTCGACGTGCTGGCCGACGATGTCGAGACGGTGATCAGCGTGCCGTCGACGTCGCTGTCGTACGCGGTCGCCGCACCCAACCAGTGCACCACCTACAAGATCAAGGTGGGCGCCGCCGACGCCGCGGGCAACACGGCCCTCACGAGCAACTGGACGCTCAAGCCGCTCGCTCCCGGTTACGTCTCGGGCATGGTCACCGGCCGCGAGGACGACGGCACCACGGCCACCGCGTCGTGGAAGACCCCGTCCTCCCCCGGCTACAGCCCGGTGACCGGTTACCACGTCGTCTTCACCCGCACCGCCGACAACGTCGTCCTGGTCGACACGACCAGCCTCGACACGTCGTTCCGGTACGAGAACATCGACGCCTCCAAGACCTACAGCCTCTCGCTCACCGCGATCAACGACTTCGGTTCCTGTCTGACCGCCAAGGCGTCGATGAGCGCGTTCAAGCCGTCGAACCCGACCGACCTGGTCGTGCAGCGCCGCGCGGACACGCCGGGCACGGTCGAGGTCGTCTGGACCGCTCCGACCACCGGGCCGGCCCCGACGTACTACCTGGTCAACTATGGCGAGTCCAAGATCACCGGCTCGCTGAAGGTGGACGCGTCCGCCACGTCCGGGACGCTCAAGCTCGACACCGCCAAGAGCTGGATCATCGAGGTCAAGGCGTACAACGCGAACGGCGGCAGCGGCGCGGCTACCGGTTCCGTACCGATCTGGACCGCGCAGGTCCCGGTCGCGACGCCGACGCCGGCCCCCACGGCGAGCACGCCGGCCACCGACGCCTCTTCCCCGGCGCCGGACCCGACGCAGACCACCACGACCACGACGGTCAGCTCCGGCGCGGACCGCACCCCGCCGACCATCACCACGACGCTGTCCGCCAAGCCGAGCGGCGGCTGGTTCAAGACGCCGGTCACCGTGCACTTCACCTGCACCGACGAGGGCGGCGTGGCCAAGTGCCCCGACGACATCACCGCTGACAAGGACGGCCTGCTGCAGCGGTTCAGCGGCACCGCCGTGGACACCGCCGGCAACACCACGACCACCACGCTGATGCTGAGCGTCGACCAGATCGCGCCGACCATCTCGGCGACGGTCATCGGCACGAAGAACGCGGCCGGCTGGTACACCTCGGCGCCGACCATCCACTACACCTGCGCCGACAACCTGGCCCTGGCGACCTGCCCGGCCGACACCCCGGTCACGCTCAACGCGATCGCCCAGAAGGTCACCGGCACCGCGGCCGACAAGGGTGGCAACACGGCGACCGCCACGGTCACGCTGAACATCGACCAGGCCGCCCCGGTCATCAAGGCCACCATCATCGGTGAGCCGAACGCCGACGGCTGGTACAAGATCGCCCCGACCGTCCACTTCACCTGCACCGACGTGGGCTCCGGCATCGCCGACTGCCCTGCCGACCGGGTGCTGAACATGGACAACTCGGGCCGCAAGGTCGTCGGCACCGCCACCGACGTCGCCGGCAACACCGCCACCGCCACGGTCGAGCTCAACCTCGACCAGGCCCGCCCGGTCATCACCGCGTCGATCATCGGTGACGCCAACGACAAGGGCTGGTACAAGTCCGCCCCGACCGTCCACTTCACCTGCACCGACGACGGCGGCTCCGGCATCGCCAGCTGCCCGGCCGACAGCACGGTCCTCACCGACGGCGTCGGCCAGGCCGTCACCGGCACCACGTTCGACGCGGCCGGCAACTCGGCCACCACCACCGTCAAGGTGAGCGTCGACCAGACCGCGCCGGTCATCACCGCCACGGTGTCGGGCGACGCCAACGCCGACGGCTGGTACAAGACCGCGCCGACCGTCCACTTCACCTGCACCGACGACGGTGGCGCCGGCATCGCCGACTGCCCCGCCGACGTGCCGGTCACCGCCGACACCGCCGCCAAGCTGATCCTGGGCACCGCGGTCGACGCCGCCGGCAACACCGCCACCGCGTCCGCCACCGTCAACGTCGACCAGACCGCGCCGGCCATCACCGCCGCGATCGTCGGCGACGCCACCACAGACGGCTGGTTCAAGAAGGCCCCGACCGTCCACTTCACCTGCACCGACACGGGCTCCGGCCTGGCCACCTGCCCGTCCGACGCGACGGTCACCCAGGACGGCGCCAACCAGCGGGTCACCGGCACGGCGGTCGACAAGGCCGGCAACGCCACCACCGCCGGCGTCACGGTCAGCGTCGACCTGGTCGGCCCGCAGATCAAGGCGACGGTCGACGGCACGAAGAACGACGCCGGCTGGTACACCGCCGCCCCGACCGTGAAGTTCACCTGCACGGACGACGGCTCCGCGGTCGCCACCTGCCCCGCCGACGTCACCGTCACCACCGAAGGCGCACAGATCAGCGTCCCGGGCATCGCCACCGACAAGGCCGGCAACAGCACCACCACCACGGTCAGCCTGAACGTCGACAAGACCGCCCCGGTCACCACGATCCTGGGCGCCGCAAGCGGCACCGCCTACGGCGCCGAGGCCACCCCGGCCGTGTCCTGCCGCACCACCGACACCGGCTCGGGCATCGCCACCGATGCCACCATCACCCACACCACCAACGACAAGGGCCTGCACACGATCCTCTGCGCCGGCGGCGTCGACAAGGCCGGCAACAAGGCCGCCCCGGTCACCGTCACCTACACGGTCGAGCCCACGGTCGCCTGGCTGATCCAGCTCACCCACCAGTACCTGCCCACCGCGAGTGCCGCGTCCCTCAAGGACTTCGACACCACCCTCAACAAGCACCAGTTCCTGATCTACATCGCCAAGGTCCTGCTCTCCAGCATCGGCAAGAAGCCGGCCCTGACCCAGGCACAGTCGACGACGCTCATCTACTGGGCCTTCGTCCTCAACAAGAAGTTCTGATCCACCGGTAACTGAGGCAGGGCCGGAGCTCACGAGCTCCGGCCCTGCTCGCTGTCTAGGCGGAGTGGGCCCGGTGTCGCTCCAGGATGTCCGTCACCGTGGCGCGGAGTTGCTCGCTGGTGTCGGGGCCGAGGTGCTCGGTCAGTTTGCCCATTTCGGCGGTGACGTCGGCGTTGAAGGCCTGGGCCGCGGCGCGGCCGGCGTCCGTGAGGGTGGCCTGGAGGGCGCGGCGGTCGCCGGGGACGGGTGAGCGCTGGGCGAGCCCGAGTTTCTCGGTGCGATCCATGAGGCCGGTGAGGGCGGCCTTCTCCACGCCGAACGTCTGCGCCAGCACCGCCATGCCGCGTGGGCCGTCCAGCAGGCCGCAGAGGAGCTTCGCCTGGACGGGGGTCAGGTGGTGGCGCTCGGCCGTGCGCCGGTAGATCCCGCGGATCAGCCGGGTGAGCTGGATCAGACCGGCGGCGAGGTCCTCGACAGGCCCGTCGATGTCCACGGCGCAGTCGTGTGCGAGTTCCTCCACGAGGTATACATTACATGCCACAGACAGTTAATGCCGCGTACAGTATGCTGCGTTAACTACTTGTCGTTCCAACTGAGGAGAACTCCGATGGCGAAGCTTCTGGTAATCGTCGGCAGCACCCGCCCCACCCGCGCGGCCGACCGGGTGGTGCCATGGGTCCTGGCCCAGGCGCAGGCCCAGGAGGGCTTCGACGTGGAGCTGGCCGACCTGCGCGAATGGCCGCTGCCGATCTTCGGCGAGCACCCGGGCACCCTCGGCGACATCACCGACCCGACCTACTCCGACCCGCTCGTGCGCGCCTGGAACAAGAAGGTGAAAGAGTCGGACGCGTTCCTCATCGTCACCCCGGAGTACAACCACAGCGTCCCGGCCGTGCTGAAGAACGCGATCGACAGCGTGTGGCTGTCCTTCGGCTTCCGTAACAAGCCCGTCGCCACGGTCGGCTACAGCGCCGGCATCGGCGGCGGCATCCGCTCCATCGAGCACCTGGCCCAGATGTTCGTCGAGACCGAGGCCGTCCCCCTGCGCAACGCCACCGTGCTGCCGTTCGTCAACGACGCGTTCGACGACCAGGGCCAGCCGGTCAACCCGATGACCAGCGCCGCCCTGAAGATCATGCTCGACGACCTGACCTGGTGGACCGCGGCCCTCGACAAGGCCCGCGCCGGCGGCGAACTCGTCCCCGGCCAGCTCCGGGCACGAGCGGCCCTCATGGCACTCCGGAAGCCCTGAGAAAGTCAGTGGTACCCCGGTACCACTGATCCTGCGGATTGCCTCCCGCGGTACCAAGGTTCGGGCGGTGCGCCTCCCTAGCGTTGATCCCAGGATCGAACGAGGGAGGCGGCACTGTGATCGAAGTGCGGCAGGTTACGAAGCGGTACGGCACGAAGACCGTGGTCGACGCGCTCGACTTCACCGCGAAACCGGGGCAGGTGACCGGTTTTCTCGGGCCCAACGGCGCCGGGAAGTCGACCACCATGCGCATGATCATCGGCTTGGACGCGCCCACGAGCGGGTCCGTGACCGTGAACGGGAAGCGGTACGCCGAGCATGCCGCGCCGCTGCACGAGATCGGGGCGCTGCTGGAGGCCAAGTCGGTGCATCCCGGGCGGAGTGCGTACAGCCATCTGTGGGGTCTGGCCCAGACGAACGGTATCCCGCGTCGCCGGGTGGACGAGGTCATCGAGCTGGCGGGTCTGACCTCTGTCGCCCGCAAGCGGGTCGGGGCGTTCTCCCTCGGGATGGGGCAGCGGCTGGGGATCGCGGCGGCGCTGCTCGGGGACCCGGCCGTGGTCATGCTCGACGAGCCGGTCAACGGGTTGGACCCGGAGGGGGTGCTCTGGGTGCGCAATTTGCTCTCCGGGCTGGCCGCCGAGGGCCGTACGGTGATGCTCTCCTCGCACCTCATGAGTGAGACCGCGCTGATCGCCGATCATCTGGTGGTCATCGGCCGGGGCAGACTGCTGGCCGACACGAGCGTCGAGGCGCTCGTGCAGGAGGCCGGGATCGGTGCCGGGATCCGGGTGGGCAGCGATGCGGCCGAGCGGCTGCGGCAGGTGCTGGCCGGCCCCGGGGTCAGCGTGGCGTCCAGCGCCGACGGCGAGCTCGAGGTCTCCGGGCTCAGCGCCCGCGAGGTCGGGGAGATCGCCAACCGGAACAACATCCCGCTGTACGAGCTGAGCTCCCGCGCCGTGTCCCTGGAGGAGGCGTTCATGGAGCTCACCCGGGACGCCGTCGAGTACGGAAAGGTCGCCGCCTGATGGCCACCCACGCTGCCACCCCGGTCCGCTACCGCCTCACCTTCCGCGGTGTGGTCGCCGGGGAATGGACCAAGTTCTGGTCGCTGCGTTCCAGCTGGATCACGCTGGGCGTCTCCCTGCTGCTGCTCGTGGCGATCGGGGTGATCGCCGCCCTGACCTTCACCCCCGGTGCGGCCGAGGCGCCCGGGCCGCCCGGCACGGATGCCTCGAACGCGGTCGGTCTGGCGCTGGCCGGTTCGACGTTCGCGTCGCTCGCCGTCGGCGTCCTCGGCGTGCTGATCGCCGCCGGCGAATACTCGACGGGCCTGATCCGGGCGACCATCGCCGCGATCCCTACGCGACTGCCGCTGATCTGGGCCAAAACCCTGATCTTCGGCGTGGTCGCGTTCCTGGTCACCGCCATCGGTGCCGTGCTCGCCTTCGTCCTCGGTTCTCCCCTGATCAGCGGCGAGGCGATCGCGCTGGGCATCGGTGGCGACGGGGTGCTGCGCAGCCTGATCGGCGCGGGTCTCTACCTCGGGCTGGTCGGTGTCTTCGGGGTCGCGCTCGGGATGCTGCTGCGGTCCAGCGCCGGTGGCATCGCGGTGCTCGTCGGGCTGCTGCTCATCGTCCCCGGCCTGACCGGTCTGCTGCCCGACTCGTGGGCCGACAACATCACGCCCTACCTGCCCAGCAACGCCGGTGGTGCGGTCATGGCCCTGCACGAGTCGTCGGGTTCGCTCGGGCCGTGGACGGGTCTGGCGGTCTTCGCCGGCTGGGTCGCGGTCGCCCTCGCCGGGGCGGCCTATCGGCTGGTCAAGACTGACGTCTGAGTCCGGAGCCGCGACAATGGTCCCGATGAGCGATTCCGCCGCGACGAACGCACAGGCCCGGCTGCTGGCTGCCCAGGGCTGGCTGAAACGCGCCGACGAGCGACGGCCGTGGGCGCTGGACCTCGCCCTGATGCTCCTGGTCACCGGTGCGAGCGTGCACGACCTGGTGGCCGGGGGCCGGGACCAGGGCCCGTTCGGCGAACTCGGCAAGGCCGACCTGCCGGTGTGGGCGCTGATCGCGCTGACCGCCGGGATGATCCTGCCGCTGTGGTGGCGCCGGCGCCGGCCCGTCACGGCGTTCGGGGCCATCGTGGCGGTGTCGCTGGTGCAGTTCGGGCTCGGGGTGTGGCTCCAGTCCGGGATCAGCCTGCTCATCGGGATCTACAGCGTCGCCGCGTACGGATCATTACGGGCCCTGGCGTGGGCGTACGGCGTCCTGGCCCTCGATCTCTGCCTCGCGGTCCTGCGGTTCGTGCCGTTCGAGCGGGGGCTGGTCGGCCTGTTCCTGCTGCTCGGGACCACCACCGCGGCGGCGTCGCTGGGTCTGGTGGTGCGGACGAGGGGTGCGTACCTGACAGCCCTGGAGGATCGGGCAACGCGGCTGGAGGTCGAACGCGATCAGCGGATCCGGCTCACCACCGCGACCGAGCGCTCCCGCGTGGCCCGGGAGATGCACGACATCGTGGGGCACAACCTCGCGGTCATGATCGGGCTCGCGGACGGCGCGGCGGTGCTCGCGGAGAGCCGCGGTGAACGCTCGGGCGAGCCGCTGCGGCTGATCGGCGAGACCGGCCGGCAGGCGCTGGGCGAGCTGCGCCGGGTGCTCGGCGTGCTGCGCAGCGAGCCCACCGACGAGGACGGCCTGAGCCCGCAACCCGGCCTCGCCGACCTGGACGACCTGATCGCCCGGGTGCGTGCGGCCGGCCCCGCGATCAGCTACCGCACCTCCGGCGACGTGCGCGACCTCGGCGGCGGCGTCCAGCTGACGATCTACCGCATCGTCCAGGAGGCGCTGACCAACACCCTCAAGCACGCGGGCACGGACACCTCGGCGACGGTCCTGGTCGACGAGGACAATGGCTCGGTGCGGATCAGCGTGACGGACACCGGGTCGGCGTACCCCCAGGGGCCGGCCGGCGAACCGGGCCACGGCCTGGTCGGGATCCGCGAACGCGCGGGTCTCTACGGCGGCGAGGTCGTCGCCGGTCCCCGTGACCAGGGTGGCTGGCTGGTCGACGTGGTGCTGCACAACCGCCCCGCCCCGGAGGACCGATGACGACCGTCCTGATCGCCGACGACCAGCCGTTGCAGCGGATGGGCTTCCGGATGCTGCTGGAGGGCACGGCCGGCATGGACCCCGTCGGCGAGGCCGGCAACGGCGCCGAGGCCGTCCGGATGACCGCCGAGCTCCGGCCCGACGTGGTGCTGATGGACGTCCGCATGCCCGGCATGGACGGCATCGAGGCCACCCGCCACATCACCGCCGCCGGTGACCGCACCCGGGTCCTCATCCTCACCACCTTCGACCTGGACGAATATGTGTACGCGGGCCTGCGCGCGGGCGCCAGCGGATTCCTGCTCAAGGACGCCCGCCC
This sequence comes from Winogradskya consettensis, assembly GCF_018332715.1. Classification (GTDB taxonomy): domain Bacteria; phylum Actinomycetota; class Actinomycetes; order Mycobacteriales; family Micromonosporaceae; genus Actinoplanes; species Actinoplanes consettensis. The sequence goes on along the minus strand of NZ_BOQP01000003.1, from coordinate 128,488 downwards.
CGACGAACTCCTCGCCGGCATCCGAGCCGTGGCGACCGGCGACGCCGTGGTCGCGCCGAGCCTCACCCGCCGGCTGATGGACGCGTACACAAAGAGCAAGCCGGCACCGGCCGGCCAAGGCCTGGAATCGCTCAGCGAACGCGAACTCGAGGTGCTGGTCGCTATCGGCCAGGGCTGGACCAACACCGAGATCGCCCAGCACTTCGTCCTGACCGAGTCGACGGTGAAGAAACACGTCGGCCGCGTCCTGTCCAAGATCGAGGCCCGCGACCGCATCCAGGCCGTCATCTTCGCCTACGACAAAGGCCTCGTCGAACCGCGCTGAGCGGCGCATCACGTCTCCGCGCCGACCTGCACACCTTCGGGGCCGCTGAGGTCTTTCGGCACGTCACGAAGAAGGGGAACCAGCAATGGGTACCACCGCGGGTGAGCGCGAGCCAGGTGATCGAGAGTGGGGCTGTTCTCCATCAGGAACGTCGCATAATCCAGCCAATCCTCATGATTAGCTGCCGCCTCGATCTCCCTGCTGTGAAACAGTCCGACTTCGAGCACATCCCCCAACATCTCGCCGACGGCCAGGACCTGCGACCGTCGATCGCCCACGGCAGGCAGCGCCTTACCCTCGTAGAAATATGGCCGCAAGGAGGGATCCTCGTAGAAGAATCGCAGAATTCCATGGAGCAGCTCTATCGGTTGATGCGTACCGCTCAATCCCGCCATGGACCATTGCAGCCGCAGTTGCTTCAGGAGCTGCGTGGCCTGCCAGCCGTTGAAAGCCAGGGACGCCAGGACACCGATCACTCCGACGACCGTAGCTATCAGAACCAGCATTGATCGTCACCTTCCTGCGCGCCACCCCACCCTTGAACCAATGCTGCGACGATAACCTGGCCGCAGGACTCATAGACCAGCTTCACAGTCGCGATGGCAGTCCGAATGCACCTGCCATTCCGCCTCAGGCGTTTCGTCTTCTGCTGGTCAGGGCGGCCGTGGCGGTCAGGAGCAGGCCGGCCGCGAGAGCTGTCAGCGCGACCACCGTAAATCCGGGCCAGTGCGGGAGCGGGAAGGCCGACTCCGCGAGCGGGAGGGCCCAGCCGGTCAGCTGCCAGGTCAGCAGGGCGATGCCGGTCCCGGTCAGGACTGCGGCCACAACAAGCAGTGGGTACGCCCAGAGCGTCACCGCCCGCAATCCGGCACGGCTCAGCCCCTGCACCCGCAGCGCCGCAAGATCAGCCCGGTCGACCGTGCTGCCGAGGATCAGCGCGCCCGCCGCGAGCAGAGCGGCCAGGATCCCCGCGAGGAGCGCGAACTCGAGAGCGACCGCCGGGCCCTCGTTGCCGAGCTGGGTGCGTACCTCTGATTGGCGGATGTCGGCGGTGACGGCGATTCCCGCGTCCTGCAGTTCGGCCTTGATGCCGGCCGGCGCCGAGGCGGAGAGCCAGACCTGCGCCCTGGCCGTGGTGTCCGGGTCGACGGCCAGCCGGTCGGCGTATTCGAGGTCGGTCAGCGTCCCCGTCGCGCCGAGGCCGGGGATCACCGGCAGCGTGGCCCGGGGCGTGATCGGGAAGGTGTTGCCGTCGAGACCGGGCAGGGTCGGGCCGGGCGACCGGCCCGCGACGGCGACCGGTAGCGGGTAGGGCGTGTCGGCGGGCCGGATCCGTACGCCGTTCGGCAGACCCGCCAGACCCTGCACACCGATCCGCAGGCTGTCCGCGCCGACGGTCACCGAGCCGCCCTCGGAACTGCGCCACGGTCCGAGGGCGCTGACCCCGGGGAGCTTCACCGTCAGCGTGCCCGCGGTGTCGAGGGTGCCGTAGCTGCCGACGATCTTCATGACGCTGAGCCGGCAGCCGTCGGTGCACGCCGAGACCCGTTCGCGGTAGGTGTGCCGGCCCGGGAGCATGCTGCCGACCGTCACCACCGAGTCGTCGAACGTCACGCTCAGCCGGGGGCTCTGGCCGGCGGGGAAGCCGGCGGCGGTGACCTCTAGAACCACGTCGGCGCCGGTCAGGGTGATCGGCGGGGCGGACTGCGGGTGCAGGGCAGCGGCGACCGTCTTCGGGGCCGGGGCGCCGGCCGGCCAGGTGGGGACGGTGGCGAGGCGGGTGGTGTCGACCGCGAGGGCGGGCGTGTCCGGGAAGGACATCACTGCCATGGCGTACGCCCCCGAGGGGTCAGCCGTCCGCACCGCGGTGAGCAGTTGTCGACGGGTGACGTCGGCGACGGTGAGGACGCGGTCGGCTCCGGTGCCGAGGCCCGCCTGGACCTCGCGATCACGGGCGGCGGTGCCGTTGGCGCAGGCCGCATAGCCGGCGATCGCCACGGCGGCGGTGACGAGGGCGAACAACCGGGCCGCGCCGGGCCGCCGGGAGAGGTGGTATCCGGCGAGGGCGGCGCCGAGCCGGCCACGGCGCAGGGAACGGGCGGCGTACCAGGAAGCGGCCGGGAGCAGTGCCCACGCGGCGAGCCGGGACAGCGCGATCAGGATCAGCGCCGCAGCGAACGTGCCGACCCCGGTCAGCGTCCCGCCGGAGACGGCGAGCTGCGTTCCGGCGGCGGCCGCGAGCAGGGCGAGGGCGATGTCCAGCACGATCGTGCCCGCCACGCCGCTGCCTCCGGAGGCGCTACGAATCAGGGTGGCGGCCGGGGTGCGGACGTGACGCTGCGCGGCGATCACGGCGGTGAGGGCGGCGGCCAGCGTGGCCAGTGGCGCGTACTTGAGGGAGGCCAGTCCCGGGTCCGCACCGAGACCGGGGAAGCGTTCGGCGGTGAGCGCGTTGACCAGGAGCTGGCCCGCGAAGCAGCCCGCGACGGCGCCGGCCACGATCGCCACCAGGCTCTCGCCGGTCGCGAGCCACCAGCGCTGACCCCGGCGGGCGCCGCGCAGGGCGACCACGGCGAGTTCGGGGCGGCGGGCGTCCATACCGGAGCTGACGGCGAGGAAGATGGTCAGGCACGCGAGCACGATCAGCGGGACGGCGAGCACCGGCACGATCAGATGGGCCGACGAGCGGCCCGCGTCGATCCGGTCGAGCAGGTCGGGCAGCGCGGTGCTGAGCGTGACCCCGCCGTTCGCCGCCTGGATGGCCCGCTGGAGCGACGCGAGCCCGGAGCGCAGCGCGGGCAGGCCGTCCACGTCGAGCGCGTCCGGGCCGGCGATCCCGTCGATGAAGAGCTGGACGCTGCCCCGGTCCATCGCCACCATCGTGGGGTTGCCGACGAACGCGGGCTCGCCGGGCCAGCCGCCCGGATCCGCGGCGAAGTAGCCGTGCGTTCCCCAGTAGGCGTCGCCCGGATCCGCGACGTGGTAGATCCCCGCGACGAAGAACTTCTTGGGTGCGCCCCGGGCCACGTACTTGCGGACGTCCGGATTGCTGCTGAAGACGGCGTACGACAGGGTGATCGAGTCGCCGGCGCGCAGGCCGAGCCGGTCGGCGGTGTGCTCGCCGAGGACGATGTCGCCTTCGCTCGCCAGGCACCGCCCGCTGCGCATGACGAGGTGGTCGCAGGCCTGCTGGCGGAAGACGAACCTGGTGCGGAACTCGTCGTCGCGCTCGATGCCGATGGTCGCGTACTCCGCGGAGTACGCGTAGGAGAAGCCGGGCAGGTCGACCAGTGCCGGGCCGGCGTCGTTGAACGTGACGTCCTGGACCGGGGCGGCCTCGCCGCCGGCGTCCTGCTGGACCGTGCTCATCCTGACGCCGCGCTCGGCGGGGGTCGCCGTCGCGATCTGACCGGCGGCCACGGCACGGTCGGCCGCGCGCAGGTAGGCGGGTGCGGCCACGGCTGCGGCCACGCCGAGCATCGCCAGCAGGGCGACGGTGAACGCCTGCCCACGCCGGCTCCACGCCATGGACAGCACCAGCGCGATCATGAGCGGCTCCGGGCGGAGATCCAGGCGGTCAGGCCGAACACCACGAGGGCCGCGGGGATCGCGGGCAGCCACGGGGGCGCGGCACCGGCGAGGGGTACGGCGACCTGCGCCGCGATCACTCCACCGAGGACGGATGCGAGGGCGAGGGCGGCTGGGACGGCGTACGAGATGGTGAACGCCGTACGCGACGACAGGCCCTGCGCGCGCAGCGAGCGCAACCGATCGGTCTGCGGTCCGCGGTCGACCACGGCCGCGACAGCCATCATCGCCGCCGCGAGCAGCACCGCCACCACGACCGTGAACAGCGCGAACCGTCCGGTGGCAGCCAGCCCCTGCCGCGAGTACCGCTCGGCGCGCGCCGTGGTGGTGTCCTCGCCCAGGATCGTCACGCCTGCGGCCCGCAGCGCCGTGACGATGCCGGGATCGGCGTCCGCGGTGAGCCAGACCTGTGCCTCGCCCCGCAACTCCGACTCACCCGCGACCCGCCGGGCAGCGTCCAGATCCGCGAGGATGCCGCTCGCGCCGACCACGGGCAGGCTTCGTGCGGTGCCGGTGACCTGGACCGGCAGGGGTTGGGTCCCGATCCCGATGATGGCCGGGTCGGCCAGCCGCCAGACACTCGGCGCGTTGCCGGCCAGCACGACCGGCAACGGGAGCCGGCTGTCCGCGGCATAGACCGAGTCGCCCGTGACCCCGTTCGGGCCCGGATCGGGTGTCATGGACAGCCCGGCGGCCGTGGTGCCGATCGCCAGCGAGACGCCGGTGAAGTCGGTCCGCCACAGGGTGGGGTCGGCGAGCTGCGCGGCACCCGCGATCGCGGTGTCCGGGCCGCGCTGGGCGAGGCTGCGGATGGTGACCGTGCCGGGGATGCGACGACCGTCCGGGGTCGACGGGCTGGTCAGCTGCCACCGGACCAGGCGGCAGCCCGGCGTCGCGGTGCAGCCCGGGACGGCTGCCTCGACCGTGTGCTCACCCGGCGCGGCCGCGGGGAACCGGACGCGGGCGATGAGCCCGGTGGCCTCGTGCTGCACCAGCAGGGTCAGGTCGGTCGGGACCGCACGGCCGTTACGCTCCGTCAGGCTCAGCGACGTGCCGGTGATCAGCGGCAGGCTCGCAGCGGCGACGCCGTTGTTCTCCACCAGGACGAGCGGCGGGCTCGCCGACCGGTCGACCAGGGCGGCCCGCGCCTGCTTCCCGCCGGGGTCGGCCCGGTGGACGGCCCACAGCAGGCTGGTCACGGTCGGGGCCTGGACGGTGAGAACGCGGGCGGCACCCAGCTCCTGCGCGGCCCGATCGGCCCGCTCGGTGCGTGCCACGGCGAAACCTCCGGCGGTGGTCGCGGCCAGCGCCACGGCGACGACGGCCAGCGCGAACACCCGGTCGGTGCCGGGCTGTCGGGAGACCTGCACCGCGGTCAGGCCCGAGCGCAGCCGCCCGGCGCGCAGTGCCACCCCGCCGGCGCGATCCGCCACCAGGCCGAACAGCCGCGCGAGCACCAGCCCCACGGCGAGCGCGACCAGGGCGGGGGCGACCGAACCAACGCCGCTGTCCGGGCTGCTGGAACGCGCCTGCACCACCGCACCTGCGGCCACCACGATCAGCGCCAGGTCGGCGACGTCCCCGCGCCAGTCGCGGCGCCCCACGCGTACGCGTCGCAGCAGGACCGCGACCGGCCCCCGCGCCAGCACCAGGTCGACCACCGCGAGCACCACCAGGGCGATCAGCATGGCCGCACCGACGGCGGCGGCTCCGAGACCAAGTGCTGAACCCAGCTCCGCTCGTACGGGTGCCCCGCCCGACAGCAGCCACGCGGCCAGCACACCGAGGGGCGCACCGGCGATCGCCCCGCCGAGCAGCGGCAGCAGATGCTGGCCCAGCGCCAGGCGCAGCACCCCGAACTGGGTGCCGCCCCGCAGCTTGAGCAGCGCCGCGTCGGCCCGACGCTCGCGCCCGGTGTAACGCCCTGCCAGCCCGGCCGTCAGCCAGCCGAGCACCAGCACCTGCGCGAGGGCGATCAGGACGCCGCGCCGGATCGTGGCCCGCTCGTCGTCGACGGCGTCGAGCAGGGGGCCCGTGGCGTTGTCGACCTTCGCGCCCTCGGCGGCGCGGGCAATGACCCGGCGCAGGTCGTAGCCGTCGTCCCCGCGCACGGCGGCGACCGGCAGCGGCACGGTGTAGGTGGCGTCCGCCTGGGCGAGACGCGGATCCGCGAACGTGGCCGCCGACGTGTAGAGCGTGTCGCTGCCCGGTTCGTAGATGGCGACGACGCGCAGGCGTACGGGCTCGCTCAGCTCGCTGCCGACCTTCAGGTTCAGCCGTTGCGCGTTCGCCGCGCCGATCGCGACCTCGCCGGCCCGCTGCGGGCACGTACCGGTCAGTCGGGCGGTCGAGCAGAAGTCGGCTCGGTAGGCGAGCTTGTCGCGGCTCAGGCCGAGCACCGGACGGGCACCGGGGACGGGCAGTGCGGCGCCGGCGACACCCGCGAAGTCGTCGAGGGCCCGGGCCGGGTCGCCGTTGATCGGGATCGAGCTGTGCAGGGTGACGGTGCGCTGCTCGGGTGGCGCGGACTCCACGACCGTGGTGGCGGCACGGGTGGTGACGGTCAGGGCGTACCAGGGACCGGCGGCGGCCGCGGCGGCGAGCAGCGCGGCGATGATCAACAATGCGGCGGTCTGCGGGGTACGGGCTCGGATCGCGTTGAAGACCTCTGAACTCATCGGACTCCACATTGCCATTCGGTTAAGTCAGATCTTGACTTAACCGCGCCGGATAGTAAGTCTTCTTTTATGTCGACGTCCGTCGATGTCAATGAGGAGGCCTCGTGAGGCGATCCCTGACCGTTGCCCTGGTGACCGTGCTGGCCGCGGCCTCCGCTGCCGCACCGGCCGAAGCACACCGCCGTGAGCTGGTGCTCGGCAGTTACTCGGCCGGCAACACCTCGTGGCAGCCGCTGCCGGCGACCTGGCTCGGCAAGAACAGCGACACCGCCGCCGACGCCACGGTCGTCGTGGACCCGAGCCAGCCACGGCAGCGCTACTCGGGGATCGGCTTCTCGCTCGACGAGACAAGTGTGTCCAACCTGTGGAAGCTCACACCCGCCGAGCGGGACCGGGCGATCCGGCTGCTCGTGGACCCGCGCACCGGCGCCGGGCTCGACCGCTTCCGGCTCACCATCGGCAGCCCCGACCTCATCGAGCACCTGCCGTTCTGGTCCTACGACGAGCTCCCCACCGGAGTGAGCGACGATTTCCCGCTGCGGCACTTCTCCATCCAGCGCGACCTCGACCTGCACATCGTCGACACCGTCAAACTCATCCAGCGCTACAACCCGCGGGCCACGTTCTTCGCCTCGGCCTGGAGCGCCCCGGCGTGGATGAAGACGAACAACCAGTTCACCGGCGAGGTCGCGTTGCTGCCCGGGAGCACGAGCTCCTACTACCAGGCCGGCAAACTGCGCGACGACTGCATCGACGTGTTCGCGCGGTACTACGTCAAATACCTGCAGGCGTACGCGAAGCAGGGAATTCGGATCGATGCTCTGACCCTGCTCAATGAGCCGGGCATGGACGTGGTCTACCCGGCCATGGACATCACCGTGGCCCAGCAGCAGAAGCTCTCCGTCGCGATCAAGCGGGAACTCGCCGCCGCGCGGCTTGGCACCGACCTCTATGTGCACGACTTCAATTTCTGGGACTGGCGGGACCCGAACAGCACCGCGACGAAGAACTACTACCGGATCTTCGATGACCCTAAGGCCCTGCGCGCGGCCGATGCCATAGCGTTTCATCCATACTGGGGCGACCCTAAGGTCATGCGGGACGCGTACGAGCAGTACGGCAAGCCTGTACATCTGACCGAGACCAGCGATCTGAGCCCGGCGACAATTCTCGACTATTTCCGGCTCGACGCGAGCTCCTATGTCATGTGGGCGCAGACCACGGATCAGGACGGCGGCACGCTGCACTGGACCGACAAGCGGGACAACAATGTGGACTGGGACGAGATCGGCCGCACCACCAAATGGCCCGATCGCCTGGTCAAGGTCGACACCACGACCCGCACGTTCTCGGTGCGCAACGAGCTCTATGCGATGGGCCAGTTCGCCAAATACCTGACCCCTGATTATGTACGCGTAGAGTCCGGCACCCCCGGCCACGGCATCAGCAACGTCGTATTCCGCGACCGGAACTCCTACGTCGCCGTGGTGGGTAACAGCAACCCGGCCGCCGCTCGCGTACGCGTCGTCGTCGCCGGAAAGTCGTTCGTCGCCGAGGTGCCCGCCGGGGCGTACGCCACCTATCGCTGGACCCAGAACCCGCCCACCGGGCACAGCCACCCGCCGGTCCTCGCCGCTCCCGCCGAGGTCGTCGCCCAGCAGTACGGAACCACGACGTTCTCGTTGCGCGGCACCCACGGGCTCTCCTACTACGCCGTCGACCTGCCGCCGGGCGTGAGCGTGGACGCCGGCACCGGGCTCGTCACGCTGACCCCGGTCGCGGCGGGATCACAGGACCTCACGTTCTACGCCACCGACGGACGTGCGCGGGCCGAGGCGAAGGTGCACGTCACCGTGGAACCGCACGGGGCTCCCGTGGGCGTACGCGTTGAAGCCGAGGCCTACACCGCCCAGCACGGCTGGACGGACGGCGGCGCGAACTTCGTCGAGAACACCGCCTCCGCGAGCGGCGGAAAGAACGTGGGCTGGACCGCCGCCGGCAACTGGCTGCAATTCCGGGTCGACGTGGCGCAGCCGGGCCGTTATGACCTGGAACTGCGCGCCGCCAACGGCTCCGGCACGGACGCCGTCGACGCCGTCTCCTTCCGCGACGCGACCGGCGCCACCGGCACCACTCTCGCCACGGTGACCGTGCCGGCGACCGGGGGCTGGGCGTCCTACCAGTCGCTGCACACCACGGTCGAGCTGGCCGCCGGCGACCAGCTCGTCACCGTCCACTGCGAGACCGGAGGCTTCAACCTCGACTACTTCCGGCTGTCGCCCCTCACATACAGGTGAGGCAGTTCCAGGGGTCGTCGGAGCGTACGGCGGTGACGGGGCTCTTGTCCCGCGCGGGCGCGGGGGAGGTGGTGGTCGCGACGAAGGCGATGCCCAGCACGGCGAGAACCGCGACGGCGACGAGGATCAGACGGGAACGCATCATGACTCCGGGTTCATCGGTGGGGTGACGACGCGCAGGGCGCCGAGGGTGAGACCGAGCTGGAACCTGTTCTCCACGCCGAGACGATCCATCAGCGCGCGCAGCATGTTGGTGACCGAACGAGGACTGATCGTCAGGATATCGGCGGCGGTCCGATCCGTGTGCCCCGTCGCGAGCAGGGCGATCAACGCGTGCTCCCGTTCCGAGAGCTGGATCGGGGCGACGAGTGCCTGCTGCTGGGTGACGGCGGCGCTCCACTGCCGGTCGAAGAGACCGGCCAGGGCGTCCACGACGGCGGGACCGGTGAACTCGAAATAGCCACGCTCGAGGTCGCGCGGATCGGCCGGGATGAACGCCACCCGCCGGTCCACCATGATCATCCGCAGCGGCACCTCGTCGGAGTCGTAACACTGGTAGGACGTGCCGTTGACCAGGTGACTGCTGACGTCCAGCCGGTCGCCGTCGGCGGGCGGCGGGCGCAGCAGACGGCATCGCACGCCCCGGTCGAGCAGCGCGGCGTCCACCGGCGCGGCCGCCCGGGCCGACTCGGCGTCGGGTGACTGATCGGGGCTCATCGTCCAGAGCTCGTGGATGTCCTGCCCGACCACCTCGGCGAGACGCATCCGGCCCGCCGCCCGGCTGGACAGATAGCGCATGCCGTCGGCGAAGTCACCCGGCAGGCCGGGAACGGTCGTCGCGGGGAGGGCAGCGGCGATCCCGGAGGTCCGCAGGGCGGTCATGATCCCGCGGTGGCTGCGGACGCGCGACTCCGGGTCCATCGGCCGCAGCTGCCGGGAGCGGAGCAGCTCCACCACGACGGCGGGCCGGCGCGAGGTCCAGATCCGGCTCATGGCACGCGCCTCGGTGGTAGAGACAGCGGCGCCGCACTCGCGGAGCTCGGCGAGCGCCTCCGCGGTGCGGCGGGCCGGCAGCCCGAGCTCGACCGCGAGGGTGCGCTCGGTGCGCGAGCCGAAGGTCGTCAGGGTGCGGAAGACGAGATCAGCGTCGCTGGACAGTCCCCAGCGCACCAGGGACGGAACGGCGGCGCCCAGGGGTACCCGGGTACGCGTCACTCCATCGATTCTCATCGTTTCGGTCAACCCTCACCTCCGTCGGACGGACCGGGAACGTTGGCCTTGCGGAGGAACCCGAGAGCAAGTCCGAGCTGGAAGCGATTGTCCACTCCGAGGCGATCCATGAGGTTACGCAGAATGTTCGTCACCGAGCGCGCACTGATGCCGAGCTGCTCGGCCGCGGACACGTCGGTACACCCCTGAGCCAGCAGGGCGACCAGCGCACGCTCGCGATCGGACAGGTTGATCTTCGGTTTCTGGGACATCGTGGGGATGCAATCACGGGCCACCGGCACCGGTCCAGCAATCCGGCGCCCGCTTCTGTTTCCCGCAATTTCCCCTCGACCACCCCCTCGGCCGTTGACCGCATCGATCGCTCTGCGCAATCTGGCTAAGGGCTCTTCGACCGGTGGGCCGGGGTCCGACATTCAGACGGGGGATGTCGGAAACCGGTCCACCGGTTTCGCCAAATTCGCACCTGATCATGGTCTTTCGGGGCGTAATGGTCGTCGTGATGAAAAAGTTCTTCGCCTTCCTGGCCGTCCTCGCCCTCCCGTTCGGCATCGCCGCACCGGCCCGCGCCGGCACCGCGTCCCCGGCTGCCGCGACGCCGCCCTACCACGTGGTGCGGCCCGGCGAGACGATCAAGAAGATCGCCGACTTCTACGGGATCACCCCGAAGCAACTGCGCGCGTGGAACGCGATCGTCAAGCCCAACCAGCCCAGCGTCGACGGCGTGCTGAACCTCGCGAAGCCGCTGAGCCCGCTCACCGGCTGGCGGTCCTGGATCGAGAACGTGACCCCGGGACAGGTCAACTGGGACCCCGCGAAGAACTGCCCGGTCCCGCCGGAGGACCTGCGCAAGGTCTGGGTGACGTACATCGACTTCTACGGGGTCGCCCACCCCGGCAGCATCGTCGTCAACAAGGCGATCGCGGCGCGGACCCAGAGCGTCTTCCTGTCGCTCTACCGGATGCGGTTCCGGATCCAGGGGATGAGCCCGATGACGGTCAACGCGCCCTACATAACCGATTACGGCACCGTGACCGCGGGATACAGCTGCCGGCTCATCGCCGGAACCAAAACCGTTTCACAGCACGCGTACGGGCTGGCCATCGACGTCAACCCGGTACAGAACCCGATGTATCGCGGCACCTACGTCGAGTCGGGCACCGAGGTCACGTTCATGACGCGGTGGGCGTACCGACGAGGCATGATGCATGCCGCCGGTGCCGTCCGGGCCTTCACCACCAACGGTTTCCACTGGGGCGGGCGCTGGCACACGCTGAAGGACTACATGCATTTCAGCCCGACCAACAAATGAGACCGGCCCGGCTCCCCTGCGCAGGGGTTCCGGACCGGCCCACTCAACTGATTACGGCAGCAGGAAGTTCTTCTGCGTCTGCGCGTTGAACACGTTCGTCCTGAAGAGCTTGGCCAGGTCGGTACGGATGTCCTTCAGCTCCAGTACGTCGACACCCTTGTTGATGTCGTTGGAGTAGATGAAGCCGTTGTACCAGTACGCCGACCACGAACCGCCGCTCACGAACTGCGTCGCCGAGATCGGGCCCCGCTCCCAGTAGGCCAGTTCCCTGGGCCGGGACGAGTTGGTGAAATCCCAGACCGAGATGCCGCCCTGGTACCACGCCTGCACCATGATGTCGCGGCCCGGCACCGGGATCAGCGAGCCGTTGTGGGCCACGCAGTTCTCGGTCGCCGTGTTCGTCCGCGGGATCTTGAAGTAGCTGCGGAATTCCAGCGTGCGGTTGTTGCCGCGGCCCACGATGTCGTACACCGCGTCAGCGCCCCGGTTCGGCCCGATCTCCGGGTTGCAGGTGGCCTGACCGCCGCCGCCGAGCTCGTCCGTGAAGACGATCTTGGTCGCGTTGTTGTTGAACGTCGCCGAGTGCCAGAACGCGAAGTTCACGGTGTCGCGGACGGTCGTGATGATCCGCGGCGCGGTGCGCTCCGAGATGTCGAAGAGCACACCGTCACCCATGCACGCACCCGCGGCGATGTTCTTGTCCGGGTACGCGGTGATGTCGTGGCAGCCGCTCGTCGCGGTGTGACCGGGCGAGCCTGGGTACGCACCGTCCGGGAAGAGCACCGGTGCCGCGACCACGGCAGCGGCCGTGGGGTTGGCCTTCGGCACCTGGACGATCGAGATCTTGTCGTGCGGCAGGACGCAGTTCGGCTGATCCACCCCGGACGTGTTGTACGACGACACGTACAGGTAGACGTTGGGGTCGCCGTGCTTGCCGGGGATCAGCGTCTGGGTGTGCGAGCCGCAGTCCGTCTTGATCGACTTCAGGTAGACCGGCGTGAGCGGGTCGCTGATGTCGAAGATCTTGATGCCCTCCCAGCGCTCGCCGGGCTCCGCGGTGGTCGCCGCGACGTTGTCGCACGAGTCGTTGGTGCGCTGCGAATCGGTGCCCAGGAAGAGCAGGTTCCCGCTGATCGAGATGTCGTTCTGCGAACCCGGGCAGAGCACCTGGGCGGCCACGGTCGGCGTCTTCGGCTTGCTGATGTCGTAGACCGCGAAGCCGTTGTAGTTGCCGCCGAACGCGTAGTGGCCCTTGAAGGCCCAGTCGGAGTTCGTCGTCGACGCGAACGGACCCGTCTTCGGCAGGTAGGCGACCTGTTTGAGGTTGGGCGTGCTCGCGATCTCGTCGACGCCTGGTGGTGTACCCGGATCGAGCGGGTCCTGCGCACTCGCCGGCGCCGTGAGCAGGGCAAGGCCGATCACGGCCGCACTGAGCACCGCCAGCCGTTTGACCTGCCGACCTCGTGGGGCAGAGTCCTTCATGAAGGCTCCTTCCGGTCCACGCACCGCTGCGGGCAGGATGTTGTCACGTACGGTGCGTATTCACCTTCATCGCTACAGTAATGGCCGGGGGCAGCCCCGGGAACATCTGTTTACATCTATGCAATTCTTCGTATGAGGAGGGCGCGATGACCAGGTCAGCAAAGTTCGCCGCCGCGGGGGTGGCCCTGGCCGTGGCGATCTTTGTGGTTGTCGTGACGCGCTCCGACGACCGGGAGTCCGCCGCGGCACCGCGCCCCAGCGTCAGCTCGACACCGCCCCAGCGCGTCGTGCTGCCGGGCCGGCCGGGCGAGTCGGCCCGGGTCAGCGACTCCGACAAGATCAAGGCCCCGGGCGTCGCCACGTTCAACTCGATCGACACCGCGTTCACCCAGATGATGATCGTCCACCATGGACAGGCGGTCACCATGGCGGCGCTGGCGCCCGGGCGCGCCGGTGACAAGCAGCTCGCCCAGCTCGCCGCCCGGATAGGCGCGGCGCAGACCCCGGAGATCGCCTGGATGCAGGGCTGGCTGCGGGACCGCCGGCTGCCCGCGACCGATCCCTCGCACAACCACGCCACCATGCCGGGGATGCAGAGCGACACGGACATGGCAACGCTCGCCACGCTCGTGGGCGCCGATTTCGACCGCAAGTTCGTGGCCATGATGACGAGCCATCACCAGGGCGCGATCCAGATGGCCAACGACGTGCTCCGCGGCGGCTCCGACCTGCAACTCAACGAGATGGCGGGCGAGATGGCGATCGAGCAGGGCGGCGAGATCGCCCGGATGGCGGACCTCAGCAGCTGAGCAGGGCGGGCAGATCAACCACCGAATCGATGACGTACGCCGGTACGGGCAGATCGTCCCTGCCCCGCTGATCCGCGTACTTGCCGGTCCGGACCTGCACCGAACGGGCGCCGCCGGCGTTCGCCATCGCGATGTCGGTGCTCCGGTCATCGCCCACCACCCATACGTCGGTGGCGTCCCCCGCCGCGAGTCGCAGGAAGTCCACGCTGGGCTTGCCGAGCAGCCGCGCCTCGACTTCGGCGGCATATTCCACAGCAGCCACCACCGCACCCGTGTCGAGGTGGTCGCCGTCCGCGTTGCGGGTGTAGCGGCCGCGCTGCAGAGCGATCAGCTCGGCTCCGGCGCGGACGGCGCGGAAGGCCGCGTCCAGCAGGTCGAAAGTGAGAATCTCGTGGCAATCCCCGATGATCACGTGGGTGACGTCGGCGCTGGTCAGCGTGCAGGACGCGGCCAGGTCGCCGCGCACCGCCGCGTTGGCGAGCAGCAGCACCCGGGCAGACTCGCCGAGGTAGCGCTGCGCCGCGGTCACCGGGGTGAACACGTCCCCCGGCGCGGCGGGGACACCCCGGGCGCGGGCCCGAGCCAGCATGCTCGCGGCCGACTGCGAGTCGGTGTTGGTGAAGAAGCGCACCGCGAACCCACCCGCCCGCAGGGCCTCGACCGCCTCGGCAGCTCCCGCAACCGGCGCCTCCCGGTCGTACATCGTGCCGTCCAGGTCAAGCAGTACCAGCCGCACGCGCCGGCCCCCTCCGGTAGTGACGTTGCGTCGCTCACCATATCCAGCCACGGGATGCGGGACCTTGGTGCCGGCGGATAGGTTGTCGTATATGGAGTTGAAGAGCGTGCTGCGTCGTGCGCGGCTCTCGCTTGTCGCCTCCCTGTTCCTGGGCGCGCTCCTCGGTGGTCCCGCCCACTCCCCCGCGGTGGCCGCAGCCGCGCAGCCCGCCTCACCGCTGACTGCCTCTGCCTCTGCCGCTGCTTCCCTGACGTCCTCGCCGCTGGCTTCCCTGGCGTCCTCGCCGCTGGTTGCTTCCGATGGCGGCGCCTCCACCGATCACGCGCAGGCCGGCGGGCCGGCCTCGGTCACCGGGTTGTCCCTGATCACGGGGCTCTCCTCGGCTGCCGGGCTCTCCTCTGTCAACGGGCTGGCATCGACCGGCTTCCGGTCCGTCACCGGGCACGTCCCCGCCTTCACCCCACCGGCCGTTCCCTCCTCCATGGGCTCGGCCACCGGGCCTGACCCCTCCACCGGTTCTGGGGCTGCTGGTTCCGGGGCCGCTGGTTCCGGGGCTGCTCGTTCTGGGTCTGCGGCGTTCGCTGTGCGGGCTGTGGCGTTCGCTGGTGCGAGCGTCACTGCGCGGGGCGGGGCTTCGTTCAGCACCGGGCCTCGCACGACGTGGCTGGGTGTCGCCGCGATTTTTGCGTTTTTTGTTCCCGTTCTGCTCGGTGTTCCGGCTGCCCACTCCCGGGCCGCGCACCTGATCGGCCTGGTCAGCGGGGTTGTCGCCGGCCCACGGGCGCCGCCCGCCGCTGCCTGATCCTTCAGGCAGGACCCCCGGTGTCGTCCCGCCCAGCGGAATGAATCCGGGGTCATCGATTAACGGCGCTCCTCGGTGGAAAAGGAACAGGACATGGATCTCGCCTTCCAGCTTCTCGGTGGCAACAGTGGACGGGTCGCGTTCATCTGGCTGACCCTGATCGTGCTCGCGTTCGTCGCGCTCGCCGGTCTGTCGATGCCCCGTGGCGTCCGGCGGCCCCGGCAGATCAGCGCGTGGCTGTCCGACTCGGCCACGAAGAAGCGTGCCGAGATGGAGCACCGGGCCGCGGAGGCCCAGGAGGTCGTCCGGTATGCGGAGGAGATCTCCGTCGCCGCGCGCGGCGCCGCCGCCACCGCCGAGCGCCGCCGCGAGGACTGCCAGGAGGCCCAGGCCGGTGTCGAGCGCGCGTGGCAGTCGTGGCAGGACGCCGACGCCGCCCTCGAGCGCGCCCGCCGCGCCACCGCCTACGCCCTCCCCGACACCGACGACGACGCGGAGACCGACGACGACCGCGAGCAGGCCCTGCGCCGCGCCGCCCAGGCCGCCCACCGTCGCGGCGACCTCTCCGACGAGCAACTGCTCGACGCGCTGACCCACCGCAACGGCTGGGACCCCACTCTGCAGCCCGTCGAGCAGGAGCTGGTCCTGGCCCGCGCCACGGTCGACCACCGCTTCGCCACCTACCAGCGCGCGCTGAACACCGAGGACGCCGCCTGGCAGCTCGCCGACGTCGCCACGGCCGCCATCCGCACCCTGCGCGACGAGGTCACCCAGGCACAGGCCCTCGCCGCCGCGGCCCGCGAGGCCCTCCCCGAGCAGGCCCGCGCCATCCTCGACAAGGCCGGCCTGACCCCCATCATCGTCACCACCCAGCGCATGACCACCGAGACAGCACCGGAACGCTCCCGCGACGGCTCCCTGCTCGAATCCCTCACCAGCCGCCCCGCCGTCGAGCACCCCATCGTCAACGCGATGGAAACGGTCTCGACCATGCCCATCCCCCGCCCGGCGTCCGACAGCAGCGACACCACCGTCATCATGACGACCGCCGCAGCCACTGCGGCAGCTGCTGCCGCTGCCAAGGAGTCCGAGGCCACGGTGGTGATGGTGACCGCCCAGGCCGGCTCCACCACCCAGGCGGTCGTGGCCCCGGCCCCCGCCCAGCGCAAGCCCTCCCCCCGCACCTACCGCTCCGCCAAGACCCCGCTCACCGCTGCCGCCGCCACCAGCTCGCCGCAGCCGGGCAACGCCTCCGACACCACCCAGCTCGTCCGGACCACCTCGATGGCCCCGCAGCCCGCCCTCTCCGACCCGGACGCCACCCAGCTCGTGCGGACCTCCTCGGGGGCCCCGCAGCCCGCGCGGTCCGACGCAGACGCGACCCAGCTCGTGCGGGTCGCCTCGGAAGCCACCCAACTCGTTCAGGCCGTCTCGAACACCACCGCGTCCGCCCGGCCCGAAGCAACCGCCGGTCAGCCACCACTGACCGAAGCGATCGCCGCCAACCCCGCGCAGACCGAAGCGGCCGCCGCCAAGTCCGCGCAGACCGAAGCGGTCGCCAAGCCAGCGCGGGCTGACGCTCAGGCCGCCGGCACGGACGCCACGCAGGTCGTGCCGGCCGCGCGAAGCGGAGAGGCGACACAGCGGGTTGTGACCAAGGTCCGCAGCGCCGAGACGAGCCAGGCCGTCTCCGAGGGTGAGTCCGCAGCAACCGAGCCGGCAGCCGCGCAGGACACCCGCCCCACCCCGGAAGGCCGGCCGACACCGGAGGGGCGCGCCGCGCGTTCCCGCCGTGAGCTGCCCGCCTGGGCCCAGCCGACCGGCGCCCGGCCCAGCATCGCAGGCGCACGCTGACCCGCATGCTCATCGCTCTGGTCACCTCGCGCGCGTTCCCGCAGCCCCACTGGCACGACGACGACCTCGCCGTGCTCGCCGCGGAACTGACCTCGCGCGGCGCCACCGTCAGGACGGTGACCTGGGACGGTGGCGACCCGGTGGGCTGGACCTCGTACGACGCGGTGATGCTGCAGTCGCCGTGGAGCATGTGGACCAGGCCCCACGAGTTCGCCGCCTGGCTGAAGGCGCGCGAGAACGACGGAACCCGGCTGCTCAACCCCGCTGACACGGTTCGGCTGGGATCCGACAAGCGCTATCTTGCTCAGTTGGCTGCTGCGGGCGTACCCGTCGTCCCTTCGACCTTGATCAAAGAGCCCGACCCGGCACGGTTGCGCGAGCTCTTCCCCGCGCCCGACTCCCCGCGACCCACGCTGGTGGCCAAGCCCATCGCCTCCGGCGGCGCCCTGGGCGCCCGCGAATTCACCCGCGCCGAGCTTCCCGACCTGATCGCCCACCTGCACGCCCTGGGCCCGGCAATCGTCCAGCCCTACGTCACGGCGATCGACGCCCACCGCGAACTGGGCGTCGTGACCCTGGACGGCAGCATCTCGCACGCGATCACCAAGGCCCCACTCCTGCGCCCGGGCGAACCCGTCCGCGAGCTGCACCCCGACCCGCAGCCCTACCCCGGCCTGACCGCCCAGCACGACCGGGTGATCCACCAGACCTACTCGGCCCTGCGAGCTCTACTGATCAACGAACCGCTCTCGGTACGCCTGGACTACATCATCGACCCGGCATCCCCCAGCGGCCTCCTCCTGCTGGAAGCAGAGCTCGTCGCCCCGGTGAAGTTTCTGCCCCTCTTCCCCGCCGAATGCGCCAACCTCGCCGAAGCCATCCTCGCCCGCGCCGCCGCCTGACCCCCACTCACCCCCGCCGCCCGACCACCCGCCGCCCGACCACCCGCCGCCCGACCACCCGCCGCCAGGCCGGGCTGGTCCAAGCCGGGCTGGTCCAAGCCGCTAGAACCCGCGCCGGCTCAGGCCTGGCTGGTTTCGATCACACGGCTGGCGAGGGCGGAGAGGCGGCGTTGCTCGGGGTCGGTGAGACCGCCGACCAGGACGGCGACGTCCGCGCCGAAGTCGCGTTCGACCTCCTCGGCCAGCGCCCGCCCCCGATCGGTGAGGACAACCTCCACCGCCCGCCGGTCCCGCTCCGACGGAACCCGGGTGACGAGTCCCCGCGCGCTCGCACGATCCACCAGGCCGGTAATGCTCGATTTGTCCAGCTCAAGCAGCGCGGCCAGCTGATTGACCCCGGGCCGCCGGTCCCGCAGCACGCCCAGCAGCCGTACCTGTGTCATGGACAGGTCGTGCACCGCGGCCCGCTTGGCCAGAGCGCCCTGCACCAGAAAGCTGAGCTGCGCCAGCCCATCGACGATCCCCAGGTCCTGTGACATGTCAGCCAGCATACTTGATTTGGTTTGCGACCCCAACTACATTAGTTGGTGTCACAAACTAATTGAGGGGGTTCCCATGCACGCCGCCGTAGTCACATCGTTCGACGAACCGCCGCACTACCAGGAGTTCAGCCTGCCGCAGGTGCACGATCCCGACGTGGAGCTCGTCGACGTGCTCGCGGTCGGCCTGCACCCGAGGGTCCGCTCCGGCGCATCGGGCCGGCACTACACGAGCACCGGGGCCCTGCCGCTGATCCCCGGCATCGACGGCGTCGCCCGCCGCCCCGATGGCACCGTCGTCTACTTCGTCGCCGACGACGACCTGCCCGGTTCAATGGCAGAGCAGACCCTCATCGATGTACGCCGTACCGTGCCGCTCCCGCCCACCGCCCACCTCCCGACGATCGCCGCGGCGATGAACCCCGCGATGTCCTCCTGGGTTGCCCTGCGCCGGCGAGTCCCCCTGCAGAAGGGCCAGAGCGTCCTGGTCCTCGGCGCGACAGGCAACGCCGGAGCCATGGCCGTCCAGATCGCCCGCCACCTCGGCGCCGGCCAGGTCATCGCAGCCGGCCGCAGCGGCAGCAGCAGCAGCAGCAGCAGCAGCGGGACCAGCGGCAGCAGCGGGACCAGCGCCGGCAGCAGCAGCCACGGAGCCGGCACCGACGCCGGAGCCGTGCTGCCGCTGGACCCGGACGCGCTGGCCGAGGCCGCCAAGGATGTCGACATCGTCCTCGACTACCTCTGGGGCAAGCCGGCCCAGGAAGCCATGACGCCGATCCTCAAGGCCCGCGCGGACCGCAGCAAGGCACTCGACTGGATCCAGATCGGCTCAGTCGCGGGCCCGACGATCGAGCTGCCGTCAGTGGTCCTGCGCTCGGCCAATTTCCGCATCCTCGGCAACGGTCAGGGCGCGGTCTCGACCCGCGGCTACCTCGCGGAGCTGCCCGCACTGATCGACGAGCTCACCGCGGGCTCCTTCGGCATCAGGACGCGTACGGTCCCGCTCTCCGACGTGACCCAGGCCTGGCAGACCCCCGGAGCCAGCGATGAGCGGGTGGTGCTAATCCCGTGAGAAGGACCAGCTCACGCCGTCGGCACCGTCCCTGAGCTCGATGCCGGCGGCGGCCAGCGCGTCCCGGACGGCGTCGGCGATCGGGTAGTCGCGGCGGTCGCGGAGCTGGGAGCGGATGTCGAGGAGCGGCTGCACCAACGGGCGGAACCGGTCGGCAGGGTCGACGACTCCGGTCGCGGCGACCTCACCGAGACGTACGACCAGGGCCCGCAGCACGGCACGGGCCTGCTCGGCGCCGTCGTCCTCCTCGGTGTCGGAGCTCCAGGCGTGCACAGTGGACTCCAGCTCGAGGATGCTGCGGACCATTCCGGACGCGTCCCGCCGGCGCAGGGCCTGGTCGAAACGGTGCTCGCAGGCGGCGGCGACCTCCGACACGGTGCGCTGCGGTTCCACGACGGCGGCCCGCTGTTTCGGGATGGCGCGGGCGATCGTGCCGTGGTGGGCGAGGGCGCGGAGCTCGGTCAGGGTCAGGGTGACACCGGAGGGGAAGACCGTGTTTCTGCCCTGTCTGCGTACGGTGAGAACTCCTCGACCCACCACCTGCACCGAGTCTTCGTCGGGGTTGAGGAAAATGGCGGTGTGCTCGTCGACCCCGATGATCGCGGCATCGTCCGGCAGGCCTTCCTCCATCCTGCGCAACCGCCGCTCGCCCAGATAACAGAAGCGGGTGTCGTGCGTGCCACCCTCGGTGTTGTCGTAGTGCGGGATGAGAGCGACTCGCAGGTTCAGGTGTTTCAGCAGGTCAAGGCCCTCGACCCAGTGCGGTGGCTCGCCGGTTTTGTAGACCTCGTAGACCGGGACCGTCCATCGCCCCAGCGTCGCGGCCGCCGCCGAGGCGAACACCGTGACCTTCCGGCCGAGCCGGAACCGGTCGTGCAGCGCCTGGGCGGTCGACCCGGACCAGGAGCGCATGGCGTACGTCGGGCTGCCCGGACCGGAGAACAACCAGTCGGCGGAGCGGACCATCGCCAGCCCGCGATCACCGTCGCCATCATGGTCGCCCCCTCGCAGCCCCGGGGCGGTGGCGACGCGGAGCCCGACGCTGCGCTCGAAATACTGGCAGGCCTTGGCGGAGATCTCTGCGACGTTCTCCTGGAACCCGTATGGCGTCTCGATCAGGACGGCGGACGCGCCGGAGCCGAGCCGGGCGGCGATCGTGCGGTGAATGCTGACCATCGTCGGGCTGGTCTCGCCCGACCCCATGATTGCCAGAAACAAGCGAACCACCCTGAGTCGGGGGACATTCACGTCGTTCTTGTTGCCAGGTTATGGCAATTGCCGGATCATTGCCATGTGGATCTAGCCCTGGTCGCGGTCGAGACCCTCCTGATCGGCGTGCACGACGGCCACCTCACCTACCGGGCCGCCGAGGAAGGCCTCGCCGACAACGAGCACCCCGACGCGGCAGCCCGGCGCCTGGCCGGCTTCGGCTCGCCTCTCGGCTCGCTCGGCAGCGGCCGGCTGATCCACTCGACCTCGTGGCGCTTCGACGCCGGTCGCATCGTCCTCACCTATGCGGCGCTCCCCGATCCGGATCCGGCCACAGCACAGCGCTTCCCGGCTTCAGGGGCTATGACCGCGACGGGTACGGCTCTCGACCCGTCGCCGCCGCACGTCGACCGGGCCGACGTGATCGCCCACGCCGCCCGCCATCTGGCGTTCCTGCACCGGACCGATCCCGCCGTGGCCGAGGCGGCGCTCGAGCAACCACCCCTGTGGGCACTGCTCGACGCGTACCAACCGGATGTTGCCGGCCCGGTGCGGCCGCATCGCTGAAATTTCGCAGCAAAAGCTTGCAAACACTGGACAGTCTCTTGTGGGTTTCGTCACAGAGGACCTAAGGTCCCCTCACGTCCACCTTCGGAGAGAGAAGCCCCTCGATGCTGATGAAAGCGAGGCGGCGCAGCGTTCCACCGCGCCTGGCCGCCCTTGCCGTTATCCCCCTTGCCGCCGCCTTCCTCTACGGCTCCCCTGCTCTCGCCGTCGCGGGTCCCGTTGTCACCCGCGCCGGGCTTGATCCGGCGCTCGTCACCGGTCGCGGCGCTGCCGTGGACTTCGTCGAGCAGGAGGCGGAGAACGCCCGTTTCACCGGCACGGTCATCGGCCCGGACCGCAGCGCCTACTCGCTGGCCGCCGAGGCGTCCGGCCGGAAGGCGGTCCAGCTCGCCGCCGGCCAGTACGTCGAGTTCACCCTCCCCGCGACCACCAACGCGATCACCGTCCGCTACTCCATTCCCGATGCGCAGGGTGGCGGCGGAACCACGGCACCGCTGTCCGTCACCGCCGGGCGTGACTCCCGCACGATGACGCTGACCTCGCAGTACTCGTATCTCTACAACCAGTACCCGTTCAGCAACGACCCGCAGGCCGGTCTGCTGCACCCCGACTGGTGGATCACCGAGTGTGCGTGCGCGCCCGCCGCCACCTCACCGGCCCCGGAGATCACCAAGCCGTTCCGCCCCATGCATTTCTACGATGAGCAGCGCCTTCTGCTCGCCAAGACCTACCGCGCGGGTTCGACCATTCGGCTCACCGCTTCTTCGCCGACCGTGATCGACCTGCTCGACTCCTCATTCGTATCGGCTCCCCATGTCGAGCTGGTGGCCGCCAATGTTCTGCTCTTCGGCGCCGATCCGACCGGCCGGCGTGACTCTGCGCCCGCGTTCGACAAGGCGATCGCCTTCGCCCGTAAGGCCAAGCTCAAGGTCTACGTGCCGCCCGGCACCTACCAGGTCAACCGGCACATCATCGTCGACGACGTGACCATCGAGGGCGCCGGCAACTGGTACACGATCATCAAGGGCCACCAGGTGACCCTCCCGGCTCCGGCCCCCGACGGCTCGGTGCACACAGGTGTCGGCTTCTACGGCAAA
Organism: Winogradskya consettensis; assembly: GCF_018332715.1. Lineage (GTDB taxonomy): Bacteria > Actinomycetota > Actinomycetes > Mycobacteriales > Micromonosporaceae > Actinoplanes > Actinoplanes consettensis. Next base: position 105,992 of record NZ_BOQP01000003.1, on the reverse strand, counting down.
GAGGGCGGCAGCACCAACGTCCACCTCCGCAATTTCGCCATCGAGGGCGACGTGCGCGAGCGGATCGACACCGACCAGGTCAACGGTGTCGGGGGCGCGCTCAGCAATTCCACGGTCGAGGGCCTGCACATCCGGCACACCAAGGTCGGCATGTGGTTCGACGGCCCGATGGACAACCTGAGAATCAGCGGGAACATCATCGTCGACCAGATCGCCGACGGCCTGAACTTCCACACCGGCGTCACCAATTCCCTGGTGCGCAACAACTTCGTGCGCAACAGCGGCGACGACGGCCTCGCCCTGTGGTCGGAGAAGACGGCGGATTCAGCCAACACGTTCGACCACAACACCGTGCAGACCCCGACGCTGGCCAACGGAATCGCCGTCTACGGCGGCACGAACAACACGATTTCCGCGAACCTGATCGCCGACCCGATCCGCGAGGGCAGCGGCCTGCACGCCGGTTCCCGCTTCGGCGCCGAACCGTTCGCCGGCACCCTGACGTTCAAGGACAATTCCGTCGTACGCGCGGGCACACTCGAACTCAACTGGAACATCGGCCTCGGCGCCATCTGGTTCTACGCCCTCGACGGCAGCATCAACGCCGACATCAGCGTCACCGGCGACCATTACCTGGACAGCACCTACAACGCCGTCCTGCTGGTCAGCGACTGGGGCGTGAAGGACCTCTACTCCATCACCGGCGTGGCCTTCAAGAACCTCCACATCGACGGTACGGGCACCTCGGTCGTCAGCGCCCGCACAGCCGGCTCGGCCTCATTCGAAAACGTCGACGCCCGCAACGTCGGCGCGGTCGGCGTCAACAATTGCGGCTCCTTCCACTTCACCCCGGCCGGGTCCGAGTTCACGCTGACCGACCGCGGCGGCAACGACGGCGCCTGGCTCAGCCCGTACGTCCCCAACACCATCACCTGCAACGACCGCCCACCGGTCGTCCCCCCGCCCGCCCCGACTACCTGGCCGTGACCGCAGCGCCGTACACCAGCCGCGGCCCATCCGCACGCTGAGTGGTGCCGATTCTTTCCAGCCCGATGCGTTCGGCAACCCGCGACGACGCCACATTCTCGGAATGCACAATCGCGACAACTGGCAGGCCGGGCAGATCCCGGCCTGCCAGTTTCACGGCTTCCCGCGCCATCTCGGTGGCGTACCCCTTGCCCCACGAACTCACCGCGAACCGGTAATAGAGGTTGAGGGCCGCTGAGCCGTCGAGTTCCCCCGGCCGCAGCCCACCGAAGCCGGCGATCCCTTCCCCGTCCTTCACCACCCAGTAGCCGAACCCCTCGGCATCCCAGCTGCGCCGCCATTCCCGGATGACCGCCGCCGATGCGGCGATGTCCTTGACCGGCCCGGCCGGGTTGTACCGGTTGGTTTCCCGGGCGGCCAGGATCGCGTGCACAGCGTCGAGATGGTCCAGCTCCGGGCGGTCCAGCAACAGTCTCGCCGTCCGCACCCCTGCCCAATTCAGCACGCCACATCTTAAGCTCGGTCGATGCGGACTCTGGGTGTTGCGGTCGCGGGTTTCGGGTGGATGGGCCGGGTGCACACGCAGGCCTATCTGCGGCTCCCTCATCATTTCCCCGATCTTCCGGTACGCCCGGAGCTGATCGCGGTGGCCGACGAAGTCCCCGGCCGAGCGGCAGAAGCAGCCACCACGTACGGATTCGCAACGTCCACGCTGGACTGGCGCGACCTGCTCACGAATCCGGCGATCGACGCCGTCAGCATCACCGCCCCGAATTTCCTGCACCGCGAGCTCGGCGAGGCATTCGCCCGGGCCGGTAAACACATCTGGATCGAAAAGCCGGTCGGCCTGACCCGCGCAGACGCCCTCGCCGTGGCCGACGCCGCCAGGTCCGCGGGCGTGAGCGGCACGGTCGGCTTCAACTACCGCAACGCCCCCGCCGTGGACACCGCCCGCGCCGTGATCGCAAAAGGCGGGATCGGCACGGTCACCCACGCCCGCTTCCGTTTCCTCAGCGACTACGCAGCGGACCCGTCAAGCGCCCTGACCTGGCGATACTCGCGCGAGCGCGGCGGCAACGGGGTGCTGGGAGACCTGGCCTCGCACGGCGTGGACCTGGTCCGGCACCTCCTGGGCGACATCTCCGCGCTCGTTGCGGACACGGCCATCTTCATCACCGACCGTGCCATTCCCACCTCGGCGACCTCGGGTCACGCCCGCGCAGACGGCGGCACGCTGGGGCCGGTCGAGAACGAGGACTACGTGTCGGCCCAGCTCCGCCTCGCGTCCGGCGCCCGGGTGATCCTGGAGGCGAGCCGGGTCTCGGTCGGGGACCAGAACAACTACGGCTTCGAGATCCACGGTACGCAGGGTGCGCTCGCCTGGGACTACCGCCGCATGGGTGAACTCTCCCTCAGCACCGCCGGCACCGTCTTCGTCGGCCCGGGCGACGGGGCCTACGCAGCGTTCCAGCCCGGCGCCGCCAACCCCATGAGCTACGACGACCTCAAGGTCATCGAGGCCCACCACTTCGTCCGCTCGATCACCACCAGCACCCCGCACGGCGCCACCCTGACCGACGCCGTCCGCAGCGCGGAAGCCCTCGACGCCATGTCCCTCTCGGCGGCCACCGGAAACTGGGTGCCACTCCCCTGAGGTGACGTACTCGTCAGAGGACTCGCCGCGTACGTCACTCTTGCGGGTGAATGCCTTGAAGGCCCCTCCCGTTGTTGAATGGGATACCACATAGCTCCGGACCCTGGCGGAGGTCCATCACCGGGGAGTCGCTATGACCATGCTGTCCGACCAGAGCCTGCACCAGAGCCTGGTCAGCCGCATAGCGGCCGGGGATCCCGCGGCCCTTCGCATGCTGTACGGCGCCCTGTGCGAGGCCGCCTACCGCGAGATCCAGCGGGTCCTCTCCCACCCCCACGACGTCGAAGCGGTCGTGCAGGCCACGTTCGTCGAGGTCTGGTGGCTGGCTCGCTACCACACGCAGAACGACGACATCCCCGCCTGGGTCACCGCGGTTGCCGCCCACCGGGCCGCCGAACGCCACCGGGTGGTCACCTCCGGCGCCCACCTCGAAGAAGAGGACAACCGCCTGATCCTCACCCGCATCCTGGGTTAGGCCCCTATTGTCGGTACGCCTTTCAGCGCGCTGAAGTACGCCTCCGCGATCACCGCATGCCCGGGCCGGTTCGGATGAATCCGGTCCTCGGCCCAGTCCCGTGCCGCCGTCGAACGCAGCACCTCGTCGAACGCATCCTGGGTACGGATGGCAACGGCATCGAACTCGGCCGCGATCTCCCGCACGACGACGCAGTAACGATCGGTTTCCGCGCGCTGCGGCTCGCCACGATCGGGTTCGATGATGTACGGCTCGGCGACGATGAGCCGGCAACCCGTACGGTCGACTGCCGTCCGGAGCAGGTCACGCAACGTCTTCGCGTACTCATCGATGGGCACTGCTCTGTCGGGGTGGCTGCCGAAGGCATGCCAGATGTCGTTGATCCCGATCATGACCGACAGCCAGTCCGGAGCGGTCCCGATCGCATCGACCTCCCACCGCGCGGCCAGATCCCGGACGGTGTCGCCGCCGACTCCCCGGTTGACCCACGTCAGGCCGAGCTCGGGCTGGCGGGCGGTCACAAAGCTGCGAACCAGATCGACGTAGCCGTCCCCATAGGGCGCGGCCGCACCCCGCCGGTCGCAGTCGGTGATGCTGTCGCCGATGAAAACAATGCGCTGTCCAGCTGTGAAAAGCATGTCGCCATTTTATTCACTGGCGCTGCGGCGCGACATGGTGCAAGCTGTATCCATCGGCGGCGAACGACGCTGATGGGGACAGTCACTTGAGGGGAGTTGAACGCCATGTCGCAGAACGGGTCGCAGCAGGATAAATGGTCCGTCGTGTCGGTCGATCAGTCTCTCGTCGAACAGTCCCTGGTCTGGCGATCACTGCGAGGTCGGTCGCTGCGAGGTCTCTCGCTGCAGGGCCGTGAGCTGGAGCGATGGTGCGGGTAGAGCAGATTTAGTCTGCGTCTGCGCCGCCCACCTCAGCCGAGGACGGGGCGGCTTTTTCGTACCCTACGGGTGTAGCTCAACGGTAGAGCACCGGCCTCCAAATCCGAAGGTTGCAGGTTCGATTCCTGTCACCCGTGCGCTTTGCTATTTGGTAATTAAACAGTGGATGGCACATGCCTGCCGCCGATTTTAATGGCGGCAGAATACGTCCGTGAGGCTGAGGTGGGTAGACCATCGGACTCTCGATCCGAAAGACCGGGTTCGACCCCCGGACGGACGACGCGGCTGTAGCACAACGGCAGTGCGCCGCCTTGCCATGGCGGATACCGGGGTTCGACTCCCCGCAGCCGCTCGCGATGCGAGCTGGTGCAATCTGGCAGCACGCCCGGCTCTGAACCGGGAGGTTGGAGGTTCGAGTCCTCCGCTCGCAGCTTGCCGGTTCTCGCCGGCAGCTTGCCGGTTTGTCGCCGGCTCAGTGTCAAGCCCGGGTAGCCCAATGGCAGAGGCGTCCGATTCAGGGTCGGAAGGTTGAGGGTTCGAATCCCCCTCCGGGTACGCAGCACGGTTTGCTGATGTAGCCCCTCTTGAAACTTGTCGATGTAGCTCAGTGGTAGAGCGTCCGCCTGTCGAGCGGAAGGTCGCGGGTTCGATCCCCGTCGTCGGCGCAAGGTCCCCATGGCGCAGCTGGACAGCGCGCGACGCTACGAACGTCGAGGCCGCAGGTTCGAATCCTGCTGGGGACACGTTTTCCGCAATTCCGCGGCTGAACAGTCGAGATTTCGCAAGCTTCACAGGGAGGAGCCAGCCGACAGCCGGCGCCGGCCACCGTCTCGAAAACGGTTGGGGCTCAACACCCGTGGCGGTTCGACCCCGCCCTCCTCCGCAACACAAGGCCCGCCTTTTCTGCAAGGCAAGACACAGCAAGCGCCGTTAGCTCAGCTGGTAGAGCGGCCGACTTTTAATCGGCTTGTCGCAGGTTCGAGCCCTGCACGGCGCACTGCGGGACAGAGCAGCTCGGAGTGCTCGCGGGCCTCATAAGCCCGAGATCGCCGGTTCAAATCCGGCTCCCGCTCCCGTTCCGATGGCTCAGCTTGGTAGAGCGCCGTTTCGACAAGACGGAGGACCCTGGTTCAAATCCAGGTCGGAACACGATCGTCGCCCGAGGCGCGGTGGACGAACAGGTAGAGTCACCCGGCTTTCACCCGGGAATTTGCGGGTTCAAGTCCCGTCCGCGCTGCTCAACCCCGTGCCATCCACTGCAGACCTACTCGCCGCGCCTACTCGCCGCCTCTACTCGCCGCGCCTATTCGTCGCGCCAGCTGTAGCGCGGCGCGTAGCCCAGGTCGCGACGAGCCTTGTCGATCGACAACAAGGTGTCGTTGACCCCGAGCTCACCGCGGATCTCCACCCCCGGGAACACCTCGGCGACCAATTCCGCATTGGGCCGCGACATCACTGTGTCCGCATTGGCGATGATGTAGACCTCGGCGCCCGTTGCGGTGCTCTCCAAGGCCAGCCGCGTCGCCTGCGCACCATCGCGGGCGTCGATGTAGCCCCACAGATTCCACTTCCGCAGCTGCGCATCGGCATCGAACGACGGGAACGCCGCATAGTCGCCCGGCTCCATCACATTCGAGAACCGCAGCCCGATCATCTTCAACGACGGATCCCACCGGCAAAGCTCCCCGGCCATCCGCTCCTCCAGCGTCTTGACCAGCGAATACGTTGACTCGGGCCGCGGCGCGTACCCCTCGTCCACCGGAATGTAGGGCGGCGGAACATCAAACGGCAAACCCAGCACGGTCTCACTGGAAGCCCACACGATATTCCGTACGCCAACCCGCCGGGCCGCCGTCACCACGTGGAAACTGGAGTTCATGTTGTTGCTGAACGTCACCTGATCAGGCGCAATCCCCGGAGCCGGAATCGCCGCGAGATGCACCAGCGCATCAACCCCGCTGTACCGCTCCTCCACCCCGTGCATGGCGTCGAGCACCTGCCCGTACTCCGTCAGATCAACGGGAACGAACACCACCCCCGCCGCCTCCGCCCCGGCCGGCCTCACCCGATCAAAAACAACAACATCCCATCCGTACGCGACAAGCTCCGAGACCACCGCCCGCCCAAGCTTCCCCGCCCCACCCGTAACAACAACACGAGGCATGCCGTTCTCCCTTGGTCCGCGGCGGTCTTCAGCCCTATCCTGGCACGCCATGGGCGCCCCGCAATTCGTCATCACCGAGGTACACGACGTCCCCGCCCGCGGAGGCCTCATCGTCGTGGGCAGGTCCGTCGAATTCACCGGCATCCCCCGCTTACGTGACGCCGCCACCGGTCAGCCCATTCGCGTCCTGAGCGTCGACTTCCCCACGCCTCGAACCGAGCGGACGGGCGAGACAATTTTGGTAGTCGATCGCGCTGACGGCGTACTTGTAGAGGTAGGGAGAGTGTGGGTCCTCAGAAGGACCCGATTTGTGGTTGAGAGAACCGACCGGATCTCCGGCCGTGCCTGGCTCTTCGTCACCGGGATCCTGGAGGGCGACCCACTCCACGTCGGCGACGAACTGACCGGCGCGGTGATCCGGGCGATCGAGTTCCATTCCGGCTCCGGCGCGGGGAAGACCACCATCGCCGTTGACACTGCCGCGGCGATTCACGCGGGTGACGTACTGACGCTCAACTGAAAACGGCAGGTGTGACGTTCCCGCCACACCTGCCGCCGTCGGGGCCTACTTGGAGATGCGGCTCAGTTCCGCGATCGCCTGAGCGGCCTTGATGTACTTGTTGCCGGCGAGGTCGCCAACCGTCTTGATGTTGAACGCCTTCTGCAGCGCCTCACCGTCCGCGTCGCTGACCCCCGCAAGCGCGGTGACGGGAGCGTTGACCAGCTCGGCCAGCGGAGTGGACTCGTAGGCCTTGACCAGAGCAGCGTCGAGGTTCACGGAGATCGCCATTGCATGCGTTCCTCACTGTAGGGAACCACCGAGCGGACGCCCGGCGCGGGTGAGACCCTACCGTTACCCAACCCCGAAAGATCAAACACCTCAGTAGTAGTAGGCATGCGCCACCCGCGCCCGCCGATGAGCCCGCATGATCGCCACCACCACCTGGGAACAACTCCTGGCTTACACCCTCCGCGGCGCCCACCGCCGCACCGGCGGCATAGTTAGACTAGGTGTTGCGAGACCAGGTGTCAGGCGCGTGGAACGGATAGCGTGTTGTACGCCACCCGAGTCGGTGATGGACTTGCTCAGGCATTCCTGCAGAAGACCTTCTCGGGAAAGTTGAGAGCTGGTCAGTACAGTCGGCGCCGAGGGCAAACACAGGGATGACCTTGAGGGGCGGTTCGGAGTGCCCGATCGAGTTGGTCTGATTTTCATCGTTTCCGGGGTTGTCGTGGCCGCAGTAGCGGCGATAATCCTTCGGCGCGCAACCGAGCGGCGGGAAGCGGCCGTCGGCCTGCGGACAAAACAACTGACCGTCGAGGTGATCCGATCCTCCGAAGAACTGCGGGCGACTGCCACTGCACCATCGGCAGATGGAACTCCTTCATCGGCTCGACTCGTTGAGCACGACGCGCGGTACAGTGCCGCCGTCCGTGGGCTTAAGGCGGGCCCCTCCTCCGCGGAAGTGAAGACCACCTTATTGGAGTTGGAACTGGCACGGCAGCAGCTACTGGTCGCCGTCGTGGCTCACGATGCCGCCTTTCTCCAGAACGCGGTGCGGAGCCTGGACGAGGCAATAGAGAATTTCGCGATGGCATCGTCGGTCATGGTGCGACTCGCGTAGCAGCGGTTCTCACGTCCGAAGCGGCCGGTCAGCCGAGGTTCGCGTGGCGCTTGTACATCTTTCCGGCGTCGGTTCCGCTCGCTTGCCAGAGCGAGTTGAAGACTCCTTCGAAGGCGAACAGCACAACCTGCTCGAACAGCGAGCCGGCGTACTGCTGGGAGCCTCGGGCGTCGCCATGGTCTGTCTTCTCCGGCGCGGGGACAAGTAGGACCACCTTGGCGACCTTGGCCAGGTCAGAGCCGGGGTTTGCGGTGACGGCGACGACGGTCGCGCCGCTGTCGGTGGCCTGCCGAGCGGCGTACACGATGGCGTTGGTCGAGCCTGAGCCCGAGACCGCGATCAAGACATCATCGGCGGCGATAGCTGGCGTCGTCGTTTCTCCCACGACATGCGTAGCCAGGCCGACGTGCATCAGGCGCATGGCGGCCATGCGAGCCACGAACCCGCTCCGCCCGTTGCCGACGAGGAAGACGGCACGAGCCTGACGCAGCAGCGCCGGCAACTCTTCCCATGGCTGCCATGTCATCTCGCGGGCGACTTGTTCGACCTCGTTTACGGCCTGGACGCAACCTGCTTGGACGCTCTGGTGCGTAGACATGTCGATGTCTCCCATCTCTGGCGGGCTTCGGTGCCACAACCCTCATGGTTCCACCCGGTAGTGCAAGCCGGGGTTAAAGTGGAAGCAGAGGGTGAAGATGGCGCTCCCCCGCATCCTTGTCAGCGCCGGAAGACGCGCACAGCCAGACGGAGGACCGGGTGGCTCAAGGCTTCATCGATTGGGCAAGTCTCACTGAGGTGGCGAACAGCTACGCCGGCCCCATGCGCGATGCTTACCGCTGGTCAGCGGTGTCGAGCATCCAAGCCACCTGCGGCATCGTCCATGGGCGACAGTTTCGGGTTTTGCCGAGCCCAGGCAGCAGACGCCTGTCCACCAAGGGGCCCCATGACGTCCTGCGGATGGCAGTAACCGACCTCGTCGACAGCGCGCAACTGCCATCGAACACAGTGGACCGCACCGCTACCGACGTCAAACGTTGGGCGCAGGACAACACGACTCGCCTCCGCCAGATCGTCGACACCTGCATGTCGGACCCCGACAAGCTGTACGGGCCGAAGTGTGGTTTTGATCAATGGCTGGCCACCGCCTTGGGCGCCAACCGAGAGGCAACGACGTTGCGGGTCGGCGGCTTGTTCGACCTCAGCCTCCGTGCGCCGTTGTCCGCGGTCCTTGAAGTCGGCGACCAAGAGCTGGCACGGGCCTGGGAGCACTCCTCGGAAGCAGCCACGCTCGGCACCGACAGCGACTTGTACGAGCTGGTGAGCCGGGCCCACGTGCTGTCCATCCTGCTTCGCGGCCGGTACCACGATCTCGTCGCTCGTAGCGCCGGCATCCAGGTCATGCACCACCCGATCCGCGGCCCGTTACTTCCCGAGCTCCCGGAGGCGGATCTTCCGCCCGTCCCGTACGAACTGACCAACAGCGAACGTTTCATGGCCCAACTGCTCTGGGCCAGTGGGTTCGCGGAACGAGACGCCGATCGCCGGATCCGTCTCTGGGCGGACAACGTCCGACTGGTACGGACCGCGGTCTTGGCAGAACTGATCGACCTTCCTCATCGAACAAGCGAGACCCGGGCACTCGATACCGCCGTCGACGCCGCCCGCAACGCCGGAGTTCGGGCGCACTCCCGCCTCGTCGACGATGGCATCGACCTACTTCTTGCGGCCGGCGTCGGAGCGCTCACCAGTTTCGTGGTCAACGGATGGCCTGACATGGTCACGACCCTCGCCACTTACGCCGGCTCACGCAAAGAGCAGCTCGGTGCACGAGTCGCCAAGCAGGTCTTCGACAGCAACCGACGCCTGAGGCACTTGGCCGAAACACCTGGTCGGGTCACCGGACGATTCGCGTCCCCTGGCGAACCCCGAATGGCAGGCGGTGACGCGTAAGAAAGCCATGAAGTCGTCCGGCGAAGATGTTTCCCAGCTCAGAGTCACCGCGAGTGCTCCGAACGCGCTCGGCGAGTGGATGGCACTACAAATGACTGATGGGCCCCGCGGTCACCGTCGGGCGACAGGTGCGAAATTTGCGCCGCACGTCCTCGCCGGACTCGTCCTCGGTAGTTGGCTCGTAGGGATCCAGGCTCCTGGCGGGTATGCCGAAATTTAGCCGTCGGCTCCTGTAGGCGGTGGTGTGGCCTCGCACGTCTCGAACTTCTCGCAGACAATCCGCCGCGGATCATCGTGCTCGAAGACTCGCACGTAGCAGGCGACCCGGAAACGGCGTGTTTGCTCGTCGGTCCAGTCGCCGTTCGGAACCCATGTCCACCATAGGTTGCCGACAGGGTCCCGGTCCGGGCTGACCCGGTCAGCGCGCGGACGATCAGGGGAGAACCCGAGGCCACGCCACCAGATGTCGACGCGCTTCACCACGGCCGCGGGAGGTTTCGGCTCGCTGAGATCGCGCCAGCGAGGAAACAGCACTTTGAACTCTTTCAGCTCCCAGTGGCTGCTCACGTGTCCGCCTTTGGGCCGATCGAGGTTGGCAGGACCGCGAACAGCTCGCACACGATCCGATGTTCGGCCTCGATGATGCGGTAGGCGCACACCACCCGCTGCAGACCGCTGTCTAGATCGGGCAGGTAGGTCACCGGGGCTTGCCATACGTTTTCCTCACCGTCGACCAAGACGGCGTTGCCCCTTGGACGGTCAACGCGGGTGCTGATCCACCTTTGGATGTCGGCATAAACCTCGCCGGGGAGCGGAACGGTCGGGCTCCACTCGTGGAGCTTCGATTCGAAGTCGTCGAGCCGCCACGGGCCATACGGTTCGGCCATACCGCTCCCTCGCAGGTCAGGAGGCTTGCTGCGCCTTATGTGTCTTCCAGAGTTCTTCGGCCTGGGCGCGTTCGGCCCGGTTGGGCCGTTCGTCGTCGGGGTCGTTGGTTTCGTCGTCGCGGCGGAACCAGTCACGCAGGATGTCCGGGTCGATGCGCCCGCCGCCTCCTGGCTTGGTCGCGGCCTGCCACGGCTGCGATGACTGGATGAGGGTGCGAAGGTCGGCCGGCGACAGGGCGCCGTAGCGCTCGATGACGTAGCCGATGGTGTTGAGCGGGCCTTCGCTGTCCGGCTGCTCTGCCGGGCTTCCGTCGGCGTCCGGGACCGAGACACCGCGGTCGGTGGCGGTGATGGGTTCGTCGAACAGCGGAGTGTCGAAGTGGGCGATGTGGTGGCCCTGGACGAAGAACAGCAGCGAGTATTTTTTGGCGAGTTTCAGGCCCGGGCGGCGGGCATCGATGGCGGCGATGACGGAGTTGGCGCTCGTAGTCATCGGCGCACCGTATTTCGCGCCGTCCTTGATCGCATTCCTTTGGACGGACGGAACTTGGAGACTCGCCGCGATTGGCACGCTGCCCCTCTCACTCCGTCAACGTGATGCGTACTCACAGTAATAGTGTCGTCCGTCCGACTCTGTCCTCGATCCGACTAGCCGTTGATATTCATCGATTTGATCTTTCCTGCTCGGGGTCACTTCGCGTGCACGGCACTTCCAGTGACGCCGCACTCTTAGTGGTCTGCAGCCGGGTGCGACGAGCGATGGGCCGTCGATGCCCGCGATTAGGGTGTCCTTGGGATCGGCCCAGAGGTGCAACAGGCGGGAATGCGGAGCGGCGGAGTCGCCGACGAGGCGGTGGCCACGCGTGAGGTTGTCCGGGCCACCAGCGAGCGCTTCGAAGTGCCCACGCCAGTCGCTGAGCCGCGCCGTTGGTGGCAATGTAACTTCAGGCAGTCATGAACCGTTCGATTGGCAAGCCCGGCACCGACTTGCTCGACATCATCAGGCTCATCCTCGACCCGGCTACCCGACCAGGCGCTCCGTTGGATCGGTGCCGCCGTTGGTAGCGATGTCACACCAGACGATGTCGAACTGGTCTCCGAACTCCTTCTGGCGCCCGCACGGTGCTGAGGCGCTAGCCCGCCGCCGTTCGGCGGCAGACCGCGTTAGCCCAGCGAAGCCACGCGCCGGGCACCTCGCGCGCGAGATGCCCGGCGACGCTGCCGCAGGAGGCGCACCCCGCGGTACCGGCGGACGAACGATCGCCTGCCCCTTGCGAACATCAAGTCGTCCGGCGAAATGTTTTCCCAGCTCAGAGTCGCCGAGAGTGCTCTGAACGTGCTCGGCGAGCGGATAGCACCCATCAGCGCTGGGCGCCCGCGGTCACCGCCGGGCACACCGAATCGCGTGTGCGCGAAATTTGCTCGACACGTCCTCCGAACAGCAACGAACCCCCACCGGTTGACCAGACGGCACCGGTGGGCACCCGACGGGACACCCGGGCACTCGTGGATATCCCCAGCTAGGTACGATATGGGCCGTAGGCCCTCGTAGCTCAGGGGATAGAGCATCGGTTTCCTAAACCGTGTGTCGCAGGTTCGATTCCTGCCGGGGGCACGCTGTGATGTCTCGTGACATCGGAATAGCCCGGACCTACGTTCTCGTAGGTCCGGGCTATCTGTTTGTGTTGCGCTGCGACTGTGGCTCATTGCTGGGCGACGAACGCTGCCAGTCGTTCACTCACCGGGCTGATATGAGGACGCGGCGGCCGGGTGTAGTAGTCCGGTTTGATCTCGCGGAGCAGGTTCTCGGCGTCACGGCTCCAGTCGAATTTCGGCCGCTTCAGCAACCGCCGGAACACGATGGTCGCCTTGTCCGGGTCCTGCTCGGCCAGCCGCCGGAGCACCATCGGCTCCACGCTGTCATCGTGCAGGTACTGCAGCGTGTGTTCACGCCACCGGCGGCGCCGCAGCAGGTCGGGGTTGGCGAATGCCTGCGCGACGAGGCCGAACTCGGCGTAGAAGCCGATTCCGTCCGTCTCGTCATAGATCAGCGCCACCGTGTCGGAGTCGACCATCGCCGGCGACAACGTCACCGCGACTCCGGCGGGTGGTCCGTCGGGTTCCGGTCGGCCGAGGATCTCCTCCCGGCAGAACGCGTAGAAGGCGTTCAACCTCTCCTGCGCCTGCTCACCGGGGACCACGACCAGGTCGGAGCCGAAGAACCTGACGAACCGATCCCGGTCGGCGCGCTGCTGCTCCCACGCCAGCGCCAGCTTGTCCGGGTTCCGGAACACCGCCTCCGGGGTCCGCAACGCCATGTCCATCGCCAGCCCGTAAGCGATATCCCGTTCAGCGGCGCGCAGCAAGGTGATCGGGCCGGACAGCATCCACTCGTCACCAACCGCGACCAGACGGGCGATGAGGAAAGACCCGCGTGGCGTACGCCGGAAGATGCCGGGTCCCATGTTGGAACGCACCCGATAGGTCAGGTCGTCCACCAGGCTCTGCACCAGCAGCGCCGGACCATCGCGGCGAAGCACCTCGAACGGGCCCTGCACGACGTCCCGCCAGCCCAGCAGCATCTCCCGCTCCGCCTCGGGCAACTGCGGGTTCGCCGCGACGAACTGCTCCACCACGGTGCGGCCGTTGACCAGCTTGTGCTCCAGCACGAAGCAGTCCCACAGCAGGATCAGCCGCTGCTCGTCGAGTTCCTCTGACCCGCTGCCGTACCTGTCGAGGAACTCGGACGCGGCACGTTCGTACCGGGGCCGCTGGGAGAACGCCACCAGCTCACCCTTGAGATCACCCGCCCGTTCCAAAACTGCTGGATCAACCACCGGCGCTCCCGATCATGAATCCGATATGGATCGGACAACCCTACCGACGGTTCTGAACGGCTTCACTCGTGTGGGTGAAACCGCCTCGCCATGCACGGGCCTGGACAGCGCGGCGGGCGGTGATGCTGTCGCCCGGATGAGCCCCTCCAAGGCGACCTACGAGCGTGCCGGGGAGCTGGTGCTGGTGTTGTCGAAGCACTTCCGGGCCACCGGCGAGGTCGACAGCCTGGACCGCGCCGAGCGGGTCTGCCAGAAGTATCCGGCGGTGGGGGCTTTGTATCTTCCGCAGATCCGGGAGATGCACGGGCAGCCTGCCTAAGGCGGGCTTGACTATGACGCTGCGTCAACCCTCCATGCTGGCGGGCATGAGTGGTGAGGCGATTCGGGTTCATGGCCTGGAAAAGTCGTTCAAGGAGCTGCGTGTGCTGCGCGGCGTGGAATTTGAGGTGGTCAAGGGGAGCATTTTCGCGTTGCTCGGGTCGAATGGGGCCGGGAAGACCACCGTGGTGAAGATTTTGTCCACCTTGTTGAAGGCGGATGGCGGGGCTGCACAGGTCAACGGTTTTGATGTCGGGACGCAGGCTGCGGAGGTGCGGAAGTCGATCAGTCTCACCGGGCAGTTCGCGGCGGTGGACGAGATTCTGACCGGGCGGGAGAATCTTGTTCTGGTTGCCAGGCTGCGGCATCTCGAGGGGGCGGGTGCGATCGCGGATGCGCTGCTGGAGCGGTTCTCGCTGAGTGAGGCCGGCGGGCGGCGGGTGGCGACCTATTCCGGGGGGATGCGGCGACGGCTGGACATCGCCATGAGCCTGATCGGGGAGCCGCCGGTTATTTTTCTCGATGAGCCGACCGCCGGGCTTGATCCGGAGGGGCGGATCGAGGTGTGGGCGGCGGTGAAGGAGCTCGCGAAGGGTGGTACGACCGTGCTGCTCACGACGCAGTATCTGGATGAGGCGGAGCAGCTCGCCGATCGGATCGCGATCCTGCACGAGGGGCGGATTCTGGTGAACGGGACGCTGCAGGAGCTCAAGCGGTTGTTGCCGGCCGCCGAGGTGGAGTATGTCGAGAAGCAGCCGACGCTTGAGGATGTCTTTCTGAGCCTGGTGGGGAGCCGGAAATGATTCGGGACACCGCTACTCTGCTGGGCCGGTCGCTGCGTCATATCGCGCGCAGCCCGGACACCATCATCACGACTGCGATCATGCCGGTTGCCTTCATGCTGCTGTTTGTGTACGTGTTCGGGGGCGCGATCCGGACGGGGTCGGACTCGTACGTCAACTATCAGCTGCCCGGCATTCTGCTCATCACGATCGCGTCGGGGATCGCGTACACCGCTTATCGGTTGTTCCTGGATCTGCAGAGTGGGATCTTCGAGCGCTTCCAGTCGATGCCGATCGCGCGGTCAGCCGTGTTGTGGGCGCATGTGCTGACGTCCCTGATCGCGAACCTGATCTCGCTGGTGGTCGTTGTCCTCGTTGCCCTGGTGATGGGGTTCCGGAGCGGGGCGAACTTCTGGGCGTGGCTCGGGGCCGCCGGGATTCTGGTGTTGTTCACGCTGGCGCTGACGTGGATCGCCGTGATTCCCGGGCTCACCGCGAAGTCCGTGGACGGTGCGAGTGCTTTCTCGTACCCGCTGATATTTCTGCCTTTCATCAGTTCGGCTTTTGTGCCCACTGATTCCATGCCCGGGCCGGTGCGTGCCTTCGCGGAGCATCAGCCGGCGACCGCCATCGTCAACACGATCCGGGATCTGTTCGCCCAGGAGTCGGTCGGTAACGGCGTCTGGATCGCCCTCGGCTGGTGCCTCGGGGTTCTTCTGGTCGCCTATGTGCTGGCCACCGTGACCTATCGCCGCAAGATCGCCTGACGAGAATGCTGACGATCAGCCAGGTAGCGGCCTACGCCGGCGTTACGGTGCGGGCGGTGCGGCATTATCACCAGATCGGATTGCTGCCCGAGCCGGAGCGGGATGCTTCCGGATATCGACGGTACGGGCCGACGGCGGTCCTGCGGCTCGTCAAGATCCGCACGCTCGCCGACGCCGGGGTGCCGCTGGCTCGGATCGCTCGGATGCTCGAAGCCGGCGCGCCCGCCTTCGCCGAGGCGATCGCCCAGATCGATGATCAACTGCGGGGCGAGATTGACCGGCTGGAGACCAGCCGCAAGCAGATCGCGCAGCTCACCAGCGGGGAGGGCCTGACGCTTCCGCCGGAGGTGGTCGCCTATCTCGATCGGCTCCGGGAGATCGGGGTGACCGGGCGGGTGATGGAGGGTGAGCGGGACGGATGGATCCTGATCACGGCTCGCTGGCCCGACCGCGTCCGCGAATGGATTCCGGCGAAATTCGAGGAGCTGAAGGACCCGAGGGTCGTGAAGCTCTACCAGATCCTCTCCACGATCGCTGACAGCACGGCGATCGACGAGCCACTTCTGGTGGAGGCCGCCGACATCATGGCTGAGCTCGCCGAGCAGGCGGCCGCTGCCGGCCACACCGACCTGGACCCGGATGCCAAGGACGACCTGCCGTTCGATCTTCTGGATGCTCTCGCTGTGGAGTACGACCCGCGGGCGACCCGGATGCGGGAACTCATGCGCGAGCGCGGCTGGGTCAGTTGGACCCGGATGGAGCGGGTCACGGAGTAGCTTCGAGTCATGGCCAGATTCACGGTGAGCTCGGAGGTGGGCGCTCCCGCGACGAAGGTCTGGGACGCCCTGGTTGATTGGCCGCGGCATGGGGACTGGGTGCCGCTCACGCGCGTGTGGGTGACGACGGATCGGGCCGATGGGGTCGGGGCGGAGTTTGTCGGGCGGACCGGTGTGGGGCCGGTCGCGTTCGACGATCCGATGCGGGTGGTCCGGTGGGAGCCGCCGGACGGCGACGAGCGGGGGTTCTGTGAGGTCGTGAAGCTCGGCCGAGTGCTGCACGGCCGGGCCTGGTTCTCGCTGACGCCCCTGCCCGGCGGCCGGTGCCGGGTCGTCTGGGACGAGGACGTGACGGTGACGCCGGTGCGGGTGACCCGGTTCGGTGCGCCGCTGTTGTCCCTGGTCGGCAAGGCGGGTTTCGTAATGATGCTGAAAGCGATGTCCCGCGAGGTCGAGGGGCGTTAGCCCCTTTCGGCGGCGACGAGTTCGCGGACGGCGGGGGCCACCTCGGCGGCGAATTCCTCGATGGCGGACGGGTCGTCGGTGGCGAGGATGAAGGTGCTGATGCCGTGTTCGAGGGTGAGGCCGGCGAGGTCTTCGGCCCACTGCTCGGCCGGGCCGTCCAGGAATGAGCGGCCGAATTGGCTGAACGTGCCGTTGATGTTGAGCAGGCGGCGCACAGCGGCCGGTTCGCGACCGGCAGCGAGCGCGCTGTCGTCGACGTGCTTGTTGATCTCGGCGTAGTCGGCCGGGCCGCCCTTGAGGTACGAGAGCGACGGCAGCACCCCGTCGGCGGCCTTACCGATCAGGCGCAGCATCTTCGGCTTGTACGCGCCGACCCAGATGCTCATGTCGTGCGCCGGCGCCGGGCCGCGTTTGAGACCGGATACCTGGTAATACTCGCCATGAATGTTCACCGGGCCGGTAGCCGAAGAATCCCACACCGCGCGGACAACCTTGATCGCCTCGCCGAGCGCCGCGACGGACTCACCGGCGGAAAGACGCCGAGCACCCATCGCCTCGATGCCGTCCCAGAAAGCGCCGGCTCCCAGCGCCATTTCGATGCGGCCGCCGCTCAGCCTGTCCAGGCTCGCGTGACTACGGGCCAGCAGGGCCGGCTGCCGTAACGGAAGGCTCAAGACGTTGCCACTCAAACGGATCCGGGACGTGAGCGCCGCGGCGTACGAAATCAAGGTCCAGGTGTCATGAAAGCGCGGCAGATAGGGGTGGTCCTGAAATGTAGCCAGGTCGAGCCCGGCCCGATCGGCGACCACGGCCAGCTCGACCGCCTGCTGCACCGGCTGGGCCGTGGGCGTGATGAACGTACCGAAAAGCAGGTCGTGGCCGTAGTCGGTCATCGCGTCTCCACAGTGATGTTGAAGTTGTCGCGGAAGAGGTTGTGCGGGTCGTAACGCAGTTTCAGCTCGCGCAGCCGCACGAGAGTGGCCGGCGGGAATGCGTTTTCGAGTGCCGAGAGGTCGGTCTCGAAGCTCAGGTAGAGACCCTCGAAATGCTCGCTGAGCTCGGCCCACGCGGCATCCACCCGGCGCTTCGAGGAGCCCATCACGATGACCGAGAAATTCGCTGACCGATGGGCGTACGCGGTGGCATCCGAAGGCACATCGCTGATCGCCCCGCCGACCGTGCGGATCTGGAACCAATGCACCGCGCCGCTGTTCAGCAACGTGACGGCTGCCCGGGCGAATTCCGGCGTCAGGTGTTCGATCAGGCCTGAGCGTGAGGTCGGTTCGCCCGCGCCCTGGTGATAGCCGTCGGCCGCGTTCGCCATGACTCCCGCGTACGGCGTGAGAATGACGTTCTGCTGATAGAGCGGGGCCACCGCGGCGATCGGCTGGAGCTGTTCGACGATCGTTTCGGGGTCGTCGTTGTCGACCACGGCCATCAGCTGGGCGAAAGCGGGTTGTCCGGCGCGGGGTGGGCCCATGATGAGCTGGCCGCTGACGTCGCGCGGTGCGGCCTCGATCGCCCGGCCCCATTTGACCAGCAGCTCGGCCTGGTCGTCGGCGGCCACCACGAGTTGCGCGAAACCGACGTTGCCGACCTCGTACACCTCGAATTCAAAGGACGTGACGACGCCGAAATTGGCGCCGGCACCCCGCACTGCCCAGAAGAGATCCGCATTCTCGGTGGCTGAGGCGCGCACGATCGAGCCGTCGGCGAGGACCATTTCCACGGCGGTCAGGTGGTCGATGGTGAGGCCGTGTTTACGGGCCAGCCAGCCGACCCCGCCCGCGGTCGCCAGACCCCCGACGCCCACGCCGCCATAGTCGCCCGAGCTCAGCGCCCAGCCGTACGGAAGCAGTGCCTGCGCCACGTCCGCCCAGCGTGCGCCCGGCCCGACCCGGATGAGGCGCCGCGACTCGTCGAGGATCTCGATCGTGTTCAGCGCCGCGACGCTGAGCACGATGCCACCGTCGTTCGTGGAGCGTCCGCTGACCCCGTGGCCGGCGCTGCGCACGCTGAACGGCAGCTCGGGGTGCTCGCGGACGTAGGCGAGCGCGTCCACGACCTCGGCGGTGGTGCGCGGTCGCAGCACGAGGCCCGGAGCGCCGCCGCGCATATAGGTCGATCGGACTCGCGCGTAGTCCAGGTCGCCCGGTTCGACGGCGGTTTCGGCGAGGCTCGTGGGGAGGGAGTCGTAGGCGATGCCGGGGCGGCGCTTTGCGCGTACTGATGCGGGTCGAAAGACGGACGGCCCTGCGGCTTCCCGCAAGCCTTCCCACGACGTGAGTTCGGGAACACCACGCACGAGGAAGGTGTCCGCGCCGAGCGTGAGAAGATCATCCGCGGTCAGTCCCGGCTCGATGATCAAAATCCGACGAACCTCGAGCGGGTCACGCCCGGCTTCTGCCGCGGCCTCATCAATCGACTTGTACGCCGTGACGAGATCATCAATGTCCTCCGAGGCAGCAACCCAGCCATCCGCCGTACGCCCGGCGAGCTGCTCGTTCCCGCTCAGCCACAGCGGGATCCGGTGCGCCGGCAGCGGCCCGCGCTGGGCCTGCGGGACCCGGTGGTGCCTGCCGAGATGGCGCAGCGGACCGGTCTCCCCCGCGTCCAGGACGCCGCGCACGATATCGGTCACCTCGTTGAGATGATCGCCACTGAGCCCGAGGTTGAGCCGCCCACCGGAGAGCAGGTCGAGGCTGGCCGCCGCGCGGGCGAGCACGGTGGGCTCCCGCTGCGACACATCGAGCCCGATGACGGCGAGCCCGATCCGCTCGGTCCGCCCGGCGATCCAGGTCAGCAGCGTCCAGGGGTCTTCGGCGGGCGCGGGGCTGCCGGAGACCGCCACGAGGTCGTAGCCCAGTTCCTCGGCGCGGACCGCGTCGGCCACCGTGGTGACCAGTGCGCCGAACCGTAGCGGGTGCTTCATCGCGGTAGCCCTCCACGAACCGTGGTTGATGTGTCAACTCGTTGATACATCAACCAGCCGGTGATCTGCAAACAGACGTAATATCCAACGCGTGACCACGACCCCCGACGTCTCCGCCGCGTGGCAGGCGTACCAGCGCATGCGGATGCTGCTGAACGGGCAGATCAACCGCGAGCTGGGCCGCTCCACCGGGCTGTCGGAGGCCGACTACGACATCCTGTTCTTCCTGGAGCAGTCCCAGGACAGCAGTGTGCGCTCCATCGCCCTGCGCTGTGGCCTGGCCTGGGAGAAATCCCGCCTGTCACACCAGCTGCGCCGGATGGAGCAGCGCGGACTGATCGAAAAAGCCCCGGGCGCGGTGATCCACCTCACCGACAAGGGTCGCGAACAGATCGCCGCCGCGCGCGACTGCCACGAAGCCGCTGTCCGGCGCTACTTCGGCGACGTCCTCTCCGCCGAGCAACTCACCGCGCTCGCCACGATCTCCGACCAGGTCGTGGCCAGGCTCACGCAGGATCTGCCGCACCACGCGCACTAAAGTCGAGATCATGCCCATTCTTCAGGTCATCGTGGCCAGTACGCGTCCCGGCCGCATCGGCCTCCCGATCGCCACCTGGGCGGCCGAGGCCGCATCCCAGGTCGGCGCGTTCGACGTCGAGCTGGTCGACCTCGCGGAGTTCGACCTGCCCCTGCTGGACGAGCCCAACCACCCGCGGCTGCGCCAGTACACCAAAGAGCACACCCTGCGCTGGAGCGAGACCATCGCCCGCGGCGACGCCTTCGTGATCGTGCACCCCGAATACAACTACAGCTTCAACGCCACGATCAAGAACGCCATCGACTACCTCCACCAGGAATGGGCGGACAAGCCGGTCGCCTTCGTGAGCTACGGCGGCGTCTCCGCCGGCCTCCGCGCCACCCAGGCCCTCAAGCAGGTCGTCACCACCCTGCGCATGGTCCCCATCTTCGAAGCGGTCCCGATCCCCTTCGCCGGCCAGTTCCTCAACGACGAGGGCGAATTCACCCCCAACGAGGTCATCACCGCGGGCATCGCCCCAATGGTGAACGAACTGGCCCGCCTGCACGGTGCACTCTCCACGCTGCGCAAGTAACGGTCGCGGGGCGGCTGCGCGAAGCCGCCCCGTCCTCAGTAGCCCAGATCGGCCGCGAGAACCTTGAGTTTGTCGGGGAGGTCGATCGTGGGGACGGGGCGGGCCTGTTGGACCGCGCCGGTCTGGATCTTTTCCTGCCAGTCGCCGAGGCCTGCCACGAGCGGGCCGTGGTCGGCATTGCCGTAGTCGACCATGGCGGGCTGGAAGTCGACCCCGAGGTAGTTGCAGATCTTCTTGGCTTCCGCGGCCGGGTCGCGGGTGAGGTCCTCGTAGCGGACCGTGTGGCCGCCCGGGAGGTTGGTGCGGGCCTCGCGCAACGCGGTCAGGTATTTGGTGACGCTGGCGATTGCTTCCTCCTCAGTCTGCGCGGTGCGGGCGCGTTGCCAGGAGTCGAGGATGGCGGCGGGGTGGCGTAGGAGGTAGATGAATTTGGCGTCGGGGAAGGCCTGGCCGACGCGGGACCATTGGAAGACCAGGTTGGGGGTCTTCTCCACCAGGATCTTCTTGCCGCTGTTCTGCAGGGCGCGGGTGAGGAGCCGGTCCCAGACCATGTTCTGCAGTTCGCGTTCGTTGAAGCCGAGGGCGTCCATTGCTTTCTGGGCGGCCGGGATCTCGAGTTTCACCCTGACGTGGGCCAGATGGAGCTCGTGCGGGGCGTACACGTCGGTGTGGCTGTCGAGGATCATGCGGAGCAGGGTTGAGCCGGAGCGCACCGACGAGAAGATGAAGGCCGGTGCGGACAGCTCGCGGTGGGGGTTCGGGATCAGCCGGAGCTTGCCTTCGCGCCGGACGACCTGCATGCCGGTGCTGCGCGCCAAACGGACATTAACCCTTTTTCGCCATGCCATGAAAGTTGACCCTAGGGGTCGACTTTGTGGAGAAGAAATCCAGATGCTGTGGATTTCCTAAGAGTTCACTCGAAACGGGCGGGGTCTCCGGCCCCGACCCGCAGGATCTCGGGTTCGCCCTCGGAGAGGTCGACGACGGTGGTCGGCACGGTGCCGCACTCCCCGGAGTCGATCACCGCGTCGAGCGAGTGGTCGAGGCGTTCCTTGATCTCCCAGCCCTGGGTCAGCGGCTCCTCCTCGCCGGGCAGCAGCAGCGTGCTGGACAGCAGCGGCTCCCCCAGCTCGGCGAGGATCGCCTGCGTGACCGCGTGCTCCGGGATGCGTACCCCCACGGTCTTCTTCTTGGGGTGCAGCAGGCGCCGGGGCACCTCGCGGGTGGCCGGCAGAATGAACGTGTAGCTGCCCGGCGTCGATGCCTTGACCAGGCGGAACACCGCGTTGCTGATCTGCACGAACTGGCCGAGCTGGGCGAAGTCGCGGCAGACCAGGGTGAAGTGGTGACCGCTGCCGAGATGGCGGATCTCGCGGATCCGGTCGAGCCCTCCGGCGTTGCCGATCCGGCATCCGAGCGCGTAACAGCTGTCCGTCGGGTACGCGATCAGCCCGTCGTCCTGCAGGATCCCCACGACCTGGTTGATGGATCGGGGCTGCGGGTTGTCCGGGTGCACGTCGAAGTACTTAGCCACCTGTTGAGACTAGGGGGTGATCGCTGACGACGCGGGCGCGCGCCAGCAAGATCACGCCCAGCGCCGCGGCCAGCGCGCTGCAGGCGGCGACCACCGCGCCCACCGAGCCGCCCGCGACCCGCTCGCCCAGCAGGATGAGGCCGATCGCGGCGGCGGCCACGGGGTTGGCGAGGGTGCCGACGGCCAGCGGCGCGCCGAGGCCGTCGCGGTAGGAGCGCTGGGAGAAGAGCAGCCCCGCGCAGGCCAGCACCGCGATGGCCACGACGGTGACGATCCCGAGGATTCCGATGCCGTCGCCGGTCAGATTCACCACGACGGTCTGGGTCAGCGCCGATGAGACGCCGAACGCGATGCCTCCCGCGGCCGCGGCCCAAAGACCGGACGCGCTCCAGGCACCCAGCGCGGTCAGTGCGGCGGCGGTGATCAATAGCAGCCCGATGAGCTGGGCACCACTGAGGACCCCGACACCGGCCGAGCCCGCGAGCGCGAGGATGCCGCCGAGCCCGAGAACGGTCATGGCGATGCCGTGCCATTCGATGTGGGTGACGGCGCGGCGTGCCAGCACCGCGCCCATGGGCACAGCGAGCACGAGGGTCAGCACTCCGAACGGCTGGACCAGGGACAACGGGCCGAAGCGGAGGGCGCCGACGTGCAGGAGCGCACCGAGCCCGTTCAACGCGATCGCCGCCCACCAGACGGGCAGGCGCAGGAGGGTCCCGAGGTGCTTTTCGGCTACGCGTTCCTGCAGCACCGCCGCGGCCGCATACGCCACCGCAGAGGTGACGCAGAGCAGGACCGCGACGACAACCCCCATGAATTCGACCGTACGCGCGGACCGTTACCCGGCGCGTCCTCCCTGTGCGGTAGTCCCGTCGGCGCCCGGCTACCACGGAGGCAGTACTCGACGCGTACGGGTAACCTTGCGATCTCGGACCGCGACCGGGGGGAATCGGTGTGAGAGGGCTGCGCAGGCGCTGCGAACAACGCCTCGCGGGGCTGGCGATCCCCACTCCGTTCGATCTGGACGCTTTTGCGGCTGTTGTCGCCGCCCACCGCGGACGTCCGCTGACCCTGCGGCCGATGCCCGGCCTCGGTATCGGCGCACCGTGTGGACTGTGGATCTCCCTGGCGGAGGCCGACTACGTCTTCTACGACCCGGGCACGTCACGCCTGCACGCGGAGCACATCGTGCTGCACGAGCTCGCCCACATGCTCAGCGAGCACAGCACCGGTCTCGACCTCGCCGGTGGTGCGCTTGGCCGGCTCGTCCCCGACCTCGACCCGAAAACCGTCGAACGCGTCCTCGGGCGGGTCAGCTACACGACCGCCCAGGAGCGGGAGGCCGAGATGCTCGCCTCCATCATCCGCGCCCGCGCCACCTCACCCGCCCGCAACGGCGGCGACTCCCTCGGCCGCCTGGCCGAAGTATTGAAGTTCCGCCCGTGACCGGTCCGCTCAGCGTGACCCTGTTGGTCCTGCTGTGGGGTACGGCGCTGGTCCGGGTCCCGACCCTGTGGCGCGACGCGCAGCAGCGGGCGATGTGGGCGACGATCGCACTGCTCGCCCTGGTCAAGACGGTGGCCCTGCCCGGCGTCAACGACTGGCTCGGCATCTGGATCCCGCACCCGGAGAAATCACCCCAGCTGCTGGGCGTCGCCGCCGGCTTCTTCCTGCTGCGCTTCATCCTCCTGATCAACGGCGAAAAGGCCGGATGGGAACAGGTGGTGCTGCCCGTTGCGGTGATCATCGTTCTGGTGCCGTTGCCGGGTACGCATCCCGCGTACTGGGTCGTGCTGAACGGCTACGTGGTCAGCGTGCTGACGATCTCCGGGGCCATCGTCTGGCGGGTGAGCCGCCCGGCGCCGCCCGGTCTGCTCCGGCTGGGGCTGCGTGCGATCGCGGTCGGCGTACTCATCATCGCGTCCTACGGGGTCGTCAAGACCAGCCTCATCGTCGCGCACGGGCTGGGCATCCCGGTCACCTTCGACCCGATCCAGCCGGAGGCGGACGCCATCCGCGCCCTGGGCACAATTCTCGCGGTGGGCGGCGCCGCTGTCCCGGCTACGAGCCGGCTCCGGACGGTGGTCGGCGAATACCGGTCGCTGTGGGCTCTGCGTCCACTGTGGCATGTCATGCGGCGTACGTTTCCCGAGGTCATTCTCTTCTCCCGGCGCCGGGCCCTGGTCGAGCTGAGCGGGGTCGAGGCGGTGCAGCTCCGGGTCTACCGGCGGGTCATCGAAATTCGCGACGGGATGCTGACGCTGCGCGATTACCTGCCGGCGGACGGCCTGCACTCGGCGGCCGCGTTCCTGGGCGCCCAGGCGACCCCGGCGTTGATCGAGGCCTGCGGAATCGCGCTCGCCCTGGACCGCCACCGCCACGGCTCGCAGGCCCTGGAAACCGGCGCACGCTGGACGGACACCAGCACGGACGGCGAACTGGGCGAGGAGATCGCCTGGCTCAGCGCGGTCAGCGCGGCCTATCGGGACGACCGGCCGGCGCAATTCGCTCGGACGGCGTCAGCCTGATTCTTTTTTGCGGTCGCGTTCCAGCTCCCACACCTTGCGGACCAGCTCGCCGATCGTGTCGCGGCTGCTCTGCGACACATCCGCGGCCCGTAACGCGATCTCGGTGACCTTGGCGTCCCGCAGGGTCCGGAGCAACTCCAGCTGACCGTCGACCTTGCGCGCCTCGTCGTCATCCAGGAAGTACGCGACGGGTACGCCGAAAAAGGCCGCCAATCCCCGCAGGTGCTGAATCGTGGGGTTGTCCCGCCGCCCGGTGCGCAGCTGCCAGATATACGTGTGGGAAATGGCGATCCCCTGGTCACGCCGGATCGCCTCGGCCACCGCCATGTAGCTGATCTCGGCCTGACCGGCGCCGCGCACCTGCCGGAAGAGCTGGTCCAGCTTGGCCGCGATGGAGATGTCGGAGCCCACCGGTTCCCCTCTCCCCCATGCCGTGCCGTACTGCCTACTCCACGCGGCGCCGCTCGCTGTCCCTGCTCTTGCCGGACTGCATGCTGGCGGCGCCGCACTTTGCCGATCGTACCGATGTAGCACGGCCGCCACGTCGATGCCCATGAGCAACCAAACTGGGCTGCACATCCCCCGATGTGCGCATCAACGAACGACCGTAAACTCAGATTTACGAAGCTCGACGTGAGCGTAAACGATGGACAGTCGTCACTCAACCCATCGATAGGATCGTTTGCATGACGGACATCGTGGAGAGTGCGGAGACCTCAACCCTGCTCGACGAGCTGACCCGGATGCCGGGGCGCGAAGATCCCTACCCGCGCTATCACCGGCTCCGGGAGATTTCCCCGCTGGTCCGCGCCGAGGACGGCGCGCTGGTGGCCACCCGCTACGCCGACTGCGCGGCGATAACCCGCGACCCGCGTCTCGGCCACATGCCGTCGCACATGCTCGACTTCGTCAGCCCCGGCTGGAACGACCACCCGGCCCTGCGCCAGCTCTTCACCAGCATCCTGACCATCAACCCGCCGGACCACACCCGGCTGCGCCGCCTGGTCAGCTCCTCCTTCACCGCCCGCCGCGTCCAGGCCCTGCGCCCCACGATCACCCAGATGGTCGACGACCTCCTCGACGAGATGTCCGGCGAGACCGACTTCGTCACCGCGTTCGCCTTCCCCCTGCCGGTCAACGTCATCGGCGAGCTGCTCGGCATCCCGCCCGCCGACCGGGCCCAGTTCCAGCACCTGGTCCGCGACTGGACCCAGGTCCTCGAGCAGATCAACCCGGCCGTGCTCGAAACCGCGGACCCCGCGGCGGCGACGATCCGGGCGTACCTGTCGGACCTGGCCGCGGACCGCCGTTCCGCACCGCGGGACGACCTCATCAGTGCCCTGGTCCTGGCCGAGGAGGACGGCGAGAAGCTCACCGAGGACGAGCTGCTCACCATGGCCGGCCTGCTGTTCGCCGCAGGCTTCGAAACCACGACCAACCTGCTGGCCAACAGCCTGGTGGCCCTGCTGCACAACCCCGACCAGCTCGCCCTGCTCCGCGACAAGCCGGAGATCGCCCGGGAAGCCGTCGACGAACTCCTGCGCTACGACACCCCCGTGCAGCTCCTGACCCGGGTCGCCTGGGAAGACGTCGAGATCGGCGGCATCGCGGTCTCCGGCGGCGACCGCATCGTCGCCTACCTCGGCGCCGGCAACCGCGACCCGCAACGCTTCCCCGACCCGGACCGCCTCGACCTCACCCGCCCGGACAACGGCCCGCTCTCCTTCGGGGGCGGCATCCACTACTGCCTGGGCGCGCCGCTGGCCCGCATGGAGGCGGAGATCGCCGTGCCCGCGCTAGTCCGGCGCTTCCCGGAGCTCCGGCTCGCCGGAGACCCCGTCCGCCGGAACAGCCTCACCCTGCGCGGTTACACCAGCCTGCCGGTCAACACCGGCTCCTGACCGATCCAGGCCCGTTCATGAGTGAGGCCCGCCGCAGCCTGGGCCTCACTCAGAGCGAACACAACCACATTCACAGGGTTACCCAATGGTGGTCACTCACTGCCTTCCCGAGGTGACCGATCCAGGATGGACCACGCAGGGTAATTGCACGGCGATTACGCAGCGCAAGTCAAGCGATGATTCTTTTCCGGCGAGGCGACTCGTCCGGAACTATGGAGCGCTAGGGAGATGCCGGGCCGCGGACATGATCACACTCATCAAAACAAAAGCCGGATGAGGGAGCGCGCGGAGCGGGATCGGTGGCGCGAGACGCTTCGACGACTGAAAACGTCGGAAAATAGGAGCGCCGCTGCGAATTCCACGGGGGAAGAACTCGCAACGGCGTCCTTGAAAGAGTATCGATCGGGGCGGTTGTTGTCCATCCGTACCGTCGATCATGAAGCTCGATCCGAAGCGGCGGCGGTGGATGGCCGGTCGGCCGAGGTCAGCGAGGTGCTGATCGGGGCAAGCGGTTCTAGTCGGACACTCCGACGGCCGGTGCCTCGGCGCTGCGGGACAACAGCTTCTTGCGCTGCTTGATCGGGAGGCGGTCGACGTAGAGCAGGCCGTCGAGGTGGTCGGTCTCGTGCTGGAGGCAGCGCGCGAGCAGGCCCGTGCCGTCGATGCGGACGGGTTCGCCGTGCATGTCGACGCCGGTCACGTAGGAGGTGACCGGGCGGCCGACGTCGGCGCGCACCCCAGGAACGGAGAGGCAGCCTTCGCTGTCGACCTCGAGGCCGCGGTCCTCGGGCAGGTGCAGGACCGGGTTGACGACGTGCGCGACCACGTGGGTCTCCGTCTCGTCCGGGCAGTCGACCACGAAGACCCGGGCGTCCACGCCGATCTGGTTGGCGGCGAGTCCCACCCCCTCGGCGGCGGCCATGCTGGCGAACATGTCCGCGATCAACTGCTCCAGGGCATCGTCGAAGACTGTCACTTCGGCGCAGCGCCGGTGGAGCACTGGTTCGCCGTAACGGGTTATCGGTCGTGGGGTTCCTGCCCGGGTCTGCACGGCCCCATTCTAGTTTTCGGCCGCACCACCGCCGGAGTCCGCTTCCGAGGTGTCGCGACGTGCGGCGCGGGAGGCGGCACCGGCTGCCGTGCTCACCCAGTTCGCCGCCCTGCCGGCCTGCGATCCGGCCCAGTCGCCGAGGTCGGCAGCCCCGCCGCTGACCCTGCGGGCCAGGGTGACCAGTGGATCCTGGGAGTTGCGGAACGTCTCGCGGTAGTGGGCGGCCGCCGCCTTCACGTCCGCGGTCACCGAGGCGTTGCCGTCGGAGTCGCGGCGGTCGTAGTCGCCACCGAGGATGCGGGCGTAGTCACCGGAATCGACCCACTTGCGCAGCTCGGCCGCGCGGGCCACCGGGGCCGGGACGTTGGTCCACGCGGTCATACCGATCTTGTGGAAGCTGTCGCGCAGGTCGCCCCCGCCCTCGTACTCCGCTGCCTGCTCGAGGAACGCCGCGGTGTCGATCTGCGAGAGGTCGCCGCCGCCCGCCATCTTCATCAGCAACCGGATCGAGGCCGCCGGGTCCTGATCGGCGAGCAGACCCGCCCGGTCCGCCGACAGTTCGGCCTTGCGCCACCACTCGTACATGGCGGCGATGATGGCGCGCAGGGCGATCACGCCGACGGGGATCCAGCTGACGTTGGTGACCCAGCGGGTCAGGATCATCATGATCGTCTGGTAGACGGCGTGGCCGCTGCGGACGTGGCCGATCTCGTGGCCGAGCAGCGCCCGGAGCTCGTCGTCGTCGAGCTTCTCCACCGCGGCCGTCGAGATCACGATGAACGGCTTGTCCATGCCGATCGCCTGGCTGTGGATCGTGGGGTTCTGCGCGACGAACAGCTCGGGCAGCTCGGCGACGTCCAACGTCGTGGCGGCCTCGGTGAAGCGCTGGTAGACCCGCGGGTACTGCCGGTGGTCGACCCGGACCGCGCCGGCCAGATACTGCAGCCGGAAGCCACGCTCGTTCCACATCCCGAAGAACGCCCGGACCACGTCGTCGAAGCCCCGCAGCTCGCGCAGCGCGGTGAGCGCGCCCCGATCCGCGGGGTGTTCCCAGGCACGCGAACTGATACCGGTCAGCGTCACCCGCTGCCGAACAGGCTGGCTCATGGCTGCTCCTTCACACGATGATTGACCCCCAAGAGCCTCGCTGCCAGGCCCACCTCCGCGCATCGGCTCCCGGCCCGAACTACCGCCCGCGCGCTGCGACTTTCGGCCGACCCCGCGGGTCGGGGAAGACCTCAGCCTGAGGTGTTTTTGAGGTACGCCCGGTCTTGTTACGATCTTGTTACGCGACCATGCTCGGGGCATGCGGATAGCAGGTGCCCCCATCTCCTGGGGCGTGAGCGAGGTTCCCGGCTGGGGCTACCAGCTGCCCGTCGAGCAGGTGCTGAGCGACATGCGTGACGTCGGCCTGAGCGCCACGGAGTTCGGCCCCGACGGCTTCCTGCCCCACGACGACATTCTCTCCGGGTACGGCCTGCGGGCGGTCGGCGGTTTCATCCCGGTCGTCCTGCACGAGGGCCACCCGGAAGTGGACCTCAACCGTTTCGTACGAGCAGAAGCCGACACCGTTGTCCTCGCCGCCGCCACCGGACTGGACGGCTACGACACCCGCCCGGTTCTGGACGACGCAGGCTGGAAACGCCTGCTCGCCAATCTGGACGGCCTCGACGAAGCCGCCCGGTCCAGCGGCCTGACCGCCGTGCTGCATCCGCACGTCGGCACGATGATCGAACGCCCGGATGACGTGCAACGCGTCCTGGAGGGTTCGACGATCTCCCTGTGCCTCGACACCGGCCATCTCCTGATAGGCGGCACCGACCCGGCCGAGCTCGCCGAGCGGGCAGGCGAACGCATCGCGCACGTCCACGCGAAGGACGTCGACGCAACGCTCGCCACCGAGGTCCGCGAAGGGCGGCGTACCTTCACGGATGCGGTGCGGGCGGGCATGTTCCGGCCGATCGGCGACGGTGACGTCGATTTCGAGCGGGTCGTTGCCGCCCTGCGGAAGCACGGTTACGACGGCTGGTGGGTCCTGGAGCAGGACACCATTCTGGCCGGCGAGCCCAACGGCGAAGGCCCGATCGCAGATGTACGCCGTAGCGCCGCCCGCCTCCGCGAACTCTGAACCTATCCGCCGCCGTTGAGCGACAGTTCCGTGGCCCGGCGCAGCAACGCTTGCTGTTCTGCCGGCGAAGGAGCGACGGCGGCGGCCTGTTCATAGAGCGAAACCGCGCGCCATCGATCACCGGCCCGCGCGGTCATGTCCGCTTCGGCTGCCAGCGCGAGCGGATAGCCGTCCAGCCCGCCGCCGACGCGAGCGGATTCGAGCATTGCCAGGCCTGTTGCGGGGCTTTGGGCGTACCCATGGGCGACCGCTCGATTGAGCAGCACCACGGGTGACGGAACGACGGTCGCCAATTGGTCATAAAGCTCGGCGATCCGGGTCCAGTCCGTCTTCTCGGCAACGTGGCAGGCAGCGATGCGCGCCTGCAACGCATAGGGACCGTCCGTGGACGGCAAGATTCGCAGTGCCTCGGTTATGGCGTCCAGATCCCATCGGGCCCGGTCCTGCTCCGCCAGCGTCAGCAGATTTCCGTCGGCGTCGCGCCGCGCGGCCCGTCGCGAATGTTGCAACAGGAACAGCGCGAGCAGCGCGTCGACTTCGCTGTCGGACATCAGTCGCGCGAGCAGCCGGGTCAGGCGGATCGCCTCGTCGGCGAACGCCGGCTCGCCGTCGGCGTCATAACCGCGGCTGAACAGCAGGTACAGCACCGCGAACACGCTCGGGAGCCGCTCGTTCAGCGCCGCTCCCGACGGCACCCGGTACGGGATCCGGGCCTGCGCGATCTTGTCCTTCGCCCGCGTCAGGCGCCGGGTCATGGTTGATTCGGTGACCAGGAATGCCCGCGCGATATCCGCAGTGGGCATTCCTGCCACCGTTCTCAGGGTCAGAGCGACCCGGGCCTCCAGCGAGAGTGCGGGATGGCAGCACGTGAAGATCAGCCGGAGCCGGTCATCGTGCGCGGGCGCGGGCGGGTCGAGCGGCAGGCTGGCGAGCTCGCTCAGCTTGCGGCGTTCGAGGTTCGCCCGTCGCAGCGCATCGATGGCTCGATTACGCGCGACGGTCATCAGCCAGCCACCCGGATTGTTCGGTACGCCCTCAGCCGGCCACCGCTCGAGGGCCAGGGCCAACGCCTCCTGCGCGCAGTCCTCGGCAAGATCCCAGTCCCCGGTCAGCCGGATCAGCGTCGCCACGATCCGCGTGTGCGACTCCCGGCCGGCCGTGGTGACAACGACGTCGACGGGCGTACCCATATGTGATCAGTCCTGGTGGAACGGGCGGAGTTCGATGCGGCCGGCGTGGGCCATGGAGTGGGTCCGGGCCACCTCGATCGCCTCGTCCAGGTCGGCGCATTCGAGGATGTCGAAGCCCACGATCACCTCTTTGGTCTCCGCGAACGGGCCGTCGGTCAGGAGCAGCTCGCCACCGCGCACCCGCACCGTGGTGGCCGAGGACGGCGGGACGAGCTGGTTGCCGGTTACGCGGCGGCCGGCCCTGTCGTTCTCGTCGACCCAGGTGTTGATGTCGGGGACCAGGGATTCGTCGGTCTCCGGCTCGGTGTCGGTGCAGACGAACATCATGTACTTCATGGCTCGGGGTTCCTCTCGCGGACGTTCCACCAAGGCTTTCACCGAGGTGTTCTCATCAAGGTGACGAACGAGGGACGCGCTTCCGGACAGCCTCGCTCAAGAGAATCAAAAAAGAATCAGGTGGCGAGCCCGGCGCAGCGTCGCACCGGACCGGGAGATTCGAGCACGGCTCGGCAGGCCCGTAACCAACGTCACAATAGGGACTCCCGTGGGCTGGGCTGAGACCGGATTGGGCGGCGGTCCCGCAGATGCGATACGGGTGCGGCACGCGTACACCGGTAAGGCGTTTCCGAGGTTTTTCAACCGATTTGGCCGTCTATGCCGCGAGGATTCTCGGCGCCGTCCAGACGATCTTGGAAGCTCGGCGTTATGATTGATGTCGCGTCGGCTCTCCGGCGCAGCCCCGGGTCGAGGGGCGCTGCGACGGACGGGTCCACGAGATCCGGACCGCCACGCTCGACCCGACGGTCACTACTTCAAGGGCGCCTCCTGACGAGGGGGTGCCCTTCTTCATGTCCAACTTTGATGCGGATCGTCTGCAGAAGCTCAACGGTCTCGACTTCGCGGTTGCCGACCTGAACCTCGCGGCCTTCGGCCGGCACCAGATGCGTCTGGCCGAGGTCGAGATGCCGGGCCTGATGTCGGTGCGCGAAGAGTTCCGTGCGGCGCAGCCGCTGCGCGGTGCCCGGATCGCCGGCTCGCTGCACATGACCATCCAGACCGCCGTGCTGATCGAGACGCTGACCGCGCTCGGTGCCGACGTGCGCTGGGTCTCCTGCAACATCTTCTCGACCCAGGACGAGGCCGCCGCGGCGGTTGTCGTCGGCCCGGAGGGCACCGTCGAGGCGCCCACCGGTGTGCCGGTCTACGCCTGGAAGGGCGAGACGCTGGAGGAGTACTGGTGGTGCACCGAGCAGCTGTTCAAGTTCGCTGACGGCCAGGGCCCCAACATGATCCTGGACGACGGCGGCGACGCCACGCTGCTCGTGCACAAGGGCCTCGAGTTCGAGAAGGCCGGCGCGGTCCCCGCGACCACCGCCGAGGACAGCCACGAGTACTCCATCATCCTCGACACCCTGCGTGCCAGCCTGGCGTCGGACAAGGGCCGGTTCACCAAGATCGCCGGCGAGATCCGCGGCGTCACCGAGGAGACCACCACCGGTGTGGCCCGCCTCTACAAGTTCGCCAAGGCCGGCGACCTGCTCTTCCCGGCGATCAACGTCAACGACTCGGTCACCAAGAGCAAGTTCGACAACAAGTACGGCATCCGCCACTCGCTGGTCGACGGTCTCAACCGCGCCACCGACGTCATGATCGGTGGCAAGCTCGCCATCGTCTGTGGCTACGGCGACGTCGGCAAGGGCTCCGCCGAGACGCTGCGCGGCCAGGGCGCCCGGGTCATCGTGACCGAGGTCGACCCGATCTGCGCACTGCAGGCCGCCATGGACGGCATGCAGGTCGCCCCGATCGAGGACTTCGTCTCCCAGGCGGACCTCTTCATCACCACCACCGGTGGCACCGACATCATCACGCCCGAGCACATGGCCGCGATGAAGCACAACGCCATCGTCGCCAACGTCGGTCACTTCGACGACGAGATCGACATGGCCGGCCTGGCCAAGGTCCCCGGCATCGAAAAGGTCGAGGTCAAGCCGCAGGTGCACGAGTGGCGCTTCCCGGACGGTCACGCCGTCCTGGTGCTCTCCGAGGGCCGCCTCATGAACCTGGGCAACGCCACCGGTCACCCGAGCTTCGTCATGTCGAACTCCTTCACCAACCAGGTGATCGCGCAGATCGAGCTCTGGACCAAGCCCGGTGAGTACGACAACCAGGTCTACGTGCTCCCGAAGCACCTGGACGAGAAGGTCGCGCGTCTGCACCTCGACGCGCTCGGCGTGAAGCTCACCGAGCTCACCAAGAAGCAGGCCGAATACCTCGGCGTGGCAGTCGAGGGTCCGTACAAGCCGGACCACTACCGCTACTGATCGATTCCCGGTGGGGCCGTCCTCAGGGGCGGCCCCACCGGGCGATCCGGTCCAGCAGTTCCCGGCCGAGCGGGTTGCCTTCCTCGAAGATCGCCGTCTGAAAAACGTGGACCATGTCCTCGTAGATCTCCACCCGCACCTCCGTCCCGGCCGCGTCGGCCTTCTCCGCGAACCGCAGCGTGTCGTCCCGCAGCGCCTCAGCCCCGCCGACGGCCATCACCAGCGGCGGCAGCCCCGAAAGATCCCCGTAGAGCGGTGACTGGGGAGCCTCGTCCGCCGCCGCACCGCCCAGATATTGGCCGATCAGGTGCGTGAGCAACTCCCGCCCCACCGGATCCCGCGGCGAATCGTCGACCGAGCCCCCGGTAATGGCCAGATCAGTCACGGCGGACCAGGTCATCACCCCCGCCGGCAGCTCCGCACCGTCCGCCTTCAACCGCAGAAGCGCCCCCAGCGCCAGCGCACCCCCGGACGATTCGGCCAGCACGAGCACAGGCCCAGCCAGATTTCGGTACGCCGTCAGCACGTCTTCCAACGCCGCGGGGTAAGGATCACCCGGAGCAAGCCGGTAATGCACCACGAACACGGGGCGCCCCGTCGCCTGCGAGAACAGATAAGCGGCCCGGTTCATCAGCGGCGGATTCCGATGCTCGAACCCGCCGCCGTGCACATAGAGAAGATGCCCGGCCCCAGGCGCCGCGTTCTCGGCGGTGACCAGCACGCCACCGGGAACAGCAACAGCCTCGACCGGGATCTCGAAGGAAAGCCCCCCAAAATCGGGAACCGTAGCGCCTCTCGGCATGGGGACAACGGTGACATCCATGCCGAGATCTAATCAAACCCCGCCGTGCGCCTCGCGATACTGCTGGTTGAGGCGCTCCGCCTCCTCGAGCTGGTCCTCGAGAATAATGATCCGGCAGGCCGCCTCCAGGGCAGTCCCCTGATCGACCATCTCCCGGGCCCGCGCAGCAAGCCGCAACTGGTACCGCGAGTAGCGACGATGCCCACCCGCCGACCGGAACGGCGCGAACAGCTTCGCCTCCCCGAGCCGGCGCAGAAAGTCAGGCGTCGTCCCCACGATCTCCGCAGCACGACCCATCGTGTACGCCGGATAGTTCTCGTCCCCGAACATGTCATCGGGTTGACCCATGTCACCTCCACGACGAGGACCCCGGCGCTCACGCGCCGGGGTCCGAGGGTTGCGGACTAAAACACCATCTACCGACGTTTTCGCCGGGTTGTCGTTTCCGCACCAGCCCTGAAACACAGGCCCAGGCGCGAGGATCGCATATGCGTGACCGGAGACCACCCTTCGTTCGATGGAAACTGCGGTGTCCGCGCCAAACCCAACAAACCGGCAGGCCGCGGGCGATCCAACGGTGTCCGCCCTCCCTTTCCTCAACTTGCATTACCTGAACTCAACCACTGCGCAAGGCAACCCCCCCGGCGTCAGAGCCCCACGCAACTCCATGGCCCCAACACGTGCGACGAACCGCCTTACCCCCAGAACACTAACCACCCCTCGCCAAGAAAGCTAGTACCCGCAACCCAGCTTTTCTCGGCGTGTCAGCCAGCAAACCTCACCGAAGGTCCAGACGCCCCGGAATCTCCCGCGAGGCCAGCAGCCGAGGTATAGGTGAGTGAAGCTCAGATTCACGTGAAGGACCCCTACCAGCGCCCTAAGTTCGAAGAACGATGAAAGGCGCACCCTTTGAGGTGGCGTAACCTCCGCCTCACCCTCGTCGCCGTCGGCATCACCGGCGGCATCGCAGTGGTGCTCTGGTCACCATTGATCATGTACCGCGTCCTCGGCCCCGCCATGCCATGGCACGACCTCGCGGACGCTGGCCAAGCGTATGGAGGCCCCTCCGCCCTGCTCTCGGCAGCCGCACTCTGCGGCATCGGACTGTCGCTGATCATGCAGTCGAAGCAGATACGCCAGGAGCTAACCGGCTTCGACAGACAGAGGCATTTCGATCTCATCAAACTGGCCCTGGACAACCCGGAATTCTTTGAGGTCTACGAAGTGGGTCAGGTGACCAAACCACAGGACCGCCAGAAGGTATACGCCAATCTGACGATGAATTACTGGCTGGCAATATGGGAGTTGGACGAAATGAACGAGGCCACGCTCCGAAATTTGACTGCCTCCATGTTCAGTGGCGAGATTGCTCGGTCCTGGTGGCAGCAGCAACGGGAAACGTGGATCACAGTCCGAACGCGTCGGCGGCGCCGCTTCATGTCCGTGGTCAACGAGGAGTGGAATAAAGCGAACTCAACCGCCCCGCCAAGGCCGGCGCCGCGGCCAGATCTACCATGCGGTACCGCCCGGCGGCAGCAGCGGGGCAGGAAGCGCCGCGGGGCGGTCTTGTCGCTCGCCCTACTCGGGGCCGTTGCCGCAGCTCACGTCTATCGCCGGCGGGCTAGCGGAGGGCGATCAACTCACCGACTTTGATGGCCGCGATGAATGTTGCGAAATCGGCGGCATCGAATACCAATACACCGGCACGCGGGTTCTTTGAATCCCTGACATACACGAACCCATTGTCCCCGCCTGCGACTTCGACGCAGTTGCCACTGACAGCTGACCTTGCACTCTTGCGCCACCGAAGATCGGTCGGGACGAAGTCACTCATAGGATGCACTCCTGATCAGTAAGTCTTCGAACGTTGCCGTGGTCAAAGCTAAGGACGCAAGCCTCCTGATCGACCCAAAAGCAATCGCTACGCGATGACCTGACCCATCAGGCGGAGGTCTCGGGAGGAAGCGCCGACGGAGATGGTGTAGGCGCCGGGAGTGCGGGCCCAGGTGCCGTTTTGCCAGTGTTGGAAGCTTCGGGCGGCGAGGGTTGTGGTGACCCGTTGGGATTGGCCTGGGGATAGCTGGACCTTGGTGAAGCCTCGGAGGTTGCGGATCGGTTCGCCGGCGGCGGGGGGCTGCTGGACGTAGACCTGGGAGATCTCGGCGCCGGGTCGGGTGCCGGTGTTGGTGATTGTGTAGTTGATCTGCACGCTGCCGTCCGGGCTGGGCGGGGAAACGGCCAGGGCTGTGTAGGTGAAGGTGGTGTAGGAGAGGCCGAAGCCGAATTCGAAGAGGGGCTGGATCGCCTGGGTGTCGTACCAGCGGTAGCCGACTGACAGGCCTTCGGAGTAGTTGCCACCCGGGAAGCGGGCGGGGTCGGCAGCCGGGGCGTCGGCGAGGGAGGCGGGGAACGTCACCGGGAGTTTGGCGGAGAAGTTGACGTTGCCGTAGAGGAGGTTGGCCAGGGCGTGGCCGTATTCCTGGCCGGGGAACCAGCTTTCGATGATGGCTCGGACGGAGCCGGCCCAGGGCATGGTGACCGCGGAGCCGCTGTTGACCACGACGACCGTGTTGGGGTTGGCGGCGGCGACGTCGTGGACCAGGCGGTTCTGGGCTTCGGGGAGGTTGATGTCGGGGAGGTCGGCGCCCTCGGTGCCGAAGCGGCCGACGACGACCACGGCGAGGTCTGCGGCGGCGGCGGCTCGGACGGCGTCGTTGTGGAGGTCCTGGCCCGGCTGGAGCCAGCCGAGGGTGAGCACCGCGTTGCCGGTGAACTGGGCGTATTCGACGGTGACAGGGACCGGTTTGCCGGCGGTCAACGTGATCGAGCCCGTTGTGGTGCGGGCCTTGTGTTCGGCCCAGCCGGTGTCGATGACCGTTTTGTCGCCCACGAGCAGCCGGGCGCCGTCGGTGTTGCTCAGCGAGAAGCGGTAGGTGCCGGTCGTCGCAGGCGTGATCGTGGTGGTGGAGCGGGCCGACCACTGCGACTTCCGGCCGGTGCCGGGGTCACCGCCACGCCAGCTCCCATCGAGCACCTCGTCGGAACGGGAGCCGGATGCGACAGAGAGATTCGTACCCGAAAAGAAGTTTGTCCGGAATGTTGAAAAGACCGGCGGGAAGGCACCATCCGCACGCACCGTGCCCGGCTGGTAGGTCGTCGAGGGGGCGCGCTCCTTGATGCCCTGGTACGGCGAGACAACGTACTCCGGATCGACCCGAGCGCTCCCACCCCCCTGGCTGAGCACGCTGGTCTCACCACCGTTGCCGATCACCGCGATCGAGCCGGCCCGGGCGGCGTCAAGGGGCAGCAGGTTCCCGGTGTTCTTGAGCAGGACGCTGCCCTGTTCGGCGATCTGCCGGGCAATCGCCGCGTTGGCGGTGCTGGTCACGCGGGTGTCGAGGGTGCCGGTCGGGGGGTTGTCGAACAGGCCCTGGCGGAACATCGAGGTCAGGATGCGGCGGGCGGACTCGTCGACGTTGATCGTGGATTCGGTCAGGGGCTTGCCGAAGTACTTGGCGCCCGGCATCTCCATGTCGAGGCCGCCCAGAGCCGAGGCCTCCGTCGAGTGGGTGGCGTCCCAGTCCGAGGTGATGAAGCCGTCGAAGCCGAACTCGTCGTGCAGGATCTTCTCCTGGAGCTCGCTGTTCTCGCAGGGGAAGGTGCCGTTGACCGGGTTGTAGCCGCACATGACCGAGCCGACGCCGGCGTTGATCGTGTCCTCGAACGCGGGGAGGTAGATCTCGCGCATCGTGCGCTCGTCGATCCGCGCGTCACTGCCGGGAGTGTTGCGCCTCGTCTCCTGGTTGTAGACCGCATAGTGCTTGACCTGCGCGATCGGGCCCTGCGATTGGATTCCGGCGATCTCCGCGGCGGCTGACCGGCCCGCCAGGTAGGGGTCCTCGCCCAGCGACTCGAAGGCGCGGCCCCAGCGGGGGTCACGGACGATGTTGATCGTGGGGGCCAGGACCACGTTGGCACCCTTGGCCCATTCCTCGGCGCCGAGGACCTTGCCGTACGCCGTCATCAGCGCCGGATCCCAGGAAGCGGCCGCCGCGACGGGTGCGGGGAGCTGGGTGACACCGGTCAGGCTCCCACCGACGCCGGCCGGGCCGTCCTGCAGGTGCAGCGGGGGGATGCCGAGCCGGGGGATACCGTCGACGCAGCCGACGTACCCACAGGCTTTGCCGCCGTGCATGAGGGTCAGCTTCTCGGCGCGGGTCATCGTCGCGAGCAGGGCTTCCACGCGTTGATCCATGGACGGCGACGAGGAGCTGCCGCCCAGGCCGACGAGCGCCCCGCAGACGAGCACGCCCGCGAGCGCCATCCGTACCAATCGCATCGAAACTCCCTGTTCTGCCGGGCAACAGCGGGACAGAGTATCTCCGTCCGGGAGAATGACGTGGTGAGTGTCGAGACGACGTTGCTGTTCATCCTCGCAGGCGTGGCGGTGGTGGTGGCGATCCGGTGGATCGCCGACCGCACCGGGTTGCCTGCCGCCGCCCTTCTGACCCTCATCGGCATCCTGTACGCGGTGCTACCGGGGCCGAACATCGAACTGGAACCAGAGGTGGTGCTGACCCTCATCCTCCCGCCGCTGCTCTACAACGCGGCCCTGGACTCCTCGCTGCTGGACATCCGGCGCAACCTGCGTACCGTCATCAGCCTTTCGGTGGTCCTCGTCCTGGTCACGGCCCTGCTGATCGGCCTGGGCTTCTCGCTCTGGGTCGCCGGTGCCACGATGGCCGCCGGGGTGGCCCTGGGTGCCGCGGTCGCCCCGCCCGACCCGGTCGCCGCGCTCGCCGTGGGCAAGAAGGTGGGGTTGCCGCACAACATCGTGACCCTGATCCAGGGCGAGGGGCTGCTCAACGACGCCACCGCCCTGACCCTGCTGACCGTCGCTGTGAGTGCCGCATCGAGTGGGCACTTCTCGTTCGGCCACACGGTGCTCGAGTTCATCGTCTCCGCGGGCGGCGGTGTCATCGCGGGTGTCGTGGTGGCGTACGCGAACCGTGCCTCCCGGCCCATCCAGCGTGACCCCCTGATCGCGAACGCCATCTCGCTGTCGACGCCGTTCCTCGCGTACGTCATCGCCGAGGAGGTGCACGTCTCCGGTGTGCTGGCGGTGGTCGTGGCGGGTCTGATCGTCGGGCACGACACCCCGCGGCTGAGCTCCGGCGCGAGCCGGCTGCAGGTGGCCGCGGTCTGGCGGCTGGTCGACTTCCTGCTGGAGGGCCTGGTCTTCCTGCTCATCGGGCAGCAGTTGCCGCGGGTCATCGACGGGCTCTCGGAGTACAAGACCTCGACCGTCGTGATCGCCGTGTCGATCACGGTCGGTGTGGTGCTGCTGCTGCGGCCGCTGTTCCTGCTCGTGACGCAGAAGCTGCCGACCTCGATGCACGCCCGGCTGGGTGGTGACCCCGAGGAGAACGCAGCGAAACGCGACCGGGCGCTGAACGGGCGCGAGATCACCGCCCTGAGCTGGGCCGGGACCCGGGGCGTCATCACGCTGGCCGCGGCGTTCATCATCCCGGCGAAGACCGACGACGGGGCGCCCTTCCCCGACCTGGACCTGCTGCTGTTCTGCGCGTTCGTCGTGGTGCTGGTGACCCTGGTCGGTCAGGGCCTGACGTTCGCCCCCCTGGTGCGGATGCTGGGCCTGCGCGCCAACAAGTCGGACAAGGCGCGGCAGCGCAACGAGGCCCGCTCGGCCTCGGTGCGGGCGGCGATGGACCGGCTCGAGGAGATCCAGCAGGACGAGCACGACGACGCCGACGACCAGGCCATCGAGACGATGCGCAAGCAGCTGAACCACCGGCTGGAGCGCTATCTGCGCCGCATCGACCTGCTCGACCAGTCGGATTCCGACGAGGTGCCGGTGTCGCCGCAGTACGAAGCGGCGCTACGGGTACGCCGGGCCGTGATCGACGCCCAGCGCGAGGAGCTCATCCGCTGGCGCGACACGGCCATGCTCGACGACGAGGGTCTGCGGGTCCTCGAACGCGAGCTGGACCACGAGGAACGGCTCCTCCCCGACCGACCGCGAGCGTAGGGGCCCCGGGCATGGCACGCCAGGAGATCAAGGGGCTGGCCATGCCCGAGCCGGCGTCGCTCTCCCGCGGGCGCCGCATCGCCGGTTTCATCGCCGTCGGTGCGGGGCTGCCCGCGCTGACCCTGCTGGTCAAGATCGGCACCGGGCTGACGCTGACCAACGACATCCTGGTCTTCCTGGCCGCCGTGGTCGGCGTCGCCCTGATCGGCGGCCTGTGGCCCGCGCTGCTCGCCGCGGTAGCCGGGTCGCTGGTCCTGAACTGGTTCTTCACCCCGCCGTTCCACACGTTCACCATCGCCGAGAGCGGCAACCTGCTCGCCCTGGCGATCTTCGTGCTGGTCGCGCTCGCGGTGAGCTGGGTGGTGGACACCGCCGCCCGGCGGACCAGGCAGGCCGCCCAGGCCGGCGCCGACGCGCGGATCCTTGCCGACGTCGCTGGCAGCGTGCTGCGTGGTGCCCGGCCGCTGATCGCGCTCATGGAACGGCTGCGCGAGACGTTCGCGCTGCACTCGGTGACGCTGGTCGAAAACGGCACCGAGGTGGCCAAGGTGGGCGAGGACGGGCCGGGCCACGCCGACGACGTGGTGAAGGTGGACGACAGCCTGGTCATGCTGCTGCGCGGGCATCCGGTCAAGCCGTCCGACCGGCGCATCGTGGAGGCGTTCGCCGCCCAGGCCGCGGTCGCGCTGCGTCAGGAAAGGCTCGCGGCCGAGGCCGCCACAGCAAAACCGCTGGCCGAGGCGGATCGGATGCGCACGGCGTTGCTCGCTGCCGTGAGCCATGATCTGCGTACGCCGTTAGCGTCCGCAAAAGCAGCAGTCGCCAGCCTCCGCAGCAACGACGTGCACTTCGACGCCGACGACCGCGCGGAACTGCTGCTGACCGCCGACGAGTCGCTCGACCGGCTGACCCGGCTCGTCACGAACCTGCTCGACATGAGCCGGCTGCAGGCGGGGGCGCTCGGCGTGACCCTGCTCGCGATCGGCGCCGAGGAGATCGTGCCCCGCGCGCTGGACGAGCTGGGCCCGGCCGGGCGTACGGTGCGGATCCGCATCCCCGACGACCTGCCGACCCTGCTCGCCGACCCCGGCCTGCTCGAACGCGTCCTGGTGAACCTGATCGGCAACGCCCTGCGCTACAGCCCGGCCGGGCGCCCGCCGATGATCACCGCGAGCGCCCTGGGCAGCACGATCGAGCTGCGCGTCGTCGACCACGGCCGGGGCATCCCCGCGGACCGCTGGGACGAGGTCTTCCTGCCGTTCCAGCGGCTCGGCGACCGGGACAACCACACCGGGGTCGGGCTGGGGCTCGCGCTGGCGCGGGGGCTGGCCGAGGCGATGGGTGGGACGCTGCTCCCGGAGGAGACGCCCGGCGGCGGGCTGACGATGGTGCTCTCGCTGCCGTCCGGCACGCTGGACGGATGATCGGTTTCCTGCACACCGCGCCTGTCCATGTCGACACGTTCGAACGGCTGCTCGGCGAACTGGGGCCGGGCGTGGCGAGCGTTCATGTCGTCGATGAGTCGTTGCTCGCCGACTCAGGGCAGCCCGGGGTCGACGACAGGCTGCTCGCGCGGCTACATGAGGTCGCCGACGCGGGCGCGAAGCTGATCGTCTGCACGTGTTCGACGTTGAGCGGGCGCGCCGAGCAGTTGGGGGACGCTGTGGGCGTACCCGTGTTGCGGGTTGATCGTCCTATGGCCGATGCGGCGGTCGCTGCGGGACCCAGGATCGGGGTGGTCTTCGCGGTCGAGTCGACGCTGGCGCCGACCCGCGAGCTGCTGGACCGTCCCGGCGTCGAGATCGTCGAAGCGCCCTGCCTGGCCGCCTGGTCACTCTTTCAAGCCGACGACCTCGACGGGTACGCCCGGAGCGTCGCCGCCTGCGCCCGAGCCCTCGACGTGGACGTGATCGTGCTGGCCCAGGCGAGCATGGCCCCCGCCGAGGCTCTGCTCGCGGATCTCGGAAAACCCGTCCTGACCTCGCCCCGGGCAGCGGTGCGGGAGGCCCTTCTCCGCTACACACTTGTGTAGTAAATTGCACATGTGAGTAGCCCGACGGATCTGACCGCCCGCGCCCGCATCCGGGAAGCGGCGCTGACCCTCTTCGCCGCGAAGGGGATCGACGGCGCGACGATCCGCGACATCGCCCAGGAAGCCGGGGTCTCCTCCGGGCTGCTCCGGCACCACTTCGGCTCCAAGGAGGGGCTGCGCGACGCCTGCGACGACTACGTCATGGCCGAGCTCGCGCGGGTCCGGGCCCCCTACCTCGCCGGCAACCAGACGCTCGGGGCGCAAGCGATGAGCAACGCGCTCAACAGCGTGCCGCTCCGGCTGCAGAACTACGTGGTCCGCTCGACCATGGACGGCACCCCGGCGGGAGCGCAGATGTTCGAGCGCAACGTCGACGAGGCCGAGACCTGGCTGGCCCGATCCGACATCGAGACCGACGACCCGCGGGCCTACTGCGCGGTGCTCGTCTCCCTGCAGATGGGCATGTTCCTGATGCGGGACCGCATCTCCGCCACCATCGGCGCCGACACGCACGAACAGGTCGGGCAGGCCCGGATGCTCAGGGCCGCCGTCGACATCTTCGCGCAGCCGCTGCTGCCCCCCGACATGGCCGCCGACGCCCGCGCGGCGCTCGACCGGCTCATCACCGCTCAGGAGTAACCGCTATGACGGAAGCGATCGGCGTCACGGGGCTCGTGAAGAGCTTCGGGCGTACCCAGGTGCTCAATGGTCTTGATCTGCACGTCGAGGCCGGCGAGGTGCACGGCTTCCTGGGGCCCAACGGCGCCGGGAAGTCCACCACGATCCGGATTCTGCTCGGCCTGATGCGCAGCAGCGGCGGCGACGTGCGGTTGCTCGGCGGCGACCCCTGGTCGGACGCGACCGCGCTGCACCGGCGGCTGGCGTACGTTCCGGGCGACGTCACGCTCTGGCCCACACTCACCGGCGGTGAAGTGATCGACCTGCTCGGCCGGCTGCGTGGCGGCCTCAACCGCAGACGCCGCGACGAGCTGCTCGAACGCTTCGACCTCGACCCGCGCAAGAAGGCCAGGACCTACTCCAAGGGCAACCGGCAGAAGGTCGCGCTGGTCGCCGCGCTCGCCTCGGACGCCGAGCTGCTGATCCTCGACGAGCCCACCTCCGGTCTGGACCCGCTGATGGAGGAGGTGTTCCGCCAGGTCGTGCTCGAGGAGCACCGGCGCGGCGGGCGGACCGTGCTGCTCTCCAGCCACATCCTCACCGAGGTCGAGGCGCTCTGCCACCGGCTGACGATCATCCGCGAGGGCCGCACGGTCGAGACCGGCACCCTCGCCTCGCTGCGCCACCTCACCCGGACCACCATCGACGCCGAACTCGTCGGCGCCGTCAACGGCCTCGGCACCCTGCCCGGCGTGCACGACCTGCGCGTCGATGACCACCACGTGACGTTCGATGTGGACACCGAAACGCTGGAACCCGCCCTGCGCAAGCTCATCGACGCCGGCGTCCGCAGCCTGACCAGCAAACCACCCACACTCGAAGAGCTCTTCCTCCGGCAGTACGCGCGATGACCGGCACCGGCACCCTCATCCGGCTCATCCTGCGCCGCGACCGCGTCCTGCTGCCCCTCTGGGCGATCCTGGTGGCCCTGATCCCGGCCGGCTACGTCAGCTCCTTCAAAGGCCTCTTCCCCACGGACTCCGACCTGGCCGAATACGCCCGGGTCAGCATGTCCAGCCCCGGCTTCATCGCGCTCTACGGCCCGCTGCGCGGCGACAACCTCGGCGAGATCGTCGCCTGGCGGGCCGGCTTCTTCCCCGTGATCATCGGCCTCATCAGCCTGCTCACCGTCATCCGCCACACCCGCACGGAAGAGGAGGCGGGCCGCACGGAACTGATCGGCTCGGGCATCGTCGGCCGGCACGCCGCTTTCGCCGCGGCGTTGATCACCACCGCCGGCGCCAACCTCGTGCTCTTCGCCATCATCAGCGTGACGATGATCGGCCAGGGCCAGCCGGCCGTCGGGTCGGTGCTGCTGGGGTTGTCGTTCGCGATGTCCGGCTGCGTTTTCGCCGCTCTCGGCGCGGTTACCGCTCAGCTCTCCGGTTCGGCGCGCGTGGCCCGGTCCATCGCGATCGTCGGGCTGGGGGTGGCCTTCGTGCTGCGGCTCGCCGGCGATGTGGACACCGGCGTCTCATGGCTGTCGTGGGTCTCGCCCATCGGGTGGGTCCAGCACGTTTTTGCGTACGGTGAGAATGACGTTCTTCCGCTCCTCCTTGCGCTCCTTCTTGTTGTCGGTCTGGTTTTCCTGGGCAGTGTGCTGGTGTCCCGCCGCGACGTGGGCGAGGGGCTGATCACCGCGCGGCCCGGGCCCGCCACCGGCACCATCACCGGCCCGATCGGCCTGGCCTGGCGCCTGCACCGCGGCGTCCTGACCGGCTGGCTCCTGGGCTTCGCCGCCCTCGGCCTCGTCTTCGGCGGCGTCGCCGCAAGCA
Source organism: Winogradskya consettensis (assembly GCF_018332715.1). Taxonomy (GTDB): domain Bacteria; phylum Actinomycetota; class Actinomycetes; order Mycobacteriales; family Micromonosporaceae; genus Actinoplanes; species Actinoplanes consettensis. The sequence goes on along the minus strand of NZ_BOQP01000003.1, from coordinate 61,376 downwards.
TCGCCGACCTCGCCGCCGACAACCCCGACCTCACCGCCATCTTCCAACGCCTCGGCGGCAACAGCTTCCTCGTCGGCATGGTCGCCGTCCTCGGCCTGATCGCCGCCGCCTACGGCGTCCAGGCCGCCCTGCGCCTGCGCGACGAGGAAGCCACCGGCCACACCGAAGCGATCCTGGCGACCCGCGTCGGTCGGCTGCGCTGGCTGACCAGCCATCTGATGTTCTCGCTACTCGGTCCCGCTGCCGCTCTACTGGTCGGCGGCCTGCTCTGCGGGCTCACCGCCGGAGGCCATCAGCTGCCTACGGTCCTCCGCGCGGCCGCTGCACAACTCCCGGCTGTGTGGGTGCTGACCGCGCTGACCGTTCTGCTCTTCGGGGTGTTTCCGAGGCAGGCGTCGGCGGCGTGGGGCGCGGTTGCGGCGTGCTTCCTGATCCTGATGGTGGGGGCGGTGCTCCGGCTCGACCAGTGGATCCTGGACCTCTCCCCGTTCACCCACGTCAGCCACGGCCTGTCCGCCACGCCATTTCTCACCCTCACCGCGATCGCCGCGATCCTGGCAACGACCGGCACGGTCGCCTTCCGCCACCGAGACATCCCCTCGGCCTAGGGCGCATCTGAGGGATCACGGCGAGTCTGCGGCGAGGTCCAGGTTTCGTGTCGCAAGTGGGATTAAGGGGTGAATACCGGTGTTGTATTCACCCCTTAATCGCGCGCCGCGAGACGAAACCTGGACCCGGCGCAGGCCGTCGTGATCCCTCAGATGCGCCCTAGTGTCCTGAGTCGGTAGTTGCTTGTCAGTACGGGGATCACCGCTTTCCCTAACCACCCACCGGCCGCGCCCGAGCCGTCGCAGGCCATGCGGTTGTGGAGCCTGGACGTGGCGCCGGTGTCGCTGACCCGGCTGATGTGCCGCGAGGCTGAATGTTGCGCCGGGCACCGGGATGCGAGAACTTTCTGCGGTGTTGCTCCTCAAATCCGGTCAATCACGTCTGACGGAAGAACGTATGTTTCATGGCCAGACGTGATTGGCCCACGCTTGACACCTGACGCCGCAGAAGATTGCGGCATAGCCGGTTTCGGCGCAACTTCGTGCCCTTGGCCAGATCCTGCTGGCCTCGCCGCCCGCCGCAAACGGATCAAAGACTCAAACCACACTGGATTCCCCCACGGCTGGACTCTGCCGCGGCTGGAGTCTCGCTGCGGCCCGGAGTTTCGCTGCAGGCTTTACCGCGAGCTGGACTCTGCCGCGGGCCGGACTCTGCGCTTTAGATCGGCTGCCAAGCGGCTGACGTCACGATCCTCGATGGCAAACGGCCTCCAGGTTGATGCCGTGCGGATCGAGCACGAACCCACCGAAGTAGTCGGCGTGATACTCCGAGTGAACGGCCGGCGCCAGCAACTCCTCGGCCCCGGCAGCGAGGGCGGCCGCATGGAAAGCAGCGACGTCCGCACGACTGTCGACGGTGAAGGCCACGTGCATGTTGCTCCCGACCGTGCCACCGTCGATCAGCCAGAAGTAGGGCTTCACGTCCGCCAACCCGAAGCCCGTCATCGCAGTCGGCTGATTCGGCGTGGCATCCGGCGGAATCTCCAGCATCTTGGCAATCCCGATACTCGCCAGCACCGGCTCATAGAACGCCACAGCAGCAGCCAGATCCGGCACGGCAACGTTGAGGTGATCAATCCTGGACCCAGAACGGTCAAGCGTCATACCGCTAGATTGCCCCCCATTGCGGACACCGAGTGACCGCTACCCGCCCGACACGCCTAACGCTTTCTCCCGAGCCGGTGATTTCGAAAAGGCAGCGGATACGGGCGTAGTGGGATGTCGGCAGGTCCGTGTGGACCGTCAGTTCGGTTTCTGGGGTGTTGTGGCCGTCGCGGGTCTCCACATGTGCCGACAGGGCCAGATTGACCGCCGGGGTCAGACTTGGGTGAATCCGATGTCCAGTAGTCCGGCGGCGGCCCGGTAGTCCGCGGCGCGGTGGTCCAGGGAGAGGGACCAGTGGTGGCCTACGCCGGAGGCGCTCCAGGCGTCGACCCATTCTCCGGGGTCGCGGCCGAAGTCGACGCGGCTGGTGGTGTTGCCGATGGCCAGTAGGGGGCCGGGGACGACCGTTCCCTCAGCGGCGATGAAGGACAGTGAGCCGTCGCGGTCCTGGCCGAGGCCGAGGAGGGTGACGGGGCCGGGGCGGACGTCGAATTCGACGCTGACTCCCCAGCCTCGTTTGCCGTGGTAGACGCCGAGGCCGCGCAGGAGGGGGTCGCGGGCGCTGACGGCGAGGTGGGCGGGGCCGTCGTGGCCCATTTCGACGACGTTGTCCTCGAAGTTGAGGGCTTGGAGTTCGCAGAAGGAGCCGCCTGCTCCCACGGCCGCGGTGGCGAGCTGCGCCACGGTGGTGCGCAGCTCGTATTCGCCGGTGGTGGGGATGCCGCGGGCTGTCAGCAAGGACGCGCCGAGGATCATTCCGGCGCCGAGGCGTTCGTGCTGCTCGCCGTCGAGGCCGCGGTGGTAGTAGGCGAGGCTGTCCAGGTCGAAGTCGTCGACGAGGCGGTCGAGGCCGACCGAGACACGGGCGCCCCACGCGAAGTCGTCCTCGTTGACCGTGGCGTCGAGGGTGAAGATCTTGCGGACTTCCTGCATCCGGTCGCTGACTTCGGCGTCGGTGACCTGCTCTACGCGTACGCGTAGATCGTCGAATTCCAGGACCTCGACGTGCGAACCGAAGGTCGCCGGCAGCAGGGTCAGATCTGTTGAGACGTCGAGCATTCCGGGGTAGAGGTGGCCCATCAGGCCGTGCCGTGCGTGCCGTAAAGCCGCGCGGACGTGGGCGGCGCGGATCCATTGGCCGATGCGTTCCCAGGCGGATTCCTGACGCAGCCAGCCGGAGACCGAACGGAACGGGATGCCGGCGCGGCGGAACGTGTTGCCCATTTCCGGGACGGGGCACTGACCGCAGTAGGCCAGCCATTCGCCGGTGCCGAAGGTGGCGTGGTCCATCTTCTCGGTCGGCTGCAGATCGATGATGAGCACAGGGGTGTTGGCCCGTTGCGCGATCGGCAGCACCATCGAAGCGGTCAGATAGGTGGCCAGGAAGATGACGATGAGGTCGCAGTCGGCCTGGCGCAGTTTCTCCGCGGCGACCGCGCCTTCCTGCGCGTCGGAGATGAACCCGGCGTCGACGACGTCGGCGTCCATTTCCTGGAAACGCTGCGACACGTACGCGGCGGATTCCCGGAGCTGCGGCAACAGGTTGGGGAATTGCGGCCAGTACGTGCCGAGGCCGCCCGCGACGAGGCCGATGCGGGTCATGACGCACCTCCGAGAAGAATGACGTGCAGGTTGCGGGGTCCGTGGACTCCCTCGACGCGGTTGAGTTCGATGTCGCTGGTCGCCGACGGGCCGCTGATCCAGGTGAGGGGGCGGCGCGGGTCGAGGCGGGCGATGGCGTCCGGGACCGAGGCGACGATCTGGTCCGGGCGTACGACGCAGATGTGCAGATCCGGCAGGAGGGTGATGCGACGCCGGCCCTGGTCCGGGGAGCCGTCGAGGACGATCGTGCCGGTCTCGGCGACGGCGACGGTGGAGGCGGTCAGCACGGCCTCGGCCTGGTATTCGTCGTCGACGACCGTGGCGTCGGCCGGCACCCAGGACGGGTCGAGGCCGGGTGGCAGCACGAGCCGCCCAGGGTTCAGGGAGGCGACAACGCCCGCCACGTCGTCGCTGCGGTGCACCACCGCCTTGTAGTCGACGAGCCGGTCGATGAGCAGCTCGACATCGGCCTTCTCAGAAGCTGCCGGGCGGTAGTCCCGGGTGACCTCGGGCACGGCGGTGTCACCGAGCGCGGCCTTGATGCGGCCGAGGATCAGTTCGCGGCTGCTCATCGCTTGGCCCACCAGTCGCGGAACGTCTCCGACGGTGGTTCTGGCAGATCGCGGGAGGCCGTCCAGCCGTTCAGGGGCGGGGGCAGCTTCTTCGCGTGTCTGCTCAGCTTCGCGGCATGCTGCGCGCGGGTGTAGAGCGCGGGATGGTCCATTGTGTACGCCACAGCGCCGAACGCTGCCTTCTCCGCACGCGGATGCGGCACCTCGTTGCGCAGGTGCACCAGGATCGACGGGATATCGATCTTCACCGGGCAGGCGTCGAAGCAGGCACCGCAGAGCGACGACGCGTACGGCAGCGAGGCGTTGTCCTCGACCCCCGTGAGCTGCGGCGACAGGATCGCGCCGATCGGCCCCGGATACACCGACCCGTAGGCGTGCCCGCCCGTCCGCTCGTACACCGGGCACACGTTGAGGCACGCCGAGCACCGGATGCAGTGCAGCGCCTGCCGCCCGACCTCGTCGGCGAGCACCGCCGTGCGCCCGTTGTCGAGCAGCACCAGGTGGAAGTTCTGCGGCCCGTCGCCGGGGGTGACCCCGGTCCACATCGAGGTGTACGGGTTCATCCGCTCCCCCGTCGACGCCCGCGGCAGCAGCTGGAGAAAGACCTCGAGATCCCGCCAGGTCGGCACGAGCTTCTCGATGCCCATCACGGTGATCAGGGTTTCCGGCAGCGTCAGGCACATCCGCCCGTTGCCCTCCGACTCGAGCACGGCCAGCGTCCCGGTCTCGGCGACCGCGAAGTTGGCCCCGGAGACGGCGACCTTGGTGCTGAGGAACGTCTCGCGCAGGTAGCGCCGGGCCGCACCGGCCAGCTCGGCCGGCTCGTCGGTCAGCGCCGGGTCGACGCCCGGCATCTCGCGCAGGAAGATCTCGCGGATCTCCGCGCGGTTGCGGTGGATCGCCGGGACCAGGATGTGGCTGGGTTTGTCGTTCCCGAGCTGCACGATGAGCTCGGCGAGGTCGGTCTCGACGGCGGTGATGCCGGATGCCTCGAGGGCCTCGTTGAGCCCGATCTCCTGGGTCGCCATCGACTTGACCTTGATGACCCGGTCGTGCCCGGTGGCCTTGACCAGGTCGGTGACGATCTGGTTGGCCTCGTTGGCGTCGGCGGCCCAGTGCACGACGCCACCGGCCGCGGTGACGTTCGCTTCGAGCTGGTCGAGCAGCTCGGGCAGGCGGGCCATGGTGTTGGCCTTCAGCGTCGAGCCGGCCTCGCGCAGCTCCTGCCAGTCGGGCAGCTCGCCGATGACCGCACCGGACTTGCGCCGGATCGTGGTGGTGGCATGGCCCAGGTTGCGGCGCAGCTGCTCGTCCTGCAGCGCCTTGTGGGCTGCCGCCGGGAACGACTCGTCACCGCGCAGGTTGCCGACCCCACGCGGTGCGGTCGTCGGCATTCCGAGAAACGTCATCAGCTCTCCTGCGTCGAAGCGAGGATCTCCGCGAGATGGACCGTACGCACGCCGGCGTCGATCCGGGACAGCCCGCCACCGATGTGCATGAGGCACGACGAGTCGCCCGCCGTGCAGACCTCGGCGCCGGTCTCCAGCACATGGCTCATCTTGTCGGTGAGCATCGCGGTCGAGGTGTCGGCGTTCTTGACCGCGAACGTGCCGCCGAACCCGCAGCACTGGTCCGCGGCGGGCAGGTCGACCAGGTCGATGCCGCGTACGTTGCGCAGCAGCCGCAGTGGTTTGTCGCCCACCCGCAGCATGCGCAGGGAGTGGCAGGTCGGGTGGTACGTGACCCGGTGCGGGTAGTACGCGCCGACGTCCTCGATGCCGAGCACGTCGACGAGCAGCTCGGACAGCTCGTAGGTCTTCGAGCCGACGTCCTCCGCCCGAGCGGCCAGCCCCGCGTCGCCGGCCTTGCGGGCCACCATCGCGTGCTGGTGGCGCACCGAGCCCACACAGGACCCGGACGGCGCCACGATCACGTCGTAGGGAGCGAAGGTGCGCACGTGACGGCGTACCAACGGCAGGGCTTGATCCTGGTATCCGGTGTTGACGTGCATCTGGCCGCAACATGTCTGGCCGGGCGGGAAGACCACCTCGTGGCCCAGCCGCTCGAGCAGCTGGACGGTGGCCTTCGCCGCCGCCGGGAACATGGTGTCGGCCAGGCACGTGACGAACAGGGCGATGCGCACGTCAGCCTCCCCACCGGCGCTCGACTGCCTGCCACGCCGCCTCGTCGCCGCGGGGCTCGTAACGCACGATGTGCTGAGTCTGCCGCACCAGCGCCCGCAACGCTCGCAGGTCTCCGCTGATCGCGCCGGCCGCGCGAGCCTGGACCAGAACGTTGCCGAGTGCGGTGGCCTCGACCGGGCCGGCGAGGACGGGCAGGCCACAGGCGTCGGCGGTGAGCTGGCAGAGCAGCTCGTTGCGCGCTCCACCCCCGACGACGTGCACGGCGCCGACCGGTTTTCCCGACAATTCCGAAGCTTGCCGAATGGCCTTCCGATGCGCGAGCGCCAGGCTGTCCACAATGCACCGGACGGTCTCGACCCGTGTAAGCTTGCGTCCGATTTGTCCCGAGAGCCGCTCGGCCATGTCCCCCGGCGCGAGAAAGACCGGGTCGTCGAGATCCACGAGCAGGGCGCGAGGTTCGAGCCTGGCTGCCGCTTCGAGCAAATCGGAGATGTCGGAATCAGGCCACTCGCGGAGGCACTCCTGGAGCGGCCAGAGGCCCATGACATTCCGGAGATACCGAATTGTCCCGTCGACGCCGCCCTCGTTCGTGAAGTTGGCCCGCCGCGAAGCCTCCGACAGCACCGGAGCATCGAGTTCAACCCCGACCAAGGACCAGGTCCCACACGATATGTACGCGAAATCGTCGTCAACAGCCGGCACCCCGACCACCGCCGAAGCCGTGTCATGCGACCCGACCGCGATCACCTCAGGCGTCCCGATCCCGGCCGCCGGCAGCACCCGCCCGATCACCGACCCCGGCGCCCGGAGCGGCGCGAAGAGCCCGGGATCGATCCCCACCCGTTTCATGAGCCCGGTGGCCCACTCCCCCGAGCGCAGATCGAGCAGCTGGGTCGTCGAGGCGTTGGTGACCTCCGCCCCCGCGACCCCGGTCAACCAGTAGGCGAGCAGGTCCGGGATGAGCAGCATCTGCCGCGCGGCCCCCAACTGGGGTGACCCGGCGGCCGCCACCAGCTGGTAGATCGTGTTGAACGGCAGCTTCTGCAGCCCCGTCGCCGCGTAGAGCTCCGGCTCGGGGATGAGCTCGCCGACCTGCGCCGCGACGCCGTCGGTCCGCGCGTCCCGGTAGTGGATCGGGTTGCCGAGCAGCGCTCCGCTCTCGTCCAGCAGCCCGTAGTCGACGGCCCACGAGTCGATGCCGATCGCGTCGACCGGCCCCGCTCTGCGCAGTCCTTCTAGGACACCGCGGTAGAGCGCGAGAATGTCCCAGTGCAGCGTGCCGCCGACGCTCACCGGCTCGTTGACGAACCGGTGCGCCTCGGTCAGCGTGAGCTCGCCGGGCCCGACCTCGCCGACCATGACCCGCCCGCTGGAAGCGCCGAGATCAACGGCGGCAAAACGCGTCACCGCAGGAACGCAGCCGCGACACCCGCGTCCACCGGGACGTGCAGGCCGGTCGTGTGGGACAGCTCGCCCCCGGTCAGCACGAACACCGCGTTGGCCACGTGCTCGGGCAGGACCTCGCGCTTGAGCAGCGTGCGCTGGGCGTAGAACTCGCCGAGCTTCTCCTCCGGCACGCCGTAGACCGCGGCACGCTGCGCGCCCCAGCCTCCGGCGAAGATGCCCGAACCGCGGACCACGCCGTCCGGGTTGACCCCGTTCACCTTGATCCCGTAGGCGCCGAGCTCCGCGGCGAGCAGCCGGACCTGATGCGCCTGGTCGGCCTTCGCGGCGCCGTACGCCACGTTGTTCGGCCCGGCGAACAGCGAATTCTTGCTGGAGATGTAGACGATGTCGCCGCCCATCCCCTGCGCGATCAGCACCTTGGCGGTCGCCTTGGAGACCAGGAACGAGCCCTTGGCCATCACGTCGTGCTGCAGGTCCCAGTCGCCCTCGGTGGTTTCCAGCAGCGGCTTCGAGATCGAGAGACCGGCGTTGTTCACGACGAGGTCGATACCGCCGAAGGCGAGCACGGCGTCGCGTACGGCCGCAGCCACTGCTTCTTCTGACGTCACGTCGGCCTCGACCGCGACGGCAGCGTCAGGCCCACCGACCTCAGCGGCCACTTCGGTGGCACCAGCGAGGTTGCGGTCGGCGACGACCACGACGGCACCCTCGGCCGCGAGCCGCAGCGCGATCGCCCGGCCGATGCCCGAGCCGCCACCGGTGACCAGCGCGATCCGGGTGGCGAGCGGCTTCGGCTTCGGCATCCGCTGCAGCTTGGCCTCTTCGAGCGCCCAGTATTCGATCCGGAACTTCTCGGACTCGTCGATCGGCGCGTAGGTGGAGACCGCCTCGGCGCCGTGCATCACGTTGATGGCGTTGACGTAGAACTCGCCGGCCACCCGCGCGGTCTGCTTGTTGGCACCGAAGCTGAACATGCCCACGCCGGGGATCAGGACGATCGCCGGGTCCGCGCCGCGCATCGCCGGGCTCTCGGGCGTGGCGTGCCGCTCGTAGTAGCCGCGGTAGTCGTCGCGGTAGGCCGCGTGCAGCTCCTTGAGCCGCGCTTCGACTTCTTCCAGCGGTGCGTCGGGCGCGGTGTCCAGGACCAGGGGCTTCACTTTGGTACGCAGGAAGTGGTCAGGACACGACGTCCCCAGCGCCGCCAGCTCGGGCATCCGCGCGCGAGCCACGTAATCGAGCACGACCGGCGAGTCGGTGTAGTGGCCGACCTGCGCCCGGTCGGTCGACGCGAGCCCCCGCACGATCGGGAAGAGCGCCGCTGCCCGCTCGCGCCGGACGTCCTCGGCGAGCGGCTCGTGCACCAGCGCACCGAACGGCTCGGCCCGCCCGTGTTCAGCCAGATAGGCCGCGGCGGTGTTGATGATCTCCAGCGACCGCGCCTCGCACTCCTCGCTGGTCGCGCCCCACGCGGTGATCCCGTGCCCGCCGAGGATGACGCCGATGGCCTGCGGGTTGGCCCGCTGCACGGCGGCGATGTCGAGACCGAGCTGGAAACCGGGGCGGCGCCACGGCACCCAGAGCACCCTGTCGCCGAAGATCTCCTTGGTCAGCGCGGGCCCGTCGGCGGCCGTGGCCAGCGCGATGCCCGCGTCGGGGTGCAGGTGGTCCACGTGCGGCGCGTCGACCAGGCCGTGCATCGCCGTGTCGATCGACGGGGCGGCACCGCCCCGGCCGTGCAGGCAGTAGTCGAACGCGGCGACCATCTCGTCCTCGCGCTCGACGCCGGGGTAGACGCCGGCCAGCGCGCGCAGCCGGTCGAGGCGCAGCACCGCGAGGCCGGATTCCTTCAGCGTGCCGAGGTCACCGCCGGAGCCCTTGACCCAGACCAGCTCGGTGGGCTCGTTGGTGACGGGGTCGGTCTCCGTCGCCTTGGCCGAGGTGTTGCCGCCCGCGTAGTTCGTGGTGCGGGGGTCCGCTCCGAGCCGGTTACTGCGGCCGAGAAGATCGCTGACTGCGGGGTTCGCCATGAGTGTCCTTCACGTCGCCTTCGTGAAACGTTTCATAGATTGCGTGCAGGTTACGGCGGCAACACGTGCGGGGTCAATAGCCCGCACGGTAAACGCTTGGTTGGTGAAACGTTCTCAGTAAGCCCTCGGCCGGGCCACCGTGGAGGCCCGCGCGACCAGCTCCGGCACGAACGTCAGCTGCTGGTGCTCGTGCGCCGGATTTGTCGCCTCGTCGAGCACCAGACCGGCAGCGGCGCGGCCCAGCTCCTGACGCGGCTGACGCACCGAGGTCAGCGGCACCGCGGCGGCGGCGGCGAACTCGATGTCGTCGAAGCCCACGATGGCCAGCTCCTCGGGGATCCGCAGGCCGGCGCCGATCGCCTGCTGGAGCAGGCCGAGCGCGAGCAGGTCGTTGGCGCAGAACGCCGCGGTCGGGCGCCGCCGCGCGGGCAGACCGGCCAGCCGCTCCCCCGCGGACCGGCCCTCCGCGACGGTCATCTCGGCGGTCGGCAGATAGGTCAGGTCGTCGGGCTTCATGCCCAGCTCGGCCCAGACCTGGCGGGCGCCCTCGAGCCGCTCGCGCACCTGCCCGATGCTCTCCGGGCCGCCGATCACGGCCACCCGGCTGTGCCCCTGCTCGACCAGGTGCTCGACCGCGATCCGGCCGCCCAGCACGTCATCCACGGCCACCGAGCAGAACGCGCCGCTCTCGCCGACGCGGTCGACGATGACAACCGGGATGCCACGCCTGGCGATGTCGGCGAGGTGCCGGGCGCCGGGGTCGACCGGGGTGATCAGGATGCCCTGGACCCGCTGCTGCATCAGCCGGTCGAGGTGCACCTCCTCGCGGCCGGAGCGCCCGTTGCTGTTGCAGATGAACAGCGAGAGGTCCGAATCCTCCGCCGCCATCTCGATGCCCGCGGCCACGTCGTGGAAGAACGGATTACTGCCTTCGAGCATCACGTACGCGAGGGTGCGGCTCGTTCCCGCGCGAAGTTGCCGGGCCGACTCGTTGCGGACGAACCCGAGCTCGGCCATCGCCCGCTCGACACGCTCGCGGGTGGCCGGGCTGACGACCTCCGGACGGTTCATGACGTTCGAGACGGTGCCCAGCGAGACGCCCGCGGATGCGGCCACGTCCTTGACCGACGGGCTCCTGCCAATCGCCACTGTGCCCCCTTTGAAACGCTGCTGCGCCGGTTGAAACGTGCAATGGCGCATCGTACGTGAACCATTAGCGCTGCCAAGTCAGTGTTTCAGCAAGGTTTCGAATTGAGCCTTGACATGTGTGATCGCAGCCACCTACTTTCGTCACATCGACGGCTGAAACATTTCAACCCCACGCTGGGAGGTGGCCGTGAGCGCGTTGCTCCAAGTCCGCGACGTGAGCAAGTCATTCGGCGCGGTAGCTGCCGTCCAGGGGGTCAGTTTCGCCCTCGAGCCCGGCGAGGCACACGCGCTCGTCGGCGAGAACGGCGCCGGCAAGTCCACCATCGTCAAGATGCTCGCCGGGGTGCACCGGCCCGACACCGGCACGCTGCTGGTCGACGGCGAGGAGGTCACCTTCACCGGCCCGGCCGACGCCAAGGCAGCCGGCATCGCCGTCATCTATCAGGAGCCGACGCTCTTCCCCGACCTGTCCGTCGCCGAGAACATCGCGATGGGCAACCAGCCGCTGACCCGGCTGCGGCAGATCGACCGCAGGACGATGAACGCGAACGCCACGCGCCTGTTCGCGCGGCTCGGCGTGCAGATCGACCCGACCCGCCCGGCGCGGGGGCTCTCCATCGCCGACCAGCAGCTCGTCGAGATCGCGAAGGCGCTGTCGAGCCAGGCCCGCGTACTGATCATGGATGAACCGACCGCGGCCCTGAGCGGTGTCGAGGTTGACCGGCTCTTCGCGGTCACCCGGGCGCTGCGGGACGAGGGCGCGGCGATCATGTTCATCTCGCACCGCTTCGAGGAGATCACCGCGCTCTGCCAGCGCGTCACGATCATGCGCGACGGCAAGCACGTCTGCACCGAGCCGGTCAGCGACCTCAGCGTCGACGACATGATCCGGCGGATGGTCGGGCGCGACCTGAGCGCGCTCTACCCCAAGCAGGACGCCACGATCGGCGAGACCGTGCTGCGGGTCGAGGGGCTCAACCGCGCGGGCGTCTTCCGCGACATCAGCTTCGAGGTCAAGGCCGGCGAGATCGTCGCCCTTGCCGGGCTCGTCGGGGCCGGGCGCTCCGAGGTCATGCAGGCAGTGTTCGGCGTCGACAAGTACGACAGCGGCACGGTCACGTTTCTCGGCAAGAAGCTCAAGGGTGGCAACCCCCGTGCGTCGATGGCGGCGGGCATGGGCCTGGTCCCCGAGGACCGCCGCCAGCAGGGCCTGGTCATGGAGCTCTCCATCGAGCGCAACGTGACGCTGCCCCGATCCCGGGCGCTGGCGAAACTCGGACTGCTCTTCGGCGGCTCCGAGCGCCGGGAGGCCGCCGAGTGGACGAAGCAGTTGCAGACCAAGTTCGGGCGGCTCTCCGACCCGGTCGGCACGCTCTCCGGCGGCAACCAGCAGAAGGTCGTGCTCGCCAAGTGGCTGGCCACGAGCCCCAAGCTGCTGATCGTCGACGAGCCCACCCGCGGCATCGACGTCGGCACGAAGGCCGAGGTGCACCGGCTGCTGTCGTCCCTGGCGGCGCGCGGGCTCGCCGTCGTCATGGTCTCCTCCGAGCTCCCCGAGGTGCTCGGCATGGCGGACCGCATCGTCGTCCTGCGCGAGGGCCACATCGCGGCCCAGCTGACAAGAGAAGAAGCCACCGAGGAGAGCGTCATGTACGCGGCAATGGGGCAATCGTGACCGCAGTCGCTACGCATTCGCCCGCGAGAAAGGTTTTCAGCGGGCTCGTCAAGATTCGTGAGCTGGGCATCATCGTCGCTCTCGCGGCACTGATCATCTACACGACCACCAGCCAGCCGCGGTTCCTGTCCGCGCAGAGCATCCGGGACATCCTGCTCAACACGGCGATCCTCGCGGTGATGGCCGCCGGTCAGGCCGTCGTGGTGATCACCCGCAACATCGACCTCTCCGTCGGCTCGGTGCTCGGCATCAGCGCGTTCACGGTCGCCTCGATGATGAGCGACAACCCGGGCCTGCCGATGATCGTGGCGCTGCTCGTCGGCCTCGCCGTCGGCGCGCTTGCCGGGCTGCTCAACGGCGTCCTGGTCCGCTACGGCCGGGTGCCGGCGCTGGTCGTCACGCTCGGCACGATGTACATCTTCCGCGGCCTGATCTACTCGTGGGCCGGCGGCGACCAGGTCAACGCCGACGAACTGCCCGGGCACTTCCTGCAGTTCGCGAACGACTCGATCCTCGGCATCCCGTGGCTGGTCCTGATCGCGCTGGTCGTGGTCGGCGGCGTCTCACTGATGATGCGCAACTACCGGGTCGGCCGCGAGCTGTACGCGATGGGCTCCAGCCCGGGCGCCGCGGAGCTGGCCGGCATCAAGGTCGCCCGCAACATGCTCGCCGCGTTCATCATCAGCGGCGCACTCGCGGGGCTCGCCGGGGTGCTCTTCGCCTCCCGCTTCGGCACGATCGACGCCTCGGCCGGCAACGGCTACGAGCTCAACGTCGTCGCCGCGGTCGTGGTCGGCGGGGTGGCCGTGTCGGGCGGCAGCGGCACGGTCTGGGGCGCGGGCCTCGGCGCGCTGCTGCTGACCGTCATCGGCAGCGCCCTGACCGTGCTGGACATCAACCAGTTCTGGCAGCAGGCCATCGTCGGCGCGCTGATCGTCCTCGCGATCTGCGCCGACCGGATCGTCGCGGTCCGCATCGCCCGATCGCTGCGAAAGAGGGATTCGCATGTCTGACGCCTCTGTCTCCCCCCGCAGTTTCCGCGGCGGGCTCGGCAAGCTCGCGAGCTGGGACGGCATCATCATCCTGCTGACCGTCGTGGTGATCGTCGCGGCGTCGCTCGGAGTGCCCAACTTCGGGACGAGCCGCAACTTCACGTTCCTGATCCTCGACCTGATGCCGATCGTGCTGGTCGCGCTGCCGATGACCCTGATCATCGTGACCGGCGAGATCGACCTGTCGGTGGCGAGCATCCTCGGCCTGGCCAGCTCGCTGATGGGCTGGTTCTGGAACAACGGGCTCTCCATCGAGACGATCATCCCGCTGGTGATCGTGATCGGCGCGGTGCTCGGCGCGATCAACGGCTTCCTGGTCAACGCGCTGGGCCTGCCGTCGCTCGCGGTCACGATCGGCACCCTCGCGCTCTACCGCGGCCTAGCGTTCGTGGTGCTCGGCGACGGCGCCGTGGCGGACTTCCCGTTCGACTACACCGGCTGGGTCACCGGCACGATCGGCGGCGGCTCCGTCCCTAACGTCCTGATCCCGATCGTCGCGCTCGCCATCGTCTTCGGCATCGTGCTGCACGCGACGCCGTTCGGCCGCTCGCTCTACGCGATCGGCGCCAACGACCAGGCCGCGCACTTCGCCGGCATCCGGGTGGCCAGGACCAAGTTCTGGCTGTACGTCGCGAGCGGCGCGGTCGCTGCCCTCGTCGGCATCCTGTGGACCCTGCGCTACTCCAGTGCCCGCGCCGACAACGGTTCGGGGCTCGAACTGGCCGTGGTCGCGGCGGTGCTGCTCGGCGGTGTGTCGATCTTCGGCGGTAAAGGCAACCTGCCGGGCGTACTCGCCGGGGTGGTTCTGCTCGCCGCTCTGCAGAACGCCCTCCGCCTGCAGGACGTCTCCGGCCAGGCCCTCAACATCGTGACCGGGACGCTGCTCGTGCTCTCGGTCCTGCTCCCGAACATCGTCTCCTCGATTCGCACCTCACGGCAGCGACGCAAGCTCCGCCAAGCCGCAACAAGCTGAATTTTCCCCCCGTCCATAGGAGTCAGCCATGTTCCGTTCCCACCGACGACTACTGACAGCTACTAGCGCCTCACTTCTCGTCCTGGGTCTCACCGCCTGTGGCGGGGGCACCACGAAGGACAGCGCCGACAGCACCGGCGGCGGCGCGACCCAGCCCGGCGCCTCGGCCAACCCGAACGCCGAGCTCAAGAGCGGGCTGAAGATCGCGTACCTGCCGAAGCAGCTCAACAACCCGTACTCCGACGTCGAGACCGGCGGCGGCAAGGTGGCGGTCGGCGAGCTCAAGGGCGAGTACAAGCTTGTCGGCCCGAACGACGCCAGCGCCTCCTCGCAGGTCAGCTATATCAACACGCTGATCCAGCAGCAGCAGGACGTCATCGTGGTCGCGGCGAACGACCCGAACGCGGTCTGCCCGTCGCTCAACCAGGCCCGCCAGGCCGGCATCAAGGTCGTGTCGTTCGACTCCGACGCCTCCAAGGACTGCCGCGACGCGTTCATCAACCAGGCCACCACCCAGGGCATCGGCGAAAGCCTGACCAAGATGGCGAGCGAGCTGGCCGGCGGCGAGGGCGAGATCGCGATCCTCTCGGCCACCCCCAACGCCACGAACCAGAACGCCTGGATCGACGTCATGAAAAAGGAACTGGCCAAGCCCGAATACAGCAAGCTCAAGCTGGTCAAGACGGCGTACGGCAACGACGACGACCAGAAGTCGTTCCAGGAGGCGCAGGGGCTGCTCCAGTCGTACCCCAATCTCAAGGTGATCGTCTCCCCGACCACCGTGGGCATCGCCGCGGCCTCGCGCTACGTCAGCTCCTCGAACTACAAGGGCAAGGTCGCGATCACCGGCCTCGGCCTGCCGAACCAGATGCGCCAGTACGTCAAGGACGGCACCGTCAAGAAGTTCGCGCTGTGGAACCCGGCCGACATCGGCTACCTGGCCGCGTTCGCCGGCGCCGCCCTCGCCTCCGGTCAGATCACCGGCGCCGAGGGTGAGAAGTTCAAGGCCGGCAAGCTCGGCGAATACACGATCGGTGCCGCCGGCGAGATCGTCCTCGGCCCGCCCACCGAGTTCACCGCCGAGAACATCGACCAGTTCAACTTCTGATCCGATGCCCCGCTGAGTTCATCCGCAGCGGAAAACCGAAAGATTCCTCGTGCGTTATTGCTTCCAGTTGCAGGTCCGAGAGGACCGGCTAGAGGAGTACGTAGAGCGACACAAGGCCGTGTGGCCCGAGATGCAGGACGCACTTCGGGCCACCGGCTGGCGCAACTACTCCCTCTTTCTACGCCCCGACGGCTTGCTCATCGGTTACGTCGAGGCCGACAACCTGGCCGCGTCCGAGGCCGCCATGGCCGCCACGGACGTCAACACCCGCTGGCAGGCGGAAATGGCCCCGTTCTTCGCGGGCACCACCCCCGACGACGGCTTCCCCCTGCTGACCGAGGTCTTCCACCTCACCGAACCGGAAGAAGCGTGACACCATGACCGACCTCGCCGCCGTCAAGCGCGCCCTCACCGCACAGCGGGTCGAGACCCCGTCCTGGGCGTTCGGCAACTCGGGCACCCGCTTCAAGGTCTTCACCCAGCCGGGCGTCCCCCGCACCCCCCAGGAGAAGATCGCCGACGCCGCCGTCGTCCACCAGTACACGGGTGTCGCCCCGACGGTCGCGTTGCACATCCCTTGGGACAAAGTGGACGACTATTCGGCGCTCACGGCGTACGCGAAGAGTCTGGGTGTTGGAATCGGGGCCATCAACACCAACGTCTTCCAGGACGACGACTACAAGCTCGGCTCGGTCACCAACCCCGACCCGGCCGTGCGCCGCAAGGCCACCGACCACCTGCTGGAAGCCATCGACATCATGGACGCGACCGGCTCCCGCGACCTGAAACTGTGGTTCTCCGACGGCATCAACTACCCCGGCCAGGACGACCTGACCAACCGCCAGGACCGACTGGCCGCGGCATTGCAGGAAACGTACGCCCGCCTCGGCGACGACCAGCGCATCCTGCTCGAATACAAACTCTTCGAGCCGGCCTTCTACGCCACGGACATCCCCGACTGGGGCACGTCCTACGCCCACTGCCTCGAGCTGGGCCCGAAGGCCACGGTCTGCATCGACACCGGCCACCACGCCCCCGGCACCAACATCGAGTTCATCGTGGCGTTCCTCCTGCGCCAGAAGAAGCTCGGCGCCTTCGACTTCAACAGCCGCTTCTACGCCGACGACGACCTGATGGCGGGCGCCGCGGACCCGTTCCAGCTCTTCCGCATCCTGTACGAGATCGTCCGCGGCGGCGCGCTCGACCCGGCGTACGGCATCAACTTCATGCTCGACCAGTGCCACAACATCGAAGCGAAGATCCCCGCGATCATCCGCTCGATCCTGAACATCCAGGAAGCGACCGCCAAGGCCCTCCTCGTCGACCGCGAAGCCCTGACAAAAGCCCAGAACGACGGCGACGTCCTCGAAGCCAACGCGGTCATCATGGACGCCTACAACACCGACGTCCGGCCGCTGCTCGCCGAGGTCCGCACCGACCTGGGCCTCGACCCGGACCCGGTCGGCGCCTACAAGCGAAGCGGCTACCAGGAAAAGATCATCGCCGACCGCGTCGGCGGCGAACAGGCCGGCTGGGGCGCCTGACCCCCACGGGGGTCGCCGCCCGGCGACCCCCGACGCTGCAACTCCTGGCCAGAACGTGGCATTAATGATACGTTTTTCAGGTGGCTGGACAGGAGTTGAAACCGGAACCCGGCGCCTTCTGGGACGACCTCGCCGAGGACCTCAAGGACCCCGACTTCCTGCGCACCTACGTCGTGGAGTCCGTCCGCATCGCGACAGTGGACCGGATCATCAACCAGCTCGACGACGCGCGAGTCGCCGCCGGCCTGTCGAAGGCCGCCCTCGCCCGCGCGATCGGCACCAACCCGGACGCGATCCGGCGCCTGCTCACCGCCGGCCAGGTAAATCCGACCCTGGGAACCCTCGCGGAGATCGCCGCCGTCTTCGGCATGCGGATCTCTCTGGAGCCACTCTCGGACTCGGACAAGGAGAACGTCAGCGCGCCCCTGCTCAGCGGCGAGCACCCCGATCCTGCCGCCCTGGCGCTCTACCTCGAAGGTGTGCGCGGCGGCGATGCCACCAGCCGCCTGTGCGCCTAGCCGCTGAGTTCAGACAACTGATCGCGGATTGCGAGCTAGATATTCGCTGCCGAGCTCTCGGATGTTTTTGTCGTCCGCGTCGCTGAGTGCGGTGCGGAACGGCTTGCTCATTTCAGCGATCACTACCAGCCACGGCCTCCCGGCGCCTTCGGCGGCCAGGTCGATCAGGCAAAACAGCCGATGGTGACTGCGGTTGCGACCGTTACAGCGAACCTCGTACCAGCCGGTCATCTCGCCGTGCATAGCCTCCCAGTACCCGCCGCCGGCAAACTTCTGCGGCGGTGCGGCGGCTACCGCGACGAGCGCAGCCCGGAACTTCGCTCGGATGTTGGCGTCGCATGTGGATAAATAGGTCCGGGCAGGCGTCTCCTGCTCCGGGTCGTCAGCGGAGTGCCGTCTGAAGTATTTGATCTCATGCGCGTCATTGATCGACGGGCCTGTTCGAACCGCTGGCCTGGATTGCCTGGCGTTCGAAGACTGACGCTTTTGCCGGACGGCGCGGCGGACGGTCGGGAGACACCGAGGCAACCTCCGCCGCGGGGTTGATGAAGGGAATCAACCGTCGCGAACACGACGCTTAGCTCTTGACCTGAAGGCGCTTGGTGTCCTGGCCGGGTGGGAGGCCGTAGAAGCGGCGGTATTCGCGGTTGAACTGGGTGGCGCTGGCGTAGCCGACCGATTGGGCGACCTCGGCCGCGCTGCCCTCGCCGGCCATCATGCGGCGGCGGGCTTCCTGGAGCCTCAGCTGTTTCTGGAACCGCATCGGGCTCATGCCCGTCGCCGCCTTGAAGTGCCGGTGCAGGGTTGCCGGGCTCATGTGGGCGATGGCTGCGATGCCATCGATGGCGAGGGTTTCGTCGTAGTGGTCGACGATCCAGGTGGCGGCCTCGCGGATGCGGGCCGCGGCCGTGTCGGTGCGGGACCACTGCCGCAGAGCCGGACCGAGTGGGCCCGCCAGCAGCCGGTAGAGGATCTCGCCCTCCACCCGGCCGGCCAGTACGCCGATGTCCTGCGGCGCATCCAGCAGGCAGACCCAGCGGGTGACAGCGTCGACGATCTCGGGTGTCATCGGTGCGGTGGTGAGGACCTCGCCGCCGGGAATGGCGGTCTCGCCCATCTCGAGGATCGAGCCGGCCAGGACCTTGCTGTCGAGGTGCAGCACCACCGAGCGGTACGGAACCCGTTCGAAGATCGCGCTGACCGGGGTGGCCAGGGAGTTCAGGAACATTTCGCCGCCCCGGGTGACCCAGCTGCGTTCGCCGGAGACGCTGCGTTTGGCTCCGGCGACGGTGAAGCAGATCATCGGGACGTACTGCTGGTCGCTGGGGGCGATGGACTCGTCGAGGGCGACGAGGGTCTGGCGGGGGACGGCGGTTTCCCCCCAGATTCCGACGTGGTGCCGGTTCACGGCTTCGGCAAGGCGTTCGAGCATGCGGCGCTCCCTGAGAGGATCAGGCAATCCTATGCGAGTCAGAACCCATGACGGTCACCGGCCGCGTTCGTAGCGTTGGGTCCATGAACAAACGCGATCTAGGAACGCAAGGCCTCAGCGTGGGCGCCATCGGCCTCGGCACGATGGGCATGACCATGGCGTACGGCGCCGGCGACGAAGAAGGCGGAACGGCAACCATTCGCCGCGCGTACGAGCTCGGCGTCACCCTCTTCGACACCGCCGAGCTCTACGGCGGCGGCACCGGCAGCAACGAGCAGCTGGTCGGCCGGGCGGTGAAGGGCTTCCGCGACGACATCGTGATCGCCACCAAGTTCGGCTTCGACCTGAGCGACCCGGCCAACGTCGGCGTGGGCCTGGACAGCCGGCCGTCCCACATCCGCGAGGTCACCGAGAACAGCCTGCGCTACCTGGGCACGGACCACATCGACGTCCTCTACCAGCACCGTGTGGACCCCGACGTCCCGATCGAGGACGTCGCCGGCACGATCGGTGAACTCATCAGCGAGGGCAAGGTCCGTTTCTTCGGCCTCAGCGAGGCGGGCCCTGACGTCATCCGCCGCGCCCACGCCGTACACCCCGTCTCGGTCCTTCAGACTGAATACTCCGTCTTCGAACGCGCCGTCGAGGCTGACGTCCTGCCGGTCGTGCGCGAGCTCGGCATCGGCTTCGTGCCCTACTCCCCGCTCGGCCGCGGCTTCCTGACCAGCGCGGTCAAGCCGGCCGCCGAATACCCGGCGGACGACATGCGCAGCTGGGACGACCGCTGGCAGCCAGGCAACTACGAGAAGAACCTCGCCGCCGTCCGGCAGCTGACCACCCTCGCGGAGAGCAAGGGCATCGCGGTCACCCAGCTCGCCCTCGCTTGGCTCCTCGCCCAGGGCCCCCACATCGTCCCGATCCCCGGCACCCGAAGCCCCGCCCGCCTCGCCGAGAACGTCGCCGCCGCCGACGTCACCCTCACCCCGGACGACCTCGCCCGCATCCAGCAGATCCTCCCCCACGGCGCCGCCGGCTCCCGCTACCCCGAGGCCATGCTCCCCTCCTGGTAACCCCCGGCCCCGCACACCGTGCGACCGCCATGTTTAGCTCGGGCTATAGTCTCCGAAAGAGCTCCGACGCCGATCCGGCCGCGATGCGGCGGTTCCGGTCGCGGAGATCGCGTTCGCGAACTGGATGGCGTTCGAAAGGAAACGGAGGGGCGAGCAATGACCGACTTCCATGATTGGGAGGACATCCAGGCCGAACTGGATGACGGTGATGAGGTCGCGCTTGCTGCAGAACGGGCGCGGACCGAGGCGTGGGTCAGCGCCTTCCATCTTGCTGAGGAGCGGAAGCGGCTGGGGCTGACGCAGCGGCAGGTGGCTGACCTCATGGGTGTTACGCCCGGGCGGATCAGTCAGATCGAGAACGGTGATCTCGACGTGAACGAGGTCGCTACGCTCAGCCGATACGCGCAGGCGTTGGGTGCCAAGATGCGGATCATTTTCGACTACGGCAACGACCTGCGGCAGATCGCCTGAACGAGCCCTGCTCAACCGGCGACCACTCGGGTGAGCAGGGCGATGAGCTGGGCTTCTTCGGCGGGGGTGAGGCCGGCCGTGAGGGTGGTGTTGGCCTGGTTGCCCAGCCGGGTCGTGCGGGTCAGGGTTTCCTGGCCCGCGGGGGTGAGGGTGATGGCGTTCTTGCGACGGTCGGCCGGGTCGGGGGTTTGGTCGATCAGGGCGTCGCCGCGCAGGTCGTGGATGATCGCAACCATGTCCTTCGGGTCGACCCGCAGGGTTCGGGCGAGGTCGGCCTGGGAGACCGGGCCTAGTTCCGCGACCGTGGCGAGGACCGCGTGGTGCATCATGCGGAGGCCTTCGGCGGCGAGGGCTTCGGTGACCAGGCGGTGGCCTCGGGCGGCGGCTCGGCCCAGTAGCCAGCTGGGCAGGACGCGGATGCTGTGCGGGGCGTACGGGACGTCGGTCACGGCCGTAGCTTAGTTAAACCGTTGGGGTATCCCAACGAGTTTGGGTAGCCTGGCGGGTATGCGGAGGGTGCGTTATTACGAGCACGGTGGGCCGGAAGTTCTGACGGTGGAGCAGGCGGATGATCCGGTGCCGGGTCAGGGCGAGTTGACCGTACGCCCGGAGTCCATCGGCGTCACCCTCCCCGCCGTACGCATGGTGCGTGACCCCACGAGCACGCTCCCCGGAGTGCTCGGCGGGGAGGTCGCCGGCGAGGTGGTCGCGATCGGCGAAGGCGTCACGGGGTTCGCCGTCGGGGATCGGGTGGTGTCCCTGCCCTTCACCGGCTCCTACGCCGATTTGGTCGTCGTCCCCGCCGTGATGACGACGCACATTCCGCAGGGCAGCAGCGCCTCGCAAGCCGTCGCGCTCGTCCGCAGTGGACACGTGGCGCTGGCGGCGCTGACCGTCGCGGCCGTGGCAAAAGACGAGTCGGTGCTGGTCACCGCGGCGGCGGGCGGGGTCGGGCATCTCGCTGTGCAGTTGGCCAAGCTGCACGGCGTACCCAGAGTGGTTGCGGCAGTTGGTGATCTCGCCAAGGGCGACTTTCTCCGCGAGCTGGGGGCCGACGAAGTTGTCAGGTATGGCGACGACGTGGAGGTGGATGTCGTTCTCGACGGGGCCGGTGGGGAGCTGCTAGGCACCGCGCTGAAAGCGGTCCGGCCCGGCGGGCGGCTGGTGTTCTTCAACTCGGGCGGCGGGACGATCAACGCCTCGGAGCTGCTGGGCGGCGCGAAGACCGTGACCGGGATGGCCATCCGGCACTTCGCGGCCGCCCATCGTGACCTCTACGACAAGCACCATGAGCTGCTGTGGGAGCTGGCCGGCGATGGCCGGTTGCGGCCCGCGATCCACGCCGAGCTCCCGTTGGCCGACGCTGCCGAGGCCCACCGCATCATCGAGACGCGGCAGAACCTCGGCAAGGTCGTCCTCAGGCCTTAGCAGTGGGCGGCGGTTCGGCCGCGCCCGTCATGATGGCGACCGCGTCGGACATGCTGTGGCTCTTCGGGGTGATGACCGTGGCGCGGCGGCCGAGGCGCTGGATGTGGATGCGGTCGGCCACCTCGAAGACGTGGGGCATGTTGTGGCTGATCAGGATGACCGGCAGGCCCCGGTCGCGGACGTCGCGGATGAGTTGCAGGACGCGGTTGCCCTCCTTGACGCCGAGGGCGGCCGTGGGTTCGTCGAGGATGACGACCTTGCTGCCGAAGGCCGCGGAGCGGGCCACCGCGACCGCTTGGCGCTGGCCGCCGGAGAGCGACTCCACCGCCTGGCCGATGTTCTGCAGGGTGCCGATGCCCAGCTCCGACATGTGCCGACGGGCTTCCGCGCGCATGTGACCGCGGTCGAGCATCCGGAAAATGCTGCCCAGCGGGCCCGGTTTGCGTTGTTCGCGGCCCAGGAACAGGTTGTCGGCGATGTCGAGGCCGGGGGCGACCGCGAGGGTCTGGTAGACGGTTTCGATGCCGGCCTCGCGGGCCTGCATCGGGTTGCGGAACGTCACCCGTTCGCCGTCGAGGTAGATCTCGCCCTCGTCCGGGACCAGGGCGCCGGAGAGTGCCTTGATCAGGCTGGATTTGCCGGCGCCGTTGTCGCCGATGACCGCGAGGATCTCACCGGGGTAGAGCTCCAGGTCGCTGCCATTGATGGCGACGACCCGCCCGTACCGTTTGGTCAGGCCACGCGCTTCCAGGACGGGTGTCGTCATTACGTTTTCACCTTCCTGATCCACTGGTCGAGGGAGACCGCGACGAGCACCAGGAGGCCGATGGCGAAGCCCTGCCAGACGACTTCGACGCCGCCGAGCTGGAGGCCGTTGCGGAAGACGCCGACGATGAGGGCGCCGATCAGGGTGCCGAGGACGCTGCCCCGGCCGCCGAAGAGGCTGGTGCCGCCGAGGACGACGGCCGTGATGGAGTCGAGGTTGTAGTCGGTGCCGACGTTCGGGCTGGCCGAGGCGAGGCGGCCGATCAGGATCCAGCCGCCGACGGCGTAGAGCAGACCCGCGATCGTGTAGACCGAGAACAGCACGCGACTGGTACGGATACCCGCGAGCCGGGCGGCCTCGATGTCGTCGCCCGTCGCGTACACGTGCTTGCCCCATGCCGTCCTGCTCAGGGCGTAGAAGAAGAGCCCGAACAGCAGCAACATGAAGATCGAGCCGTACGTGAGCCGGAAGCCGCCGATCGGGATGGAGTTACCGGTCCACGTCATGAGCGAGGGCATGTCCGAGCCGCGGACCGTCTCGCTGTTGGAGATCACCGAGTTCAGTGAGAAGAACATCGTCAGCGTGCCGAGCGTGACGATGAACGGTGGCAGCTTGATCCGGGTGACGAGGAAGCCGTTGAGCGCGCCCATGGCCGTGCCGAAGGCGAGACCGAACAGCAGCGCCAGCACGCCGGGCATCCCGGCCCGGGTGCAGAAGACCGCCATCAGGATCGAGGAGAAGACCGCGATGGCGCCGGCCGAGAGGTCGATGCCGGCGGTCAGGATCACCAGGGTCTGGCCGAGTGCGAGCACGGCGATGACGGTGACCTGCGCGAGGACGAGCGAGAGGTTGGCGGCGGAGAAGAAGCGGACGTTGACGATCGAGAACGCGATGATCGCCACGATCAGGACGGCCAGCGGCCCGAGGACCGGGTTGCCGTGCAGGATGTGCTGGACGCGCAGGCCGAACGAGTCGTTCCTGGCGACGTCGAAGTCAGTGGCGGTCTCGGTGGCAGTTGCCATGCTCAGCCCCAGCAGTTCTGCGTGCCCCACGTGGAATCCTTGGCTTCCACGCCGGCCTGCGGGTCGTCGGTGATCAGGGTGGTGCCGGTGTCGATGAAGTCCTTACCGGCCGTGGCCTGCGGTTTCGAGCCGTCCTTGGCGAACTTCGCGATCGCCTCGATGCCCATGCTCGCCATCTTCAGCGGGAACTGCATCGACGTCGCGCCGATGACGCCCTTCTTGACGTTCTCGACTCCGGGGCAGCCACCGTCGATGGAGACGATGACCGTGTCCTTGTCCCGCCCGGCGGCCTTGAGCGCCTGGTACGCGCCGGCTGCCGCGGGTTCGTTGATCGTGTAGACGAGGTTGATCGACGGGTCCTTCTGCAGCAGGTTCTCCATCGCCGTACGCCCGCCGTCCTCCGCGCCGTCGGTGACGTCGTGCCCCGCGATCCGCGGGTCGTTCTCGTCACCGATCTTGTTGGCGTCACCGACCGGGATGCCGAACCCGTCGAGGAATCCCTGGTCCCGCTTGACGTCCACGGAGACCTGGTTGGCGTTGAGGTCCAGCATGGCGATCTTCGCCGTCCGGCCGTCCTTCGCGAACTTGGCCTTCGCCCACTGCCCGATGAGCTTCCCGGCCTGGTAGTTATCGGTCGCGAATGTGGCGTCGGCCGCGTCCGGCGGGTCGGTCGGCGTGTCCAGGGCGATGACGAGCATGCCCCGCTCATGGGCGAGGTCGATCGACGGGACGATCGCCTTGGAGTCGTTGGGGGTGATCAGAAAACCTTTGGCACCGTACGACGACAGGTTCTCGATCGCCAGCACCTGCGCCTCGTTGTCGCCGTCCTGCTTGCCCGCGAACGACTGCAGTTCGAGACCCTGCTGACCGGCTTCGCGCTGGGCGCCCTTCTTCATCGTCACGAAGAACGGGTTCGTGTCCGTCTTGGTGATGAGGCCGACGACCGGTTCGCCCGTCCCGCCGCCGCACGCCGCCGCGGTGCCCACCACCAGCACCCCGACGACCACCGCCGGCCCGAGTCGCCCGCCCCGGGGCACGATCCATTGCCGCATGTCCCCTCCAAACCGATTTAGCACAAATCGAGAGACAACGTTGTCTTGCAGTAGACGTCGCCATGCATCGACTGTCAACAATAAGTTGACAGCAGATTGCGTACAGTGATCATTTGGAGGTCTGTCGTGGGGCGGCCCACCATGAACGATGTCGCCCGGAACGCGGGCGTGAGCCTGAAAACCGTGTCCCGGGTGGTGAACGGCGAGACCACGGTGGACCCGGGGCTCGCCGCGCGGGTGCGGGCGGCTGTCGCCGCGCTGGGATACCGGCCGAATCTCGGTGCCAGCATGCTGCGGCGCAACGATCGGCGTACCCGGATGATCGGGGTCCTGCTCACCGACCTGGCCGGACCGTTCTCCGCGGCTGTGCATCGCGCTGTTGAGGACGAGGCCCGCGCTCGTGGCGTACACGTGCTCGGTGGCAGCACCGACGACGACCCGCAGCGGGCGCAGGACCTGGTGGAGGCGTTCGCCCGGCGGCACGTGGACGGGGTGATCCTGATGGCTTCGGCGGTGGTGGACCTGCCGAGCGTCGTCATCGACCGTGAGGCCGGGATCGATCAGGGGATGCGCCATCTGAGGAACCACGGGCACCGGCGAATTGCGTTCGTGGAGCAGGAGGTTCACGCGGTGTTCGCGCTGCCGGATCCGCCCACCGCGATTCTCGCCGGGAGCACGCCGGTCACGATCGAGGTGGTCCGGGCGCTGCGCGAGCGTGGGCTGCGGGACCGGGTGGCGCTGGTCGGGCTCGGTGACTTTCCGGCGGCTGACCTGCTCGAACCCGCGGTCACCGTGGTGACTCAGGATCCTGGCGCGACAGGCCGGGCCGCTGCGGGGGCACTCTTCGAGCAGATCGATGGGGGTACGCCCGGAGCGCGGACGATCAGCATCCCTACAACGCTGATCGCCCGCGGTTCCGGGGAGATCCGGCCTGCTACGGGAAGCTGACCACGTTCACCGGCACGGTCTCGGCACCCTGTGCGGCGCCGCCGGTCTGGTTGACTACATGGTCGATCGTGCCCTTGCCGCCGAGCGACACGGTCAGCAGATCGTGCAGCTTGACGCCGTCGGTCACCGGCACCTCGAAGCCGTGCTCCGCGTGGATGCTCTCGTCGGCGGTGAAGTTGCAGTAGCTGCCCAGGCCCCACGCCTCGTGGTTCTTGACGGTGTCCGCGACCTTGTACGCCGCGTATCCCTTGGCGTCGGCGCGCCAGGCGTCCTGGCTCGGCGGGTCGTACGGCATCTCGTTCTGCAGGAAGATCGTGCGGCCGTTCTCGCCGTTCCACACGACGTTGTCCTTCTGGTAGTGCTCGACGAAGAGCCCGTACCCGGTGACGTCGTCGCCGTTCACGATGAGGCCCGAGTCGGCGGGGTTCTCGGTCCAGCCCGCGCCGGCGCCGTGGTCGGCACGCCACGCCCAGATGTGGTCGATGATCGTGTCGTCGCTGTTCACCAGCAGGCTGTTCGTCGCCTTGCCCGGCCCGGCGCCACCGATCCGGAAGAACACGTCCTGCACGGAAACCGGGTCGGCGGCGTGGTCGGCCGAGGCGCCGTCCTCGCCGATGACGAGCAGGTTCTCGGAGTTCGTGGTGCCCGCGTCGAACAGCACGCCGGCGATCTTCACGCCGTCCACGTCGGAGACCTGCATCGGAGTCACGCCGCCGTCGGGGATGATCGTGGCGTAGCCGATGCCGAGCACCACCGTGTCCGGCCGCGTCACCTTGATCGTGTCGTCGACGTGGTAGACGCCCGGGGTGAGCAGCAGGTTCAGGCCCTGCTCCAGCGCGGCGTTGATGGTGGCCGCCGAGTCGCCCGGCTTCGCCACGTAGAACTCGCTCAGCGGCAGGCTCTTACCCGGCGTGTTGCCGTTGGCCCAGCTCACGCCGGACGAGTCGTGCGCCAGGTCGGGGACGAAAACGCCGCCGTCGTAGAGGTAGGGCTTCTCGCGGGTGACCGGCGAGGTCGGCAGCACGGTGTACGGCGGGTTCGGGAAGCTCTGCGCCGGCGCGCCCTTCACCCCCGAGAACGTCATGTTCCAGACGCCGTTCTCGTTCGACTTGATCTCACTGTTGCGGGTGAACCACTGCTGCTGCGAGTACGGCTGCTGGGCCCCGCTGATCCGCGAGTCGGCGATGTAGCCGCCGGACGCCCAGCCGTACCCGTCGGGTGCGAGGTTGAGGTCTCCGTGCACATCCATGCGGCGGAACGGCGCGGCCTGCGCCACCGCCCAGCGGTCCGCGCCCGACACCGGGGTGATCGACAGGTTCTCCGCCGACCGCCAGAAGTTCTGGGTGGCGTTGCCGTCGAACCAGCCCGCGTCAACCGTGAGGTCGCCGTTGATCTGGACGTCATCGGGGTTCTGCCCGAGACCGAGCACCGACGTGTAGAACCCGACCTGGATGTTCAGGCCGTTGTACGTGCCCGGCTCGAAGGCGAGCACGTAGCGGTCCGTACCGAACTGGTTCGATTCCTGCTTCTTGAAGATCTCGTCGGCCTTCGCCTGGATGTCCGTGGCGGCCATCGACGGGTCGAAGACGATCACGTTCGAGCCGAGATCGCCGCCGGCCTGTACGTCCTGCTCGGCCGCGTCCGCATGCAGCACGGTGACCGCGGCGTAGCCGCCGACCACTGTGGCGACCACGGCTCCGAGTGCGCCTAAGCGCTTCTTCTTCACAGCGTTTGCTCCTAGCGATGGGGGATTTGCCACGGGGCGTTCGGGGAAACGTCACCGCGGCCACGTCCGACGCTAGGACGCTCTCCTTCGTGACCGGTCGTTTTGTCGCCAAAGTGCATAGAAAACTGCCCCGCAGACTTCCGTCCGCGGGGCAGCCCGGTATTTCTGTTATCGGTTCCGTCAGGGGAAGTTGACCACGTTCACGGGAACGGTGTCGGTGCCCTGAGCAGGGCCGCCGGTGTTGTTGACGACGTGATCGATGACGCCCTGGCCACCCAGGGACACCGTGAACACGTTGTGCAGCTTCACGCCGCTGTTCACCGGAACCTCGAAGCCGCGGTCCGAGTGCACCGCCGGGTTCACGTTGAAGTAGCAGTAGCTGCCCATCGCCCACGCCTCGTGGCTGGTCACCGAGTCGGCGACCTTGTACGCGGCGTAGCCGTTGGCACCCGAGCGCCAGGTGGCGTTGTTCGGCGGGTCGTACGGCTGCTCGTTCTGCAGGAAGTACGTGCGGCCGCCGTTACCGTTCCACTGCACCTCGTACTTCTGGTAGTGCTCGACGAACAGGCCGTACGCGGTGACGTTCTGACCGTTCACGATCAGGCCACTGTCGGCGGTGTTGATCGTCCAGCCGTACGTGCCGGCGTTGCCGTGGTCGGCGCGCCACGCCCAGATGTGGTCGATGATCGTGTTGTTGCTGTTCACCAGCAGGCTGTTCGTGGCCTTACCGGCGATCGAGCCGCCGATCCGGAAGAACACGTCCTGCACGGTCGTCGGGTTGGCGCCGTGGTTCGCGCTGCTCCCGTTCGGGCCGATGACCAGCAGGTTCGCCGAGTTGGTGGTGCCGGCGTCGAAGAGCAGACCGGCGATCTTCACGCCGTCCACATCGGCCACCTGCATCGGCGTGACGCCGCCGTCCGGGATGATCGTCGCGTAGCCGAGGCCGAGCACGACGGTGTTCGCCCGGGTCACGTTGATCGTCTGGTTGACGTGGTAGACACCCGGCTGGAAGAGCAGGTTGAGACCCTGCGCCAGCGCCTGGTTGATCGTCGCGGCACTGTCACCGGGCTTGGCGACGTAGAACTGCGTCAGCGGCAGCGCGGTGCCCGGCGTGTTGCCGTTCGCCCAGGTGACCCCGGAGGCGTTGGTCTGCAGGTTCGGCACGAACACCTGGTAGGCGCCGCCGGCCTGGAACAGGTACGGCTTCTCCCGGATGACCGGCGCGGTGCCGATCGTGGTGTACGGCGGGTTCGGGAAGCTGGTTGCCGGAGCGCCCTGCACACCGACGAACGTCTGGTTCCACACCGCGTTCAGCGACGAACCGATCGTGCTGTTACGGGTGAACCACTGCTGCTGCGAGTACTGCTGCTCGGAACCGCTGATCCGCGAGTCGGCGATGTAGCCGCCAGACGCCCAGCCGTACCCGGCGGGGGCGAGGTTGAGGTCGCCGTGGATGTCCATCCGCCGGAACGGAGCGGCCTGCGAGACGGCCCACCGGTCCGCCCCGGAAACCGGGTAGAGCGACAGGTTCTCAACCGAGCGCCAGAAGTTCTGCGTCGCATTGCCCTGGAACCAGCCCGCGTCCACGGTGATGTCACCGTTGATCCGGGTGTCCTGCGGGTTCTGCCCAAGGCCCAGCACCGAGGTGTAGAAGCCGACCTGGATGTTCAGGCCGTTGTAGGTGCCCGGCTTGAACGCCAGCACGTAGCGCTGCGTGCCGAACTGGTTCGACTCCTGCTGACGGAAGATCGTGTCAGCCTGGCTCTGAATCGACGCCGCCGACTGCGACGGGTCGAAGACGATCACGTTCGCGCCGAGGCTGCCACCTGGGGGCACGGTCGGCCCGGTGGGCGGCGGCGTGGTCGGATCGGTCGCGGTGCCACCGAAAACCTTGAATTCCCAGAGCGAGTAACCGTACGCCGTGGCGCGCGAGGTGCCGTACATGCGCACGTAGCGGGCGGTCGCGTTCACGGTGACACTCTGGACACCGGCCTGCCCCGAGATCGCCGCGGTGGCGTCGGACCAGGTGCTGCCGTTCGCCGAGGTCTGGATCTTGAAGGACGTCGCGTACGCGGCCTCCCAGTTCAGCTCGACGCGGTTGATCGCCGAGCTCGTACCGAGGTCGACCTGCAGCCAGCTCGGGTCGACGAATGCGGACGCCCAGCGCGTACCTGTATTGCCGTCGGTCGCAGCGGCCGCGGGGAACGCACCCTCGTTCTCGAACGACGACGCGGTGGTGGGCTTCCCTTGGGACAACAGGGTCTCAGCGGCGTGCGCACTCAGTGTGGTCATAGCGCCGAATGCGGCGACCACCGCGACAACCAGGCCGCCGGCAGCGCCGAGGCGCCACCGCCGGCGAGGTCGGGGGATGGTGGTGGGGACGGTCATGACTTCTCCTTTTACGGAGTTACGGACGCGCGGGGACGCATCCGGCCGAGCGGGGGCCGGGAGCTCTCGCCCTTGGGGAAACGATCATCGGAGAGCGCTCACCCGGTTCCTGTGGACGCTAAGTTCGTTACGCCGATGTGTCAAAGGTTCGGCCACGCTGTTACGCGCAGCCCACGGAACCGGTTCCGCCGCTCCGGGACGACCTGGTTAATCCATAACTTGATCTCGATGCGTCGCGGGAGCTCCCGGCACCACCTCATACCGTTGCTGAGCTGCTGAAACAAAGCTTTTCGCCGACTCTGGCACGGCACATCGCGAGGCGCTGAGCAAGCCCTGATAACGCATTTCCGGTTCCGGAACCTGGCGCCGGAATCCACAGCTCCAAGCAGGACGGTCATTTCTGACTTTTAGGGCACCCCCGTCCTACAGTGGCAGCATGCGCCTGACCCTCACCACCGACACCCACCTCCCCAAGCGAGCGCGCGACCTCCCGGCAGCACTCTGGTCAGCCATCGACGCAGCGGACGTGGTCATCCACGCCGGCGACTGGGTGGACGTGGCGACATTGGACGCTTTCGAGGCCCGGTCGCGGCGCTTGATCGCCTGCTACGGCAACAACGACGGCCCTGAACTACGCGCCCGCCTCCCAGAAATCGCCCGCGCAGAACTCGACGGCGTCCGCCTGGCCGTCATCCATGAGACCGGCGATGCGAAGGGCCGCCCCGCCCGCTGCGACGCCCTCTTCCCGGACATCGACGTCCTGATCTTCGGCCACTCCCACATCCCCTGGGACACCAAAACCCCACGAGGACTCCGCCTCCTCAACCCCGGCAGCCCCACCGACCGCCGCCGCCAGCCCTTCTGCACCTACATGACCGCAACGATCGAGTCAGGCGCCCTCCTCGACGTCGAACTCCACAATCTGCCGGCTCGTTAGATCGGCGTGACGACAAGGACAACCCTCTTCGCAGGGCAAGCGTGGTGTGCCGTTCTGGCAGTGACGGCGTTGACGTCCGGCTGCGGGTCCGAGGACGAGAGCATCGGTGACCGAGCGCTCTCCCCGGCCGAGACCTGGTCGGCGCAACGCGAGGCGGCGAAGTCAATTCTGGCGACCTATCCTGGCCAGCCATCCCCGATCGCGATCACCGGTGCGGCCCTCCTGTCGGCGACGGCGGATCCGGCGACGACACGGATCTCGGTCACTTTCACCGGCGCGCGGGAGACGGCGAGCACGCCGTGTGGCGCCGACTATGCGGGTGAAGCTGTGGAATCGGCCGCGGTTGTCGTGGTGATCGTTCTGGAGCAGCGCAATTCCTCCGGCGGGGTTTGCACCATGCAAGGCACAACCCGCACTGCCACGCTAAATCTGGCACGGCCGCTCGGCAACAGGGAATTGCTCGATCTGCAGGCCCAGGTAGTCCCGGTCCGCACCGCCTATGTGCCGGACTGAGGCAGTCAGTCCGGGATGGACGTTCTGGGGGGTTCGATTAGCTCGACCCGATGACCGGCTCCGGCCTGCTGGGCCGGCCGAATCCTGAGGAGGATCTAACGCACAGATCTTCGTCCGAGAACCCGGGACACCATGACGCCCGCGGCCGCGCCCACTCCGATCCACGTCGCGTTCTGCAGGACCGACGATCGTGGATGCACCGAGGCGCGGGCCGTCCGATTCACGGGCTTGGAGACCTCGGCATGGCTGACAGCAATCTCTTGTTCCAATCGACGGCAGGCTGCCTGGTATTCGTCGTCCACGACGGAATAGAAGTGCTGGGCACGGCGCCCCTGTTCAACGGTCCGCCGGGCATCACGTGCCTCACCCCAGTAACGGCGCCCGAGCGGCCCGCCGAACAGTCCCGCTGCGGTCAGCCGCAGATGCGCCTCGGTGAGCGCACCGATCTCCCACATCATCTGCCAGTGGGACACGATCAGGTTGAGATAGATGTGCTGCCGGTACCAGGCAACGTCGACCGAGTCCCCGATAGGTCCCCAGCACTCGAGGAAAGTCTCGTCGTCGAGCGCCATGCGCAACAGTTCGGTGTGCAGCCCACGGATCGACTGCTCTCGAGCCGCCTTGGATTCGCGTCTTTGCATGTGCAGGGACACGGCTACACCGCCGAGGGCGAGCACGATCAGCACCAGCGTTGCGGAGCGCAGCATGGCGGCCCGCAATGACCGTCCGACGATCGCGCCCGGGCGGTTCACCGGTCGCCGTACTCGCTGGTGGGAGCAACCTCCCGGGTAAAGAACTCTTCGAACTCTTCACTGCTGTCATACATGTCCTGGAGAGCTGCACGGCATCGAGCGATCGCCGCGGGCTGAGCAAACTTTGCCGCCCCGCGGGGCGCGCCATCGCCGCCATAGTCGACTACATAACCGGCCGCATCGCCCAGAATCAAAAGCTCGGGAACGGTGCCGTACTTCGCCTCGGTGAGATCGGTGACGGCGGGATCGGCGATTCTTATTCGTTCGCCGGCTTGGGCTCTGACGCGAAGGACGTGCAGCTCCCAGCGTAGGTATTCGCTGACCGGGGACTCGACCGCTCGCACCCGAAAGAAGCGGGACCTCCTCTGGGCAAGGTCCGCAAAGTAGGCCTCCAGCTTCGGAAGATCGGCTTCTGCGATCTCCAGTGCTTCGTCCCACCGGCCTGCGACGAATGCTTCCCAGCTCTTGTTGCCGGGTTCCCGAAAGTGCTGCGCTCGTTCGGACTTCCAGATGTCTCCGGCAAGATCAGCCGAGACCACCGTGAAGTCGGCGATGTATTCCTCGAGCGGAAGATATTCTGTGACAACAGCGTCGAGTAGCGGCGACATGGACGCAGTCTAGGCGTCGGGGATGTCAGGCTTAGCCGCGATCAACATGCTGCGGGGAATTATTACGAGGCGCTCATCCGAGCCGA
This sequence comes from Winogradskya consettensis, assembly GCF_018332715.1. Lineage (GTDB taxonomy): Bacteria > Actinomycetota > Actinomycetes > Mycobacteriales > Micromonosporaceae > Actinoplanes > Actinoplanes consettensis. The sequence goes on along the minus strand of NZ_BOQP01000003.1, from coordinate 28,694 downwards.
TCGCCACTCCATCGGGCAGACGTCCCATGTAGTCGGCGGTGTGCTCACGCCCGATCACTGCTATGTCGCCGTTCTCCAGCTCCCAGACATCAGGACAGGTGGGCCCCGCGCTGGTCGCCCCCAGTTCCAATGCCGACTTACCCAGGCGTCGGACCAATCGGGCGCTCGGGTCGGCTTCCCACGGTCGTGACATCGAGATCTCCGATCCGCATAGGATTCAGCACTCAGTGTAATCGCGTCCCGGCGGTTTCCCGCCCGTCGGATTTCCAGATAGGGGCGATATCGGAGTGGGCGGGGAGTTGGTCTTGCGCGCACGCAGAAGGAAGGGCCCGGGGATCCGTTTTGGAGCGACAGCTCCTTGGATCTCCGGGCCCGGCCTCGACGGGAGTTGCGGTCCGTACCCCGCACGGACCTACGACATCTTCAGCTTTTAATGCCTTTAGAGCTTCAGATTCCGAGATCGACGCTGGGGTAGAGGGGGAAGGCGCCGAGCATTTCGTTGGCCTGCTTGCTGACTCGGTCGGCGATGGCCGGGTCGAGGTCGAATTTGGCCTTGGAGGCGCCGGGCTTGGTGCTGGACAGGACCGTGTGCATGAGGTCTGCGATCTGGTCCATTTCGGCGGTGCCGAGGCCTCGGGAGGTGAGGGCGGGGGTGCCGACTCGGATGCCGGAGGTGTACCAGGCGCCGTTGGGGTCCTGGGGGATGGAGTTGCGGTTGGTGACGATGCCGCTGTCCAACAGTGCCTGCTCGGCCTGGCGGCCGGTGAGGCCGTATTTGTCGACGTCGACGAGGACGAGGTGGTTGTCGGTGCCGCCGCTGACCAGGGTGGCTCCGCGGTTGAGGAGGCCGGTGGCGAGGGCCTGGCTGTTGTCGACGATGCGCTGGGCGTAGCCGGCGAATTCGGGGCGGCGGGCTTCGGCGAAGGCGATTGCCTTGGCGGCCATGACGTGGGCGAGGGGGCCGCCGAGGACCATGGGGCAGCCGCGGTCGACCTGGTCGGCCAGCTCGGGCTGGGCGAAGACCGCACCGCCGCGGGGGCCACGGAGGCTCTTGTGCGTGGTGGTGGTCACGATGTGGGCGTGGGGGATCGGGTTGAAGTCGCCCGTGAAGACCTTGCCCGCGACCAGGCCGGCGAAGTGGGCCATGTCGACCATGAACGTGGCGCCGACCTCGTCGGCGATCTCGCGCATCGTGGCGAAGTTCACCTTGCGGGGGTACGCGGAGTAGCCGCCGACGATGACCGCGGGCTTGAACTCCTTGGCGGTCTCGCGCAGGGCGGCGTAGTCGATCTGGCCGGTCGACGCGTCGACGCCGTAGGAGCGCTGGTCGAACATCTTGCCGGAGATGTTCGGGCGGAAGCCGTGGGTGAGGTGGCCGCCGGCGTCCAGGCTCATGCCCAGCATGCGCTGGTTGCCGAACGCGGCGCGCAGCTCGGCCCATTCGGCGTCGGTCAGGTCGTTGATCTGGCGCTTCTCGAACTTCTTGAGGTACGGCACCTCGACCCGGTCGGCCAGGATCGCCCAGTACGCGACCAGGTTGGCGTCGATGCCGGAGTGCGGCTGAACGTACGCGTACGGCGCGTCGAACAGGGCCTTCGCGTGCTCCACGGCGATCGACTCGACGGTGTCGACGTTCTGGCAGCCGGCGTAGAAACGGCGGCCGATGGTGCCCTCGGCGTACTTGTCGGAGAGCCAGTTGCCCATCGCGAGGAGCACCGCGGGGGACGCGTAGTTCTCGGAGGCGATCAGTTTGAGGGACTCGCGCTGGTCGTGCAGCTCCTTCGCGATCGCGTCGGCGATGCGGGGGTCTACGTCGCGGACGACGTCCAGCGCTGCACGGAATGCGGTCGATTCGGCGTTGAGCTCAGACATGGGGCCTCCCTATCACAGGTGAAGAGGCCCAGGCGCACGGCAGTTCACCCACTACTTGGGTGAGTCACCCACTACTTGGGTGAGGCCGCTCCCCGATGGTCATCCATCCGAACGCGCCAGTCACGGCCCACGGGCCAGCATACCGGCTATTACCCTGTCGCTCGTGAACGGCGTACAGATCTTGCTCATCGTCGGGGCCGGCATCGTCATCACCGCGGTCGCCCACCGGCGCAATCTGCAGCCCGGCCTGATCGTGGTGACGTTGGCCGCAGCGGCGAGTTTTCTGCCCGGCATGCCCCGGCTCGAGCTCGAGAGCGAGGTGATGCTGGCTCTGGTGGTGCCGCCGCTGCTCTACTCGGCGACCCGGGGCGCGTCGTTCACCGCGTTCGGCCAGAACCTGCGCGCGATCATCAACCTCGGTGTGCTGCTGGTGCTGGGAACCGCGGCGGCGCTCGGGTTCCTGTCGTCGTGGCTGCTGCCCACGATCGGCCTGGCCGCGGCATTCGTCCTGGGCTCGGTGCTGGCACCGCCGGACACCATCACCACGGTCTCGCACGGCGAGGAGCTGGGCCTCCCCCGCCGGGTCACCACCATCCTCACCGGCGAGAGCCTGGTCAACGACGCGACGGCGCTGACGCTCTTCACGATCGCGATCGGCGCGGTCAGCGGCGTGCACGCGAGCTGGGGCTCGGGCATCCGCGACTTCTTCTACAACGCCGGGGTCGGGCTCGCCATCGGTGCGGGGCTGGCCCTGATAACCCTCTGGGTACGCCGGATCCTGCGCAACCCGACCCTCGAAACCACCCTGGCCCTGCTGGTCCCGTTCACGGCGTTCCTGCTCGCCGAACAGGTCCACGCATCGGGCATCCTCGCCGTGGTCATGGCGGCGTTCTCGATCAGCATCAACACGTCGCTGGACCCGCGGCACCAGTACCCGGGTGCCTACCGGACCCGCCTGCAGGAAGAGGCGTTCTGGCCGGTCGTCGACTTCCTCCTGGAAACGTTCGTCTTCGCCTACATCGGCCTGCAACTCCGCTTCGTCCTCGACGACCTCCGGCAATCAGAGGATCCAGGCCTCAGCCGTACGCTCATAGCGGCCGCCGTTCTCCTCCTGGCCGCAATCGTCATCAGAATCGCCGGCGTCTACGCCCTCTTCGGCCGCTGGCGCCTCAACGACCTCCTCAACAAACGCCGCCTGGCCCGCGACCCCGAATTCGCCCGCCGCGTCGAGGAACACCGCACCCGCCGCACCCGCGGCCGCACCCGCCGTGACACCCCACTGGGCGCCCCCACCACCCGCGAAACCCTCGTCGTCAGCTGGACCGGCATGCGCGGCATCCTCACCCTGGCCGCCGCCGCCGGCATCCCGGAAACCACCGAATCCGGCGCCGAGTTCCCCGGCAGATCCGCCATCCAGGCCATCGCCCTCATCGTCACCCTCGGAACCCTCCTCATCCAGGGCACCACGATCCGCTTCCTGGTGAATTGGCTTCGATTGGACGTACGCGAAGAACGCGAACAATCCGCCGCCATGCGCCAGCACGCCAATGACCTCGTCAACGCAGCCGCCACCGGCACAGCCGACGACGACTACGACAAACAACGAGCAGCCCTCAGCCACGCAGTCACCGAAGGCACCGTCGACGAAGAAACCGCCAGATCCCTCATCAACGAAATCGACCTCCGCCAAGCCGCCCGCCACACCCTCACCTGACACCAAAGTGTCGTACACCTGTGCGATTATGGCCGCTTGAGGAGGAAAAACAGTGAGCGGACTCCCGATGCACCCCCACCACCTCGGGCATACCATCGACGCCATGCGGTCGAGGTGCTGAACCGGCAGTTCGGCATTGGCGACACCCTCTTCCACGACAAGGCGGCACTCGACCGCGCTCTGACGGAGGCTGCCGCTCTCGTCGACGGGTGGGTGTCGGGCGGCATCGGTGTCCACTCACTCTTCGATGTCAGCTACCCCACGAGGCTGCGTGACGTTCATCAGGCGCCGCCATTGCTGTTCAGCCAAGGGACTCTGGCGCCCGACCGGCGGGCCGTTGCCGTAGTGGGAACCGCAAGCCGACCGAGCGCGGAGCTCAGATGGCCGGCTGGATCACGGGCGTGCCGCGCATCGAGCCGCCCGGGTCGCCGTGAATGCCCAGATCAATCTGCGCGCGCTCGGCAGCTCGTTTCTGAGCACCCACCACCGATGCTTCGCTGCCGCGTTAGGTGGCCCGTTCACCCACATCGCCACGGTTCCCTCCACGCGAGGGCGACGGGGACAGCATCAGCTCTACACGATCCTGGCCGGCGGTGTGCGGTTGCCGCACGTGCTGGCCACCGCAAACGATCGATATTCCGCCGACGGTGTCAGATATGAGCACTGCAGGTTGTTCAATGAACGCCTTCGCAAAGCACCCGAGTTCGATGAGAGTCGCTGCTCACTGGGTGATGCCGGCGGCGACCGCTTGGCCGGTGGGGGTTTGGTAGTAGAGGACTGAGCGGCCGGATCGGCGGCGGTGGAGGAGGCCGGCGTCAAGCAGCACGCGGAGGTGGTTGCCGACTGCGCCGAGGGGCAGCCCGGTGACGGCGACGAGATGGGTGGTACTCAGCGGGGTGGTCAGGTGGGTGAGGATGGCGGCTCGGCCTGGGCCGAGGAGGCGGGAGAGGGCGTCCGGGGGTCTGGGGTTGGTGGGGACGAGGACGCCGGAGCAGGGGTAGATGAGGGAGTAGCGGTGCGGGGGGCCGAAGCCGGCCCAGCCTTGGGCCGTGGTGGACGGGATGAAGAGCAGGTGGGCGCCGGTGAGGTCGCGGGGTGGGTAGGCGTGGGCGTTGATCTGGAGGCGGCCTTCGCCGAGCCAGCGCAGGTCGTGGCGCAGGCCGTCGAGGGCTGCGGCCCAGCCGCCGGTGCTGAGGGCCCGGGTGCGGGCGACGATGTCGGCTTCGAGGATGCGGGCGCGGCGGGGCCAGTCCGGGCGTACGGTCCGGTTCCAGATCCAGGTCATGATGTCGGCGATCCGGTCGCCGAGGTCGGGGACGCGCAGTTCGGCGGGTTCCTCGCCGCCGAGGCAATAGGCAAGATCAGCAAGCAAAACTTCTTGAGGGGTACGCCGTAAGCGCCCCACTTCCGTAGCGAACTCCCCCGTCGACGGCGTGGTCAGGAAGTCAGCGATCCAGCCCGGCGCCTTCGCCGCGCGTGCGAACCCGGCGGCGACCGGGTCAGCGGCGATCAGCTTGCGAAAGTCGGCCCGAGCGCCGGCGACATCCGCGAACTGCCCCGGCGCGGGCCGTCCACCCAGTAGAACCAGCAGCGCACCCACGGTCTCGGTGAGCGCTGACACCGCGAACCGGCTCCGCGCGAGCACGTCCGAGTCAACCAGCCAGATCCCCACGTTTCGCCTCCCCGCGAAACATTACGGCCCGGGGACGCCGCCGCCGACACTCAGGCCGTGCGTACCTACCGCGAGTTGTTCCGTGTCCCCGAGTTCGCCCCGCTGTTCACCTACTCCGCGTTGCAGGTCGCGGCGAGCACGTTGGGCAGTCTCGCGCTCGGCACGCTCGTCTACGACCGGACGGGTTCGCCGCTGCTCTCGGCGCTGAGCATGTTCGGGTCGTCGTTCGCCCAGGTGATCGGGGCGACGATGCTGCTCTCGATCGCCGACCGGGTGCCTCCGCGGGCCGCGGTCACTCTGATCGGTGTGGCCTTCGGGCTGAGCAACCTGGCTCTCGCCCTGCCGGGGATGCCGCTGGGCGCCGCGTTCGCCATCATCTTCGGCACCGGCCTGGTCGCGTCGGTCGGTGCCGGTGTCCGCTGGGGTCTGCTCGGCGAGATCCTGCCTCCGGAGGGCTATCTGCTCGGCCGTTCCCTGTTCAACATCTCGGTCGGGACAATGCAGATCATCGGGTACGCCGCCGGCGGCCTGCTCGTCGTGCTGCTCTCCCCCAGGATCGCCCTGGTCATCGGCGGCCTGCTCTGCCTCAGCGGCGCGATCATCGCCAGGCTCGGCCTGACCCGGCGGCCGCCCCGTGCCACCGGCCGCCCCTCGATCCGGGCGACCTGGCAGGTCAATCGTCAGCTCTGGGCGGCCCCGGCACGGCGTACCGTCCTCCTGGCCCTCTGGGTGCCGAACGGCCTGGTCGTGGGGGCAGAAGCCCTCTTTGTTCCGTACGCCCGAAGCCACGCCGCCGCCCTTTTCATCGCCGCCGCGCTGGGCATGCTCGTCGGCGACCTGACCGCCGGCCGCCTGATCCCGCCCCGGCTCCGCCCGCACTTCGTGACTCCCATGCGACTGGTGCTCGCCGCGCCGTACCTGCTGTTCGCGCTCCCCATCGACGCGCCCGTGGCGGTGCTCCTGACGGCGGTCGCCTCGGCCGGCTACGGGGCGGGTCTGCTGTTGCAGGAACGGCTGCTCGCCATCACCGCTCCGGAGATCAGGGGCCAGGCGCTGGGTCTGCAGAGCTCCGGCACCATGGCCATGCAGGCGGTCGGCGCGACCCTCGCCGGGCTAGTGGCGCAGCACCTGCCGGCCGGCGCCGCGATCGCCGCGATGGGGGCGGCGTCGTTGCTGGTCAGTGTGGCGCTGACGCGGCCGCTGCGGGATCGCTCAGTCCAGCGCGGCAGCCTTGCGGAGCAGCACTGAACGCTCGCGCTCGTTGCCGCAGAGGCGGGCGGCCAACTCCAGTTCGGCGCGTGCTTCCGGTCGCCGGTCGAGACGGGTGAGCAGCTCACCGCGTACCGTCGGAAGTAAATGCGACCCGGGAAGCCGGTCGGTCGCGATCAGCTCGTCCACGATGGCCAGGGCTTGCGCCGGACCCGTGGCCATGGCCACGGCGACCGCCCGGTTGAGCTCGACCACCGGCGAGGGCGCGACCCGGCCGAGCGCCTCGTAGAGCACCACGATCCGGTCCCAGTCGGTTGCCTCGACCGACGATGCCGACGCGTGGACCGCGGCGATCGCAGCCTGCAGACCGTAGGGCCCGAGCCCGCGAGGTGACGCCTTGGCGAGCGAGGCCAGCCCGCGGCGGATCGCCGACATGTCCCACCGCCGCCGGTCCTGATCCTCCAGCAGGATGGGCGAACCGTCAGGCGCTGTCCGGGCCGGGAAGCGCGCGGCCGTCAGCTCGCACAGCGCAAGCAGCCCGTGCACCTCCGGCTCGTCCGGCTGCAGCGCGGCCAGCGTGCGGGCCAGCCGGATCGCCTCGTACGCGACCTCGGGGCGCACCAGCCGATCCCCCGACGTGGCCGTCGAGCCCTCCGTGAAGATCACGTAGATGACGCTGAGCACCCCGCCCAGCCGCTGCCGCCGCTCCCCGACCGGCGGCAACTCGAACGGCACCCCGGCCGCCGAGATCGTCTTCTTCCCCCGGGTGATCCGCGCCTGCACGGTCGGCACAGATACGAGGAACGCCCGCGCGATCTCCTCACTGGACAACCCGGCCACCACCCGCAGGGTCAACGCCACCCGGGCCTCGGGCGACAGCACCGGATGACAGCTGATGAACATCAACGCCAGCACGTCGTCGTCGATCCGGTCGGGATCGACTTCCTCGTCTTCCTCCACGGGCGAGGCCGCCAGCAGGGCATACCGGTCCTGCAGGGCGACCCGGCGACGGATCGCATCAATCGCCCGCCGCCGCGCCGTGGCCATCAGCCAGCCCGCAGGATTCACCGGAGCCTCGACCGCCCACGACACCAGCGCCTCGGCCACCGCCTCCTGCGCCGCATCCTCCGCCAGCCCGAAATCCCCGGTGAACCGGGTCAGCGCCGCAACGATCCGCGCCGACTCGATCCGCCAGACAGCTTCGACATCGGCCGCACCCATCAGGCGCCGATCTCCGGAACCTCATCCTCGCCCGGCACCCGCCGAACCTCGATCTTGGCCCCGCGCGCCACCGGCACCCGCTTCGCCCACTCGACGGCCTCCTCCTTCGAGGAGACATCCACCAGGAAGAAGCCCCCGAACAGCTCCTTGGTCTCCCCGTACGGCCCGTCGGTCACCACCGGCACCTCGCCGCTGAAGTCGACCACCACACCCTTACGGGCATCATCAAGCCCCTCAGCCCCGACATAAACGCCGGCCTTGACCAGATCCTCGATGAACCGCCCGGTAGTCGTCATCAACTCCTCGATGTTCGCCATCATTGCCGCGTTCGACTCATCGGTCCCCCGCATGATCAGCATGTACTTCGACATCGCCATCTCCTCGTCCAGCAGAACCGCCACCCGGCCCTCGCCCCCACACGTCGAACGACCCAGGCCCAGATCGACGCGCGCTTCTAAGAAAATTCTCACCGGGATGCGCGGGGGGACAAGCTGTCGAGGATGTAGTCGAGGCCGGTGGTGAAGATGACTTCCTGCCGGTCAGCGGCATGCGGGACGTGCGCCTCCCGCACCACGCGGATGAATCGCGGGTATCGGCCGCTCTTCTCGATCGAGTCCATGTAGGGGCCGAGGACGCGACCCCACTCCTGGTCATCGAGGCCGGCCCGTTGCAGGGCCTGCTGCTCCGCCAGCTCCCGGATGGCGAAGCCGCGGACGAAGGCCTGCAGGATCTCGCTGGCGACGAGCATCTCGTCGATGGTGAGTTCCAGGTCGTCCAGGGCGGTCAGGCCGTACTCGACCCAGGCGAGGGAGTTCGGTCCGAAGTTGGGCCGTCCCGCTGCGACGCCGGCCATCCAGGGATGTCGCAGGATGGACCCGCGGATGCGGTGCGCCAGCGCGGTGAGGTCGCTGCGCCAGTCACCGCTCGGTGGTGGCGGTGGGCCGTCCTCGCCCTCGACCCAGTCGACCATCAGATCGTAGATCTCGTCCTTGCTGCCGACATAGCCGTACAGCGATGCCGTCCCGACCTCCAGCGCTGTCGCCATCTTGCGCATCGACACCGCCTCGAGCCCCTCGGCATCAGCGAGGGCGACAGCGGCTGCGGCTATCTGCCGCCGGCTTGTCGACGGGGCCGGCCCCTTAATGGCACGCTCCGCGCGAGCCCACACGAGCTCACGTGGCCGAGATGAGCCTTTCTGGCGTTCCGTCGGCAATGTCACTCCCCGCTTGCAAAGGTGTTGTCGAGACGTACATTAATCCACGTACTCCGAACGGTGTTCGGAGAAGGGAGAAGGAGACCGCCATGGCACTTCACGACCAGCCGGCCTACATCATCAAGATGCGCGCCAAGCCCGGACTCGGCGACAAGCTGTTCGAGCTCGCCACGGCTGGCATGCAGAAATCGGGATCCTCCGACCGGTTCATCATCGCCCGCGAGGACGACGACCCGGACGTGCTGTGGAACATGGAGGTGTTCAAGTCCGAGGAGGCCAAGGCCGGCTACGAGGGCAGCCCCCTCGCGGACGAACTCCGCGATGAGATCATCGGACTGCTGGCCGAGCCGCCGATGCGCGTCGCCGTTCACCCGTACTCCGCCGCACCGGTCGCCTGAACTCCGCATGCCGGCAGCCCGCCGCGGTAGCTTCGCGGCGGGCTGTGTCCTCGCACGTCATGGGGGTCGTGCCGACGGTCAGGAGACGGTGTCGGGGCGGGTGAGTAGGGTTTTGTACCAGTCGGCGTCGGGGGAGTTCGTGGCCGGGAAGTTGGCCAGGGGGTCGGTGGCGAGGGAGGCGGAGTCGAAGTCCCAGGCTCGGGCGGTGGCGCCGGATTGGCGGGCCGAGATGATGAAAGCCTTGTTCGAGGCGGTGGCGGCCCAGAAGAGGGCGCCGTCCTTGAGTTCGGTGGTGTCGCCGGATTGGTATTCGACGAAGGCCAGTTGGGCGTAGCGGATGCGGGCGGCTGCCGGCGCGCGGTCGGTGGTCGCGGTGAGGGTGCCGGGCGAGACCGTGACCGTACGGCCTGCTGTGCCGGCCGTGGTGGTGGGGAAGCGGGCGTCCGTGGTGGTGGCGTGGGCTCCCCAGGTGATGGTGGCGGCGCCGGCCGTGGCTTTCCAGTCCCAGTTCTGGGAGTTGCTCTGGCTCTGGTGGATCTCGCGGAAGGCGGTGCCGGCCGGGTCGGTGAAGGCGACCGTGGGGAGGACGCCGGTGTCGTACTTCGCGGAGGCGGACCAGGTGATCTCGCCGGCGGCGTCCAGGTGGCCGATGCGGGACCAGAGGTTGGTGCCGGACGGGGCCTGGTGGACCTCGACGAGGGTGCCGTCGTTGTTGAGGGCGACGGCGGGGTTCTTGCCGGTGTCGTATCGGCCGTGGCGTTGCCAGGTCAGTTTGCCGTCCGTGCCGTAGGTGCCGGTCCAGTACCAGAGGACGCCGGAGCCGTTGTCGTGGACTTCGACGACGCGGCCGGCGGCGTTGATCGCGATTGCCGGGTTGCTGCCGGTGTCGCGTTTGTAGCCCGTACGGGCGGCGGCGCTGCCGGAGAGCACGGTCAGGACGCGGCCGCGCAGGGAGCCGATCGCGGGCAGTGCGCCGGGGGTGTCCAGGGAGCGGATGAGGCGGGTGCCGAAGACGTCCGCGAGCTGCTGGTTCAGGGCGCCGAGGTTGCCCGTCGCCGCCGTGGTCCGGGTGGTCAGGTCGTCCTTGAGGTCCAGCAGGACGGTGATCGGGGACGCTGTGGGGTGCGCCGCCGACCACGTGTTCACGAGGGTCAGCCAGTCGCGCAGGTGGTCGCCGGCCGGGTTGCCGCCGGTGTGGTCGACCTGGTCGCCCGCGGAGCTGTGGCCGATGCGGTAGTCGCCGGCGCTGGCGTAGTCGCCGCTCCAGATGTCGAATTCGAGGAACCGTACGCCCGAGTCCAGCTGGTGCGTGATCGAGCCGCGGGTCCCGGCGATGTTGCCCGAGTACGAGTTGTGCGTCGCCCGCGAGATCGCGGAGGCGAACGGCAGATCATCAAGCGGGGCGGCGTTGGCGGCGGCCGGGACGGCGATGAGCGCGGCGCTGAGGAGCGCCGCGCCCATCCGGCGGAGATCGGTCATGCGGTCGACCCTAGGAGCTATCGCCGCACATCGATATAAGCGGAATCGAACGAGAAGTGAACGTCAGACCCGGAAACGCTCCGCCACCGTACGCAGCTCGCCCGCAACCCGGTTCAACTGGCTGACGGCGTCATCGGCCTCGATCAGCGTGCTGCTGGTCAGCTCCGCCGATTGCGCGACGCCGTTGATGTTGGCGGCGATGGTGGAGCTACCTCCGGCGGCCTCGCCGATGCTGCGGCTCATCTCGGCGGTCGTGGCGGTCTGCTCCTCGACCGCGGAGGCGATGGTGACCTGGTAGTCGTTGATGCGCTGGATGATCTGGGAGATCTCGCCGATCGCCTCGACCGCGCTGGACGTGTCCGCCTGGATCGTCTCGACCCGGCGGGAGATGTCCTCGGTGGCCCGGGCGGTCTCCTGGGCGAGATCCTTGACCTCGGAGGCGACCACGGCGAAGCCCTTGCCGGCGTCGCCCGCGCGGGCGGCCTCGATGGTGGCGTTGAGGGCGAGCAGGTTGGTCTGCTCGGCGATCGCGGTGATCACCTTGACCACGTCGCCGATCTCGGCGGACGAGGTGCCGAGCTTCGCGACCGTCTCGTTGGTGCTCTGGGCGACACCCACCGCGCTCGAGGCGACCTGGGCAGCGTCGTTGGCGTTCTGGGCGATCTCGCGGATCGAGGCACCCATCTCGTCGCTGCCCGCGGCCACCGACTGGACCGAGCCCGAGACGTCGCCGGCCGCCCCGGCCACCAGACCGGCCTGGGCAGCCGCTTCGCGGGCGCTCTCGCCGATACGGGCGGTGACGCCGGTCAGCTGCTGGGTGCTGGTGCCGAGGTCGCGGGCGCCACCGGTGAGCTGGGCAACGGTGGAGCGCAGACCCTCGCGGGCCTGGTTGACGGCGACCGCCATCCGGCCGAGCTCGTCGCGCGAGCGGACCTGGGCAGCGATGGTGAGGTCGCTGTCGGCAACCGCGCCGAGGGCCGCAGCCACCGTGGCGAGCTGCCGCCTGATGACCGTGACCACGAACGCGGTGAGTGCGGCGGCGAGCAGCACACCCGCGACCAGGGCGACGATGATGAACCAGCGGGACGAACTGGCCGCACCGGCCGCCTTCGCGGCGAGGGCATCGGCCTCGGTGTCCTCGGACTTCTGCAGGTCGGCGACGGACTTGTTGACCGCCTCCTCGGACGCGGTGAGCTGCGGGAGCTGCTGGTCCGCGGCCGGCAGCGTGAAGCCGGACGGGGCGGTCTCACCGAAGAGCAGCACGTTGCGCAGCACCCGGTACGTGTTCATCGCACTGGTGAAATCGGTCAGACTCTGGAGCCGCGTCGGCGAATCCGCGGCGATCGCCTGGTACTTGGTGACGGCCGTGTCGACCTTCGTGTCGGCGGCGGTCGTGTCGTCGCGGCCCTCCTTCTTCGCGGCCGCGTCCGCCCCGAGCTGCCAGATGAGCATGCCGCGGAACATGTCGGAGATTCCGCCACGCATCTCGGCGACCTGCTGGAGGCTGTCGACGTGGTCGGCTTTCATGATCGCCAGGTCGTCGCGCAGGTCGTTCACCCGGTACAGGGCGAGGACGCCGACCACGATCGCCACCACGCCCATCGCCATCGCCGGCATAGCGCTCTTCACCGCCATACTGCGGTCGGCGAGCCAGCCCACGCCTGCGGGCCGGGTGACGGTTACCTGAACGCGACTGTTCGACTGAGCCTTGGGCACGTTCTGATCATCGCGTCAGACCACGACGACTTCAGGCAAAACGCGAAGAACGGTCAGCGCACCACGAAGTGGATCACTTCGGCGTCCCCGACCTGCCAGCCCTCCACCGCGAGCGCCACATACCGGGCCTGAGCTGCGAGGGGACCGTATTCGAGCCCGTCCGTGGAGCTGTCGATCCGGTGCGGGCGCTGCTCACCTCGCTCCGACCAGGTCACCCGCACGTCGCTGATGGTGTGGACCGCGCCGAGGTCGACCACCATGCGACCGCTCTCGCCGGGACGCCAGGAGGTGCGCGGGTCGCCGTCGACCGCGCTCTCCGGAGAATTCATCCCGGCGGGAAGGGGCGAGGTGGGGAATGTGGTCCGGCCCCGGGACAGATCGGCGACGGGGGTGATCGGCACGTCGGGGACAGTCACGGTGCGTGATTTTCCGGCGGGTACGCGTACGGTCGATGACCATTTGCCACAACGCAGAGTGACCACTGCGCGGGTTTTCGGGGGTGCCGTAACGGTGACCCGGTGCGAATCGGCCACCTCGAACGTCGTCCCCGCCGGGGGGTTGCCCTCGGTCCGGAACCGCGGCGGCTCGACCCGGGCGCTGGCGGCGTCGAGGCTCACCGGCCACTCGAGTCCGTTCTTGGTCACCACCTGGGTGCCGACGTAGAGCCATTGCCGGGACGGGAGCCGCACGGTCACGTCGACAGCCGGGTGTGGCGTCAGGTTGAAGATGCTCAGGAAGCCGTCGGCGTCGCTGACCGACAACCCCTTGGCGGCCGGCATCGGGCGGGCCGCGGACCGGGCGAGGTCGCGGCCGCCGCCCGAATAGCCCTCGATGATCGGCGCCGGCGCGCTGACCGCGGTCGCGGAGACCGTGATCTTGTCTTTACCACCGTGCGTGACGAGCCCCGCGCGGCCGTCGATGTTCACCCAGCGCGACACCGTCCGCGTCTCCGGCAGGACCGCGGCGTCGGTCCAGGTGACGGCGTCGGTCGAGGTCTGGATGACGAACTTCTTGCCGTACGCGGACTCCCACGTGATCCGGACCCCGGCGACCTTCACCGGCGACCCGAGATCGACGGCGAGCCAGCTGTCCTCGCGGGCCCGCTCCTCGCGGTTCACGGCCCAGCGGGTCTCCGGGTTGCCGTCGGTGGCGTTGCGTGCCGGGTACCAGACGTCCTCCGACGACGCGATCGGCATCGCACCCTGGGCCAGGTCGGCGCCGCGCACGTCGAGCACGCGCAGCGTCCAGATCGAGTAGCCGTACTCGGTGGCGGGCTCGCGGCCGAGCATCCGGACATAGCGGGCCACCCGCGGGGTGAACGTGATGTCACTGCCGTCGATCTGGTCGGTCAGCTCGGCCTTGCCACCCGCGTACGTGAAGGTGCGGTAGCCGTCGAGACCCGGCACGCCGGGCACGCTCAGGTTGAACAGGGACAGGCCGCCCTCGCCGCTCAGGCCGGTGCTCGCGTAGACGACCGTGCCGGTCGGCAGCGTGGTGAAGCCCGCGTAACCGTCGTCCACGGCGAGCACGGTCGCGGTCGCGTGGGTGCCGTCACGATTCTTCTGGTACGCCTTTGTCCAGCGCTGCGTCGCGATGACGTCCGCGGGCAGGAACACCGGGTCCCGGCTGTCGACGAGCCAGTTGTCGTGCCCCGGCTGCCACAGGAACCGCACGAAGCCCGGCTTGGTGACAGCGCCCGCGAACGCCGCCTGGTTCTGGTGCGCGAGGAGACCGATGTCCTCGCCGAAGTCGCGGGTGCCCCGGGCGTTGGCGAAGAACTGCTGCACGGAGACCGGCTGCACCGGCGCGGCCCGCAACCGATGGAAGAGGTACGCGACGGCGAGCTCGGCGCGCGCCTCGGGCTCGTACTTCTCCTGGTCGCTGAGCTTGGTCAGCCGGTACTTCGGCTCGTAACGCACGTAGTGCAGCAGCCGCTCGGCGAGCTCCGCCTCGGCGCGGGCGGCGTCCCGGTCGCCCTGGACCTGGGCGAGATAGGCGAGCGGCAGCACGTCCCGGCCGTACAGGTGATAGCGGTCGGCGGCCATCGGCATGACCGGCTCGCCGGCATCGCCGGCCAGCAGCCGCAGGGTCCGCCACAGCTCATCGCCGTTGGGCTGGTGGAGCAGCACCTGGGGCAGCGGCTGCTTCGCCACCATGAAGTGAATGGCCGCCCGCCCGGCCGTGCGCCAGAGCTCGGCCTGAGCGTACGGATCCGCGGACCCGTTGTGCTCCACGATGAAACTGTCGTGCAGGTTGTGCGCGGTCAGCAGCTGGTCGATGCGTTCCCCGTCGACCACCGCCGGGTTGGCGCGGTCCGCGACGGGCAGCCCGCTCGCGTTGGCCCGCCAGAGCAGGAAACGGTCACGCCAGTCCGGCGCCGAGGCGTTGTCACCGGCCCAGGCGAGACCCGGTGCGAGGGCCTGCGCGTAGACACCCATGTCGGCGAGCTTGGTGTCGCCCTTCCACGCGCCGGTGATGCCGTTGGGGCTGCAACCGTCGCTGAGGGGGTCGTCACGGGTGCCCAGGGCGTACGCGTAGGCGGCCTGGCCCTCGGCGATCGCCTGCACGTTGGCGCGGGTGGCCGGGTCGAGGTCCTTCCAGAGCAGCCGGGCCGCGAGCACGAAGTAGAGCTCGAACGTCGAGTCCCAGAACAGCTGCTTGCCCCACTCGCTGCCGCCGACGAGCCGGTTGGTCGCCGCGTAACGCTGGATCGTCGCGACCGTCCTGACCCGCAACGTGTCGGCGTCGACGCCGGTCGACCGCGCGTCGTAGTCGTCGAGGCCGAGCAGGACGGCGTTGCCGAGCACGACGGTGAACCGGAAGTCGGCGGCCCGGTATGCCCCGATCGAGGTATCCCACTGCTGCTCGACCCACTGGGTGTGCACGTGCAGCAGTTGCCGGTAGATATCGGCGACCGGGTCCTTCGCGGCGACAGCGGCGCCCGCTGATCCGGCCGGCAGAGCCGCAACGGCGCTGGTCATGCCGGTGAGACCGGCCAGCGTGAGGACGCTGCGGCGGGACATCGGCAACAAGGGGACCTCCCCGGCGGATCAGGATGGCCTAGACAGGCTTCACTTCCGCGCCAAAGCCTGTCAAATCAACCTTTGATCACATCGCCTACTCTCGCAGCGTGGACAGCCTGGACGTCATTCTCACTGTGGCAAAGATCGCCGTTGCTTCGCTGTGGTGGGTGATGTCGGTCATGCAACTCGTCCGGGCGCGACAGACACCGGGCCCGGACGTCGTGTGGCGCGGCAACCTGCTCCCCGAGGGCAGGCTGATGGCGTACGCGGGATTCTTCTTCTCGGGTTTCTGGACGCTCTACGTCATCTACGACTTCGTCGAGAACAACACCGTCCAGCTGGCCCTGATGATCGGCGGGATCGCGCTGATCGGTGCGGGCATCGTGATGTTCAGCGTCCGTAACCGCCGCATCAAGGCGCGAGCGGCGGCTACGGACTGATCAACGGCCCGCGTACGTACGGACGTAGTCGAACGTGCCGGTGGCGCCCGTGGTGTTCATCGAGACCAGGCCGATCTTGAGCGGTCCACCGCGGGGGAAGGACCAGGCGCCGCCCCACTCCCAGGTCGTGCCGTCGGTGCTGGACGCCATGCGGATGTCGTTGGCGTTGTTCGCCGCGTCGTAGTGATACGCGAGGCGCAGCCATTCGGTGGGCGTCGCCGGGCCACCGAACATCGGGCCGGAGAAGACCTGACCCGTCGAGACCCGGGTGTCCTCCTTGGTGAACTCGGTGGTCTGCTGCACAGCGGCCGGCCCGTACGTCGTCAGTGGCAGCACCGAGTGGACCAGTTTCACGAATTTGTCGTCGTTCTCGTAGAGCACCAGACCGGCCTGCTGGTTGCCGCGGGTGCCGTCGAACGTCACCTTCGTCTCCACCACGAAATCCCCGGCCGGCGCGTCGCGGGTGAGCACCGACGCCGAGTTGTCGCCCTGATACAGCTCAGCTCCCTGCGTCGGCCAGACCAGCGCGCCACCACTGACGGTCGTGCCCGGATTGCCCCGGACCCAGCTCCAACCGGCATTAACAGCAGACCCATTGAATTCATCCGAGTACGCCGTGAGCGCCGCGCCCACAACCGGATCGTTGACGCGCCTCGTAACCGGGCGGTAGAGCGGCGCCGCACCGAGATTGTCGACGTCAGCGGCCCCGGCGCGGGAGACCGCACCGATCCGCCCGGACGTGTACCCCGCCGGCACGGTGACGTTCACCGAGGCGACCGCGTCGTACAGCCGGTCCGCGGAGACCTCGGCGTAGAGGGCGTTCCCGCGTTTCTCGAGCACAACGGTGTGCCACGAGTCGTAGTTGAAGTTGGCCGGCAGCGCCGCCCTGGTGACCGAGGACCCCACGGAGACCACGAACTGACGGGTGGCGCTGTCGAGCACGGCGCTGATCTGCCGGGCACCCGACCGGTAGACGATGCCGGCTGCCTGGCCGCGCACATCGCCCTCGACACGGACGTCGCCGCTGACCGTCGCGGTGCTCAGGACCGTGGACGGCGTCGGCGTGGTCAGGTGACCATCCACGAGGGACCAGTCGGTGCCGAAGCCGGCGGTCGAGCCGAACGTGCTGCCGACCGTCCACGTGGTCACCGGCGCGGTCTGCGGGCCGGTGGACGGCCCGGCTCCCGCGTTCACCACGGGCCAGCCACCGATCCAGTCGAGCCGGTCGATCAGCATCGGGCGGCGGGTCAGGTTCAGCGTGGCGCCGTTGGCGCCGGTGATGGGCGGGAAGTCCGGGTTCGTCTCGGCGATGCCGTGGTAGACGAGCCAGTCCTGGCCGGCGAGGTCCGTGGTGATCGAGTTGTGGCCCGGGCCCACCCAGCCGTTGCCGTTGGCCGCGACGACGATGCCGTCCTTGCTGGTGGTGTCGAGCAGGTTCAGGCCGCTCGGGCTGGTGAACGGCCCGGTCGGCGACGTGGCCCGGCCGACCTTCGTCACGTACCCGCTGAACGCGCCGTCGCAGCAGCCGCCGTCGGAATAGAACAGGTAGTAGTAGCCGCCGCGGTGCACGACGAAGCCGCCCTCCGCGCGGCGTCCGCGGGCGATGGTGGTGACCGTGCCGGTGAGGGCGGTCGCCGTGTCGTTCATCCGGGACACGCAGATCGTGTCGTAGCTGCCCCAGTAGAGGTAGTACGAGCCGTCGGTGTCCTGGAACATCGCCTGGTCGATGGTGCCGCTCGGGCAGCCGCCGCCGTTGGGCACGATCTGGCCCCGGTCGGTCCACGGCCCCGCCGGGTTCGCGCTGGTGACCAGGCCGATGCCACCGGTGGAGAGCGAGTACGTCAGGTGGTACTCGTTGTTGAAGTACCGGATGTCGGGTGCCCACTGCCGCGCGGCGGACGGCCACCAGGACGGCTTGGCGGTCAGCGCGAAGACGTCGCCGACGTACGTCCAGTGGACCAGGTCGGTGGAGCTCAGGGTCGGCAGGATGTGCTCACCGGTCTCCCCCGCGCTGTTGAAGATCGGGTTCGTGGTGCCGTACGCGTACCACTTGCCGTCCTTCGCCTTGATGGTCGCCGGGTCGGGGAAGGTGTCGACCGTGCCGGCTGTGACGGGGTTCGCGTAAGTGGCGGGGGCGCGGGGAGTAGCCGAGGCCGGCGATGCGGCGAAAACGAGAAGTAGTGAGAGCAGGGCGGGGGTTTTACGCATCCGTGCGTTTCCTCCACTAGTGACCGCTAGCGAGCAGCCGTTCGGAAGCCCGTGTTTCCCGTCGAGGAATCGGGGGTGTTCGACGAGCGGGCAGCGTTGCGATACCGATTGCAGTACGAGTCGTGACACAGGTACGAGCCGCCGCGGATCACGCGCGCGGTGCCGAGCGACGGTCCCCGGGGATCCTCCACGGGGGACTGCGAGTAGTAGACGGGTGAGAACCAGTCGGCACACCATTCCCAGACGTTGCCGACGGGCTGGTAGAGGCCGTAGTTGTTGGGGGCGTAACTGCGGGCCGGCGCGGTGGTGAGCCAGCCGTCCTCGGCGGTGTTGTCGACTGGGAAATCGCCCTGCCAGATGTTGCAGGCCCATTCCCGCGGCAACTCGTCACCCCATGGATAACGCTGCGATTCCTGACCGGCCCGGGCCGCGCATTCCCATTCGGCCTCGGTGGGCAGCCGGCGCCCGGCCCAGGTGCAGTATGCCTGCGCGTCGTTCCAGCTCACGTGGACTACGGGGTGATCGTCGAGCGCTGCCGAGGACGGGCCGTCGGGGTGGGCCCAGTCCGCGCCGGTCACGCCGAGCCACCAGGGGGTGCCGCCGAGCCGGCCGACGACCTGGGACGGGTCGGAGACCGCCAGGTGGAAGACCGCGGACCAGCCGAACTGCTCGGCCTCGGTCCGGTATCCGGTTGCCTCGGTGAAGGCGCGGAAATCGGCGACGGTCACGGTGGTCGTGTCGATGGCGAAACCGTTGAGGCGTACGGGATGGAGGGGCTGCTCGCCGTCCGGGCGTACCCCATCGGATTGGGCATCACCCATCACAAACGTCTGGCCGGGCACCGAAGCCTGAGCAATCCGATGCTGTCCGCGCTCTTCGATCCTGGTTGTGGGCAGCGCCGCATGCGCAGTGGAGGGTGAACAACAGGAACTCATAGCCCCACCGGCTTCGGTTGCGACGCGTGCGGCTCGTCCTGCAAACGCGCTTGTTCCCGCCACATCTGCCGGGCGAGGTCGTCGCGGATCCCGGCGTAGGAAGGGTCGTGGTAGACGTTGTGCAGTTCGGCCGGGTCGGCGGTGAGATCGTAGAGCTCCCATTCGCCGGGATAGGTGAATTCGCCGGTGCCGGGAATGCCGAGCCCGTCGTTGTAGAAGTAGATGAGCTTGTAGCGATCGGTGCGGAATCCGTAATGCGCCGGCGCCTTGTGGAACACGTCGTCGTGCTCCCAGTAGCGGTAATACATTCCGGTCGCCGGAGCCGAGGCGGGCGTGCCGAGCAGGTCGGGCCAGAAACTGCGGCCCTGCATGCGCGGGTGCGGTGCGACGCCGGCCGCTTCCAGGATGGTCTGCGCCCAGTCGACGTTCGTGACGATGTCGGTGATCGGCGCGCCCGGCTCGATGCGCGCGGGGTAGCTGAGCACCAGGGGCATGCGCAGCGACTCCTCGTACATGAAGCGCTTGTCGAACCAGCCGTGATCGCCGAGGAAGAAGCCCTGGTCGGAGGCGTACATGAGCAGCGTGTCGGCGAGGTCGCCCCGCTCGCGCAGCCGGTCGGTGACCCGGCCGACGTTCTCGTCCACGGCGGTGACGCAGCGCAGGTAGTCGGCCATGAACCGCTGGTACTTCCACAGCGCCTCGGCCTCGTAGTCCAGCCCGGGCGGCGGATCGGTCTTGAGGTCGTCGCGGGTGAGGTGCTCGGCGATGCGCATGGCGGCACGGCGCGCGGACGACGTACGGGTCGCGTAATCGTCGTCGAACGTCGCCGGCACCGGGATCGGGCCGGTGAAGAGATCCCGGTGGCGTGGATGCGGCACCCAGGGGCGGTGCGGGGCCTTGTGATAGATCAGTACGCACCACGGGTCGTCGCCGTCGAGCGAGTCCACCCAGTTCAGGGCCAGGTCCGTGATGATGTCCGTGGTGTAGCCGGGCACCGTGCGCAGGCCGTCCGCCGACAGGAACCGCGGATCGTTGTACTCGCCCTGCTCGATCAGCACGTCCCAGTAGTCGAAGTGCTGCGGATCGTGCCCGGGGCCGTCACCCATGTGCCACTTGCCGACCATCGCCGTGCGGTACCCCGCCTGTTTGAGCAGCGAGACGAAGGTCGGCTGGCCGGCGTCGATCGGGGTGACCAGCGTGGTCACGCCGTTGACGTGGCTGTACGTGCCGGTGAGGATGCTGGCCCGGCTGGGCGAGCAGAGCGAGTTCGTCGCGAAGCAGTTGTCGAACCGGCGGCCGAGGCTCGCGATCTCGTCGATCCGCGGCGTGGCGTTCAGGACCGACCCGTACGTCCCGATCGCGTGCGCCGCGTGATCGTCCGTGAGGATCATCGCGATGTTCGGCCGCCTGGTGGTCACTGGTAGGACGCCTCATCCAGGCCGCTCTGGGTCGGGTCGTGGTCGACCTGGCCGATGTCGTACATGGACGTCATCCAGTGGTAGAAACGGTCGTCGCGCTCGACGAGCAGCGTGTAGAGGCGTTTGAGCATCCGGCTGCGGACCGGTTCCATCTCCGGGTGGTGGTAGATGTTGAGCAGCTCGTCGGGGTCGTTGCGCAGGTCGTAGAGCTCATTGGTGGAGTCCGGGTTGACGACCAGTTTGTAGCGGTCCTCGCGGAGCATTCGCTGCGGATACGGGAAGTGGTGGCCGTGGAATTCGCCGACGATGTCCTGCTGCCATTCCGGGTGCTCGCCGCGGAGCAGCGGCACCAGGCTGCGGGAGTCGACCGCCTGGTCGGTGGGCAGGCCGGCCAGGTCGAGGATGGTCGCGGTGCAGTCCAGCAGGCTCACGAATTCGGTACGCACCTGAGCGGGCGCGCCCGGGACGCGCACGATGCCCGGGGTCCGGTAGATGTCCTCGTACATCGCGGGGCCCTTGTCGTGCAGCCGGTGCGAGCCGGTGAACTCGCCGTGGTCACAGGTGAAGAAGACCGTGGTCTCGTCGCGCAGGCCGAGCTCGTCCATGACGGCGAGGATCCGGCCGATCTGCTCGTCGATCAGCGTCACGTAACCCCAGTAGACCGCGATGAGCTTGCGGGTCACCTCGATCGGCATCGTGTCGAACGTCCAGTGCGCGCTGTAGTTGCGCTGCACCGGCGGCTTGCCCTCGAACGTCTCCGCGATCGATTTGGGCAGCTCGACCGTCGCCGGGTCGATCAGGTCGAAGTACGCGTCCGGCACGATGTAGGGCAGGTGCGGGCCGAAGAAGTGGGTCGCCAGGTAGAACGGCTTGCCCTCGGCTGCGTAGCGGCGCATCAGCTCGATGGTCCGCGTGGCCAGGTAATACTCGAACGTCGCCTCGACCGGTTGGTGCAGGCGGGCCGCGAGCAGGTTGCCCGGGCCGCCGTTGGGGAGCGTGCCGCGGATGCGATCGCTGATCTCGTACGCCGGAAGGTCGTTGTCCTTCAGGTACGCGAGATAGTCCGGGTTGTCGACGGGATTGTGCCAGCCGGGCAGCGTCGGCCCGTCGAACCCGTAGTCCGCAGCGGTCTTCTCCGTCCCGGCGTGCCACTTGCCGACGAGTCCGGCGTTCCAGCCGTTTTCCTTCAGCGCCTCGGGGAACGTGAACGTCCCCTCCGGCAGGTCCTCCAGGTAACCGACGTTGCGCTCGTGGTTGGCCAGCACCTTGTGCCGGAATGGCGCCTGCCCGGTGAGCAGGCTCGCGCGCGACGGCGTGCAGATCGCGGTCGGGGTGTACCACCGATCGAAGCGGGTGCCGGTGCGGGCGAGCTCGTCCAGGTTCGGGGTGCGGGCCAGGCTGTTGCCGTACGCCCCGAGCGTGTCGACCCGGTGCTGGTCGGTCATCAGGAAGAGAAGGTTCACGCGGCTGCCTTCGTGAACGCGTCGCCCAGGTAGTAGGTGGCCGGGTCCGGGTTCTCCTTGAGCTTGCCCGCGCCCACGAAGTAGTCGCCCATGCCGGTGAGCCACTTGGCCGCCGTACCGTCGGCGTTGTAGCCGTCGATGGTCTTGCTGTCGAGCATCTCGCTGTTGGCGGCGTCCGCCTTCACCGCGGCCTCGTCCTGCTTGAGCATCGCCGCGACCAGCTTCACCGTCTGGTCCGGGTTGGCCTTGCGGTAGTCCATCGCCTCGCGCAGCACTTGCACGACCTTGGTGGCCTTGGCGGTGTCCTTCGCGGCGTCGTTGGAGGCCACGAACGCGGTCGGGAACGAGACCTTGTCGGCGAAGTCGGCGTCCTTGGCGAGCTCGACCAGGTCCGGCTTCTTCGCCTTGATGTTGTTGAGCAGCGGGTACCAGATGCCGGCCGCGTCGATCGCGCCCGAGCCGAACGCGGAGACGATGGTCGCGGCGTCCATCGGCACGCGCTGGATGTCGTCGTTGGTGAGCCCGGCCTTCTGCAGCGCCAGGGTCAGGATCATGTCGCCGGAGGTGCCCTCGGGCACGCCCACCTTCTTGCCCTTGAGCTGGCTGAGGTCCGTGATGCCGGCCTTCGCGATGACCCGGTCGGCGTTGCCCAGCGAGTTCAGCGCGACGATCTTCGCCTTGCCGGACGCGGGCAGCCAGACCGCGCCCGGGCCGATGTAGCCGAAGTCGAGGTCGCCCGCGTTCAGAGCGGTGACCTGCAGCGGGCCATTGGTGAACACCTTCGTGCTGGCCTCGAGGCCGTGCTTGGCCCAGAGCTTCTGGTCGTTCGCGACCGCCAGCAGGCTGGTGCCGTTGTAGTCGCCGATGTAGCCGAAGTTGACCTTCGTGGTTCCACCGCTGGAACTCTCGTCATCGTCGCCGCAGGCTGCGAGCAGGGTCGTGGAGGCTATGAGCGCGACAAAGGACCGACGGTTCATGCGGGGGTCTCCTGGTGGTAGACGGCGTTCCAGACGCGATTGCGCAGGGCCGTGAAGGCGGGGCTGAGCCGGAGCTCGTCATTGCGGGGGTAGGGCAGGTCCACGTCGACGACCTCGACGACGCGACCCGGGCGGGCCGCCATCACGACGACCCGGTTGGCCAGGAACACCGCCTCGTCGACGTCGTGGGTGATGAAGACGACCGTGCGCTTCTCCTGGCTCCACGTGACGAGGAGCTGGTCCTGCAGGCGTACGCGGGTCAGCGCGTCGACCGCCCCGAACGGCTCGTCCATCAGCAGGATCGAGGGGTTCACGGCGTACGCACGGGCAATGGCGACACGTTGCTTCATGCCACCGGACAGCATCTTGGGCAGCGCGTCGGCGAACTGGGTGAGCCCGACCAGCTCGATGAAGTGCTCGGCGATGCGGCGGCGTTCCTCGCGCCCGACGCCCTTGGTCTTGAGGCCGAACTCCACGTTCTTGCGGACGGTCAGCCACGGGAACAGCGCGTACTGCTGGAAGATGACGCCGCGATCGGGCCCCGGGCCGTTGATCGCCTTGCCGTCGAGCAGCGCCTGCCCGCTCGTCGGCGTCTCGAGCCCGGCGAGGATGTTCATCAGCGTGGTCTTGCCGCAGCCGGACGGGCCGACGATGGTGACGAACTCGTTGTCCGCCAGCTCCAGCGACACCTCGCCGAGCGCCGTGAACGTCTCGCCCTTGAGCGGAAAACTCTTGTGGATCCGGTCAATGGTGATCATCGGCGTTCCTGCCATCCGGTCAGCTTTGTCTCCGCGAGCAGCAGGATCCGGTCCATCAGCAGGCCCAGGATGCCGATCGTGATCAGGCCGACGAAGATCGTGGGGAGGTCGTAGTAGAGCTGCGCGCTCTGCATCCGGTAACCGAGGCCCTGCTGCGCGGCGATCAGCTCGGCGGCGACCAGCGTTGCCCAGGACGAGCCGAGCCCGACCCGCATGCCGACGAGGATGAACGGGCTCGACGCGGGCACGACGACCCGGGCGAAGATGACCCGGTCGTTCGCGCCGAGCACCCGGGCCGCGTTGATCAGCGTCTTGTCCACGTTGACCACGCCCTGGAACGTCGCGATGACGCAGGCCAGGAACGACGCCAGGAAGATGACGAAGATCTTCGGGGTCTCGCCGATGCCCATCAGCACGATCGCGAGCGGGATGATCGCCAGCGGCGGGATGGTCCGGAAGAACTGCACCCACGGCTCGACCAGGCCGCGGACCGTGCCGTACCACCCCATCAGGAAGCCGACCGGGACGGCGAGGGCGACGCCGAGCACGAATCCGCTCAGCACCCGGGTCAGGCTGGCCACGATGTCCTCGCCCAGCGTGCCGTCGGCGATCAGCTCGCCGTAACGCTTCAGCACCTCGGGCGGGGCGGGGATGTCGAAGCCGGCGAGCGAGAACCCCCACCAGACGCCGATGCCCGCGATGATCGAGATCGCGTTGAGCAGCAACGTGCGGTTCTTCTTCCTGGGAACCCCGGCCCGCTGTTGTGGGGGACTTTCGACGAGCGTCGTCACTGCATGCTCCCAGCGGTTTCCGGATATCCCGCCAGCAGCGGGGATTGCTTGAACAGGGCCGCGATCGCACCGAGGGTGCCGTCGTCGTCGCCGAGCCGGGCGGCCCGGATGCGCGGCCGGTCCCCGCCTGCCGGGACGAGCTCCGCCTCGACGATCGCGCCGGCCCGGGCGACGATGCCGGGCGCGGCCCGCACCAGCCGGCCGCCGATGACGATCTGCTCGGGGTTGAGGATCAGCGCGGCGTCGGCCAGCACCCGCCCGACCGCGGTGGCCACCCGTTCGATTGTCGTGATCGCGGTGCTGTCACCGGTGGCCAACGCGGCGGAAAGGTCCTCGATCGTGGCGAGCCGGCAGGCCCGCAGCACCGCCGGGACCGAGGCGACGGTCTCCAGGCAGCCGCGCTTGCCACAGCGGCACACGTCCCCGGACCGGTCGGCGGTGATGTGCCCGAACTCCCCTGCGACCCCGAAGCGCCCGGCGACCAGGCGCCCGCCGACGACCAGTCCCCCGCCGATGCCGTCGGAGAGCCGGACATACAGGACGTCACGTACGTCGTCACCGCCCGCGATCGCCTCGGCCAGCGCCGCGAAGCGGGTGTTGTTGTCGACCAGCACGGGCGCGGCGAACCGGCGGCTGAACGCGTCGGAGACGATCCCGGACTGCGCGCTGCCGGCCGGCTGGGGACCCGCGAGACCCACCCCGACACCCTGTAGTGCCTGGTAGGTGACGCCGGATTCGCGGCCCGTCCGCTCGATCAGCGCGAACGCGGCGGCCAGCCGGTCGGCCCACGGCGTCTCGGCGGCGTACGAGCTCACCCCCCGCGCGATGATCTCGTGCGAAGCGTCCGCGACCGCCACCCGGACCCGGTTGTGCCCCAGGTCGACACCCATGAACTGGCCCGAGTGCGGGTCCAGCGCCAGCAGTTCCGCCGGACGCCCGCTGCCTGCCCGCGCCTTCGCGTCGGTGTTCACGACCACGATGGCGCCACGGGCGAGCAGCTCCCCGGTGATCTCCGAAAGGGTGGTCCGGGAGAGACCGACCCGGGTCGCGATCTGGGCCCGGCTCAGCGCGCCGCGATCGCGCAGCAGGGACAGGACGCGCTCCTCATGAGCGCGCCTGACCAGCGCATGTACGCCTACGGTGCCCGACACGAGGCAACGGTAGGACCGGCAGAATTTTTCCGTCAACACTCCGGCAGAATTATCTCTACTTCGCAGCTAGGAAAACTGCGCTCGAAACATGTCGTTAACCTGGGAGTCTTCGCCAGGCACGGTCCTCCGCATTTTTCGCGTCAGGTTCCGGAACAAGGATTGCTTGCTTGTTAACTGATGCATCGAAGAGGATAGCGATACGTCCCCACCAGCGGCGATCCC
This sequence comes from Winogradskya consettensis, assembly GCF_018332715.1. Classification (GTDB taxonomy): domain Bacteria; phylum Actinomycetota; class Actinomycetes; order Mycobacteriales; family Micromonosporaceae; genus Actinoplanes; species Actinoplanes consettensis. Next base: position 2,814 of record NZ_BOQP01000003.1, on the reverse strand, counting down.
CAGCGCTCGGCGTCGGCCACCCGTCCCGGCCGGCGCCGCGCGTGAACCAGGGACACCTTGTCCGTGGATAGGTGGGGCCTTACTCCCAGGTCGGCGGGCGCCCAGTCTTCAGTCATGACAGACACCCACTCGCCCGTTCGTTCCTAGGATCGTCTCGTGGACCGCGCCCAGCTAGCCGACTTCCTGCGTACACGCCGGGAGGCCCTGCAACCCGAGGACGTCGGGCTGCCCCGGGGGCCCCGGCGGCGTACCGGTGGCCTGCGCCGCGAAGAGGTTGCCGCGCTCAGCGGCATGTCGGCCGACTACTACAGCCGGATCGAGCAGCAGCGCGGCCCGACACCATCCGAGCCGATGCTCGCCGCGATCGCGCGTGGCCTGCACCTCTCGCTGGACGAGCGGGACCACCTGTTCCGCCTGGCCGGACATGCCACGCCGAAACGGGCGCCGCGCTCCGAGCACATCAACCCGGGGATCATGCGCATCCTCGACCGGCTGCAGGACACCCCCGCCCAGGTACTGAGCAGCCTCGGCGAGACGTTGAGCCAGACCCGGCCGGCGATCGCGCTGCTCGGCGATGACACCCGGTGGACCGGGAAGGCCCGCAGCATGGTCTACCGCTGGTACACCGAGCCCGAGTCGCGGCTGATCTACCCGGAGCGGGACCACCCGATGCACAGCCGCATCTTCACCGCGCAGCTGCGGATCACCTACACCCGGGAGGGCAAGGACTCCCGGGCCGCGGCGATCGTCGACGAGCTGCTCGACCTGAGCCCCGAATTCCGCCAGGTCTGGGCCGCGCACGACGTCAGCGCCACCCACCTCGACGCCAAGCGGATCGCGCACGCGCAGCTCGGTGAGATCGAGGTGCACTGCCAGACCCTGGTCGACCCCGGCCAGTCCCAGGTCCTCCTGGTCTTCACCGCCGTGCCCGGCAGCGAGAGCTACGAGAAGCTCCAGCTGCTCTCCGCAGTCGTCTGATTTTCCTCATCAACACCTTTCAAGGGAGCACCATGTCCACAATCGCCCTGATCACCGGTGGCAACCGCGGTCTCGGCCGCGCCACGGCCCTCGCCCTCGCGACGGCCGGGGTCGACGTGATCATCACCTATCGCACGAACGCCTCGGAGGCCGCCGAGGTCGTCGACGAGGTCAAGCAGCTCGGCCGGGTCGCCGTGGCGCTGCACCTCGACACCCGCGAGGTGGAGACGTTCGACGCCTTCGCCGACGCCCTGGGCACCACACTGCGCGACACCTGGAACCGCGACACCTTCGACCACCTCGTCAACAACGCCGGTGTCGGACTGGCCGGCATGGTCGCCGACACCACCGTCGAGGTCTTCGACGAGCTGTTCGGGGTGCACGTCCGCGGCGTCTTCTTCCTGACCCAGAAGCTGCTGCCGCTCATCGCGGACAACGGCCGGATCGTCAACTTCTCCACCGGCCTGACGCGCTTCGTCAACAACGGGCCGTGGGCGGCGTACGGCGCGGCGAAGGGGGCCGTCGAGGTCTTCACGCGCTATCTGGCACAGGAGGTCGCGCCGCGCGGCATCACCGCCAACGTGATCGCTCCCGGGCCGATCGGCACCGGGTTCGGTGGCGGCGCACTGCAGAACGAGCAGGTCAGCGAGCACCTCGGCGGGCAGACCGCGATGGGGCGGATCGGCCGGCCCGAGGAGATCGGCGGCCTGGTCGCGACCCTGCTCACCGGGAACACCGGCTGGGTCACCGCGCAGCGCATCGAGGCCTCGGGCGGAATGCTGCTCTGAGGCGGACAATCTCCCTATGTATGTGATCAGGGAGAAGTTCTTCTCGATCGGCGACGACTTCGATGTGCTCGACGAGCACGGCACGAAGCTGTACCGGGTCGACGGCAAGGTGTTCAGCGTCCGGGACAAGGTCGTGATCGAGGACCCGTCCGGCAACGAGGTCGCGAGCGTGCACCGGCATCTGGTCGCGCTCCGGCCGACGTACGAGATCAAGATCGACGGCGAGACGGCCGCCGAGGTCCGCAAGAAGCTCTTCACGCCGTTCCGGGACAAGTTCACCATCGACGTCCCCGGCCCGGACGACCTGGAGATGAAGGGCAACCTCCTCGACCACGAGTACATCATCGAGCTCGGCGGCGAGGAGGTTGCCGCGGTCTCGAAGCGCTGGCTGACGATCCGCGACACCTACGCCGTGCAGATCTCGGCGGGCATCGAGCCGCTGCTGATCATCGGCGCGGTCCTGGCGCTCGACCTGGCCATGGAGCGCGAGGAGAAAAAGAAGGAAAAAGAGCAGAAGGACGAGGACTAGATTCACCCTGTGTGGGCAGTCACTGAAAGTGACTCATACTTTCGGCTAGTCTTTGCTCGCCCGCTCGGCTAATGTCTTGGTAACCGAACGGCCGAGTACGCGTCGGCGACGGTGGTCGCATCGATCACCGTCGACGGCGAGCCAATAGTGACACCCCGCCCGACCGGGCCTGGCGATTCCGCCGGGCCGGCTCTCCGGACAGGTGCCAGGGAGGACCACGACATGACTGTTACCCAGTCGACCACGGTTACGAACACAAAGACTTCAAAGATCAGCGAGGCGTCCGCGGACAGCGCCGCGGACCTCCTGAACGCGATGGCCGCGATGCCGGCCGGGCACCCGTCCCGCGCTTCCCTGCGCGACAGGGCGATCGAGGCCTGGCTGCCGCTCGCCCGCCACCTCGCCCACCGCTACTCCGGCCGCGGCGAGCCCACCGACGACCTGTTCCAGACCGCCACCGTCGGCCTGATCAAGGCTGTGGACAAGTTCGACCCGGAACGCGGCGTCGACTTCGCCGGC
>NZ_BOQP01000002.1 GCF_018332715.1 Winogradskya consettensis | reverse complement strand
GTACCCCGGCTGAGCGCCGTAGCCGGGGCCGTATCCGGGGCCGTATCCGGCGTACACGGGCGTGGGGGGAGCGAGTCTCACCGGGACCGGGACGACCGGCTCGTTCGGGGCGCTGACCGTGCGTGTGACGCCGTCCGGGAATGCGATCTGATAGGCGTGACCGTCCCAGAATGCCTGCGGGGCCTGGGGATCGCGGCCGACGAACATCGACCTGTACCCCGAGATGTCCGTGAGCAGTTTCTGCTCCTCAGCCTGGGCGCGCTGCAGGTCCTGCGGGTCGCTCCGAAGCCCCCGCTGCATTCCGTCGCGCAGCAACGCAAGCTGGGTGGACGCGAGCTGGAAGCCCCGCATCGCGCGTACGCCGCCCTCGCCCGCGACCCGTTTCGCCCATTGCCGCGCCGAGTGCCGGCGGCCGAGACTGCCGAGGGTGGCCACTTCCGGCGGCGACAACCAGCCCGCGCGTACGTAGAACGGGAGAATGCGCTCGCTGAGCCGACCCTCGTACCCGCGAAGTGCGATCGCGAAGCCGACCGCGGCGAAGAAGAACGGGACCATGAAGCCGAGGTACCCGTACAACATGATGATGCTCTGCCCGGTGGCCGCCGCAAGCGTGGGCAGCAGGTTGAACGTCCCGTGCAGCAGCATCGCGAGCAGCAGCCCGGCGATCGGCGCCAGCCACCGCACCCGCCTGTCGGCCGAGCGGGAGGCGAGCCCCAGCCCGATGCCCGTCATCGACGTGAACAACGGATGCGCGAACCCGGTGAAAAGGATACGAACAATAAAGATCAGGAACAGGTTTTGTACGCCCGTAGCCGGCCCATACTGGTCAGCCCCTGCCGCATACCCGTGCCCACCCAGGTAAAGCACATTTTCCACCATGGCGAACCCGAGCGCCGACAGCCCGCAGTACACAATCCCGTCGGTGATCCCGGACCACTCCCGACGCCGCCGCCAGAAAAGCAAAATCGGCCCGAGCGCCTTCATCGACTCCTCGATGAACGGCGCGATGATCACAGCGACCAGCGCATCGGGGAGCCCCGCCTGCGCAAACAGCCAGGCGGTCCCGGTATTGACCCCGATGGCCACCAGCGTGGCGACCACCGCGCCCCAGGCAAAACAGAAGGCAAGGTACCGAACAGGCTCCGGCTCATACCGGTCCAGCCACAAGAAACAACTGGCCAGTACGGGCACCGGCACAATCGCAGCGGTCAGCCCCACAACCAACCCGGTCGGCCCGTTACTGGCGCCCAGAATGACCAGCATCGCAATAGAACAAGCCGCAAAGAACCCGATGATCAGAGTCAACGGCACCCACCGCCGCCACCCGGCCCGCCGCCCGGTCATAGGCGGCAGATCCGCACCCTGACCAGCCGGTACCTGCGAAAAGTCCCCGGTCTGGGCCGGGCCTGAGATCGGAGAGGGGGTCGAGGCCGGGGCTGAGTCCCAGGGCTGAGCTGCAGGGGCGGCACTCTGCGGCGATCCCGCCGGAGCCGCATCCCAAGGCTGAGCTGCGGCGACACCGCTCTGGGGCCGCTCGGCCGGGGCTGCGTCCCAGGGCTGAGTTGTGGGCGCCGAGGGCTGAGCCGGCTCGGCCGGAGTTGCGTCCCAGGGCTGAGTTGTGGGCACTGAGGGCTGGGCCGGCTCCCAGGGCTGAGCTGTGGGCACTGAGGGCTGGGTCGGCTCCCAGGGCTGGGGTGCTGTCTCCCAGGACTGAGCGGCCGGCGCGTCCCAGGACTGGGCCGGAGCTGCGTCCCAGGGCCGGGCGGGCGTCCCTGCGGGCGGGTGCTGTTCCGGGTCGGGCGTGGTCCCCGGCGCTACGTCGGCCATGCCGCCAGCGTAGTCACCCGGCCGCACTCCGGCGGTCCCCCGCCCACGGAACCGATCATGACCCAGCTCCCGCCGGCGGCACGCCCGGCGATGGCGGCTCAGCCACAGGCGCCACCGCGGCCACAGACGTCGGCTCAGACGTCGGCTCAGACGTCGGCTCAATCGACGCCGCAGCCGGAGCCGAAGGCCCGGACAAAGACTCAACCGACGTTCCAGCCGCGCCCGAAGGCCCGGACAAAGGCTCAGCCGACGCCCCAGGCACACCCGAAGGTCCGGAAAGAGGCTCAGCCGGGGGCTCGGCCAAGGAGGTCAGCGTGGCCGGTGATGGCGGGGTGAGGCCGTCGGGGGCGGGAGTGGCTGTGCGGGGCTTGTGGCGGGGTGGGCGGGTTCGGCCCTGCCAGCCGACGGCTCGGCGGACGAGGCGGGGGGCTTCGGCGTATTCGATGCCGGTGGCGCGGAGGAGGTCGGAGACGGTGGTTCGGACCTGGGCGACGACGACGCCGCCGGAGAAGCCGACTCCTTCCTTGTACGCCCGGCCCGACTCGGCCGCCGCACGCAGCGCCCGTTCCCGCGTGGCTTCCGGTTCGGCGCCGCGGGACCATTCCTGGCGGAGGAGGTCGATGGCGTCGCCGAGGAGTTCGGCGCTGGTGGGGAGGCAGGCGGGGATGGGTTCGTCGTCTTCGAGGGCGGTGATGACGCGGCGGGTGAGGACGCGGACGTTGCGGAGGGCGTACGTGAGGTGGGGTGCGCCTTCGACGTATTGGGCCAAGGCGCCCCGGGAGCGCCAGCGGGCCGGCGCGAAGGCGATGTTCTCGCTGGCAGCGGCAGCGGCTGCGGCGAAGGCGGCGAAGTGCCCCTCGGCGGTGCGGAGTTGGGTGAGGGCCTCCCGGACGACGTCGGTGTCCTGGGCGGCCATGCCCCGGGCGACGCCGCGCAGGCCGGTGGCCATTTCCTCGAGGGCCGGGTCGGCTGCTCGGCGTACGACCGTCAGGGGGTTGAGGGGTAGCAGCAGGGTCATCACAGCGAGACCGACCGCGCCGCCGACGAGGGCGTCGAAGAAGCGGGTGTAGGGCAGGTTGGCGCTCGAGGTCAGCGTGGCGACCAGGACGGCCGAGGAGGCGGACTGCACGACGAGCGGGGTGCCGCCGCCGACGGCCGCGGCGACCAGGATCGCGAGGACGACGACCAGGCCGATCTGCCACGGGCCGGAGCCGATCAGCAGGATGATGCCGTCGCCGAGGCCGATGCCGATCGCGACGCCGACGACCAATTCGACCGTACGTTTCGCGCGCTGCCCGATGGAGGACGCCAGGGTGATGACCGCTGCGATGGGCGCGAAGAACGGGCTCGGGCGGCCGATCAGGTCGTGGGCTATGTACCACGCGATGCCCGCGGCGACGCCGGCCTGGATGGCGAGGCCGAATCCGCCTCGGACCCGCCCCCAGCTGGCCCGGGCACCGGAGCGGGACCGCCCCTGTAGGTCGGCGAGCACGCCGGCGAGCCCCCGCTGATCCGAAGTCACGAACAATCCTAACCAACGGACGTGCCAGGATTGCGGCCGTGACTTCTCTTCTCGATCGGTGGGTGGCTGCCGCCCGGGGCGCCGGGGCGTCCGCCGAGGACCCGGATCTCGAGGCTTCCGGCGCCTACCTGCTGGGCCGCTGGTCAGAGCCGCAGCGCCAGTATCACGACGTCAGCCATCTGACCGCCGTGCTCGACGTCGTCGACGAGTACGCGGATCTGGCCCGGCACGCGGACCGGGTGCGGCTCGCGGCCTGGATGCACGACGCCGTGTACGACCCGAAGGCGCTCGGCGACGCGAACGAGCGGGACAGCGCCGAGTTCGCCGAGGGGCTGCTGACGACGCTGGGGATGCCCGCTGAGGTCGCCGCGGAGGTGGCGCGGCTGGTCGGGCTGACCGCCGGGCATGCGACCGGGGACGACGATCCGGATGGTGAGCTGCTCTGCGACGCCGATCTGGCGATCCTCGCGGCCGACCCGGAGCGTTACGCCGCATACACGGCTGCCATCCGCCGGGAGTACGCCCACATCTCGGACGGCACGTTCCGGGCGGCCCGCGCGCAGGTGCTGGTCTCGCTGCTGGAGCTGCCGGCTATCTATCGCAACACCCCGATCCGGGAGCGCTGGGAGAAGACGGCCCGCGAGAACCTCGAGGCCGAGCTAAAGGTCCTGGCGAAGGGCTAGATGCTTCGGGCGGCGCAGCCCGGCGGCCCGGAGCCGCGCGGAGATGTCCCGCGACGACACCAGGGTCGCCCCGAGCGAGATCGCCGTGGGGACGAGCGACTCCGGGATGTCGTAGTGGTCCCGGTCGAAGCCCTTGCGCGGGGCACCGAGCCGGGCCGCGAAGTCGTGCAGCTCCTCGTAGGAGACGTCGCTGACCAGGTGCGCCCAGAGGCGCCCGCGGCCCGGCCAGCGCGGCTCATCGACCAGGATCACGAGGCGAGCAGGTCCGATCCCCGGTCGGCGGCATACCCGCGGACGTCGGCCACACCCAGGCGCGCAGCGTCCGCGGTGAGGTCGTCGGGCATCTTCTGCGACTGGCGTTCGGCCTCGACCCGGGCCAGGTAGTGCTCGACCTCGCGGTCGCGGACGGCCTTGTCCCAGCCCAGCGCGTCGCCCATGATGGCCGCTGCGTGGACGGCGGTCTCGCTGCCGCGGTGGGTGGTCTCGAAGGAGATGCGGGTGCGGCGGGTCAGGACGTCGTCGAGGTGCAGGGCGCCTTCGGCGGTGGCCGCGTATGCGATCTCGGCCGCGAGGTATTCGGGGGCGCCGGCGAGCGGTTCGGCCAGCGCCGGGTCGGCCTCGATCATCGCGAGCAGGTGCACCGTGAGGGTGCCGTAGCGTTCGAGCAGGTGCTCGATCACGCCGGTCGTGACGCCGTGCCGGCGTGCTGCGTCCTGCCGGTCCCGCCAGGCGGAGGCGTAACCGTCGGCGCCGAGCAGCGGGAGCTGGTCGGTGACCGAGGGGCGGTCCACGCCGAGACGGCGGACGGCCTGGTCGATCACGTCGGCGGCCATCACCCGGTAGGTCGTGTACTTGCCACCGGCTACCAGGAGCAGGCCGAGCATCGGCTCGACCACGGCGTGCTCGCGGGAGAGCTTCGACGTCGAGTCGGCCTCGCCGGAGAGCAGGGGGCGCAGACCGGCGTACACCCCTTCGATGTCGTCGGTGGTGAGCGGGCGCTCGAGGATGGTGTTGACCTGGTCGAGCAGGTAGCTGATGTCGCGCGCGGAGGCGGACGGGTGGGAGCGGTCGAGCTCCCAGTCGGTGTCGGTGGTGCCGATGATCCAGTGCCCGCCCCAGGGGATGACGAAGAGCACCGAGGTCGGGGTCCGCAGGATCAGCCCGGCATCGCCGGTGATGGCCGAGCGGGGCACCACGAGGTGTACGCCCTTCGATGCCCGCACCCGCAGCCCGGGCCGCACGCCGACGTCGCTGAGCATCCGCGACATGTCATCGCTCCACACCCCGGTGGCGGCGACGACCGTGCGGGCGCGCACCTCGAACTCGGGGGAGTCGGGGGATTCCAGGTCGCGGACCTTCACACCGACCACCTGGCGGGCCTCGCGCAGGAAGCCGGTGACCCGGGCGCTGGTGACGACGGCCGCGCCGAGGCTGGCCGCCGTGCGGGCGATGGTGACCACCAGCCGGGCGTCGTCGACCTGCCCGTCGTAGTAGCGGATCGCCCCGGTGATCTTGTCGGCGCGCAGGCTCGGGAAGAGGTGCCGGGCGCCGTCGCGGGTCAGGTGCTTGTGCAGCGGCATGCCCCGGCCGGTGCCGAAGACGCCGGCGAAGACGTCGTACGCCGCGACGCCCAGCCCGTAGTAGAACCTGTTCCAGACGCGCGCGGGCGGCGAGGCCGGCTCCAGCGGCACCAGGATCGGTACCGGGCGCACGAGGTGCGGCGCGAGCCGGCTGGTGAGCAGCCCCCGCTCGGTGAGCGCCTCGTGCACCAGGTGCAGCTCGAGCTGCTCCAGGTAACGCAGGCCGCCGTGGATGAGTTTGCTGGACCGGCTGGAGGTGCCGGCCGCCAGGTCGCGGGCCTCGACGAGGGCGACTTTCAGCCCGCGTGAGGCGGCGTCCAGGGCAGCACCGGCGCCGGTGACCCCACCACCGATGACGAGCACGTCGAACTGCTCGTCACGCAGCCGCCGGAGATCGGCGACACGACGCACCGGCGAGAGCCGACCGGCGGAATACCGGGAATCCGAAGGAGAACGCACGCCCCCACCGTAGCGCCGTCCGGCCCCTACCCGAATCGGTGTGCCGCGACGTACATGAGCATCTCGGTGACGGAACCGGCCGGATCGGACACCGGGAACTGCACGGATCTGATGACGGAGCCCTCATCGGCCAGCAGGGTGAGGCGTTTGAAGCGGTCCGTGCCGCCGGCCCGGAACGTCGGTAACCGCAGGCTGGCCGCCAGTTTGCCGTCCTGGTCGGAGAGGAGCGGGAAGGGCAGACCCGCATGCTGGGCGAAGGCCTCCAGCTGATCGGGGCGCTGAGTGCTCACCCCCTTGATGAGTACGCCCTGAGCAGCGAAATCCCCGCTCCGAGCCGCATATGTCGTCGCCTCGAGCGTGCACCCCGCAGCCCCCGGGATCTCGCCCCAGCCGGGCGGATAGCCCTGCGATCCGGGCGCATAGGCCCCGGGAAAGAAGAACAGCACCGTCGGCGCTTCGAGGGTGAGCCCGGGGATCCGATGGCCGACGAGGTCGTGCACGCGGTGTGCCTCGGCGGATGTCGGCGCGGCGGTGGCCGTGAGCGTGCCGTCGCCCATCACGTGCCGCGTCCCCCAGTCCTGCAGGGAGATCAGCACCGGGAGCAGTCCCTCACCCTTCGGTGTGAGCAGGTAGTCGTGGCGGGGTGGGTTGTCCTGGTAGGCGACGCGACGCAGCACGCCCTGCTCGACGAGGCCGCCGAGCCGTTCGGTCAGTGCTCGCCGGCTCATGCCGAGCTCGCGCTGGAGCGCGTCGAAGCGGGTCACTCCCCCGGCGACGTCGCGCACGATCAGGAACGTCCACCAGTCGGTGAGCACGCTGAGGGCCTGCTCGATGCCGCAATCGGCATTTACCAGGTCGACTCGTCGCACCATCCCCACTATAGTCCGTTCCAGATTGGAACTCAGTAGGGATGAACGGGGGTCGGGGACCGTGGACGTCTTCTGGCGGTGGTGGACGGCCGGGACCATCAGCGGTCTGGGCTCGGCGGTCGGCGGCGTGGCGCTGCCACTGACGGCGCTCGCGGTCCTCGACGCGACCCCTTTCCAGATGGGTCTGATCGCCGCGGCGCAGTACGCGGCGTGGATCGTCATCGGGCTGCCGTCCGGGGTGATCGTGCAGCGCCTGCCGCTGCGGGGCGCCCAGCTCGGCGCCGACCTGGCCCGCGCCGTGGCCGTCGGGTCCATCCCGCTCGCCTGGTGGCTCGGCGAGCTCACGATCACGCAGCTGGTGGTGACCGCGCTGGTTGTGAGCTTCGCCAACGTGATCTTCGACGTGGCGAACTCGACGTTCCTGCCCGAGATCGTCGACCGGGACCAGCTCCAGTCGCGCAACAGCCTCAGCTCCGGCACGCACGCCACGACCTCACTCGCCGGCCCGTCGCTCGGCGGGATCGTGGTGCAGGCCGCGGGGTCCGTGCCGACGCTGCTGGTCGACGCGGCGAGCTATCTGGTCTCGGCGGCTTTTCTGCGTACGCTGCCCGCGCGGCGCGTGCCCCGGCCCGACCGGTGGCCGCCGATGGGCGAGCTGATCCGCGAGGGCTTCACGTTCGTGGTGCGGCACCCGGCGATGGGCCCGGGCATGTGGGCGGCCACGGCGGTGAACTTCGTGTGCGGCGCCCAGTACGCCCTCTACCCGCTCTACCTGGTCCGCGAGCTGCACGCCCCGGCCGGCGTGGTCGGCGTGCTGCTGGCCGCGGACGGCGTCGGCACCCTGATCGGCGCCGCGCTGACCACCCGGTTCACCGACGCGGTGGGCACTGCCCGGGGGCTGATCGCTGCCGGGTTCGTGGCTGCCGCGGGTGCTGTTCTGGTGCCGTGGGGTGCGGGGCTCTGGGCGTACGCCATCTTCGTGGCCGGGAATTTGTTGTTCTCGGCGGGAGTGGTCGTGCTGAGCGTGACCACCCGCACGTACCGGCAGATCGCCAGCCCGCCGGAGCTGCTCAGCCGGGTCATGGCGACGGTCCGGTTCGTCTCCTGGGGTGCCATTCCGGTCGGTGGCCTGGTCGCGGGCGCTCTGGCCGGGGCGATCGGCGCTCGCGGCGCCCTGCTGGCGATCGGCGCGGTGGCCGCGTGCGCACCGCTGGTCTGGCTGGCCTCGCCGGCGCGGAGCGTCCGGGACCTGACCGATCTGGCCCCGGCCCCGACTCCGCAGCACAGCAAGCTCTGAGGCTGCGCCTGCGCTGCACCTGAACAGCACTTTTCGGTTTCTAGCGTCAGTGGGGCCCGGACCAACAGGTCCGGATCTCAGCGCGCCCCGCGGCGCCGACACCACTGAGGCTGGCATGCAAGCTCTGCGTTCCGCTCCGCACCGCGCGCTCGCCGTGCTCGTGGTCATCGCCGTCGGCGTTGCCATGACGTTCTACATGACCCGGGCCGAGGCGGTGATCACCAACCCGTTCAGCTCCGAGTTCTCGACGGATGCCAACGGCGCCATCCTGATGCGCGGCAACGCCAACCTCACCTGTCCCACGGCCACCGCCGGTTGCACGGACGCCCTCAACGGCACGGGTGCCACCGCCGACGCGCTGAACAACAACGCGTACGTGATGGAGAACCTCGGCGCGAACGTCGGCCAGGGGATCTTCAACTCCAGCAGCGCCACGGTGACGCTGCCGGCGAACAGCACCGTGCTCTTCGCCGGTCTGTACTGGGGTGCGGACACCAAGGCCGGCACGAGCGGCGTGGTCGCCCCGACGGCCGCGGACAACAACAAGGTCAAGCTCAGCATCCCCGGCGGCGGTGGCGCCTGGACCAACGTGACCGCGACGAAGATGTTCACCGACCCGTCGCTCACGGCGTACCAGGGTTACGCGGACGTCACCTCGACGGTTGCCGGCGCCGGCAGCGGGTCGTACTCCGTGGGCAACATCCAGGCGGGTACGGGCAAGGACCGGTACGCCGGGTGGTCGCTCGTCATCGCGTACCAGAACGCCTCCCTGCCGATGCGCAACCTGCGCGTCTACGACGGTTTCGGCGTGGTCAGCAGCGCCTCGAGCAGCGTGAACATCCCCGTCGACGGGTTCAAGACGCCGCTGACCGGCACGGTCAAGACGAACATCGGCGCCGTGGTCTACGAGGGTGACCTCGGCAAGACCGGCGATGTGCTGCAGCTCGACAGCACCTCGATGAGCGACTCGAAGAACCCCGTCGACAACTTCTTCAACAGCACCGTCAGCGAGGGTGGCACGCTGATCGGCGACCGTACTCCGAACAACCCGAACCTGCTCGGCCTCGACGTCGACCAGTTCGACGCGACCGGCAAGCTCGCCAACGGCGCGACCAGCGCCTCACTGACGCTCACGACCACCAACGAGACGTTCTACCCGGGCGTGGTCACGTTCGCCACCGACCTGTACGCCCCCGACCTCACCACGACGCTGACCGGCACCGACAAGACCGGCGACCCCGCGCGGCTGATGCCCGCTGACGAGATCGAGTACTCGATCAGCGTCGTCAACAAGGGCACCGACAACAGCGGCGGCACCGTGCTCACCGACGCGGTCCCCGCCGGCACGACCTACGTCCCGGGCTCGCTCAAGATCGCCGGCACCGCGATGACCGACGCCGCCGCGGACGACACCGCCGAGTTCGTCACGGACTCCGCGCAGGGCAAGACCGTGTTCCGGATCGGTACGGGCGCCACGTCCACCACCGGCGGCACCCTCGCGACAAACGCCACCGTGGTGGTCACCTACCGGGTCAAGGTCAAGGACACCACCCCGTCCGGGACCACGATCACCAACGTCGCCGCGCTCTCCTACTCCGGCGCGTCGACGGGCCGCACCATCACCGGCACCAGCAACGTCGTCAACGCCACCGTCGACAAGCCCGTCGCCGACCTCGCCGCGACGGTGACCGCGTCCACGAACACCGTGCAGCGCGACGCCCTTCCCGCCGCGATCACCTACCAGCTGACGGTCACCAACAACGGCACCGACCGCGAGCCGCTCCCGGTCGCGAAGCTGACCCTGCCGACCGGTGTCACCGTGGTCACGCTGCCCGCCGGCTGCACCCAGTCGGGCCAGGACATCACCTGCGCCCTGGGCGCGCTCGCCAGCGGCACGGCCGCCACGGTCACGATCAACGCGACCGTCGGCTCGACCGCGGCGCTGAGCTCGCCGGCCACCGCGACGGCCTCGGGTTCCGGCACCGACAACACCCCGGGCAACAACACCGCGACCGCCTCGCTCTGGGTCAACACCGCCCCAACGGCGGCTGACGACACCGCCGGCACCGCAACCGGCACTGCCAAGACGATCAACGTGCTCGGCAACGACAACGACCCGGATGCCGGCGACACCTTGGTCGTCACGATCCCTGCCCAGCCTGCTCACGGCACCGCCATGGCCAACGGCGACAACACGATCACGTACACCCCGGCGGCTGGATGGGCCGGCACCGACACCTTTACGTACCAGCTGAATGACGGTCACGGCGGCACCGCCACGGCCACCGTCACCGTGAACGTCGACAACGCCCCGCCGGTCCCAGCCGACTATCAGGTCGCCACCGCCGCCAACACCGCTAAGACGATTGCTGTCCTGGCCAATGTGACGGACCCGAACGGCGACCCGCTGTCGGTCTCCGCTGTCACCCAGCCCGTCAGCGGCGGCTCGGTTGCGATCACTGGCGCCACCGTGACGTTCACCCCGAACGCGAGCTTCCGTGGTGTGGCTACGTTCAAGTACACCGCCTCCGACGGCCGCGGCGGCACGGCCAGCGGCAACGTCGAGGTAACCGTCGCCAACGCCGGCCCGGTCGCGCAGGACGACATCGCGACCACCCCGTACCACACGGACAAGGTCATCGACGTGCTCGCCAACGACACCGACGCCAACAACGACCCGCTGACCATCACCTCGAACAGCTCGCCGGCGCACGGCACCGCGGACCTCATCGGCGGCAAGATCACCTACCGGCCGGCGGTGAAGTTCTCCGGCACGGACACGTTCACGTACACCATCTCCGACGGCAACGGCGGCACCGCGACCGGGACTGTCACCGTGACCGTCGCGAACGCCCCGCCGACCGTCACCGACTCGACCGTGACCACCCCGTACGGCACTCCGGTCAGCATCGACCTCACCACGACCGCCAACGACCCGAACGACGACACGATCACCGTCATCGGCACCGTGAACGGGGCGCACGGCCTGGTCGGCGTAGACGCCGACGGAAACCCGGAGTACACGCCCGACGCCGGCTGGTCCGGACCGGATTCCTTCAGCTACACGATCAAGGACGGCCACGGCGGCACGGCGACCGCCACGGTGAACGTCACCGTCGCCAACGGCAAGCCCGTGGCGGTCGACGACCCGGTCACCGCGCAGGCGAACATCCCGCTGGTCATCCCGGTGAAGGCGAACGACTCGGACCCGAACGGCGACCCGCTGACCGTGACGGTCGACGTCGCGCCGGCGCACGGCACGGCCGTCGTCAACCCGGACGGGACCGTGACCTACACGCCGGCGAGCCCGGGCTTCCGCGGCACCGACACGTTCCACTACACGGTCAGCGATGGCACGGACTCGGCGGGCGCGACCGTCACGGTCACCGTCGTCAACTCGGCGCCGGTCGCCCAGGCGGACGCGGTCAGCACCGCGACCGACACCCCGGTCACGGTGACAGTGCTCGGCAACGACACCGACCCCAACGGCGACGCGATCGCGGTCAAGGGCTTCACCAACGGCGCGCACGGCACGGTCACCCTGACCGGCGGCAACCTGGTGTACGCCCCGAACACCGGGTTCGCGGGCACGGACACGTTCACGTACACGATCGAGGACCCCGAGCACCAGACCGCCAACGCGGTGGTCACCGTGACCGTGCTCAACGCGAACCCCATCGCGGTCCCGGACACCGCTCTGGGCCAGCCCGGTGTCCCGCAGATCCTGAAGGTGCTCGACAACGACACCGACCCGAACCTCGGCCAGTCGCTACGGGTGATCTCGGTGACCCAGCCGGCCCACGGCACCGCGGTGCTGAACGCGAACGGCACGGTCACGTACACGGCCGACGCGGGCAGCTCCGGCATGGACACCTTCGACTACACCGTGACCGACGACGCCGGCGGCACCGACACGGCGACCGTGGTGATCAGCATCGACTCGGCGCCGGTCGCGACCCCCGACACCGCCGCGGCGGGCGCGGGCACACCCGTGGACATCGACGTGCTCGCCAACGACACGGACGCCGAGAACGAGGCGCTGACCCTGGTCTCGGTGAGCCAGCCGAAGCACGGCACGGTGAAGATCGTCGACGGCAAGGTCCGCTACACCCCCGACGCCGGGTACGCCGGCACGGACACCTTCACCTACGTGGTGCGTGACGCCGCCGGCGGCCAGTCCACCGGCCAGATCTCGGTGACCGTCGCCAACGCCGCCCCGGTGGCCGTGACCGACCAGGCCGCGGTGCTGAGGAACGGCAAGGTCGACATCGACGTGCTCGCGAACGACACCGACGTCAACGCCGACCAGAAGCTGACCGTGACCTCCGTCGGCAACCCGGCGCACGGCACGGCCACGGTGACCGCCGACGGCAAGATCCGCTACGTGCCGGAGACGGGCTTCATCGGCACCGACCGCTTCGACTACGTGATCAGCGACGGCAACGGCGGCACGGCCACCGGCACGGTCTCGGTGACCGTCACCGGCGGGTCGGCGGTCGCGCTGCCCGACAGCAGGTCGACGCCGTACCAGCACGCCGTCTCGGTGAAGGTGCTCGACAACGACCTGAACCCGTACGACGCCACGCTTCTGATCGTCGGGGTGACCCAGCCGGCCAGCGGCACGGTGACGTTCACCGGCACCGAGGTCCGCTACGAGCCGCCGGCGGGCTTCTCCGGCACCGTCTCGTTCACGTACACGATCAGCGACGGCACCGACCGGTCCACCTCGACGGTGACCATCAAGGTCGGCGCGCCCCCGGCGGTGCCCGACAAGAGCGTGACCGCCAAGCCGGCCACGCCGGTCACCGTGACGCTGCCCAAGGTGGACAAGAACAACAACGCGGTCACCGTGGTGAAGGTCGGCAAGCCCGCCCACGGCACGGCCAAGCTCAACGCCGACGGCACCGTCACCTACACCCCGGAGGCGGGCTTCGCGGGAGCGGACAGCTTCTCGTACTCCGCGGTGGACGAGGACGGCAACATGGCGTACGGCACGATCAAGGTCAAGGTCGACGGCCCGAACAGCGCGCCCAAGGCCAAGGACGACACGGCAACGGTCGACGCCGGCAAGTCCGTCGTGATCAAGGTGCGGGCCAACGACAGCGACGCCAACGAGGACACCCTCAAGGTGATCAGCGTGGCCAAGCCCAAGCACGGCCACGCCGTGATCAACGCCAACGGCACGATCACGTACGCCCCGGACGACTCGTACCAGGGCGGCAAGGACAGCTTCACCTACACGGTCAGCGACGGCCACGGCGGTTACGCCAAGGCCACCGTCACGGTCACGGTGAAGCAGGTCGCCGACGCCACCACCGGCACGGTGATCAAGCTGCCGAAGACCGGTGCGGACATCATGTCGGTGGGCGGCGTGGGCGTGCTGACGCTGATCGTGGGCGCCGCGTTGTTCTTCTTCGGCGGGCGTACCCCAAGCTGGCTGGTCCTTGCCGGTGGCCGTGACCGCGGTCCGGGCCGGCACCGGCCCGGGAAGCATGCGCTGCGGATGTAGAGCTCAGCCCTTGATGCCGGTCTGAGCGATGCCTTGGATGAACTGGCGCTGCAGGAACACGAAGACCGCGATCACGGGTACGGACGCCAGCAGCGAACCGGCCATCAGGATCGGATAGTCGGTCTGGTACTGCCCCTGCAGCGAGGCCAGCCCCGCGGAGAGCGTCATCTTCTCGGGGTCGGTGTTGACGACGAGCGGCCAGAACAGGTCGTTCCAGGACCAGAGCAGCACCAGCACGGCCAGGGCCACCATCCCGGGCCGGGCCAGCGGAAGCACGATGGACCAGTAGATCCGCCACGGCCCGGCCCCGTCGATGCGGGCGGCTTCCTCCAACTCGATGGGCAGCCCCAGGAAGAACTGCCGCAACAGGAAGACGCCGAACGCGCTGAACAGCCCCGGCACGATCAGCGCCGGCAGACTGTTCAGCCAGCCCAGGTCGGCCATGATCTGGTACTGCGGGATGATGAACAGCTGCGGCGGGACCATCAGCACGGACAGGAAAATGGCGAAGAGCGCGTTGCGGCCGGGGAAGCGCAGCCGGGCGAACGCGTAGGCCGCCATCGAGCAGAACAGCACCTGGCCGGCCGTGCGAGCCACCGCGGTGATGGCCGTGTTGAGGAACTGCGTGCCGAACGGCAGCAGGTCGAAGACCTTGCCGAAGTTGGCCCAGTGCCCCTCCGGAAGCAGCGTCGGGGGCACGGCGGTGGCACTGCTCAGCGTCTTCAGCGACGTGATGATCTGCCAGAGGAACGGCAGGACCATCAGGACCGAAGCGATGATCAGTACGCCGTGCAGCACGATCCGGGGAACCCGTTCACGCATAGTGCACCCACTTCCGCTGGAGCCGGAACTGCAGCGCGGTCAGCACCGTGATGATCAGCAGCAGCATGATGACGATCGCCGCGCCGTACCCGCGGTCGTTGGTGACGAAGGCCCGGTCGTAGAAGAGCTGCACCACCGTCTCCAGCCGCGGGTACGCGGGGTTCGCCCGCGCCGCGTTGCCGGACCCGGCGATGATGAAGACCAGGTCGAAGAGCTGCAGCGACCCGATCACCGACACCACCGAGACGAAGAACGCGGTGGGTGAGAGCAGCGGCAGCGTGATCCGCAGGAATTGCCGCAGCGGCCCGGCGCCGTCCAGCTCGGCGGCCTCGTAGTAATCGGCCGGGATCGCCTGCATGCCCGCCAGGAAGATGATCAGGTTGTAGCCGACGCTGGTCCACACCCCGATGACCACCAGCGCGTAGAGCGCGGTGTCCGGGTCGGCGATCCAGTTCGGACCGTCGATGCCGACCAGCGACAACACGTAGTTGATCAGGCCGTAGTCACCGTTGTAGAGCCAGCGCCAGACCATCGCCACGGCGACCGGCATGGTCACCACGGGCAGGAAGAAGAAGGTCCGGTAGATGCCGACACCGCGCATCTTGCGGTTCAGCAGGGCGGCGAAGACGATCGCGAGCGGGATCGAGAGCAGGCCCAGGAACGTGTACGCGAACGTGTTGACCAGGGCGCGGCCGACCTCGGGATCGTGGATCAGGCGCACGTAGTTGTCGGTGCCCGTCCAGGTGTGCCCGCCGAACGCGCCCCATTCGGTGAACGAGTAGTACGCCGTCTGCAGCACCGGCCAGAGGTAGAAGACGGCCAGCCCGAGGGCCGTGGGGGCGATGAACGCGTACCCCCACAGCGCCTCGGTCACGCGATGCCTCTGCATCTTCATTCCTTGGCCAGCAGCGCGTTCATGTCGGCGGCCAGCGCGGTGGCCGCCGCGTCGACCGGCTGCTCGCCGCTCCACGCCTTGGTCAGGTGGGTGAGCTCGGCCTCGTTCCACGCCGCGGTGTTCTTCGAGACCGGGTAGGGAACCGCATAGGCGACCTCGTCGAGGAAGGTCTGCAGCTTCAGCTCCGGGTGCGCGGCGACCCAGGCCGTCTGGGTGCCGTTGTACGCGGGGATGGGCCCCGTCTTCCCGAGGATCTCGGCGGCCGGCTGCGACCCGAGGAACTTCACGAACTCCCACGCCTGCTTCGAGTGCTCGGACTTGCCGCCGACCTGGTTGGAGACACCGTGGATGATCGTCGCCTGCTTCTCGCCCCTGGGCAGCGGCGCGACGTCGATCTTGCCCTTCGTGTAGTCGTTGCCGCTGAACTCGGAGACGTTCCACGAACCGCCCCAGTACATCGCGACCTTTCCGGCCTCGAAGAGCTGGATCGGCGTGGTGTCGGTCATCGTCTTCAGGTCCGGCGACTGCTTGCCGGCGATGAGATCGGTCCAGAACTTCAGCCCGGCGATGGTCTTCGGGTCGGCGTACCCGGAGGTCTTGCCGTCCGGGGAGATCACGTAACCGCCGGCCTGCGCGATCGTGTCGTACTGGTACTCCTGGAAGCTGCTCAGCGGCGCCGCCGTGCCGAAGACGCCCTTGGCGGGGTCGGTCAGCTTGGCGGCCGCTGCCTGGAAGTCGGCCCAGGTCCAGTCATCCTTCGGGTACGCCACCTTGGCAGCGTCGAAGAGCGTCTTGTTGTACCAGACCCCGACGGTGTCCATGTCCTTCGGCAGCCCGTAGCTCTTGCCCTCGAACGTGTAGAGATCCGCGAGCGCCTTCGGGTAGACGCTCGTGTCGACCTGCTCGGGGTTGGGGCTGATCACGCCGTTGGACGCGTACAGCTGGAAGTTGGGCCCGTTCATCCAGAAGACGTCCGGGGCCGCGCCGCCGGTGGCCGCCGCCTTGAGCTTGGTCCAGTAGCCCTCCCACGGGGTCAGCTGGACGTCGATGGCGATGTTCGGGTGGGTCTTGGTGAACTCCGCGGCGAGCGACTCCATCGCGGGCTTCTGGTTCTGGTCCCAGACCGCGTAGGACAGCGTGACCTTCTCGTTGCCCGACTCATCGTCCCCGCCGCCCGAACAGGCGGCGGTCAGCGCCAGGGCCACGACCCCCAGCAGTGCCGTTCCGATTCTCGTTGTCCCGCGCATCCGCATGGTCCCCTCAGACTCCGCCGCGGCCCGGCGGCCCAGCGCTATGGGGAATTATCATGGGAACCCTGAAAATTAAATCAAGACCGCACTTGGTTACGACTTTGTCAACCTTTGGCCGGCGACCCCCTCAGGCCCGGGCGAATTGGTCGATCGAGGTCAGCCCGGAGCCGGACGCCAGGACCGTGCCGACGTGATCCGCGGCCAGTTTCACGGCGCCGAGCGCCACCCCCCGGTCGGCCAGGGTCGAGACGCGGATCTCCGGCGTCCGGATGCACCAGCGGTCCAGCTCGGCGCGGAGCGGGCCGATCAGCAGGTCGGCCGAGCCGGCGAACCCGCCGCCGACGACCACCAGCTCCGGGTCCAGGGTCAGGACCAGCGCCGAGACGCCGACCGCCAGGTCCTTCACGTAACGCTTGATCGCCGCAACCGCGCGCCGGTCACCATCTCGGGCGGCCGCGAAGATGTCGCCCTCGCCCGGCCAGTCGC
Source organism: Winogradskya consettensis (assembly GCF_018332715.1). Classification (GTDB taxonomy): domain Bacteria; phylum Actinomycetota; class Actinomycetes; order Mycobacteriales; family Micromonosporaceae; genus Actinoplanes; species Actinoplanes consettensis. The sequence continues at coordinate 101,306 of NZ_BOQP01000002.1, read as the reverse complement.
GCAGGTGCTCGGGCGCTCTCGTCCAGCCCACCGCGGGCAGCGCGCCGATCTCGCCGGCCGCGTTGCCGAAGCCCCGGTGCAGCTTGCCGTCGATGATCAGACCGGCACCCGTGGCCACGCCCGAGAGGATGAACACCACGTCCCGGGAGTGCCGGGCGACGCCCTGCCAGCTCTCCGCGAGCGCGGCCAGCTTGCTGTCGTTCTCGACCAGGACCGGGCCCGTGACCAGCCGGCCCAGGTGCGCGGCGAGGTCCACGCCGGTCCACTCGTGCAGCGCCTCGGAGAGCATCACCTTGCCGGTGCCGTCGACCAGGCCGGTGGTCGCCACCCCGCTGGCCCACAGCCGGTCGCCGCTCAGAGCGCCCGCACGCAGCACCCCGCGCACGGCGTCGTCGGTCGCGGCCAGCCGCTCGATCCGGCCCAGCCCGGGGGCGGCCTCGACCCGGTGGCTGTGCAGCACCTTGCCGTCCAGATCGGTGAGCAGGGCGAGCACCCGGTGCCGACCGATGTCGACGCCGAGCAGGTGCCCGGCGTCCGCCCGGAAGCGGTAACGCCGCGCCGGCCGGCCCACCCCGCCCGCGGTCTTCTCCGCCTCCGCGACCCAGCCGCGCTCCGTCAGATCCCGCACCACGTCCTCGGTCGAGGCCCGGGACAACCCCGTGCGCCGGGCCAGCTCGGTCAGTGTGAACCCGGCCTCATCGGCACGCAGCACCCGGATCGCGGTGAGCGCGTTGAGGTGACGTAGCCGGGAGAGATCGCCACCCGTGGTCTCCGCGGTCAACGCCGTCCCCCTTGACTTCAGCCGTCAGTCGCCTTTAATGATGGTCTCCATCATAATGAAGCCCGGAGGCTCCATGTCCGCAGTGACTCTAGCTCTCGCCGGGGCCGGTCTCCGGGGTCAGGCGTATGCCCGGCACGCCGTGGCCTCGGGTCACGCCCGGGTCGTCGCGGTCGCCGAACCCGACCGGCACCGCCGGGAGAGCATCGCGGCCGAGTTCGGCATAGCCCCCGAGCACGTGTACGCGGACTGGCGCGACCTCGCCGCCGAACCCCGCCTCGCCGACGCCGCGATCGTCGCCACCCAGGACCGCATGCACGTCGGCCCGGCGGTGGCGTACGCCGACCTCGGCTATCACATCCTGCTCGAAAAACCGATGGCACCGACCGACGCCGAGGCCACCGAGATCGCCGACGCGGCCCTCCGCAACAAAGTGATCTTCGCGGTCTGTCACGTCCTGCGGTACACGCCGTACACGCAGATGCTCAAGGGCCTGCTCGACGAGGGCCGCATCGGGCGCCTGGTGAGCGTCCAGCACCTCGAACCGGTCGGCTGGTGGCACCACGCCCACTCGTTCGTGCGCGGCAACTGGAACAGCTCCGTCACCTCGGGCCCGATGCTGCTCACCAAGAGCTGCCACGACATCGACTGGCTGGTCCACCTCTTCGGCCGTACCCCGCAGCGGGTCAGCTCCTTCGGCAGCCTCACCCACTTCCGGGCCTCGGAACGCCCGCCGGGAGCCGCGGACCGCTGCCTGGACTGCCCCCTGAAGCAGACCTGCCCCTACGACGCGGAGAAGTTCTACCTCGACGCCCTCGCCGACGAGGAACAGCACTTCTGGCCGCTCGGCGCGATCACCGCGGAGTTCACCGAGCCCGCCGTCCGCGCCGCGCTGCGAACGGGCCCCTACGGCCGCTGCGTCTACGCCAGCGACAACGACGTGGTCGACCACCAGGTGGTGAACATGGAGTTCGAGGACGGCGCGACCTGCTCCTTCACGATGAGCGCCTTCACCCCGATGGAACACCGCCGCACCCGGCTGATGGGCACCCACGGTTACCTCGACGGTGACGGCCACTCGGTCCGCTACGTCAACTTCCGCACCGGCGCGGAGGAGACCCTCACCGCCCAGGGTGTGAGCGGCCCGGACGCCGGCGACGGTCACGGTGGCGGCGACGAGGCCCTGGTCGAGGCGTTCCTGGCTGCGGTGGCCTCCAACGACCCGGCCCTGCTCTCCTCGGACGCCACCCAGAGCCTCGCCACCCACCGCGTCGTCTGGGCCGCGGAGCAGGCCCGCCTGACCGGCACGGTCGTCCGCCTGACCCCCTGACCGGCGCTGTCGTCCGCCTAACCCCCTGACCGGGCCGCGGTCTGCGATCGTCCTTCCTGGCGCAGCTCCACGCCGGTCGGCAGGAACCGGATCTCCAGGTCGAGCCCCGGGTGCACGTGGTGACCCTCCGGGTGCGCCACCAGCACCACCGGGGGCTGACCGGCGGCGGAGAAGGTCAGCCGTTCGCCGACCACCGCGATGTCGATCGGGTAGTCGTCGCGCAGCACGTAGCGGCCCGTCACGTCACTCAGCGGCGCGGCCGGGACGGCGGTGGCGTACAGGCGGTCGGCAGCGGCACGGATGCTGGCCAGCACCTCCCATCCGTCCTCGGAGTTCGTCATGGCAGCGACGGCGGTGCCGCGGTCGGGCCACGCGAACGAGAAGCAGGTGTAGCCGACGTTCTGCCCGGTGTGCCCGAACCGCCTGCGCCCGGCGCTGTCGTCGACCTCCGTGCCGAGTCCGAAGCCGCCGGGCACCTGCTGCGTCACCATCTGGGTGGCCAGATCGTGGCTGAGCAGCTTCGAGTCGCCCGCGACCGCCCGCGCGATCTCGAGCTCGAGCAGCAGCAGGTCGGTGGGGGTGCTCCACAGTCCGGCCGCGGCCAGCTCCGGCTGCGTCCGCCACCCGCCGGCGATCGTGGCGCCGCCGCCGTGATGCCCCCGGGCCACCGGATGCCGGTGCGGGAATCGCTGGTCGAAGCTGCTGCCGGCCATCGCCACCGGCTCCAGCACGAGGGTGCGCATGAGCTCGTCGAACGAGGACCCGGTCGCGTCCACCATCACCTGCTGCAGGACGGAGTAGTGGCTGCCCGAGTATCGGAACCGGCTCCCCGGTAACAGCGCCGGCCGCACCGGCGGAGTGCTCGCCGGACCGCTGCCCTCCAGGACCTGCAGCAGCGACGGCGCATCGCAGTCCTGGGCATAGCCGCGGTACCAGGTGTCGGACAGCCCAGCGGTGTGCGCCAGAAGCTGTCGCACCGTCACGCCGCGCAGTTGCCACGAGGCCAGGTACTCGGCGACATCGGCATCCAGCTCCAGCACACCGCTGTCGGCCAGTCGCAGCGCGCCGAACGCCGTCACATGCTTGCTGATCGAGCAGGCCGGGAACGCTGTGTCCGCGGTCACCGGCGCCTCAGCACCCGTGCTGCCGTACCCCGCCGCCCAGACCCTCCCGGTCACGTCTCCGACAGCGATGCTGACACCCGGCACCCGGTAGCCTGCCATCAGCTCGGCCAGCGTCGCCACGTCCGGTGAGAGCCGCCCGGACGTCACCTGCCGGTCGAGCTGGTCCAGCACCCGTTCCCATTCGTCGTCTGCCATGCCGTCGAGTTTCCCGCAACGCAGCGCGGGCCGCCCCCGGAGGGACGGCCCGCGTCGGTGGAACTGGTGGTGCAGGGTGGGGCTGGACTCAGAAGTCCATGTCCCCGCCGCCGGGGGCGCCGGCCGGGGCCGGGTTCTTCTCCGGCTTGTCGGCCACGACGGCCTCGGTGGTGAGGAAGAGCGCCGCGATGGAGGCGGCGTTCTGCAGCGCCGAGCGCGTGACCTTGGCCGGGTCGATGATGCCCGCGGCCAGGAGGTCGACGTACTCGCCGTTGGCGGCGTTCAGGCCGTAGCCCGGCTCGAGGTTGCGCACCTTCTCGACCACGACACCGCCTTCGAGGCCGGCGTTGACGGCGATCTGACGCAGCGGGGCGTCGAGGGCGACCTTGACGATGTTCGCACCGGTGGCCTCGTCGCCCACCAGGTCGAGCTTGTCGAACGCGGTCTTGCCGGCCTGGACCAGCGCCACGCCACCGCCGGGGACGATGCCCTCTTCGACGGCTGCCTTCGCGTTGCGAACGGCGTCCTCGATGCGGTGCTTGCGCTCCTTGAGCTCGACCTCGGTGGCCGCGCCGACCTTGATGACCGCAACGCCGCCGGCCAGCTTGGCCAGGCGCTCCTGCAGCTTCTCGCGGTCGTAGTCGGAGTCCGACTTCTCGATCTCGGCGCGGATCTGGTTGACCCGGCCCTGGATCTGCTCGGCGTTGCCGGCACCGTCGACGATGGTGGTCTCGTCCTTGGTGATGACGATCTTGCGAGCCGAGCCGAGCAGGCTCAGGTCGGCGGTGTCGAGCTTGAGGCCGACTTCCTCGCTGATGACCGTGCCACCGGTGAGGATGGCGATGTCGTCCAGCATGGCCTTGCGGCGGTCACCGAAGCCCGGGGCCTTGACGGCGACGGACTTGAAGGTGCCACGGACCTTGTTGACGACCAGGGTGGCCAGGGCCTCGCCCTCGACGTCCTCGGCGATGATCACGAGGGGCTTGCCGCCCTGCATGACCTTCTCCAGGACGGGGAGCAGGTCCTTGACCGCGGAGATCTTGCTGTTGGCGATGAGGATGTAGGGGTCGTCGAAGACGGCCTCCATGCGCTCAGCGTCGGTCATGAAGTAGGCCGAGACGTAACCCTTGTCGAAGCGCATGCCCTCGGTGAGCTCGAGCTCGAGACCGAAGGTGTTGCTCTCCTCGACGGTGATGACGCCTTCCTTGCCGACCTTGTCCATCGCCTCGGCGATGATCTCGCCGACCGTGGAGTCACCGGCGGAGATGGAGGCGGTGGAGGCGATCTGCTCCTTGGTCTCCACATCCTTGGCAAGCGCCGACAGGGCCTCGGACACGGCAGAGACAGCAGCCTCGATGCCCCGCTTGAGGGCCATCGGGTTCGCACCCGCGGCGACGTTGCGCAGACCCTCGCGGACCAGCGCCTGGGCCAGGACGGTCGCCGTCGTCGTGCCGTCGCCGGCCACGTCGTCGGTCTTCTTGGCGACCTCCTTGACCAGCTCGGCGCCGATCTTCTCGAAGGTGCCCTCGAGCTCGATCTCCTTGGCGATCGACACACCATCGTTGGTGATGGTGGGAGCGCCCCACTTCTTTTCGAGGACGACGTTGCGGCCCTTGGGACCGAGCGTCACCTTGACGGCGTCGGCGAGCTGGTTCATACCACTCTCGAGGCCGCGACGAGCTTCCTCGTCAAATGCGATGATCTTGGCCATACGGCTGTGTCCTCCTGGACATTCGCGGTGCCGGGCCTCCTCGGCCCGCTCTCCGCTGGTTGCGGAACGCTTTGGACGTCGCCACCTGGCGATGCGACGTCCTCAGGTCGAGCCGGATAAGCCCGCGACGACCGGTCCCGCACCCCGGCGCCGATGGCGGCACCGCGGCCAGGGACCCCACCGTCCCGACCTGATTGGCACTCACGCATCGCGAGTGCCAATGACCTGTTTAGCACTCTGCCAGGGCGAGTGCAAGGACAACGGTCATGTCCAGGGGGCCCGCGCAACCCCGATCCGACCGCCCCACCGCTGCCCTTGGCCGGACTGAAGGCCCACCTTCTTGATCACGATGCGTGAACAATTCCCGGCCCGGGGATCAACGGCGCCGGCAGTCGTGACGGCGGTCACCCCATTCAGGGATGGACCGATCGGCCGGTGAGCCGTAATGCAACCGGTCCATACCTCGGCGCGTGTTCCGTAATACGTTTTTTGCCCGTTTCAATCCGGGCAGATCAATGCTAAATTTCGCATTGCCGCAGGTTGACGCGGAGTGGGCGGCAAGTTGACGTTGCCTGTACGGTGCGGGTGCGGCTGGCATGCCGCGGGACTACGGACACCCCGATGGTCTGGGGAGGGCGATCCGGTTATGCCCGGATTGAGGAGTGAGCGGAGTGGACAACCGTATCGTCGGCGCCGGCAAGAGCGCCCACCTACGGGAGCCGGACAGCAAGCGGATTCCGGCACAGCGATCACCCAGCGTCACCGACTCGGTCGCCGAGTCGCCACAGTCCCCGAGCACCGGCGCCAAGCCCCTGCTCAGCGTCGTGGTGCCGGCTCACGACATCGACGCCTATCTCGATGAGTGCCTCGCTTCGATCGCCGCGCAGACCTACCACAACCTCGAGGTCGTGGTGGTCGACGACGGCTCGGTCGACGGCACCGGTGCGATCGTCGACGAGTGGGCCGCGAAGGACCCCCGGTTCAAGGCCGTGCACCAGAGCGAGGCCGGCCCCGGCAAGGCACGCAACGTGGGCATCGCCATCGCCCAGGGGACGTTTCTCACCTTCGCCGACGGCGACGACGTGGTTCCGCCGTATGCGTACGAGATGATGATGACCACCCTGGAGCACAGCGGCTCCGACTTCGCCTGCGGCGCGGTCCGGTCCCTGACGTCCCGGGGTGCGAACGCCTCGCACATGCACACCCCGATCTTCGGCAGGACCGTGCTGCGTACCCATGTCAGCCAGCGGCTCACCCTGCTCAAGGACCGCACGGTCTGGAACAAGGTCTACCGCCGCAAGTTCTGGGACGAGCACGGCCTGACCTTCCCCGAGGGCGTCGTCTTCGAGGACGTGCCGGTCGCGCTGACCGCGCACGCCATGGCCACCGCCGTCGACGTCGTCAACGTGCCGGTCTACTACTGGCGCAAGCGCGAGAGCGGCGAGAAGTCGATCACGCAGCGCCGCACCGACTGGGAGACCACCGCCGACCGGCTGCGCGCGGTCGACCGGGTCAGCCGCTTCCTCGGCGAGCACCACCAGGGCGAGGTCAAGCAGGCCTACGACTCGAACGTGCTGGTCGACGACTTCGCGATCGTGCTGGGCGCGCTGCCCGACGCCGACCCGGAGTTCCAGGCGAAGTTCATGCGCGAGGTCAACCTCTTCCTTGCCCGGGTTCGTCCCGGCACGATCGAGAGCCTGCCGCCGAAGTTCGCGGTCTGCTGGTCGCTCATCCGCGCGGGCAAGCTCGCGGAAGTCATCGAGGTCCTGCTCGCGAGCCGCCCCGGCATGCCGATCGAGACCAAGAACGAAGGCAGCCGCCGCTTCGCCGACCTGCCGTTCCTGGACGACCCGTCGGCCGGTGTCCCGCGCGATCTCTACGACATGGGCAAGCCCGCTGTCCGCAGCCGGGTCACCAACGTGTTCTGGCGTGACGGCAAGCTCGTCATCCAGGCCTATGCCTACATCGACGGCACCGCCGCCAACTCGCGCTGGACGTCGGCGCGCATCGTCCGGCTGCGCGAGCGCAAGTCCGGGCGCACGCTCACGCTGCCGGCCAGCCCGCGCCGCGACCCCGAGGCGACCGCGACCTCCACCCACCCGGACAAGTCCTACGACTGGTCCGGCTTCGAGGTCACCATCGACCCGGCGCAGCTGCAGTCCGGCGGCGGCTGGGAAGAGGGCCGCTGGCAGATCGCGGTCGGCATCATCGCCGGCACCAAGCTGCGCAAGGGCCGGCTGAAGCTGGGTGCGCACCCGACCCGGCTGAACCTCGTCCCGCAGTACATCGACGCCACCACCCAGCTGACGCCGGTGGCCGACGGCTCCCACATCCTGCTGCGCGTCGACAAGGTCACCGCCAAGGCCACGGCCATCACGTTCGAGAACGAAACGATGGTCATCGACGGTCTCGTGATCGGTGCCCCGCCGAGCGGCGGCAAGCTGCGCCTGTGCCGGGTCACCGACGTGGCGGAGACGACCGCGGCGGTCGAGTTCGGCACGACGAAGAACGGCGCCACCCCGTTCCGCGCGGTGGTGCGTCTCAACGAGCTGTTCGAGCACGCCGGTCCCCCGGTCATGCCCCCGCCGGGCGGCCCGATGGACCGCTGGCGCATCCAGATGACGTTCGCAAGCGGCGGCAAGCAGTCCGTGCACCTGCTCAGCGACGAGCTCGACACCGCCCGCTCGGAGATCTACGACCGGCACATCTTCATCCGGCGTACGGCTGCGGGCTTCCTCTGGCTCTGCGCCCGCGCGCAGGGTCCGGTGGCCGACACGGCCGCGTGGTCCGCCGACGGCACGCTGACGCTGACCGGTGACTTCCGGCCGGTCGACGGGGCCCCCGAGATCAAGCTGCGGATGCGCGGTGCGGCCGAGGAGCGCTCGCTCGACGTCGCGATCGACGGCAACCGGTGGACCGCGAAGATCAACCCGAGCCGGGTGCCGTCCTGGGGCGACGCCGTCGAGCTGCGCCCCGGCCTCTGGGACCTGCTTGTCAGCCATCGGGCCGGCGGCTCCTACGAGGTCACCAACCTCGTCGTGGCCAACGCCGTCCGCGCGATCTGCCCGGCCTACTCCCCCGACGAGCACCGCGAGTTCACGCTGGAGCTGTCCGAGGGCGACTTCGTGGCGCTGCGGGCCGGTTCGGTGCTGCAGGTCGAGGAGCGCGGGGCGTATGCCCGCACCCAGCTGCGGCAGAAGCGCATCGCGACCCTGCGGCGCAGTCCGCTGCGCGACGCGGTGCTGTTCGAGAGCTTCGGTGGCCGGCAGTATTCCGACAGCCCCAAGGCGATGCACGAGGAGCTCGTCCGCCGCGGGCTTCCCCTGGAGGCGCAGTATCTGACGGTCCGCGACGGCCAGGCCGCCACGCCGGAGACGCTGTCGACCGCCCGTCTCGGCGGCACCGAGTGGTACGACGCGCTCGCCACCAGCCGTTACATCGTCACCAACTCCCACCTGCCGGACTGGTTCGAGCGCCGCCCCGGCCAGATCGTGGTGCAGACCTGGCACGGCACCCCGCTGAAGCGGATCGGGTTCGACGTCACCGACATCCGCCACGCGGACCGCAACTACCTGCAGCGGGTCGAGAAGGAGACGCCCAACTGGACGTTCCTCGTCTCACCCAACCGCTTCAGCACCCCGATCCTGCAGCGGGCGTTCCGCTACGGCGGGGAGATGCTGGAGTCCGGCTACCCGCGTAACGACGTGCTGTTCCACAACGACCCGGTCGCCACGGCGGCCATCGGCAAGCGCATCGGCCTCCCCGCGGGCAAGCGCGTCATCCTGTACGCCCCGACCTGGCGCGACGACGAGTTCTACGGTCAGGGCCGCTACAAGATGTCGATGCAGCTCGACCTCGCCGCCGCCCGCCGGATGCTCGGCGACGACCACGTGCTGCTGGTCCGCCGGCACCCCAACGTCGTCGACCCCATCCCGGACGACGGCTCCGGCTTCGTGATCGACGTCTCGACGTACCCCGACATGGCCGACCTGCTCTCGGTGACCGACGTGCTGATCACCGACTACTCCTCGGTGATGTTCGACTTCGCCAACACCGGCCGGCCCATCCTGCTCTTCACGTACGACCTCGAGCACTACCGCGACAAGCTGCGTGGTTTCTACTTCGACTTCGAGCGTGAGGCCCCCGGCCCGCTGCTGATGACCTCGGAGGACGTCGTCAAGACGCTCGCCGAGATCGCGGTGGACCCGGGTGCGTACGCCGACGAGCGCGCCGCGTTCCAGGCCCGGTTCTGTGACCTGGACGACGGCTCGGCGACCAAGCGCGTAGTCGATCGGATGCTCGAGCTGGGCTCCTGAGCCTTTCCGGCACGCGGCAATCCGGCTATCCGGGTTGCCGCGTTCTGTTTCAGGGGGTAGGCAAGGCAGCATGACCAGCGTTCTGGCACCGCCGATGACCGTGCACCGGGTCACGCCCGAGGATGCGGCACGGATGCGCGCCCTGCGGCTGGAGATGCTCGCCGACAGCCCCCTGGCGTTCCTGGAGACGCTGGCGCAGGCCGCGGCGCGCTCGCACGCCGACTACCGGCGCCGGATCGTGCAGGCTTCCCAGGGCATGCACCTCGCCCAGTTCGTCGCGGATCCCGCGGGCGGGCGGCTCATCGGGCACGCCGGCGGCACGGTGCTGCCGGAGCACCCGCGGGCCACGGTGATCTTCGCGGTCTACATCACCCCGGCGCGGCGCGGCTCGGGTGTGCTCGGCGCGCTCGTCGACGCGGTCGCGCAGTGGTCGGTGGAGGCCGGGCGGCACGAGCTGATGCTCGAGGTCGTGGTCGGCAACGACCGGGCGGTCCGGGCCTATGAGCGGCTGGGCTTCGAGGACACCGGCGTGCGCGTCCCGCACCCCGCCGTGCACGGCCTGCAGGAGCTCCAGATGCGCCGCCGCGCGTGAGCACGGCCGGGCGCGTGACGCGAAAGCCGGGCGGCTCATGAAGCGCAACGCCGTCAACGGGACCACCGCGGTGGGGCTCGCCGTGGCGGTCCTCGGTGGGGCGAAGCTGCGGCGCGGTCGGGACGGCATCATCGTCGCCGAGGGGTATCGGCGACGGGTCCCGCCGGCCACGTGTTTCACGGTCGGGTCGGTGATCATCACCCGGCGCAGCGCGGATTGGCTCCTGCATGAGGACCGCGCGGGGCTGTTCGACCATGAGCGCGCGCACGCCCGGCAGTACGCCCTGCTCGGTCCGTTCTTCTGGCCCGCCTACTGGGTGGCGTGCGGGTATTCGTGGGCGCTGACCGGCTGCTACGGCACCCGCAACGTCTTCGAGCGGCGGGCGGGCCTGGCCCGGGGTGGTTACGCGGAGCGGCCGCTGCGACCGCGGTTCACACGGTCACCTGCCACTGGCTCCAGGTCTCGCGACGCCGGAAGCCCATCGCCTCGTTGACGCGGAGCATCGCGACGTTGTCCGCGGCGTTGAAGGTGTCGATGGCTCGGAGTTCGGGGCGGGTGCTCCGGGCGTACCTGAGATTGGCAACCTTGATCGTCAGGCCTAGGCCGTGACCGCGGTGGGCGGGGTCGACAATGGTGATCTGCTGCCAGGCCTGCCAGCGGTCGTCGTTCGGGCAGGTGATCTGGGTCCAGGCGATCAGGCGCCCGGTCCCGATGTGTACGGCGGCGCTGCTGTAGCCGGTGCGGTTGCGCGCGATGATCGCGGCCTCGGACTCGCGGACCCGGGCGGCGTCGATCTTCTCGGCCTCCCAGTTGAGGTCGCCGCTGGGCGCCTCCGTCATGAGGCTGCTGTCCAGCAGGGCCACATCGTCGATCAGGTCGTCGGGTGCGTGATCGGTCCACTGGACGAGCCGGTAACCGTCCGCGATCGGCACGTCGAGGTTCAGGGCGTCGAAGTCCGCGACGTCGAGGCGGCTGCGCAGCTCGGCCAGCCCGGCCTTGGCACCCATCGCGGTGGCGAACGCCGGACCGTCCGGGCGCCGGTCGACGGTCGGGCCGATGAGGTGGCTGCGGCCGAGGGCGCGGGCCCGCTCCACCGCGAGGGTGTACAGCGCCCGGCCGATGCCCTTGCGTCGCCGGTCGGGGTGGACCGTCACCTGGAGGTTGACGTTGCTGAGGTTGTCGAGCTGGGGCAGGCCGAGCTCGACGTAGCCGGCCACCTGGCCGTCGTCGTCGTGGGCCACGTGGAACTCGAAGTTGTGGCCGGGCCACGGGTCATGGATCCGGGCCAGGAACGCGGCCCTCGACCAGGGCGGGACGTCCGGGGTGTCGGCCTCGGCGGAGGCCTTGGCGACGAGGTAGACAGCTTCCTCGTCGGCGGTGCTCAGAGCGGAGATGTCCATCCGGCGGATGGTCCTCGGTCCGCGTCCGGAGCACGACTGGTTTTCGGCCGTGAGGCCGCAAGGGTTTTTGGTCGAGAGGGCGCGCGCACGATGCCTCCGGCACCGGGTCGTTGGGCCCCTAGGAGATTGTCACCAAGCTCATAAGGTGGGGCCTCGTACGGCGTCGCGCCCTCCCGCGTAGAGCATCCTGCCGACCCTGGAACCCCCGCGCAAGACCTCGCCGGGGTTATTTCTCCACGGTGGGCAGGACGACCACTACGGACGGTTAACCCAGCAGGCCGGCCTCGCGTGCACCGCGCAGCGAGGGCTTGATCGTGTGGGTCGGTCCGACGAGGCCGGCGATCGCGTCGATGGTCTTCAGGCCCTCGCCGGTGTTGTAGACGACGGTCTCCTTCTCGGGGTCGAGCTTGCCGCTCTCGACCAGCTTCTTGAGCACGGCGACCGTGGTGCCGCCCGCGGTCTCGGCGAAGACGCCGGTGGTGCGGGCCAGCAGCCGGATGCCCTCACGGATCTCGTCGTCGTCGGCGTAGTCCATCCATCCGCCGGTGCGCTTGACGGCCTCGATGGCGTACGCCCCGGCGGCCGGGTCGCCGATGTTCAGCGACTTCGCGATGCCGGTCGGCTTGACGGGGATGATCGTGTCGGTGTCGTTGTGCAGCGCGGTCGCGATCGGGTTGCAGCCCGCGGACTGTGCGCCGAAGACCGTCCAGCCGCCCTCGGGGGCCTCGACGAGGCCGATCTCGATCAGCTCGCTGAACGCCTTGTCAATCTTCGTGAGCAGCTCGCCGGAGGCCATCGGGATGACGACCTGGGCCGGGATGCGCCAGCCGAGCTGCTCCGCGACCTCGTAGCCCAGGGTCTTGGAGCCCTCGGCGTAGAACGGGCGCACGTTGACGTTGACGAACGCGGTGTCCTCGAACTCGTCGGTCTCCACGAGCTCGCCGCAGAGCCGGTTCACGTCGTCGTACGAGCCTTCGATGGCGACCAGCTCCCCGCCGTACACAGCGGTGGTGATGATCTTGCCTGCCTCGAGGTCGCTCGGGATGAAGGTGATCGAGGGCACGCCGGCCCGCGCGGCGTGCGCGGCGACCGAGTTGGCCAGATTGCCGGTGGAGGCGCAGGCGAACCGGGTGAAGCCGAGCTCGCGGGCGGCCGTGAGAGCCACCGAGACGACCCGGTCCTTGAACGAGTGGGTCGGGTTGGCGGAGTCGTCCTTGACCCACAGCGGGGCGCGCAGCCCGATCTCGGCGGCGAGGGCCGGGGCGCTGACCAGCGGGGTCATGCCGGGGTCGAGGGTGACCCGGGTGGCGGGGTCCTGACCGGCGGGCAGCAGGGCGGCGTAACGCCAGATGTTGTCCGGGCCGGCCTCGATCTGCTCACGGGTCACCGTGGCGAGGGCGGCCTGGTCGTACGCGACTTCCAGCGGGCCGAAACACTCGTAACACGCGTGCTGCGCGGCGAGGGGAAATTCGGTCCCGCAACCGCGGCAAACCAGGGCACGGGCGGGGCTTGTGGACGTGGTGGGGGCGGCAACGGCCGTCATGACGAGGCTCCTTCTCATCTTCCCCGGACGCGGAATCTCCGCGAAACGGGACGGAATTAGCACCTGCCGCACGCCGCACTCTTTGATTGCTCGTCGTCAGTGACGAGCAGAGTGCGGACACGGTGGTTGCCGGGGCGTCATCGGGCCGTATCCCTCAGCCCCTCTGGATGAGGTATTCAGTTGTTTCCTCCACCTTACGTGCAAGCACCGGGAAGCCAACCCTGCCGTCCCGAGGTGTGAGCGAGTCCTCTCCTTCCGTAAGGACAGCTAATCGATAGCCATCTATGGATTCACAGCTGATTCTTAGGTTGGAAACGCTCCCAGACCTCTAGCCTCCATTGAAAGTCATGGATTGTTTGCCGCTCGTTCACCGAGCGGCCACCGCACTGGAGGCGCCGATGGCCCGGCTCACGCTGTTCCTGATCGACCTGGTCGCTGTGAGCGTCCTGGTCTTCGGCCTCTACTTCCCACGGCACCGGCGTCGCGACCTGATCACCGCGTTCCTCGGCGTCAACGTCGGCGTGCTCGCGGTGGCCGGGTCGCTGACCTCCAGCACCGTCGGGGCCGGGCTCGGGCTGGGCTTGTTCGGGGTGCTGTCGATCATCCGGCTCCGCTCGACGGAGCTGGACCAGCACGAGGTCGCGTACTACTTCTCCGCGCTGGCGCTGGGCATCCTGGGGCCGCTCGGCGGCGACTCGTTCTGGCTCGCCCCGTCGCTGATGGCGCTCGTCATCGCGGTCATGTACGTCGGCGATCACCCCCGCGTCTTCCGGAGCTACCGGCGGCAGACGGTGGTGCTCGACGAGGCCATCACGGACGAGACCGCCCTGGTCGCGCGGCTCGAACAGCTCCTCGGCGGGCGGGTGCACGCCGCCACGGTCGAGCGGGTCGACCTGGTCACCGAGACCACCGTCGTCGAGGTCCGCTACTCCCTCCCGGCCCGGTCCGCCCTGCCGGTCCGGGAGAGGGCGGTGGCGAAGTGATCGCGGAGACCCTCGACCGGCTGCCCCCGATCGGGCTCGCCGAGCTCACCGACCGGGCCGCGCTGATGACCCGCCGCGACCGCAAGTACGTGCTCCGCCGCGCGGACCTGCACGCACTGCTGCCGGAGCTGACCCGGGGCGCCCGGGCGCTGGACATCGAAGGGCTGCGGCTCTTCCGCTACGCCTCGGTCTACTTCGATACCCCGGAGCTGACCAGTTACCGGCTCACCGCGCTGCGCCGGCGCCGCCGGTTCAAGGTGCGCACCCGGACGTACGTCGACTCCGGCGCGTGCTGGCTGGAGGTCAAGACCGAGGCGGGCCGGGGTGGCACCGCCAAGTCCCGGCTCCCGCATCCCCCCGACGACCACCACGACGTGACCCCGGGCCGCTGGTTCGTGGACGGCCTGCTCGGCGCCGAACCGGGCGATCTGGGCCCGGTGCTGGCCACCGACTACCACCGGGCAACGCTGTTCATGCCCAGGTCACAGAGCCGCCTGACGATCGACGTGGGCCTCAACTGGGCCGACCTCGGCGGCGCCGCGGAGCTCAGCCTGCCGGATCTCGTCGTGGTCGAGACCAAGACCCTCGCGGCGGCGGCCGAGGCCGACCGGCTGCTCTGGGCGCACGGCCACCGGCCCATCGCGATCTCGAAGTACGCGACCGGCCTCGCCGCGCTGCGCCCGCACCTCCCCTCAGGACCGTGGCGCCGCCTCCTCCGGCGCCACTTCACCCCCACCGAGTAGGAGTAACGATGCGCAAGACCCTCGTCCCCATGGCCGCCCTCCTGGCCACTCTCGTGGTGGTCCCCACGACAGCAGCGCCGGCTGCCGCCGGACCGGCCGCCGCCCAGGCGCTCGCGGCGAACGCCCCGGATCACGACGACGCTGCGGACCACACCTGGAACACCGCGGACGAAGTGGCGGTCACGCTCACCGGCACGGGCGCCACGTCCGCGGGCCCCGGCGTCACGATCAGCGGCAGCACCGTGACGATCACCGCCGCGGGTACGTACCGCTTCGCGGGCTCCCTCACCAACGGGCGCATCGTCGTGAACAGCACGGGCACCGGCATCGTGCGGCTGATCCTGAACAACGCGAGCATCACCAGCTCGACGGCGGCACCCCTGGCGGTGACCGCTGCCGACGAGGTCATGGTGGTGCTGCCCGACGGCACGACGAACAGCCTCACCGACGCGGCTGGGCAGAGCCAGACCGCGGCTCTGTTCAGCGAGGCGGACCTCACCCTCACGGGCAACGGCGCGCTGACCGTACGCGGAAACGCCGCCGACGGCATCGCCACCGAGGACGGCCTCGTCATCGATGCCGGGGCGCTCACCGTCACCGCCGCCGACGAGGGCATCCGCGGCCAGGACTACGTCGTGCTGACCGGCGGCACCCAGCGCATCACCGCCGGGGGCGACGCCATCAAGTCGAACGATGCCACCGACACCACCAAGGGGTACGTCTACCTCGGCGCCGGCACCCGCACACTCACCGCCACAGGCGACGGTATCGACGCCACCACCGACGTGATCGTGGCAGGCGGCGCACTCACCGCCACCACGGGCGGGGGCAGCGGCACCACCCCCGGCACCGCCTCGACCAAGGGCGTAAAGGGCGGCGTCCTCGTCGTGGTCAGCGACGGCTCCGTCAACGTGAACTCGTCGGACGACGGCATCCACTCCAACGCGAACATCACCATCGACGGCGGCACGGTGACCGCGGCGAGCGGCGACGACGCGGTGCACGCCGACACCGCGCTGACCGTCTCGGCGGGCACGGTCACCGTCACCAAGTCGTACGAGGGCCTGGAAGCCATGCAGACCACCCTCGCCGGCGGCACCATCACGGTCACCGCCACCGACGACGCCGTCAACGCGGCGGAGGAGGGCGTGCCCGAGATGCAGAACGCCCCCTACGCCTTCATCAGGGTGACAGGCGGCGTCGTCACGGTGAACGGCGGCACGGACGGCCTGGACAGCAACGGCGTCCTGACCATCTCCGGCGGCGTCGTGGTGGCCAACGGCTCACCGACCCGCGGCGGCGGCGAGGGCGGTCTCGACTCCAACGGCGCGCTCACGATGACCGGCGGCACGATCGTGGCCACCGGCCTCACCGCGTCGACCAGCACCCTGCCGACGAGCGGCCAGGGCTGGGTGGCGTACTCCTTCTCCGCGAACCAGCCCGCCGGCACGGTCTTCCACCTGGCCACCACGTCCGGCACTCAGCTCGCGTCCTTCACCTCGACCCGCGTACTCAAGGGCGTGATCTTCGACCTGCCCACCGTCACCCGCGGCACGCAGTACCGCGTCTACACCGGCGGCTCGGTCAGCGGCACCGCGGTCGGCGGCGGCCTCTACACCGGAGGCACCCTCTCCGGCACCCTGATCGCCACGGTCACGGCCGGTTCCGGCCGCGCCTGACACCGTAGGCCCGGCCGCCTGCACGCGGCGGCCGGGCCGGCGCCGTCCCCAGCGGGGGATCAAAGGCGCAGGTGACAGCTGGTCGTACCGCTTCTCGGCTCGAGTCGGCGCGGGACCTCGGCGAGGTGGCGCGGGGTGCATAGGGTGACGCAGGTCATCGTCGACCGAGCAAGGAGGACCGGCTTGAGTGCCGTCCTGGAGATAGCGGGTCTGCAGAAGACCTACCGCAGCCGGAAGGGGGTGCGGAAGGCGCTGGACGGCTTCGACATGGTCGTCGAGGCGGGACAGGTGCACGGCTTCCTCGGCCCCAACGGCTCCGGCAAGACCACCACGCTGCGTACGTTGCTCGGTCTGATCCGGCCCAACGGCGGGCGCATGTCGATTCTCGGCCGGGAGGTGCCCCAAGCGCTGCCCGAGGTCGCCGGCTCGGTCGGCGCGATCGTCGAGAGCCCGCAGTTCTTCGGGAACTTCTCCGCTCAGGACACGCTGTCGCTGCTCGCCGACGCGGGTGGCGTACCCAGGACCAGGGTTTTCGAGGTCCTCGAGCTGGTCGGTCTGCGGGACCGGTCGAAGGACCGGGTCAAGACCTACTCGCTGGGCATGAAGCAGCGGCTGGCGGTCGCGTCCGCGCTGCTCAAGAATCCGAAGCTGCTGATCCTGGACGAGCCGGCGAACGGGCTCGACCCGGGTGGCATCCGGGAGATGCGCGGGCTGATGGCCGGTCTCGCCGAGAGCGGGATGACCGTGCTGCTCTCCAGCCACATCCTGGGCGAGATCCAGCTGATCTGTGACTCCGTCACGATCATCGCGGCCGGACGGCGGGTCGCCGCGGGTTCGGTGGCGGAGGTGCTTGCCACGCATGCTTCCACTTCGCTGCGCGTACGCCTGGAAGCCGTCTCCGACCTCACCTCTTCGGCAGCGGCGTTGCGGGACGCCGGCGCCCAGGTCGTCGTCGAGCCGGACCATCTGATGGTCTCGGGGCTGGCCCAGCCGAGCGCGGTCACCCGCACGCTGGCCGAGCGCGGCGTCTACGTGAGCGAGCTCAGCCCGGTCACCGCCGACCTCGAGAGCGTGTTCCTGGAGCTGACCGGCACCGCGCCCGTCCAGGGTGAGAACCGCCAGGTGGACCAGACGGTGATGTCGGGGACCGCCCCGGCACAGAGCGGCGGGTGGGGACGATGAGCCTCTACACGGCGGAGACGCGGCGGCTGGGCAAGCGCCGGTTCACGAAGTTCCTGCTGGGTGGCGTGATCCTCGTGCTGATCGCGATCGCGGTCGGCATGTTCTTCACCAACGAGAAGAACACCCCGGCGACGATCGCCGCGGCGCAGGCGAAGGCCGACAGCGAGTTCCAGGCCGCGGTCCGGCAGTCGGCGACGGACAAGCAGACCTGCGTGGCAGCCCAGGGTACGCCCGACGCGTCCAACTGGCCCACGAACTGCGACGACGTCTACCAGCCGCAGACGTCGGACTTCCAGGCCGCGTGGTACATGCCGGCCACGTTCGACTTCCGCGAGCAGTTCCCGAACATGATCACCGCGCTGGCCGCGATCGTGGCGGTGGCGGCGTTCGTGATCGGAGCGTCCTTCGTGGGTGCCGAGTGGGCCAGCGGCGGCATGATGAACCTGCTGCTCTGGCGGCCCCGGCGGCTGCAGGTGCTGAGCACCAAGATCGGCGCGTTGCTCAGCCTGCTGACCGGGTTCACGATCGTGCTCATGGCTGCCTGGACCGGCGTGTTCGCCCTGATCGCGAATCTGCGCGGCTCGCTCGACACGATGACCTCGGGAGCCTGGCAGTCCATCGTGCTGATGGAACTGCGCGGGCTGGCCCTGGTGCTGGTCGCCGGCGCGGTCGGCTTCGGGCTCGCCTCGATCGGCCGGCACACGGCGGTCGCGATGGGCGTCGCGGTCGGTGTGGTGGTGCTGCTCCAGTTCGGCCTCTACATCGTGCTGGCCATGGCGAACGTACGGTTCGCCGAGGTGGTGCTCGCAACCTCGTGGGCGACGGCGTGGATGGACAAGACCGTGACGATCACGGACTGGAATTCCTGCAACTTCTCCGGCAACAACGGCTGCGAGCCGAACACCCTCGATCTCACCTGGCACGCGGCGGGTGGCGGGCTGATCGCGTTGCTGGTGGTCGTGGTCGGTATCGCAATGTGGACTATGCGTAGCCGAGACATCACGTGAAGTAATTTGCCCTGGAAGGCGCGCGCGGGGGATCGTCGGCTGCGAGGATTACGACGGTCCCCCTTTCGTGTGTGCTCGCCGACCATCTGCGAGGAATCCTCATGCAACCCGACGCCTCCACCGAGCCACAGCAAGCCGCCTCCACCGAGTCGCAGCAGGTGCCCGCCCCCCGCGAGGAGGCGGAGCCCGCGCCCGCTCTCACCGACCGTGAGCTGCAGATCCTCGCGTTCGAGCAGAAGTGGTGGAAGCACGCCGGCTCCAAGGAGCAGGCGATCCGGGACGCGTTCGCTCTGTCGTCGACCCGCTATTACCAGTTGCTCAACGGGCTGCTGGACAACCCGGCGGCGCTGGAGCACGACCCGGTCCTGATCGGCCGGCTCCGGCGCCTGCGATCAACCCGGGCCCGCACCCGCCGTCGTTAGTCCGGCTACCCGGCAGAGTGCGTTGACGCGTACGCCTCAAGCCACGCGACCTGCACCGGATCGAGCGACGGCCGCACCCGCTTGCGCGCGCTCGCCACGTGCTCGGCGGTCACGGTCGTGGCGTCGAGCGACTGACGCATCGCCGCCAGCGCCGCCTCACGGATCAGCGCCGCACAGTCCGCCGCGGAGAAGCCCTCCAGGTCGGCGCCGAGCGCGTCCAGGTCGACCGCCTCGTCCAGCGGCACGGACTTGGACGACGCGCGCAGGATCGCCGCGCGCGCCTCGCCGTCCGGCGGCGGCACGAAGACCAGGCGCTCCAACCGGCCCGGGCGCAGCAACGCCGGGTCGATCAGGTCGGGACGGTTCGTCGCGCCGATCACCACCACGTTGCGCAGCGACTCCACGCCGTCCAGCTCGGTGAGCAGCGCCGCCACCACCCGGTCGGTCGTGCCACCGTCGGTGGCCTGGCCGCGGGTCGGGGCGAGCGCGTCCACCTCGTCCAGGAAGATCAGCGTCGGCGCGGCCTCCCTGGCCCGGCGGAACAACTCGCGGACGGCGCGCTCGCTGTCGCCGACCCACTTGCTGAGCAGCTCGGCGCCCTTCACCGAGAGCACGTTCGCCTTACCCGTACCCGCGATCGCCTTGACCAGGTACGTCTTGCCGCACCCGGGCGGGCCGTAGAGCAGCACTCCGCGCGGCGGCTGCACACCGAGCCGGGCGAACGTGTCCGGATAGGTCAGCGGCCAGAGCACCGACTCGGTGAGCACCTCCTTGACCTCGGTCATGTCACCGACGTCGTCGAGGGTCACGTGGGCGACCTCCAGCGTGGAGTCGGCCATCGAGGTCGGGCGGACCACGTCGAGCGCCGCCTCGAAGTCGGCCATCGCCACGGTCGGCGACTCGGTCTCCTTCTGCCGCAGCGCCGCGTGCACCCCGGCCTCGCGGGCGAGCGCACCCAGGTCGGCGGCGACGAAGCCGGGCGTACGGGCGGCCACGTCATCGAGGCGCACGTCCTCGGCCAGCGGCATGCCCCTGGTCAGCACCCGCAGCTGGTCGTTGCGCATGGACGTGTCCGGCAGGGGCACCGCGAGCTGCACGGCCAGCAGGTCGGGCGCGCGCAGCGAGGTGTCCACGGATTCGGGGCGGCTCGTCGTGCAGACCACCGCCGCGCCGGAGCCGACCAGATCGGTGAGCACCTGCCGGAAGACGGTGGCGAGCGGGCCGGGATCCTCGCGCGGGGCGAGCGCCTCGACATCGCTGATCAGCAGCACGCCGCGCTCGGTCGCCTTGAGGTCGCGGGCCAGGTCACGCAGGCGGGTGGCCGCTGAGTCGTTGGTCAGCGCCGCCAGCTCCGGTGCCCACACCGAGCGGACCTCCGCACCCACCCCGGCGGCGACCGCGCGGACCAGGGCCGACTTGCCGGAGCCCGCCGGACCGGTGACCAGCACGCCGAGCGAGACCGTGGTGCCCAGCCGGTTGAGCACCTCGCGGTGGTGGAAACCGAGGTCGAGCAGCTCGGTCAGCTCCTGCGCCTGAGCACGCAACCCCGGCAGGTCGTCGATGCTGGGCGGTGGCGTCGCTGTGCCGCTACCCAAGCCTGGACTATCAGTCGGCGGAGCCATGGACGCGGACTCCCACGTGGTGACGGCGACCGGCCGCTCCGGGCGTACCGATGAAAGACGGGTGCCCTGCCAGGCAACCACCGTGTCCATCGTGACCAGCGCACCCTCGGCGTCCTCGACCTCGACCACCTGCAGGAGCTGACTGGTCCAGAGATAGCCCACCCGGTTGGCCAGGCTCCGGCGGACGCCGTCGATCAGCGCGCGATGCCCGGCCTGCGGCAGTACGTCCTGCGGCAGCAGCGAGACGTCGTCACCGGCCGTGACGACCTTGCCCAGCAGGGCCAGGCGCAGCATCTCCCCGGTCACCACCGCGGTGATCTCCGGCGGACCGGCGAGCGTGACCCGGCGGGCCGCGACCACCGGCAGCGGCGTCACGGTCACCTCGTCGCCATCGCGCAGCTGCAGGTTGCCGATGGTCAGATCGTCGGCGTAGAGCGCCGCACGGCTCGCCCCCGCATCGGCCCGCGCCGCGACGCCCGCCGTGGTCCGCCGGCCGGTGAGCCGAAGTGGATCGCCGGGATTGATGGCGAGCGCGGCCATCACCTCCGGATGCAGCCGGACGATGCCGCGGCGGGGAAGCTGCCCCGGTCGTTCGTGCACGGTCAGCGTGAGGTCGTCGGGCACCGGCGAGCCTTCCATTCGGCCTGGGTACAGGGAGAGGACTAAGTTGACACGCTATCGCCGTCAGCCCAGCCGGGAGGGCCCACCGCCATGAGGCACCGCTACGCCGCAGTCACCGTCGCCGCGATCACCCTGCTCGGGGTCGCCGCGTGTTCCAAGGACGACGACAAGGACGCGGGGGCCTTCGTCAACCCCGATCCGGCTGCGTCGTCCGCCGCGCCGGTGTCCGAGGTGCCCGAATCCGCTGCTCCGGGGGCGAAGAAGGGGCAGGCTCCGGTGGGCAAGGGCTCGTCGGAGGTGCTCGCGGCGGGTGGGCTCGGGCCGTACCTCATCGGGGTCGGGCAAAAGGATCTGTCCTCGGCGAAGCTTGTCGGCAAGGTCACGAAGAAGGGCGACTGCGCGACGAGTGCGGGGCTGAGCAAGTACGACACCCCCGCGCTGGCGTTCAGCGACGGCAAGCTCAAGCGGGTCACCGTGACCAGCACGGCGGTCAGCACGCAGGCCGGCGCCAAGGTCGGCACGGCGTACGACCAGGTCAAGGCCCTGTATCCGAAGGGTAAGCAGCTCGACGACTGGATCGGGGCGAGCGCCTGGTACACCGTCGACGGCAAGAACGCGCTGTTGTTCCGGATCGACAACGGCAAAGTAGCCGCGATCATGGTCGGCGAGGCCCAGACGGTCCAGTTCTACTTCACCGATCAGCAGGGCTGCTGACGGTTCACAGCTCATGCTCAGCGGCACGCCGATAGCGTTGCCCGCATGTCTGCCCTGACGACCCGGCTGCGCCGTGCCCTGCCCCGCCTCTCGCGGCGGCGGGCCACAGCCGGTGGCGTGGTCCTCGTGCTCGTGGCCGCGCTGGTGACCTGGGCCGCGCTGCCCGAACGGCACTCCTGGACCGCCACCGACCAGCTGATCACGGTGAACTCCGGGCCCTCGGGCACCGAGCCGATCACCCTTGACACCCGCTTCTACCTGCCGAAAGACCATTCGGACAAGGTTCCGGCGGTGCTGCTCGCGCACGGATTCGGGGGTACGAAGGAGTCCGTCAGCGACGACGCCGAGTCGATCGCCGACCGGGGATACGCCGTACTGACCTGGACCGCCCGCGGTTTCGGGCGCAGCGGTGGTGAGATCCACCTGGACAGCCCGGACTACGAGGTCAAGGACGCGCAGCGACTGCTCGACTGGCTCGCCGCGCAGCCGTCGGTGCGGACCGACGCGGCCGGTGACCCCCGGGTCGGGGTGGTCGGCGGCTCCTACGGTGGCGCGCTGGCGCTGATGCTGGCCGGCGTGGACCAGCGGGTCGACGCGATCGTCCCGCTGATCACCTGGAACAACCTGACCACGTCGTTCTTCCCCTCGGGAGTGTTCAAGAAGAGCTGGGCGGGGCTGTTCTTCGGCTCCTCCTCCGGAGGCTCCGACCCCGCCTGCGGCCGATTCGCGGCGGACGTCTGCGCGGCCTATCTGAAGATGGCGACAACGGGTGAGCCTGACGCCGCCACGACGGCGTTACTGGCCAAGTCGAGCCCGGCCTCCGTGCTCGACAAGATCAAGGCGCCGACGCTGCTGATCCAGGGCGAGGTCGACACGCTCTTCCCGCTCTCCGAGGCGGACGCCAACGCCAAGGGCATCGCCGCGACCGGCACCACGGTCCGGGTCGCCTGGTTCACCGGTGGCCACGACGGTGGCGACGGGCCGCAGACCGACCAGGACCGGACCCACGCGCTGACCGCCCAGTGGCTCGACCACTACGTGAAGGGCGAGGGCGCGGCGCCCTCGAACAGCTTCACCTACTCGCGGGTCGCCGGATTCAGTGCGCTCGACCGGGGGCTGGTTACCAACGGTTACTCCGACCCCAGTTACCCGGGGCTAGCGGGAACCGGGAGCACTTCGCTGTCCGTGACCGGCGCCGCGCAGCGCATCGCCGCGCCGCCCAACGGCAACCCGGCCGGGCTCTCGTCGCTGCCGGGTGTCGGCGGTCAGCTCAGCTCGCTGCTCGGTGGCGCCGCCGGTGACCTGGCCGGCCAGCACGCCACATTCGAGTCGACGCCTCTGACCAGCGCGGTCGAGGTCGCCGGCTCGCCCAGCGTCAAGCTGCGCGTCGCGTCGCCGACCGGCACCGCGACCGTGTTCGTCAAGCTCTACGACGTCGACCCGACCGGGGCCGAGACGCTGAGCGGTGGCCTGATCGCGCCGGTCAGGCTCACCGGCCTGCCGGCCGGGATCAGCGCTGCGCAACCGGTCACCGTGACGCTCCCGGCGATCGTCCGGCGCATCGATCAAGGTCATACCGTACGCGTGGTGGTCGCCACTTCCGACCAGGCGTTCTTCACCCCGGCCACCCCCACGGTCTACACCGTCGCCGTGGAACCCGTCGTCACCGTGCCCACCGTGGTCGGCACCCCGATCGCCAACCCGCAGGTCATCTGGCGCTGGGTTCTGCTCGGTGTGCTCCTGGTCATCGTCGCCGGCGTCGTCCTGACCGTGCTGCTCACCCGCCGTCGCACTCCCGCCAAGGTCGACGAGTACGCCGACACCCCGCTGATCGTGCGTGACCTGCGCAAGGCGTACGACGACGGGTTCGTGGCGGTCGAGAAGGTCGCCTTCCGGGTCGAACGGGGGCAGGTCGTCGGGTTGCTCGGGCCCAACGGCGCGGGCAAGACCACCACGCTGCGCGTACTCATGGGCCTGACCATGCCGACCTCCGGGGACGCGCTCGTGTTCGGCCAGCCGCTCGTGCCCGGGGCGCCGATCCTGTCCCGGGTCGGCGCGCTCGTCGAGGGTCCCGGCTTCCTGCCACACCTCAGCGGGTACGAGAACCTGACGGCGTACTGGCAGGCCACCGGTCGCCCGCTCGCCGACGCCCGCTTCGACGAGGCGCTGGAGATCGCCGGACTGGGCGAGTCGGTCCACCGGCGCACCAAGAACTACAGCCACGGCATGCGCCAGCGGCTCGCCATCGCGCAGGCCATGCTCGGCCTGCCCGACCTGCTGGTCCTCGACGAACCGACCGACGGCCTCGACCCGCCGCAGATCGCCGAGATGCGCCGGGTGCTCCGCCGCTACGCCACCGACGGGCGCGCGGTCCTCGTCTCCAGTCACCTGCTCGCCGAGGTCGAACAGACCTGCACCCACGCCGTCGTGGTCAACAAGGGCCGGATCGTGGCCGCCGGCCCGGTCGACGACATCGTCGGCGAATCCCCCTCGGTCCAGCTCGGCGTCTCCGACGTGGCCGCTGCCTCAAAGGTCCTGGCCGGGCTGGGCGTCCGCGGCGTCACCCCCGACGGCGACTCGCACCTGATCGTCGACATGAACGGCACACCCCGCGAGGAGGTGGTGGCTTCCCTGGTCAAGGCCGGAATCGGCGTGGACCGGGTCATGCCCCGCCGCCGCCTCGAAGACGCATTCCTGGCCCTGGTGGGCGACAACTCGCGAGGAAGTGGCGACCGATGACCGTTTCAGAGGCCCCAGCCGCGGGCTACCGCCCCGCTGCCACTCTGCCGATCCGGGCGGAGATCAGGCGGCAGGCGGGCCGACGGCGTACCCAACTGGCCCTGGGTTTCATGGTCCTGCTGCCGTTGATCATCCTCATTGCCTTCGAGTTCGGCGGGGGCGACGATGACAACAACGGCGGCGGGGCGTTCTCGTCGCTCAACGATCTCGCCACGTCGGGCGGCCTGAACTTCGCCCTGTTCAGCATCTTCGTCTCGGCCAGCTTCCTGCTGGTGGTCGTCGTCGCGCTGTTCTGCGGCGACACCGTCGCCTCGGAAGCCAGCTGGGGCAGCCTGCGCTACCTGCTCGCCATCCCCGTGCCGCGGGCCCGGCTCCTCGCCGTCAAGCTGATCGTCGCGCTCGGCTACTCGCTGACCGCCCTGCTCACCCTGGCCACCACGGCCCTGCTGGTGGGCACCCTGCGCTACGGCTGGCATCCCCTGGGCAGCACGGTGTCAGCGGAGATCCCCGCCGGCGAAGGCGTGCTCCGGCTCCTCGGCATCCTCGGCTACCTCGCCGTGGTCCTGCTCGGCGTCGCCGGCCTCGCCTTCCTGCTGTCCGTCGTCACCGACGCCGCCCTCGGCGCGGTCGGCGGCGCGGTCCTGCTCTGGATCCTGTCGAGCATCCTCGACCAGATCACCGCCCTCGGCTCGATCCGCAACTTCCTCCCCACCCACTACAGCGACGCCTGGCTGGGCCTGCTCTCCACCCCGATGCAGACCGACGACGTGGTCAAGGGCGCCATCTCCGCGGTCTGTTACGCCACCCTCTTCTGGTCCGTGGCCTTCTTCCGCTTCACCCGCAAGGACGTGACTTCGTAGCGGGACTTCTTAGACTGGGCGGATGGCTCGATGGCAACCTGACGCGCGCGAACGCCTGGAGAAGGCCGCCCTCGAGCTCTTCACCGAGCAGGGCTTCGCCGAGACAACCGTCCCGCAGATCACCGCCCGCGCCGGCCTCACCACCAGGACCTACTTCCGCCACTTCGCCGACAAGCGCGAGGTCCTCTTCGCGGGCGAGGACGAATACCCGGCGAAGGTCGCCCGCATGGTCGCCGAAGCCCCACCCGACCTCACCCCGATGGCCCTCATCGCCCACGGCCTGCACACCATGGCCACCACCGCCTTCGAGGGCCAGCGCGCCCGGCTGAAAGCCCGCCAGGCCGTCGTCCAGTCCGACGAAGGCCTCCGCGAACGCGAACTCCGCAAACTCTCCGCCATGTGGGAAGCCATCGCCGAAGGCTTCCAAACCCGAGGCTTCGACAACCTGACCGCCACGGTCGCCGCCCGCATCGCGGTAACAGCCTTCAACGTCGCCATCGAACGCTGGCTCGCGGCCCCCGACGACCAGCCCCTGACCGGCTTCGTCGACGAAACCTTGAAATCCCTGCGCGCCATCACCGCGGAACCGCTCTAGTCGTTCTCGCTGCCAGGCACGATCCGAAAGCCGCCAGGATTGCGCAGCACCAGCCGGGTGCCCCGCCGGACCAGATCACCCCGCACAGAGACGTTCAGCATCTGCTCATGGGCACGCGTCGCCCGGCCGTAGTCATCGGCGTCGAGATCCATCCAGATCCGGCGCAGCCGATCCTCGCCCTCGACGGAACCGGCGACGCTGATCTCACCCGGCCCCGACCCCTCGCGGTGCAACCGCACCACGTTGCCGATCACCGCTACGGACTCCTCGGCGATGCGCTCACGCAACTCCTGCGCGGCAGCCTGCAGCACTGGAAGGTGATCGTGCCGGAACCGGACGGGGCCCAGTGTCCGGCCCAGCAACGGCCTCGACGCGGCCAGCGACAGATCCAGCTCGAACGGATGCCCTGCCTCGCCGCCCAATCCCACCAGGGCTTCGCACAGATTGGCGCTGACGCCTTGCCTGATCGAAGCCGTAAAGGCGTCCAGGCCATCAACACTGGTAAGTGCAGCGTTGGCGGCACTGTGCGCCGCTTGGACCGCTTCGTACACCCGGAGAGAAACCCGTCGTTCGAAGGGCTCGGATGGCGCCAGCGCGCCCACATCGTCGCCTGAGGTCAGACGCGGCGGGATGGGCGTATGCGCGGCGATGACAAAGCTGCCCTCTGTGCTCGGGCCGATTTGCACATCCCTGAGGAATCGCAGCACTTCAGCGGGCTTCCGGGCAGGCTGCACGGCCTTCGGTTGCTCCGCACTGACCGAATAGGCCGCGGCAAGAATCAAATTACGAAGGCTCTCGAACGCCTGGACGCCGTCGTCCAGCCCGATCATGCCCGGCGAACGATCGGTGGGGAAAGTACGAACGCTGTGCACATCCATGGACACGGTGGAGATGTCGCGAAGTATCTCCAGCTCGGAACGCCCCTCGACCACCGCAAGGGTGCGCAGAATGTCCAGGACCCGCAGACCGTAATCCCGAAGCCTCGAGTCGACGGGCTGAACCGCCTCGAACTCGTCGCCCTCAACCATCTTTACCCACTGGACACTGACCACGCCTCGGTCCCGGGTCGTCCAACCGTGCGCACGGAGATACATTGCCAGCTCGATCGGGGACCGGGCAGCAAGAGCAGCCCGATCGGTGACCTGTACGTCAATCACGCGACCGCCCCCTCCAGATCCCCTATCAACAGTGCCCGCAGCGTCACCGGCGTCAGCAGATTCGCCTTCGGCACGTCGAGCACGATGCTCTTGCCATGTTCCTCGACAGACTGGGGTGCGAATTGTGCCATCGCAAGCCAGTAGCCCGCATTACCTAGCGTCATGCCTTCATGACGGCAAGCCGCATAGTCGGACGCCTCCACCGGAACAACGACGACGAAGAGGAACCGAGGGATCTGAAATCCCTCCCCGGCGATCTTGTTATAGCTCTCGATCGGCAGGCGAACGCGGTAGTGCTCGTCCCGGAGGTCGGGGGCCGACTTCGACTTGACTTGGCATTCAATCTTCGGCGACCTGACCGTACCTCTGGGACCGGACGCGGCGATCTGCCAGTCAACGCCATCCACATCCAGGTTCATCCTGCTGGTGGTCAGCCCAGCGGCGCTTGCCAACGCGAAGATGAAGCCCTCGCCGTGCAAGCCCTGATGGACGTTAGCGTTCACCTTCGTGCGCCACCTTCCGCTGTCGAACGTGCGTACTATACCGCGCGTCAAGAAGCGTGAATTCCAGTGCTTCGCGCAGCCGCTCCGCTCGCAGAGCTGACCTCTGCAGGATTGCTCACATGGCACTCACCGAGCGGCTGATACCGAGATGGCTCCAGATGGTGGACAGCGCCGCCAAACGCTTGGCACCCGGGCTATTCGAGTAGCGCGTTGAGGGTGTGGCGGGCGGTGGCAGCCATGGCTGGGTTGGTGACCTGGTAGTAGGGGAGGGCTCCGATGGCTTGGATGAGGGCCCAGCCCTTGCCTCGTTGCCAGCGGGCGTCGTCGGCCGATGACGCCTTCCGGTAGGTCGGGCGGGCCTTCGGGGGGAGGAGGTTCCAGGCCGGCATCAGGTCTACGGCCGGGTCGCCGATGTTGGCCGCGCCGAGGTCGATCACGGCTGCCAGGGAGCCGTTGCGGGTGAGGAGGTTGCCGGGCATGAGGTCGGCGTGGAGCCAGACGGCCGGACCGGGGTGGGCGGGGGCGGCCAGGCAGTCGGACCAGATGCGGGCCAGGGCGGTGGTGTCGGTCAGGGTGGCGCATTCGGCGAGCATCTGGCGGACGTAGGCGTCCTCGGTGTGCAGTGGGCCGCCGCGGCCTTCGCCCGGCCAGCTGCGGCCGCCGGTGTCGATGGCGTGGAGTTCGGTGACGAAAGCTGCCAGGTCGGTGGCGAAGGACTGCGGGTCGGTCAGGGTGGTGACGGGGTCGCCCGCGATCCATCGGTACGCCGTCCACGGCCCCGGGTAGCCGAAGCCTGGTTCGCCGAGGGCGAGGGGCTCCGGGACCTGCAGGGTGAGGTGCGGAGCGAGGTGCCGGGCGTTTTCCTGCTCGGTTCGCAGCTCGGTGACGTCGGCGGGTAGGAGCGGGAAGCGCAGGACGATGTCGTCGCCGAGGCGGAAGAGGGCGTTGACGGTGCCGGTTGAGGGCAATGGGCGTACGGGCAGGGTCTGCCAGGCCGGGAACTGGGCCGCGACCAGGGCAGCGACCGTGGGGATCGGGATGTCGAGCTGGTCCTTGTGCATTTTCATGCGCAGATGACCTCGACCCCGGCGTCGCGGAAGCGGTCGACGACCTGTTGGGGGGCGCTGAGATCCGTGACCAGGGTTTCGACCTTGCCGATGGGGCAGATGCGGGCGAAGGCGTGACCGCCCAGCTTCGACGAGTCGGCGATCACGACGACCTTCTTGGCGCGGGCCACCATCAGGCTGTTCATGGCGGCCTCGCCCTCGTGGTGGGCGGCGGCGCCCAGCTCCACGTCCAGGGCGTCGACGCCGAGGAGCACGATGTCGAGGGTCACCTCCTTGAGCAGGGCGCCGCCGAGGGGACCGACCAGCTCGAAGGACTGCGGGCGGACGACGCCGCCGGCCACGACGATCTTCATCCGGGAGCGGACGAGGAGCTCGTTGGCGATGTTGAGCGCGTTGGTGACGACCGTGAGCTGGGCGCCTTCGCCGCTGGTGTTGAGGTCGGGGCGGACGGCCAGGGCTCGGGCGACCTCGGTCATGGTGGTGCCGCCGTTGAGGCCGACGACCGTGCCGGGGGTGACCAGGATCGCGGCTGCCTCGCCGATGCGCTGCTTCTCCGCGGAGTGCTTGGCGCTCTTGTAGCGCAGCGGGAGGTCGTAGGAGACGCCGTTGGCGACCGCGCCGCCCCGGGTCCGGGTGATCATCTGTTGCTGGGCGAGCTGGTCGAAGTCGCGCCGGATGGTGGCCTGTGAGACCTCCAGGCGGTCCGCCGCGTCCTCGACCGTGACGCGGCCGCTCTCGGCCAGGAGCTCCAGCAGGGCATTCCACCGCGCGTACCGGTCCACCGGTTCTCCCTGCTCGTTTCGTGTCAGGTCTGTGCACATTAGTGCTCGAAAGGCCCCGTAGCAAAGACGGCACCTGCGCGTAGGTTGCGTCGCCGCCGCTGTTCCACGCAGAATGACGCTCGAAAGACCCGCCTACTGAGCGGATATGCGCAGCACACCAGAGGGACTGGATGAGTCACGTCAAGGTGGAGATCGCCAGCCAGCCCGACTGCTGGCGGCAGGCCGCCAAGATGGCCGACTCGGCGGTGTTGCCCGCGCCGGGTGAACGGGTGGCGGTCGCCGGGTGCGGCACGTCGTGGTTCATCGCCAAGGCGTACGCCGCCCTGCGCGAGCAGGCAGGCCACGGCGAGACCGACGCTCACCAGGCTTCGGAGTTCCCGATCGGGCGCGACTACGACCGCGTCATCACGATCACCCGGTCCGGCACGACCACCGAGGTCATCGACCTGCTCGCCGCCCTCGACGGCCGCACGCCGACCACGGTGATCACCGCCGACCCGGAAGCCCCGGCCGTCGCGATGGCCGGCGAGGCGATCGTGCTCGACTTCGCCGACGAGCTCTCCGTGGTGCAGACGCGGTTCGCCACGAGCACGCTCGCGCTGCTCCGGGCCCACCTCGGCACCGACATCGAGGCCGTGGCGCGGGACGGTGAGGCTGCGGTTCGGTTGCCTCTGCCCGTACACCCCGCCCTGGCCGAACAGATCACCTTCCTGGGCCGCGGCTGGACCGTGGGGCTCGCCGAAGAGGCCGCGCTGAAGTGCCGCGAGGCGGCCGGCTGGTGGGCCGAGGCGTACCCGGCCTTCGAATACCGGCACGGCCCGATCGCGATCGCACGGTCCCGGCGGGTCGTCTGGGCCTTCGGCGAGGTTCCCGAGGGGCTCGCGGCCGAGGTCGAGGCGACCGGTGCGAGCTTCGTGCACAGCAAGCACAACGGCGGTTACTGGGGTGCCGGCGAGGACTTCGACCCGATGGCCGACCTGATCGTGGCGCAGCGGGTCGCCGTCCTGTTCGCGACCAGCCAGGGCTTCGATCCCGACCACCCCCGAGGGGTCACCCGTTCTGTAGTACTGCCATGACGCAACGCGGCGTCGTTCTCACCCCCGCAAGGAAGGCACGATCGTGAGTAACGACGTGGTGGTGGCGCTGGACGTCGGCGGCACCGGTATGAAGTGCGCCCTGGTCAAGCCGGACGGCACCGTGGTGCACGCCGAGCGGCACCCGACCCTGGCCCAGCGCGGCCCGGAGGCGGTCACCGCGAACATCCTCGACATCGCCACCGGGCTGGCCGGGCGGGCCCGCGCCGAGGGCCTCGAGCCGGTCGCCGTCGGGCTGGTCGTCCCGGGCGTGATCGACGAGGAGAACGGTGTCGCGGTCTGGTCGAGCAACGTGGGCTTCCGGGACGTACCGATGCGGGCGCTCATGCAGGAACGGCTCGGACTGCCCACCGCGGTCGGCCACGACGTCCGCGCCGGAGGGCTCGCCGAGGCCCGGCTCGGCGCCGGTCGCAGCGAGCGGCACGTGCTGTTCATCGCGATCGGCACCGGCATCGCCGCGGCTCACGTCGTCGACGGCAAGGCAGAGGCGGGCGCGCACGGCGCTGCGGGCGAGGTCGGGCACATAGTCGTACGCCCCGGCGGGCCGGCCTGCCCCTGCGGCGGGCGGGGCTGTCTCGAGGCGGTGGCCTCGGCATCCGCGGTGGGGCGGCGCTATGTCGAGCTCTCCGGCGAGGCCGGCGTGACCGCGTACGACGTGGCGACCCGCGCGGCGGCCGGCGAGGAGCTGGCCAACCGGGTGTGGACCGAGGCCGTCGAGGCGTTCGCCGACGGGCTGCTCACCGCGCAGGCGCTCTACGACGCCGGGATCATCGTGCTCGGCGGCGGGCTCGCGGAGGCCGGGGAAGCCCTGCTCACACCGTTGCGGGCGGCGCTGCAGGCCCGCATCACGTTCCACCGGATGCCGCAGATCGTGCGCGCGGCACTCGGCGACACCGCAGGCTGCCTCGGCGCGGCCCTGCTGGCTCTCGACCACCTGGAGGTCACCCAGTGAAGATCCACGGCCGCATCGTCCGGCCCGGCGCGATCGTGCCCGGGTACGTCGAGGTGGACGGCCCCGCGATCCTGTCCGTCGGCGAATCCGCGCACGCCGGCGACGACATCATCGTGCCCGGCTTCGTGGACCTGCACTGCCACGGTGGTGGCGGGCACACCTTCACCCAGGGTGTTCTCGAGGAAGCGGCGCAGGCTGCGGCATTTCATCTCGCGCACGGCACCACCACGATGCTGGCCAGCCTGGTCAGCTCACCGTACGAGCTGATGCGCGACGCCACCGCCGCGTACCGGCCGCTGGTCGAGAACGGGACGATCGCGGGCATCCACTTCGAGGGGCCCTATCTGAGCAGCGTGCGATGCGGCGCGCAGAACCCGGACTTCCTCCGCGACCCCTCGCTGGACGAGCTGGCCGCGCTCATCGAGCTCTCCGGGCAGACGATCCGCATGGTCACGATCGCCCCCGAACTGCCCGGAGCCCTGGACGCGATCCGCTTCCTGGCCGGGAACGGGGTCGCGGCCGCGATCGGGCACACCGATGCCTCGTACGAACAGACCCTCGCCGGGGTGGCCGCCGGCGCGACGGTCGGCACCCACGTCTTCAACGGCATGCCCCCGGCCCACCACCGCGAGCCGGGCCCGGTCGTGGCGCTGCTCGACTCCCCCGCGATCGTGTGCGAGCTGGTCGCGGACGGCATCCACCTGCACGACGGCACGCTGCGCTTCGCGGCGCACGCCACCGGCCCGGACCGGGCGGCCCTGATCACCGACGCGATGGACGCCGCCGGCATGCCCGACGGCGACTACGAGCTCGGCGGTCAGGCCGTCACCGTGACCGGCCGGGTCGCCCGGCTGGCCCGCAACGGCTCGATCGCCGGCAGCACCCTGACCATGGACGCGGCGTTCCGGCAGGCCGTCGGCGCGGGGCTCGACCTGGTCACGGCGTCGGCGATGGCCTCGACGACCCCGGCCCGGGTGCTGGGGCTGAGCGATCAGGTCGGTGCGCTGGAAGCCGGGTTGCGCGCGGACCTCGTGGTGCTCTCACCCGATCTCACGGTGAAACAGGTGCTGCGGTCCGGATCCTGGGTCTGAAGCCCAGCAGCACCGCCACCCGCGCGAGGATCCGGGTCAGGACAAGGCCGAGCAGCAGCCCGGCCACCGAGTCGGTGATCCAGTGGAACGCGAGGTACGTCGTGGTCACGAACACGATCGCCGGGGGCAGGATCCGCAGCGCCAGGTAGGCCCTGTCCGGCATCGGCTGGGCCAGCAGGGCGTTGATGAGGACGGCGATGACGCCGTACCAGGCAAGGGCGTTGGCGACATGGCCTGAGGGGTAGCTCATTGAGAGCGAGCCGGTGGCCAGCGGGTCCGGATTGAACAGGATCTCGCGGTTCGCGCCCTTGAAGTGCGGTGCGGCGCGGTCGAACCAGATCTTCAGCGGCCCGATCGTAAGATAAAACAGGACATATGCGGATCCGAATAGCAGGACCGGACGCACCGACCGCAGCCGCCAGGTCGCAAAGGCCGTCAGAACGATCGCCACCGGCGTCAGCA
Organism: Winogradskya consettensis; assembly: GCF_018332715.1. GTDB lineage: Bacteria > Actinomycetota > Actinomycetes > Mycobacteriales > Micromonosporaceae > Actinoplanes > Actinoplanes consettensis. Next base: position 68,042 of record NZ_BOQP01000002.1, on the reverse strand, counting down.
CCTGACCGCCCTGGCCGAGGTAGTTGAACACCCGCAAGGTCCAGTAGAAAGGCGCGGGCCGGTGGGTGTCGACCCAGTCCGCCACTCGGAGATCCAGACTCAGCAGATGGCCGTTGGCCAGCGCGATCGTCAGCACGATGAACAGCAGCAGCGACACGATCTCGGGCACCCAACCACGTATCCGCTGCATGAGGGTCACGTTACAAGGTCACAGGAAGTACTTGAGCTTGCTGTAGAGCAGGTCCGCGCGTACGCCGGAATTGGGGCAGCCACCGAAGTGATGCAGCGCGACCACCTTGTCGGTCTTGCGGGACAGCACCGGGCTGCCGCTCGATCCGCCCTCGGTGTCGCAGTTGTAGGAGACGTCGGATTTCGCCGTGTACCCGTCGAAGGCGTTGCTGACCACCGCGCAGGTGCCGGCCCTGTCACCGAGGCGCCCGGCGATGCGGGTGGGTTCGCCGGCCGGGTGCTGCGGCACGTAGAGCTCCTGGCCGCGGACCGGGCGGGCGGTGTCGAGCGTCAGGTAGCCGAACTTGCGGACCGAGTCGAAGTTCTCGACGGTGAACAACGTGTAGTCGTACACATGGTCGGTGGTGATGACTTTCTCGCCCCAGACCTTGGTCGGCCGGAAGACCTCGTAGCCGCCGCACTTCGCGCACTGGTAGTTGAACCAGACCTCGGTCTCGTAGGCCTCGTCCGAGTTGTCGAAGCAGTGGTTGTTCGTGATCATGCGGTTGCCAGCGCCGACCCGCCAGCCGGTGCAGAGCTCGGTGCCGTTGATCAGGAGCCGGGCGATGGCCTTGGACCGGGTGTACGCGACCGGGTCGGCCGAGCGGTAACAGACCGCGTCCTTGCTCTCGTCCGAGCCGCAGACCGACTCCTCGCGCCCGGTCAGCCCCGGCCGCAGGAGCTGGCCCGTGGGCTTCGTCACCTGGTCCTGCCGGCTGTAACCCTTGGCAACCTTGTCCACGTGGATCCGCGCCGACTTGAACCCGGGCTGGGTGCCCCGGTGCAGCTCCAGCACCGCGGTGTCGCCGGTCACCGACATCGCCCACCTGCCGGACTCGAGCCCGTCGTAGCGGTAGGACTCCGCGCCCGTGGCGTCTGCCACGGTCAGGTAGTCGCCGGCGACCAGCACCATGCGACTGAAGTGCAGTTTCACGTAGGAAGCGGCCGGATAGCGGAACACCTCGCGGTCCGGGGCGCCGTAGCCGAGCAGTTTGTCGAGTGCGAGCACCTCACCGACGTGTTGCCGGCCGTCCTCGGCAGGGGTGACGACGGGGTTGATCAGGGGGTCGTGCCAGATGCCGACAGCGCGGCCCGTGTCGCCGCTGCGCGTCCATGCCAGGACGCCCGCCATGCCGATAAGGGTCACGGCGGCGCAGACCCCGGCGATAATGCTCACCGAGCGTCGCACATTCACTCCTACCCCTCGTGTCTCGCTTGTGTGTAACGAGCCACGTGCGGCAGCGACGCGCCGATGCGAGGGGGCACACTGGTCTGCGTGCGACTCACTTCAGCCCTCATCGACCCGGCGCTGCTGGACCTGCCGTGGAGCGTGCCGCTTGAGGAGTGGCCCGCCGACCACCTGGTCGCACTGCCGCAGGGCATCTCGCGACACATCGTCCGGTTCGTCAAGCTCAACGACACCGTCTACGCCCTGAAGGAGACCCGCGAGAAGATCGCCGAGAAGGAATACGACCTGCTCCGGGCGCTGGAGCGGATCGACTTCCCGGCCGTCGAGGCGGTCGCCATCGTCACCGACCGCGTCGACGAGCAGGGCGAGCCCCTGGAGACCGTGCTGGTCACCCGGCACCTCAAGTTCTCGCTGCCCTACCGCGCGCTGTTCTCGCACACGCTGCGGCCGGAGACGATGAACAGGCTGCTCGACGCGCTCGCCGCGCTGGTCGTGCGGATGCACCTCACCGGCTTCTCCTGGGGTGACTGCTCGCTGTCCAACACGCTCTTCCGCCGCGACGCGGGCGCGTTCGCCGCCTACCTCGTCGACGCGGAGACCGGCAACATCTACCCGAAGCTCTCCGAGGGCCAGCGCAGCGAGGACATCGAGATCCTGCGGCTCAACATCTTCGGCGAGTGCCTCGACCTGCAGGCCGCCGAGCTGCTGCACGAGTCGATCGACCCCGAGTCGGTCGTCGACGACATCGTGGCGCGCTACGACCGGCTGTGGCACGAGGTCACCTACGAGCAGGAGATCCAGCGGCGCGACGCCCGGCACGACATCGAGGGGCGCATCCGGCGGCTCAACGAGCTCGGCTTCGACGTGGCCGAGGTGGCGATGTCCACCGTGGATGGCGGGGTCCGGGTGCGGCCGAAGGTCGTCGACGCGGGTTATCACACGCGGCGGCTGATGCGGCTCACCGGTCTGGACGCCGAGGAGAACCAGGCCCGGCAGCTGCTCAACGATCTCGACACGTACAAGGCCGAGAGCGACCTCACCGACGAGCAGCAGGCCGCGCACCGCTGGCTGACCGAGGTCTTCGAGCCGGTGGTCCGCGCGGTGCCGGCCAACCTGCGGCAGAAACTCGAGCCGCAGGAGATCTTCTCGCAGATCATCCAGCACAAGTGGCTGCTCTCCGAGCGCGCCGGTCGTGACGTGGGCATGGCACCGGCGGTGCAGTCCTACCTGACCGACGTGCTTGCCCACAAGCCCGATGAGCAGGCCGTCCTAGGCGTCGAGGTCGGCGCTCTCTCCTAGTTCCAGGGGCAACGGCGGCGGGCTGGCCTGCTCGACGAGGGCGCGCAGGCCGGCTCGGCGGGCCGCTACGACCACGCGGTCGTCGGTGGCGAGGACGCGGCGGGGGTCGGGGGCCCAGTCGACCCACTCCTGGCCCGCGGCGGCCAGGCCGATGACGCGTACGCTCCCCGCGCGCTCGATCTGGCTGAGCGGAGCACCGTCGAGGGGCGACCCGCCGGTCACCCGCACGTTCGCGAGCAGCACCGCGTGCCGGTCCACCGGAATCGTCGCGATCACGTCGCGTTCCAGCATCGCCGCCGCGAACGCGGGCGCGGCCAGCCGGGAGACGCTGCGCGAGATGGCGATGTTGAACGCCGTGTCCACCCGCTGGGCGAAGTCGTCGTCGAACAGGCGCAGGACGACGCGCAGGTCCGGGCTCACGGCGCGGGCGTTCAGCGCGGCCTGCAGGTTCGTCACGTCGTCGGTAGAGACGACCACCAGCGCCCGGCTGGTCGCGATGGACGCCTGCCGCAGCACGTCCTCGGACGCCGCATCCCCGATGATCAGTGGCACCCGGAGCTGCTCGGCGACCTTCACCCCGCGGGCCTCGCGGCTGATGTCGACCGCCACCACGTCGATGCCGAGGTCGACCAGCTGGCGCAGCACCCTGGTGCCCACGTTGCCGAGCCCGACGACGACTACGTGGTCCTCGCGGCGGCCGGTGAAGCGCCCACCGGCGAGGGCGAGCCGGGCGTTGACCATGCCCTCGACCACCGCGGCGGTGATCAGCGGCAGCAGCGCGAGCCCGGCGATGGTGAGGATCAGCTGGGCTGCCTGCCCGACGGCGTTGCGGTTCTCCTCCACGTCGGACGAGCCGACCGCGGTGAGCAGCGTGACGTAGACGGGTTTCCAGAAGCCGGCGTAGTGCAGGGAGTGGGCCAGCACGCCACCGGACAGTGCCGTGATCACGAGCGTGACCAGCACCGCGATGCCCAGTTTGCGGTTCAGTGCGGCGCGCAACGCCCGGCCGAGAGACGTGAACGGCCGGCGTCTGCGGCGCGCCGGGGCGGGCGCCTGTCCGCGAGCCTCGGCCAGGACCAGGTCGCCGGGTTGCTGCGCGGGCATCGCCGGTTCGTCGGGCAGCAGGTCCACCCGGCCGTTGCCGTCGGACGCGGTCAGGGTGCAGACGACCTGCTCGGGGCGGACGTTCTCGCGGCGGGCCACGTGGACGGTGCGGCCGGGCAGGCGTACGTGGGTGGGTGCCAGGTCGCCGAGGGACGCTGCCACGAACGCGGGGGCCACCATGGACGCGTCGGACAGCACCGCGCAGTCCTCGAAGAGCCGCCGGACGCCGTAGCCGAGACCGGTGTTGAACATCCGGATCACGAGCCGCAGATCCGGCTCGACGGCCTGGGCGCAGAGGGCGGCGTGCAGGTTGACCACGTCGTCCGGCATCACCAGGGCCAGGGCGGCGGCACCGTCGAGGCCGGCGGCGCGGAAGGTGCGCTCGTCGAGACGGTCGGCGCGGATGACGCGTACGCCGCGCAGTGCGGTCAGGTCCGGAACGTCACGCCGCAGAACGGTCGGCACGATGACGGTCAGCCGAATGCGGTGGCCGGCGTTGGCCAACTCCTCGGCGAGCGTGTAGACGAGCGCGTCGGCGCCGCAGACCACGAAGTGCGGGCGGTTGTCCCCGTTGCCCGGCAGCGTCTGCCGCAACCGCGAGACCAGGGAGCGGCGGGCGGGATCGACGGACATTGCCGCATCGTAGTCACCCGATACCCGGTCGTGTCGCCGCTCGTTCCCCTCTGCGGTGCGTTTTGTCCCAGGTTTCCCCGGAGGCGTCATGCGGAAGTGGCTCAGCGCTTGGGTTCTCATCGGTGGTCTCGCGCTGCCGGTCCCGGCGACCGGCGGCCTTCTTCCCGATGGCCGGGCGGTGGTCACCGAGGGTGTACCGGCCATGCCACCGGGAGGAACGCCCATCAAGCCGCACTCCGAACGGACGTTCTCGCCCAGCCGTCCGGTGGCCGGCGAGGACCCCGACTACTGAGCGATCGCGTCGGGGACCCGGCGGCCCACCACCACCGTGGCAGTGACGAGCAACACCATCAGCGCGGCGATCACGAAGACCGGGGCCGGTCCGAGCGGGGCCAGCAACGTCAGCACCGCGACGAACGGGTACGCCGCAATGAACGGCCCACGCTGATGCGGCCGGATGTGCAACAGCCAGACGACAAGGAGATAGACAGCTACGGGTACGGCGACCGCGTACGCCGCCACGGTCCCGGAGATCTCCGCGTGGTGGCTCTCGTACTCGACCTCCACCGCGATCCCGGCGCCGACCGCAGCCGCCGCGGCGAAGATGAAGTAGTGGCCGTAGCCCCACAGCTCCGAGTTGTGCAGCGTCCGGATCAGGCTGTGCGCCGACCGGTCGAAGTAGAGCCACCAGAGCCCGAAGACGATGACCAGCCCGGCTGCCGCGACCGAGACCAGGCCTGCCTCGTGCTCCCCGGTGTCCAGCCCCGTCCGGATGGCGATCGTGGCCGCGGAGACCGACTCGCCCAGCATGATGATCGTGAAGAGGCCGTACCGCTCGGCGATGTGATGCGGGTGCGGGGCGGTCGACCCGCCCGGGGAGCGCTCGGCGAGCACCGGCACGAGCAGCTCGCAGACCACCAGCGCGGCGAACGCCGGGGTCAGCAGGTCCTCCGGCAGCGCGAGCCGGAGCAGCCACAGGATCTGCACGACGACGATGCCGACGGCGTAGTAGATCGCGGTTGTCCGGCGCTCGCGGTCACCGCGGGCGGCCCGGATCCACTGGGCGACCATCGCGAGCCGCATGATGACGTACCCGATGGTGATGGCGGTGTAGTTGTTGGCGTCGAATGCGTCGGCCACTCCTGCGGCGAGCACGAGCGCGCCGCCGATCTGCACCAGGGTGGTGATCCGGTAGACGTCGTCGTCGGTGTCGTACGCGGACGCGAACCAGGTGAAGTTCATCCACGCCCACCACACCGCGAAGAAGACCTGCAGATAGCCCTCGACGCCGTGCCAGATGTGCCCCTCGGCGATGGCGTGGTGCAGCGGGGTGGCCGCCTGCGCGACAGCGACCACGAAACACAGGTCGAAGAAGAGCTCGAGCGGCGTCGCCACCCGGTGGTTCTCGGTCGTGTCCCGGGCCCGCATCGGCGCCAGCCAGCTACGACTCGTCATGATTCCCCCTGGGTGGTGTCCCAGGACAGCAGGAGGAAACGCTCTTCCTCGTTCGCCCCGGCCCTGCGATAGGTCTTCTGGGCGGCCTCGTTGTCGACCTCGGTGCCGACCCACATGCCGTAGCAGCCACGCTCCCGGGCGATCCCGGCGAGCGCCGTGACCAGCGCCGTGCCGACACCGGTGAGCCGGGCGTGCGGGGCGACGCCCAGCTCGTACAGAAACATCTCGGTGCCTTTGTCGGGGTGCGTCATCTCCACCCCGGTGACCATCCCGACGGCCCGGTCGTCCACGTATGCCAGCAGCAGGTGATGATCCGGGTGGGCGAGGAACTTCTCGGTCGCATCCGCCAGCGGCGGGGCATCGAAGAGATCGGCCGCTGCGTGAACGGCGGCAGCGTCGGTTACCCGCTCAATGCGCATAGCGCCACAATAAAGCGGCGGAAAATCGTATTGGAGCCCCCGGTCGGAATCGAACCGACGACATCCTGTTTACAAGACAGGTGCTCTAGCCAACTGAGCTACAGGGGCGCGTGCCACAGCATACCGGTAACCCGATGACACCCGCCGAACGGCCGTACCAGCGGTGCGACCTTGGCAGAACGTGAAAAAAGACTTACGGTTGCGCTGCATGTGGTCTTCCACACGCATGTTCCTCCCACTCGGATCGTCCGGCACGTTCCTGCCGGTGGAAAGGAAGTAGCACCACCATGGCTACAGTTACCTATGACAAGGCCTCCCGGATCTACCCGGGCTCCGAGCGCCCCGCGGTGAACGAGCTCACCCTGGAAGTCGGCGACGGCGAGTTCCTCGTCCTGGTCGGCCCCTCCGGTTGTGGCAAGTCGACCAGCCTGCGCATGCTCGCCGGTCTCGAGGACGTCGACCGCGGTCGCATCCTGATCGAGGGCAAGGACGTCACCAACCTGCCCCCGAAGTCGCGCGACATCGCGATGGTCTTCCAGAACTACGCCCTCTACCCGCACATGTCGGTGTACGAGAACATGGCGTTCGCGCTCAAGCTGCGCAAGACCCCGAAGTCGGAGATCGACCGCCGGGTGAAGGAGGCCGCCCAGCTCCTGCAGCTCGACGAGTACCTCTCCCGCAAGCCGAAGGCGCTCTCCGGCGGCCAGCGCCAGCGTGTTGCCATGGGCCGCGCGATCGTGCGTGAGCCCCAGGTCTTCCTCATGGACGAGCCGCTGTCGAACCTCGACGCCAAGCTCCGCGTCCAGACCCGCTCGCAGATCGCCACCCTGCAGGCCAAGCTCGGCATCACCACCGTCTACGTGACCCACGACCAGGTCGAGGCCATGACGATGGGTCACCGGGTCGCGGTCATGCTCGACGGCAACCTGCAGCAGTGCGACACCCCCCGGACGCTGTACGACAACCCGGGCAACGTCTTCGTCGCCGGCTTCATCGGCTCCCCGGCCATGAACATCAAGACCGTGTCTCTCACCGAGACGGGCGCGGAGTTCGGCGCGCTGGCCGTGCCGCTGACCCGCGAGCAGATCGAGAGCGCGCGCACCGGCGGCAGCAAGGTGACCGTGGGCTTCCGCCCCGAGGCGACCTCCCTGGTCGCCCCGTCCGAGGGTGGCCTGCCGATCGTGGTCGACCTGGTCGAGGACCTCGGCTCGGACGCCAACGTCTACGGCCACGCCGACCTGGAGGGCGTCCAGGAGCGCTTCACGGTCCGCACCGACCGGCGCAACATGCCCAGCATGGGCGAGACCGTCTACATCAAGCCGCAGGTCGAGTCCGTTCACCTGTTCAACGCCACGAGCGGCGAGCGCATCTGATCACGCTTGACTGAGAAGGGCGACCCCGCGCGGGGTCGCCCTTCTTTCTATTCGGTGAAAGTCTGCAGGACAAAATCCTCGTCGGCCACGCAGGCGAGATGCTCGCTGTCCCAGGAGCAGGTCTGGGACCGTACGCCCTTCAGCGAACCCAGCGGCACAGGGTTGTCCCCGAGGTGCTCGCCCGACATCGAAGGATCATCGGGCGACGCGCTCAGCGCCTTCGAGAACACCAGCATGTTCGCGGCGTCGATGCGCCCCACCACGATCTCCGGCTTGGTCCACGTGACCTTCCCGGCGGCGTCGAGCAGCATCACCTGCCCCGGCGAGGTCTCCTGGGTCGCGACCACGGCGTCACCGACCGGCAGCAGCGTGGCGACGTGCGGCGCGCTGCGATGCCACACCTCCCCACCCTTGGCCGCGTCGATCGCGACGACCTGCGCGGTCTCGCTGTCGTACGACGTCTTCTGCACCCCGCAGATCCGGTCGTCCCCGCACGGGCTCAGCGTCTGCACCCGGTCGTTCGTGCCCGGCGGCGTGTAGAGCACCCGCGGCTCACCGAGCTTGTCCAGGTCGTACGCCAGCATCCGGTGCGCGTCACTCGACTCGGACACGATCAGCCGCCCGTTGTACGCGACGATGTCCTCATCCGGCTGCGCGACGTTCGGCTGCGGTCCCGCCACGATCTTGCCCTTGTCGGCGTCGATCACCCGCACGGAGCGGTCGGCGCCGACCTGCACGATCCGCGGGTCCTTCCCACCGGTGCGCGCGACACCGCCCAGGTCCTCGACGTCGGTCACGGTGACGACTGTCGTGGTGCTCTGGCCGTACTCCGTGGTCGGGCTCTTGAGCTCCCACCCGGCCTTACCCTGCTTCCGGACCCCGAGCCCCACCAGCCTGTTCTCGCTCCGGTCGACCAGCACGGCGGTGTCCCCGGCGAAAAGCAGCTCGTCGTCGGAGTTGATCCGCCGCTCCCACATCTTGTGCCCGCTCTTCGGGTCCAGCAGAACCACCCGCCGGTCACTCGACGCGGACTCGACAGCGGTCACCGCGACGAGCGCATCGGGCACGCTGAAGAACGACTCCCAGCGGGTCGCCGAGCCGGCCTCGACGTTGCTCCACGCGACCTTCCCCGTCCCGGCATCGGCAGCCACCACCCCCAACTGCCCCGCACCGTCATCGGCGGCGAAGAACGCTGTCCCGTCCCGCAGTGCGGTCGCCGAAAAACTCGACGTCACCGGCGCGACCGGCTTCACCCTGACGGGCTCGCTCAGCGGCTGATAGTCCAGCGCCGGATAATCCGGCCAGGCCCGGACAACAAGCCCACCGCCCACACCGAGCACCACAACGGTCAAGGCCGCAACAACCCAGACCCACTTCTTACGGTACGCAGGAAGCCGCCGCTCCTCGCCATCCGTCGACGCCAGCCACGGCTCAGCCGGCGCCCCCGACGTCGGATAGGCCGCCCCACCGGCCGCCAGATGCGCCGCCTCCCCCGTCGCCCACGGGTCGACCGGATCGGCATACTGCGGCGCGGGCCCCTCCCCGGACTCGCCCGAAACCCCGTTGCTCAGCCCGGGTGGCGCGCTCCCCATCCCGGCCGCCTGCACCCCGTTGCTGTGCACCCCGGCGCTCAGCGCGGGCTCGGCCCTGGTCAATGGCATGGGCTCGACCCTGGGCTCGACTCTGGGCTCGACCCTGGGCTGCGTGTCGGGAGCGGGCTCGACAGCGGCTGCGACGGCCTCCACGGTCGCGGTCGGTGCGGCTTCTCCCCGGCCCCGCCCTTCCTCAGCGGCCCCTCCCCCGGCAACCGTTTCCCCAGCGACCGTTTCCCCAGCAACCGTCTGCTCGGCAACCGTTTCCCCGGCGACCGTCTGCTCGGCGACTGTTTCCCCGGCGACCGTTCCCTCGGGGAGCTTCCTGTCGGGGAGCGTTTCCTCCGCGGGCTTTCCTTCTGCGGGCTTCTCCGCGGCGGGCTTTCCCTCGGCGGGCTTCTCCTCGGTCAGGTCGGCGGCCAGGATGGAGCCCTCGGCGACGGGCAGCTCGGGCTGTTCGAGGACGGTCGGGGCGATACCCAACTCGCTGTGCAGCAGGCGCGCGACCAGCGGCACCCTCGACGAGCCCCCGACCAGGAACAACCCGGCAAGGTCGGCCGGAGCCAGCCCCGCGGCCCGGATGACCTCGCCGGCCTCGGCCACGCCCCGCCGCACCAGCCGCCCGGCGACCAGCTCCAGCTCCTCGCGGGTCACCTGCAGCGCGTTCTCGACGCCGGGCACCGGCACCGGCGCCTGGCTCGCGCGCGACAACATCTCCTTCGCCCCGCGTACGTCGTCCCAGAACCGCCGCCGCGCCCGCCACTGCGCGAGCGTCACCGGCTCGGACAACGCCGCCCAGGCCGCAGGCTCCTCGGCCCGCAGCGTGGTGCCCAGATGGTCCACCAGCGCCGCGTCCAGATCCAGCCCACCGAGGTCGTCCAGCCCACCGGACGCCGCGACCTCGAACCGCCCCCGCCCGTCGGCACCGGCCCTGACGTTGCGCACCACAGCGATGTCCAACGTCCCACCGCCGAAGTCGAAGACCCCGATGGCCGACCCGACCGGCACCGGCTGACGCAACACGTCGGCGAAATACCGCGCCGCCGCGACCGGCTCCGCCACCAACTGCGTAGCCACCAGCCGGCCTGGCAAGCCCCCCGCAGCAACCGGCGGCGTCCAGGCGATATCGATCAGCGTCGCGTTCGCACGCGCTTGAACGGGCGCGGCCTGCAAGACTCCGGTGGTGGGCGGCCACCCGGCCCGGGCGATCGCCGCGATCAGCACTTCCTGCCGCTGCGCACCCCACGCGGCAGGATAGGTCACCACCGCAGGCGGAAGATAACCCACCGTAGCGACAGCCTCACGCGCCACCGCCCCCAGCAGCGCCGCCAGCATGTCGGCCACCGGCACCTCGGCCCCGCCCAGCAACACACTCGCCGCATCAACGTGCCGCTTCGGATTGGGCTCGAGCCGGTCCGGCTCCGCATACCCGAGCCGCACAGCATCCCGCCCGACATGCAGCCGCCCGGTCGTATCCAGGTACACCGCCGACGGCAGCAACGGCTGCCCATCGAACAGCAGCGGCCGCACCCGCCCATCAGGCTGACGAAGCATCGCGATCGTATGGGACGTGCCCAGATCAACACCGAGCATGCAGGTCCCCTCCACCAACGTGACCACCCGGCCCGTCACGTTACCTGCCGCCCCCGACCACCCCCAGCCACGCCCGCTGGTCAGCGCCGAATCCCCCGGAACATCAGCCCAGGACCCACCCAAACGGGGACGTTCTCAGATCCGTTCCACAGCGCCGAGAAGATCCTGCGCCAACAAGGCGGTCGCAAGCGCCACCGTCTGCGGGTCCCCCAACCCTTCTTCGGCCCGCCCGGCCATCATCGGGATCGGCGCCTCCGGCCCCGCCCCGGCCAATTCGCCCATCTGCCGCAGAGCCTGATCGGTCACGGACGCACTGATCGGGTCCTCGAGAAGACGACGAATGCCTTCAGCCAACGATGCCGTCTCCACCGCCACGAGGATCCGATACCTATCGTGAGCGTCCTTGTCATTCAGCCGCCGCGGCGTCTCGACGCGCTCCGAGATCTTGTAGGTCTTCGCCACGAGCAACGCAGCCGGTCCCGCAACTCTCGCGTCATAGGCACGCTCGTCGGCCGGATCCAGCGCCCGCACCTTCTCGACAGTGTTGTCGACGACGGTTGCCTCCAACCCCCGAGCCCGCCGCATTGCGCGTCGGTCGTGCGGAGGTATCCGCGCGCCCCGGGCATTCGGGCCGCCTGCGCCGGCAAGTAGCTCCGGGACCATCAGGTCGACAGGTATCCCCATCGCGTTGATCCAGGACCCCGGTTGACCATGCAGAGGGTCGGGCAGGAAGCCGGCGGCTTTCATCGCGGCTTCCACATGGGGGTTCTCCCCGAGCGCCCGGGGATCGATGGCGAGGTCGCTGTCCTTGGTCGCCTCCGCAAGCGCGACCTGGGCACGACCGGTTCGCAGATAAACAGCCTGCGCACCGATTACGACGACCGCGTTCCGATGATCAGCCAGGGCTTCGAGCGCATCGAGCATCGCCGCTCGGGATCGGACCAGGAGATCGCTGGGCGGCGGCTGGGGGTCAGGAACGCCAGGCCTGCTCATTGGCCACCATCCAGTGGAGGAGCTCTTCTGCCTCCTGCGGGCTTCGCCCCGGACCGGTCATGAGGTCCACGAACACCTGGGTGGGGGCCGCGATCCTGACGCCATCGGCATTCGTGGAGGTGCGCACGAACGGGACATCGATCGCGGGCTCGGCCAGCATGACGTTCGCACCGGCGTCCGCTGGACGCAGATCCCATTGTGCGGCGGCTGTCCCGGCGTCGGCCGTGTAGATCATTGCCGAGCGGGCCGGCGCGTGCGGAGCCCATTGTGCTGCCGCAAGGGTCCCGGTCAGCGCGTATTCCAGGGCTTCGGTGCGGGGAAGGCGTTTCACCAGGTCTTCGAGGCCTCGCGGCGCTATCCACCGAGTTACCCGGCCGTTTTCGACGAAGCTGTAGTCGTCGCTCCAGCGCAGAAGCACTTTGTCCCAACGTGGCACCGTTACCGCGCCACGAGCCCCTCGCTCGGCGAGCCCTTCCCGCTCAAGGAAATCGATCACCCGGTAGGCCGCCCCCGTGGATGCCCCGGAGGTTGTGACCAGTTCGCGAATGGTCCAGTCACGAGCGAAGTCGGCGATCGCGCGCACGATTCTCGCTGCTGGGACGCCCTTGAGGGTGCCGCGTGGCCGGCCGGGACCACGCCAGGGGTCTCCGTCAGCGCCCCGGTCCGCGATGAACAGCCCGGGAGATGTGACCTCGAGACGAATGTTGCCCGTCGTATCCACGAAGGAAAGACCGCGCTCGGCCAGCTGTTCACGCACCTGGGGGGACAGGTAGCGAGCAGCTAGGATGCCTTGACCATTGACCACTTGCTCAGCGTAAGCCATCAGCTGGTCGCCCACGGCCCCGACATCGCGCCCGTCGAGCATCGTTTTAGCCTCAACCACAAGAGAGGCCGATCGACCGTCGGGCGCGGTCAGCTGGTACAGGGCATCGATCCGGCCATCGGTCAGCGCGGCAACTTCCACAGGCTGGATCGACCACCCCCGGGGCAGGCGTGATGCCAGGTTGGCAGCGGCGCGGCGCACCACTTCAACCTCGCTCACAGGAGGCTCGGTAGCAATCTCCATCAGCAGCCCGTTCGGGTAATTGGCATGTTCCGCTGTCAGCGGAACACAAGCATAACCCGAACAAGGATGGCCGCCACCTGCGTTTTTACACTACAACGATGCACGCGCATCTTGATGTTCGGGAAATTGCCGTGTTCCGCTGTCAGCGGAACACGGCAATTTCCCGAACGGAGACCGGGCTGGTTACTTGTACGTGCGGCGGCGGCTTACCTCGGCCAGGGTGACCGCGGCGGCGACGCTGGCGTTGAGGGACTCCACTTCGGAGGCCATGGGGATGCTGACCAGCATGTCGCAGGTTTCGCCGACGAGGCGGGAGATGCCCCGGCCTTCCGAGCCCACCACCACGAGGAGGGGCCCGGAGGCTGCCTCGAGCTGGTAGAGGTCGACTTCGCCGTCGGCGTCGAGGCCGATGGCGGTGAAGCCGGCCTGCTGGGCTGCCTTGATGGCGCGGGTCAGGTTGACGACCTGGGAGACCGGGACGCGGGCTGCCGCGCCCGCGCTGGTGCGCCAGGCGGTGGGGGTGATGCCTGCGGCGCGGCGTTCGGTGATGAAGACGCCGTGGGCTCCGAAGGCGGCGACGGAGCGGATGACCGCGCCGAGGTTGCGGGGGTCCGTGACGCCGTCGAGGGCGACCAGGAGCGGGGCCGTCTGTTCGAGGGCGGCTGCTACCAGGTCGTTGAAGTCCTCGTAGGCGAACGGGGGCACCTGCAGGCCGACGCCCTGGTGCATGACGCCACCGGTCATCCGGTCGAGCTCGAGCCGGCTGATCTCGAGGATCGGGATGCCGCGGTCGCCCGCCGTGCGGACGATCTCGGTGATGCGGTCGTCGATGTCGATGCCCTGCGCCATGTAGAGCGCGGTGGACGGGATGTTGGCGCGCAGCGCCTCGACCACCGGGTTGCGGCCGAGCAGGAGCTCGGGGCCTTCCTTGGTGGGGTTGGAGCGGCGTCCGGGGGCGATGCGCGGGCCGCCCCGGGTCTGGGCCCGGTTGCCGCGCTGCTGGGTGGGGCGTCCGGAGGTTCCGCGGCCGCCGCCACGACCCCAGGTGGTGTCCTTCGAGCCGGGCAGGCCGATCTTGGGGACGCGCCCCTCGGCGGCTGCCGCTTTGCGCTCTTTGTCCTGCTTACGGGCGGTCTTGTTGGGGAGCTTCTCCGTGCCGGAGTAGCCCTTGTGCCACGGCCGTTCGTCGGCGGGCAGCGTCTTGCCACGGGGCTTGAGGCTGCCCGTGCGGTTCTTACCGCCGGAGCCGGCCGCCGCGCCCTTCTTGTTGGTCGCCCGCTTGCTCGCGTTGCTTGAATTGCCCGGCATCAGTGCTGTTCTCCTACCGTCCATCGCGGCCCGGCCGGAGTGTCCTCCACCTGAATACCCGCGTTCTTGAGCTGGTCGCGGACCGAGTCGGCCGCGCCCCAGTCCTTGCGTGCCCGGGCCTGCGTGCGCTGTTCCAGCGCGAGCGCCACCAGCGAATCGACCACCGGTTTGAGGTCACTACCGGTGTCGCCGCCGCCCCAGGCCTCGTCGAGAGGGTCGAGGCCGAGCACTCCGAGCATGGCACGCACCTCGGTGAGCGCTGCCCGGACCCCGGTCTCGTCCGATTCCGCGAGGGCCGTGTTGCCCACGCGGATCGTGTCGTGCACGACGGCGAGCGCCGCCGAGGTGTTGAGATCGTCGTTCATCGCGGCGGCGAACGCCGGCGGCACTGCCTTGGGCCGGCCGGGGCCGACCACCTCGACGGCGCGCTGCACGAAGCCTTCGATCCGCCTGTAGGCCGTGGCGCCCTCACGCAGGGCGTCGTCGGAGTAGTCGATGCGCGATCGGTAGTGCGGCGCGCCCAGGTAGTAGCGCAGCTCCACCGGGCGGATGCCCATCTCGCGGACCGCTTCGACATCGATGACGTTGCCCAGGGACTTGCTCATCTTGGCGTCGCCGAGGTTGAGCAGCGCGTTGTGCACCCAGTAGCGGGCGAACGGCAGCCCGGCCGCGTGGGACTGGGCGATCTCGTTCTCGTGGTGCGGGAACGTGAGGTCGAGGCCGCCGCCGTGGATGTCGAACTCGGCGCCGAGGTAGCGCCGGGCCATCGCGGAGCACTCGATGTGCCAGCCGGGGCGGCCACGGCCCCACGGCGAGGGCCACGAGGCGTCGGTCGGCTCGTCGGCCTTCACGCCTTTCCAGAGAGCGAAGTCCTCGGCGTTGCGTTTGCCGCGCTCGGGGGCCTCGCCGGCGGAGAGCATGTCCTCCGGCTTCTGTCCGGAGAGCGAGCCGTATTCCGGATAGGTGTGCACGTCGAAGTAGACGTCGCCGGTGCCTTCGGCGGAGACATACGCGTGGCCGCCCGCGATCAGCTCGCCGATCAGCTCGTGGATCTCGGGGATGTGCCCGGTCGCGAGCGGCTCGTAGGTCGGCGGCTGCACGTTGAGCGCGCGGTAGTCGGCGTCGAGGACGAGCTTGTTCGCGTAGGCGATCGCCCAGAACGGCTGACCGCCCTGCAGCGACTTGACCAGGAGCTTGTCGTCGATGTCGGTGACGTTGCGGATGAACGTGACCTCGTTGCCGGTGTGGGTCAGCCAGCGCCGCAGCATGTCGTAGTTGACACCGCTGCGCAGATGGCCGATGTGCGGGACCGACTGGACGGTGAGCCCACACACGTAGATGCCGATCTGCCCCGGCGTCTTCGGAACGAAGTCGCGGACGGATCGGGTCGCGGTGTCATGCAGCCTCATCGTCACCGCATAAGGGTACCGACCGCACCAACGCGATGCCGCCCCGCCCGAAGGACGGGCGAGGCGGTCATCCACAGAGTTATCCACAGGGCCCGCAGGCGAAGATCAACGACCTCCGACGGCGGCGTACGCGTCAGCGATGCCGTGCCCGTAGAAGCTGTTGAAGGACTTCGGCCCGGCGCAGTACGCGTCGTACTCGACCGGGTAGCCCTCGTTGGCGTAGCTCCGCAGCCGGGGCTCCGGGCACGCCGTCTCCGCCGCGGTCCTGACGAGCCGCGCCTGAACCAGGTCGGGGTTCATCGTCAGCCCGCCGCGCCAGAAGTCGCGGTGGCCGTACTTGCTGATGATCAGCGCCGCGACGCCGGCCACGTGCGGCGAGGCCATCGAGGTGCCGGCTAGGTACACGTAGTAGCCGCACTTCCCGGCCTTCGTGCAGTCCTTGAACACGTTGGCGGCGATGACGTTCCCGTCGGCGTCCACCCGGCCGGTCGCCTGGAGGACGTTCAGCGGGTACGACGACAGGATGTTGTTCGCCGTCTGGTTGTACTGCGGGGTGCCGAAGAAGTCCCGGGTGAAGCCACCCGGCCCGGCGACCGTGATCTGCTCGGTGCCGTAGTTGGAGTAGTGCGACTTCGACTTCGACGGGCCGACCGCGGAGACGGCGATGACGTTCGGGCCCTCCGCGGGCAGCGTGAAGCAGGTGGAGTTGTCGAGCGGCCGGTAGTACGGGTCGGTCCCGTAGTCGGGGCTGGTCGTGTCCTCCTGCGGGTCGTTCAGGTTGTCGTACTGGTTGCCGGCGGCGCCGACCAGCGTGACGCCCCGCTTGTGGGCGTAGTTCAGCGCCCGGTTGACGCCCGCGATGATGGCCCGCTGCTCGGCCTGCGCCTCGGGGGCGTCGGCCGGGTTGGCCTTGCAGTTGTAGAGCCACGGGTCGACGTAGAACGACATGTTGACCACGTCGATGCCGACGTCACCGGCGTATGTGAGCGCGTTGACCACCGGGTCGAGGAAGAAGTAGCCCGAGTCCTGGCCGCCCTTGAGCTCGACCAGCGTCACGTTGGGCGCGACACCGGTGACGCCGGAGCCGTTGGCCGCCGCGGCGATGGTGCCGGCCACGTGCGTGCCGTGCCCGCCGTCGTCGGTGCCGGCCGGGTCGACACAGCTCGCGACCTCGCACGCGCCGTCGATCTCCGGGATGTCGGGCGCGAAGTTGCGGGACAGTTTGCTGCTGTAGTTGGGCGCGAGGTCGGGGTTGCTCGCGTCCAGGCCGGTGTCGAGGACGCCGACGGTGACACCGCGCTCGCCCTTCTCGATGGCGTGGGCCTTGTCGGCCTTGACCATCTTGAGGCCCCAGAGCTTGTCGTCGAGCGGGTCGGCCTTGGGGACCCCGGACGACGACGCGCCGCCCCGGCCCTCGGTGATCGGCTTCTCGACCGGCGACGGGTTGGGGGCGTACCCGATGGGCTTGCGGGCGGCGGCACCGATCAGCGCGCCCGACTTCGCGGCCTTGGCCTTGAAGTCGGCGGCGGCCGACGAGACCCGGTAGGTCCCGACGGCCGCGTTGCTGCTCACGACCGTGCCACCGGCGGCGGTGATCGCGGCGATGGCATCGGCGGCGGAAACCCCGTCACCGGCGACCACCGTGTATTCGCTGGTGCCCGTGGAAGCGGTGGAGGGTGCGGCGGTCGCCGACGAGATCGGCAGACCGGCGAGGAGGGCAAGACCCGTCGCGGTGGCGACGACTCCTGCCGTCAGGCGTCTTCTCATCACCGCATTCCATCGAAGAACACGATGATCCACAAGGGTCGTCACCCCCCGCCCGCGCGCCGTTGATCAGGGACGGGTCATTCGCAGTACATCAAGCGCCGAATCCAGCTGATCCTCGGTCAAAGTGCCGTTGGCGACATGTCCACGTTCGAGGACTACCGCCCGGATGGTCTTGTCTTCCTTCAGGGCTTGTTTCGCGATCGCGGCGGCCTCGTCATAGCCGAGGACGCGGTTCAGCGGGGTGACGATGGACGGCGATCCCTCCGCGTAGCCACGGGTGATCTCCTCGTTGACCTCCAGCCCGGCGACGCAGCGGTCGGCGAGCATCCGGGCGGCCGCGGCGATCAGCTTGATCGACTCGAGCAGGTTGCGGGCCATCACCGGGAGCATCACGTTGAGCTCGAAGTCGCCCTGGCTGCCGGCGAACGCGACGGCCGCGTCGTTGCCGATGACCTGGGCGGCGACCTGGCGCACCGACTCGGGCACCACCGGGTTCACCTTGCCCGGCATGATCGACGAACCGGGCTGCAGGTCGGGCAGGCGCAGCTCGCGCAGCCCCGCGCGCGGGCCGGAACCCATCCAGCGGATGTCGTTGACGATCTTGTAGAGGCCGACGGCGATGACACGCAGCTGCCCCGACGCCTCGACCAGCGCGTCCCGGGCGCCCTGTGCCTCGAAGTGGTTGCGGGCCTCGCTCAACGGCAGCCCGGTCAGCTCACGCAGCCGCTCGATCACGGCCGGGGCGAACCCGGGCGGCGTGTTCACCCCGGTGCCGACGGCGGTGCCACCGAGCGGGAGCTCACCGAGCCTCGGCAGGGTGGCGCCGAGCCTTTCGACGCCGTAGCGCACCTGAGCTGCGTACCCGGAGAATTCCTGACCCAGGGTGACCGGAGTCGCGTCCATGAGGTGTGTGCGGCCTGATTTCACGACCTCCGCCCAGGCCGCGGCCTTGTCGCTCAGCGCGCGCTCGAGATGCTCCAGGGCCGGGATCAGGTCGCTGGTCACCGCCTCCGTCGCGGCCAGGTGGATCGAGGAGGGGAAGACGTCGTTGCTGGACTGCGACGCGTTGACGTGGTCGTTGGGGTGCACCGGGCGGCCCAGCTCGCGGGAGGCGAGCGTCGCGATGACCTCGTTGGTGTTCATGTTGGACGACGTGCCGGAGCCGGTCTGGAAGACGTCGATCGGGAACTGGTCGTCATAACCGCCCTCGGCGACCCGCGTCGCGGCGGTCACGATCGCCTTGGCCAGGTCGTCCTCCAGCACGCCGAGGCCCGCGTTCACCTGCGCGGCCGCGCCCTTGATCCGGGCCAGCGCCCGGATGTGCGAGGACTCCAGCCCCCGCCCGGAGATGGGGAAATTCTCCACCGCCCGCTGCGTCTGCGCGCGCCAGAGGGCATCGGCTGGGACCCGGACCTCGCCCATCGTGTCGCGCTCGATCCGGAATCCGCTCTCGTCAGTCGTCGTCACGCCTCCATCCTCCCTCCGCGAAGGGCGGGACGCAGTTGATCCGTGCCACTCTTCAGGCGTCCAGCTCCCCGAGCCGGCGGTCGGCCTCGTCCCGCCGCGGGGAGCCGATCCGATCGAAGATCCCCCGCGCGTGCCACCAGTGGCGACGCGCCGCGCCCGGGTCGCCCCGGGCGGCCGCGCAGGCGCCGAGACCCTCGAACGCACGCCCTTCCTGCAGCTGCGCGCCCGTGTGCTGGGCACTGCTCAGGGCGTGTTCGTGCTGCTCCCCGGCCCGCTCGTAGTCACCCGTCACGAGCAGGGCCACCCCGAGGTCGTTGGCGACGAGCGGCACCGCGACCCGCCAGCCGAGCTCTCGGGCAAGGTCGAGTGCCGCACCGTACGCCACAGCGCCGCGCACAGCCCGCCCCCGCCGGACTTCGAGCAGGCCACGCAGTCGCAGCACCTCGATCCGTTCCACCAGAAAGCCGGACCTGCGCAGCACCCCGTCGGCAGCGTCCAGCAGCCGCCCGGCGGGTTCCAGGTCACCGAGCTCGATCCGGGCGCGGGCGACATCCGACAGGCAGACACCGACCGGCCCGGTGAGCTTGCGTTCCACGGCGTCCTGCAGCCCGGCCCGGGCGTACCCGAGGGCCTCCCTGTGACGGCCGAGCTCGTTCAGCACGCGGGCCAGGCCGGATGTCCGAGCTGCCGCGCCGGGGCTCGCCCCCTGCTGCCGGAGGTCCTGGAAAACGCGATCGGCCTCGGCGTGAGCCTCCTGCTGCCGACCGAGTTCCAGCAGGATCGCGGCCCGGCCGGTGTCCAGCCGGTCGAGGGCCTCGGCGAGCCGACCGGCCCCGGCCAGCGCGGCGGCCAGGCAGTCACCGATCAGCGTCACCGCTCGCCGGTCACCGGTGCGCTGCGCAGCGGCCAGGCCCTCGGTCTGCACGGTGATGAGTTCCTCCGGATGACCGAGGTGGTAGAGGTAGCTCCCACTGACCTGGGCCAGCTGCCAGGCGGCGCGGGGTTCACCGGCGCGGATCAGGGGCGCCAGGCTCGTTCGCTGCTCCGCCAGCCAATCGGGCTCGGCGACGGCCCGCGCGACCAGATCGGGACGAGCGGCGGGCGGCAGGTCGATCCCGGCCCGGGTCAGCTCCGCGGTCGCGTGCAGGTGCAGGTCGAGGAGCTGCGACAGGGCCTGGCCGTCGGACTCCGCCAGGCTCGCCGCGTACTGCCGGACAAGCTCGTGCAGCCGGTAGCGGTGCGGGTCCGGTTCCTCGATCAGATGTACGTCCACCAGGTCATCGATCAGGTCCTGCGCCTCGGGCAACGGCAGCCCACCGAGCGCCGCGACCGACACCACACCGAAGCGCTCGGCAGGATGCAGGCCCAGCAGCCGGAACAAGCGCTGCGCCGGCTCCGGCAGCCGGCGGTACGACAACGCGATCGCACCGGCCACCGTCCGGTCCTCGGCCGCGAGCTCGGCGAGCGCCGACGCGCTCAACCGGGCGGCGAGGTCACCGACCGCCCATCGGGGACGGTGCGCGAGCCGGGCACCCGCGAGCCGGATGGCCAGGGGCAGGAGACCGCAGCGCCGGACGACCTCCAGGGCAGCCTCGGGCTCGGCGGCCACCCGTACGCCGGCGATCCTGCCGAGCAGGGCGACGGCCTCCGGCTCGTCGAGCATCGGCAACGACTCGGGGTGGCCGCCGTCGAGACCCAGCAACCGGTGCCGGCTGGTCACCACGACGAGGCCCGCCGACGAGGACGGCAGCAGGCGGGCAACGTGGGCGCTGGACTCCGCGTTGTCGAGGATCACCAGGGCCCGGCGCCCCGCCAGCTCCGATCGCCACAGCTCGGCCCGGCCGTCGAGGTCCGGCGGGATCCGGTCGGCGGCGACGCCCAGTTGCCGCAACAGATCCAGCAGGGCCGCGGCCGGGGCGAGCGGTTCACCCTCGCTGAATCCCCGCAGGTCGATGAAGAGCTGAGCATCCGGGTACGCGCCCCTGAGCAGCTCCGCCGCCTGCAACGCCACGGCTGTCTTGCCGCTGCCCGCCATGCCGTCCACGGTCAGCACCGTCGTCACGGCGGCGGCCCGCACCAGCCGCTCCACCGTCGCATCGCGCCCGGTGAAGTCGCCGACGGTACGGGGCAGGTTCCGGACCGGCGCGAACCGGGGTCGGACGGCCGGCGCGGGCGCCACCTCCCCGGCCACGATGCGATCGTGCAGATCCCGCAGCGCGGGGCCCGGCTCGATGCCCAGCTCCTCGCGGAGCAGCTCGACGGTTCTGGCGTACTCCGCGAGAGCGTCGGCCCGTCGCCCGAGCCGGTGCAGGACGAGCATCAGCTGGGCGCGCAGCCGCTCGCGCAACGGGAAACTGTCGACCAGCCCGGTGAGCTCGGCGACAAGGTCCCGCTCGTGGCCGGCCGCCAGCTGCACGTCGATCCAGTCCTCAACCGCCGCCGCGCGCTGTTCGTCGAGCACCGCGGCGAGTCGGCGGACACCTCGCGCGTCGAGACCGACCAGGGCGGGCCCGCGCCACAGCGCCAGCGCTTCGCGGAACAGCTTCGCCGCCTCGTCCGGGGTGTTCCCCTCGGCGCGGGCCCGCTCGGTCAGCCGGGTGAACCGCGCCGCGTCCAGGTCCTCCGGAGCCGTCACGACGGCGTACCCCGCCGGGTCGGTACGGATGATCCCGGCGGGCAGCACCCGGCGCAGCCGCGACACACAGGTCTGCAGTTGCGCCCGGGCAGTGGCGGGCGGGCCGTCCTCCCACACCGCGCTGATCAGCTCCTCGACGCCGACGATCCGCCCCGCGCGCAGGATCAGCATGGCGAGAACGGTGCGGTCCCGCCCCGCGGTGATCGCCAGCTCGAGACCGCCGTAGGTCACCACGAGCGGTCCCAGGATGCCCAGGCGTACCTCGGTCACCGGTCGAGCCCGGCCAGCACGCGTTCGACCTCGCCCCTTCCCGGCACGCCCATCCGATCGAAGATCGCGAGCGCGCGCCACAGGTAACGGCGCGCGGCCTCCGGGTCGCTCGCCGCCGTGCAGGCGCCCAGCCACTGCAGGGCCCGGCCCTCCTCGAGCTCGGCACGGATCCGGCGGCTCGTCGTCAGCGCCTGCCCGAGCCGCTGCACGGCGACCTCGGTGTCACCCTGTGCCCAGGCCGCCCGGCCGAGCCCGATCTCCGCGTGGGCCACGGTCAGCCAGTCGCCGGATCCCCGCGCGTCGTCCAGCGCGGCGAGGAACCATTCGGTGGCTGCCTGCGGACGGTCCCGCTGCAGCTCGACGAGGCCGAGCAGATGCAACGCCTCGGGCCGGGCGGAGGCGAACCCGATCGTCCGGGAGAACCACAGCACGGACATCAGCACGCGTTCGACCTGCGCCGTCTGGCCGAGCCCCAACCGGGCCTCGGAGATCGCGACCAGCGAGGACGCGGCCAGCGCCCGGTCCCCGGTCTCGACAGCGGCCTGCAGCGTGTGGCGGGCGGAGCGCAGGGCTTCCGGCCACCGGCCGAGCAGGAGCCGGGTCGCCGCCAGCCCGGAATTGCAGCGGGCGAGGCCGAACAGATCCTGGCGGGCGCGCATCAGGTCGTACGCGCGCTGGATCTCCGCCAGCGCCTCGTGCGGCCGGCCCATCCGCTGCAGCACCCCGCCGAGGTTGTAACGCGCCCTCGCCTCACCGGTCGCGTTACCCAGCCGGACCTCGTGGGTGAGCGTCTCCGTCAACCGCTCCACGGCCTGGGCGTACTGACCGGCGCGGTAGTAGCCCGAGGCCAGGGAGTTGTTCAGGGTCGCGATCCCGCGCTCGTCCCCGTCCTCGCGCGCCATCGCCAGGCCCAGCTCCTGCACCGCGATCATGTCGTCGTGGTAGTTGCGCTCGTACAGGAAGCGCCACGTGACCCGGGCCAGCATCCACCCGTCGGTGATCGCCCCGATCTGCGCCGCCGCCCGGATCAACGCCAGCAGGGCAGGGCGCTGATCCTCCATCCAGCCGGGATCGTCGACGGCTCGCGCCACCAGCTCGGGGCGGTCCCTCGGCTGCGGGCCGCCGGTGAAGCCGACGCCCAGCTCGATGCGCCGGTTGAGCTCGGTGCTGGCCTCCAGGTGCAGGCCGATCAGCTGGGCCAGCGCTGCCGTACGCCGCTCGGGCGCGATCGTCTCGGCGAGCTGGACGGCGTACTGGCGGACCAGGTCGTGCAGCCGGTAGACGTTCGGGGCCGGCTCCTCGATCAGGTTCACGTCGACCAGGTCGTCCAGGACCTCCTGCGCCCGGGTCAGGGACAGGCCGGCGAGCGCGGCCACCGACACGGCACCGAACCGGTCGGCGGGATGCAGGCCGAGCAGCCGGAACAACTGCTGATCGGGCTCCGGCAGCTGACCGTACGACAGGGCGAACGCGTTCACGACGCTGCGGTCCTCGGCCGCCAGCTCCGGAAGCGCCGACTCCCACAGCCGCCCGACGAGATCGTGCACCGCCCATCGTGGCCGGTGGGCGAGCCGGGACCCGGCGAGCCGGATCGCGAGCGGCAGGCAACCGCAGCGCCGGACGAGGTCCAGGGCGGCCTCCGGCTCGGCGGCGACCCGCTCACCGACGATCCGGCCGAGCAACGCGACGGCTTCCGCCTCCTCGAGGACCGGCAGTGACTCGGGGTGCCCGCCGTCGAGGCCGAGCAGTCTGCGCCGGCTGGTCACCACGACGAGGTTCGACGGCGAGGCCGGCAGCAGCGGGAGCACCTGGGCGCTGGACGCGGCGTTGTCCAGGATCACCAGCGCCCGGCGGCGGGCCAGCTCGGAGCGCCACAGACCGGCCTGCGCGTCCAGCCCGGGCGGCACCCTGTCCATCTCGACGCCCAGCTGGCGCAGCAGGGCGAGCACCGCCGCGGCCGGGTCGAGCGGCCGGCCCTCGCTGTGCCCCTGCAGATCGAGAAAGAGCTGGGCATCCGGGTACGCGTCCGCGAGCAGCTCCGCGACCCGCAACGCCAGCGTCGTCTTGCCGCTCCCGGCCATCCCGTCGACCGTCAGCAGCGTGGTCTGCGCCGCGGCACCCACTAGCCGGTCCACTGTCTCGTCCCGGCCGGTGAAGTCGCCGACGGTCCGGGGCAGGCTACGGACCGTCTTGCCACCGGCCTGGCCCGGGGCCGGTTCGTCGGCCCCGGTCAGCACGCGGCGATGCAGATCCTGCAGCTCCGGGCCCGGCTGGATGCCCAGCCGCTCCTGGAGGATCTGACGAGCCCGGCGGTATTCCGCGAGCGCCTCGGCGCGCCGGCCAAGTCGATGCAGGGCGAGCATCAACTGCGCGCGCAGCCGCTCCCGCAGCGGATATGCCTCGACCAGGCCGGTCAGCTCGGCGACGAGCTCCCGCTCCCGCCCCGCTGTCAGCTCGAGATCGATCCACTCCTCGACCGCGTTACCGCGCTGCTCGTCGAGGACGGCGGCGAGCCGGCGCACGGCACGGGCCTCGATCCCGGCGAGCGCAGGGCCGCGCCACAGAGCCAGGGCCTGCCGATATCGCTCCGGATCGGTGCCGGCCCGCGTGGTGAGCCGGGTGAACAGGCCGGCGTCCAGGTCGTCCGGCGACACCGCGATGCCGTATCCCGCCGGGTCGGTGCGGATCACGTCCCACGGCAGCGCCCGTCGCAGCCGCGACACACAGGTCTGCAACTGACCGCGGGCGGTCACGGGCGGGTCGTCGCCCCACACCGCGTCGATCAGCTCCTCGACACCGACGATCCGGCCGGGCTGCAGCAGCAGCAACGCCAGAACCGTGCGGTCCCGCCCCGCGGTGATCGCGACCTCGCGGGCGTCGTCGGTCACCACGAGCGGCCCCAGAATGCCGAACCGCACCGCGCCACCTCCGAGCCTCATCGATTTCCGACCTTAGCCGGTGAGAGCGCAACGACAGTGGAACGAGAGAGCCACAAGACACTCTGTGGGAGCAACGGCCGCTCCGCTCCTGCACCCGACACCCCCTACGGGGCGGGGCGGTCGTAACGGGGGTGTTCAGCTCGTCCACCGGATGGTGGGCGAGCTGTTCATCGTGGGGCCGTCGCTGTGCGAAGTTGGACGGC
The DNA here is from genome assembly GCF_018332715.1 of Winogradskya consettensis. GTDB lineage: Bacteria > Actinomycetota > Actinomycetes > Mycobacteriales > Micromonosporaceae > Actinoplanes > Actinoplanes consettensis. The sequence goes on along the minus strand of NZ_BOQP01000002.1, from coordinate 43,100 downwards.
GACTAGCTGCGGAAGTATCGTCGGCGGGGTTTTTGGACTTCCCCGACGAACAGGATCTTTATGCGACGCGCCCTCATCGCCGTGACGTTCGGTGGACTGCTTCTCAGCGGAGCGGCCTGCAGCAGCGACGGCGACACGGACTCCGCGACCGAGGCCCCGACGATCGTCACACCCTCGTCGGCGCCGGCGTCGACGACCCCGCCGCCGGACTACTCGGCGAACACCAGGGCGGTCTGCGCCAAGGTCACGAAGATCTACAACACCGAGCTCGAGGACTTCGGTACGGAGATCGGCAAGATGATCGCGTACAAGGAGAAGAAGCAGACCAAGGAAGCCGACGCCGCCGAGAAGGCAGCGGGCAAGCAGCTCAAGGATGCCGGCGCCCAGCTGAAGAAGGAGACCGCCGCGGCCCAGGATCCGAAGATCCAGGACGCCGGTGCCGCCTCGGCTGCCAAGCTCACCGCCAGCGCCACGGACACCAAGTTCTTCGACAAGATCAAGACCGAGAAGGACTTCGAGAAGACCATCGAGGCCCAGATCACGGAGTGGATGACCCCGGTGACCGGCTTCTGCGCGACCTGATCGGCCTCAGCGGCTCAGCGGCTCAGCGGCGGCCGATGCTCAGGACCGGCTTGGTGACCTCGGAGAAGAAGTCGTTGCCCTTGTCGTCCATCACGATGAAGGCCGGGAAGTCCTCCACCTCGATGCGCCACACGGCCTCCATGCCGAGCTCGGGGTATTCCAGCACCTCGACGTGGCGGATGCAGTCCTGGGCCAGCCGGGCCGCCGGGCCGCCGATCGAGCCCAGGTAGAAGCCGCCGTACGACTGACAGGCCCGGGTCACCTGGCCCGACCGGTTGCCCTTCGCCAGCATGACCAGGGAACCACCCGCTGCCTGGAACTTCTCGACGTACGCGTCCATGCGGCCGGCAGTGGTCGGTCCGAAGGAGCCGGAGGCGTACCCCTCGGGGGTCTTGGCCGGTCCTGCGTAGTAGACCGCGTGATCGCGTAGGTACTGCGGCATCGGCTCGCCCGCGTCCAGCCGCTCGGCGATCTTGGCGTGGGCGATGTCGCGGGCCACGACCAGCGGGCCGGTCAGCGACAGCCGGGTCTTCACGGGGTATTTCGACAGCTCCGCGCGGATCTCGTCCATCGGGCGGCGCAGGTCGACCCGGACCACCTCGTCGGTCTCGAGTCCGTCGTCGGTGACGTCGGGCATGAACCGGGCCGGGTCGGGCTCGAGCCGCTCCAGCCAGACACCCGAAGGGGTGATCTTGGCGAGCGCCTGGCGGTCGGCGGAGCAGGAGACGGCGATGGCCACCGGGCAGGACGCGCCGTGCCGGGGCAACCGGATCACCCGCACGTCGTGGCAGAAGTAGCGACCGCCGAACTGGGCGCCGATGCCGAAGTCGCGGGTCAGCTCGAGGACCGCCGCCTCCAGCTCCACGTCGCGAAAGCCGTGACCGGTCATCGAGCCCGAGCGGGGCAGGTTGTCGAGGTACTTCGCGCTCGCGAGCTTCGCCGTCTTGAGGGCGTGCTCGCCGCTGGTGCCACCGATGACGACGGCGAGATGGTACGGCGGGCAGGCGGACGTGCCGATCAGCCGCAGCTTCTCGTCGAGGAACTCCATCATCCGCGCCGGGTTCAGCAGCGCCTTGGTCTCCTGATAGAGGTACGACTTGTTCGCCGAGCCGCCGCCCTTGGCCATGAACAGGAATTTGTACGCGTCGGGCTGGCCGCCGGGATCCTCCGCGTACAGCTCGATCTGCGCCGGAAGGTTGCTCCCGGTGTTCTTCTCGTCCCACATGGTCAGCGGAGCGAGCTGCGAATACCGCAGGTTGAGCCGGGTGTACGCCTCGTAGACCCCGCGCGCGATGGCTTCCTCGTCGGAGCCGTCGGTCAGCACGTGCCGGCCGCGCTTGCCCATGACGATCGCCGTGCCGGTGTCCTGGCACATCGGCAGCACGCCACCGGCCGCGATGTTCGCGTTGCGCAGCAGGTCGAGCGCGACGAACCGGTCGTTCGGCGAGGCCTTCGGGTCGTCGATGATGGACCGCAGCTGGGCGAGGTGCGCGGGGCGCAGGAAATGCGCGATGTCGTGCATGGCCTCGGCGGTGAGCAGCGTCAGCAGCTCGGGCTCCACGGTGAGGAACCGCCGGCCACCGGGGCCCTCGACGACGTCGACGCCCTCGTCCGCGAGCAGGCGGTATTCGGTCGTGTCGTCACCGATGGGGAGCAACGGCGAGTACGAGAAAGCGGCGGCTCTGCTCATGACCGGAAAGCCTAGGCCAGCGCCCGCCGAGGGTGCCAACCAGCTGGGTCACTTCGCGGGTGTTGCCCGGTATGGGAGGTATGCCATGTCCCGGCCGGAGACCAGGATCAGGCCTGCCGGACCGGCCGCGAAGACCTTGGCATCGGTACGCGCCTCGATCAGCACGTCCCCGTTACGCGGACTCACCGCCACCAGCCGCCCGGCCTTGGGATCGGAGATGATCGCGGCATACGTGGTGATCCCCGCCGACGATTCCGCGGTGACGGGTCGCCGCCACGCCACCGAACCCCGGCCGAACGACCGCGCGGTCAGGGTCTTGCTGTCGGCGCTGCGGATGAGCGCGTACGAGTTGTTGACGGCGAGCACGTTCTGCCCGTCCTCACCGCGCCACAGGTTGCGCCCGTCGTGCGCGGCGATCAGCTCCTGCCGCCCGTACGGGTCGACGCCGAGCACCACATCGGAGCCGCCGGCCGGGTCCCGTTCCTGCTTGCAGTCCGAGCCGTTGTCCGCCGTACGCAGATTGAGCCCGTCGCGCTGCCACACCGTCCGCCCGTTCGGTGGGTCATGGGCGGTCACGTCGTAGTAGCAAGTGCCGTCACGCGCCTCCCCCGTGACCGTGAGCACCCGGCTGCCGACGACCGCGACGCGCTGGTCGCGGGCGGGCGTGCGGGTCTGCGACACCCGTCCCCGCGCGGTGTCGATGACCTGGATCCTGCCGTCGCCGGGGAGCCCGATCAGGTCGGGCAGCGCCTGCGGGCCGGCGGCGTGGGAGTCGATCTGCGCGGCGCTGATCGGCTGGGTGTCGGGCAGATCCGGGTTCGACGCGTTGAGCACGAAGCCGATACCGGGCGTCGACACCGTCCACTCCGGTTTGCTGCCGTGCGGCTCCCACGCGCTCAGCTCGCACGCCCCGGCCTTCAGGCAGCGCATGTCGAGGATCATGTCCGAATACGTCCAGACCGCCGTCGCGTCGGTGTCGCGGCGCCGGACCGCTCCCGTGGCGGGGTCGAGCACCTCGTAACCCTTGGTGAGCAGGCGGCCGACCACGACCACGGCGTCACCGCCGCTTCCGGCGACCCCGGCCCAGTCGGCGTCGGACTTCCAGAGCTTCACGCCGGCGGTCAGGCCGTACGCCTCGACGGAAGTGCGGTATTCGACGATCACCGAGCCGCCGGTGATCGTGATGCTGTGCGGGGAGCCACCGATCGGGGCCTGCCAGCTCGCGACCCCCTCGGCGATCGGGTCGCTCTGGGTCACCCACGACCAGACGTTCGGCCAGGGGTTCCACACTCCGGTGGTGGCCAGCACGACGACAGCCACGACGCCGATGAGAGCCGCGCCCTTCGCGCCGGTAGATGCCACGTCCGACACGGTACTGAGATCCACAGCGCGGGGGAATCAGCCCGATAAGCCCGTGTCGGAGCCTTATGCCCCGCTGGCGGCTCTGACCAGGGGCATCGTCCGGTACGGAATCTGCTCGGCGAGCGCGACGATCGTGGAGGCGCGGACGATGCCCGCGTACCCGACGATCTGATCGATCACCCGTTGGAGGTCGGCGTTGGACCGGGCCACGATCCGGCACATCAGGTCGCCGCTGCCCGTGATCGTGTGCGCCTCCAGCACCTCCGGGATCTCCGCCAGGTGGGCGGTGACCGCGGCGTGCCCGTAGCGCTGGGAGATCTCCAGGGTCACGAAGCTCATCACCCCGAACCCGATGGCGGCCGGTGACACCTCCGGGCCGAAGCCGCGTATCGCTCCGCGGGCGAGCAACTTGTCCAGCCTGGCCTGTGCCGTGCCGCGGGCGACGCCGAGGCGTCGCGAGATCTCGAGCACGCCGATGCGCGGCTCCTCGGTGAGCAGTCCCAGGAGTTGACCATCGAGCGCGTCGAGGTGGACATCTTGTACAGCCATAGTGACTTCAGACCCTACCGAATGTGCAGACTGACCAACGGAAATTCCCACTGTTGCCCAGCGCTGTGACCTGCGTCAACGTCACCTCATGACGCAGACGCTGGAGAACGCCACATCGACCGAGGACGTCTTTCCCGTCAAGGGCGTCGACCACCTCCAGTTCCTCGTGGGCAACGCGAAGCAGGCGGCCCACTACTACTCGACCGCGTTCGGGATGACCTGCGTGGCGTACCGCGGGCCCGAGCAGGGTTACCGCGACCACGCCGAGTACGTCCTGGTCAGCGGAAACGCCCGGTTCCTGATCACGGGCGCCGTCCACGCCGGAGCCCCGGGCAGCGATCACGTCGCCAAGCACAGCGATGGCATCCGGGACATCGCCCTGGCCGTCCCGGACGTCGACAAGGCGTACGCCCACGCCGTCGCGGCCGGCGCCCGCGGGGTCACCGAGCCGCACGACGTCAAGGATGAGCACGGCACGATCCGGGTCGCGGCGATCTCGACGTACGGCGACACCCTGCACACCCTGATCGACCGGTCCGGTTACGAGGGCCCGTTCCTGCCCGGCTTCGTGGCCCGCGGCCCGATCGTCGACCGGCAGCCCGCCATCGACGCCGGCCTGCAGCCCAAGCGCTTCTTCCAGGCGGTCGACCACGTCGTCGGCAACGTCGAGCTCGGCAAGATGGACGAGTGGGTGGAGTTCTACCGCCGCGTGATGGGCTTCACCAACATGGCCGAGTTCATCGGCGACGACATCGCCACGGACTACTCGGCCCTGATGAGCAAGGTCGTCGCGGACGGCACCCGCAAGGTGAAGTTCCCGCTCAACGAGCCCGCCGTCTCCCAGCGCAAGTCGCAGATCGACGAGTACCTCGAGTTCTACGGCGGCCCGGGCGCCCAGCACGTCGCCGTCGCGACCAACGACATCATCGCCAGCGTCGACGCGATGCGGGCCGCCGGATGTGAGTTCCTGGACACCCCCGACTCGTACTACGACGACCCGGAACTGCGGGCGCGCATCGGCGAGGTGCGGGCCCCGATCGAGGAGCTGAAGAAGCGCTCGATCCTGGTCGACCGGGACGAGGACGGTTACCTGCTGCAGATCTTCACGCGGCCGGTCCAGGACCGGCCGACGGTCTTCTTCGAGCTGATCGAGCGACATGGGTCACTCGGCTTCGGCAAGGGCAACTTCAAGGCGCTCTTCGAGGCCATCGAGCGGGAACAAGAGCTTCGCGGAAACCTGTAACACTGTCAGCGTGACCGCAGCACAAGACGACGCCCCGGACGCGGGCCGGCCCGGCACCGGGCCGGTCGGCGCCCCGGCGCCGCCCGGCGCCCTCCCCCCACCCCAGCCGGGCTACGGCCCGCCCCAGCCGACCGGCCACGTGCCACCCCAGCCCGGCGGTTATGGCCCGCCCCAGCCCGGATACGGGCCGCCAGCCGGGTACGGCCCGCCGCCGTCCGGGTACGGCCCGCCCCCGCCCGGCGGTTACTGGCCGCCGCCTCCCGGATCGGGGCCGCACGGCTATCGGCCGATGCCGGTGCCGCTGAGCCCCGACGGACGGCCGCTGGCCGACTTCGGGACGCGCCTGCTGGCGTACATGATCGACAGCGCTCTCCTGTCGGCCGTGGCGACCGTGCTGTTCCTGCCGATCTACATCTGGCTGATCACCAGCACGTTCGACAACATGGCGACGACCTACAGCGACCCGTACGCAACGCCGGACCCGAGCGCCTTCATCGACGATCTCTTCGTCCCGTTCCTGCTGCTGGAGCTGGGTCTCGTCCTGTTCGTCCTCATCGCGTACTACGTCTACTACGTCGAGATGATGTACCGCGGCGGCCAGACGTTCGGCAAGAAGTGGCTCAAGCTCCAGGTGGTCCCGCTCGAACCCGGCGCCAAGCTCACCCGGGGCCGCGCCGCCAAGCGCTACCTGGTGGAATTCGTCGGTGGCCTCGTCCCGTTCTTCAGCTTCGTGGACGGCCTCTGGCAACTGTCGGACAAGCCCTACCAGCAGACCCTGCACGACAAGGCCGCAGGGACAGTCGTGATAAAGGTTGCGCCATGAGTTCGCTTTCCGCCGGTTGGTACAAGGACCCGGCCGACCCCGAGACCCAGCGCTGGTGGGACGGCGAGGGCTGGCTCGGCAAGGCGATCCCGGCGGACCAGACCCCGCCCGACGGCCCCCCGCCCGCCGAGGAGCCCCCGACCCCCGACCCCGATCCTGCGCCCGCCTCCCAGGCCGTACAAATCGGGCAGCCCACACCTGCGCCCAGCCCGCAGTATCCGGCCGCAGGCAGCACGCCGCCGCAGGGCTGGGCACCCCCGCAGGGCTGGACCCCACCCCCCGGCTGGACCCCGCCCCCGGGCTGGGCACCCCCCGGCTGGCAGCCCCCACCGACCCACCCCGGCGCGACCAACCCTGACTCAACCCAGCCAGGCACGACCAACCCAGGCGCTGGTCATCCAGGCGCGACCAACCCAGGCGCTGGTCAGCCAGGCGCGGCCCAGCCAGGCGCGGGCTACCCCGGTGCCCCTTATCCCGGCCCGGGAAACCCAGGAGCGGTTCAGCCAGGGCAGGCCCCGCCCGGATGGCAGCCCCAGCCCGGATGGCAGCCCCAGCCCGGGTGGCAGCCCCAACCGGGATGGCAGCCGCCGCCCGGATGGACGCCCCCGGCAGGCTGGACGCCGCCGCCCGGCTTCCCGATGCAGGCGTACCCGTTCCCCTACCAGGTCCAGGCCCGCCCGCACGGCCTCCCGCTGGCCGGGCTCGGTCGTCGCCTCGTAGCGCGCCTGATCGACATCGTCGCGGTGCTCGTGCTGAACGTGCTGGTGAACGGCTGGCTGGCGTACCAGTGGTGGCAGGAAGTGGAACCGATCTTCCGCGCGACGATGGAGGACCCCCTGGCGACGCCCGAAGCCGCCTCGGCCCGGTCGAGCTACATCATGCTGACCATCCTGGTGGTGACCACGGCGCTCTGGTTCGCCTACGAAGTCCCCGCGCTGGCCAACAGCGGGCAGACGCTGGGCAAACGGCTGCTCGGGGTCAAGGTGGTCAAGGTGGAGGACACCTCCGCGCTCGGCTTCGGGCGGGCGTTCCGGCGCTGGGGCCGGCTCGGGATGTGGACGCCGCTGTGGAGTTGCTACGGCGTCGGGTTCCTGGCCCAGTTGATCGACTCCGGGTCGGTGCTCTTCGACCAGAAGCTGCACCAGGCCCTGCATGACAAGTCGGCCGGCACCGTGGTGGTCATGGCCCCGCCCGGGCACGCCCAGCCGCCGGCGCAGCTCAAGCCCGAGAACGAGAACGACCCGACCGGAGGACGACGATGACCAGGTTGACGCGCGCGGACCTGGACGCGCTGCCCGCGTACGTGGCCGGCCGGAACGTCGCGGATGTGGCCCGCGAGCTCGGCCTCGCCGAGGCGATCAAGCTGGCCAGCAACGAGGTGCCGTTCGGGCCGCTGCCCGGCGTGGCCGAGGCGATCGCGGAGGCGGTCACCCAGTCGCACCGCTACCCGGACGCCGGTTCGGTGGCGCTGCGCGACAAGCTCGCCGGCTGGCTGGACGTCGACGCTGACCGCATCGTCACCGGTGGCGGCTCGGTGGCGCTCGCCGAGCACCTGGTCAAGGCGACGTGCCTGCCGGGTGACGAGGTCGTGTACTCGTGGCGCTCGTTCGAGGCGTACCCGATCATCGCCGCCGGGGTGGGTGCCACCAGCGTCCGCGTGCCGAACACCGCGGCGCACGGGCACGACCTCCCCGCGATGGCCGGCGCGATCACCGACCGGACCAGGCTCGTGATCGTCTGCAACCCCAACAACCCGACCGGCACCAGCTCCCGCAAGGACGAGCTCGACCGGTTCCTCGACGCCGTCCCCGACGACACGCTCGTGGTGCTCGACGAGGCATACCGCGAATTCGTCACCGATGCGGACGTGCCTGACGGGCTCCGCGCGTACGGTGATCGACCGAATGTTGTTGTTCTCCGGACCTTGAGCAAGGCCTGGGGTCTGGCGGGCCTGCGGGTCGGTTATCTGGTGGCGCAGCCCGAGGTGGCCGGTGCCATCCGCAAGGTGCTCACGCCGTTCTCGACCAGCATGGTCGCCCAGGCCGCCGCACTCGCGGCCCTCGACCAGGAGGCCGAGGTCAGGCGGCGCTGCGCCATCGTCGTCGACGAGCGGGCCCGGGTCACCGAGGCGATCCGCAAGATCTTCCCCGACGTCCCGTCGAGCCAGTCCAACTTCGTCTGGCTCCCGCTGGGCGACCGGGCCGCTGCTTTCGGTGCGGCCTGCGAGCAGCGCGGAGTGATCGTCCGGCCCTTCCAAGGCGACGGCGTCCGCGTCACGATCGGCACCCCCGAAGAAAACGACACGTTCCTCGCAGTGGCCGAGAAAGCCGCGATCTAAAAAGATCAAGATGTCGTAGCTCGGTGGGTAGTGCTGACCGCAACTCCCGTCGAGGCCGGGCCCGAGGATCCAGGAGCTGGCGCTCCGAGAACGGATCCCCGGGCCCTTCGTTCTGCGTGCGTGGCCCCTCTTTTCAAGATCAAATTCAGCCTCTTCAGCGAGGCCATGGAGGCAGCTTCACCGGTGAGCCGCGGACTAAAGGCTTCAGGATCACAATCAGGCGTGCACCAGAACGTGGTCGTCGGCTTCGTCGTGGTGCGGGGCGTGTGACGGGAACGTCTGGCGGGCGAGCAGCACGACCACTCCGGCGCTCAGGGCGAGCAGAGCAGCCAGCACGGGGAGCCACGCCAGCAGGCCGTTGCTGACCATCCGCTCGCCGAGGAACGCGCCGCCGCCGATGCCGACCTGGAACGCGACCACGTACACCGCCGACGCCGACTCCCGTGCCTTCGGCGCCACCCGCATGATCGTCGTCTGGAGCACCACCGGAAGCGCCGTGAACGCCCCGCCCCAGACCAGGATCGCCGCGATCGTCGGCACCGGCCCGAGCACCGGCACCAGCAGCGCCAGCGAGACCACGATCGCCGAGATCAGCGTGGTGAGCAGCGGGCGCGGGCGCCGGTCCACCCAGCGGCCGACGAGCCAGTTGCCGAGCAGGCCCGCGGCGCCGTACCCGAGCAGCACGAGGCTCAGCCCACCGCCCTCGAGCCCGGCATCGCGGCGCACGAGCGGCGCGACGTACGTGTAAGCAGCGAAGTGCCCGACCACGATCGCCAGGGTGAGCAGGCAGACCACCGCGACCGACCCGGAGCGGGCGATCCGCACCGAGTTACGCAGCTGCGCGCCGGCGCGGGTGGCGAGGTCGTGCGGCAGCGGCGGAAGCTTGGGCAGCACCAGCAGCAACGCCGCCACACAGGCGACCCCGATCCCCGCCAGCACGAGCAGCGCGACCCGCCAGCCCAGCCACTGCCCGAGCGCCGTCCCGAGCGGCACACCGAGCACCAGGGCCAGCGAATTGCCGAGGAAGACCATGGCGGTCGCCTTGCCCGCCTGCCCGGCCGGGGCCAGCCTGGCGGCCACCGGCGCGACTGTCGACCAGAACACGCCGTGCGCCACCGCACAGATCAGCCGGGACAGGGCGAGGATGAGGAAGGTGGGGGCGAAAGCTGCCACCAACTGCGCTGTCGCGAAGATTCCCAGGGTGACGGCGAGCAGCACGTGCCGCGGGACCCGCATGGTCAACGCGGTCAGCGGGATGGTGGTCAGACCGGCGACGAGTGCGTAGCTCGTCAGCAGCAGGCCGACGTCCGCCTCGCTGACCCGCAGACCGGACGCGATCTCCGGTAGCAGCCCCACAGGGATGGTTTCCGCCGTGACATAGGCAAAGCAGGCAGCGCCGAGGGCGACGATTGCACCGCGGTGGTTCATCTTCACCGTACGAGAATATGCTCTACATCCGAGCTTAAGAAGGGGGAACGGTGTGACGACACGCGCAACAGAGCTGCTGCGAGTGATCCATGCCCGTCCCGGCGTCACCCGGGCAGACGCGGCCCGGCTGATCGGCGTCGGCACCGGCGCGACCACGGAACTCGTCGGCCGGCTGGGCCACGCCGAGCTCCTGGCCGAGACGCCGGCGGCACCGAGCGGTTCCCGGGGCCGCCCGACCACGGCACTCATCCCGCACCCACGCGGCCCCCTCATCGCCGCCACCTCCATCACCCACGAACAGTGGCGGGTCGACGTGGTCGAACTCGGCGGCGCCGCCCTGGCCACCGTCCGCGAAGACCTCGGCGACCGCACCGGCGACGAAGTGGTCGCGGCAGTCGGCGCCGCGGTGTCCCGCCTCCGCACGGAATACGGCGACCGCATCCGCGGCATCGGCATCGCGGTCCCCGGCACCGTCTCCCGCGACCTCATGCTCGACGCCAGCAACCTGAACTGGCGAAACGTCGACCTGGCCGCGATCTGGCCCAAAGCCGGGATCTTCGTGGCAGGCAACGACGCCACCCTGGCCGCCAGCGCGGAATCCCACCGGGGCGCAGCGGTGGGCGCCTCGGTAGCCCTCCACCTGCGAGTCGAGGCCGGCCTGGGCGGCGCCGTAGTCGACGGCGGCCGCGTCCTGGTCGGAGCCCTCGGCGCGGCCGGCGAATTCGGCCACATGCCCTTCGGCGACCCCACGGTCGAATGCCCCTGCGGCGCCTACGGCTGCTGGGGCACCGCCGTCGACGGCTCAGCCCTCGCCCGCCTCCTCGGCCACCACCAGCCCCGGGACCCCATCTCCTACGCCCGCCGCATCATCGCCTCCACCGACCCGGCCCCGGCAGCAGCAACCGCAACCGCCGCCACCGCCCTCGGCCGAGGCATCGCAGGCCTGGTCAACGGTCTCGACCCGGACCTGGTCACCCTCGGAGGCCTGGGCACGGACCTCCTCGCCGCCGCCCCGGCCCACATCGACCAGGCATACCGAGCAGGCCTGATGGGCTTCCGCCGGGAAAACCCACCCCCCATCCTCCCCTCCACCCTCGGCGACGACGGCCCCCTCGCCGGCGCCGCCGAAGAAGCCTGGACCGCCCTGCTCACCACCCTGGTCTGAGCTCAGAGGTCGACGGCGACGAGCCGGCCTGAGGGGGAATCGCTGGGGTAGTGGGCGATGACCGCGTAGAGGGTGTTGCCTGCGAGGGCGCAGTCGAAGGCGCCACGGTCGAAGGGGATGCGGCGGATGACTTCGCCGCCCTCGCGGACCAGGGCGCATTCCTTGTTGGGGACGTCGGCGTACCAGATGGCGCCGGACGGGTCCGGGAAGATGCCGTCGGGAGCGGAGTCCTCGACGGTGGCCCAGATGCGACGGCGACTCAGGGTGCCGTCCACGGCGATCTCGAAGGCCGAAAGACGCGAAGCGTGGGACTCGGCGACAATCAGCGTGTCGCCGAGAACCGCCATCCCGTTGGGAAACTCCAGGCCTGCCGCGACCTCCCGGCTCGCGCCGTCCGGGGTGACAACGGTGATCGTGCCGGGCGCCGGCTCACCCAACCCGAAGGCGTACCCGATGTTGTTCACGAAGGCGTTGCCGTGCCGGTCCACCGCGATGTCGTTCCACGGATAAGGCGACTCCAGCGCGGCAAACGGCGTTCCGTCGCGCAGCAGCACACCCCGGCCGGTGATGGTCAGCATCCGTCCGTCCGGCAGCCAGTCGACGCAGAACGGAAAATCATCCACCCGGGCAACCACCTCGGATTTGCCGTCGACGACCCGGACAACCTGCCCGGCACCCCAGTCGCAGAACCACACCCGCCCCGCATGCCACCGCACCGACTCGCCGAACACCAACCCGTCCAGCACCACCCGAGCATCGCCCATCAAGCCAGGCTAAGCGTCACCAGCGCCGCCGCCGCTCGTTTGGGGTTGCGGCTCACCCCGATCCCCGGGTGGGCCGGACCGAAGGGAGCGCCTGTGGCAACCGGCGACGAGCTGGACAAGTTGGTGGACGAGGAAAAGCACCTCGTGCTGCGAGCAAAGGTGACCCTGATGAAGCGGATCCTCGCCGGGGCGGAGGCGAACCTGAGCGCCACCCAGCTGCTCAACCTCGCAGAAACCTATGCCGTCATCCACCAGAAGAAGGCCTCCGGCCGCATCAACGCACCGGTCACCGACTGACCGACCGCGAAAGCGGAGCGACGACACCACGTCGTTGCTCCGCGACGCGCGTTCCGCCTCGCGGGCGCCGCCGACGGCGAACTCTTTCTGATCCTAAATAGACCCTGTGACAGTTTTCAGAGCGCGGCGATGATGACCGGGTCGATCGTGTAGAAGTGGTTCGGCTCCGACGGGTCGGTTCCCGCACCCGGGCGCAGGCGTTCGAGGGCCAGCCAGGTGCCGGTCAGTTGCCAGCGGTACGGCTTCCACGGCTCGACGCGCTCGTCGGAGACGTAGAGCGGGAAGCGCGACAGTTGAGCGCCGGTTCGGGCGTCCAGCACGACGAGGTCGACGCCGGCGAGCAGGATGACGTGCTCCCCGCGTACCCCCAGGATCGTGGCTCGGGAAGGCCAGCGCCAGACGGCCGTGCCCGATGCGGTGACCGCGCCCCCGTCCGTGGTGAGGTGCAGTCCGCCGGTGGTGGGCTCGGCCGTGGTGACGTCCCATTCCTGGCCGGCCGCGTCGCGCAGGCCGGGGCAGGCGGAGCTGGCCACCTCGCAGCCCACCGGGGTTGACGGGCCGACCGGCCAGGAGCGCAGCGGTTTTCCGGTGGCGATGTCCCAGGCGCCCTCGCCGCACGCGAAGCTGCCGCCGACGGTGGTGAAGCCGGCGCTGCAGCCCGCCGGGAGAGGGGTGCTCCAGCGCTGGGTGCCGTCCGAAACGGACCATGCCGTCAGTTGTTTGCGGTCGAGGGTCAGGACGCTGCTGTCCGAGGTGAACAGGCCGGGGGGTGCGTAGACCGCGTCGGAACCCGTGCGGCCGGTGAAGGCTGCCGCCGCCGGGCCGTTCGCTTTCCAGAGCACCTTCCCCGTACGCCCATCGAGCGCGACCAGCAACCCGTCGTCCCACCGGCTCACGACCGTGGCGCCGATCGCGACCAGCCCGCTGAGCTTCGCGGGCCAGCGCCGGTAGGACCAGCGCGGGGTGATCATCAGCCGCGCTCCGACGGGGGCGTCCGCCTTGATCGAGCGCTCGCCCGCATACACCCGGAGGCGTCCGTCAACGATCAGCGGGGCCAGCGTGGTCTTGCCGGTCACGCCCGCGGGCAGGATCTGGGCCACCGGGTAGGGGTCCTTCGCCGCCTCCACGACCTCCGCCGGGCGCAGCACCCGCCAGCCGATCAGGACGGCGACGGCGAGCAAGACGATCGCAGTCAGCACGCCGAGCGGTTTCCGGGTCACCCCCGGACCCTATTTCAGGCGGCCGCGGCCAGGTCGTCCAGGTCACGGCGGAGGGCACCCTCGACCGTACGCGCGGCAAGCCCCCCGAACACCAACGCCAGCAACCGTCCGGCGGGAGCGGTGGGGCTGCCGTCCTGGACCACGGTGACCATCGTGCCGCCGCGGTGCCGGCCCTCGATCACCGGCGTGAACGAGTACGTCATGCGATAGTCGGCGCCGAGGCCCGGGGAGGCGACCACGAAGCGTTCCGGGATGGCGCATTCGCGTACCCGGAATTCCTCGGTGACCTCGCCGCCGTCGGCCATGGTCCGCGTTTCGCGCCAGACCGTGCCGCGCCCGAAGGGTCCCTGGGTGAGCATGTCGACCCTGGTGACCGTGGACAGCCATTCGCGGCGGCGGGGCAGGTCGGTGAAGACACGCCAGACCGTGACGACGGGTGCCTCGATCAGGCGGGTCACCGCGACCGTGGACATGGGGTAACCGTACGGGGAGTCGCCGACTAGGGACAGACAGTTCCGGTTACCTCACCGAGGCCGATTCTTGCACCACCCGCACCGGCTGCCGTGGCGCTGATCGTGACGGTGTCGCCGTCCAGCAGGAAGGAACGCTCGGCGCCGTCGGCGAGCTTGACCGGCTGCTCACCGTTGCTGGTCAGCTCCAGGAACGAGCCCGCCTGCTCCCGGGCCGGGCCGGAAACCGTGCCCGAGGCGTAGAGGTCGCCGGTGCGCACCGAGGCGCCGTTGACGGTGAGGTGGGCGAGTTGTTGCGCGGCCGTCCAGTACATCTGGGCGTACGGCGGGTTGCTGACCTCGGTGTCGTTCCATTCCACCCGCAGGTCAACATCAAGTGCGGGACCGGGCGGCAGCAGGTACGGCTGGGGCCGCGGATCCTGCGCCGGGGCGGCCAGCGACGCGAACGCGTCCAGCGGCACCACCCACGGGGACACCGACGTGGCGAACGACTTGGACAGGAACGGACCGAGCGGCTGGTTCTCGAACGCCTGGATGTCCCGGGCCGACCAGTCGTTGACCAGCACCACGCCGAAGACGTGCTCGGCGAAGTCCCCCGTGGCGATGCGCCGGCCCGGTGTGCCCACGACAAAGCCCACCTCGGCCTCGATGTCGAGCCGCTCGGAGGGCCCGAAGACGTCCACGCCCAGCTGCCCGTGCGGGCGCTCGACGGGCGTGCCGGAGACCACGACCGTCGCGGACCTGCCGTGATAGCCGATCGGGAGCCGCTTCCACGCCGGTGGCAGACCCGGGTTGTTCGGGCGCAGGATCCGGCTGACGTTCGTGGCGTGGTGCTCGGAGGAGTAGAAGTCGGTGTAGTCGGCGACGTCGAACGGCAGGTGGAGGCTCACCGTGTCGAGCGGGATCCTGGGCAGGTCCGGCGCCTGCTCAGTGATCTGGGCGCGCAGTTCGGCCCAGCGTGGATGGCCGAGGGACATCAGCGGGTTGAGCGTGGGCTGCTGGAAGACCCCGCCCAGGTGGGTCAGGTCCAGCACGGCGTCGCCGAACCGGACACCGATCCTCCTGACGCCCGATTTAACAGAAAAAACGCCGTAAGGAAGGTTGTCGAGCCCGAAAAGTGTCATTCGTAGCCCCCGTTGACCAGGCCGAGGCGGACCAGCTCGGTCAGCGGCTCCAGCACGTTGACGGTGCCGAACCCGACGCAGAGCGGCCGCTGCTGGGCGCGCCGGGCCCGGGCGGGCTCGACGAGCGGCACCGGATGGGTGGCCGCGAGCACCTCCGCGACATCGGCCACCTCCCCGCCGTCCACCGCCAGCGCGGCGGCGACCAGCACGTTGAGGAAGCCGTGATGGGTGAAGCCGGTCTCCGGGTCGGTGTGCCGCAGAGCGTGCCGCATCCCGGCGGCGAGTTTGAACCGCAGGTCCCGGTCGCGGCAGGCGCAGATGACGGCGGCCAGCTCGACCGGGGTGGGGAAGAGCTCCGCGGCCAGCCCGCCGATGCGGAACTTGGGACGGATGGCCGGACCCGGTTGCGCCGAGGCGAGGGTGTCGAGGGCGGCGAGCAGGCCCCAGCTCAGCGGGATCTCGGCGTACACATCGAGGTCGTTCTCGCCGGCAGCGAACTCCCGCAGCGCGACCAGGCCGGGTTGGGGGTCCTCACCGCGCCGCGCGACCAGCGCTTCGACCTGGCCGACCACCGCGCCGCTCGCCCGTAACTTCGCGACGGCCGGCGGGAGGGCGCCGATCGGGCCGTCGTTCACCACGGCGACGGAGAGACCGCGGGGTGACACCTCGAAGGCCGCTTGCGACGCGGGCACGAGCAGCGCACCGATCATCGGCGCATACCAGGCGGCCAGGTGCTTGCGGTGGGCGTCGACGGCGTCAGCCACCGTGACGACGCCCGGCGGAAGCACGGAAGCGTCGTCCACGAGCCCTGCGAAGAGCGGCGGCACCAGCGTTGACACGAAACTGAACCTAATGGACGCTGCGAGAGCCGGACAACACCGTCCGTAATGTCAGTTTCCTAAGGGTGGTGGCAACGATGCCCTACTACCGCACTGCCGGGGAGATCCCCCGCAAGCGGCACACCCAGTTCCGCCGGCCGGACGGCGGACTCTATGCCGAGGAGCTCATGGGTCAGGAGGGCTTCTCCTCCGACTCGTCGCTGCTCTATCACCGCTATCCGCCGACGGCGATCACGGCGGCCGAGGTCTACGAGCACCCGGGCGGCGGACAGACCCCGAATCTGCCGCTCAAGCCCCGGCACCTGCGCACGCACAAGCTCGGCGCCGGCCCGGCCGACGCCGTGCTGGGCCGGATTCCACTGCTCGCCAACGGCGATGTACGGATCGGCTACGCGATCGCGGACCGCCCGTCACCGCTCTATCGCAACGCGGTCGGCGACGAGTGCCTCTACATCGAGGAGGGCTCGGCGACGATCGAGACGACCTTCGGCGCGCTCTCCGTCGGAGCCGGCGACTATGTCGTCATTCCGACCTCGGTCGTGCACCGAATCGTGCCCGAAGGACTTGTCCGGATTCTCACCATCGAGGCGACCGGGCACATCGGACCCCCCAAGCGTTATCTCTCCGTACGCGGGCAATTCCTCGAACACGCCCCCTACTGCGAACGTGATCAGCGCGCGCCCGTTGCGCCTCTGCAGGTCGATGGCGAGGACGTCGAGGTGTACGTGCGGCACCGTGCGGGCTGGACCCGCCACGTGTACGCCCACCACCCCTTCGACGTCGTCGGCTGGGACGGCTGCCTCTACCCGTGGGCGTTCTCGATCCACGACTTCGAACCGATCACCGGCCGCGTGCACCAGCCCCCGCCCGTGCACCAGACGTTCGAGGGCCCCAACTTCGTGGTCTGCTCGTTCGTGCCCCGCAAGGTCGACTATCACCCGCTGGCGATCCCGGTGCCGTACAACCATCACAACGTCGACTCCGACGAGATGATGTTCTACACCGGCGGCAACTACGAGGCCCGCCGCGGCTCGGGCATCGAACAGGGCTCGATCTCGCTCCACCCGTCCGGCTTCACCCACGGGCCCCAGCCGGGCGCGGTCGAGCGGGCGATCGGCGCCGAGGCCTTCGACGAACTGGCCGTCATGGTCGACACCTTCCGCCCGCTCGATCTGTGCGACGCCGGCCTCTCGGTCGAGGACAGCGGCTATGCCTGGACCTGGAACCGAACCTAGGTGGTCAGGAGAGCCGAGCGCAGCACGCCGGCGGTCGAGGAACTCGGCACGGAAGCGCTCACCAACTGGACGGCAACGACGCGACGGCCGTGACCAGCCTCGCCGCCGACCTCGCACCCATCGATTCCCTGATCGTGACGCTGTCCGGCGTGCCCGAACAGGACCGCGTCGCATGCCGTGAAGCTCGCCTCCCGAACGGAGGCGAGCTTCACCAGTGATCAGTTGATGTGAAAGGACTCGCCGTAGACGGCGAAGTCGAGCGGGGTGTTCAGGTCGAAGTTGCTGTTCCGGAGGAAGACGCGCTGTCCGGTGTCCACTCGGCTGGTGTCCGAGTGGGCATCTTCCTTCTTCATCTCGATGACGCGCTCGTCGAGGAAGGCGTTGAGCCAGGTGGTCTCGTTGCCGCCCTGCGCCGGGGGCTTGGCCTTGGCGAGCGCGCGGGTGCGGATCTGCCGCATGCCCTCGTAGCCGTGCATGACCGAGGCGTCGTAGTAGATGAACTGGCCGAGGGCGCGGACGCCGTCGCTCTTGCCGTCGCGGACCGAGGGGTTGAAGTAGACGCGGTCACGCTCCGACTCCTGGGCCGCCTGGAAGACGGTGTCGGCGGCGGCCGTACGCCAGTCGGCGGGGAAGTTGGGGTCGAGCCCGGCGTGCGAGTCGGTGCCGTCGACGTTGCGCAGGGCCGGGAGGTACTTGGCGAGCACGTTGCTGGGCTTGGTGGCCGTGTACGCCTCGACAAGTTCGAGCATGTCACCCGTACCCGAACAGAAGCCGATGATCCCGGCGGTGTAGCCGCGACCGTCACCGATGTCCTCGATGTACTTGAACTGGGCACGCCAGTCCAGCGACGAGTTCTCGGCGGCGGAGACGATCTGCATCGCCACGTCCTTCTTCGCCGCGTTGTCCAGGCCGACGCCCGTGGCAGGCGGCGTAGTCGTGGGCGAAGTGGTCGGTGTGCTGCCGCCACCGGGCAGCGTCCACTTCTGGTTGGCGGTCGTGCCGCAGGTCCAGATCTGCAGGCGGGTGCCGTTGGCCGAGCTCTGATCGGTGGCGTCGAGGCACTTGCCGGAGCCGGTGTTGATCAGCGTGCCGGTGCTGCCCGCGGTCCACTTCTGGGCCGCGGTGCCGTTGCAGTCGTAGAGCTGGACCTTGGCGCCGTTGGCCGTGGACGCGCTGGTGACGTCCATGCACTTGCCGAGCACCTTGAGGGAATTGTCGGTGTTGCCGGTCGTCCAGATCTGGCCGGAGCCGCTCGTGCACGTGTTGATCTGGATCGCGGCGCCATTGGTGGTGCTGGCGGACGCGACCTCGACGCACTTGCCGCCGATGCCGGTGATCGATCCGGCGGTCGCCGCACTGGCCGGGAGCAGGCCGTATGCGACTGCGGCGGCGGG
This sequence comes from Winogradskya consettensis, assembly GCF_018332715.1. Lineage (GTDB taxonomy): Bacteria > Actinomycetota > Actinomycetes > Mycobacteriales > Micromonosporaceae > Actinoplanes > Actinoplanes consettensis. Next base: position 24,577 of record NZ_BOQP01000002.1, on the reverse strand, counting down.
CACGATTACCGCGCCCAGGGCATAGGCCAGCGTTCTCTTGCGGGTCATGGCGCTCCTCGTGGGGGATGGAGTGGGATGCCATCGATGGGGATGAGCGCCGACCCTAGAATAGTAAAACTGATTAAGCAATAGACCTCCGTGGAGGCCCGCCCCTTGACGTACGGGCTGACCAGGCCCTACGTTTCCGTTAATTGTTAGATCATTTGCCAATGCCGAGGGGGCCCTGGTGACACGGCTGGCGGGTTCGTCCAAGCTGCTTCGCGCCATGAACGCGAGCGCGGCACTCGCCCACCTGCTGGAGCCGGGCGGGCTGACCCGCGCGGATCTGCGCAAGCTCACCGAGCTCTCGACCCCGACGATCTCCGAGGTGCTGCGCCGGCTCACCGAGGCCGGGCTGGTCACGGTCGTCGGCCACAACAGCGGACGCCCGGGACCCAACGCGGAGATCTATGCGGCCAACCCCGACGCAGCGTACGCCGTGGCGGTGTCGGTCCGGGACATAGGCGCGAGCCGAGCCCCCTCCGTCGTCGCCGCGCTCTGCGACCTCACCGGAACGGTCCGCGCCAGGATCGAGCGCAACGTCGACTTCCTGCACACGGACCCGAAGGACGCCCTGGTCGAGGTCGTGGCGGCACTGCGCGACGAGGCCGGCATCCCGGAGGACGGCATCCACCACGTGCAGCTCGGCGTGGCCGGCTCGTACGACTCCCGCGCGGAGACCATCCGCCACGTCGACGTCCACGGCTTCGCCCGCCCCGGCCTGATCCCCGAGATCGCCGCGGCCCTGGGCACCCGGATCGGCGTCGACAACGACGTCAACCTCGCTGCCATCGCCGAGCGCCGTCGTGGCGTGGGGCGCGACGCGGACGGCTTCGCCCTGCTCTGGCTCGGCCAGGAGGGTCTCGGCCTCGCGATCGACCTCGGCGGCACCCTGATGCGCGGCGCCCGCGGCGGCGCCGGCGAGATCGGCTACATGCCGCTGTACGCCCCCGACTCCACCCATCGCAAGATCGACCTGCAGGACCTGGTGGGCGGCGCGGCTGTCCTCGCCCTCGGCCAGGAACACGGCATCACCGGCACCACCCCGCTCGAAGTCGTCACCTCCGCCGCGGCCGATCCGGGCGCGGCAGGGGAGTTCTTCGGCCAGCTCGCGGACCGGATCTCGGTCGGACTGGCCGCCGTGATCGCCGTGCTCGACCCCTCGCTCGTCGTCCTCGCGGGTCCGGTCGCGCACGCCGGGGGCGAAACCCTGCTGACCGCGGTCACCGCCGCGGTCCGCCGGGCCGCCCCGCTGGAGAGCACCATCGCCGTCACCTCCATCGACGACGACGCGGTGCTGCTCGGCACCCTCGACGCCGGCCTCAGCGCCGTCCGAGAGGCATTGATCGCCGAAATTCGCGACAACTAACGCTTTTCCGAGAGGACCCCTGGTGAACAAGCGGATACCTCCTGCCCAAAAATCGGTCATCGCCGCCGCCACGGCGGTCCTTCTGCTCACCGCCTGCACGCCCGGAACCAAGGAACAGAAGATCGCCGATCCGGGTACGGAGGTGTCCGGCACGGTCGAGCTGTGGCACTTCTTCTCCGAGCGGGAGGCCGACGCGGTCGACGCCGTGATCAAGGACTTCGAGAGCAGCCACCCGAAGATCAAGGTGACGGTGAAGTCCGGTCAGGACGACTCGAAGGTCACGCAGGCCATCGGCGCGGGCAACGGCCCCGACATCGGCTTGTCCTACTCCACGGACATCGTCGGCAAGTTCTGCTCGTCGGGGGCCTGGGTGGACCTGTCCGCGTACATCAAGCGGGACAATGTGGATCTCGACACGCTCAACGCCACGACCCGGCAGTACACGGAGTTCGGTGGGAAGCGGTGCGCGATGCCGTTCCTCGCGGACGCGTACGGCATCTATTACAACAAGGACCTCTTCGCCAAGGCCGGGATCGCCGGTCCGCCGAAGACTCTGGACGAGCTCACCGAGGATGCCAAGAAGCTGACCGTACGCAATCCGGACGGTTCCCTGAAAACGGTCGGCTACCTGCCGCTGTTCGATTTCTACGAGAACGTCCCGTCGCACCTCGCCCCCGCCGTGGGCGCGAAGTGGCTGACCGACGACGGCAAGTCCGCGGTCGCCGCCGATCCCGCCTGGAAGACGTTGCTGGCCTGGCAGAAGAACCTCGTCGACTGGTACGGCTACGACAACCTGCAGAAGTTCCGCGCCGGGCTGGGTGACGAGTTCAGCGCCGACAACGCGTTCCAGAAGGGCCAGGTCGCGATCAACGTCGACGCCGAATACCGGCTCGCGTTCCTCAAGGACCAGTCGCCGAACCTGAAGTACGGCGTCGCGCCGCTGCCCACGAGCGACCCGGCGAAATACGGCGGCGGTTACGTCACCGGCAACATCATGGGCATCTCGAAGAACGCCAAGAACCCCGAGGCGGCCTGGGAGCTCATCAAATACCTGACCACGAACGACGCGACGATCACCAAGCTCGCGAACTCGCTCAGGAACCTGCCCACGACCACGGGCACGATGGGCGACCCGACGCTGGCCGCGGATCCTGACTTCAAGACTTTCATGGACATCTTCGCCAGCCCGAACTCGTCGACCACGCCGCCGAGCGCGTCCGGGCCCGCGTACCAGGAGACGTTCCAGGCCTTCACCGTGAAGTGGCAGTCGGACAAGGTCAAGGATCTCGACGCCGGGATCGCGGACGCGGACAAGCAGATGAACAGCGTCATGTCCCTGGGCGGCTGAGGATGCGGTTGCGCCGGAATCTCACCACGCTCTCGTTCGTAGCCCCGCTGCTGATCGGCATCGCGGTCTTCTTCCTCTATCCGCTGGTCAGCGCCGTCTACTTCTCGTTCACGAAGTTCGACCTGCTCACCGTGCCGCAGTGGGTCGGGCTCGAGAACTACAAGCGGATGGCCGACGACCCGTTCCTGCTGCAGTCGGTGCGCAACACGCTGTGGATGGTCGCGGTCTTCGTCCCGGTGCGCATCATCAGCGCGATCGGGCTGTCGATGCTGCTCAGCCAGCTCAAGCGTGGTGCCGGCGTCTTCCGCACGATCTTCTACCTGCCGGCCCTGGCACCGCCGGTGGCCGCCACGATCGCGTTCGTCTACCTGCTCAAACCCGGCACCGGACCGGTCAACACGCTGCTGTCCCACCTCGGGATCAACGGTCCGCTCTGGTTCAACTCGCCGGACTGGTCCAAGCCGTCGCTCGTGCTGCTCGGGCTCTGGGGCATCGGCGACATCATGATCATTTTCCTGGCGGCGGTGCTGGGCGTCCCGGTCAGCCTCTACGAGGCGGCCGCGCTGGACGGCGCGAACGCCTGGCACCGCTTCCGCTACGTCACCCTGCCGACGATCCGCCCGGTGATCCTGTTCGCCACGATCACCGGCGTCATCTACACGCTGCAGTACTTCGACCAGGCCGCCGTGGCCGGCTCGATCGCCAGCGGGCAGGCGGTCACCGGCGGCGGCATCTCGACGGCGTTCGGCTTCCCCGAGGGCTCCACGTTCACCTACCCGCTGTGGCTCTACACCGTCGGCTTCCGCTACAACGCCCTCGGTTACGCCAACGCCATGGCCGTCGTCCTCTTCGTGGTCGCCCTCGCGGTGACCGTCATCCTCCTGCGCCGCTCGAAAGCCTTCTCCGGGGAGGAACAGTGACGACCGTCCTGCAAAGACCGCAGATCAAGATCCCGGCACCAGATCGACGGGTACGCCGTGAGCGCCGCCTGACCTGGATCGCCCGGCACAGCATCGCGATCGTGCTGGCGATCATGTTCCTCACGCCCGTGGTCTACCTCGTGCTGCTCTCGGTGATGACCAGCCAGCAGGCTCTGACCAGCGACTACTGGCCCAACAGCTGGCACTTCGAGAACTACGTACGCGTCTTCCAGGTCACCCCGCTGCCCCGCTACCTGCTCAACACCGTCATCTACGCGGTCGCGGCGACCGGGTTCATGCTGCTGTCCAGCGTGCCGGCGGCGTACGCGCTGGCAAAGCTGAAGTTCCGCGGCCGCAACGCCCTGTTCCTGACCGTGATCTGCATGATGATGCTGCCGCCACAGGTGGTGACCGTTCCGCTCTACCTGATGTGGGCCGGCTACGGGCTGACCGGCTCCCTCACCCCGCTGATCGTGCCGATGCTGTTCGGCGACGCGTTCTGCATCTTCCTGATGCGTCAGTTCCTGCTCACCATCCCGTCGGACTATCTCGACGCGGCCCGGGTCGACGGCTGCGGCGAGTGGCGCACCCTGATCCGCGTCGTGCTCCCGATGGCCCGCCCGGGAATCGCGGCCGCCGGGCTGTTCCAATTCTTCTACGCCTGGAACGACTACTACGGCCCGCTGCTCTACACAAGCGAGAACGAGAGCTCCTGGACCCTGTCCCTGGGCCTCGCCTCGTTCCACGGTGTCCATCACGTCGACTGGAACCTGGTCACCGCCGCCACGGTGCTGGCCATGATCCCGATCGTCGTCGTGTTCTTCTTCGCCCAGAAGGCATTCGTCCAGGGCGTCACACTCACGGGGGTCAAAGGGTGAAGATCGCTGTCGTCGGCGGCGGTTCGACGTACACGCCGGAGCTCGTCGACGGGTTCGCCCGGCTCGGCTCGATGGTGTCCGAGCTGGTCCTGATCGATCCCGCGGCGGACCGGCTGGAGATCGTGGGCGCGTTCTCGGCCCGGATCTTCCAGCACTACGGCCACCCCGGGAAGGTCACCTGGACCACCGACCTGGACGCCGGCGTGACCGACGCCGACGTCGCGGTGATCCAGCTGCGGGTCGGCGGGCAGGCCGCCCGGATCGAGGACGAGACGTTCCCCCTGGACTGCGGCTGCGTGGGTCAGGAGACCACCGGGGCGGGCGGGCTGGCGAAGGCTCTGCGTACGGTGCCCGTGGTGCTCGACGTCGCCGCGCGCATCCGCGAACGAGCCAGGCCCGGCGCCTGGATCATCGACTTCACGAACCCGGTCGGCATCGTCACGCGCGCCCTGCTCGACGCCGGGCACAAGGCCGTCGGGCTCTGCAACGTCGCGATCGGGTTCCAGCGCCGCTTCGCCGCGATGCTCGGGGTCCCGCCCGCCTCGGTCGTGCTGGACCACGTCGGGCTCAACCACCTGACCTGGGAGCGTGCAGCCTATGTGGACGGCGTGGACCGGCTGCCCGGGCTGCTCTCGACACACCTCGAGTCACTCGCTGCCGATGTCGACCTTGCGCCGTCCGTGCTGACCACGCTCGGTAATGTGCCGTCGTACTACTTGAGTTACTTCTACGCGCATGACCGCCACGTTGCGGAGTCACGCGGCGCGCAGACCCGGGGGCAGCGGGTCGCGGAGATCGAGGCGACGCTGCTCGACCTCTACCGTGATCCTCTGCTCGCTGAAAAGCCGGCGTTGCTCGGGGAGCGTGGGGGTGCCTACTACTCCGAGGCTGCGGTGGGGCTGATCGCTTCGCTGCACGGTTCCGACCCGTCGGCTGTACATTCGGTCAATATCCGAAACAACGGTCTGCTGCCGTTCTTGCCGGACAATTCTGTCGTCGAGGTGTCGGCGCGGGCCGCCACTGACGGGCCCGTCGCGCTGCCGGTCAGCCCGTTGGCGCCTGAGCTTTCGGGGCTGGTCGCGCACATTTCGGCGTACGAGGAAATCGCTCTGGAAGCCGCCCTGCTCGGCGGGCGGCAGCGGGTCTATCGCGCGCTGCTCGCCCATCCCCTGATCGGCCAGCACGACCGGGCGGACGCCCTCACCGACAAGCTGATCGCCTCGGGTGCCCAGCACCTGGCCTGGGCCCGATGAGAGCGCTCTATCTCGCCGTCGACGGCGGCAATTCCAAGACCGACATCATCCTGGGTACGCCCAAAGGTGACGTCCTGGGTTTCGTCCGCGGCCCCACGACCTCGCCCCACAACATCGGCCTCCCCGCGGCAATAACCGTGCTCGGCGAACTGATCACCGCCGTACGCACGACCGCCGGGCTGCCCGCCGACGTCCCGATCGACGTGGCCGCCTACTACCTCGCCGGCGCGGACCTGCCCATCGAGGTGGCCCAGCTCCACGCGGCGATCACCGCCCGGGACTGGAGCCGCCACACCATCGTCGACAACGACTGCTTCGCCATGCTGCGCGCGGGCACCTCCCTGCCGGACGCCGTCGCCGTCGTCTGCGGCGCGGGCACCAACTGCGTCGGCCGGGCCGCGGACGGGCGTACGTCCAGGTTCGTCGCCCTCGGCCCGATCTCCGGTGACTGGGGCGGCGGTCACGACCTCGCCGACTACACACTGCGACTGGCCGCGCGTGGCGAGGACGGGCGAGGCGCACCCACCGAGTTGTCCCGCCTCGTCGCCGCACACTTCGGCCTGGCCACTGTGGAGGCGGTCAGCATCGCCCTGCACTTCCAGGAGATCAACCCCCTGCGCGTCCAGGAACTGACCCCCCTGCTGTTCGCCGCGGCCACGGCAGGCGACGAGGTGGCGCTGTCCCTGGTACGCCGCCAAGCCGACGAGATCCTCGCCCAGCACCGGGTCGCGGCGGGACGGCTCGGGCTGCTCGCGTCGCCACACGCGCTGGTGCTGGGGGGCGGGGTGCTGCACGCCCGGCACGATGTCCTGCACGACCTGGTGGTGGCGGGCGCGGTCGCTCAGGCCCCGGCGGTCACGATCAGCGTGCTGGACGTCCCGCCCGCCGTCGGCGCGGCCCTGCTCGCCATGGACGCCCTGGGCCCCGCTTCCACATCCGCTGAGGCTCGGCTTCGGGGTGCCCTTCACGGGACCGCGCCGGTTACTTCGACGTCAGGATGATCAACTCTCCGGCGGCGGCGACCACCATGGCCGCGATCAGGGCGGGCAGGCCACCGACCACCGCATGCAGGACCAGCAGAAACGGAGCGAGCGCACTCGTGGCCGCGGCCAGCGCGAGCCTGCCGTCAGCGCGCCGGATGCGGGCGAACACCGCACCGACGGTCTCCGGGCGCAGCTGACGGGCCAGCCACGCGGCAACCGCGATCAGGATCGTCACACCGATCACCCCGGCCCACATGCGAGCCACGCCAGGGCTGGCGAGCGTCATCACCGCACTCAGCACCGCGGTGATCATTACGCCGTTGCTGGTGTAGAGCACGCCCTGGCGTACGGCTGCGAAAGCCGCACCAGACCGGTCCAGCACCGGCCGCGCCGGGCGGTTGACCTCGAACTTCGGCTCTGCCACCGGCGTGGCCACCGGCTGCGCCGCACTCTCCGGCGTGAGGGCCGCCTGGTCTGCCAGCGTCTCCAGGGCCAGCGCCCACCGCCGGCGCTCGAGCCGGACAATTCCCACGTCACGCTGCGCGTCGGCGATCGCGGGCTCCAACTCGAGCGCCTCCGCATACGCCCGCTGCGCCAGATCGAACAACCGCAGCCGCGCGGAGACCACCGCGAGGACAAGGTGGGCCTCGGCCTCGCGCGGCATCAACCGCACACCGTTCCAAGCAGCGTTGAGCGCTTCCTGCCCGTTGCGTGACTCGCCCAGCAAGGCAGCCCCGGTCCGCTGCGCAACCGCATCCTGCGGCCACCGCGCCAGAATCTCGGCGGCGACCTGCGCGGCCTCGCCGTACCGCCGATCATCGGTGAGCGCCATCGCCCGCACCACCATCGGCTCCACAGTCCCCGGAGCCGCAGCCGTGGCACTCTCGGCCGCCACCAACGCATCAACAGGCTGAGCAGCAGCGATATGCACCCGAGCAAGAGTGGTCAGCAACCCGGCATCGGTCGGCGCCGCCGCCAGCCCGGCGGCCAACTCCCCCGCCGCCTCGTCGTAACGTCCTAGATCCGCGAGCAACAGGGCTCGCTGGCGGTATTCCTCGGGGGTGGTCTCGGGCTCGGACTGAGAAGTGGGCTCGCTCGACACCCTCCGAGCCTAGGCGGTCCTGCCAAGAACCACCGTTCCCCATGGTCGCCGCCTCGCCCGAACCCCGATAAGCCAGACCAATCGGACCAGTCTCGCGGATTACTCGTTGTGGACGGGGTGGGACCGTGGCCAGGGCTACGCCCGTGGGGCGTCAGGGGCGATGGATCAGGGCGGTGGCGATCGCCGCCAGGCCTTCGCCGCGGCCGGTCAGGCCCAGGCCGTCGGTGGTCGTGCCGGAGACCGTGACGGGGGCGCCGACCGCTTCGGAGAGGACCTTCTGGGCTTCCTCGCGGCGTTTGCCGATTTTGGGTTTGTTGCCGATGACCTGGACGGCGATGTTGTTGATCGCCCAGCCCTCCGCGTGCAGGCGCCGGGCTGTCTCGGCGAGCAGGGTGATTCCGGGGGCGCCGGCCCATTGCGGCTCTGACGTGCCGAAGTTGCTGCCGAGGTCACCTAGGCCGGCGGCGCTGAACATGGCGTCGCAGGCGGCGTGCGCGGCGACGTCCGCGTCGGAGTGGCCGGCGAGGCCCGATTCGCCGGGCCACATCAGGCCGGCGACCCAGCACACCCGGTCGGGGTCGAAGGCGTGCACGTCCGTGCCGATACCGATGCGCTGATCCACCGCGTCAGGGTACGTGGAGGAGGGCCTCGGCGATGATCAGGTCCAGCGGCCGGGTGATCTTCAACGCCAGCTCCGAACCCGGCACGCAGACGACCGGCGTGCCGGACTTCTCGACCATCCCCGCGTCATCGGTGTGCGCATCGAGCCCGGCCCGGTGAGCGGCGGCCAGCACGTCGTGACGGAACCCCTGCGGCGTCTGCACACTCCGCAGCACGGACCGATCGACCGTCCCCAGCACAGTCTCGCCCGCGTCGACCTCCTTGATCGTGTCGACCACCGGCAACGCCGGAATCACCGCAGGATGCCCGCCCCGGACAGCAGCGGCAACCGACTCCACCAGCCCAGGCGGCGTCAACGCCCGCGCGGCATCATGCACGAGCACAATCGCAACATCAGCAGGAACCACAGCCAGCGCCGCCGCCACGGAATCCTGCCGCTCCGCACCACCGGCAACCACGATCACGGGCGCCACATCGGCAAGCAACCCGCGCACGGCCTCAACCTCGGCAGCCGGCGCAGCAACGACGATCACCCGCACCGAGGGCGCGGCAGCCACCCGACGCACGGCATGAACCAGCAAGGGCTCCCCGGCCAGCAGGCGCAGAGCCTTGGGCGCCCCCGGCCCCAGCCGCACCCCGGAACCCGCAGCCGGCACCAGAACCGCGACATCCCCGAACTCATTGAGCTGCGCCATCATTCCCCACTCACATTGATCTCCGTCCTCATCCTCGCGCTCCTCAACCCGGCCGGCTGCACCAAAATGATCCACTGACTGCGAAAAAGCCGCCCGTTCACTCCGCGCCCACGGAAAACGAGGCCCTTGGAAGTCGAGGCCCTTGGAAGTCGAGGCCCTTGGAAGTCGAGGCCTGTGGGAATCGAGTCCTGCAAGAGACGAGACCCGTGAGAGACGCGGTCTCGGTAATCGATGCCTGCGGGAGACGTGGCCTACGGAAGGCACAGACCACGGAGGTTCGACTTTGTGCCGTTGTCCGATCGTGAGCTCGACGGTCACCGCGCACACCGCGGAAGGCCTGCGGAAGATGAGGCTCGCACGGACACAACACTCTGTGGGAGGCGCGGCCCGCGGAGGGGTGGCCGGCTGGGTGCACAAAAGCTCGCGACGTCACCGCACGGTTGGGGCTGTGCGGAGGCGGCGCGAGCTTTGTGGTGGGGCGTGCCCGGGGGTCCGGGGCCTGGTAGCGAGGCGTCCGGGCCGGGCTTGCCGGAACAAGGACCGCGACGTCACCGCGAGTGTTGGGCATCGCGGTCACGTCGTGGTCCTTGGCCAGCGTGGTGCAGGAGAGGTGGTGGAACGTCAGGCCTCGGTGAGCACCTTGTCGAGGAGGACTTCCGCCTCGTCCTTGGTGCTCTTCTCGGCGAGGGCCACCTCGCCGACGAGGATGTCACGGGCCTTGGCGAGCATGCGCTTCTCCCCGGCCGAGAGACCGCGCTCACGCTCGCGGCGCCAGAGGTCGCGGACAACCTCAGCGACCTTGAGCGGGTTGCCGGAGGCAAGCTTCTCGAGGTTGGCCTTGTAACGCCGCGACCAGTTGGTCGGCTCCTCGGTGTGCGGAGCGCGGAGGACGTCGAAGACCTTGCCCAGGCCTTCCTCGCCGACCACTTCGCGCACGCCGACGATTTCGGCGTTCTCAGCGGGCACTCGGACCGTCAGGTCGCCTTGGGCGACCCGAAGGACGAGGTACTGCTTCTCCACGCCCTTGATAGTTCTAGTCTCGATTGCCTCGATGAGTGCGGCCCCGTGGTGGGGGTAAACAACGGTCTCGCCGACACTGAAAACCATAGGTTCGAAACCCCTTTCGCTGTGTCTAGGGTAACACGCCCAGGCAGCGATGTCCCACCCTGGCGGTGACTGTTAGTGCAGCTCAGGGGGCATGTGAGGCGTCTTTCTACCGCTTGACATGCGGGCCGGAAACTGCCTCAGTAACCGAGAGTGATGAACCAGTAACTGTTCAGCCCAGCGAGTCGGATATTCCGGACCCGATGTATTTGTGAGGTCAAGCTTATCGCTAGTGACCGGAACCGCCCACCACTGGCGGTCGGAGGGCCGATTGGGGGAGGCTGGACCCAAGGTCCCCGCAGCACGTGAGACTCTGCGGCAGAGGGGAGGGTGAGTCATGGGCAGCCTGGGCGACAACGGCGACAACGGCGGCAGCTGGCCGGGCGATGGCGGCTCCCCCGAAGGCCTGCCCGATCTTCCCGCCGAGTGGGGCGTCATCGTCATCCCGGACGACCTCTCGGAGCTGTCCGACGAGGTCACGGTGGTCCGCGCCGAGCTGCGCCGCGAGCGCACCCGCAGCCGCTGGCAGCGCTTCACCGACCGTCCGGGCCTGCGCGTCCTGCGCCGGGTGGGTTCCGCGAGCCTGCGTGCCCCGGTGCTCATCATCTCCATGGCGGTCCTCGTCACGATCGCCAGCCTGTTCGCGTCCGCCTGGCCGGGGCCGGCCCGCTCCCCGGCCACCCAGCGCACCGCCAGCACCACCGACGAAGGCTCCGGCAAGCTCCCGGCCCTCGATCTGGTCGACACCGACCACCGCACGGTGTCCCTCCGCGCCCAGCTACCGGCCGTCGTGCTGCTCACCGACGGTTGCGACTGCGACGCGCTGATCGAGGCGACCACGGCGGCCGTGCGCCCCGAGATCGCCGTGGTCATCGTGGTGTCGGGAAAGGCGAGCGTGCCGGCTCCGAACCCGCCGACGGCGCAAACTCCGCCGACGAGCAATACACCCCAGGCGCAGGGCAAAACGGTCCGATCCCTGCGCGACCCCACCAGCGAGCTGAGGTCGACCCTCGAGCTGCCCGCCAAGAACGACGGCACGGCGGCGGTCCTGCTGGTCAGCCGCACCGGCGAGATCGTCCGCAAGATCCCCCGGACGGCCTCCCTGGGCGACTACGAGCCCGACCTCGCGCGCCTCTGAAAAAGACGCGGCCTCCAAGAACGGCGCACCTCAGGAAGGCCGCACCTCCAAAGGGTCAGTAAGAAGCAGCAGAGACAGTGAGAAGCGGCGCAGCGAGTCAGTAAGAAGCAGCGGGCGTCGCGCGCCAGCGGAAGACAGCCTCGCCCTGCGACTCGGACGTGATCGACAGGAAGAGCATGGCGGCCACGCTGACGTTCAGTTCGACCGGCGTCGGGGTCGGTGCGCACGGGACAGCCTTGCCGGAGTCGGCCGTTGTGATGCTCACCCGGACCCGGATCTGTCCTGAGCCCACGCACGCCATCGTCACCGTGTAGACGCCGTTGCCGACCGCCGCGCTGCGTTCCTCGCTGCTGCCGGCGCCCAGGACCATGGTTTCCGCCTGTGCCTGGTCCGGGGTGTCCGGGACGAGTCGCTCGACCGTCCGACGGCCGACGGCCAGGGCGGGATCCTCGCCGAGGGCAGGGGCCGCGGCGAAGAACCAGGTGCCGCCCGCGACCAGCAGTGCGGTGGCGAGGGCATACAAGGTTGCGCCCTGGGCACGGTCCGGCGTCACCGGACCAAGGTTAGAGCCTTTCCAGCAGGACTCCATAGAGCGTCAGGCCGGGCCCGAAGGCCAGCAGGACGATGCGTTGCGGGGGCGCTGCCCGCTTGCGCAGTTCGTCGAGGACGAGCAGGACAGTGGGGGACGAGCAGTTTCCGTACGCGGAGAGCACGCCCCGGGACGCCGCCATGTCCTCGTCGGTGAGCTCGAGCCGCTCCTGCACCACGTCGAGGATCCGGGGCCCGCCGGGGTGGATCGCCCAGCCGTCCACGTCAGCGGTCGTCAGGCCGTGCGGGCCGAGCAGCCCCGCCATTAGTTCGCGGACGTGCAGCGAGAGCACGTCGGGCACCTGCGGGGAGAGCCCCATCCGGAAGCCGAGGTCGGTGACGTCCCACGTCATGTGGCCCGCCGTGGTGGTGTCGGTGAGCGCGGCGACGTTGCTCACGGCGTACCCGTCGGATGGTTGTGGGGTGACCACGACGGCAGCCGCGGCGTCGGAGAAGAGCGCGTGGGAAACGATCTGCTGGATGTCGGTCCTGGTGTCGGGGGGCTGCAGGTGCAGGCTGGTGAGCTCGGCGCAGAGCAGGAGCGCCGGCAGCCCGCGTGACGTGACGAAGTCCGCCACCGTGCCGAGACCGGGCAGCGCCGCGTAGCACCCCATGTGGCCCACGAAGAGGCGTTGCAGCGACGGGGACATGCCCATGTCCCGGGCGAGGTGGATGTCGAGGCCGGGGGTCGCGTAGCCGGTGCAGGAGCAGACCGCGAGCAGGCCGAGCTCGTCAGCGGCGATTCCGGCGTCGGTGAGGGCGCGGCCGACCGCTTCCTTGCCCAGTGGGATGGCTTCGACCTGGTAACGGCGCATGCGGCGTTCCGTGGACCAGTCGGAGACGTCTTCGAGCAGGGGGCTGACCGCGGCCTGCCGCGTGCGTACCCCGGAATTCTGGAAGATCCGTTTGGCGAGGCCGCGCTTGCCGCCGCTGGCGTAGTGCCGTGAGAAATAGCCTTCCCAGAGGTCTTCCTGCACCGTTGCCGGCGGCAGTGCCACCCCTAGTCCGGCGATCACCGCGCGACCTTTTCCCTGCATTGTGCCTCCCCAGGCGTTGTGAGATCACCAGCGCGGTGCGGTGCCCTCCGAGTCGGGGTCGCCGCCGAGCGCTTCCACGCCGAGCCAGTCCGCGCAGACGTCGGAGGTCGCCGGTTGCAGCGAGCCCGCGCGGGCGTCGCGGTAGAGGCGTTCCAACGGGTGCCCGCGGCGCATGGCCGAGGTCCCCGCCGCCTCCAGCATCGAGGCGGCGACGTCCGCCGCCGTGGTGCCGGCGAGCAGCTTCGCCCGCCACACCCAGCGGTTGGTCTCGGCGTCGCCCGGTTGGTCATCTACCCGCCGGGCGGCCTCCATAACAGCGAGATGCGCCGCGGAGACCGCTGCGTCGGCCCGGCCGATCCTGGACCGTACGGCGGGCAGGTGCCCGAGCTTGCGAGCGTTCACGTGCTCGACGGCCGCATCGACAGCCGCCCGGGCGACGCCCACGTAGACGGCCGCGTAGCTCGCGACCATCCAATGCGGAGCGAGCTGGGCGATCACGAGGGCCAGCCCCTCGACGCCACCGAGCAGCGCCCCCTCGGGGACCGTGACGTCCACGTGCACGTCGTTGGAGCCGGTGGCACGCATCCCGAGCGAGTCCCAGGTCTGCTCGACCGTCAGGCCCTCGCCGGGCGGGACCAGGAACTGCGAGACCTGGGTGGGGTCGGCCGAGCTCCGGGCCGCCACCAGGTACGCGTCCGCGTGGCCGGCCCCCGAGCAGAACGCCTTGGCACCCTTGATGTGGTAGCCGTCTTCGGTCTTCTCGTACATCGTCGTCATCTGGGACAGGCGGGATCCGGCGCCACGCTCGCTCATCGCCACCGCGTACCAGCTGCCCTCCGCCGCGGCCCGCAGGTATCGATCGCGGGCGGCCAGCGCCTCCGGAGGCAGGCCCAGCGCGTCGGCGAGCTCGTCGGTGACGCTGCTCAGGGCGCCGGTGACCGAGGCGTGCATGTTGAAGATCAGCGCGGTGGCGCCGTTGCCGCGGGCCAGCTCGCAGGCCACGGCTGCGTACTGCGCGAAGCCCGCGCCCGCTCCCCCGAGCCGCGTCGGCACCATCAGCCCGAACAGCCCCGAGCGGCGCAGATCGTCGAAGTCGTCGGCGGGGAACACGCCGGCCCGGTCGTGCTCGGCGGCGCGGGCGGCGAACCGGGGTGCCAGCCTCCTGGCCTCGTCAACGCTCACTGCGTGTCCTCCTTGCGACCGATTCCCTGGTAGAGCACCTGCGTCGAACGGGTCGGGATCATGGCGCCGCGGGCTGCTACCGGCAGAAACAGCCAGCGGATCAGGCCGGGCACGCTCGGGCGAACGCCGCGCACCTTGAGGTGTACGCCATGCTTGGCGCACTGGGTGGTCAGGTCCCCGGGATCGACGAACAGCTCCGGATCATGAATGCCCACCGGCGCGGCTCCGAACCGTTCGGCCAGTGTGATCGACACGAAGCGGCCCAGCCACGTGGCGTTGATCGTGTCGAGGACCAGCAGACCGCCGGGTCGCAGCACGCGGCAGAGCTCGGCCACCGTGGCCGGCAGGTCGGTGACGTGCTCGAGGATCTCGCCGGCAACCACGACGTCCGCGATCCCGTCGGCCAGCGGCAACGCCGTGACATCGCCGCCAAGCACGGTCATCCCACGCTGTTTCGACAGCTCCAGACCCGAACGCCCGAGGTCGACGCCGATGTGGCGATAACCAAGACCGGCCACGTGCGGTGCGAGCAGGCCACCTCCGCAACCGGCATCGATCAGGATCGCGTCGGTACGCCCGGAGCGCGGCACCAACGCCCCCCGCGCGGCGGCCAGCCAGTGCAGCAACTCGAACTCGCCGCCGGGACGCCACCACTGGTCGGCGAGCTCGTCGTACAAACGCGGATCGTTGCGCTTCAGTGGCCGCATGTGATCGAGCGTGGCATGCGGGCGTCCCAACCACCACACTGATCACATGTCCGATCCGGTCGCGCTCCTCAAGGCCTCGCACATCGAACCGGGTGCCGCCGTGACGTTCGCCATGACGCTGCTCGCCATAGGGGCGGGGCACAGCGCCTGGGGCGTGGCCGGTGTGGCAGCCGCGATCGGGGCTACGCAGCTCTCCGTCGGCTGGGTCAACGACTGGCTGGACGCCGATCGGGACCGGGCTGCGGGGCGCGGGGACAAACCTGTGGCGTCGGGGGCGGTGTCACGGCGTACCGTCGGAATCTCGGGGCTGATCGCGTCCTTGGCCGTTCCCGTGCTGGGGCTGCCCTTCGGGCCCGCGGCGACCGTCTGCATCACGCTCGTCGGGATCTTCGCGCTGAGCTACGACTGGCCGCTGAAGTCGACGGCGCTGTCGCTGCTGCCCTACCTGGTCGCGTTCGGGCTGATGCCGGCGTTCGTGGTGATCGCCCTGCCCGGACACCCGTGGCCGCCCGCGTGGCTGGTCGCGGCCGGTGCGCTGCTCGGCGGGGGTGCCCACTTCGCCAACGTGCTGCCGGACCTCGCCGACGACGCCGCGACGGGGGTGCGTGGCCTCCCGCACCGGCTCGGCGCCGCCTGGTCGCAGCTGGCCGCGGGAGCGTTCCTGCTGGCCGCGACGCTCACCCTGGTCCTGGGACCGGCCGGACCGCCGTCGTGGGCGGGCCTGGCGGGCGCCGCGGCCGCCGTCGTGGTCCTGCCTCTCGGCTGGTACGCGGGGAGAAGAGCCATCGCCCGGGGTACCCGTCAGGTGGCCATGTTCCGATCGGTGATCATGGTCGCGTTGATCGACGTCGTGCTGCTCGTGCTCAGCGGGCCGGTGGTGTGAATGGACGGGTCGGCGTACGCGCCCGATCTAGGACCACTAGTCTGATCGGCGGAGGTTTCTCGACTGTCTTGGAGGACTGTGATGCGCTCGCTGGGAACCCGCCGCGCGGTGCTGGCCACTGGGGTCGCAGCGGTGGCCGCGATCGCGCTCGCCGGCTGCAGCGCCGGCCAGGTCGCCGAGACTTCGCTCAAGAAGCCGTCGAACCCGGGCGTGAACGCGGACAACGCCAATCGCTCCGTCTTCGTGCGAAATCTGTCGGTGGAATATCACGGCACCGAGGGCTACGCGGCCGGCGACAACGCCACGCTCGAGGTCGGCCTCTACAACCAGACCGATGCGGCGATCACGGTGCTGATCAGCAGCCAGCCGGTCGCCACCGGCTCGGTCGTGGGCACCGATGTGATCTCGGCCAAGCAGGTCGGCCTCGTGGGCGGGGCTCTGCCGTCAGCTTCGGATTCGCCTTCTGAGGACCCCAGCCCGTCTTCGTCGCCCGCTCCCTCTTCGTCGAAGCGGCCCAAGGCATCGGCGGCGCCGTCCGAGTCGGCTTCGGAAGCCCCCGCCGGCCCCGCGGTCGCCGCGGCGCGGATCGTGCTGCCCCCGCTGGGTGGCGCCACGTTCCTGCCGGATGCCGCGCAGAAGCTGCAGCTCATCGAGCTCAGCGACAAGCTGGTGCCGGGCGGCGCGGTCAACCTCGTCTTCGAGTTCAGCAACAACGCCGACCCGCTGGTCGTGCAGGCTCCGGTCAGCACCCCGCTCATCCCCGCGTCGCGGGTTCCGGGCGACACCGCAGAGGGCCACGAGGAGTAGAGACCCGTTTGTCACACCCGCGGGCTAGCGTTGGGCGGGTGACGACATCCCGGACTCGCAGCGAACCGCGTCCCGCCTATCAATGTGATGCGTGCGGACACCAGCCCCCGAAATGGCTGGGTCGCTGTCCGGAGTGCAACGAGTGGGGTTCGATCATCGAGGCCAAGCCCGGCCCGATGATCTCCGGGCGGGTGGTCAGCTCCCGGCTCCCTTCCGAGCCGGCCCGTCCGATCAAGACGATCAGCGCGGCCCCGGCCAAGGCGGTGCCCAGCGGTGTCAGCGAGCTCGACCGGGTGCTCGGCGGCGGGCTGGTCCCCGGCGCGGTGATCCTGCTGGCCGGCGAGCCTGGTGTGGGCAAGTCCACCCTGCTGCTCGACGTGGCCCAGCAGTGGGCCCTCAACGCCGGCACGCCCTCGCTGGTGGTCAGCGGCGAGGAGTCGGTGAGCCAGGTGCGGCTGCGCGCCGAGCGACTCAACGCCCTGCACGACAATCTCTATCTCGCCTCCGAGAGCGATCTCGGCGCGGTGATCGCCCACCTCGACGCGGTCAAGCCCGGTCTGCTCATCATCGACTCGGTGCAGACCATCTCCGCCCCGGGCACCGAGGGTGTCCCCGGCGGTGTCACCCAGGTCCGCGCGGTCACCGCGGCACTGGTCAGCGTCGCCAAGGAGCGCGGCGTGGCGACCGTCCTCGTGGGTCATGTCACCAAGGACGGCTCGGTGGCCGGCCCGCGCGTGCTCGAGCACCTGGTCGACGTGGTCCTGCACTTCGAGGGCGACAAACATTCCTCGCTGCGGCTCGTGCGCGGCGTCAAGAACCGCTACGGCCCGGCCGACGAGGTGGGCTGTTTCGAGATGCACGAGAGCGGCATCGTCAGCCTCGCCGACCCGTCCGGTCTCTTCCTCACCCGCTACAACGAGCCCGTGCCGGGCACCTGCGTGACGGTTGCGATGGAGGGTCGCCGGGCGATGGTGACCGAGGTGCAGGCCCTGATCGGGGCTCAGGTGCAGGGGTCGCCCCGGCGGACGGTCTCCGGCCTCGACAGCGCCCGGCTCGCGATGGTGCTGGCCGTGCTCCAGCGCCGGATGGAAAAGATCAAGCTGCACGACCGCGAGGTCTTCGCCGCGACGGTCGGCGGCATCCGCGTCACCGAGCCCTCGGCCGACCTGGCCATGGCGCTGGCGGTGGCTTCCGGCGCGCTCAACCTCGCGATGGCACCGCACCTGGTGGCGATCGGGGAGGTCGGGCTGACCGGCGAGGTGCGCCGGGTCGGTGCGGTCGGCCGGCGGCTCGCCGAGGCGTCCCGGCTGGGGTTCCGCTTCGCGCTGGTGCCGCCGGGCTGCGGTCCCGCGGAGGGCGACACCCCACCCAAGGGGATGCGCGTCGTCGAGGTCGGCGATCTGCAGAGCGCGGTGCAGTGGGCAGCGCGGGCCTCAGCGGAATGAACGCGCTAAGATCACTCTCAGTTATTGATCATCACGCTGCGGAGCCCTTGGCGGACCGCGGCTCGTTGAGTGGGATGACAGTCCGTAGAATGTGCAGGTGCCGCTCGACCGCGATGCTTCGACCAACCGCCACACCAACGGGGCAGCCCCGGGTGTCAACGGATCGGCAGCCGGTCCGATGACGCCCACCTCGCCCGGCCTGACCGGTGGCGGAGCCACCGGCGACCCACTGCGCGCCAACCTGGCTCTGATGGCCCCCGGCACCGCCCTGCGCGACGGTCTCGAGCGGATCCTGCGCGGCCGCACCGGCGCCCTCATCGTGCTCGGCCACGACGAGGTCGTCGAGCAGATCTGCACCGGCGGCTTCCCGCTCGACGTGGAGTTCTCCGCCACCCGCCTGCGTGAGCTGTGCAAGATGGACGGCGCGGTGGTCATGTCCAGCGACGGCACCCGCATCGTGCGCGCCAACGTGCACCTCATGCCCGACCCCGGCATCCCCTCCGAGGAGTCCGGCACCCGCCACCGCACCGCCGAGCGGGTCGCCAAGCAGTCCGGCTTCCCGGTCATCTCGGTCAGCCAGTCGATGCACATCATCGGCCTCTACGTGAACGGCCAGCGCCACGTCCTCGACGACTCCGCGGCCATCCTCTCCCGCGCCAACCAGGCCCTCGCCACCCTCGAGCGCTACAAACTGCGCCTCGACGAGGTCTCCGGCACCCTCTCCGCCCTGGAGATCGAGGACCTGGTCACCGTCCGGGACGCCGTCGCCGTGGTCCAGCGCACCGAGATGGTCCGCCGCATCGCCGACGAGATCTCCGGCTACGTCGTCGAGCTCGGCACCGACGGCCGCCTGCTCGCGCTCCAGCTCGACGAGCTGATGGCCGGCGTCGACTCCGACCGCACCCTGGTCATCCGGGACTACCTCCCCACCGGCCGTAAGGCCCGCACCCTCGACGAGGCGCTGGTCGAGCTCGACCTGCTCTCCGCCACCGAGATGATCGACCTGGTCGCGGTCGCCAAGGCCATGGGCTACCCGGGAGCCTCCGACGCCCTCGACGCAGCGGTCAGCCCCCGCGGCTTCCGCCTGCTCGCCAAGGTCCCCCGCCTGCCAACCCCCATCCTCGAACGCCTCGTCGACCACTTCGGCAGCCTCCAACGCCTCCTCGGAGCCACGGTCGAAGACCTCCAAGCCGTCGAAGGCGTCGGCGACGCCCGCGCCCGCGGCGTCCGCGAAGGCCTCTCCCGCCTGGCAGAGGCCTCCATCCTCGAACGTTACGTCTGACCGTTGCGACAACCGCTGGTTCGTTACTTTCATCGAGCCGGCGGGTATGCCGTTCGGCTTCTGGACCCGAACCCACCGTTCCACTGAGGTGCCGGCCCGCATGTTCATCGAGGTCATCGGCAGGCGTCCGCTGCCCGGCGACGTTGACCGGGACGACGTCGAGGACTTACTTGCCGAGGTCCTGGGAGCAGACGGCGAGGTGACAGGCGCCGGCACCGGGTCGACGGGATGGCATCTCGACGTGGAGCTCGAGCCGAGCACGGCACCGCCGCAGGAGATGCTGCGAAGGCTCGCTGTTGCGCTGGTCGGTCAGCAGCTCGGCTGGGTGATACTTCGCCTGGAGCACGAGACCGCAGGCCGAGCCGCCGCCGAGTTCAGCTGAGCGGGGCGTCCTGGGCGGGACCGAGGAGGCGGTGGATGAGGCGGGGTTCGCCGGGCCAGGCGGCCAGGATGAGATCGCGGGGGACCTGTCTGGCCGCGTAGCGCAGGGCGAGGGCTACGACGACGATGTCGTCGAGGGGACCGATCACCGGGATGAACTCGGGGATGAGGTCGATGGGGCTGGCGACCCAGAGCCCGGCGATGACGATGGCGACTTTGGCGCGGCGGGGGACGCGGGGGTCCCGGCGGAGCCTGCGGACTGTGGTGACGCAGTCGGGGATGAAGGCCGCGAGGTCGCGCAGGATTCCCGGTGGCAGGCGGCGGGCCAGCACCAGGAGCACGAGCCAGCTCGCGACGAGGCTGCCGACCGCGAGCGCCGGAACGACCAGCCAGTCACGCACGAGGAAAGCTGGGCCCGGCCGGGCTCAGTCGGTGATGGTGAGGGTGACCGGGTCGCTGAGGACCTCGCCGAGGCGGCCGCGGATCTGGTACTGGCCGGCGGCGGGGGCTGGGCCGGTCGCGAGCTCGCCGGTGCACTTGTTGGACTGGTGGCCGTTCCAGGTGACGTTGTATTCGCGTTCGCCGTTCGGCGGGAACGCGCGGACGTCGGTGCCCCGGATGGTGCTGCAGGTGTCGGAGGACCAGAGCTTCTGGGCGCCGGACTGGATGTAGAGCTCCTGCAGGTCGGCGCCGACGTCTCGGTTACAGGTGCGGGTGGAGACGTTCTTGATTTTGAGGCGGATCTCGACCTGGGCGCCGCGCTTGAGCGTGGTGACCGCCGGGATCGGGGTCACCGAGACCTCTTTGGTGGTGCAGTCCCCGCTGGCCGGGACGTTCACGTTGGTGTCGGAGCCGCCGGTTGTCGTCCCGGTGCCCGTGGCCGCGCCACTCGGGATCGCGCCACCCGTGGGGGTCGCGGCCGCGGCGCCGGATTCGAGGTCTTCCGGGTCGGGGAGCGACGGATTGCCCGCTCCCGGGGGCACGTCCACGAACGACGGCTCGTCGTCGGGCGTGGAGGATGCCGGGGCGGGGGTCGGGAACTGCGAACCCGCGCTGGATCCCGGCTTCTTCTTGTCGTCGTCGCCACCGCCACTGCAGGAGACGAACAGCACGATGATGCCGAGCAGGACTGCGCCCAGCACAACAGCACGGCGCCGCCAGTACACGGCGGAGGGGAGGGGACCAACCGTCGAACGCATGATGTGTTGCACGCTATCCCCGCGACACCCCGGAACCACGCACGACGCGCCGACGGTGCGACACCCCTTCCGGGGGTTGCTCGTTAGAGATAGACCTTGCGCTGGTAGACGGCGTGTGCACCGGCGACCCGGTCGAGGAAAAGTTTGCCGGCGCAGTGATCGATCTCGTGTTGCAGGGCCCGCGCCTCGAAGGCGTCGGTGACCAGGTGCACCGCAGTGCCCGTACCCGGAAGAACGGCCTCGACCACGATGCGGCCGGCGCGTTTCACGTCGCCGGTCAGGTCCGGGACGGACATGCAGCCCTCGCGGCCCGGCCGCCATCGGTTGGCTTCCACGACGCGGGCGTTGCACAACACGAACGCGCCGTGCAGGGTGGCGGTCTTCGGGTGTTCGGTGACGTCGACGGCGAACACCTGGACGCCGACCCCGACCTGCGGCGCCGCGAGGCCGACGCAGCCCGGCGAGGTGCGCATCGTGGCCACCAGATCGGCGGCCAGCTGGACGATCGACGGGTCCGTCGGGTCCACCTCGGTGCCCGGGCGGCTCAGCACCTCGGCGGGGGCGGTCACCACCGGGAGCACCCTGCCGTCGACGCCGAGCAGCTCGGGCTTCCAGTCCGCGAGGTCGTTCACAGGACGTCCGACTCGGCGCGGCGCAGGGTCACCTCGACACCGAGCTCCTGGGCGGTGCGCTCCAGCCGTACCGAAAGGTCATCGGACGCACCCGGCGGCAGGTCGACCTCCGCGACCAGCACGTAGAGCGGCCCGGTGAGCCGGGTGGTGAGGTCTGTGATGTTGCCGCCGGCAGCGGCGACGACCCGGGTGACGGCGGCGACGATCCCCAGCCGGTCCGCACCGTGCACGCTGACGAGGTAGGGCTCGCCCTGCTCGCCGGAGCCCGACGGTTCGACCGCGCGGACGGCGGTGATGACGCCGCTGAGTGGCGCGAGCGCCTTCTCGACGTCCCCGGCTGCGGCACCTGTGCAGATCAGGGTCATCGTGAAGTGACCGCCCAGCCGGGTCATCGTCGAGTCGGAGAGGTTCGCGCCGGCACCCGCCAGCGCCCCGGTGACCTCCGCGACGATGCCGGTGCGGTCGGGGCCTATGACGGTGATGGCTAACTCGTTCACCGGGACAGCTTAGGCTTGCGGGCCTATGACTCTCGCCGACTCAGCCATCCGGTGGTACGAGGAAAATGCCCGCGACCTGCCCTGGCGGCAGCCCGACACCAGCGCCTGGGCGGTGCTGGTCAGCGAGGTGATGCTGCAACAGACCCCGGTCGTACGCGTGGAGCCCGCCTGGCGCGCCTGGATGAACCGCTGGCCCACCCCCGCTGACCTGGCCGTCGACCCCCCGTCCGAGGCGATCCGGATGTGGGGGCGGCTCGGCTACCCGCGCCGGGCGATGCGGCTGCACGCCTGCGCGGTGGCCATCGTGGAACGCCATGGTGGCCGGGTGCCCGACGATCTTGATCAGTTGCTCGCACTGCCCGGCGTGGGCACCTACACCGGGCGAGCCGTGGCGACGTTCGCCTACGGGCAGCGTCACCCGGTCGTGGACACCAACGTGCGCCGGGTGGTCTGCCGCGCGGTCGAGGGCAAGCCCGACGCCGGCCCGAACACCACCACCGCCGACCTCGTGGCGATGGAGGCGTTGCTGCCCGAGGAACCCGCCGTGGCGGCGAAGGCGAGCATCGCGTTCATGGAGCTGGGGGCGATCGTCTGTGTCGCCCGCGCGCCCCGCTGCGTCGACTGCCCGTTCGAGCAGGTCTGCGCCTTCCGCCAGTCCGGCGAGGCCATCCCGGCCGGCCCGAGCCGCAAGCCCCAGCGGTACGCGGGCACCGACCGTCAGGTCCGTGGCCTGCTCCTCGAGGTGCTGCGCAACGCGACCGCCCCGGTCCCCCGCCAGCGTCTCGACACGGTGTGGGTGGATGACGTGCAACGGGCCCGGGCCCTGGCCGGGCTGGTGGAGGACGGCCTGGTGGAGCCGCTGGACTCGGACGCCGACCGGTTCGTGCTGGCCGGCGATCACCCGCCGCGCTTTCCGACGCTGCTGTAAGCCTCAGGCCTGTTCTCAGGTCGTCGAGATGTGCAGGGCTGCCGCGAGCGCCGCGGGCAGGGGGTAGGGGCGCTCGTCCGGCAGCATCGCCTCGGCGCGGTACTCGTCGCCCTTGCGCACCAGCGCTCCGATCTGGCGAGCCTTGTGCGTCACGTCGGTGATGCCGACGGTCCATTCCTGGACGTACTTGTCGATCACGTCCACGCCGAGCCCCACCTGCAGGGTCCGGTACGGCAGCTGTTTGAGCTCCAGGGAACGCTCCGGCTCCCACTGGACGCGGACCGGACTCTCCTTCAAGGCGTGGGTCCAGGCTTCGCGCTCGGCGTGGAAGGTGTGGTCGTACTGGGCCAGGCAGGCGTGGGCCAGCGCCCACTCGAAGCCTTCCCGGGTGATCTCGACCGCCAGCACCCGTTCCTGCCCCTCGGCGGTGGTCCACTGGCAGCGATGCATCATCCACAGGTAGGAGAGCTGGATCCAGCTCATCCGGTCCCGTTTGAAGGGCGGGACGAACCGTCCGGCCTTGGCCGCGGCCATCGCGATCTGCACCGGGTACGCCTGATAGACGGTGACCGTCTCCGGCGTGTAGACGGCGCGCACCTGCCGGACCGGAACTGCTGTCTGCTGCACAGCTCGATGATGCGACTGCCCGGGCGGTCCGCGCTGGGTTTTCAGCAGTACGGGCGCTCCGCGGGCAGCAGAGCGGGGTCGCGGGTGCGGGCGATCTCCCTGGCCAGCGCGGTGACATCGGTGATGGAGACGGTCCATTCCTCGGCATACTGCCGGGCAGCCTCACCGGCCAGGCCGAGCTGCAGCGATCGGTACGCCAGCGGCGCGAGCTGCAGCGACCGCTCGGGATCCCACTGCACCCGCACGGGGCTCTGCTTGAGCCGCCGGGACCATTCCTGCCTGGTCTCCTCGCTCGACCGGTCGTAACTGCTCGGGCACGCCCGGGCCAGCGCCGCGTCGAACCCCTCCCGGGTGAGCTCAACGGCGAGGACGTGCTCCTGGCCGGGCTTGGTGGCCCAGCCGGAGCGGTACATCATCCACAGGAACGACGGCTTGATCCAGGTCATCCGGCCGATCCTGAACGGCTCGACGAACCGGCCGGCGCGCACGGCGGGAACCGCGATCTCGGGCGAGTAGGCCTGGTAGACCGTGATGGTCCGGTCGGTGTACACGGCTCTGATCTGCCGCTGGGGAACTTCCATCCCGCGATGATGCGGGTTGGTGGTCCCCGCAGGACAGCGAGTTTCCGGCCCTTCACCGACGCCGACCGCGTCACCGACGGGAACGGCCCGGCGCTGGAGAGCGCCGGGCCGTTTCCTTGGTCGTGCTGCTCAGTGTCAGGTCACTCGTCGGTCGCGGCCGCGCCGAGGTCTGCCGGGACGGCGTCGGGGACGGTGGCGCCGCGGTCGGCGCCGGTGAAGGTGAGCTTGGACTTTTCGATGTTGTCCGGGTCGCCCTCACAGTCCACGACGACGATCTGGCCGGGACGCAGCTCGTTGAACAGGATCTGCTCCGACAGGGTGTCCTCCAGGTCCCGCTGGATCGTGCGCCGC
>NZ_BOQP01000001.1 GCF_018332715.1 Winogradskya consettensis | reverse complement strand
CTTAATTGCGCACAACCCAACCTGGTTGTTGAGCGTGTGCTCAAACCCACTCTTGAGCGGTTGCTCAAACGGGGTTAGCCTCTACCTCGTATTGAGCGGTCGCTCAAGACGTGTGGGACCGGGTCCGCCGCAATCTGCCGCAGGGCCCTCGAAGCGGGGAGAGCCGATGACTGAAACACCTGCACCGAGGCGCATCGGACGCGCCAACTGGTTCCTGGCCGGGCTCATCGTTGTGTTCGGCTTGGTGGCCTTCTTCGCCACCGTCGACGCCGGGCGCGCGGACAGTGCTCTGCTGTTCGTGGTGCTGCCGGTCGTGCTGGCCGTGGCGCTTGCGCTCGCGCCGGGTCGCACCCCGCACCGGCGGGTCTTCGCGGCGACGACGATCGCGCTGCTGCTGGCCGCCGTCGCGCTGCACGAGGGCGCTATCTGTGTGCTGCTCGCCGCTCCCCTGGTCTACGGGGTCGTGCACGGAGTCACCGCGCTGATCAATCTGGCGGCGAAGGGCGGCGGGCGCGCTCTGGCCGTACTCCCCCTGCCGTTGCTGTTGATCGGTGGGGTTGAAGGGGTCGACCAGGACCTGCGGATCCGGCCGGACCAGACCGCCTCGGTGACGCGGGTCGTGGACCTCACGCCGGCGCAGGTGCACGACAAGCTCGCCGCCGGGCCCCAGCCGGTCGGGCTGGACCAGCTGTCGCTCGCGCTGCTGGGCGCGCCGACACCGCAGCACGTGACCGGCACCGGCCTCGACCCGGGCGACCGCTGGGAATTCGGATACCACGACACCAACCACGGTGCGGGCGGGGCGATCACCACGTCGGTGCGCGCGGCGAGCGCCACGTCGATCGACTTCTCGGTGGACTCCGACACCTCCATCACGTCGCGCTGGCTGCGCTGGCGTGACGCGTCGATCAGCTGGCACGACGCGGGGAACGGGCGCACGGCGGTGACGGTCCGGCTGGCGTACCAGCGGCGTCTCGACCCG
This sequence comes from Winogradskya consettensis, assembly GCF_018332715.1. GTDB lineage: Bacteria > Actinomycetota > Actinomycetes > Mycobacteriales > Micromonosporaceae > Actinoplanes > Actinoplanes consettensis. Next base: position 257,160 of record NZ_BOQP01000001.1, on the reverse strand, counting down.
TCCTGGTACTTCGGGCCGATCCAGGACCGGCTCATGCACGCCGGCGGCGCCCACCTGCTCGACATGCTGGACCTGCGATGATTGTGGCCCGCTATCTGTGTCTGGGCGTTCCGGTCATCGCGGTTCTGGGTTGCCGCTTTCTGGACCGTTCCGTCGCAGGGCCGTTCCTGGCGTTTGTCGCTGCGGCGATCGGCATCGCGGGGCTGGACGCGGCGACCGGCTTCTACCGGTTCGCGGACGTGGACGGGTCGTTTCAGGGGATGCCGGTCGACCTGTGGATCGGGTGGGCGGTGCTGTGGGGGCCACTGCCAGTGATGCTGCGGCGGGTGCTGCCACTGCCTGTGATGCTCGGGTTGTTGCTGTGGGTGGACCTCGTTGCCATGCCGGCGCTCGATCCGCTTGTGCGGCTCGGGCCGTCGTGGGTGTGGGGCGAGGTTCTCGGGTTGCTCGTGGTGGCGCTGCCCGCTCAGTTGCTCGGGCGGTGGACCGCTGATCGGCGGCGGCTCGGTGGGCGGGCGATGCTGCAGGTCACGGTGTTCGCGGGGCTGACGTTGTGGCTGGTGCCGACGGTCGCTTTCACGCTGGGCGACGGGAGTTGGGGGCGGCTCACGGGGATGCCTCCGGTGTGGCTGTTCGGGGTCGCGCAGGTGGCGTTGGTGATCGCGATACCGGCGCTTGCAGCGGTTCGGGAGTTCGTCACGGCCGGTGGGGGGACGCCGTTTCCGTGGGATCCGCCGGTGCGGTTGGTGACGTCGGGACCGTACGCATATCTGGCCAATCCGATGCAGGTCAGCGCGACCATGCTGCTGCTCCTGATCGCTGCTGTCACGGGGAGCGTGACCCTCGCGGTGGGGGCGGGGCTTGCGGCGCTCTTCTCGGTGTTCGTGGCCGGGCCGCACGAGACCAACGACATGCGCACGCGGCATGCGGGTAATTGGGTGCAATACCGGCTGCACGTACGGGATTGGCGGCCTCGGGTGCGGCCGTATGTGCCGGGGACCACGGAGGCGCGGCTCTGGCTGGACGACGATTGCGGGCCTTGCTCGGCGGTGGCGGGATTTCTGCGGCGGCGGACGCCTGTTTCGCTTGTCCTGCTGCCGGCTTCCGGGATCACCCGGGCGCGGTATGAGGAGTCGTTGTCGGGGGTGGCCGCGGTTGCTGCCGGGCTGGAGCGGGTGAATCTGGGGTGGGCTTATGCGGGGTGGTTTCTGCGCCTTCCCGTCATCGGCTGGCTCGCCCAGGTCGTCGTCGACGCGCTGATCGCCCCACCACACCTCGCGGGAACCGATCTGGCTGACACTTAGGACACGATGCACGGATTTCCCGAACTGCTGCTGCTCGGCGAACTCTTCGCCGAGGTGAAGGCCGCATGCGGAGGTGCGTGACCCGGACGATGCCTGTTACTGAGGCCGTGTGGGACCGCTCCCTGAGCCGCAGACCCTTGTTGCTCATCCGCATCGGCTCCGACCCGGCGTTGATGACAAGGATCAACTCTCATGACCGCGCGTTCTACGGCGCAGCACGAAAATGATTCCGAGACCGCTCAACTCAACGGATATCGGCGAGCGCTGGCGGCGGGAACCTCTGGCCGGATTGAAGGCGCAAGGCGACCAGTGCATACGTGACTCACGCCTAGACGTCGTGACTCCAGTGCGTTCATCACGTGGGAACCACAGATAGTATCATCAGCGATACCATCTTTGATGATACGAAGATGATGACTGCCCTGGTCAAAGGGGTGCGTGACCGCGTTCATCGGTCGGCAACTCGAAATCGAAACCCTCAACGCGCTACTGACGCGGGTTCGGGCGGCGACCAACGATCCGAAGCCCGGACAATGCCTGTTGATGCGCGGGCGCCGTCGCATTGGCAAGTCCAGCCTCGTGGAGGCGTTCGTGCACCTGGCCGGAGTTCCTTCCGTGTTCTACAGCGCGGCGCCCTCTTCGATCGAGCTTCAGGACTTCACCCAGGCAGTCGCCAGCTCCACCCTTCCCGATCGCGCCGTGTTCGAGGATGCTCAACCAGGCAACTGGAGTGCTGCGTTCCGCCAGCTCGCAGGCATTCTGCCGGATGATCAGCCGAGTGTCGTGGTCATGGATGAAGTGCCGTATCTGGTTGACCAGGTCGACGCTTTCGAAGGCGTGCTCCAACGCGCCTGGGACCGAGAGCTGTGCCGCAAGCCGGTGTTCCTGATCCTCATCGGCTCCGACCTGTCGATGATGGAGGCTTTGAACTCGTACGGACGGCCCTTCCACCAGCGCGGCCGGGAGATGATCCTGGGTGCGCTCAATTCGGCCGAAGTGGGCCAGATGCTCGACCTGCCCGCAGCCGAGGCATTCGATGCCGCTCTGATCACCGGCGGTCTCCCTCAACTCTGTGCCGAGTGGACACCAGGAGCTGGCCTGTGGGACTTCCTGTCCATGGAACTGGCGAACCCCGTGTCCCCCTCCTGGTTTCCGCTGAGCGTTCGATGGCCGCAGAGTTCCCAACATCAGCTCAGGCCCGAACAGTGTTCACTGCGATCGGTAGCGGCGAGCGGACGTTCACAAACATCGCCAAGGCAAGCGGCATTACACACACTGCCCTGACCCGGGCAACTGAGGTATTGATTCGCAAACGCATGGTCGCGGCGGACCTCCCCATCGCCACCAGGGCGTCGAAGGAACGCCGCTACCGGCTGACGGATCCCTATCTGCGCTTTTGGCTGGCGTTTCTCCACCCGCACCTGGCAGAGATCGAACGCCTGCGCGGCGACCTCGTCCTTGAACGCATCAAGGCCAGCTGGACCTCCTGGCGAGGTCGCACCATCGAGCCCTTGCTTCGCGACTCGCTCGCCCGGCTTCTGCCAAGCGCCGGCTTGCCGTCAGCCCCGGCGGTCGGTAGTTACTGGACCCGATCCAACAGCATCGAGATCGACATCGTCGGCGCAGACCAGGAACCGGTGGCAAAGGAGTTGTTGTTTCTCGGGTCGATCAAGTGGCTGGAGCGATCTCCGTTCGACAACCACGATCTGCTTGCGCTGCAGCGTCATCGGGGGATGCTGACGGATGAGCCGGTGCCGTTGTGCGCGATCAGCCGCAGCGGTTTCGACACCGCCGGGCTGGATGCTTCTTTCGGGCCGCAGGAGTTGCTCGACGCGTGGCGGCCTCGGCCGATGTGACCGGGTCAGACGGCTCGTAGCGTGGTGATGGAGAGTCGGGTCCGGGCCTGGGCGGCATCCGGGTGGTCCAGGTCGGTGAGGATTTCCAGGGCTTGGCGCCAGGCCTTTGTCGCGGAGCGGTGGTCGGCTCGGGACTGGTGGGTGTCGCCCAGGTGGAGCAGGGTGTCGGCCTCGTTGTAACGGTCGCCGAGGGAACGGCACAAGTCTATGGCCTGGTGGTAGCAGGCGACGGCTTCGTCGTGGCGGCCGAGGTGGTGGTTGGCGTAGCCGAGGCTCTGCCAGGTGCCTGCTTCGCCTCGTTCGTTGCCGAGGCTCTGGTGCAGGGTGATGGCCTGGCGGCAGAGGTCGAGGGCTCGGTGGTGTTCGCCGAGGAGGGCGTGGTACCAGCCGACGGCGTTGAGGGCTCGGGCCTGGCCTGTGCGGTTGCCTTCGGTTTCGAGGAGGGTGAGGGCGCGGCGGGCGTGGTCCAGTGCGGCGTGGTGGCGCGATTCGCGGGCTTCGGCTCGGGCGATCTCCAGGTGGGCGCGGGCCTGGCCGGTGCGGTCGCCCAGGGATTCGCAGGCGTCGCGGGCCGCGCGGAGGTGGGTGCGGGCCCGGTCGTGGCGGTCCAGGTGGGTGTAGGCGAAGCCCAGGTCGTAGTGGGCCTGTGCCTCGGCCGGTAGGTTGCCTGCGCGGCGGGCGGCGTCCAGGGCGAGTTCCTGCACTGCGGCCAGGTCGGTCCAGGAGCCGGCGCGGTCCAGGTATTCGGTGACGAGAAAGGCCAGCTGCCACACGTACGGATAGAGGCTTTCCTCATGGGCCTGGGTGATGGCGGCGATGAGGACGGCCTGTTCTGTCGCGTAGAAATGCAGTGCCCGATCCTGGCTGATCGGCTCCGCGGCGGCCGGTATCTCGGTCCATTTCCTGTACGGGTACAGCGATCCGGCCGCCTGCTGGGCGGTCTGCAGATAATGGTCGAGCAGGCGGGTCAGCGCCGGGCCGTTGCCGGTTTCCCGAGCGAGTTCCTGGGCGTACGCGCGGAGCAGGTCATGGAACGTGTACCGCCCCGGGATCGTCTCCGTGATCAGGTGTGCCCGATCGAGTTCGGCCAGCAGCGGTGTCGCCGTCCGCTCCGGGAGGCCGGCGAGCGCCGCCGCAGCCGTGCCGGAGATGTCGGCTGCCGTCGGGACGCCCAGCAGCCGGAACAGGCGGGCCGCCGGTGGGCTCAGCGCTCGGCAGGACCACGAGAACACCGCCCGCGGGTCGGTGGCCGGGTCACCGTCGCCGAGCCCGTCGAGGCGCCGGCCGGCCTCCTCGAGCTGCGTGGCGAGGGCGGCGAGGCGGAAACCGGGGTGCAGGGCGGCCCGGGTGGCGACCACGGCGAGGGCCAGGGGCAGCCGCGCGCAGAGTTCCACGGTGACGGCCACGGCTTCGGGTTCCGCGCGCAGCCGGGCCGGGCCGAGCCGGGCGGCGAGCAGCTCGTACGCCTCCGGCCGGTCGAGCACGTCCAGCGGCACCGGCACGGCACCGTCCGCCGCGACCAGCCCCGGCATCCTGTCCCGGCTCGTGACCACCGTGACGCAGCCGGCCGCACCCGGCAGCAAGGGCCGGACCTGCTCGGCGGAGCGGGCGTTGTCGAGCACCAGCAGCATCCGGCGGCCGGCCGTGAGCGAGCGGTAGAGGGCAGCCCGGGCGTCGGACCCGGCCGGGATGCGCGTGCCGGGGACGCCGAGCGCGTCCAGCAGATCCCGCAGCGCCACCTCGGGTTTCACCAGCACACCGGCCGGGTCGAAGCCGCGCAGGTTGAGGTAGAGCTGGCCGTCGGGGAAGCGGCCCGTGGCTCGGTGCGCCCAGGTGAGCGCGAGGGTGGTCTTGCCGACGCCGGCCGACCCGGAGATGAGCACCGTGCACGCGGTGCCGCTCGCGGTCGTCACGTCGTCCAGCAGCGTCAACTCCCGGCGACGGCCGGCGAAGTGGGGGCGGGCCGCCGGTAGCTGCCGGGGGACGGTTGCCGGGGGACGGGCGGATTCGTGGCGCAGGATCCGCTCGTACGCGGCCGTCACCTCGTCGTCGGGGTCGGTGCCGAGCTCGTCGGCGAGGCGTTCGCGCAGCCGGGCGTAGACCTCCAGGGCCGCGGGGCGGCGGCCGGTGCCGGCGAGCGCGATCATCAGGCGGGCGTGCGCGGGGCCGTCCCACGGCTCGGCGGCCACCAGCTCCCGCAGCGCCGGGATCACCTCGCCGTGCCGCCCGGCCCGCGCTGCGGCGTCGGCCCAGGCCGTTACGGACGCGGCGTGCTCGTGACGGATGGCTGCGGCGCCCGGCAACGCGTGCAGGGCGGGCACGTCGGCTAGCAGGGCACCGCGCCACAGCACCGCGGCTTCGGCGTACGTTTCACAGGCTTGATCCGGCTCGTCCTCGGCCCCGGCAGCGGCGATCAGTGACCGCCAGGCGACCAGGTCCAGATCGGACTCGCCCGCGTCGAGCCGGTAGCCGCCGGGCACGGAGACGAGCACGCCCCCGACAGCCAGCGTTCGGCGCAGCCGGCTGACGTGGACCTGCAGGGAGTTCGCTGCGGCGACCGGCGGTGTGCCGTCCCACAGCACGTCGATGATCTCGTCACGGCCGACCGAGCGGCCCGGCGTCAGCGCGAGCAGGCCGAGCAGGGCGCGCTGCTTCTCGGAACCCAGCTCCGCGGTGACCCGCAGCGGTCCCAGGATCCGCAGCCATGGAGCTCGCTCCCCCGCCACACCCACCCCGCTCCGGCACCCGCGGCCGCCACCCCTCGACCTCCAACATATCGTTGCAGGTCAATGGCTGCGACCGCGGGTGCACCCCCGGAACAGATATCAGCAGTGGTAGGCCACGATCTTCCAGTAGAGACGCTTACGGCCCGCTTGCACGTGCTGCAAGCGGGCCGGGGGTGAGCGCGGTCGGGTTCCTGGCGTGGGGTGGTTGACCGATGACCGGCCGTCGACAATAGTAAGGCGCGTGCCTAAGTATCACGATGAGCTGGTAGCCGTCTTCCGCGCCCTTGCGGATCCGACGCGGCTGGCCGTCGTGGAGCGGCTGGCGAAGTCTCCTGCCGTCGTGTCCGAGCTCGCGGCGCCGTTCTCGATGGCGTTGCCGTCGCTCATGCAGCACCTGCGTGTCCTCGAGAACGCGGGGCTGGTCACGTCGCAGAAGCACGGGCGGGTCCGCACCGTGAGCCTGCGACCGGGTGCTCTCGACGTTCTGCACCTGTGGCTCGGTGAGCAGCGGACCCCCGCGGAGCGCCAAGCCGACCGGCTCGGCATACACCTGACCCGTACCAGCCCTGAGGGAACCTGACATGACCCGTGTTCGCATCGACCTGTTCGCCTCGCTCGACGGATACACCTCGGCCGGGGAGGACCCGGACAATCCGATGGGTGCGGACTGGGGGCGCCTCACGACCGCTTACGCCGCGACCCGGACGTTTCACGAGCGCGTCCTCGGCGACACCAGCGGCGCCGGCACGACCGGCGTCGACGACTCGTACGCCGCTGCGCATTTCGAGGGTGTCGGCGCTGAGATCATGGGCGCGGGCATGTTCGGGTTGCACACGTTCCCCGGCGACCCGGACTGGAAGGGCTGGTGGGGCGATCAGCCGCCGTTCGGCACGCCGGTCTACGTCCTGACACACACCGCACCGCGTCCGCCGATCCCGATGCCCGGCGGAACGACCTTCCACTTCCGCAGCACCGCGATCGAGGACGTGCTCGCCGAGGCGACCGCGGCCGCCGGCGGCCGGGACGTACGCGTCGGTGGTGGGGTCAGCACCGCGCGTGCCTTCCTGCGCGCCGGGCTGGTCGATCACCTGCACCTCGTGATCGCCCCGATCGTGCTCGGCCGGGGCACCCGGTTGTGGGACGACCTGCGCGGCCTCGACCTCACCCACAAAGTGACGACGGAAGTGGCCGAGAGCGGCACGATCCACGTCACCTTCACGCGATAGGACGCACCGATGACGATCGAACGACGACTCGCCCGCGCCGACTTCACGCTGACCCGCGACTACCCCGTCGCGGTCGAACGGGTCTGGGACTCGTTCGCCGAGGAGAAGCAGAAACTGGCCTGGTGGGGTGGCGGCGACGCCGTCACGCCCAGCGAATGGGCTTTCGACTTCCGGGTCGGTGGACGCGACGTCGCCGAGGGGCAGTTCCACGACGGTCCGATCTCACGGTACGAGGCCAGGTACACCGACATCGTCGAGCACAACCGCATCGTCACGACGTACGACATGTGGCTCGACGGGATCCACATGTCCACGTCGGTGGCGTCGCTCGAGTTCGAGCCGCTCGTCGAGGGAACCCGGTTCACCCACGTCGAGCACGGCGTCTTCTTCGACCAGTTCTGGGCCGACGGGGCGAACCGCGAGACAGGCACCCGGGGTCTGCTCGACGCTCTGGGCAAATACCTCGCCTGACGCGCCTGAGCAGCGAGAACGAAGAAGGACGCCGTCAGCGCGACGGCGTCCTTCGTTCGTAGCTGAACGGTGGAACGGTCAGCGGGGGACGACCCGCTCGATGGCCCATTCGCGCCAGCCGTCGAGTTTGTCGGAGGCGATCTGGAGTTGGTCGGCTACCGGGCCGGGGCCGGTGGAGCCGGGGGTGGTGCGGCCGGCGAGGGCGCTGCGGACCGAGAGGACCTGGCGGACCGTGGGGTCGAGGTGTTCGCTGACGGTTTTGAGGTCCTCGTCGGAGACGTCTTCGAGTTCGCATTCGCGGGCGGCGCAGAGGGCTACCAGGCTGCCGGTGATCTCGTGGGCGTCGCGGAAGGGGATGCCCTTGCGGACCAGCCAGTCGGCGACCTCGGTGGCCAGGGAGAAGCCGACGGGGGCGGCGGCTGCGAGCTTGTCCACCCGTACGGTCATGGTGGAGATCATGCCGGCCAGAGCCGGCAGCAGGAGTTGGAGCGTGTCCACCGCGTCGAAGACCGGTTCTTTGTCCTCCTGCATGTCGCGGTCGTAGGTGAGCGGCAGGCCCTTGAGCATCGTGAGGACCGCTACCAGACCGCCGATCAGGCGTCCTGCCTTGCCGCGGGCGAGTTCGGCGATGTCCGCGTTCTTCTTCTGCGGCATGATCGACGAGCCCGTGGCGAAGGCGTCGTCGAGGATGACCCAGCCGAATTCGGTGGAGGTCCAGAGGACGACCTCTTCACCCAGACGGGAGAGGTGTACGCCGAGCAGGCTCGTGATGAACAGGAACTCGGCCACGAAGTCGCGGTCCGAGACGCCGTCCATGGAGTTCTGGACCGGGGCCTTGAAGCCGAGTTCCTTGGCGACCGCGGCCGGGTCCAGGGGCAGCGACGACCCGGCGAGCGCGCCCGAGCCCAGCGGGGAGATGGCCGCGCGTTCGTCCCAGTCGCGGAGGCGTTCCAGGTCGCGCAGCAGGGGCTGGACGTGGGCGAGCAGCCAGTGGCCGAAGCTGACCGGCTGGGCGTGCTGGACGTGGGTGAGGCCGGGGGCGGGGGTGTCGATGTGGCGGCCCGCCTGTTCCATCAGGGCGTCGGCCAGCTCGACCACCGCGGAGGCCACGAAACGGGCGTGCTCACGCAGGTAGAGGCGCAGGTCGGTGGCGACCTGGTCGTTGCGGGAGCGGCCGGCGCGCAGCTTGCCGCCCAGCGAGCCGAGGCGTTCCAGCAGGCCCCGCTCGAGGGCCGTGTGGACGTCCTCGTCCTCGATCGTGGGGCGGAAGTCACCCGCCGCGCACGCCGACTCGAGGTCGTCGAGGGCGGCCAGCATCCTGCCCAGCTCGTCAGCGTCCAGCAGGCCGGCGCCGGCGAGGACGCGGGCATGGGCCCGGGAGGCGGCGATGTCGTACGGGGCCAGGCGCCAGTCGAAGTGCACACTGACGCTGAGCCGCGCCAGAGCATCGGCCGGTCCGCCGGCGAAACGGCCACCCCACAGCCTGGTCGGACCTTCGGTCTCCGGCACTGCTCACTCCTTAGATCGGTTCAATTCTCGCAAGGATAGGGTCACCCCTATGACGCTCGACCTGCATGATGATGTTGTCTCATTGACCCGCGCGCTCTGCGACATCCCCTCGGTCTCCGGTGACGAGGCCACGATCGCCGACGCCGTCGAGGCCTCGCTGCGCAAGCTGGGACACCTCGAGGTGCTGCGCGACGGCGATGCCGTGGTCGCGCGTACCAGCCTGGGCCGGGACAAGCGGATCGTGCTCGCCGGGCATCTCGACACCGTGCCGATCAAGGACAATCTGCCCACCTGGTTCAGCGGCGAGGGCGACGCCCAGCTCCTGCACGGCCGCGGGACCTGCGACATGAAGGCCGGCCTCGCCACCCAGCTCAAGATCGCCGCGACGCTGCCCGAGCCCCGGCACGATCTCACCTTCGTCTTCTACGACAACGAGGAGGTCGCGTCGGTGAAGAACGGGCTCGGCCGGCTCGTGCGCAACCACCCCGAATGGCTGGGCGGGGACTTCGCCATTCTCGGGGAACCGTCGAACGCCGGTATCGAGGGTGGGTGCCAGGGAACGATGCGGGTGCGGATCACCCTTGCGGGTAAGGCCGCGCACACCGCCCGGGCCTGGCGCGGGGTCAACGCGATCCACGCCGCCGCTGATGTGCTCGCCATCCTCAACCGGTATGAGCCGCGACGTCCTGTTGTCGACGGGCTCGAGTATCACGAGGGGCTCAACGCCGTGAACATCCAGGGTGGTGTGGCCGGGAACGTGGTGCCTGATTCGTGCATCATCGACATCAATCATCGGTTCGCGCCGGATCGCAGTGTTGACGAGGCGTACGCGTACCTGCAGGAAGTCTTCGCGGGGTATGAGCTTGAGATTCGGGACAAGGCGCCGGGTGCTCGGCCCGGGTTGGATCAGGCTGCTGCTGCGGAGTTCCTGGCTGTCGTGGGTCGGGAGCCGGTCGCGAAGTTCGGGTGGACTGATGTCGCCCGGTTCGCGGAACTCGGCATCCCGGCCGTCAACTACGCCCCCGGCGATCCGCTGCTCGCCCACACCGACGAGGAGTACGTCCCCGTCGCCGAGATCCGCGAGTGTGAGCGAGTGCTGGCCGCCTGGCTGAAGTAGCTGCACAACTCAGATCTCTTGGGGGCCTGCGTTTTTGGCGATCGCGCCCGGGATCGCGTACATGTGCGCGAAGGCACGGGCCTGGTCGCCGGACCACAACGAGGAGCCGTAGCCGTAGACGACGCCCTGGCGGGTGGCGGCGTCGAGGAGGCTGTAGGGGCTTCGGCTGCCCAGGGGGATGATGTTGCCCTTGATGAGTTTGATGCGGACGGCGCCGGTCACGCGGGACTGGCTGCTGTCCAGGAAGGCTCGGAAGTCGTCGAGGATGGGGTCGTAGTAGACGGCTTCGTGGAGCAGGTCGCCGTACGTGTTGCCGAGCTGGGCCTTGGTGGCCTGCTGGCGGTTGCTGAGGACCAGGCGCTCCAGTTCGCGGTGGGCGGCGATGAGGGTGAGCATGCCGGGGGCTTCGAAGCCGACGCGGGCCAGATTTCCAACCATGGTGGAGCCCATGTGGATGCCGCGGCCGACGCCGTGCTCGGCGGCGAGGGTGTTCAGGGAGCGCAGGATGGCGTAGTTCTTCGCGTCGCCGCCGGTGCCGGGGATCGGGGTGCCGTCCGGCGTTGTCGCGGAGATGACCTCGCCCTTGACGAATTCGAGGATCAGTTCGATGCCGTCCTCGGGGGCGTCGGCGATCGACTTGGTGTACGTCCACGCGTCCTCGGGGAGGTAGTCCCAGGAGCCGTACGTTTCCTTGCCGCCGATGGACGTACCGATGAGGCCTTCGTTGATCGAGTAGGTCGTGACCTTGTCCGGGGTGTGGAAGCCGTGCTGCAGCAGGAAGTCGCGCTCGAACTCGCGGGTGAGGCGCTCGTCGCGGATGGGGGTGACGATCTCCATCTGCGGGGCGAGGGCGCGGATCACCGAGTCGTAGCGGACGTGGTCGGCGCCGGCGCCGGTCGAGCCGTGGGCCACCGCGTCGGCGTTGTGGTCGAGCGCGGCCTGGACGACCTTCTCCGCCTGGACGAGCCGTTCCGCGCCGACACATGACGGGTAGCCGCCGTTGCGCAGGTAGTTGGCCTTGACGGCATACGTGATGACGCGGGAGTAGAGCTCCTCGCGGGCGTCGATGACGAAGTGCCCGGCCGAGCCCAGCTCCTCCGCGCGCTTGCGGACGACGTCGGCCTCGCCGCTGTGCAGGCCGCCGGTGTCGATGTTGGCGGTCAGCACCTCCCAGCCCTGCTCCTTGAGGGAGACCAGGGCGTAGGACGTGTCGAGGCCGCCGGAGAACGCGAGGACGATCGTGCGCTTGGACATCAGATTCCTTCGGACGAGTACGGGAGTTCGAGGATCGGCACGGACGTCCTGCCGTCCTGCACGAGGTGGCCGGGCGCGAGCACGTAGAAGCGGCTCTCGCGGGCCTCGATGGCCTTCTGCATGGCGCGCTGGCGCTCGTAGTCGAACGGGTCCAGCAGGAACGACGGATCGGGCTCGCCGGTGGAGACGGGCAGCGTGAAGTCGTTCTCGTAGACGAACGATCCGGGCGAGGTGTGGAACGGCACGGTCGCGACCATGATCTGCAGACGACCGAAGCGGGTGTGTACGCGCAGCGCCGTGTTGTCGTACTGGGTGACGCCGTCGAGCTTCTTCGCCTGGTACACCGACAACGCGAGGGCCTTGAGCGCGCGACCGAGCCCGACGTTGGTCATCACCGACCACAGCGACCAGCCGACCCACGTCCCGGGGGCCGCGCTGGGTGCCGCGCAGTAGCCGCCGATCGGGATGGGGCCGTTGTAGCCGCTCGCTTGAGCCTTCTCGAACACGGCGCGCAGGTGCTTCTTCATCTCGTCGTCGAACGCGCTGGTCTCCAGCGTCTGCGTGAACAACGACTGGGGCAGCGCCGCGATGACGGCCGCCGACGGCATCAGGATCAGGTCGATCATCACCCACTGCGGCATCGGGATGCCCCGGTCACCGAACGCGATGCCGTTGATCACGTTGAACAGGTTCAGGAACTCGTTGGTGTCCCAGCCCTTGCTGCCGGTGGTCTCGGTGAAGTCGAGCCAGTTCAGCTTGTGACCGTACGGTGCCTCGTTGAGATGCGGCCGCAGCGTGTCGTTGGACGCGAGGTAGAACTCCAGGCCGTGTGCCTGGAGTTTCTGCATGTTGTCCGTGAAGCCCGGGAAGAACGCTTCGACGGCGGGCTGCTGCGCGATCACGGCAGGGTCCCTTCATTGTCGGTACGGCTCCACGCCGTCAGTTTCTCGGCAAGGCGGGCGCCGGACCCGGTGTCGTCGCCGGGTTCGCGGGCCACGACCAGGATCGTGTCGTCGCCGGCGATCGTGCCGACCACGTCCGGCAGCCCGGAGCGGTCGAGGGCGCTGGCCAGGAACTGCGCGGCACCCGGCGGCACCCGCAGCACCACCAGGTTGCCGCTGACGTCGACGGAGTTCAGCAGCTCGCGCAGCAGCCGGACGAGCCGGGCCGGGGCCTGCTCGGCGGCGCGTAGCGGGGGCCGGCCGTCCTCGGGGATCACGTAGACGCCACCGGCCTTCACGGCCCGCAGCTCCTCGAGGTCGCGCGACAGCGTCGCCTGGGTCACCTGGACGCCGTCGAGGCCGAGCAGGTCACCGAGCTCCGTCTGCGAACGGACCGCCTTGTCCCGGACCAGGTCGACGATCCGCGCGTGCCGTGCCGCCCGCGTGCCCGGCCCCGTCACTGCTGAGCCGTGGCCAGGAGCCAGGCCAGCAGCGCTTTCTGGGCGTGCAGGCGGTTCTCGGCCTGGTCGAAGACGGCGCTCTGCGGGCCGTCCATCACCTCGTCGGTGATCTCCTCGCCGCGGTGCGCGGGCAGGCAGTGCAGGACGATCGCGTCGGTGGCGGCGGCTGCCAGGAGCTCCTGGTTGATCTGGTACGCCCAGAACGGCGTACGCCGGTCGACGCCGTCGTCCTCCTGGCCCATGGACGTCCACGCGTCGGTGGCGAGCACGTTCGCGTCCTTCGCCGCCTCGTGGGGGTCACGGACCACGCTGACCGAGCCGCCCGTGGTGGCGGCGATCTCCGCGGCGCGGGCCACGACGGCGGGGTCGGGGTCGAAGCCCTCGGGGCCGGCTACGCGTACGTGCATGCCCGCGGTTGCCCCGGCCAGCAGGTAGGAGTGGGACATGTTGTTGGCCGCGTCCCCGACGTACGCGAGGGTGAGGCCCGCCGTGTGCCCGAAGCGTTCGCGGACGGTCTGCAGGTCGGCGAGGAGCTGGCAGGGGTGGAAGCCGTCGGTGAGCGCGTTGACCACCGGCACGTGCACGTCGGAGGCCAGCTCGGCGAGCCGCTCGTCGCCGGAGGTGCGGAACACGATCGCCGACACGTAACGGCCCACGACCCGGCCGGCGTCGGCGAGGGACTCACCGCGGCCGAAGTGGGTGGCCTGGGTGTCCACGACGATGGCGTTGCCGCCCAGCTCGGGGATGCCGGTCTCGAACGAGAGCCGGGTCCGCAGGCTGACCTTGTCGAAGAACACGGCGACCGACTTCGGGCCTTCGAGCGGCCGGTACTTGAACCGGTCGGCCTTCATCTCGGCGGCGAGCTCGAGCACCGCGCTCTGCTCGGCCGGGCTCAGGTCGTCGTCACGCAGGAAGTGGCGCGTCACTGAGTCTCCTTAGCCAAGCCCTCATGGCCCTCACCGTTGCGGCCGTCGATGGCCGCCGGCAGGCGAGGTTCGGTGCAGTCGGTCATGGCAAGCGCCTCCTGGAAAGCCGCGAGGAACGCCTCGGCCTGCTCGGTGCTGAGGATCAGCGGTGGGGCGAGCCGGATGACGTCCGGCTGGATCGGGTTGACGAGGAAGCCCGCGTCGCGCAGCTTGGCCGCCAGGTCGGCGGAGACCGCCTCGGTGAGCTGGACGCCGAGCAGCAGCCCAGCACCGCGCACCCCGGCGACGAGCGGGTGATCGAGGCCCTCGATGCCGCGGCGGATCAGCTCGCCGATCCGCTTGACGTGGTCGAGCAGCCCCTCCCCCGCGATCGTACGGATGACCGCGAGCCCGGCCGCGCAGCTGATCGGGTTACCGGCGAACGTGCTGCCGTGCGAGCCGGGGGTGAACAGGTCGGCAGCCTTGCCGAACGCGAGGGCCGCACCCAGGGGCAGGCCACCGCCGAGCCCCTTGGCCAGGGTCACGACGTCCGGCTCGACACCTTCGCTCTGGTGGTGGAACCAGTTGCCGGTGCGCCCGATGCCCGTCTGGATCTCGTCGAGCACCAGCAGCGCGCCGGTGGCGGTGCAGATCTCGCGGGCGGCGGCAAGGTAGCCGGGCGGGGGGACGATGATGCCGTTCTCGCCCTGGATCGGTTCGAGGATGACCATCGCCGTTTCCGGGGTCACTGCCGCTTTCAGGGCCGCGCTGTCGCCGTACGGAACGAAGGAGACATCTCCCGGCAGCGGCCGGAACGGATCCTGTTTCTTCGGCTGGCCGGTCAGGGCCAGCGCGCCCATCGTGCGGCCGTGGAAGCCGCCCTCGGTGGAGACGATGTGGGTGCGGCCGGTGAGCCGGGACAGCTTGAACGCCGCCTCGTTGGCCTCCGCGCCGGAATTCGTGAAGATAACCTTGCCCGGCCGGCCCGCGAGCGCGAGCAGCAGCTCGGCGAGGGCGACGGTCGGCTCGGCGACGTAGTAGTTCGAGACGTGCCCGAGCGTCGAGATCTGCTGGGTGACGGCCTGCACCACGGCGGGGTGGGCGTGGCCGAGCGCGTTGACGGCGATGCCACCGAGCATGTCGACGTACTGCTTGCCGTTCTCGTCGGTCAGCACCGCGCCGGAGCCCTCGACCAGACCGATCGACGGCCCGCCGTAGTTGTTCATCATGCTGTGCTGCCACCGCTCCACGAGCGAGCTCATGAGGGGACCACCATCGTTCCGATTCCTTCCGAGGTGAAGACTTCGAGCAACGTCGAGTGGGGTTCGCGGCCGTCGACGACGTGCGCGGCGGGGACCCCGCCCTGCACGGCGCGCAGGCACGCCTCCATCTTGGGCACCATGCCGGCCTCGAGGCTCGGCAGCAGC
Organism: Winogradskya consettensis; assembly: GCF_018332715.1. Lineage (GTDB taxonomy): Bacteria > Actinomycetota > Actinomycetes > Mycobacteriales > Micromonosporaceae > Actinoplanes > Actinoplanes consettensis. The sequence goes on along the minus strand of NZ_BOQP01000001.1, from coordinate 241,963 downwards.
TTCTCCAGCTCGTCCGCGCCGATCCGCTTGGTCAGCGAGGACGTGTCGGGCCAGTTGGTGTAGAGGCCGGGGACGTCGGTGAGGACGACCAGCTTGCGGGCGCCGAGCGCCACGGCGAGTGCGGACGCGGCGGTGTCGGCGTTGACGTTGTGCACCACCCCGTCGGCGTCGGGCGCGACCGAGGCGACAACGGGGATGCGCCCGGCGGCGATGAGGTCGTCGACCGCGCCGGTGTTAACGTGCGCGACATCGCCGACCTGGCCGATGTCGACCTGCTCGCCGTCGACGACGGCGTGCCGTTTCACGGCCGTGAACAGCCGCGCGTCCTCGCCGGACAGCCCGACCGCGAACGGGCCGTGCTCGTTGATCAGCCCGACCAACTCCCGGCCCACCTGCCCGACCAGCACCATCCGGACCACGTCCATGGCCTCGGCGGTGGTGACGCGCAGGCCGCCGCGGAACTCGCTCTCGATGCCCATCTTCGTGAGCATCCGGGAGATCTGCGGGCCGCCGCCGTGCACGACCACGGGACGGATACCGGCGTAGCGCAGGAAGACCATGTCGGCGGCGAACGCGCGCTGCAGCTCAGGGTTGATCATGGCGTTGCCGCCGTACTTGATCACGATGGTGCTGCCGTGGAAACGCTCCAGCCAGGGCAGCGACTCGATCAGGACGGCGGCCTTCTCATGCGGGGTCAAGCTCATGTGGAGTACGCCGAGTTCTCGTGGACGTACGCGTGACTGAGGTCGGTCGTCCAGATCGTCGCGTCCATCTCGCCCTCGTGCAGGTGCACCTGGATCGTGACGTCGCGACCCTTGAGGTCCACCTTGGAACGGTCCTCGGCAGCCGAGCCGCCCCGGCACACCCACACGCCGTTGACGCCGACATCGATGCGGTCCGGTGCGAACGCGGCCTGGGTGGTGCCGACCGCGGCGAGGATGCGGCCCCAGTTGGGGTCGTTGCCGAACAGCGCGGTCTTGACCAGGTTGTTGCGGGCGATCACCCGGCCGACCTCCACGGCGTCGGCCTCGCTCGCCGCACCGAGCACCTGGATCGCGATGTGCTTGGTGGCGCCCTCCGCGTCGGCGATGAGCTGCTGCGCGAGGTCGTGGCAGGCGGCGACGACCGCGGCGGTCAGCTCCTCCTGGCTGGGCTGCACGTCGGACGCGCCGCTGGCCAGCAGCAGCACGGTGTCGTTGGTGGACATGCACCCGTCGGCGTCGATGCGGTCGAACGTCAGCCGGGTGGCCTCGCGCAGCGCGGTGTCGAGAGCCTCGGAGCCGGCGACCGCGTCCGTGGTCAGCACGACCAGCATCGTGGCCAGCGCGGGTGCCAGCATCCCGGCGCCCTTGGCGATGCCGCCGACCGACCAGCCGTTGCCTTGTACGTGCACGTTCTTGGCCACCGTGTCAGTGGTCATGATCGCTTCGGCCGCCTTCGGGCCGCCGGTCTTGTCCAGCTCCTTGACGGCGGCGGTGACGCCGGGCAGCAGCTTGCCCATCGGCAGCAGCTCGCCGATCAGCCCGGTCGAGCAGACCGCGACGTCACCGGCGCCGATCAGAATCGGTTTCGGCTGGTTGCGCAGGGCGGCGGCGACATGCTCGGCGGTCGCGTGGGTGTCCCGGAACCCCTGCGTGCCGGTGCAGGCGTTCGCACCGCCGGAGTTGAGCACCACCGCGCGCACGATGCCGCCCTTGAGCACCTGCTGGCTCCAGAGCACCGGCGCGGCCTTGACCCGGTTGCCGGTGAAGACCCCGGCGACGGTGGCGTCGGGACCGTCGTTGACGACCAGCGCCACGTCGGGACCACCGCTGCTCTTGAGACCGGCGGCGACACCGGAGGCCCGGAAGCCCTTGGGAGAAGTGATCGTCACGGTGCCACTCCGAACACGGAAAGACCGGCGGTCTCGGGGATCCCGAGCATGATGTTGGCGCACTGCACGGCCTGCGATGCCGCGCCTTTGCCCAGGTTGTCCAGGGCGCTGACCACGATGATGCGACCGGAGTCGACATCGACGGTGGCCTGCAGGTGACAGGAGTTCGAGCCCACGGTCGCCGCGGTGTGCGGCCACTGGCCCTCGGGCAGGACGTGGACGAAGGGCTCGTCCGCATACGCCGCCTGGAGCACCTCGCGCGGGTGCGTGCGGCCGATCGGTCTCGCGGTGACGGTGGCCAGGATCCCCCGGGGCATCGGCGCGAGCACCGGCGTCATCGACAGCGAATCGGTGCCGGTGGCCTGCTTGATCTCGGGCACGTGCTGGTGCGCGCCGGTCTTGTAGGTGCTGAGATCCCCCATGACCTCGCTGCCCAGCAGGTTCACCTTGGCGGACCGCCCGGCCCCCGAGGTGCCGGAGGACGCCACCACCACGATGTCGGCGGGATCGGCGACCCCGGCGGCGATCAGCGGTGCGAGCGCGAGGGTGATCGTCGCCGCGTAGCAGCCGGTGTTGGCGACGCGGTCGCTCGCGGCGATCGCGGCGCGCTGGCCGGGCAGCTCGGGCAGGCCGTAGGTCCAGGTGCCGGCGTGCGCTCCCCCGTAGTACCGCTCCCAGAGCGCCGCGTCGCGCAGCCGGAAGTCGGCACCAAGGTCGACGATCTTCACCCCGCCGGGCAGCTGTGCGGCCAGGGCCGCCGACTGTCCGTGCGGCAGGGCCAGGAACACGAGGTCGGCGTCGCCCAGGGTGGCGGCGTCGGTCGCCCCCAGCGTCAGGTCGAGGCCGGTGAGTTGAGGATGTACGACGGAGACGGGTGTTCCCGCCTGCGTGTGCGCCGTGGCTGCCACAAGGTCGAGCTCGGGATGCCCGGCGACGAGCCTGAGCAGCTCACCACCCGCATACCCGCTCGCACCGGCAACGGCGACCCGGATTCCCATACCTACCTCCGCATGACTATGCATCAGACCGTATAACGCCGGGCAAGCTCGGGGCAAGCTCGAATTACCCGATCAGGTCGAGCTTCACCACCGCGTCCCGGACGAGGAGGAAGCCCGCGATGGCCAGCACCCAGCCCAGGACCCCCTCCGTGTGGCGCGACAACCAGGCGCTGACGAACTGCAGGGGCTCCTCGACGCGTTGCTTGAGGCCGAGGCGGACCGCCAGCAGGACCAGGGCGGGCAGGACCATCAGCACGACGTAGCCGGCCAGTGCCGCGACCCGGGCCGGCGGGGACACGTCTGCGGCGGTGAGGATGCCGATCGCGGCGAGGTAGGGCAGCATCGACATCACTTCGATGCCGGCTGCGGCCAGGCCGAGCGCGACCATGGCCCACGGGGAGCCCTCAGCCGTCGACAGGCGGGACTGCCAGCGCATCGCCGGGGTGACGGTGCCGCGACGGCGGCGTACGCGTTTGGGCTCGAAGTAGAAGCTCAGGGCGAACAGGGCGATGCCGAGACCGAGCTCGGCCCAGCTGACCGCGTCGAGATCGCCGATCAGGTCGGACACCGCGCCCGCGAACGCGGCGAGGGTCAGGCCGACGGCGAAGTAGAACGCGGCGACCGTACCCAGATAGAGCAGGAAGCGGTCCGGGCGGAGCTTGGGTGTGAGGAGCATCCAGAGCGGGATGAGCAGGGTGCCCACGCTGGTGCTGTCGATCAGGGCTAGCAGGGCGAGAGCGCCCACCGTGCTCACTCGGCGAAGGTTTGTTGTCCAACCACGCCCAGCAGAGTAAGGCGATCACAGTCCGGAGTGCCCGGCTCTGCCGTATAGGCGACTATGCGGAGGTCGACGCCGGTATCCCCGGGCCGCTGTCGCCCGCCGGGGAGATCGCTCCCGACGACATGCGCGAGGTCTACGAGATCAACGTCTTCGGGCCGGTGCGGGTGCTGCACGCCGCGCTGCCGCTGCTCGAGAAGTCCGGCGCCGCCGTGGTGGTGAACGTGAGCAGCGGGCTCGGGTCGAACACGCTGGCCACGGATCCGGATTCGATCGCGTCGACGTTCATCCCGCTGGTGTACGCGTCGGCCAAGGCGGCGCTCAACATGCTGACCGTGCAGTACGCGAAGGCGTACCCGGGAATGCGGATCAACTGCGTCGACCCGGGATTCACCGCCACCGACTTCAACAACCACCGCGGTACGCAGGCCGTCGAGGAGGGCGCTGAGGCGATCATCGCGATGGCACAGATCGGCGCGGACGGACCGACCGGCGCGTTCGTCGACCGGGCCGGAACGGTCCCCTGGTGAATTAGGGTCGGGCGGTGCTGAGAGAAATCGACGAAGCGACCGCCCGGCTGTTCGACTCCCTGGAGCGGCTCACCGACGAGGACATGCGGCAACCCACCCTGCTGCCGGGATGGACGCGCGGTCACCTGATCACGCATCTCGCGCGCGGCTGCGGGGCGCTGACGAACCTGATCCATGGGCTGCCGCCGTACGTCAGTCAGGAGGTCCGCAACGCCGACATCGAGGCCGGCGCCGGGCGCGGCGCCGCGGAGCTGCTGGCCGATCTGACCGCAGCCAACGCCGTCCTGCGCGACGCCATGGCCGCGGCGTTCGACGAGGAATCGGCCGGACGATGGACCGCGGGGGACGCGTTCACGGCCGACCAGGCACCCGTCCGGCGGCTCAGCGAGGTTGAGCTTCATCACGTCGACCTCGCCGTCGGATACACCGCGAACGGCTGGCCGGCGTACTACGCAGGGCTGGAGCTGTTCGAGCCGCTGGCAACGTGGCGTCAGGAGCGGCTGGTGGGCGGGGGCTCCGCGGGGTAAGACTTCAGCCATGGCTGACAAGGACCTGATCAACATTCGTGAGACCGCCCTGGCGTACGCCGAGGCCGTCCGCACCACCCAGCGCTACTTCGACCGCGTCGAGGATCTCGAGGACCCGTCGGTGCTCGCCGAGTACGCCGTGCTCGCCGAGCGGGAGAAGGAGGCCCTGGATGCCCGGCTCGACGCGATCGAGGCGGCCGGCATCGAGGTTCCGAGCATCGACAGCAGCGACCCCGACGCGTAAAGCGAGTTCCGGTACTTTTTGACCGAAAATCCGACCCCCGCGGAGGCCGGTACCGGTTCCGGGCTGTGCGACACTTCCGAACGTTTACCGATGTGTTGCCGTTCGGAGACCGTGTGTCGCGCGGTCGGACCGGAGGAGTGCCCCGTGGCCGCAGACGACCCGTACCGTGATCCGTCGCTGAGTATCGAGCAGCGGGTCGACGACCTTCTCGGCCGGATGACCCTGGCCGAGAAGGTCGGGCAGATGCTCCAGCTCGACGCCCGCCGCGACATCAAGGAAGCGGTGAGCACCCGGCTGGCCGGGTCGATCCTGCACGCCTCGCCGCAGCGCATGCTCGAGGCCTTTGACCTGGCCGCGAACACCCGGCTCGGCATCCCGCTGATCACCGCCGAGGACTGCATCCACGGCCACGGCTTCTGGTCCGGGGCCACGGTCTTCCCGACCCAGCTGGCCATGGCGGCCACGTGGGATCCGGCGTTGATCGAGCGGGTCGCCCGGGTCACCGCCGTCGAGGTCTCCGCCACCGGCATCCACTGGACCTTCTCCCCCGTGCTGTGCATTACCCGGGATCTGCGGTGGGGCCGGGTCGATGAAACTTTCGGTGAGGACCCGTTCCTCATCGGGGAGCTCGGGGCCGCGATGATCCGCGGATACCAGGGTGACGGGCTCGGTGACCCGACCGCGGTGCTCGCCACCGCGAAGCACTTCGCCGGCTACTCCGAGACCCAGGGCGGCCGGGACGCGAGCGAGGCCGACCTCAGCCCCCGCAAGCTGCGCGCGTGGTTCCTGCCGCCGTTCGAGCGCGCGGTGCAGGAGGGCTGCAGCATCTTCATGCTCGGCTACCAGTCGATCGACGGCGTGCCGATCACGCAGAACAAATGGCTGCTCAACGACGTCCTCAAGGGCGAGTGGGGCTTCACCGGCACGCTCGTCACCGACTGGGACAACGTCGGGCGCATGGTCTGGGAGCAGAAGGTCTGCGCCGACGAGGTGGAGGCCGCGGCCGTCGCCGTCCGTGCCGGCAACGACCTGGTCATGACCACCCCGGGCTTCTTCGAGGGCGCGCAGACCGCCGTCGAGCGCGGGCTGCTGACCGAGGCGGAGATCGACGGCGCCGTACGCCGGATCCTGCGCCTCAAGTTCGAGTTCGGCCTCTTCGAGAACCCGCGCGCCCCCGACGCCGCACGCCAGGCGGCCGTCATCGGCAGCCCGGAGCACGCCGAGCTCAACCTCGAGGTGGCCCGCCGCTCGCTGGTGCTGCTCCGCAACGACGGGACGCTGCCCCTGCCCGCCGAGGGTGCGAAGAAGGTCGCGATCATCGGGCCGAACGCCGACGCCCCGCAGTCCCAGCTCGGCGACTGGGCCGGCGCCTCCGGGCAGATCGACTGGATGCCCGAGGGCCAGCCGCGCGAGCTGATCGAGACGGTCCTCGACGGTTTCCGTGCGGTCGCCCCGCAGGGCTGGACGATCACCACCGCACGCGGCGCCGACATCGAGAAACTGGTGCCCGACCCGGCCGGCGAGTTCTACCCCGACGGGCAGCCCCGGCCGCCGATCTCCCGGCCCGCCGACGCCGACCCCGCGCTGATCGCCGAGGCCGTCGCCGCAGCTCGTGACGCCGACTACGCGGTGGTCGTGGTGGGTGACACGGTCGCGCTCACCGGCGAGAGCAAATCCACCGCGACCCTGGACCTGCAGGGCGGTCAGCTCGCGCTCCTGGAAGCCCTTGCCGGCACGGGTACGCCCACCGTCGTCGTCCTGCTCAACTCCAAGCCGGCCGTGCTGCCGCCGTCGGTGCTGAACGCGTCCGCGATCGTGCAGGCGTTCAACCCCGGCATGCGTGGCGGCCGGGCGCTGGCCGAGCTGCTCCTGGGCCAGATCGAGCCGACCGGGCGGATGCCGCTGTCCGCCGCCCGGCACGTGGGCCAGCAGCCGATCTACTACAACCAGATCCGCGGCCAGCACGGCAACCGTTACGCCGACCTCAGCCAGGACCCGCTGTTCGCGTTCGGTGAGGGCCTCAGCTACACCACCGTCGAGTACGCCGACCTCACCGTTCTCGAGCCGCTCGTCACCCCTGACGGCAAGATCCGGGCAACGGTCAAGCTCACCAACACGGGTACGCGTCCCGCGTTGGAGACCGTGCAGGCGTACATCAGCGACCTGGTCACCAGCGTCACGTGGGCGGCCAAGGAGCTGAAGGCGTACGTGCAGGTCCCCGTCGAGCCCGGGCAGAGCGTCACCGTGCCGATCGAGCTGGACGCCGCCGCCTGCACCCTGGTCACCGCCGACGGCCGGCGCATAGTCGAAGCGGGCGATTTCGACCTGCTGGTCGGCCCTGATTCCCGGACCAAAAACCTGCTGCGCGCGCGATTCACGATCTCTTAGGGTGCATGGGTGCTGACGCCGCCCCACGATCTCGACGAGCGGCTCGTCGTCGCGGCCTTCGGGGTGGGGCCGCTGACGTACGAGCCGGTCGGGTGGGGCAGTCACCACTGGTCGACGACCGACAAGGCGTACTTCGTCACGGTTGACGAGGTTGCTGACGACCGGGACTACGAGCGGTTGCGGCGGGCGCTGGATGTCGCCGCGGCGCTGGCGAAGCCGTTCGTGGTGGCGCCGTTGCGGCCACTGCGGCGGGTCGGTGAGCGGTATGCGGCGGCGCTCTACGCGTACATAGAGGGTCAGAGTTTTGGTTTTGGTCCTTGGCCTTCCGCGTCGCACCGGGCTGCCGTGCTGGACATGCTTGTCGAGGTGCACACCTCGGCGCCTCGTGACGCGGCGGCGGACGATTTCGCTGTCACCCATCGCTCTTCGTTGGATGTCACCGAGGCGGGGACGGCGGGCCCTTTCACGCAGCGGGCCGTGGCACTGGTCAACGAGCACGCGGCGCCGATCCGGGGGCTGCTGCGGCGTTACGACGCGCTGGTGGCGCAGGTCGATCGGTCGCGGGCGGTGGTGACGCACGGAGAGCCGCATCCGGGCAACACGATGCTGGCCGGCGACGGGTGGAAGCTGATCGACTGGGAGACCGCGCTGCTCGCGCCGCCGGAGCGGGACCTGTGGCTGGTCGGTGGTGATCTCAAGGCCTGGACCGACGCTACCGGCATCGAGGTCGTTCCTGCGATGCTGGAGCTGTACCGGCTGCGCTGGCAGCTCAACGATTTGTGCGTGGACCTGCACCGCTTCCTCCGGCCGCACACCGGCAGCGCCGACGACGTCGAGACCTGGAAGCTGATGCAAGCCGATGTGCTGGCGGTAACCAATGGAACCTGACCAATTGCGGGTGCGGACCCTCGGCGAGGGGCGGATCGAATCGCCGCTCGCGGAGCTGCTTCCCCGGCAAGGCACCACCGAGCATTATGTCGACGAGTCCGACCGGGTGCTGCTCGACGACACGCTGGCGATGATCGGCGGGCGGGCCGTCGCCGACCTGCCGTCGTTCGAGCCCGGCGGGGCACGGCGGCGGATCTTCTTCGACCCGTCCAAGATCAAGGTCGGGATCGTCACCTGTGGCGGGCTCTGCCCCGGGCTCAACGATGTCATCCGCGGGCTCGTGCTGACGCTCAACAACCAGTACGGCGTCTCGCGGATCATCGGGTTCCGCAACGGATACCAGGGCATGGTGGCGCGGCACGGGCGCAGCATCGTCGAGCTGACCCGCGAGTCCGTCGAATACATCAACGAGCACGGCGGCACGATCCTGGGCACGTCGCGCGGCAACCAGGACCCGGACGAGATCGTCGACTGTCTCGAGCAGCTCGGCGTGAACATCCTGTTCGTGATCGGCGGTGACGGGTCCATGCGCGGCGCCATCCGGATCTCCGACGCCGTCGCGCAGCGGGAACGGCGGATCGCGGTCGTGGGTGTGCCGAAGACGATCGACAACGACATCCCGTACATCGGGCAGAGTTTCGGCTTCCAGACCGCCTTCGCCAAGGCCGCCGAGTCGCTGCGCGCCGCGCACGTCGAGGCCGCCGCCCAGCCCGGTGGCATCGGGCTGGTGCAGCTCATGGGCCGGCACAGCGGCTTCATCGCCTCCTACGCCGCCCTGGCCAACAACGACGCCGACTACGTGCTGATCCCCGAGGTCCCGTTCGCGATGGACGGGTTCCTGCCGGACCTGCGGCACCGGGTCGCGACCCGCGGGCACGCCCTCGTCGTGGTCGCCGAGGGTGCCGGGCAGGAATACCTCGAGGACGCACCCGTACGCCTCGACGCGTCCGGCAACCGCAAGCTCGGTGACTTCGGGCTCTACCTGCGCGACCGGATCCTCGACGACTTCGCGGCCGCCGGTCAGGAGGTCAACCTGAAGTACATCGACCCGAGCTACGCGATCCGCAGCGTGCCCGCCAACCCGTCCGACAGCGTCTACTGCCTGCGGCTCGCCCAGGCCGCCGTGCACGGCGCGATGGCGGGACGCACGGAGATGGTGGTCGGGCAGTGGCGCGGGCGCTTCGTCCACGTCCCGATGGCGTTCGCGGTGTCGTCCCGCAACCAGGTCGACCCGGACGGTGACCTGTGGCTGTCGGTGATGGAGGCGACCGGTCAGCCGCCGAACGTCGCCGCCGCCACCCGCCTCAACGTGTAACCGAGCCGCTCGTAGGTCCGCAGCGCGGCCACGTTGCCCGGGTCGACCAGGAGCGCCACCCGGTCACGTCCCTCCAGGAGCTCGTCGGTCAGGGCCGCGCACAACCGTGTCGCCAGGCCCTGGCCGCGGGCGTCCCTGCGGGTGGCCACACCGGAGATGAATCCTGTGTGGGTGGTGGTCCACGCGTCCGTGGCCACGGCTCCCAAGCGCTCGTCGTCGTCCCGCAGCCCGATCCAGCGTTTCACTCCTGGCCAGCCGGGGCGGGCGAAGGAGTGCGGGTGGTTCTCGTCGAGGAAGGCGCTGACCTCATCGTCCTGCAACTCCTCGATTTTCCCGGCTTGGCGATGTGTTGGTTTTGTCGTATCCATCCAGCCGAGTCGGGCGACGATCCGCACCGTTCTCAGCTCGGAGATCAGCGCTTCGTCACCGATCGGGAAGAATCCCTCCACGTCCGGGCGGATCCGCTGGAGCAGTTCGTCGACGTCGGCGGCGCTGCCCCGGACGGCGACCCGGTTGCGGTTGGCCACGTCCCTGCAGGCCACGGCGGCGGCACTTCGGTGCGCCCAGGCGCGTACCCCCGGCTGCATGTCCTGAGCCGCCCACACGAGCAACGGATCGTCGTCGGCCTCGACCCGGTCAAGCTTGATCATGTCTGGCAAGCTACCCGTGTGGCACTCCTCACCTGGGTCCGGCGCCCGTTCGCCCGCCGGCTCATCGTCGCCGGCAGTCTGGTCGTCGCTGCGTCGGTGCTGGCCATGGCGGCCGGCGGCATCTGGGTGACAGCACAATCGCAAGGCCATGTGTACGCAGTGAGCACGGTCCCCGCTGCCCCCGTCGCCCTGGTCCTGGGAACCGAGGTCTACGACGACGGCACCCCGTCCCCGTTCCTCGAGGCCCGCCTCGAACTCGCCCGGCAACTGTTCACCGCCGGCAAGGTCAAGGCGATCCTCGTCTCCGGCGACCACCGCGTCTGGGAGTACAACGAACCCGGCGCCATGTTCGCGTGGCTCGTCGCCCACGGCGTCCCCAGCCGCAGCATCGCCCTCGACCACGCGGGCTTCGACACGTACGACTCCTGCGCCCGCGCCAAGGAGGTGTTCGGCGTGACGTCGCTGACCGTCGTGACCCAGAGCTACCACATCGACCGCGCCGTCGCCGTCTGCCGCGCGCTCGGCCTCAACGCCAACGGCGTGGGCGACGACTCGGTCCGCGCTCCACACTGGAACTACTGGTACAACACCGCCGCCCGCGAACGACCCGCCGCCGTCAAGGCCCTGCTCGACGTCGCCTCCGGCCGCGACCCCGTCTTCCTCGGCCCCCACGAGACCTCCGTCGACGAGGCTGTGGCCAGCTAGTTCTCGCCCAGCGCCGCCGCGAGTTTGCGGCGGGACGTGATGGCGAGTTTCCGGAAGATCTTGGTCAGGTGGTACTCGACGGTCGAGGTACTCAGGAACAGCCGGGCCGCGATCTCGCCGTTCGTGGCACCGGCGGCGGCCAGGCTCGCCACCTGTTTCTCCTGCGGGTCAAGCCGTGAGTGGCCGGTTCCTCGGGGTCCTGCGGACGCTCCCCGCCCGGCGAACAAACACCGCGCGGTGTCGCTGACCGCCGACGAGTTCCGCTTCGCCTTCGGCAACGCGATCCCGGCCGCCGAGTCGGGTGCGCTGTTCGAGCAGTGGACGATCCCCGCGCCGGGCAAGCCGCTCTTCGAGGCCGCCGCCGCGAACTTCAACCCGCACTCGCCCGCCAAGGTCGACACCGGGAACCGGTCACGCGGCCCGCTGCTGCTGATGACCGGCGGCAAGGACAACACCGTCCCCGAAGCGGTTGTCCGCGCCACGCTCAAGCAGTACCGGCACTCCGACGCCGTCACCGACATCGCCGAGTTCCCCGGCAAGGGCCACTCCCTGTCCATCGACAGCGGCTGGCACGAGGTCGCCGACACCGCGCTGACCTGGCTGCGCCGCCAGGGCCTGTGAACCCGCTTCCCTTCGATCCGTACCCCCCGCATTCCTGTCTTGAAAGAGGTTTGTCATGGAGCTTGGATTGTCCGCGAGGACAGCGATCGTCTCCGGTGCCAGCCGGGGCATCGGCCTGGCCATCACGCGTGCTCTGGCCGCGGAGGGAGCGTCCGTGGTGGCGGTCTCGAAGAGCGGCTCGGCCGAACTGAAAGCACTGGAGGAGACGGGCCGCGTGCATGCGGTCACGGCGGATCTGACCGATCCGCAAGCGCCGGCCGCGATCGTCGAGGCTGCGCTGTCGACCTACGGCCGGCTGGACGTACTGGTCAACAATGTGGGCGCGGTCCGGCCACGGGTCGGCGGATTCCGGTCGGTCACCGACGACGACTGGGAGACGACCTTCCAGATCAACTTCTTCTCCGCCGTACGCATGATTCGTGCCGCCCTTCCGCATCTGCTGGACGCCGGTGCGGGCAGCATCGTCACGATCGGCTCGGTCAACGCCGCGCTGCCCGATCCGCTGGTGGTCGACTACAGCGCGGCCAAGGCTGCCCTGGCCAATTTCTCCAAGGCGCTGTCGAAAGAGGTCGGTGCAGCGGGCGTCCGGGTCAACACGGTGAGCCCGGGCCCCGTCGCGACCGACCTGTGGCTGGGCGCCGGCGGGGTCGCGGCGACCGTCGCCGGGGCCACGGGCGGCGACCCGGCCGCGATCGCACGCCAGGCCGCCGGTGGTTCGGTCACCGGACGGTTCACCAGGCCCGACGAGGTCGCCGATCTGGTGGCCTTCCTGGCCGGCGATCGCTCCACGAACGTCACCGGCGCCGACTTCACCATCGACGGGGGCCTCATCACGACCGTCTGAGCCCTCCCCGGGCAAGGCATGATCGAGCATGGCCTGCGACGTTGCCACCATGCCGTACGGTATGCCGCGGTTGTCTGATTATCGAGGGGGAACGATGTCCGCAAACCTGTCCCGCCGCTCCGCGCTCGGCCTTGGTGCCGCCGTGGCCGCCGGTGTCGGCGCCTCAGCCGCGAGCTCGCCGGCCAACGCCGCAGCTGGCGCTGTTGCGAAGCCGAAGACCGGCAACGCCGCCATCCAGGCGGTCTATGCCAAGCAGAAGGCAAAGGCCGGTGGCACCTGGCACTCGCACATCGCCACGGTCGACGCCGCCGGCGCGATCACGCCGATCGTCGAGGACGACGCCGACCACGTCACGCAGGGCTACAGCGTGCAGAAGCTCGCCGTTGCCACCGCGGTCATGGACAAGATCGACCGGGGCGAGCTGACGCTCGGCACGAAACTCGACCTGCAGGCCGACATCATCCTCGGCGGCAGCGGCATCTACTTCCTGCACACCGTCTGGGGCGACGACATCACCGTCGCCAACTTCCTCACCGCGATGCTCCTGGTCTCGGACAACACCGCCGTCCGCATGTGCGGCCGCGTCGTCCCCGCCGCCGAGATCAACCAGATCCTCGCCGCCAAGGGCTTCGTCAACACCCGCGTCGAACCGGTCGCCAACCCCAACCGCTTCTACCTGGGCACCACCACCCCCCGCGAGATGCACGACCTGCTCTGGCGTCTCGCCACCAAGACGCTCCTCACCCCGGCGTCATGCAACTTCCTGCTGGGCATCACCCGCTGGATCAACGGCTACATGGACGGCGTACGCCGCACCATGTCCTCCGAGGAGCGCAGCCGCATCGCCACGAAGTACGGCGCCGACTTCAACACCCTCGGCGCCTCCCGCCACGAGGCCGGCATCATGTTCGGCCCGGACGGCGCCCCGAAGCTCACCTACGCGATGTTCGCCGAAGCCCTCGGTGACCTCGACAACTACGGCGCCACCCACCCCGCCGTCGAGGCCCACGCGGTCATCGGCCGCACCATGCTCGACAACCTGCCCGCCTCGGCGGCCACGGCCCTGCGCAAGGCCCCGTCCACCTTCCAGCCGGTCAACGGCGGCTGACCCGCCCTTTCAGTGGTGTCGGCCCGGACCTCGGTCCGGGCCGTTCCGCGAGCGGGTAGGGACCGTCGAGGGCCTTTGGATCGGTGTCGGGCGGGCTGCCCACCGGGCTCCTCGGGCGACGATCTTATTGTTACGCAGGGCTACCCAGGTCCACTACGGACTGTGCTCGCCAGCTGTTTCCACGGCTGTGAAAGTGTCGCCGAATGCTGCGGGGCCGACCGGGAAGCGACTCGAAAAGGGCGCTTTCTCCGGCGCGGAGCGGACAGCTGACCAGCGGTTTGTCACCGGCGGTCGGCAGCAGGCGGGATGTGGGTGGCACCGAGAGTTTCGGTGGGGGTGGGCGGCCAAAGGTCTGACATCGATCGTCGTGGACATCCTGTCCGGGATGGACATAGAGTGATCAGGTATGACGGACCGGCGTACTTTTCTCTCGGCTTCCGCGGTGGTGGCTGCCACGCCCGTGCTTGCTGTGGCGTCGCCTGCTGATGCTGCTGGGATGCCCGCCGGCCGTCCTGCCGGGTTGCCCAAGCAGGCGCCGGACCGGGAGCTCAAGGCGCTGCTTCAGGAGATCGACCCGCATCGTGTCGAGACGATTGTCAGGCGGCTGGCCGGCTTCGGGACCCGGCACACGCTGTCCAGCCAGGATGACCCCGTGCGGGGTGTCGGTGCCGCGCGGGACTGGATCTACGAGCAGTTCCAGGCGTACGCAGCGACTTCCGGCGGGCGGATGACCGTTGAGCTGCAGTCGTACATTCAGCCGCCCGCGTCCCGCATCCCGGAGCCGACGCGGATCACCAATGTCGTCGCCACGCTGCGCGGCACCGGGGAGCCCGGGCGCATCTATGTGGTGACCGGGCATTACGACTCGCGGGCCAGTGATGTCATGGACGCCACCAGCGATGCACCCGGTGCCGACGATGACGCCTCGGGGGTTGCCGCCGTTCTCGAGGTGGCGCGGGTGATGGCTACCCGGGAGGTTCAGGCCACGGTGATCTTCGCGGCGGTGGCGGGTGAGGAGCAGGGGCTCTACGGGTCCGATCATCTGGCTCAGCAGCTCAAGGGCGCGGGTGCGGACGTGCAGGCGATGTTCAGCAACGACATCGTGGGGACGGGGAATTCTCACGACGGAACGGCTGCTGACCCGCGTACGGTCAGGCTGTTCGTCGAAGGGGTGCCGACAGCCGAGACGCCCGCACAGACTTCGACCCGGCAGTCTGTCGGCGGGGAGAACGACGGCGCGTCGCGGCAGCTCGGGCGGTTCGTCCAGGATGTCGCCGCCAATCCGCAGACGGGCATGGACGTGCGGGTGGTCTGGCGGCGCGATCGCTATCTGCGCGGGAGCGACCACATCTCGTTCCTGCTGCGCGGCTACCCGGCCGCGCGGTTCACCGAACCCCGCGAGAATTTCGCCCACGAGCACCAGAACGTCCGCGTCGAGAACGGCGTGCAGTACGGCGACCTCGTCGAATTCTGCGACTTCCGCTACATCGCGCGCGTGGCCAGGGTCAACGCGGCCGCGCTGTGGTCCCTCGCGCAGGCGCCCGGCACCCCCAAGGGTGTGGTCATCGACACGACCCAGCTGACCAACGCGACAACCCTGCGCTGGCAGCCGTCGACGGCACCGGACATCGAGGGTTACGAGGTGCTGTGGCGCGAGACCACTGCCGCGCAGTGGGAGCGCGTCCTCGTCGTCGGCAACGTCACCACCACCACGGTCGACGTGTCCAAGGACAATGTCTTCTTCGGCGTACGAGCCGTCGACCGCGACGGCCACCGCAGCCCGGTCGCCGCACCCGTCCCCGGCTGACGTGGTTGCCGTCTCCATTCTATGACGGGCCGACGGCTGCGGTCACTCGGTCATATGGCCGTGGTGAGCTGCACAGACTCTCCCTAAGCTCGCTTCTCGAACCCAGCTTCGGGAGGTCTCCCTGCTCGTCAACGACACCCGCCACAACCCGGCTCGAGCCCGGCTTCGCGGCCTCGCCCGCAACCCCGCCATCCCCGCCGAACTGCTGAACGAACTCGTCACCTCCTTCGAGGACAGTCGCGGAGCCCTGGTCGGGCGCAAGCACTGGACCGGGGACCAGTTCCAGGCCGTCGCTTCCCACCCCGATCCCTCGGTACGCGAAGTGCTCGCCCAGGCATTCCACATCAGCCCCGCCCAGCGGGCACGCCTGGTCGACGATCCGGAACGAAGGGTGCTGAGCGCGCTCGCTGAGGGCCCCGACTACTACCTGCTCATGGCCTGGGAATATCCGCTCGAACCCGCCATGCCGGTCGAGGCCTACCGCCGGCTGATCGAACGTCTTCCCACCGCGACATCCATCCTCACCGGCAACCCCTGGGCACCCAAGGAATTAGGCCTCACCTGGCCGGACCCGGCACCCGCCCCGCCCGTCGACCCGGACCTCGCCCACTCCCCCGACGAACACGTCCGCGCCGGCGCCGCGGGGTCCCCGTCCCTGCCCGCCGACCTCGTCGCGCTGCTCGCCCTCGATCCTTCGCGCATGGTCCGCGGAGTTGTCTCCATGCGCGAGGAACTGACCGAAGAGCAGCGCATGGCCATCGACTACCGCGTCGAAGCCTGGGAACGCCTCCGGCCGATCGGCTGGGTCCGGGATGCCACCGACCCCGACGTCCACCGCCGGTGCGCATCGTCGGCCCACATCGGGCTACGACGCTCCCTCGCCTACAACCCTGCCATCGGGCCGGACATCATCCAGCGACTCGCCGTCGACGAGGACTTCGCCGTACGGCTGCTGCTGTGCGAGCAGAACCCCGGCGTACCCGCCGAGGCAGTGATCAACGTTTTTCTGGAAGCACATAACATGCGGGCGTCCAGCCTGCTACGGCACCCCAGCCTGAAGGACTTCCCCTTCGCCGCGCACGCCGAAAACCCGCACCCCGGAGTACGCGCCCTCGTCCCCCGGGACCCCGACGCCTCACCCGAACTGATCGACCGGTTGAGCCGTGACCCGGTGCCTGTGGTCCGGGCAATGGCCGCCGCGGACCCGCGGTTGTCGGTGGCGAGGCTTCTCGAGCTCTTCGAGGAGGAGGAGACCACGGAGTACGCGGCGGCCAACCCTCTCCTTCCAGTGCCGGTTATGCAGGCGATCCTTGAGCCCGACCCCGCCGAGGAGGCTGTCGAAGGCACGCCCACCATCTACCTAGGACATTGGTCGGCTGACCGGCCGTTGCCTTCGTAGCAGGCTGTCCGGCGTGAGCAGGAGCAGGACCTGGCTCATCCGCTCGCACGTCAGCTGGCCGGCCGGGTATTACCGGCTGCCGGCGTCATCGAACGGGGCCTCGGCCCGGCTAGCTGACCTGCCGCCGGGTCGGCTGACCTGCCGCCGGGTCGGCGGATCTGCGACCGGGTCGGCGGATTTGCGGCCGGGTCGAGGCACGGCGGGTCAAGGGCCCGACGAAGCCGCAGGCTGTGCGGCGGGGGTGAGGGCGGCGGCGATTTCGAGGGCTGCTCGGCGGGGGTCGTTGTGGTAGCGGGAGGGTAGGGCGTCGATCAGGTGCCAGCCTGTTCGGTGGAGGGCCCGATGGCGGGCGATGTGGGCGGGTGGGCCGTCGGGGTGGACTTCGCAGAAGACGCCGAGGGCGGTTTCGGGCGGGCCGGTGCAGAGGTCGACGTGCCAGGTGCCGACCTCGTAGCGGGGGCGGACCGGGAGGTCGAGCTTTCGCAGTTCGGCGGCGAGGGTGCCGGGCCAGCCGGTGGGGTCGGGGCCGGGGTCCGGGTGCGGGGGCTTCTCGGCGTACGCGAAGAAGTCGCCCAGCAGGCCGTCCGGGTCGGGCAGGGAGGTGACCATGACCAGGTGCCGACGGGCTCGGGTGATCATCACGTTGAACAGGTGGGGGTCGGTGACGAAGCGGCGGCGGCCCGCGGCGTCGGAGGGGACCAGGCCGAGGGACGCGACCACCGTTGCCGCCTCGCTGCCCTGGAACGCGTGCACCGTGCCGACGCGCAGGCCGAGTTGCTCGATCCGCTCGGCGGGGAACGCTTTGAGCAGGCTCTTCTCGAGGGCTTCGGCCTGGGCTCGGAAGGGCGACACGACACCGATACCCGTACGCCCGGACTCCGCCAACGACCGCACCACCCCCACCACGGCGTCCACCTCCGCCGCGTTGACGCCTTTGGTGACGGTTGCCGCGTGGACCCGCACCACGTCGATCGGTGCCTGCGCCTCGGTGCGCGGATGACGGGTGGCCACGGTGATCCGGTCGTCGTAGAAGCGTTTCGCCGAGAACCCGATCAGCGCCGGTGAGCTGCGATGGTGCTCGTCCAGCCAGATGGTCGGCGCGGCCCCGGCAGCCAGGTCGTACGCGCTGACCCGCCGCACGTCGAGCCGGTCGTCCGCACCGTGCCGCGTCAGCACCTCGGCCACGTCCACGTCGCTGACGAACGAGACGAAGCGCAACTGCCGGGGATCGCCGACCACCAGCGCCCGTCTCGCACGCGCGAGCACCGGCGCCGCGCGGATCTGGTCGACGTGGGACGCCTCGTCCAGCACCACCAGGTCGAACATGCCGGGCGTCGCGGGCAGCAGATCGTCCACATCGGAGACCGTGCCGATCCACAGGGGCAGCGCGCGGACGAGGGCCACGGCGTCCAGGCGTGCCAGCAACTCGCGTCGCCGGTTACGACCCGCGCGCAGGGCAGAGGCCAGCGCGGCGGCCCCGCGGCGGGCGTCGCCATCCCAGCGTTTGCGGCTGCGGGCCGCCCGGCGCATGGCTTCCCCGACCACTTCCGCCAGCGTGTCCTCGGCAGCGTGCAGGGCGGCCCACTGCGAGTCGAGGTCCGTGCCGCCGGTCGCCGCGAGCCGCGCCGCAGCACGCTGCGCGGTCGCCGCCCGGATCGCATCCCCCACCCGATCATCCGGCACGCCCGGAGCGCCCCGCATCCCCGCCGCGCCCCGCAATCCCGAGCCATCCGCCGTTCCCGAAGCGCCCGGGCTCGGCCGCAGCAACCGGAGCCCTCGTTTTCGCGCGCGCCCGGCCCGCCATCTCCCCCAGCGCGACGGCCCGTGATCGGTCTCCAGCAGCGCGACCACCGCGTCGAGGTCGACCGCGTCGTCGAACGCGCCCGGCACGTCGGCGGCGAGGCCCGACAGGAGCGGCTGCCAGGTGACAAGCTCCGCGGCCTGGCTGTGCAGGGTGAGGGCGGCTTCGATCTCGCGGGTTCTGTCTCTCACCGAAGAGTGATTGTCAGAGACGGCCTGGCGGTCCACACGCAGGTCTCGCTCGCTCACCCCTGCTTCTGATCCGGCGGCGAGCCCGGCAGCCAGCGCCGCGCGCCGCTCGGCGTTGCCGAAGAGCACCGGCACCGG
Source organism: Winogradskya consettensis (assembly GCF_018332715.1). Taxonomy (GTDB): domain Bacteria; phylum Actinomycetota; class Actinomycetes; order Mycobacteriales; family Micromonosporaceae; genus Actinoplanes; species Actinoplanes consettensis. The sequence continues at coordinate 223,161 of NZ_BOQP01000001.1, read as the reverse complement.
GCCCGGGTAGCGGGTGAGCAGCTCGGCCAGCACATCCGCGGCGTGCGGCGACTGCGTGGCGACGAGCACCGAACCGCCGCGATGCACCACCTCGAGCGCCGCCGCGATGACGGTGTGGCTCTTGCCGCTGCCGGGCGGCCCCGAGACGACGGTCACCGCCGCGGTGCGTGCCCGCTCGACCACCTCGGCTTGCGCCCGGGTCAGTGGCAGTGGCGACAGCACATCAGCTTCCTCTGCCGATGCTCGCGAACCGGAACCCAACCGGCGCCCCGAGAACGGACCGCCGCGCGCAGAACCGTCGCCACGCCAGGCAGACCCACGGCCTGTCGAGGCGTCGCCACGGTCGGCGGGCGCGTCATCCGAGGAGAACGGGTCGGGCGGGTCGTAGATCGCGGCGAAGGCCGTGCCGGTCAGGTCGCGGCCCGACCAGCTGCGCAGACCGTCCACCAGGCCACCGCCGAAGACGTCGCGCGCCACGAAGAGCGCCGCTCGGCAGACCATGACCAGACGGTCGCCCGGCAGGCGCGCGGTGGTCGTGGTGGTCGCGTCGATCGGCAGGCCGGTGGCCTCGGCGACCGACCACAGCCAGGCGCGGGTGCCGATCGCGTCGAGCCAGCCGGCGCTGCCGAGACCCGGTGCGGACTCCATGGCGGCGGCCAGCTCGCGATCCTCGACCAGCGGCGTGATCTCGGCGTCACCGGCCGGCACCACGCGGTAGCCGGTCAGGCCGCGCTCGATGCGCACCGGCTGGGTGAGCAGCGGCACCCGGACCTTGCGGCGGACCCCGTCGATCTCGGTCTGCCCCGCGATGAAACCCCAGGCCCGGCGCAGGACCCTCTCCTCGCGGTGCAGGGCGTCGACGGCGGCGAGCCGGTCGCTGTCGGCATTGCGCGGCGCCCGCTCGGCATCGTCGAGCCACACCAGCGGCTGGCCACCGCGGGTGACGTCGTGCACGCGGTCGCCACCCGCCGGGGCGAGCTCGGCGAGGACGGAGAGGACGGTCTGGGATCTCATCGGGGCCGACGGTACAGAATCAGACCAAGATCACGGCAACCCCTGTGGATAACTCAGAAAACTCTCGATGCGGCGCAGATCACGGGTACGCAAGCCGCGTGACGGGTTCGGCCCGACCAGCAACGCTCGCCCGGTGGCTGTCCACGGCGCGCACTTCCCGGCGTACGTGTGGACCTCGACGTCATCGACCCACACCAGGCGGCGACCGCTGGTGATCACGTCTTGGGCGGCAGTGAATTTGGCCAGGGACGCCTCCTCGCCGGTGACGGGCTCGGTGAACGCCCGCGGCAACCCGCGCAGGCCGAGTGCGTCGCCCAGCGCGGCGGCGTCGCTGCACCAGGTCGAGCACCACGTCACCTCGGCCCGCCCACTTTCGTGGAGGCGCCGGAGCCAGTCGATCAGCGCGGGCTCGTAGCGGATCCGGTAGTCGTAGGCGTCAGCCGTGGAATAGACCTGCACAATGCGGGGTGCCGCGTACCAGCCCGCGCGAAAGGCGTTCACGACTCCGTCCACATCCAGGAGCAAAACGGCCTCGGCTGACATCGCTCTTTACTACCGCACCGCGAAGCGTGGGACCATCCCACCCGGAAGTGCCAGCTCAGCGGAGGGCAAGGATGTCAGACGGGTACGCACACCGCAGCGCGAGCCAGCGACGAAAGCTCGGCCGCAGCGCGCTGGCACACAGCATCGCGGTCGTCGCCTTCGGGCTGCTGGCCTGGTCCGGGGCCGCCGCGCTGGACGACGGAGTGCCCTCGCTGGCCGCGTCGTCGCTCATCGCGGGCTCGGGAGGCTTCGCCGGGGCGCTGGCCCTGACCCTGACCATCCTCATCCGCCTGTCCTCGTCCGCCGTCGACCGGGCCGGTTCGCTGCAGGCCGCGCGGCGCGTCATGGTGATCTGCTCCGTCGCCGCCTTCGCCGCCGGGGTCGTTCTCGCGCCGGGCGGTGAGGAACGCGGCTTCGCCATCTCGGTCAGCGGCATGATGGCCGGGACGCTCGCCCTGTTCGCGCTGCTCGCAGGCGGTGGACTACCCGCCAGGCAGCGCCGCGGCCGCTGACTGTTTCGAGGCTCGTTTCGTGGTTATCCACAGGGGCTTGCTCGGTGGCAGCGGGGCGGTTCCGTTCGGCGTAACGTCGCCGGGGCTGGAGCAGTCCGCAGAAACGGGAGACCTCTGATGTACGGCTACGTGGGAACGATGCGCACCACCCCGGGCAACCGCGACGAGGTGGTGAAACTGCTGCTCAGCGGCGCAGACGGCCTGAGATCGGCAGGCTGCCACATGTACGTCGTGAGCGTCTCCGAAAGCGACTTGGAGCTGATCCACGTCACGGAGGCCTGGGAAAGCAAGGAACAGCACGACGCGTCCCTGCAACTCCCCGAAACACGTGCCGCGATCGCCAAGGCCATGCCCCTGATGACGGGTGAATTCACCAGCCAGGAGCTGACCGTCGTCGGCGGGCTGGGCCTGTGACGACCTACCCGCCGTTCCCCTCGGGCGCGGCGAACGAGCTGGAGCTGCTGCTGCGCTGGCTCGCCTTCCTGCGCGGGGCCGTCATGCGCAAGGCCTCAGGGATCACCGACGAGCAGGCCCGCTGGCGTCCGCAGGGCAGGCTGCTCCCGCTCGCCGGCATCGTCAGCCACCTCACCAACGTCGAGTGGCGCTGGATCGACGGCGAGATGCTCGGCAGACCGACAGGGAAGACCGAGGAGGAGTATTTCCCGCCCGACCTCCCGATCGCTGTGGCGCTGGAGGCTTACCAGCGGCGCGCCGGGGAGACCGATGCGGCGGTGCGTGCGATGGGTGACCTGAGTTTGCCGTGCGGCTACGGCGAGGAGACGGATCTGCGCTTCGTCCTGATCCATCTGATCAACGAGACGGCCCGCCACGCCGGGCACGCCGACGCCGTACGCGAGCTCCTCGACGGGACCACGGGAGAGTGACAGAACCCGCGTGTCGGCCTCGGCCCGGGGCGGCGCGGCGCGGCGCGGGAACGGCCCAATGCGGCGCGGGAACGGCCCAATGCGGCGCGGGAACGGCCCAACGCGGCGCGGGAGCGGCCCGGGTGCGGCCCAGGCGCGGCAGGGGGCATCCCCGAGACCGGGGGTGGTCTCGGGGATGGGGGTGGACCCTCCAGCGCGCGGACTTTCATTGGCGCGGGTTGCCCGGGTGGACGTGTCGGGTGAGGGGTCAGAGCTGCTCGACGTGCAGGCCGCGGTACATGCGGCGGTGGGTCACGCCGAGGCGGCGGTTACCGGCGTCGACCATCATGCCGCCGCCCAGGTAGATGCCGACGTGGCCGGGGCCGACCACGAGATCGCCGGGTTTCGCCCTGGACAGCGGCACGGGGTGGGCCAGGGCGGCCTGCGAACCGGACGAGTGCGGGAGGCGGATGCCGGCTCTGAGGTACGCCGCCCGGGTCAGGCCTGAGCAGTCGAAGCTCTGCGGGCCGCTGGCGCCGTATCGGTAACGCTTGCCGACCTGGGCGCGGGCGTATCCGGTGATGGCCGCCCGCCGCCGCAGGATCTGAGCCCGCCGCGACGCCGTCCGCTGCGCCGGCGTAAGACGCGCCACCTGCCGCCCCGCGGCCGTGAGACCCGCGGCCGGTCGCTGCTCGGCCGTGAGCTGCGCGGACTGTCGCCCCGCGGCCGTGAAACCTGCATCCGGTCGCTGCTCGGCCATGAGCTGCACGGCTGTGAGATCCGCGAGCTGTCTTTCCGGAATCGCGGGCGCACGACCCGCTGCTGTAAGAGCCGCGGCGGTGAGAGCGCCGGGCGAGAACGCTGCCATCGCGAGAGCCGCTGGCGTGAGGCCTGACAGGGCGTGGGCGGCAGGTAGGGGGACGGACGGGGCGGACCTTGCGTTGAGGGTGTGCGGATAGTGGGGCGTGAGGGTGATGGAATTGGCGTTGGTGATGGTTCCCGGAATGGCGGGCGAGGGGGCTGAGTAGGCAGGGGCGGGGGTGAGCGAGAGGGTGACGGCGGCGGCTGAGACGGCTAGGAGAAGTGCGTTCCTGGTCAGGGCGTCTCCCGTTGTTCGGCGCGGGGGTTTTCTCGGACCTTCGGAATCTGACACGGGGGCGGGACCCGGTCAATCCGCGCAGAACGGGCAGGGAGTCAAGGCCTCTAAGGGGTTCAGGTATCTCTCTTGAATGGGTTTGAATCGCGGAAAAATGGTAGAGACAAGCCATTCTGGAGGCGTGAGTGAAGGGGCCTGCGGGACCATTCATTCGCGGCGCGGCCACGTTCGCGTGAAAGGGGCGGCGAAAAGGCCAGGCGATAGGGGAAACGGCAACGGGCCGGGCCTCCCCTGAGGGGAGACCCGGCCCGGGTGGTGCGTGGTGGATCAGGCGCCGCGGAGGGTTGCTCCGGTCCGGGTGGCGGCCTCGGAGACTGCGGCGTCGCGGGCTGCTACCGCTTCCTCGACCTTGAGTGTGCGGTCGGGGGCGCGGAAGGTCAGCTTGTAGGCGAGGCTCTTGAGGCCTTCGCCGACCTGCGCCGACTCGTAGACGTCGAAGAGGTGGACCGATTCCAGGAGCTCTCCTGCCCCCTTGACCAGGGCGGCCTCGACCGTGGCAGCCGGGGTGGCGGCCGGGACGACGAGGGCGACGTCGATCAGGGCCGGGGGGAAGGTGGAGATCTGCGGGGCCTGGGTGACCGGCTTGGCGGGGACGGCGTCGAGGTCGAGTTCCATGGCGCAGGTGCGCTTGGGGAGTTCGAGGTTCGACAGGACGGCCGGGTGGAGTTCGCCGGCGTGGCCGATGATCGCGTCGTCGACCAGGATGGCGGCGCAGCGGCCCGGGTGCCAGGGAGCTAGGTCCGCTGCCTGGACCGTGATGCGGGACGGGTCCAGGCCGGCCGCGGACAGAGCGGTGCGGGCGGCTTCGATGGCGTCCGACCAGGTTGCGGGGCGGCCCGGGCCCCACCAGCCGGCCGGGGACACGTCGCCGGTGAGGGCTACGGCGAGGTGCCAGGGCTGGGACGGGACGATCGCGTTGGCGTTCGCCCAGTCTTCCGGGGACGGGCCGTGGTCGACGCCGAGGACCGGCGGGGCGGTCGTGGTCAGGTGGGGCTGGAAGACCGTGCCCAGTTCGTACAGGGCGAGGTCTCGTTCGCCGCGGCCCAGGTTGCGCTTCAGGGTGGCGAGCAGCGGGGGCAGCAGCGTGGTGCGCAGCAGCGGTTCCTGCTCGGAGAGCGGGTTGGTCAGTTTGACCGCGCTGCGGCGGGCGTCGTCCTCTGGCAGGGCGAGGGCGTCCGCGGCGCCGGGGGACACGAACGGGTAGGACAGCACCTCGACGTAGCCGCTCTCCGCCATCGCGCGGCCGACCGTACGGCGCTGGGCCTGACGGGCGGTGAGGCCGCCGCCGCCGCGGGCCGGGGGCAGCAGGCTCGGGATGGCGTCGAAGCCGCCGAGACGGGCGACCTCCTCGACGAGGTCGACCGGGGCCACGAGGTCGGGGCGCCAGGACGGCGGGGTGACCTCGAGGGGTTCCACGCCGGTGACGTGGCAGCCGATCTTGCCGAGGAGCTCGGTGATCTCGTCGACCGAGTAGGGCACGCCGATCCGGCGGGTGGGCAGGTCCGTGGGCAGCAGGACCGGCGCGGGGCCCTTGACGTGGTCGATGTCCAGGACGTGCTCGTCGGGGGTGCCGCCGGCGTACGTGGTGAGCAGGTCCACCGCGCGCGCAAGGGCGACAAGCGTGAGCTGCGGGTCGACGCCGCGTTCCCAGCGCTTGGCCGCCTCGCTGAAGAGCTTGTGGCGCCGGGCGGTGCGACCTACCATGACCGGGTCCCAGTGGGCGGCCTCGAGCAGGACGTCCACCGTGGTCGGCTGGTATTCGCTGGTCTCGCCGCCCATGACCGCGGCCAGGGAGATGGGGCCCGAGTCGTCGGTGATGACCATGTCCTCGGCGTCGAGGACGCGGGCCACGCCGTCGAGGGTGGTCAGCTTCTCGCCCGGGTGGGCGCGGCGCACGGTCAGGCCGCCGCGCAGCAGGTTCAGGTCGAACACGTGCATGGGCTGGCCGAGCTCGAGCATCACGTAGTTGGTGATGTCGACGGCGAGCGAGATCGAGCGGATCCCCGCCGTGGTCAGGCGGCGCTTGATGACGTCGGGCGACGGCACCGACGGGTCGATCCCCCGCACGACACGCGCCGAGAACCGGTCGCAGCCGACCGTGTCGTCGACGGCGACCGGGAAAGCGGCACCGAGCGAAATGTCAGAGGTGTCCGAGACGCCGGGGTCCGTGTACGCAGCCGAGTACGCATGCGACAGCTCACGGGCAAGGCCGCGGACGCTCATCTCGTACCCACGATCGGGGGTGATCTCCACGTCGAGAACGATGTCGTCGAGACCGATCAGCGGCCGCGCGTCGGTGCCGGGCGCCGCGGACGACGGCGGGAGCACGACGATGCCGTCGTGGTCGTCGCCGAGACCCAGCTCGGCCGCCGAGCAGATCATGCCGTTGGACGTGTGGCCGTACGTCTTGCGGGCAGCGATGTGGAACCCGCCGGGCAGCTCGCCGCCGGGCAGGATCACGACGACCAGGTCACCGACGGCGAAGTTGCGGGCGCCGCAGACGATCTCCTGGGCGTCGGGGTTGCCGACGTCGACCTTGCAGAAGCGGATGGGCTTCTTGAAGCCGGTCAGCTCCTCGATCTCGAGGACCCGGCCGACGACCAGGCCACCCTTGATGGTGGCGCCCTGGTCGACGACGGACTCGACCTCGATGCCGAGGTCGACCAGCTTGCGCTCGAGCTCGGCGGTGTCGATGGGTGCCGGCAGCTCGACGTATTCGCGGAGCCAGGAAAGGGAGAGCTTCATGATCAGACCGCCATACCGAAGTTGCGGGTGAAACGGACGTCACCCTCCACCATGTCGCGCATGTCGCTGACGCCGTTGCGGAACATCAGCGTGCGCTCGACGCCGATGCCGAACGCGAAACCGGAATACCGGTCGGGGTCGATGCCGCAGGCCGTGAGGACCCGCGGGTTGACCATGCCGCAGCCACCCCATTCGACCCAGCGCGGGCCGTCGCGGTGCTGGGCGAACCAGACGTCGAACTCGGCCGAGGGCTCGGTGAACGGGAAGTAGTGCGGCCGCCAGCGGGTCTTCGCGTCCGGGCCGAACAGGGACCGCGCGAAGTGGTCGAGGGTGCCCTTGAGGTGCGCCATCGTGATGCCCTCGTCGACGACCAGGCCCTCGATCTGGTGGAACACCGGGCTGTGCGTGGCGTCGACCTCGTCGGTGCGGTAGACGCGCCCGGGGCTGACCACGTAGATCGGCGGCTGCTGGGTGAGCATCGTGCGGACCTGGCCGGGCGAGGTGTGCGTACGCATGACGAGGCCGGGCAGGTCCACGTAGAACGTGTCCATCAGGCCGCGCGCCGGGTGGTCGGGGCCGATGTTCAGGGCGTCGAAGTTGGCCCACTCCAGCTCGAGCTCCGGGCCGTCGACCACGGAGTAGCCCATGCCGAGGAACATGTCGCCCATGTGTTCCATCAGGGTGGTCACGGGGTGCCGGGCGCCGCGCGGGTGGCGGTCCCAGGGCAGGGTGACGTCGACGCGCTCCTCGACCAGGACCCGCTCGGCGCGTTCGCGCTCCAGCTCGCCCTGGCGTTCGTCATAGCCGGCCTGCACGGCCTGGCGGGCGATGTTGACGCGCTTGCCGGCTTCGGACTTCGCGGCCGGCGGCAGCGAGCCGATCTCGCGGCGGGCCAGCGACACCGGCGAGCGGTCGCCGAGGTGGGCCGGCTTCAGCGCGCCCAGCGCGTCGAGGTCAGCGGCGCCCTTGAACGCGTCGAGCGCCTCGGTCACCGCCGCGTCGAGCGATTCAGGGGCGAGCAGGACGGCCTGCTTCGGGTCGTACGGATCGTTGCGGTAAGACATGGTCGAGCGAACTCCCTCAGGACCGGATGAGCCATCGACTCGTCGGGACCGAGTGCACCGAGCGCAGCGAGGGCCGCGAGGGGCGACTCAGGTGGATCAGGCGGAACCCGAGTGCACCGAGCGCGGCCGGGCCGCGAAGGGGTGACTCAGGTGGATCAGTGTACGGAGGCGCGGCTGGGCCACAGCCCGCCGGTCAACGAGTTACGCGCGAAAGGGTCAGCGCACGCGCCCGCGGCCAGCGGGCTCGCTAAACAGCTGACTCATGATGATCTCCCGGCGAAACGGAGCGAGGATCTCCCGGCGAAACGGACCGTTGCGCTCGTGCTGAAGCATACAAGCAGACCGCGGCGGCGGCAGCCAGGTTAAGGCTCTCGGCACCACCATAGATGGGTACGCGAACCCGCGCATCCGCCGCCTTCAACAGCTCCGGACCGAGCCCGTGCGCCTCCGAGCCGAACAGCCACGCCGTCGGTTTCGCCAGCTCGACGGAGTCCAGATCGGTCTCGCCCGTACCCGTGGTGGCCAGCACCTGCAGGCCGTAGTCGCGCAGCTCGTCGACGATCGCCAGCGGCGCGCGGACCACGTCCACGTTGAACAGACTGCCCGCCGAGGCCCGCACGCATTTCCCGTTGTACGGGTCCACGGCATCGCCGGCGAAGATGACCGTGCCCGCCCCGGCGGCGTCGGCCGTGCGCAGGATCGTGCCGGCGTTGCCCGGGTCACGGATCTCGACGGCGACGGCGACCAGCCGCGGCTCCTTCGCGAGCGCCTCGGCGAGCGGCACGTCGATCTGCTCGCAGACCGCCACGAGGCCCTGCGGCTGGACGGTCTCGGTCAGCGCCGCGATCGCGTCGTCGTCGACCGGGGACACCACGGGCGCCTCGATCGCGAGGTCGCCGTAGCGGTTCAGCGCTTCGGGCGTACCGAAAAGCTCGAGAACCACTCCCGCAGCGAGAGCGGACCGCACGGCCTGGGGCCCTTCGGCCAGGAACTGACCGGCCTTGTCGCGGTCGCGGCGTTTCTGCAGCTTGCGGGCCGCGATGATCCGCGGGGTGCGGGGGGTGAAGATCACTGAGGTCCACTCCAAGCGGGGTGACATGTGTTTTCCGCTGCGGGAAAACTCAGAAAGCGAAGAAGCGCCCACCGCCGTGGCGGAAGGCGCTTCCTCAAAAGTGCGGTGCGAAATCAGGCAGCCTGGGCGGCGGCGCCGCCGATGCCCTCGGCCACCACAGCGGCCCGCGCGATCTCGACGATGGCCGCGAACGAGGCGTCGTCGTGGACGGCCATGTCGGCCAGGATCTTGCGGTCAACCTCGACACCCGCGAGCTTGAGGCCCTGGATGAGGCGGTTGTAGGTCATGCCGTTGGCCCGGGCCGCGGCGTTGATGCGCGTGATCCACAGCTGGCGGAAGTCGCCCTTGCGGTCACGGCGGTCGCGGTACGAGTACTGCATCGAGTGCAGTACCTGCTCCTTGGCCTTGCGGTACAGGCGCGAGCGCTGACCGCGGTAACCGCTGGCGCTCTCCAGCAACGTGCGACGCTTCTTCTGGGCGTTTACTGCCCGCTTGACGCGTGCCATTTCGGTACTCCTAACAGGGGAACGGTTGTGGCTCGCGTCAGCGGCCGAGCATCTTCTTCACGCGCTTGGTGTCGGCCTTGGCCACGGTGACCGTACCGGTCATCCGGCGGGTGACCTTGGAGGACTTGCCCTCCAGCAGGTGACGCTTACCGGCCTGCTCGACAACGAGCTTGCCCTTGCCGGTGACCTTCACCCGCTTACCCATGCCGGTGTGGCTCTTCATCTTCGGCACTTGACGCCTACTCTCATCTCGTCCCCGCGGCCTGACGGCCGCGGGGGCCAACTACAGAACTACTCAGACGAACTAGCGGCGGTCTCCGCCACAGGCGCTTCCGCCTCGGCGGCGACGTCACCCTCGCGCGGCTCACGGCCGGCCGGGCGTGCGGCCTCGACCGCGGCGGCTGCCGCGACCTTGGTGGCCCGGTGCGGCGCCAAAACCATGATCATGTTCCGGCCGTCCTGCTTGGGACTGGCCTCGACGAAGCCGAGCTCGGAGATCTCCTCGCTCAGCCGGCGGAGCAGGCGGAAGCCCAGCTCGGGGCGGCTCTGCTCACGACCACGGAACATGATCGTGACCTTGACCTTGTCGCCCGCCTTGAGGAACCGCACCACGTGACCCTTTTTGGTCTCGTAGTCGTGCGGGTCGATCTTCGGGCGGAGCTTCATTTCCTTGATGACTGTCTGCTGCTGGTTGCGCCGCGATTCGCGCGCCTTGAGTGCACTCTCGTACTTGAACTTGCCGAAGTCCATGAGCTTGCACACCGGCGGGCGCGCCATCGGCGCTACCTCGACCAGGTCCAGGTCGACGTCGGCGGCCAGCTGGAGGGCGCGCTCGAGCGGGACGATGCCCACCTGCTCACCCTCGGGGCCGACCAGCCGGACCTCTCGTGCCCGGATCTGTTCGTTAACGCGTGGTTCGACGCTGATGGGGCCTCCTCAGAACGGGATCAATATCCGGTCGCTCCCCGGCTCACGCCGTGGAACAACCCGTGCCAATGTCGGTCGGCCTCGCGCCGCCCTCTGACCACCGGGCGGCGGGAAAGCAGAAGGCCCCGGCATATGCCAGGGCCCGCTCGACCGGTCATCGGCGCCCCATAGAGGACGCACACCCACCGCGGGATATTCCCACAGTCGGTTTGACCGGACCCTGCTGCCTCGAGGGCGACAGGGTGGGAACCAGCGGGCTCCTCTTTCGCGCCGTCCCAAGCGATACCCAAACCAGGAAGCGATTTGAGATCGCCTGACGACTTGCGGTCGTCAGAGGGCAGGCGTGGTCGACTGCTGTGAACTCTACCAGCTCAGGAGATAGATGCCGAATGAAGGGCACGCAGCGCCCGCACGCCCTGCACGGCGTAGTCCTTGTCCGTGGCCTGCAGCGCGTGCACGGGCACGATCTCCTCGTCGTGCAGCTCCAGCATCGCCCAGGCCGAGTTGCGGTCGAAACGCACCGCGCGCACCGCTGACCAGGGCAGATCGAAGTTGCCGATCAGGTTGCGGACCTGCACGTGGTCGGCGTCGGCGCGGACCCGGGGCCGGGTGAACGCCAGGATGCCGAGCGCCGCGAGCACCCCCAGCCCGATCATCGCGCTCTGGTCGCCCCGCTCGAAGTGGCCGTAGCCGTCACCGGTCGAGCCGTGCAGGCCGAAGCTGAGCGCGGTGAACAGGACGAACGTCACGACCGCGGCGATGCCGGCCACCCAGCGGATGCGCTGCGGCTTGAAAACGAGCGGGGAAGCCATCGTGGTCCTCACAACCTGCAGTTGGCGATGTCGGTCACGAGGATGGCGCGGGCGCCGATCTCGTAGAGCTCGTCCATGACGCGGTGCACGTCGGCGCGGCGGACCATGGACTGCACGGCGACCCAGCCCTCGCGGTGCAGCGGGGAGACGGTCGGTGACTCGATGCCCGGGGTCAGGGCGGTGGCCTGGTCGAGAAGGTCGGCGCGGACGTCGTACGCGAGCATGACGTAACCACGTGCGACCAGGACGCCCTGCAGCCTGCGCATCAACTGCGAGAGCTTGGGGTCCGCATCGCCCTCGAGCCGGCCGATCAGGATCGCGGAGGAGCGCAGCAGCGGCTCGCCCAGGGTGACCAGACCGGCCTGGCGCAGTGTGGTGCCGGTCTCGACCACGTCGGCGATCAGGTCGGCGACACCGAGCCGGACGGCGTTCTCCACCGCACCGTCGAGCCGGACCACGTCGGCCTTGAGGTCGTGCTCGGCGAGGTAGCGCCCGACCACGCCGGGATAGGCGGTGGCGATGCGCTTGCCACCGATCTGCGACTCCGAGTCGAGCCCGCCGACCGGGGCGGCCCAGCGGAACGTGGCCCCGCCGAAGCCGAGGTCGAGCATCTCCTGCGCGGGGACACCGGAGTCGACGAGCAGGTCCCTGCCGGTGATGCCGAGATCCAGGTCACCCGAGGCGACGTAGGTGGCGATGTCGCGGGGGCGCAGGTAGAAGAACTCGACGTTGTTGTCCTCGTCACGGCAGACGAGGTCCTTGGGGTCGGTGCGCTGGCGGTAGCCGGCGTCACGCAGCATCTGGGCGGCCGGGGCGGAGAGGGTCCCCTTGTTGGGGACAGCGATGCGCAGCATCGGACGTGCTCCTTCGAGAAGTATCGATCAGTACGGAGGGCACGTCACAGATGTCGGTAGACGTCCTCGAGGTCGAGACCGGAAGCGATCATCAGGCATTGTGCCTGGTAGAGCAGCTGCGAGATCTCCTCGGCAGTCCGCTCGCGACCCTCGTGCTCCGCGGCCATCCATGACTCGGCGGCTTCCTCGACGACCTTCTTGCCGATGAAGTGCACGCCCTTGTCCAGCGCGGCGACGGTGCCCGAGCCCTCGGGGCGCTCGGCCGCCTTCTGCCGCAGCTCGGCGAACAACTCTTCGAACGTCTTCACGAGGACCGATTGTTGCAGCTCATTACGGGGTGGCAACGGACGGGCCTCTACCTGCCGCACGTGGCCTAGGCTGCGGTTCATGGTCAGCAGAAACACCTTCACCGCGCTGGGCAGCGCCATTGTGCTCCTCACCACGCTCGCAGCCTGTGCGCCCGCGGACGAGGAGTCGTCCCCCACCGCCGCCGGCTCCGCCTCCGCGTCGAACGCCGCATGCGCCCAGGGTGCGCTCGACACCCTGGCCGGCGGCAAGCTCACGATCGGCACGGACAACCCGGCGTACGAGCCCTGGTTCAGCGACAACACGCCGAGCAACGGCAAGGGCTTCGAGTCCGCCGTCGCGTACGAGGTGGCCAAGCGGCTCGGCTACCCGGCGGCGAACGTCGTCTGGACCAACGTGACGTTCAACAACGCGATCGCGCCCGGCCCGAAGACGTTCGACTTCGACGTCAACCAGTTCTCGATCACGCCGGAGCGCAGGAAGGCGGTCGACTTCTCGTCGCCGTACTACCTCGTGCGCCAGACGGTGATCACCATCAAGGGCTCCAAGATCGCGAACGCCAAGACCATCGCGGAGCTCAAGGACGCCAAGCTCGGCGCCCAGGTCGGCACGACCAGCTACCAGGCGGTCAACGAGCTGATCAAGCCGACCGCCAAGGCCCAGGTCTACAACAACAACGACGACGCGAAGGCCGCGCTGGAGAACAAGTCGGTCGACGGCATCGTGGTCGACCTGCCGACGGCGTTCTACATGACCGGCGCCGAGCTCAAGGACGGCGTGATCGTCGGGCAGCTGCCCCAGGTCGGCGTGCCGGAGCAGTTCGGCCTGGTCCTCGATCTCGGTTCGAAGCTGACCCCGTGCGTCACCGACGCGGTGGACCAGCTGCGCCAGGACGGCACCCTCGCGGTGCTCGAGAAGACGTGGCTGAGCAGTGGCGGGGCCCCCGAGCTTTCGTGAGCACGCCCTATCAGCCCAGGCCGTACGAGCCGAGTGACATCCAGCGCGAGCGGATCGCCTACCGACGCCGGCAGACGATCCGCTCGGTGCTGCTGTCCGCGCTCTCGACCCTCGTCGTCGGGATCGCGCTGGCCTACGCCGTCACCGGCTCCCCCGGCTGGGAGCGGGTCAAGTCGTCGTTCTTCGATCCGGAGATCGCCCGGAAATACCTTCCGGACATCCTGCAGGGCCTCTGGCTGAACATCCGGCTGCTGGTCGTCTGCACGCTCGCCGCGCTGCTGCTCGGCCTACTCATCGCGGTGCTGCGCACGCTGCGGGGCGCGGTCTTCTTCCCGGTGCGGGCCCTGGCGACCGGATACACGTACGCATTCCGCGGCCTCCCCCTCATCATCGTCCTGTACGTCTTCACGTTCGGCGTGCCGGGACTGCGGCTGCAGGGCATGCCCAGCGTGCTGGTGCTCGGCGGCGCGGCCCTCGTGATCGTCTACGGCGCGTACCTGGCCGAGGTGTTCCGGGCCGGCATCGAGTCGGTGCACCCGAGCCAGCTCGCCGCGGCCCGGTCGCTCGGGCTCACGTACCGCCAGACGATGCGCCACGTGGTCCTGCCCCAGGCCGTCCGCCGGGTCACGCCGCCGCTGCTCAACGATGTCGTCGCGCTGCAGAAGGACGTCGGGCTGGTGTCGCTGGCCGGGCCGATCGACGCGGTTCGCGCGGCGCAGATCGCCACGGCGCAGGACGCCAACTTCACGCCGTACATCGTGGCCGGGGTCCTGTTCGTGCTCCTCGCTCTGCCGTTGATCGGCATCACCGACTGGGTCACGCTGCGCGCGGCCCGCCGCCAGTCTGCGGGGTCCTGAGTTGCTGCTGTCCTGTCAGAACGTCCGCAAGACGTTCGGCACCAATCTGGTCCTGGACGATCTGTCGCTGGAGGTGGACGAGCACGAGGTGGTCGCGCTGATCGGCGCCTCCGGCTCAGGCAAGTCCACGCTGCTGCGCTGTGTCAACCTGCTCACCGGGATCGACGACGGGGTGATCCGCCTCGACGGCGAGGACATCACGGACCCCAGGGCCGATCCCGATCTCGTACGCCGCCGCATCGGCATGGTCTTCCAGAGCTACAACCTGTTCCCGCACATGACCGTGCTGCGCAACGTGACCCTCGCCCCGGACAAGGTGCACAAGCGCGCCGCCGCCGAGAGCAGGGATCAGGCGATGGAGTGGCTGTCCCGGGTCGGCCTGGCCGACAAGGCGGACAGTTACCCGGACCGGCTCTCGGGCGGCCAGCAGCAGCGGGTCGCGATCGTCCGCGCGCTGGTGAACAATCCGCGGCTGCTGCTGCTCGACGAGGTCACCTCCGCGCTCGACCCGGAGCTGGTCGGCGAGGTCCTGACGATGATCCGCGGTCTCAAGGACGACGGTACGACCATGGTCCTGGCGACCCACGAGATGGGCTTCGCCCGCCAGGTCGCCGATCGCGTGGTCTTCCTCGACGGCGGCCGCATCATCGAGGCGGGCCCCCCGTCGCAGGTGCTGGGGGACCCGGTGGAGCCGAGAACCCGTCAGTTCCTGGCGCGGATCATCGAGGCGGGCCGGCTCTAGTCCTTGTTGACCTCGCGGATGGCGAGGACGGCGTCGAGGACGGCGACCGTGCTCTGCCAGCCCTTGTCCTCGATCGAGTCCTCCAGACCCGCGCGGTCGCGGGCCTGGCCGAGGCTCTCGACCGTGAGCACGCCGTGGGCGACCGGGGTCTGCTCGTCCAGGGCGACCCTGGTCAGCCCGGCCGTCACCGCGTCGCAGACATAATCGAAGTGGGCGGTCTCGCCGCGGATGACCACGCCGAGCGTGACCACGGCGTCGCACTTCTTCGCGAGGGCCTGGGCCACGACGGGAAGCTCGACCGAGCCCGCCACGCGCACCGTGGTCACGCTCTCCACGCCGCACGCCTTCGCCGCTGCCTGGGCCCGGTCGACCATGTGGTCGACCAGGTCGGAGTGCCAGCGCGCGCCGACGATGCCGAGCGTGAGCCCCGCGCCGTCGACAGTTTCCAGGTGCGGATCCCCGAAACCGGCCATGATGCCCCCTTTTGAAATAATGCTCACATAACTGACAGGGCGAAATCAGCCCAACGCTTCGAACAGATGCCCCATGCGGTCCCGCTTGGTCCGCAGGTAACGCACGTTCTCCGGGTGCAGCCGCACGGGCAGCGCCTCGCGACCCGTGATGGTCAGGCCGTAGCCCTCCAGCCCGGCACGCTTGGCCGGGTTGTTGGTGAGCAGCCGCATCGAGCGGATGCCCAGGTCGTAGAGGATCTGCGCGCCGATGCCGTAGTCGCGGGCGTCGGCCGGCAGCCCCAGCTCCAGGTTGGCGTCGACCGTGTCGAGGCCGCGGTCCTGCAGCTGGTAGGCCTGCAGCTTGTGCAGCAGGCCGATCCCGCGGCCCTCGTGCCCGCGCATGTAGAGCACCACGCCGCGCCCTTCGGCGGCGATCCGCTGCAGCGCCGCGTCCAGCTGGGGGCCGCAGTCGCAGCGCACCGAGCCGAAGACGTCCCCGGTGAGGCACTCCGAGTGCACCCGGACGAGGACGTCGCCCGGCTCGGACAGGTCGCCGTAGACCAGGGCCACGTGCTCGCCGCCGTCGACGGTCGCGCGGTACCCCACCGCGGTGAAGTCACCGTGCTCGGTCGGCAGCCGGGTCTCGACGACCCGCTCGACCTGCTGCTCGTGGTGGCGGCGGTATTCGATGAGGCCGGCGATGCTGACCAGCACCAGGTCGTGCTCGGCCGCGAACCTCTCCAGGTCGGGCCGGCGCATCATGGTGCCGTCATCGTTGACCAGCTCACAGATCGCCCCGGCAGGCCGCAGCCCGGCGAGCGTCGCGAGGTCGATGGACGCCTCGGTGTGACCGGGACGGCGCAGCACGCCGCCCGGCTTCGCGCGCAGCGGCACCACGTGGCCGGGGCGGGACAGGTCGGACGGGCCGGTCTCCGCGCTCGCCAGCAGCCGGATCGTGTGTGCCCGGTCGGCGGCGGAGATGCCCGTGCCGATGCCTACGCGGGCGTCGACCGTCACGGCGTAGGCCGTACCCCGCGCATCCTGATTGGTGTGGAACATGGGCGGGAGGTCGAGCCGGTCGGCCTCGGTCTCGGGCAGCGGCACGCAGATGTAGCCCGACGAGTAGCGGACCATGAACGCGACCAGCTCCGGGGTGGCCAGCTCGGCCGCGAAGATGAGATCGCCCTCGTTCTCACGGTCCTCGTCGTCCACCACGATCACCGAACGCCCCGCCGCGATCGCCTTGATCGCGGCTTCGATGTCATCCGACATGACGATCCCCCAGCATCTTCTCGACGTACTTCGCGATCACGTCGACCTCGAGGTTGACGGGGTCGCCGACGGCCTTGGCGCCCAGCACCGTGAGCTTGAGCGTGGTCGGGATCAGCCCGACGCTGAACTCGTCGGCGGTGACCGCCATGACCGTCAGCGACACCCCGTCGACGGTGATCGAGCCCTTCTCCACCACGTAGCGGGCGAGCTCCGGCGGGAGCGAGAAGCGCAACACCTCCCACTCGTCGGCGGGCTCGCGGGCGATGATCGTCGCGACGCCGTCGACGTGACCCTGCACGAGGTGACCGCCCAGCCGGGAGCCGACCGTCGCCGCCCGCTCCAGGTTGACCGGGGAGCCCTGCTCGAGCACGCCCAGCGACGAGCGGCGCAGGCTCTCCCCCATCACGTCGGCGGTGAAGACGCCGTCCGCGTTGTCGACGACGGTCAGGCAGACGCCGTTGACCGCGATCGAATCACCGTGCCGGGCGTCGGACGTGACGAGCGGGCCGCGCACGGCGAGCACCGTTTCGGTGAACGAAACGACCTCTCCCAGTTCCTCGACGATGCCAGTGAACATCAGTTGCCCTTCTCGGCAGGCGTAGCGGTGAAGCGCAGGTCGGGGCCGATCTGCGTGACTTCGATCAGGTTCAGGTCGATCGCCTCGGCGATCGTGGCCACCCCCGCGTCCACGAGGGCGGGCCGGCCGGCGCCGAGCAGCTTGGGTGCGACGTAACCGACGACCCGGTCGACCAGGCCGGCGGCGAGGAACGCGCCGGCCAGGGTGGGGCCGCCCTCCAGCAGCACGGCGCGGACGCCTCGGGCGTACAGCTCGGTGAGCAGGGCGGACAGGTCGACGTGGCCATCGGGCCCGGCGCCCACCGCGGCGGCCGTCGCGATCCAGGTGTCTGCCGCGGAGTCGCGCACGCGGGCATTTTGTGGGGTACGCCCAGAGCTGTCCACAACAACCCGCAGCGGCTGCCGACCCGCGAGCGACCCGGTGCTGATGTCCCGGACGGTGAGCTCGGGGTCATCGGCCAGCACGGTGCCGACCCCCGCGACGATCGCGTCGACCGTCCCCCGCAGCCGGTGCACATCGGTGCGGGCCGGCTCCGAGGTGATCCACTTGCTGGTGCCGTCGGCCGCCGCGGAACGCCCGTCGAGCGTCGCCGCGTACTTCCAGGTCACGTAGGGCCGGCCGCGCCGCACGGCGGTCAGCCAGGCGGTGTTGCCCGCCTCCGCCCCGGCCCGGCCCAGCCCCGTCTCGACCTGCAGCCCGGCGTCGCGCAGCGTGGCAGCGCCCCCGGCGGCGTCCGGTGTCGGGTCGTCGACGGCGATGACCACCCGGCGCACCCCGGCGGCGATCAGCGCCTGCGCGCACGGCCCGGTACGCCCGGTGTGGTTGCACGGCTCCAGGGTTACCACGGCGGTGCCGCCGCGAGCCCGCTCACCGGCCTGGGTGAGCGCGACGATCTCGGCGTGCGGGCCGCCCGCGATCGCGTGGAAACCCTCCCCGGCCACCTCCCCGCCGGCGTCGAGCAGCACGCAGCCGACGACCGGGTTGGGGCTGGTGGAGCCGAGGCCGCGGGCGGCGAGCGCGACCGCGCGGGCCATCGCCTGATCCTCGGTGAGCATCTCGTGCCTCTCCCTCGCGCGGAACGGTCACGCGCGGCGAAAGAGTGAGAAAACGCAGGAATAGGACACGACGGCGCTTGCGCCGCTTTAAAAGCGCGCGGCGGCAGCCCATGTCCTGCTCCGCGCGCTGTCTCTCATCCGGACTGTCGGACCGACCACGCCTATGGCGTCGAACAGGTCGATCACACCGTCGGCCCCGGAGTCACACCAGGTCCACCGTCCGCCAGTGAAGCAGCGTCCGGGTCGCGGGCTTACGGCTCCCGCAGGAGCCGATCACCGCCGGTTCGGAATTTCACCGAGTCCCGCCAGCGCGTGGTGGGTTACCCCCGATACTTGCACGCTCCGAGGCTTTTGCCGACCCCCGGGCGAGGCAGGTCACAACAGAGTGTCGTCGGCGTCGGACTCCAGGCGACGGCGGTCGATCGCGACGTACGAGCCGGGCTGGCTCTTCGCGACCTTCTTCATCTCGGAGGCGACCGCGACCACGGCCCGATAGTCGTCGTAGTGCCGCCCACCGGTTGTCGACTGGGCCACCCCGATCGACAGGGTCACCAACGCGGCACGCTGCTTGCCGCCCCGGCGGTCGGGCACCTCGATGTAGCCGCGGCGGGCGTCCTCCGGGTCGTAGAGCTGGTCGGCCGAGGCCTCGAAGTCGGTGACCATCTGCTTGGTCAGCGGCAGCACCTGGTCGGGATGGCAGATGAAGACGAAGTCGTCACCGCCGATGTGACCGAGGAAGACCGACGGGCGCCCCGCAGCGGTCGCCGCGCGGTGCACGCTCTCGGCGAGCGTGGTGATGAAGTCGTCGCCGCGGTCGAAGCCGTAGACGTCGTTGACCGGCTTGAACCGGTCGATGTCGATGTAGCCGACCGCGAATTCCTTGCCGGCCTTGAGCCGGTCGACGATCTCCCGGGTGACCCGGGCGTTGCCGGGCAGCCCGGTCAGCGGCGAGACCTCCCGGAACTCCTTGTTGCGGCGCAGCGTCGACGACACCCGGGCGAGCAGCTCAGCGGTGTCGAACGGCTTGACCAGGTAGTCGTCCACCCCGGCGGTGAGCCCGACGACCTTGTCCACGGTCATGCCCTTGGCCGTCAGCATGATCACCGGCAGCGCCGAGGTCAGCGGCTCGGCACGCAGCCGGCGGGTGAGCTCGACGCCGTCCATCCGGGGCATCATCCAGTCGACCACGGCCAGCGCGGGACGCTGCGTCTCCATCATCTCGAGCGCTTCCTGCCCGTCGCGGGCGCGGACCACCTCGAAACCGTGCACCTTGAGGTTGAACCCCACGAAGCCGGCGATGTCGTCGTCGTCGTCCACGACCATGACCAGGTCGGGCTTCTCCGCCGGGTCGGCGCCCGGAGCGTCGTTCGAGTTGATCGCCCCCGTGCTCATACCCGGATCGTCGCCCTCTCGGCCAGCGCCTTCAGCTTGCGGACGGCCTCGGCGGGATCGGCCGCGCCATAGACAGCGGTGCCCGCCACGAACGCGTCGGCACCGGCCTCGGCCGCCTGCTCGATCGTGTCGGCCGAGATGCCGCCGTCGACCTCGAGGCGCACCTCGAGATTCTTGGCCCGGATCCGGCGCCGGACATCGCGCACCTTCTCCAGCATCTCGGGCATGAACTTCTGGCCGCCGAAACCGGCCTTGATCGTCATGATCAGCAGGGTGTCCACATAGGGCAACAGCTCGAGGTACGGCTCGACGGGCGTGTCCCGGTCGATCGCCAGCCCGGCCTTCGCCCCCGCCGCGCGCAGCGTCTTGGCCAGCGCCACCGGGTTCTCACAGGCCTCGGCGTGGAACGTCACGTTGTACGCCCCGGCCTCCGCGTAACCGGGGGCCCACCGCTCCGGGTCGGTGATCATGAGGTGCACGTCGAACGGGATCACGGTCGCCTTGCGCAGACTCTGCACCACGGGCAGCCCGAGCGTCAGGTTCGGCACGAAATGGTTGTCCATGACATCGACATGCACCCAGTCGGCGGCGCCCTCGATGTCATGCACGGCGTCAGCCAGATGCGCGAAATCCGCGGCGAGGATGCTGGGGGCAATGATCGGCGATGGCTCCACGAATGAAGTGTAGGACCTCACCCGCACACCTTGACGAGGAAGATGCCGCCATGGACTGGACCGCCCTCGAAAACACCCTCCATGACGGCCTCGTCCACGCCGTGACCTCGGCACTCGCGGAAAACCCCGACGCCGTCGCTGCCGCGCTGGCACACCTCTACCGGGAAACCGACGGAGTGATCATGCTGCCTTCTCTCGGCGTCGCCACCGCCGAGGATCTCGCTACCGACGGCTGGAGCATCGCGGACTGGGACTACTTCGACGACGCATGGCTCCCCACCGAGGTCACCGAGGCAGTAACAGCGGAGGCTTGCTCCTCGACCCCCAGCCACTGGGATGCGACGTTCCAGCGATACCTGGAAGCGTTCGTGCAAGCCTGCCGCCGAGCGCGAACCACGCTGGACCTCATGGTCGTGTTCCTCGACGACGAACACCGCGAGTCACTGATCAGAGCGGTGCTGGCCCCGTCCGAGGTCAGCCTGCACTTTCCTGAGTACGACGCCCGCGACGCCGAGCTGGCCCGGCTCGCCGCCAAGCCGGTCGCCGAGCGGGCCGTGCACCTCGTCAGCCAGCTGGACGTGTTCGACGGGCCCGTCCAGGCGGAGCCGGCGCTGCGGGAACTCGGCCCGGACGCCTTCCCCGCGCTGATCCCGCTGCTCACCGTCCCCGGGACAGCGTGGCAGGCCGCCAAACTCATCGCCGACATCGGACGCCCCGACGGCGACGTCCTGGACGCACTCGAAGCGGCGCTCGACCGGACCGACGGCTCCGACCGGAACTGGGTGGCGATGGCGCTCGCCCGTCTGGGCCGGCTCGACACCGTTCTGGATCGCGCCGGCACGCTGCCCGCGGACACCGTGGCTGACGCGATCGCCGCGCCGTACACGGGCTTCCGGGATGATGCGGTCGCACCGCCGCCGCTCGATTACCGCCAGCTGGAGGATGCCCTCGCGCGGTTCCCCGCGTACGCGTCAGCAGTAAAGATCCGGACGGCCTGCACCATCCGGCCGCAAGAGGTGGACGAGGCCAGGCGCGGCCTCGTCTCCCCCCACGGGTTGATCCGCGAGCACGCCGCCGAAGTGCTCGACGCGCTGCGGATCGGCTAGCCGGAGCGGCGCAGGACCGCCGCTCGCGCAGGTCAGCTGGTGCGGCGCAGGACCGCCGCTCGCACAGGTCAGCTGGTGCGGCGCAGGACTGCCAGGAACATCGCGTCGGTTCCGTGGCGGTGGGGCCAGAGCTGGACCGTCGGGCCCGTGCCCAGGTGCGGCATGCCTGCGGGCAGCAGCGGGCGGGCGTCCACGAAGTCGACCTCGACGCCGCTGCGGCGGGAGCCCTCGGTGACCGTGACCTGGGTTTCGACCATGTGCGGTGAGCAGGTCACGTAGGCGACCACGCCACCGGGGCGGACCGCGCGCAGCGCCGCGACGAGCAGCTCGCGCTGGAGCTTGGTCAGGGGCGGCAGGTCGGTCGGTTTGCGGCGCCAGCGTGACTCCGGGCGGCGGCGCAGTGAGCCCAGACCCGTGCAGGGCGCGTCGACCAGCACGCGGTCGAAGCCCTCCTCGGGCAGGTCGGGATCGCGGCCGACCGTACGACCGTCCGTCGGCAGCACGGTCACCGGCATCCCCGCCGTGGCCTGGTCGACGAGCCGGGCCCGGTGTTCCGCGACCTCGACCGCGGTGACGCGGGCGCCGCGTTCGGCGGCGATCGCGCCGAGCAGACCTGCCTTGCCGCCGGGGCCCGCGCACAGGTCGAGCCAGCGGTCGTCGCGGCCCTCCAGCGGGGCGGCCAGCAGTGCCGCGGCGACCAGCTGCGAACCCTCGTCCTGCACGTGGGCGCGGCCGTTACGGATCGCGCCCAGCTCCGCCGGGGAGCCACCGTTGAGATACACGGCGTACGGCGAGAACGCGCCCGGCACGCCACCGACCTCGTCAGCCAGCTCGATCGCGTCGGAGCGGCCCGGACGGGCGCACAGATGCACGACCGGGGCCTGGTTGTCCTCGATCAGCAGCCGGGCGGTGTCCTCCAGGTCGCCGCCGAGCGCCTCACTGAACGCGCGGATGACCCATTCGGGGTGGTTGTGCACGACTGCGAGGTTCCCGACCGGGTCCTGCTCGTAGGCCGGGGCGAGCTTGGTCAGCCAGTCGTCGAGGCTGGTCTCCGAGATGCTGCGCATGACGGCGTTGGCGAAGCCGTGCGCCGCCGGGGCGACCGCGCGGACCAGGTCGACGGTCTGGTTGACCGCGGCGTGGGCCGGCACCCGGGTGAAGAGCAGCTGGTAGGCGCCGAGGCGCAGCGCGTCGCGGGCGGGCGGGTCGATGCGCGACACCTCACGCCCCGCCGCGTCCCCGATGATCAGGTCGAGGGTGCCCAGGGCCCGCAGGGTGCCGTAGGTCAGCTCGGTCGCGAACGCCGCGTCCCTGCCGTGCAACCCCATGCCGCGCAGGATCTCGGAGAGGACCAGGTTCGCGTAGGCGTCGTCGCGGTGCACGGCGGCAATCGCCTCGTACGCTGCCTGCCGCGCCGGGTCGGACGCCGGCCGGCCCGCTCGCGGGGCGCGTCCGGTGCGCGCGTCACGGTCCTGGGTGCGGCCGTAACCAGGCCCGCCTGGACGCCGCGGACGGCCGGTGTTGTGCGGGCGGTCGGCGTGGTGCTCGGAAGTCACTGAAGCTGCTCTCCGGGGTTGATCCGCAGGCCACGGGCCCAATCGCTCGCGGACATGGGTTTCTTCCCGGCGGCGCGGACCTCGCCGAGGATCACGGGAGTGGTAGCGGTGCCGGCCAGCACCTGGTTGCGCTCGACCAGCAGCTCGCCGGGCTTGAGCGGCACGGCGTTGGCCACCGGGCGGACCGGGCCGAGCTTGAGCCGCTCGTCGCGCAGGGTCGTCCACGCGCCGGGGGCCGGGGTGCAGGCGCGGATGCGCCGGTCGACGGCGAACGCCGGATCACTCCAGCGGACCCGCGCGTCCTCAACACTGATCTTGGGAGCCATCGAGATGCCGTCGGCGGGCTGCGGATGCGCCCGTGCCGTGCCGGCCTCGATCGCGTCGAGCACCGCGACGAGCAGCCCGGCACCCTCCGTGGCGAGCCGGGTCAGCAGGTCACCCGACGTGTCCGTGGGACGGATCTGCTCCGTGAGCGTGCCGTAGACCGGGCCGGTGTCCATACCCGCCTCCAGCTCGAACACGCTCGCGCCGGTCACCTCGTCGCCGTGCAGGACGGCGTGCTGCACCGGAGCCGCGCCGCGCCAGGCGGGCAGCAGCGAGAAGTGCAGGTTGACCCAGCCGTGCTTCGGGATCTCCAGCGCGGACGAGGGGACCAGTGCGCCGTACGCGACGACCGGGCAGCAGTCCGGGGCCAGCTCACGCAGCCGCTCCTGGAACTCCGGCTCGCGCGGGCGCTGCGGGGTGAGCACCTCGATGCCCCGCTCGTCGGCCCACGCACCGGCGGGCGAGCGCAGCAGCTTGCGGCCACGGCCGGCGGGGGCGTCGGGGCGCGTCACCACGGCGACCAGCTCGTGCGACGAGGCGGCGAGGGCGTCGAGGGACGGGAGGGTGACTTCGGGCGTACCCGCGAAAACGATGCGCATCGCTCAGCGCCCCAGACCGAACAGGCCACGCCCGTGCGGGCTGGTCTTCACCACGGGTGGCTTCGCCAGGTCGTACCAGTCGGAGGCCCGGATCTGTTTCATCGCGTCCTTACGTCCCGCGGCGTCCAGCCGGTCCAGGAAGAGCACCCCGTCGAGGTGATCGGTCTCGTGCTGCACGCACCGCGCCATCAGCCCCGTGCCGATGAGCCGGATGGGGTCGCCGTGCTCGTTGAAGCCCTCGGCCACGACGTTCTGCCGGCGCTTGGTGTCGACGTAGACCCCCGGGATCGACAGGCAGCCCTCGGGGCCGTCCTGCTCCTCCTCGTCGGGGTAGCTCAGCACCGGGTTGACGATGTGACCGACCACGTCGTCGACGTCGAACGCGAACACCCGCAGACCGACCCCGAGCTGCGGTGCGGCCAGCCCTGCGCCACCCTCGTCGAGCATGGTGTCGGTGAGGTTCTTGACGAGCGTACGCAATTCCTTGTCGAAATCGACGACCTGATCGGCCTGCGAACGCAGCACCGGGTCGCCGAACAGACGGATGGGCTGGACGGTCACTCGGTGCTGCTCCTGACGCGCGAAGTCGGTATTCGCACCTAGTCTACGGACGCCGTGTCACGAGAGCCCAACGTGACCGGCTGCGTCGCCCAGCCGCGCAGGGTCAGCCGGTCCCGGCGACCCGGCTCACCGGCCGCGGTGATCTGCGGGAAGCGCCTCAGCAGCGCCGGCAGAGCGACCTGGGCCTCCAGCCGGGCGAGCGGCGCACCGAGGCAGTAGTGCGCTCCCGCCCCGAACGACAGCGGCGCGTTCCCGGCCCGGTCGGGGTCGAACCGGTCGGGATCACGGAAGCGGGCCGGGTCCCTGTTCGCCGCGCCGAGAAAGATGATCAACTCGCTGCCCGCGGGCACGGGCAGCCCCGCCACCACCGTGTCCTCGCCGGCGAAACGCTCCGTGAGCTGCACCGGGGAGTCGTACCGGAGGATCTCCTCGACAAAAGCCGGCGCCAGATCCGGATCCGCACGCAGCCGCGCAGCCTGCGCCGGACGCTCGATCAGCAGCTGAACCCCGTTGCCGAGCAGGTTGGTCGTGGTCTCGAAACCCGCCACGAGCAGCAGCGCCAGATTGCCCATCAGCTCGTCAGCGGTCAGCTTGTCGCCGCCGGAGTCGTGCGCCGCGGCCAGCGCGGTCACCAGGTCATCCCGCGGCTCCTGCCTGCGCAGCGCGATCAAGGACTCGAAGTACGCCGTGAGCTCCTGCGCCGCCGCATGCGCCGCCGTCGCCTGCGCCTGCGTGAACCGGACCTCCAGCACCGTCGTCAACGCCTCGGCCAGCCGGCGGAACTGCCCACGGTCCTCGGGCGGCACCCCCAGAAGAGCGCAGATCACAGCAATGGGCAACGGGTACGCGAGGTGCGCCACAACGTCGGCCACGCCGTCCCGCCCGCTGCCCTCCAGCTCGTCGAGCACCTCGTCCACCTGCTCCACGATGACGTCCCGGAGCCGGGCGACCCGCCGCGCGGTGAACACCCCGGACGCCAGCCGGCGCATCCGCGTGTGGTTCGGCGGGTTCTGCCGCAGCATCGAGTCGACGAACAGCTTCACGCCGAGGTTCTCGCGCCAGTCGTCGAAGTGCTCGTCGAGCTGCCGGCTGTCGTACGTCCCCATCGCCGGGTCACGCAGGATCGAGTCGGCCGCGTCGTACCCCGACACGAAGTACGTGCTGCCCGTGCCCACGATCGGACCGGCCGAGCGCAGGGCCGCGTACGCCGGGTAGGGGTCCATCGAGGCCTTGGGCGACAGCAGCGAGGCGACGGCAGCGGCTAGATCCATCCCTCCATTGTCGCGTCACCTCCGCACCGCCTTCCCCCGACGGCGCCGGGTCCCCCTCTCCCGGCGCCGCCCGCGGGAGAGGTCCTCAATCCTTGATCGTCAGCACGCCTTCGAAGCTGCTGTCCGGGCCGCCGGCCCAGCGCTTCGTCAGGCTTATCTCGAAGTACCGGTCGGCCGGCACCGAGAACTGGCAGGGGGTGCTGTAGTCGGTCAGCACGCAGTCGCCTTTCAGCTCGTCCTCGACGTAGAGGCGCACGAGCGTGCCGCCGGAGGTGAGGCCGTAGGGCGCGTTGGCCTTCAGGAGCACCGTGCTGTACCCCCACGTGTGGAACAGCTGCTGGACGAAGGTCTCACCACCGTCCGGTTTCACGACGGTGACAACGCCGACCGCCCGGGTGGAGGCCTGCGCCGGCAGTGCGAGCCCCGCCACGAGCGTCATACCGATCCCGGCGGCGGCCACCAGCTTCTTGAACGAGATCATGTCGTCCCTTCCGTTGTTCGGTAGGGACACCATGGCAACCACGTCGCGGCTGGCCGGCGCTCTCAGGACACACACCGGACAACACCGGACACACCATTACAGCAACTCGGCGGGGTCGACCTGCACGCGCACGGGGAGCGAGGCCCGTTTCGCACTGCGCACCCCCGCCGCCTGATGCAATGCGCGAGCCAACTCGGCTGCCCGCCCCCGCGGCACCCGGACGAGCATGCGTTCCTGATCCTCCGCCGCCGGCACCGGCCCGAGAATCTCCGCGACATCGGGCAGCTGGGCAACCTCCAGCAACTCGTTCACGGCCTCCGTCCTCCCGGTCAAACTCACGAACCGCGCCGCGGGCGGGAACCCCAGCTCCCGCCGCTCCGCCAGCTCCCGGCTCGCGAACCACCCCGGATCCCACCGCAGCAAAGCTTGAACGGGAGCCAGCGACCCGTCGGCCACCACCACCACCCGCCCACCCTGTTTCGCCGGCCGCGCCAAAGCCGCCGCCGACAACCACCGCCGCATCGTCTCCTCCGCAGCCCGCAGATCGGCCCGGCTCAGCAACGCCCACGAGTCGAGCAGGAGAACCGCGCCGTACCCGCCCTCGGCCACCGGCTCAGCCCCCGGCGTAGCCACCACCAGAGCCGCCGTCCCGGGAACGGTGTCCAGAATCTCGTCCCGCCCCGACGTCTTCACGGGAACCCCGGCAAACGCCCGCCCCAGCTCCTCCGCCGTCCGCCGCGCCCCCGTCACGGAAGCCCGAAGCCGCCGCCCCCCACAAGCCGGACACGCATAGTCCGCCGCAGCCCGCCCACACCAGTGACAGGTAGGGACATCCCGCGCCCCCGCCAATCCGAGCGGCCCGGAACAGTGCGGACACCGAGCCGGCGTCCGGCACTCCCCACAAGCGATCGACGGCAGATACCCCCGCCGAGGCACCTGAACAAGAACCGGAGCCCCGTCCTTCAACGCCTGCCGAGCCGCCTGCCACGCCAAACTCGGCAACCGCGCCGTAGCCGCCCCCGGATCCCGAGCCAGCTGCGGATCATCCCCCGTAGGAGCAATAGCCGGACACCGATCCCGAACCATGTCCCGCCCCGCCACAATCTCCTTCGCCCACCCGGTCTCAAGAAGCAACTGCCCCTCGCCCGTACGCGCGAAGCCCCCCACAAGCGCAGCACACCCCGCCATCTGAGCCCGGGTCAGCAACACCTCCCGCGCATGCGGATAAGGAGCCCGAGGCTCGGCATGCAGGTCATCCCCGTCATCCCAGATAACAACCAGCCCCAGATCGGCAACCGGAGCAAACATCGCCGCC
Source organism: Winogradskya consettensis (assembly GCF_018332715.1). Classification (GTDB taxonomy): domain Bacteria; phylum Actinomycetota; class Actinomycetes; order Mycobacteriales; family Micromonosporaceae; genus Actinoplanes; species Actinoplanes consettensis. The sequence continues at coordinate 195,596 of NZ_BOQP01000001.1, read as the reverse complement.
CGGGTCCCCACCACCACCGGCACCCGATGCCGACTGGCCGCCAAAAACCGCCGATACCGCTCCGAAGGCCCAGCCGCAGCATTCAACGCCACATGCCGCCCCACCCCGAGCACCCTCCCCAGAGCCCGATCCAACCGCTCAAGATCCCGCGCATCCGGCACCACCACCACCACACCCCGCCCACCCCGAACGGTCGCCGCCGCAGCCTCCGCAATCCGAGCAGCCCAATCCTCCCCAGGCAGCGCCGACCAGACAGCCCGAGCATCCCGCCCCTGCTCCAACGCATGCAGAAAAGCCACCCCGGCCGGATAGTCAGCCCACTGCGGCCCCCCACCCGACACCGCCCCAGAACCGGGCGCAGCATCAGAGCCCCGCCCGACACCAGGCCCAGGCGCAGAACCCACCGCTACACCAGGCACGGGATCAGAGCTCAACACGACGGGCGCTGAGGCAGAGCCAGGCGGGAGATCAGGCGCAGGATCAGAGCTCGGCCTGCCACCAGGCCCAGAGGCAGAACCCGGCGCGAGATCAGCCGTGCGATCAGCGCTCAACCTGCCACCAGGCCCAGAGACAGAACCAGGCGGGAGATCAGCGCTCAGCGCGACACCAGGCCCGGAGGCAGCGCCCAGCGCGAGATCAGGCGTGGAATCCAGATCGGACGATTCGAGCGTCTGGTCGGCGTGTACCTGCTCAGAGCCCAGCCCGACCCCAGGCCCAGGAGCAGAGCCAGGCGCGAGATCGGAGCGCAGCGCGACGCCACGCGCGAAAACGGGCGTCAGATCAGAGCCCGGCGCGACGCCAAGCGCGAGATCGGGCGTGGGATCAGAGCCCGGCGCGACGCCGGGCGCGGAGGCAGAGCCCAGCGCGGGACCAGTATCCGACGCGGGACCAGGAGTGGAACCGGGGCCGGGTTCGGAGTCAGGAAGCGGGGCCGAATCAGAAAGCGATGTGGGAGCCGAAGGCAGATTGCCGCTCGCTGACGGCACAAGGTGTGTGCGCGACGCTGGATCGGTGACCGAACCACGTGTGCTCGAGGACGCGCGGACCGATCGCTCTACCGGGGCAGAGGGCTGTGGCTCCGCAGCCGGCTGCGATGGCGAATCGGCGGATGTCTGCTCACGACCGCTGGCTGCCCCGAGACCCGGGGCCGACGGGGAAGTGGGCGGGAGCGTCACGAGGTCCGGGCTCGCCCCGGAGTCAGCCGGGTCGTGCGATGAAGCGAAATCAGAAGTCGGACCAGACCTCGGAAGCGACCCGACACCCGGAAGCGACTCACCCCCCGCAGGCAACCCGCTACCCGAAAGCGACCCGCCACCCGCAGGTAATCCGCCACCCGTAAGCGATTCAGCACCCGGAGCCAACTCACCGCCGGCGGGCAAACCGCCACCCCCGGGCAAACCGCCACCCGGAAGCGGCTCATCACCCGCCGGCGGGGCGTCACCGGGGACGGCGTCGGGGGTGGGTTCGGCTTCGACGCGGGCGTGGCGTGGGGGGATGGCCAGGCGGAGGATGTCGGAGAGGTTGCCGGCGTAGCGGTCGGCGGTGGCTCGGGCGAGGCGGGCGATTTCGGGGTCGAGGATCTGCTCGGGGGAGATGACTTTTTCTAGGTAGGCGAGTTTGGCGTGGGTGCTGGAGTCGGCTCGTTCGAGGAGGTAGCCGTTGACGAGTTGGCCGGCGAAGCGGACCTTCACGCGGACGCCGGGCTGGGCTGCGGCGTCGTCGGCGGCGGAGACGAGGTAGTCGAAGGGGCGGTCGAGGTGGGGCAGCGGGACGTCGACGGAGACGCGGGCGACCGGGAGGGTCGGGGCGGGTTCGCGGTCGCGCTGTTTCGCCGGCACCTTTTTATTCTGCCGCCGGGGTACGACAGGTTGCGCCACCCCTGTGGATAACTCCGCGGCCATCCCCGGCAGTGGAGCGGCCGGGGATGCGGCCGGGGTAGAGGCTGGGGGAAACAGAGCGGGTGCCCCGGCCGTGGAGGCAGGGACACCCGTTCGCTGTGCCAAGAGTCAGACTGCCAAGGTCAGGCAGCGGCGTTCTTGAGGTCCGCGGCGCGGTCCGTGTTTTCCCAGAGCAGCTCGGGGAGCTCGCGGCCGAAGTGGCCGTAGGCGGCGGTCTGCTGGTAGATGGGGCGCATCAGGTCGAGGTCGCGGATGATGGCGGCCGGGCGGAGGTCGAAGACGGCGTTGATGGCCTTCTCGATCTGGTCCACGGGGACGGTCTCGGTGCCGAAGGTCTCGACGAAGAGGCTGACCGGGTGGGCCTTGCCAATCGCGTAGGCGACCTGGGTCTCGCAGCGCTCGGCGAGGCCGGCCGCGACGACGTTCTTGGCGACCCAGCGCATGGCATACGCAGCGGAGCGGTCGACCTTCGACGGGTCCTTGCCGGAGAAGGCGCCGCCGCCGTGGCGGGCGTAGCCGCCGTAGGTGTCGACGATGATCTTGCGGCCGGTGAGGCCGGCGTCGCCCATCGGGCCGCCGATCTCGAAGCGGCCGGTCGGGTTCACCAGGAGGCGGTAGCCCTCGGTGTCGATGCCCAGGGCTTCGAGCTCGGGGCCGATGACGTGCTCACGGACATCGGGAGTGAGCAGCGACTCGAGCGAGATGTCCGCGGCGTGCTGCGAGGACACGACGACCGTGTCGAGGCGGACGGGGCGCAGGCCGTCGTACTCGATGGTGACCTGGGTCTTGCCGTCGGGGCGCAGGTAGGGGATGGTGCCGTCCTTGCGCGCGGCCGAGAGGCGGCGGGCGAGGCGGTGGGCCAGCGCGATCGGCAGCGGCATCAGCTCGGGGGTTTCCGAGCAGGCGAAGCCGAACATCATGCCCTGGTCGCCGGCGCCCTGGGCGTCGAGGACGTGCTCCGAGTTGCCTTCACGCAGCTCGACGGCGCTGTCCACGCCCTGGGCGATGTCGGGCGACTGGGAGCCGATGGAGACGCTGACGCCACAGGAGGCGCCGTCGAATCCCTTCTTCGACGAGTCGTAGCCGATCCCGAGGATCGTTTCGCGCACGATGCTGGGGATGTCGGCGTACGCCTGGGTCGTCACCTCTCCGGCGACGTGCACCTGACCGGTCGTGATCAGCGTCTCCACCGCGACGCGGCTGCGGGGGTCCTGCGTGAGCAGGGCGTCGAGAATTCCGTCGCTGATCTGGTCAGCAATCTTGTCCGGGTGGCCTTCCGTGACCGACTCGGAAGTGAACAGGCGGCGTGCCACGGTGCTCCTCAGATTCGTCGAAGGTTCGTTCCGCGGCAGTGTAGTCACCACGGCTCAAGGACCGCTGGTCCGGTCCTGCGGGGTCCCATCGTGGCCGAACCGCGAGGCCAACCGCAACACGACCTCGTCCCATATCGCATCAGCCACATCGGCTTTAGGGAGTTTACCGAGGGTGATGGTGGTGCCGTCGGCGCCCAGAATGGTCACCGTGTTGTCATCGGCGCCGAAGACCAGATCGGTGCCGACCTCGTTGACGACGATCAGGTCGGCGCGCTTGCGGGCGAGCTTGCCGCGGGCGTTCTCCAGCGCGTCGTGGGTCTCGGCCGCGAAGGCCACAAGCAGCTGACCTGGGCGTTTGGCCGCGCCCAGCTCGGCCGCTATATCCGGGTTGGTGATCAGTTCGAGCACGGGTTCGCCGCCGTCGTCGCTCTTTTTGATCTTCTTCTCGGCCACCGAGGCGGGCCGGAAGTCGGCGGGAGCGGCGGCCATGACCACGACGTCGGAATCCGCAGCGGCGGAAACCGTGGCCTTGCGGAGCTCCTCGGTGGTGCCAACCGTGACCAGATCGACGCCGGCCGGGACGGGCAGAGTGACGTTCGCCGCAACCAGCGTTACCCGTGCGCCCCGGGCCACGGCCGATGACGCGAGCGCGTAACCCTGTTTGCCGGAGGAACGGTTGCCGAGGAACCGGACCGGGTCGAGGGGCTCCCGGGTGCCCCCGGCGGTGACGACCACGTGACGGCCCGCGAGATCAGGAACGCGTCGGGAGAGCACGTGCAGGGCCGTCGAGAAGATCGAGGCGGGGTCGGGAAGCCGGCCCCTGCCGGTGTCGGCACCGGTCAGCCGCCCCACCGCCGGCTCGATGACGATCGCCCCGCGCGAGCGCAGCGTCGCCACGTTGGCCTGCGTGGCCGGGTTCTCCCACATCTCGGTGTGCATCGCCGGAGCGAAGACGACCGGGCAGGTGGCGGTCAGCAGCGTGTTGGTGAGCAGGTCGTCGGCGAGCCCGTGCGCGGCCCTGGCGAGGATGTCCGCGGTGGCGGGGGCGACGACAACGAGATCGGCCGACCGCCCGATCCGCACGTGCGGCACCTCGTGCACGTCGTCCCAGACCTCGGTGGCGACCGGCTTGCCGGACAACGCCGCCCAGGTGGGAGCGCCGACGAACTTCAGCGCGGACGCGGTGGGCACCACCCGGACGGAGTGCCCCGACTCGGTGAACAGGCGCAGCAGCTCACACGCCTTGTAGGCGGCGATCCCGCCGCACACCCCGAGCACGACCTCGGCCATCCGTACCCCCAAAAAAGCGGCCCGCGCACGCAGAAGCGGTCACGGGCCCAACAAAGAGAGAAAGATCAGGGGTTGTCGGTCGCCTCGGCGGTGAGCAGCCCGGCGTTGATCTCGCGCATCGCGATCGAGAGCGGCTTCTCCTGCGGCGTGGTCTCCACGAGGGGACCGACGTATTCGAGGAGGCCCTCACCGAGCTGGCTGTAGTACGCGTTGACCTGGCGGGCGCGCTTGGCCGCGAAGATCACCAGCGAGTACTTCGACGAGGTCTTGTCGAGCAGCTCGTCGATCGGCGGGTTGGTGATGCCTTCGGGGTTGGCGATGGTTCCCACGAATTGACCTACCTAAAGCTGTTCGGGAGTCAGAAATGACGAACCGAGCAATCCTACCAGCTCATCGGCCGCACGCTCGACGAAGTCGTTCACGACCGTCCGGTCAAACTCCTTCTCTGCGGCCAGTTCCTCATCCGCGTGCGCCAGGCGCCGGCGGATGGTGTCCTCGTCATCGGTTCCGCGGCCGACAAGTCGGCGGCGGAGTTCTTCCACACTCGGCGGGGCCAGGAATACAAGTTGTGCGTCCGGCATCGTGGCGCGCACCTGGCGCGCCCCCTGCAAGTCGATCTTCAACAGGACCGGACGGCCCTGCGCGATCCAGCCTTCGACCTGGGCCCGCGGGGTCCCGTAGAGGTTCCCCGCGAATTCTGCCCACTCGAGCAACTGGTCGCCCTCGACGAGGCGCTGGAACTCCGAACGGGTGACGAAGTGGTAATGCTCGCCATCCGTCTCGTAGTCGCGCTTCTTGCGGGTCGTCACCGACACAGACAACTTGATCCACGGCGAGCGCGCCCGGATCAGCTCGATCACGCTGTCCTTGCCGACCCCGGAAGGGCCGGAAAGGACGGTGAGGCGGGCTGCCGGGCGCGCGTCGTCATCCATGCTCACGGCTCATTACTACACGAGCCGAAGAGTCAGTTCGCAGCGAACTCCCCCAGGAGGGCCTTACGCTGCTGCTCGCCAAGGCCACGCAGGCGACGGCTGTCGGCGATCTTGAGCTTCTCCATGATCTGGGTGGCCCGGATCTTGCCGATGCCCGGCAGTGCCTGAAGCACGGCCGAGACCTTCAGCTTGCCGACGACGTCGTCGCCCTCGGCCCGGTCGAGCACGGCGGCGAGGGTGGTCTTGCCCTGCTTGAGCTGATCCTTCAGCTCAGCACGGGCCTTACGAATCTCCGCAGCCTTCTCCAGCGCGGCTTTACGCTGCTCGGGGCTCAGTGACGGGAGCGGCACCAGTTCTCCTCAGGTCCCTATCGCGCCAGTAGTTCAATACCGGCACTTCTGTGAAACGTGGTGTGCCAGGGAACCAAAGGGGCATGTGGTTCCCGGCGCCGGGAAAACTAGCGGTCAATGGCGCTTTCGGCAACGTGGGGGTACCCCTCACCCCGGTGGGGCCGGGCCTGCTAGGCAGGCCGTTTCACCCGATCACGGCCCGGCAGGCGGCCTGAGCGCGATCCGCCGCGGCCTGCAGCGCGGCCACATCGGGGCCCGCCGAGAGGACCTCGCGTGAGTACGAGGGCAGCACGTTCCGCAGACTTTCGCCGAAGATCGCTCGCAGTCCGGCGGGGTCTCCGCCCTGCGCGCCGAGGCCCGGAGCGAGCAGCGGCCCGTTGACCTTGGAAAGGTCGTGACCGGTCTCCCCGATCGTCGCACCGACCACGAGACCGAAACTTCCGAGACCGTCCGCACCCGCGTTGAGCTGGGAAATCTCGTCGATGACGGTCTGCGCGACGGTCTTTCCGGCTGCGGTGACGGCGTGCTGAACCTCCGGTCCTTCCGGATTTGACGTCAGCGCGAGAACGAAGACACCGGCCCCGTGAGCGGTCGCAAGATCGAATGCGGGGGCCAGGGAGCCCACTCCGAGATAGGGACTCACAGTAATCGCGTCGACACTGAGGGCACTGTCCGGATCGAGGTACGCACTCGCGTAAGCGGCCATCGTCGAGCCGATGTCACCCCGCTTCACGTCGAGAAGTACCTGCACACCGGCCTGGCGTGACTGTCGGATAGTTGACTCAAGAACGACGATGCCACGTGACCCAAATCTCTCGAAGAAGGCCGACTGCGGCTTCAGTACGGCGACCCGATCGGCCAGTGCTTCGACGACCGTAAAGGCGAAACGTTCCAGGCCGGCGACGTCGTCCTCCAGACCCCACTGAGCGAGCAGAGCGGGGTGCGGATCGATGCCCACGCACAGCGGCCCGCGGGCGTCCGTGGCGGCGCGCAGCCGCCTTCCGAAGCTCTCCATGACGATGATTTCCTCTCGTGTCAGCTGGCGGACACCACCGCGGCGGCGTCACTGGTAATGCGAAGGCGTCTCAGATGCCCCAGGAGCGCCTGGGAGGGCATTCCCCAGGGCTGGCCCAGGGCAGAAAAAAGCCCGGCCGGAGCCGGGCTTTCTCAGGTCCGCGTCAGAGCGGCCGCTCTGACGAGCCCCGGACCTCGGTAGATGAACCCGGTGTAGAGCTGGACCAGTGCCGCACCCGCGTCGAACATGCGGGCCGCGTCGTCGGGCCCGGCTATCCCGCCGACGCCGATGATCGGCAGCTTCCCGCCGGTCTCCTGATGGACGAAGTGCACGATCTTGCGCGCCCGCTCGGTCAGCGGCCGCCCGGAGAGGCCACCCGCCTCCCCCGCCCGCGGCTGGTCGGCCGCGGCGAGCCCGTCACGGCTGAGCGTGGTGTTGGTGGCGATGACCCCGGCCGCGCCGTACGCCAGGCAGACCTCGAGCAGCTCCGCGACGGCCGGCTCGGTCAGGTCCGGAGCGATCTTCACCAGCACCGGGACCTTGCCGACCAGCGCGCCGAGCAACGAGGCGAGCGCCGACTTGTCCTGCAGCGTCCGCAGGCCGGGGGTGTTCGGCGACGACACGTTGACCGCGATGTAGTCGGCGTACGCGTGCAGCAGCTCGTACGAGTCCAGATAGTCCTGCACCGCCTCCTCGAGCGGCGTGACCTTCGACTTGCCCAGCGAGATGCCGAGCGGCACGCCGATGGGACCCAGCGCGGACAGCCGGGCTGCCAGTGCGGCGGCCCCCTCGTTGTTGAAGCCCATCCGGTTGATCACGGCCTCGGAGTCCCGCAGCCGGAACAGCCGGGGGCGGTCGTTGCCGGGCTGCGGCTTCGCGGTGACCGTGCCGACCTCGACGAAGCCGAAGCCGAGCGCGGGCCACGACGGCAGCGCGACGCCGTTCTTGTCCATCCCGGCGGCCAGCCCCACGGCGTTCGGGAAGCGCACCCCGAAGACCTCGGTGGGGGCGCTCACCGCGTAGCGCCGGCGCAGGACCGCGCGCACGGCCGGGCTCAGGCCCGCGAGGCGTTTGAGCGTGAACTCGTGGGCCTGCTCGGCGTCGCCGCCGCCCACCCGGAACAGGACCGGGCGGACGGCGGTCTCGAAGAACGTCACTCGCTCTCCCGCAAGGAGGCGTGCAGCTCCTGCAGGGGGCGTACGGACATGTCGCCGCGCATCAGGGCCTCGATGCCCATCACGGCCGCCGCGACACCGGGAACCGTCGTGATGCTCGGGATGTCATGGGTGACGGCTGCGCTGCGGATCTCGTACCCATCGGATCGGGCACTTGCTCCTGAGCCCTGCGGGGTGTTGATGATCAGAGCGATCTCACCCGACTGGATCAGCGACACGGCGTTCTGACCCGGGCTTTCGAAGTGCTTGGGCACGACCTCGCACGCGATGCCGTGCCGGCGCAGCACCTCACCGGTGCCGGCCGTCGTGACGATCGTGAAGCCCAGGTCGGCCAGGCGCTTGATCGGGAAGATCATCGAGCGCTTGTCCCGGTTGGCGACGGAGACGAAGACCTTGCCGCTGGTCGGCAGCGAGCCGTACGCCGCCGCCTGCGACTTCGCGAACGCCGGACCGAAATCGGGGTCGATGCCCATGACCTCACCGGTCGACTTCATCTCCGGGCCGAGCAGGCTGTCGACACCCTTACCGGCGGGGGTACGGAACCGCTTGAACGGCAGCACCGCCTCCTTCACCGCGATCGGCGCGTTCGGCGGGGTCTCACCGCCGTCGCGCGTACGCATCAGCATGCCCTCCTCGCGCAGCTCCTTGATCGTGGCGCCGAGCATGATCCGCGCCGCCGCTTTGGCCAGCGGCACCGCCGTCGCCTTGGAGACGAACGGGACCGTACGCGAGGCGCGCGGGTTCGCCTCGAGCACGTACAGCACGTCGTTGCGCAGCGCGTACTGGACGTTGAGCAGCCCCCGCACGCCGACACCGCGGGCGATCGCCTCGGTGTAACGGCGTACCTCGGCGAGATGCGAACCGGCCAGGGTGACCGGCGGCAGCGAGCAGGACGAGTCGCCGGAGTGGATGCCGGCCTCCTCGATGTGCTCCATCACGCCGCCGATGTAGACCTCGCCGGTCGCGTCGCAGAGCGCGTCCACGTCGATCTCGATGGCGTCGTCGAGGAAGCTGTCGACCAGCACCGGGTGGTCCAGGGAGATCTCCGTGGACCGGCTGATGTAGTCGGCGAGCGTCGGCTCGTCGTAGACGATCTCCATGCCGCGGCCACCCAGGACGTACGACGGCCGGACCAGCACCGGGTAACCGATCTCGTCGGCGATCGCCTTCGCCTCGTCGAACGAGGTGGCCGTGCCATGGTCGGGCGAGCGCAGCCCGGCCTTGGCGAGCACCGCGCCGAACAGCCCGCGGTGCTCGGCGAGGTCGATCGAGTCGGGCGACGTACCCACGATCGGCACGCCGGCCTTCTTGAGCCGCTGCGCGAGCCCGAGCGGGGTCTGCCCGCCGAGCTGCACGATCACGCCGACCACGCCGGGGCCGCCGGCCGCCTTGCCGGAGGAGTCCTCGGAGTGGAAGACCTCGAGCACGTCCTCGAACGTGAGCGGCTCGAAGTAGAGTCGGTCCGCGGTGTCGTAGTCGGTCGAGACCGTCTCCGGGTTGCAGTTGACCATGACGGTCTCGTACTCGCCCTTGAGCGCCATGACGGCGTGCACGCAGGAGTAGTCGAACTCGATGCCCTGCCCGATCCGGTTCGGCCCCGAGCCCAGGATGATCACCTTGGGCCGGTCCGACGGCGCGACCTCGGTCTCCTCGTCGTACGTGGAGTAGTGGTACGGGGTGTCCGCCTCGAACTCGGCGGCGCAGGTGTCGACCGTCTTGTAGACCGGGCGTACGCCCATCCGGTGGCGCAGCGTGCGGACGCCGTCCTCACCGGCCAGCTCGGGACGCAGCGCGGCGAGCTGCCGGTCGGAGAGTCCCTGGCGCTTGGCCCGGCGCAGCAACGCCTCGTCCAGCACCGGCGCGTCCAGGATCTCGGCGCGCAGGTCGACCAGGGCCTGGATCTCGTCGAGGAACCAGGGGTCGATGCGCCCGCTGGCCTCGTGCACCTGCTCGACGGTCGCGCCGAGGCGCAGCGCCGCCTCGACCGTGTAGAGCCGGCCGTCGTGCGGGATCCGCAGTGCTTCGAGGGCCTCGTCGCGGTCCTCGAACGTCGGCGCGGTCCAGAACCCGGCGGCCTTGGTCTCCATCGAGCGCATCGCCTTGTTGAGCGCCTCGGCGAAGTTGCGGCCCATGCTCATCGCCTCGCCGACCGACTTCATCGTCGTGGTGAGCTCCGGGTCGGCGCCGGGGAACTTCTCGAACGCGAACCGGGGGATCTTCACGACCACGTAGTCCAGCGCCGGCTCGAACGCCGCCGGGGTCTTGAGCGTGATGTCGTTCGGGATCTCGTCGAGCGTGTAGCCGATGGCCAGCTTCGCGGCGATCTTCGCGATCGGGAAGCCGGTCGCCTTGGAGGCCAGCGCGCTGGAGCGCGAGACGCGCGGGTTCATCTCGATGACGACCAGGCGGCCGTTGTCCGGGTTGACCGCGAACTGGATGTTGCAGCCGCCGGTGTCGACGCCGACCTCGCGCAGCACCGCGATACCCAGGTCACGCATGTTCTGGTACTCGCGGTCGGTGAGCGTCATGGCCGGGGCGACCGTGACGCTGTCGCCGGTGTGCACGCCCATCGGGTCGATGTTCTCGATCGAGCAGACCACCACGACGTTGTCGTTCTTGTCGCGCATCAGCTCGAGCTCGTACTCCTTCCAGCCGAGCACGCTCTCCTCGATGAGCACCTCGTGCACCGGGGACGCCGACAGGCCCGCACCGGCGATGCGCTCGAGGTCCTCGTCGGTGTGTGCCATGCCGGAGCCCAGGCCACCCATGGTGAACGAGGGCCGGATCACGACCGGGAGACCGAGGTCCGCCACGGTCGCCTTGACCTCGTCCATCGAGTGGCAGACCCGGCTGCGCGGGGTGTCGCCGCCGGCCTTGGCGACGATGTCCTTGAACAGCTGACGGTCCTCGCCGCGGTTGATCGCCTCGATGTCGGCGCCGATCAGCTCCACGCCGTACTTGTCGAGAATGCCCGCGTGATGCAGGGCGATCGCCGCGTTGAGAGCGGTCTGACCACCCAGCGTGGGCAGGATCGCGTCGGGGCGTTCCCGGGCGATGACCAGCTCGAGGAACTCCGTGGTGATCGGCTCGACGTAGGTCGCGTCGGCGAACTCCGGATCCGTCATGATCGTGGCGGGGTTCGAGTTGACCAGGGAGACGCGCAGCCCCTCGGCGCGCAGCACCCGGCAGGCCTGGGTGCCGGAGTAGTCGAACTCGCAGGCCTGCCCGATCACGATCGGCCCGGAGCCGATCACCATGACGTGCTGCAGATCTGTGCGCTTCGGCATCAGCGGGCCTCGACCTTCTCGACAAGCTCCACGAAACGGTCGAACAGGTAGTCCGCGTCGTGCGGGCCCGCTGCTGCTTCGGGGTGGTACTGAACGGTGAACGCGGGAACTTCCAGTGCCCGCAGGCCCTCGACCACGTTGTCGTTGAGGCACACGTGGGAGACCTCGACGCCGCCGAAGTCCGTGTCGATCACGGTGTTGAGCGGTGCGTCGACCGCGAAGCCGTGATTGTGGCTGGTCACCTCGACCTTGCCGGTGGTCTTGTCGAACACCGGCTGGTTGATGCCGCGGTGGCCGTACCCGAGCTTGTAGGTGCCGAAGCCCAGCGCGCGGCCGAGGATCTGGCTTCCGAAGCAGATGCCGAACAGCGGCACCCGCCGGTTCATGACCTCACGGGCCAGCGCGACCGGGCCGTCCGCGGTCGCCGGGTCGCCGGGACCGGGCGAGAGGAAGACCGCGTCGGGGCTGACCGCGAGCAGCTCCTCGATCGACGTCGACGCCGGGAAGACGTGCGTGGTGACACCGCGCTCGGCGAGGCGGCGCGACACGTTGCGCTTGATGCCCAGGTCGAGGGCGGCGACCGTGTAGCGGTGCTCCCCGACCGCGTCGACGGTGTATCGCGCGTCCGTGGTGACCTGCGCGGACAGGTCCGCACCCGTCATCTCCGGCTGGCTGAGGACCCGGGCCCGCAGCGCCGCCGGGTCGAGCTCCACGGTGGAGATGCCGACCCGCATCGCGCCGCGTGAGCGCAGGTGGCGGGTCAGGGCGCGGGTGTCGATGCCGGAGATGCCGACGACGCCCTCGGCGGCCAGTCGCTCACCGAGGTCGCCGGTCGAGCGCCAGTTGGAGGGGCGGCGGGCGGGGTCGCGGACCACGTAGCCGGCGACCCACATCTTCGCGGACTCGTCGTCATCGCCGTTGACCCCGGTGTTACCGATCTGCGGCGCGGTCTGGACCACGACCTGCCGGTGGTACGACGGGTCGGTCAGCGTCTCCTGATAGCCGGTCATGCCGGTGGTGAAGACCGCCTCACCGAACGTCTCCCCCTCCGCGCCGTAGGAGGTTCCGTGGAACGTGCGCCCGTCCTCGAGCACGAGAATTGCTGGTTTCACTTGACGGCCTTCCCATCCAGGACTGTCGGCTCTCCCCGGAGGAAGGTCGCGACGATGCGACCCGGCAGGGTGGTGCCCGCGTACGGTGTGTTGCGGCTGCGGCTGGCCAGCTCGGCGGGGTCCACGACCCGGCGCGCGGCCGGATCCACCAGCGTGAGGTTGGCAGGCGAGCCGGGGCTGAGGTCGGTGCCGTGCCCGGTCAGGCCCGCGATCCGGGCCGGAGCCCGCGACATCCGTTCGGCGATCAGTTCCCACTGCTCACCGAGGACGCTGAGCACGACGGGCAGGGCGGTTTCGAGACCGACCATCCCCGGGCGGGCGTACGCCCATTCGCACTCCTTGTCCTCCACGGCGTGCGGCGCGTGGTCGGTGGCGACGATGTCGATCACGCCCTCGATCAGCGCCTGACGCAGCGCCTCGACGTCCTTGCCCGTACGCAGCGGAGGGTTGACCTTGTAGACCGGGTCGTAGCTGGCCGCGAGTTCGTCGGTGAGCAGCAGGTGGTGCGGGGTGACCTCGGCGGTGACGCGTACGCCCCGGGCCTTGGCCTGGCGCAGCACCTCGACGGAGCCGGCGGTGGAGACGTGGCAGACGTGCAGGCGGCTGCCCACGTGCTCGGCGAGCAGCACGTCGCGGGCGATGATCGCTTCCTCGGCGACCGCGGGCCAGCCGGTCAGGCCGAGCCGCGTGGACACCTCACCCTCGTGCATCTGCGCGCCCTCGGTGAGCCGGGGCTCCTCGGCGTGCTGGGCGATGATGCCGTCGAACGCCTTCACGTACTCCAGGGCGCGGCGCATCAGCCGGGGGTCGGCGACGCAGTGACCGTCGTCGGAGAAGATCCGCACGTTCGCGGCCGAGGTCGCCATCGCGCCGAGCTCGGCCATCTGCTTGCCGGCGAGCCCGACGGTGACCGCGCCGATCGGCTGCACGTCGACCAGCCCGGCCTCGCGACCCAGCCGCCAGACCTGCTCGACCACACCCGCGGTGTCCGCCACCGGCGAGGTGTTCGCCATCGCGAAGACCGCGGTGTATCCGCCGAGCGCCGCGGCCCGCGAACCGGTCTCGACCGTCTCGGCGTCCTCGCGGCCGGGTTCGCGCAGGTGGGTGTGCAGATCGACCAGGCCCGGCAGCGCGACCAGGCCCGTGGCGTCGATCGTCTCGTCGGCCTTGCCGCCGCCGGACGCGATCACCCCGTCCTTGATCAGCAGATCGGTCGGTGAGCCGCCGAGGACGGAGACCCCTTTGAGTAAGTACGAGGTCATGCCTTGCCTCCGAGCAGAAGGTAGAGAACCGCCATCCGGGCGCTGACGCCGTTGGCAACCTGTTCAACGATGGTGGAGCGCGAGGAGTCCGCGACCTCCGGGGCGATCTCCATGCCGCGGTTCATCGGACCGGGGTGCATGACGATCGCGTGTTCCGGCAGCTTGCGCATGCGCGGGGCGTCGAGCCCGTAGCGGCGGCTGTACTCGCGTGCCGAGGGGAAGTAGGAGTCCTGCATCCGCTCCGTCTGCACCCGCAGCATCATCACGACATCGGAATCCGCGAGGACGCTGTCCAGGTCGTAGGTGACCTTGATGCCCGGCGCCAGCGCGGCGGCGACGTCGAGCGGGATCAGCGTCGGTGGCCCGACCACGGTGACGTGCGCGCCGAGCGTGGTGAGCAGCAGGACGTTCGACCGGGCGACCCGGCTGTGCAGGACGTCACCGACGATAGCGACCTTGAGGCCTTCGATCTTTCCGAGCCTGGACCGCATCGTGTACGCGTCGAGCAGCGCCTGCGTCGGGTGCTCGTGCGTGCCGTCGCCGGCGTTGATGACCGAACCGTCCACCCACGAGGCGAGCCGGTGCGGCGCGCCCGAGGCGGGGTGCCGGATGACGACCGCGTCCGCGCCCATGGCCTGCAGGGTGAGCGCGGTGTCCTTGAGGCTCTCACCCTTCGAGACGCTGGAGCCCTTCGCGGAAAAATTGATGACGTCGGCCGAGAGCCGTTTGGCGGCGGCCTCAAAACTGATCCGGGTACGCGTGGAGTCCTCGTAGAAGAGGTTGACCACCGTCCGCCCGCGCAGGGTCGGCAGCTTCTTGACCTCACGCCCCGCGAGGGCGGCCATCTCACCCGCCGTGTCCAGGATGAGCGTGGCGGTCGCCGCGTCGAGGTCCGCGGCCGATTTCAGATGCTTGATCATGCGGCGTCTCCGTACAGCTTGACCTCGTCGACGCCGTCGTCGGTCTCGGCGAGCGACACCCGCACCTTCTCGCTGAGCGCGGTGGGGATGTTCTTGCCCACGTAGTCGGCCCGAATGGGCAGTTCGCGGTGGCCGCGGTCGACCAGAACGGCCAGCTGCACAGAACTCGGCCGGCCCACATCACTGAGGGCATCAAGGGCGGCCCGCACCGTACGCCCGGAGAACAGCACGTCGTCGACGAGGATCACCCGCCGCCCGTCAAGCCCGTCACCAGGGATTTCTGTCCTGCCGAGGGCCCGGGTCGCGTGCAGCCGCAGGTCGTCGCGGTAGAGGGTGATGTCGAGTGCGCCGACCGGGATGTCGATGCCCTCGAAGGCGTGGATCCGGGCGGCCAGACGGTGGGCGAGCGGAACGCCGCGGGTCGGAATTCCCAGGAGGACCGTGCCGGTGGCGCCGGAGGTCTTCTCGAGGATCTGATGTGCGATCCGGTCGACGACCCTGTGCAGGTCGGACCCCGAAAGAATGACCTTGCCGGGAACTGTTTCGGTGTCTGCGCGTGGTGGTGCCACGGCGGACCTCCTTCCCCGCCTCACGGGACGGGTCGTTAAAGAAGGGTTGAACCAGGCCCCCGATCATGGGGAGCCCGATGGCTGACGCTACGTTACCAGCGAGTGCGGCGATGACCATGGTGACGTGGCCTACCCACGGGACCAGACGGACGAATGCGGGCAATCTACCCCCTGGCTCAGCGACTCATAGGCAACCGACACTTGACCAGGCGTCGCAAACTCCGTACCGTCACGCAGCGTAGCGATCCGGAGGAAGAACCCTCCGGGCCAGCACAGTACTGGAGTGTCCGAATGCCGTCTGAGTACGCCAAATCGCTTGGCGCCCGCCTGCGCTCCATCCGTCAGCAGCAGGGCCTGTCCCTGCAGGGCGTGGAGGAGAAGTCCAACGGCCGCTGGAAGGCCGTCGTGGTGGGCTCGTACGAGCGTGGCGACCGTGCCGTCACCGTCTCCCGCCTGGCCGAGCTGGCCGACTTCTACCGGGTGCCCGTCTCCGAGCTGCTGCCCGACGGCAGTGGCGTCCGGCTCGAGGCCACCAACAAGATCGTGCTCGACCTGGAGAAGCTGTACGACGCGGCCGGCGAGGACCTCGCCTACGTCGCGCGTTACGCCCGGGCCATCCAGCAGCAGCGCGGTGACTACAACGGACGCGTGCTCTCCATCCGCGCCGACGACCTGCGCGCGCTCGCGATCGTCTACGACATCTCGCCGTCGGGCCTGATCGAGCGTCTCACCGAGCAGGGCGTGCTGGTCGCCGACCCGCGCGCGTTCTTCGCGAGCTGAACCCAGCTGAACACGCACCATCTGAGTCCGCGTCGCCCCGGCGACGCGGACTTTTTGGTGCCCGTGATCCGGAGCACCCGCGCAGCCGATATTTCGAGGTATTGCGGGGACCGGCCCCCGCCGACACTGAATCCATGGCGACCATCGCACGCGACGACCAGCAGCCCGCCGACCCCCTGCTCGCCCTGCACACCGCCGAGTTCGTCCAGCGCACCATCCGGCACGCCGACACCAAGATCGCGGCTCTCTCCAGTGTGGTCCTCGGCGGCGCCGCCCTGCTCGCCGGCCGGGTCACCGACCTCGCCACCCTGGCCGGGGCCGACCTGTGGGCGCGGTACGCGGGGGGCATCCTCGCCGCGGTCGCCCTCGCCGGACTCGCCGGCGCCGCCTGGTTCCTGGCCGACGCGCTGCGCCCCCGGCTCGACACGGCCGGCGGCACGGGCCGGCTCGGGCCGGCGGACGGGGACTTCCGGGAACTCGTCGAGGTGCTGTCGCGGATCGCGATCGCCAAGCACCAGCGCGTACGCCGAAGCCTGAACTGCCTGATCGTCGCAGCCGCCGCCATGATCGCAGGGGAGCTGCTGATCGCCGTTCCCGCTCTGCTCGCACACGCCTGATGATGGGCGGGGTGATACTGGGAGACGTGGCGCAAACACTGCCCCCGTTCCCACCGACCACATTGCTCGGCCGGCTCGACCCGGCCACCCGTGACCGGATCCTCGCGCTCGGGGTGCGGCGCACCGTCGCGGCAGGCACACCGCTGCTGACCGAGGATGCGACCGAGACCCACGTGATCGTGCTCCGGCACGCGCTCACCAAGGTCTCGGCGCGGATGGCCGACGGCCGGCAGGCCCTGCTGGACATCCGGGTCTCCGGTGACCTGATCGGCGAGACGGCCGCGCTGAACGGCACCCCGCGCATGGCGACCGTGACGGCCTGCACGACATCGAGCTTCAACGTCATCCATCTCCACGAGTTCCGGCCGTTCCTGCGCGACAACCCGGAGGCGGCGCTGGCCGTGGCGGGCACCGTCGCCGACCGGTTGCGCCGGTCCAACCGGACCCGCGTCGACTTCGCGTCCTACCCGGTCAAGGTGCGGCTCGCCCGGGTGCTGTCGGAGATCGCCGAGATGCACGGACTGCCTGTTCCGGCAGGGATCCAGCTGGGCGTGCATCTGACCCAGACGGAGCTCGCCGGGTTGTGCAGCGCTGCCGAGGTTTCCCTGCAGAAGGCGATGCGTGAATTACGCGCGGCCGGGCTGGTCGACACCGGTTACCGTCGCGTGATCGTGCTCCAACCGGCCGCGCTGCGCGAGCTGGCCGATCTTTGAGAACCGGCCGGGCCGCGAGCTGGCCGATCTTTGAGAACCGGCCGGGCCGCGAGCTGGCCGATCTGTAAAAACCGACGGAGGTCCGGGCGCTGGGTCAGCAGAAGCGACCCGGCCCGGACCGGCCGTCAGCGGGTGGCGAACTCGGCGATGCGCCCGAGGATGCCGTTGAGGAAGCGGGGACTGTCGTCCGTGGACATCTGCTTGGCGAGTTCGACCGCCTCGGAGATGGCCACCGGGTCGTCGATCTCCCCGACGTAGAGCAGCTCGAAGACCGCGATACGGGCCAGGTTGCGGTCGACCACGGGCATGCGGTCGATCGTCCAGCCCTCGGCGTAGCTGGAGATCAGCTCGTCGATCCGGTCCAGGTGTTTCGCCACGCCCTCGACCAGGCTGACCGTGTAGTCGAGGTGATCGGGGCGTGGCTTCTCGATCCGGTCCAGGTAGGTGACGAGCACCTGGGCCGGCGGGAGGTCCCGGAGGTCGGCCTCGTAGAGGACGTCCAGGGCCCGCTTGCGCGCCTTGCGGCGCGCAGGCATCTGCGTCTTGGGACCTTCAGCCATTTACCAGGGCCTCAGCTACGGCCGAGGTAACGGCCGTCGCGGGTGTCGACCTTGATCTTCTCACCGGTGGTGATGAAGAGCGGGACCTGCACGGTCGCGCCGGTCTCGACCGTCGCCGGCTTGGTGCCACCGGTCGAGCGGTCGCCCTGCAGGCCGGGCTCGGTGTAGGTGACCTCGAGGAAGACGCTGGTCGCGAGCTCGATGTAGAGCGGGACGCCCTCGTGGGTCGCCACCGTCGCCTCGGCCTCCGGCAGCAGGTAGTTGGCGTTCTCGCCGACCGTGCCGCCGGGCACCGTGATCTGGTCGAAGGTGTCCAGGTCCATGAAGACGAAGTCCTCACCGTCCTGGTAGAGGTACTGCATCGTCCGCTTGTCGACCGTGGCCGTCTCGACCTTGGTGCCGGCGTTGAAGGTCTTGTCCACGACCTTGCCGGAGAGGACGTTCTTCAGCGTGGTGCGCACGAACGCGCCGCCCTTGCCCGGCTTGACGTGCTGGAACTCAACCACGGCCCAGAGGTCGCCGTCGAGGTTGAGAACCAGGCCGTTCTTCAGGTCGTTGGTGGAAGCCATGTCCTGCCTTGGGAAGAGGGAAAACGTAGAGGTGACCGGCCGAGTTTACCGGCGCGACCCGTCACCAGGCGAATCGGGGCGCGGGCGTCCCGCGACATGTGCCAGCGCGAGGCGGTATCCGTCGACGCCGAGACCCGCGATGACCCCGGTCGCGACCGCGGAGATCACCGAGTGGTGCCGGAACTCCTCGCGGGTATGAATGTTGGAGATGTGCACCTCGACCAGGGCGTCGCGCAGCATCGCACACGCGTCACGGACGGCGTAGGAGTAGTGCGACCAGGCACCCGGGTTGAGCACGACCGCGGCCTGCTCGTCGGCGGCGGCGTGCAGCCACGCCAGCATCTCGTGCTCCGCGTCGGTCTGCCGGACCACGACGTCGAGGCCGAGATCCTTGCCCGCCGCCTCGCAGAGCGCCACCAGGTCGGCATAGGTGGTGTGGCCGTAGACCTCCGGCTGCCGCGTCCCGAGCCGCCCGAGATTGGGCCCGTTCAGCACATAAACCCTCACGCTGTCCCCTTTGGCATGCCTTCGTGGCCCGCACTCTCGGGGCCGTCCGCAAGCGGACGCGGGCGCGGTTCGGTGCAGTCAGTCATGCCGCCGCGACCGCCAGGTAGGCCTGGGCCAGCATGCCTTCGTCCGAGATCGAGAGGATGCCGGGCTTGGCGAGGCCGTCGAGGACGACGAAGCGCAGGGTGTCGGCGCGGGCCTTCTTGTCGATGCGCATGGCCGGGAGCAGCTCGTCCCAGGCGTCGGCGCGGTAGGTCGTCGGCAGGCCCAGCAGCTGCAGCACGGCGCTGTGCCGGGCGGCGGTGGCGGCGTCGAGGCTGCCGGAGATGCGGCCCAGCTCCGCGGCGTACACCAGGCCGACTGAGACCGCGTGGCCGTGGCGCCACCGGAAGCGCTCGTTCTTCTCGATCGCGTGGCCCAGGGTGTGGCCGTAGTTGAGGAACTCGCGGGGGCCGGACTCGCGCAGGTCGGCGCTGACCACCTCGGTCTTGACCCGGATGGCCCGCTCGACCAGCTCGCGCAGCACCGGTGCGGCCGGGTCGGCCGACGCAGCCGGGTCGCCCTCGACCAGGTCGAGGATCACCGGGTCGGCGATGAAGCCGCACTTGACCACCTCGGCCAGGCCGGCGAGCAGGTCGTCGGCGGGCAGGGTGGCCAGCAGATCGAGGTCGCAGAGCACCCCGGCCGGGGGATGGAACGCGCCGACCAGGTTCTTGCCGGCGGCGATGTTGACGCCGGTCTTGCCGCCGACGGCCGCGTCGACCATGCCGAGCAGCGAGGACGAGACCGGCACCCAGCGCACGCCGCGCAGCCAGCTCGCGGCGACGAACCCGGCCAGGTCGGTGACCGCTCCCCCACCGACGCCGATCACGACGTCGGTACGGGTGAACCCGGCGGCGCCCAGCTCGTCCCAGCAGCGGGCGGCGACCTCGACGCTCTTGCCGGCCTCGGCGTCGGGCACCTCGATCGGCAGCGGGCGCAGACCGGCGGCGGCCAGCACGTCGGCGACCTGCCCGGCATGCTGTTTCAGCGGCGCCGCATAGAGCACGGCGGCACGGGCGGCGCCCTCGACCAGCGTGGGCAGGGTGTCGAACAGGCCCCGGCCGACGAGCACGTCGTAGGGCCGGTCCCCGGTCACGGAAATACGCGTCACGTCGTCCATCAGGTCAGATGTTAGCGCCAAAGCATGGGGTTATAGACAGATAACCCCATGAGGGGTTACACATGGAGCATGCCAAAAATCAACGTGTACCTGCCTGATGACCTGGCCGACGCCGTACGCGAAGCCGGCCTTCCCGTGTCCGCAATCTGTCAACGCGCTCTGGAGCAGGCGGTCGGCCGCGTCTCCGCCATCCGCCGGATCGTCCTCGACGTCCGCGAGCCCGTCGACCTGGCCGCCCAGCTGCCGAACTTCACCCCACGGGCCGTCGCCACCCTGACCCTGGCCATCGACCGGGCCCGCACCGCCGGAGCGGCCACCGTCACCACCGCCGACCTGCTGCACGGCATCCTGGCCGAGGGCACCAACCTCGCCGTGCAGGTCCTCACCGCGATGGAGATCGACCCCACCGCGATCGTCGTGCCGTCGGGAGCCGAGGACGGGCGCCCGGCCGCCAACGCCCTCGAGCTGACCGTCACCGAGGCGACCACGATGGGTCACAACTATGTGGGCTGCGAGCACCTGCTGATCGCACTGGCCGCCGAGCCGGACGGCCTGGCCGGACAGGTGCTGCGCGACGCGGGCGCGGACGCCCGCAGCACCCGGCGGGCAGTGAGTGCTGCCGTCGCCGGTTACGCCCACCTGCGCGCGACCACCAAAGAACCCGCGAACCTGCTCCAGGTCGCACTCGCGCCGATCGTCCAGCGCATCGAAGCACTGGAGGCGAGGATCAGCTGACTTTCAGCAGGCCGGCAAGCTCCGCGGCGATCTCGGACGGCGGGCGCGAATCGGTGCTCACCGTGTGGGTCGCCACCGAGGCGTAGAGCGGGCGGCGCTGCTCCATCAGGTACTTCAGCGTCGCCCGCGGGTTCACGCTCAGCAGCGGACGACCCGCACCGAGCCCGACCCGCTTGACCGCGTCGGGCAGCTCCACCGACAGGAACACCACCGTGTGCGGTCGCAGGGCGTCACGCGTGCCCGGATCGAGAATGGCCCCGCCACCCAGCGCGAGCACCCCCTCGAACGAGTCGAGAGCACCGGCGATCTCCTCCCGCTCCAGCTGGCGGAACGTCTCCTCGCCCTCGTCGAAGAAGATCTCCGGGATCGGCTTGCCGGCCCGCTGCTCGATCAGGTGGTCGGTGTCGACGAACTCGACGCCGAGCAGCGCCGCGATGGCCTGCCCGACCGTGGTCTTGCCGGCGCCGGGCGGGCCCACCACCACCGCTACGGGCGCCATCAGCGGATCAGCAGACTGTCGAGGTAGCTCGCGACGTTACGGCGAATCTCGGCGACCGAGTCGCCGCCGAACTTCTCCGTCGCGGCCTCCGCCAGCACCAGCGCCACCATCGCCTCGGCGACCACGCCACCGGCGGCCACGGCCGTGATGTCGGAGCGCTGGTTGATCGCGGTGGTCGCCTCGCCGGTGACGACGTCGACCGTCTGCAACGCCCGGTTCAGCGATGAGATGGGCTTGAGTGCGGCGCGTACCCGCAGGTTCTCACCGTTGGTGATGCCACCCTCCAGGCCGCCCGCACGGTCCGTGATGCGGCGCACGCCGTCGGGGGTGTTGATGATCTCGTCGTGCGCCACGGAACCCCGCGACCGGGCCTGGGTGAAACCGTCGCCGATCTCCACACCCTTGACCGACTGGATGGACATCAACGCGGTGGCCAGCCGGGCGTCCAGCTTGCGGTCCCACTGCACATGCGATCCCAGACCGGGGGGTACGCCGTACGCCAGCACCTCGACGATGCCGCCCAGCGTGTCCGCGTCCTTCTTCGCCGCGTCGACCTCGGCCACCATCCGCGCACTCGCCTCGGGGTCGAGACAGCGCAGCGGGTCGGCGTCGATGCGCTCGGCGTCGTCGGGCGTGGGGATCAGCCCGGCCTTGGCCACGACCGAACCCAGCTCGATCACGTGGGAGACGACGTCGATGCCCAGCGCCTGCTTGACCAGCGCCTTCGCCACCACGCCGACGGCGACCCGGGCGGCGGTCTCCCGGGCGCTGGCGCGCTCGAGGATCGGCCGGGCGTCGGTGTGCCCGTACTTCTGCATGCCCGCCAGGTCGGCGTGCCCGGGGCGGGGACGGGTCAGCGGGGCGTTGCGCGACTGCGACGCGAGCTCTTCCTCGTCGACCGGGTCGGCGGCCATCACGGTGCGCCACTTGGGCCACTCCGAGTTGCCGATGCGGATCGCCACGGGGCTGCCCAGCGTGAGCCCGTGCCGGACGCCACCGATGATCTCGATCTCGTCCTGCTCGAACTTCATCCGCGCACCCCGGCCGTAGCCGAGCCGGCGGCGCGCGAGGTCGCGTGCGATGTCCTCGCTCGTCACCCGCACTCCGGCGGGCACGCCCTCCATCAGGGCGACAAGCGCCGGTCCATGGGATTCACCTGCGGTAAGCCAGCGCAACACAGGTCACAGTCTGGCACGCCTCCGTCGCGGTCCGCCGTCCGCCCACTGCCGTCCCGCCCTGCGGACCACCGGCCTCCATGATCACCGGTAGGGTCCGGCGGTGTCCGATCGGCAAGCACCACCCCGCCCCGCCCTGATGGTGGTCATGCTCGGCCTCGTCACCGCGATCGGGCCGCTGTCGCTCGACATGTATCTGCCCGCGTTCCCCACGATCGCCCGTGACCTGGGTGTCGGCGACGCGCAGGTGCAGCTGTCGCTCACGACCTGCCTGGCCGGGCTGGCGATCGGGCAACTCGTCTGCGGGCCGCTCAGTGACAGGTGGGGACGGCGGCGGCCGCTGCTGATCGCCGTGGCCGCGTACGCCATCCTGTCCTTGATCTGCGCCCTGACCCCGACCGCTCCGCTGCTGGCAGCGGCCCGCCTGGCCCAGGGTTTCGCCGGCGGCGCCGGGGTCGTCGTCGCCCGCGCGATCGTGCGTGACCTCTACTCGGGGGTCGCCGCGGCGAAGTTCTTCTCCCGGCTGTCGCTGGTCTTCGGGCTGGCCCCGATCGCGGCTCCGCTGCTGGGGAGCGCGGTCCTCACGGTCACCACCTGGCACGGCATCTTCGTCGCGCTCGCCGTCCTCGCCTGCGGCCTGTTCGCACTGCTCGCGGCCGGGATGCCGGAGACCCTGCCGGTGCCGCGCCGCAGCCCGGGCGGGCTCGGCGACACCCTGCGCACGGCCCGGGTGCTGTTCACCGATCGGGTCTTCGCCGGCTACGCCCTCGCCCAGTCGTTCGGGTTCGCCGCCTTGTTCAGTTATCTGTCGGGATCGTCGTTCGTCCTGCAGAACGGCTACGGCCTCTCCCCGACCGTGTTCAGCCTGCTGTTCGGGCTCAACGCGTGCGCACTGATCGTCACGGCTCAGGCCAACGCGCGCCTGCTCGACCGGTTCACGCCGCGGGTGCTGCTGATCGCAACCCTGACCGCCCAGGCCGTCGCGGGCGCCGTCGTGCTGGCCGGCGCCCTCGCGGGTCTGCTGGCCGGGCTGCTCGCCGGACTGTTCGTGCTGGTCGCCACGATCGGCATGATCACGCCCAACTCGACGGCGCTGGCCCTGGACCGGCATCCCTCGCGGGCGGGAACCGCGGCCGCGCTGCTCGGGGGCATCCAGTCGGTGATCGCGGCGGCGGCCACCCCGCTGACCGGGCTCGGCGACCCCGGCACCGGGGTGCCGATGGGCGCGGCCATCCTGGGCTTTGCCGCGATCGCGCTGGTCGCGGCGCTGAGTCTCGCTAACGAACGCTGGCCGCGGCCGTCAAAGCCTCGCGCATAGCCCGCTCCGGGGCGGGCCGCACCCCGGTGAACTGCTCGAACTGCCCGAGGGCCTGGGCGAGCAACAGATCAAGCCCCGACACCACACGTACGCCGTGAGCGCGGGCCGCCGCCGCCAGCGGGGTCGGCCACGGGTCGTAGATCGCGTCGAACAGCACCGCCCGCGGCCGCCACGTGACCCGGGTGACCAGGGTGTCCGCCGCACCCTTGGGGACCGTCGAGATGACCGCGTCGGCGTCGAAGGCACCGGGTGCGTCGGCCCAGGAGCTGCCCAGAAGCTTCAGGCCGAGGGTTTCCGCCGCAGGCATCAGCTCGTCGCGGGCCTCGGCACGACGGGTGACCAGCGTGACCTCGTCGGCGCCGAACTCCGCGGCCGCGGCCAGGGCGGCCCGCGCGGTGCCGCCACCGCCCAGCACGGTCACCCGGGGATTGTTCTTCAGGCCGGCGTCGCGCAGGACGCGGACCATGCCCGCGACGTCGGTGTTGTCGGCGTACCAGGTGCCGTCGTCACGGCGTACCAGAGTATTGGCGGCACCCGACGCGATCGCGACCGGCGACGCTTCCTGGGCCAGCGCGAGGGCTGCCTCTTTGAGCGGCATGGTCAGCGAGAGCCCGGCCCACTCGGGGCCCAGCCCCGCGACCAGGTCGGGAAGCTCGGCCTCGGCGCACTCGATGGTCGTGTAGGACCAGTTGAGCAGGCCCGCGGCGGCGAACCCGGCGGCATGGATCACCGGTGACAGCGAGTGGCCGATGGGCTTGCCGCAGACGGCGGCCCGGCGATTGACGGTCATCGGTTGCGCGCTTTCGGTCGGGAGGCTTGGCGGCTTCAGCGTACGGGCAGCGGCGCAGCGGTTTCCCCGCCGCGCCGCTTTGTCCCTGTCTGTCCTTGACCGGCGCTCATCGTTCGCTCAGCAGAGCGGAATGCCGTTCCTGCAGGCCTTCTGGATGTTGGCCTCGTGCTCCGCGTTGGTGGTCGCGAACGCCGAGTTGCCGGCCTTGTCGACCGCCACGAAGAACAGCCACGGCCCGCTCGCCG
The DNA here is from genome assembly GCF_018332715.1 of Winogradskya consettensis. Taxonomy (GTDB): domain Bacteria; phylum Actinomycetota; class Actinomycetes; order Mycobacteriales; family Micromonosporaceae; genus Actinoplanes; species Actinoplanes consettensis. Next base: position 170,803 of record NZ_BOQP01000001.1, on the reverse strand, counting down.
GTTTCGCGGCACCCGCCAGCGCGCCCTCGCTCGGGTTGTTGATCGGGCCGAGCGGGAGCCCGACCTTCAACTCCGTGGTGTACGGGTTCTTCGGATCCTCGAGCTCGGCCTTGGTCATCTTGCCGGAGTGCTTACCGGACTTGTCGTTCAGGTTGAGCCAGTAGTTCGTCGTCACGTCGAACTGCAACGGCATCTTCGGGTCCTTGTACGCCCGGTTGTAGGCGACCCGGGCCACCTTCGGCCAGTCCTTCGCGACACCCGCCTCGGCCTGCGACAACGACGCCACGATCAGCGCCTCGTACGGCGAGACGGACAGCCCCTGCTCGGCGGACTTCACAAAATCCATGTCACCGGTCACGGTGAGGAACTTCTGCACCATCACCGCCAGCATCTCCGCGGCGGTCGCCTTGGGCTTGAACTCGTAGGTGTCCGGATAGAGGAAGCCCTCGATCGTGCCGGAGGCCTTCTTGCCGTCGGTGCGGTTGAACCAGAAATCCGGGACGCCGAGCGCCTTCGGATCCTTCCCCGCGTCCTCGAAGTCCTTCAACGGCAGGCCGGTCTTCTGCGCGAGCAGCTTGTAGACATCCCTGGCCGTGGTGCCCGGGGTGATGGTGATCCCCGTCTTCACCCGGCTCTTCGGGTCGAGAAGCATCGTCACGGCGTCCTTGGCCGCCATCTGCTTCTTCAGGTTGTAGGTGCCCGCCTGGATGTTCTTGCCCAGCGGGTTCGCCTCAGCAGCCTCGGTGAACGCGGCTGTGCTCTTCACCACGTCGGAGTCGACGAGGGTGTTGCCGATCGCGGTGAGCGACCCCTCCTCGATGACGACCTGCACCGCGTCGGTGCCGGCGCCGTCGTAGTCGGCGGCCGTGAAGAAGCCCTTGACCTTCTCGTAGCCGAGGTAACCCCCGACGCCGAGCACGCCCAGCAGGACAAACACCATCAGGAACGCGATGGCGGTCTTGCCCTTGCCGCCGCCCTTCGCCCCCTTGGCGCCACGCCGATGGCGAGGTTTACTGCGATCGGCCTCTTCGTCGAACGCCAGGTCCAGCTCGTCGATCATCTCGTCTGCCTCCGCTGTGCGTCCAGCCAGCTCTGCAGGATCTCCACCGCGGCCGCCTGGTCGACGACCGCCCGTTGCCGTTTGCCCCGTACGCCGCGCTCGGCAAGCCTACGGGTCGCGACGACGGTCGACATCCGCTCGTCCGCCAGCACGATCGGGACCTGCCCGACCGCATGTTCCAGCCGCCCAGCGTACGCACGAATGTCTATGGCGGCATCCCCCTCGCGCCCGTTGAGGCGCACGGGGAGGCCAACGACGATCTGCACCACCTCGTGCTCCCCCACGAGGCGAACGAGCTCAGCTATGTCGCGGGGGACGACGTCGGGCGCCGCCCCCATGTCACGGGCGACCGTGACCAGGGGGGTGGCCAGGATCCCGTCGGGGTCGCTGATGGCGACCCCGACGCGCACCTTACCGACATCGACAGCCAGCCGCCTACCCCGCGACCATGCGCTCATCGGTTTGCCCGCCCTTCTCAGGCGGCCTCACCGACCGCCTTCTCCACCGCCGCCAGCAGCGCCGGAACCTGATCGGCGGGGACACCGCCGCCCTGCGCGAGATCGGCGTTGCCGCCGCCACGGCCGGACAACGCGCCCTTGACCAGGTCGGCCGCGGACAGGCCACGGCCCTTGGCGACCGCGTTGACCGCGACGATCAGCGACGCCTTGCCGTTGGCCCGGGCCGCTACCACGACCACCGCCGGACGGGCCGAGTCGATCTTGGCCCGGATCTCCTGCGCAAGGGTACGCACATCGTTGGTCGCGGCGCCCTCGGGCGCCTCGGTCCCGACAAAAGCGACGCCGCGCAGATCCTGGGCCTGCGCCGCGAGCGCACCCGCACCGCCCAGAACCATCTGCGCCCGCATCTTCTCGAGCTCCTTCTCCGCGTCGCGCAGCGCCGTCACGGTCTGCTCGACCCGGTCGGCGACCTGGTCGCCGGGGACCCGGAACAGCTCCGCGAGCCGTGTGACCAGCAGATGCTCCTTGGCGAGGAAGCCGAACGCGTCGATACCCACGAGCGCCTCGACGCGGCGCACACCGGCACCGATCGACGACTCGTTGAGGATCTTCACGAGGCCCAGCTGGCCGGAGCGGGCCACGTGCGTGCCACCACAAAGTTCACGCGCGTAGTCGCCGACTTCAACCACTCGGACCTCGTCGCCGTACTTCTCCCCGAACAGCGCCATCGCACCGAGCCGGCGCGCCTCGTCCTGGGAGGTGATGAACGCGTGGACCTCGAGGTCACGCAGCAGCACCTCGTTGACCTGCTGCTCGACGTCGTGCAGCACGCTCGCCGACACCGCGCCCGGGGTGTTGAAGTCGAACCGCAGCCGGCCCGGCGCGTTCAGCGAACCCGCCTGGGTCGCCGACTCGCCGAGGAACGCCCGCATCGTCTGGTGGATCAGGTGGGTCGCCGTGTGGGACCGCGAGATCGCCTTGCGCCGGGTCACGTCGATCTCCGCGAAGCCGGCCTCGCCCGCGCGCACCTCGCCACGCAGCACCCGCGCCTTGTGGATGATCAGGCCCGGGATCGGCTGCTGCACGTCGACGACCTCGACCTGCCCGCCGCCCACGTTGATCACGCCGGTGTCGGCCTGCTGGCCACCGCCCTCGGCGTAGAACGGGGTCGTGTCGAGCACCAGCTCGACGTACTCACCCTCGCCCGCGACCTCGACCGACGAGCCACCCGAGCCGAGCAGCGCCCGCACCCGCGACTCCCGGGTGACCTCCTGGTAACCCGTGAACTCGATCGGGCCGCCCGCGTCCAGCACCGTGCGGTAGGCGCTCAGGTCGGCGTGCCCGGTCTTGCGCGCCGCGGCGTCGGCCTTCGCGCGGTTCCGCTGGTCGGCCATCAGCCGGCGGAAGCCCTCCTGGTCGACCTCCAGGCCCTTCTCGGCCGCGATCTCCAGGGTCAGGTCGATCGGGAAGCCGTACGTGTCGTGCAGCTGGAACGCCTGCGCGCCCCCGAGCTTGCTGCCGCCGGACTTCTTCGCGTCGGTGATCGCCGTGTCGAGGATCGTCTCGCCCGCACGCAGCGTGGAGAGGAACGTCTCCTCCTCGGCGTACGCGTACTTGGAGATCCGCTCGAAGTCCGTGGCGAGCTCGGGGTAGGACGGCGACATGCAGTCCCGCGCCACCGGAAGCAGCTCGGGCAGCGCCGGCGCCTCCCAGCCCAGCAGGCGCATCGACCGGATCGCCCGGCGCATGATGCGGCGCAGCACGTAACCGCGTCCCTCGTTGCTGGGGGTCACGCCGTCACCGATGAGCATCAGCGCCGTACGCACGTGGTCCGCGATGACCCGCAGCCGCACGTCGTCCGGGTGCGACTTGCCGGCCTCGTGGCCCGAGTGCGCGCCGTACGTCTTGCCGGTCAGCTCCGCCGCGCGCGCCAGGATCGGCTTGACCTCGTCGATCTCGTACAGGTTGTCGACGCCCTGCAGGATCGACGCGACCCGCTCGAGGCCCATGCCCGTGTCGATGTTCTTCTTGGGCAGATCCTCGACGATCGTGAAGACTTCCTTGCTCTTCACGTCGGTGATCTCGTACTGCATGAAGACGAGGTTCCAGTACTCCATGTAGCGGTCCTCGTCGACCTCCGGACCGCCCTCCGCGCCGTACTCCGGGCCGCGGTCGTAGAAGAGCTCCGAGCAGGTGCCACCCGGGCCGGCGATGCCCATGTGCCACCAGTTGTCCTTCTTGCCCCGGCGCACGATCCGCTCGGCGGGCACGCCGATGGCCTGCCACATCCCGAACGCCTCGTCGTCGTCGAGGTAGACGGTCGGCCAGATGCGCTCCGGGTCCAGCCCGAAGCCACCCTTCTCGATCGGGTTGGTCGACAGCTCCCAGGCGAGCCGGATGGCCTCTTCCTTGAAGTAGTCACCGAACGAGAAGTTGCCGTTCATCTGGAAGAACGTGCCGTGCCGCGAGGTCTTGCCGACCTCGTCGATGTCCGGCGTGCGGATGCACTTCTGCACGCTGACCGCGCGCGAGAAGGCCGGGGTCCGCTGACCCAGGAAATACGGGACGAACTGGACCATGCCGGCATTGATGAACAGCAGGTTCGGGTCGTCGATAGCGGGCAGCGGGGCGCTCGGCACGACCGTGTGCCCGTTGGCCTCGAAATGCGCCAGAAAGCGCCGCTTGATCTCCGCCGTCTTCATCAGTGACCCTCCTGGGCGTGCCGCCCGCGTGTGCCGTCCTGCGTGTCGTCACGCACGTCGGCGAACTTGTCCTCGTACAGCTCGCCCGCGGCGAAGGCCTCGTGGATCTCCTGCTCCCGCTCGGCCATCCCCTCACGGACGTCATCCACGAAGCTACGCAGCGACTCGACGAGTCCGCCAGCGGATTCCGACAGCGACGAGGCGATGCCGGACGGCGTGAACTCGTTGGCCTTACGGGTGAGCTTGCGCACGACGATGGCGCCGACGGCCAGGCCCACGCCCAGCCAGAGCAACCGCTTCATAGGGGTCTTCTCACTTTCCTGCGGCGCGGGCGGCCTTGCGGCGCTGCTTGAGGGTGGCGCGCACGTCGCGCTCGTCCTCGGCGTTACGGCGAGCGGCCGCTGCCTTACGCAGCCCGTACCCGAACGAAGCGACCTTGACCAGCGGGTTCGCGGCAGCGGCCGACACCACGGTGGTCAGGTTCGCCACGTTGGCCGTCACGTTCTGCGCGTGCTCGGTCATGGTGTCGATCTTCGCAAGCTGCACGTTCAGACCGTCCAAAGAGACCTGCGTCTGCCCGAGCACCACATTCACGTTCTGCACGGTCTCGGTGACGCCACCGAGCAGCGGCCCTGTGCGGTCATTCAGGTCGTTGATGGCCTGAGTCGCGGCGTCCACCGTGTGCCGCAACTTCAGGATCGGCACTGCGAGCACGACAACGAGCATCAGGAACGCGCCCGCCGCGATCAGTCCTGCGATTTCTCCGGCGCCCATTACACGCGTCTCCTCTACCTACGATCCCTGAGCCTTGACAACGTGCAGAACCCTACCGTCCGTGACCGGAGTCCGCGTCACGACGCCGAGGGTGTCGGCTCCAGCAGCGGGTCGTTGGTCAGGACCGGGTCCGGCGTCTCCCCCACCAGCGAGGGGTTCTCGGCGGGCTCGGCCTTGCCCCGGGGGTCCGTGACGGCGTTCTGCACCTTGATGCTGACCGTCGACCCCGTGCACTTGGACGGGTCGACGGTCTCGACCACCCCATCGGGTCCCAGCGACGGCACCGCATCAGGGTCCTGAGCAGCCACGGCATCCACCGCGCATTCAGGAATCCGAACCCACAGGTCCAGAGTGAACTCGTCCCGCTGCCAGCAGGTGTACTTGCCCTCGGTCGTCGCCGGCTGATCGGTGCACTTCCCGTCGAGCGGCTTCCACCCGGCGGAACTGAGCGCCGACGCGTACGCCGTCGCGGTCTCCCCGAAAGCCTTCTCCGACTGAACCGTCCGCTCCCGGAACCGGCAATCGATGAAACACCACCGGCTGCCCGCACTGACATCCTCGGACTGCCGATCCGCCCACCCCGGCACGTTCAACGAGTCCAGCGACGTGAAAACGGGATCCTTCATCGCCGACCGCACCCCGAAGAACAGCGGCAACAACCCCAGCACCAGCACACTCAGCACGCTCAGGGTCAGCACCCGGAGCCGCCGCTTGGCCCGCATCTGCCTGCGCAACTCCGACCGGGCACCCTTCAACCCACCAACAGCGACCGAATCGTCACTCCCGGCAGCTGCAGCCCGCAGAGCCGGCAGATTCTCCCCGTCCCCCCCAGCCTTGGGTACGCCCACCCGAGCCGCCGCCGCAGCCCGAGCCACCGGACTGGGCCGCCCGAACCCCGAATCCCCAGCCCCGATATCCGGCCGAACCTCAGCCCGCCCAGCTCCCTCGACGCCGCTCAGATCCTCAGGCCGCCCGGCCCCTTCCACACCACCCGAAATCTCGGCGCGGCCCGGAACCTCAGCCCGCCCAGGCACCTCAGCCCGCCCAGGCACCGCGGCCCGGCCCGGAACCTCGGCGCGCCCCGGGACCGCAGCCCGGCCGGGCACTTCCGCTCTGCCCGGCACTTCCGCTCTGCCCGGCACTTCCGCTCTGCCCGGGACCTCAGCCCGGCCTGGCACCTCAGCCCGGCCCGGAACCTCAGCTCTGCCGGGAACCTCAGCGCGACCGGGCACCTCGGCCCGGCCCGGCACTGCGGCTCGGCCCGGGACCTCTGCCCGGCCCGGGACCTCTGCCCGACCTGGGATCTCGGCGCGGCCCGGAACCTCGGCGCGGCCAGGAACGTCTGCTCGACCCGGCGCTTCGTCGCGGCCCGGGACATCGATGCGGCCCGGCACTTCTGCACGGCCGGGAACCTCGGCGCGGCCCGGGACTACGGCAGCTCCGCCGCGAGCTACTTCTGCGGTCCCGCGGCCCGGCGGCACATCACCCGTCCCACGCCCCGCGGCCTCCGTCGCGCCATGACCAGGCACGCCCTGACCTGCCTGCACATCACCCAGACTGCGGGCGGCATGCACCGACGCGGCACCCCGCCCCGCCTGAACGGCGGCGGCAGCCCGCCCGGCCTGCACCGGCGCCCCCGGCCCCTGCGGACCGGCCCCTTGCTGACCCGGTCCCACCTGACCTGGGCCCACCTGGCCCGTTCCCACTACCTGGCCCGTGCCCACTACCTGACCCGTGCCTACTACCTGACCTGGGCCCGCCAGACCGGGCCCCCGCTGGCCCGAGACACGCTGGCCCGGACCCTGCAGACCCGGACCCTGCTGACCCTGAACCTGCTGACCCTGACCGCGTTGGCCCGTTCCCTGCTGACCGGGGCCCTGCTGACCGGGGCCCTGCTGACCGGGGCCGCGTTGGCCTGTTCCCTGCTCGTTCGGGTCGGCGGCGGCCTCACCAGGCGCACCCCGCGGGGGTACCGGCCGAACCACGGCGCGTCCGGGCGGTCCCTGTTCCGGCTGCCCCGGGCGAGGAACGCGCCCCGAACCGCGAATCGGACCCGCGGGCGCCCGGCCGACCTTCGGAATCTGCCCGGTATTGCTGATCACGCCGGACGAGGTACCGGCCATGGCCCCGGCACGCCCGGGAACGGCAGGAGTGCGAACGCCCTCACGCCCCGGCACCACCGGCGGCACCACCGCCGCCGAGGCTCGCACCGGCGGAGCACCGGGTCCACCGGGTCCACCGGCCGGAATCGGACCGGTGTGCTGCACCTCGCCGGAGCCCTCGCCCCCGTCGGACCGCCCGTGCCGTCCGCCCGGCTCAGCCGGCTGCTGCCCATCGGGCCGCGCCCGGCCGCCGGTCGTCGCGGCATTCCGCGACCCGAAGGAACTCCCGTCCGCCGCCGGCACAGCCGAAACCGGCCGGCTCGACCCACTCGTCGGCCGAGCCGCCCCACCACCAGCAGCACCCCGCCGCCCAGCACCCATGTCTTCAGGCGCAGCCCGCCGCCCTGCCTGCCCATCCTCCGGCGCAGCCCGCCGCCCTGCCAGACCCTCTTGCGGCACGGCACGACGGCCGGACGGGCCGTCCTCCGGCGCTGCACGACGGCCCGTCGGGGCGTCATCAGAAGCCGCACGACGGCCGGCGGGGGCGTCATCGGGGGCAGCGCGACGGCCGCGACCGGTGAATCCCTCGTCCTGGCCCGCGCGAGCGGTGAAATCCTCGTCGGGAGCCGCTGCGTGGCCGCTGCGACGCGTTGCGGGTCCGTCGACCAGGGCGTGGCTGCCGGTGGGCGAATACACGGGGAAGGCCCCGGTGCCCGACGCGTCACGGCGGCCGAGGCGTCCCGGCGGGCCCTGCTCGGGGTCCTGGTGACGCGCGGAACGACCCGGCGCACCCTCGTCGGGACCTTGATGGCGGCTCGCCCGGCCGGAAGGTGAAACCGGGCGTCCCGGCAAAGACTCGTCCGGGCCGGCCCCGTGCCGGCCCGCGGCGCGCGCGTTCTCGGGCGACGTGTGCCGCACACCGGGAACCTCCGGCGCGTTACCCGAAGCGGGCACACCAGAAGCCGGGCCGACCGCCGGGTACGCCCCGGAGCGGTAGCCCACCGCGGGGTACCCGCCGGACGGACCACCCACCGTGGGAAACGCACCGGACTGGCTCTGACCGGCGGGCCCACCGAATTCTCCCGGGTCGAGCTGACGACGTCCCTGGCCCGGAACCTCAGGCTCCGGGGCAGCCCGCCGACCGACGGACTGGTCCCCCGCAGGCCGTTCGCGGGCTCCACGCCGGCCCTGCAGAGCTCCGCCGGTCTCCTGCTGCCCAGGACCTGCCACCGGCGGCCCCCCAGGCAAACCACCGGGCGCCACACCACGCGGAACCCCGGCCACACCCGGCACCGCAACGCTCGCAGCACCACGCGGTCCGCCACCACCCGCACCACGGGGGTCCGGCCCACCGGGCACCTGCCCACCACGCGGGTCAGGGCCTCCGGGCATCTGGCCACCACGCGGGTCCGGCCCACCGGGCACCTGCCCACCACGCGGGTCAGGGCCTCCGGGCATCTGGCCACCACGCGGGTCAGGGCCGCCGGGTGCTTGGGTGCCACGCGGGTCGGGGGCGCCGGGTACAGCGCGGGGCGCGAGGGTGCCGGGAACCTGGGCACTGGCCGCGCCGCGCGGGGGGAAGTTGCCGGGGACTTGGCCCGGTGCTGCGCCGCGGGGGGCCGGGGCACCGCCGCGGGCGCCGGAGACCGGGCCGGTTGGGCCAGCGGATGGGGTGGCGGCGCCGCGGGGGGCCGGGGGCATGCCGGGGGCGCCTCGGGGCGGGATGGATGCTGCCGCGCGGGCGCCTGTGACCGGTGTGCCCGGGGGTGTGGCCGGGGCCGGGGGCGTTCCGGGGCGCGGGCGGGGGGAGGGCTGGGGGCGCGGGGCGGACTGAGGGCGGGCTCCCGATTGGGGGTACGCCGGGGATTGCGGGGTGGGGGCCGGCTGCACTGGCGCCGCGGAGGGGGCCGGCGGGGCTGAGGTGGGCAGCGGGGGGAAGGAGTCGTCCTCGTCCGGGGTGTCGTCCGGGCCGGGGGCGGTGCGGCCGCTCTTGCTGAAGCGGCCTTCGCCGGGGGCTGTCCCTGGACCGATGGCTGCGGCCTGCTGCTTGGCGGTGCGCAGATCGTCGAGCCAGCCGGTCTCCTCGCCGGGCAGCGGTTCGGGCTCGACCGGCTCCGGGCGGCCGCGGCCGAACAACCGGCGGCTGCGGCCGGTCTGGTCGCTGCGCTCTTCGTCGTCGTCGGGCCGATCGGCACCGCGCCTGCTCACGGCTGGTCCTCCCCGGCGCTCACGCCGTTGTCGTCGCCCTTGCGCACCCCACCCGGGGCACCCTGCGAAGCCTCACCCCGAACCCCTTGCGGGGCCCCGGCCGAGCCGTTCTCCGGCATCTCCCCCGCGGCACCCGCGGGCACTGCGGGAGAAGTGTCGTGCGGCACCTTACGCGGGCCGCGCCGCTTCCTGTTCGCTGTGGGAGCGCTTCCGGCCGAAGCGGTCGCAACCCCGGTACTTCCGGCCAAATCAGGTCCGCCGCCCGAAATGACATCAACCGAGCCAGCCCCAATCGAGTCGGCCCCAACCGAGTCGGCCTCAACCGGGTCGGCCTCAACCGGGTCGGCCGCTACCGAATCAGCCCCGGCCAATCCCTCCGGGGACCCCGAGGAAGCCGAACCGTCGGCAGAAGGGCTGCCAGACGGAGGGCCGCTAAGGGAAGGGCCGCCGAGAGAAGCAGCAGGCGCCCCTCCGGACGGCGCAGCCTTGGCCGAAGCGATCGGGCCAGCCGGAGCAACAGGGCCGGCCGCAGGAACGGAGCCGGCCGAAGAACCCTGGCCACCGTCAGACCCAGCCGCCGCCCCAGGAAGCTCGCCCCCAACAGAACCCGGGACCGGGACCACCGCAGGAGCAGCAGCAGGCGCAGAAGCGGTAGGCCCGGAAGCAGCCGAACGGGCCTGGTTGTCGCGGGCGGCGGGGATCGGGGCGCCGCGGACGATGCGGCGCAGGCGGGGGAGGCGGTCGGCGAGGGCTCGTTCGGCGCCGTGGTCGGTGGGGGTGTAGTACTCGGTGTCGGCGAGGTCGTCGGGGGCGTACTGCTGGCGGACGACGCCCTTGGGGTCGTCGTGGGGGTAGCGGTAGCCGCGGCCGTGGCCGAGGCCCTTGCTGCCGGGGTAGTGGGCGTCGCGGAGGTGGGCGGGGACGGAGCCGCCCTTGCCTGCGCGGACGTCGGCCATGGCGGCGAAGAGGCCGTTGGTGACCGTGTTGGATTTGGGGGCGGTGGCCATGTGGATGACGGCCTGGGCGAGGGTGAGGCCGGCTTCGGGGAGGCCGACCGATTGCACGGCCTGGCCCGCCGCGGTGGCGATGAGCAGGGCCTGCGGGTCTGCCATGCCGATGTCCTCGCTGGCGAAGATGGTGATGCGGCGGGCGATGAACCGGGGGTCCTCGCCGGCGACGAGCATGCGGGCGAGCCAGTGCAGGGCGGCGTCGGGGTCGGAGCCGCGCATGCTCTTGATGAAGGCGCTGATCACGTCGTAGTGGGCGTCGCCGTCGCGGTCGTAGCGGACGGCTGCCACGTCGACTGCTTTTTCGGCGGTGGCGAGGTCGATCTCGGGGACGCCCTGGGCTTCCGCGGAGCCGGCTGCGGCCTCGAGGGCGGTCAGCGCTTTGCGGACATCGCCACCTGCGAGGCGTACGAGATGGTCCTCGGCTTCGGGGGTGAGGGTGACCGCACCGGCCAGGCCGCGCTCGTCGGTGACCGCGCGGCGGATGAGGCCCCGCACGTCGTCCTCGTCGAGGGATTGCAGGGTGAGCAGCACGCAGCGCGACAGCAGCGGGGAGATCACCGAGAAGTAGGGGTTCTCCGTGGTGGCCGCGAGCAGGGTGACCGTGCGGTCCTCGACGGCGGCGAGCAGGGAGTCCTGCTGGGTCTTGCTGAAGCGGTGGACCTCGTCGATGAACAGCACGGTGGGCGGGCCGCCGTAGCGGCGGTCGCGGCGGGCCGTCTCGATGACCGCGCGGACATCCTTGACGCCGGCGGTGAGGGCTGACATCGCGACGAATTTGCGGTCGGTGGTGCCGGCGACGAGGTGCGCGATGGTGGTCTTGCCCGTGCCTGGCGGGCCCCAGAGGATGACCGACATGGGGGTGGTGCCGGTGACCAGCTGGCGCAGCGGGGCGCCGGGGGCGAGCAGATGTTTCTGGCCCACCAGCTCGTCCAGCGTCACCGGTCGCATGCGCACGGGCAGGGGCGATCCGGGGTCGGGCCGGGTCAGGCTGGACTCCGCATCGGCCGGTGGCGCGGTGCGGACACCACCCGGCTCGTTCAGGGAGAAGAGTCCGTCGAATTCCATTGGCATCGACAGTACCGGGCCTCCGCCCGGTGCCTGAAATGCGCCATTCATCCGGAACTCAGCGTGATCCAACGCACACGGAAAGGCGCCGCCTTCTTCAAGACGGCGCCTTTGCGGGACGCGTTCAGCCGCGGCCGGGACGACGGCCGGAGAAACGACGGCCCGAGCCGCCGGAACCGTTGCGCGGGCCGCTGCCGATGCCGGCGAGGTAGAGCGAGAGGAGCAGCAGGCCGAGGGCCGCGAACGTGGGGAAGTTGAACAGGTCCGTGGTCTTCACGTCGAAAAGGTCGAGCAGCAGGTAGATGCCGAAAACAACGGCCGCGGCGATCGCGAGCATTCGAGAGCCTCCATCGGGGGGTGAGAGCAGCTGAAACTGCTGGTACCCCCCTGGTGGTCACGGGTAAACCGGCTTCGGCACCACAGAAATAGAAGAAACCAGATAGAGGGGCGCGGCGACGGCGAGCACCACCGCACCGGACAGCAGCGCCGTAACCAGACCGGCACCGGATGCGATCGAGGTGAGCACGATCAGGCCGAGCGCGCCGGCGGGCTGGGCGACCATCGAGTTGAGGGACAGCAGGCTCGCCCGATAGGGGCCCTCGACCTGCCGGTGCAGCAGGGCATTGTGGACGGCGCCGCTCGCGCCGTGCACGCAGTAGCAGACCAGGTACGCCGTGATCACCCCGACCGGCCCGGCCAGCAACGCCATCCCGGCGACCGTCGTGCCCTGCACGAGCCGCAGCAGGAACCCGGTCCAGGGCGCGCCGACCCGCCGGCTGAGCAGCGGGATCAGGGCCGCGCCGACCGCCGACGCGAGCCAGCCGACCGCACCGACCGGGCCCATCAGGGCGGAGGCCTCGTCCGTGCCACCCACGACGTCGGCGAGACGCACCGGCATGAGGGTCTCGAACGCCACCATGCCGAAGCCCCAGAACAGTTCGACGGAGACCAGCGCCACGATCACCCGCGAGCGGCGCAGCAGTCCGACGGCGCCGGCGATGGCCGCGGGCACCTGGCGTACCGAAAGAAGGAGAGCGGCCGGACCACGGCCCGGACGGTCCTCGGTCATCAGCGTGGCCACGGCGATCAGCGAGACGACCTGCAGCGCCAGGGCGACCCAGACCGGCAGGGTCAGCGCGTCCACCGGCCCGATCGGACCGAGGGCGACCAGGCCACCGCTGAGCAGCGCACCGGCTCCGACGGCGACACCGAGCACCGCGCCGCCACGACCGAGCCCGCTCTCGATGTCGGCGTTCTCGTCGTCGGCGAGGGCACTGTCGACGTACCAGGCTTCGAGCGGGCCACTGTCGAGCGCGCGGTAGACGCCCTGCAGCGCGTAGAAGACGACGAACAGCGCCACCGCGTCGGCCACGGTCAGCAGGGACAGGGCGGTGATCTCCACGACGCCGGCGAGCAGCAGCACCGGGCGGCGGCCGAGCGCGTCGCTGAGGCCACCGGTGGGCAGCTCCAGGAAGAGCACCACGAGGCCCTGCAGTGCCGCCGCCGAGCCGTACTGCGCCAGGGTGAGACCACGGTCCAGCGGCAGCAGGGCGGACAGCGGGATCAGCAGGCCGACCGGCAGCCAGCGCAGGGCGAGCAGGATCAAGAACCGACGGCGGATCATCGGGGTACGCCGTACAGGTAATAAAGCACCTTACGAGCACCCCCACCCGGCGTGACCCCGCGATAACGCTCGACAACGGCGTTCAGCTCGTCGTTCAAGGCCGTGAGCTGCTCCGCGTCGAGATCGAGGATGTAGTCCGAGAACTCGGCCGCCGCACGCCATTCCTGCGGCTCCTCGGGCCGGTCCCGGCGCCACGCCTCGATCTGCTCGACCATGCGGGTCAGCGCGTAGCTGTCGAGCCAGTCGGAGGCCGCGGTCGCGTCCGGATCGCCGGCGAAGACGTCCCGCCGCCAGCTGCTCATGTCGTGGGCGGACTTCCACCAGCGCTCCCGGCCTTGCCCCACGGTGTCGTCCTCAGTCACCAGGCCGACGTCGGCGAGCTGACGCAGGTGGTAGCTGGTCGCACCGGTGTTGGTGCCGAGCGTGGCGGCGAGCCTGGTGGCGGTCGCCGGCCCGTCGACGCGGAGCTGGCCGAGCAGCCGGGCCCGCAGCGGGTGGGCGAGCACCCGGATCTGCTTGCCGTCGAGATGCACCGAGGTGGGTTCCATAACTTGCACAATACTTGTGCAAATAAGTTGTGCAACCCTTCTGTGCCACGATGGGAGTCATGATCGAAGCGAGACGGGCCACTCGTGCGGACGCCCGGGAAGTGATGCGCCTGCGCAAGGTGATGCTGGAGTCGATGGACCGCGAGGTGGCCGACGGGCCCTGGCAGGACCGCGGCGCCGAGATCTTCGAGACCCAGGTTCTCGGGGGCACGCTGGGCGTCTTCGTGGTGGACATCCCCGACGGGCCGGGGCTCGCGGCCTGCGTCGTGGGCGCGATCGATCAGCGACTGCCGAATCCGAACGACCCGGACGGCAGACGGGGGTACGTCTACAACGTCGCGACCGACCCCGCGTACCGTCGCCGTGGTTTCTCCCGGGCCTGCATGCAGGCACTGCTCGACTGGTACGCCCGGAGTGGCGTGACGGTCGTCGATCTGCGCGCGTCACCCGACGGCCTGCCGCTCTACGAATCCCTCGGCTTCCGCCGCACCGCCGACCCCGCCATGCGCATCTTCTTGACTTGAAGTTGGGTTCAAGGTGGACGGTGGCCGGATGACGACGCTCGACGAGGCCCTCACCCGGCTCCGCGACACGGGGCCCGAACGCAACGGCTGGCTCTCCAACCACGCCCCGATGGCGGTCGAGGCACTCGCCCACCACGGCCACGACGCGGAGGTGCACCGATGGATCGACGGCTACCGGCCCCTGCTCGAGGACGCACCTCGCGGCATCGCGCCGATCGCCCCCGACGAGTGGCGTGACCCGCTCGGCGACCCGGTCCGCACCGGCGACTGGATCACATTCTTCGAACGCGAGCTCGCCCTCACCCCGTGGCGCGACGTGCTCGCCGTGTGGTGGCCACGGCTGCTGCCCGGCATCGCGGCCGGGGCGACGCACGGCGTGATCCGGGTCGGCCACGCCGTGCGCGCCCTGCTCGCCGAAGAGACCCCGGCCCGGATCGACGAACTGGGGCGAGGACTCGCATACTGGGCCGCTCGCTGGCAACCGCTCGTGCCTGCCGGGCGCGGACGGTTCCGCGGCAGGGATCCGCGGGCGGCGCTCGACGCCGTGCCGCGCGTACCCGATCAGCGGTTCGGCATCCGCAACCGCCTCGCCCAGCTCGCCGCGCTCGAGGATTGGCCTGACGCCGCCGGCTCCGTGCCAGGAACAGGCAGCGTCGAGGCCCGGCTCCGCGCGATCGTCACGGCCGCGATCCTCCGCTACACCCTTACGGGTACGGGAACCCGGTCATGCTGGTGCACGCCGCGACGGCGCCCGCGGCTGTTCTGCGTACCCTCCCGGCCCTGCCCGTCGCCCTGCACCCGGCAAGCCTGGCGGCAGCCTGGGCAGCGTCAGCCGCAATCACCGCGGCCTACTCCCCCGTCGGCCCTTCCCCCGAGCCCGCCCCCTCGACCTCGCCGGACACGTTGCTCCAAGCGGCCATCGACTCAGGCGACGCGCACGGGATCAAATTCGCGGACACCGCCCTGGAGGCCTGGCACCTCGACCCCGACCCCGCACTGCTAGCCGCCGGCCGCCGCGCTGTCCTTCTTTGTGTCTAGCGTCCTGAGTCTCGATCCGTGGGCAGCAGGTGGCCACGGGGCACGAAGTTGCGCCGTAACCCGCTATGCCGCAATCTTCTGCGGCGTCAGGTGTCAAGCGCGGGCCATTCACGTCTGGCGATAGAACATTAGGCCAATTTGAACAGCAGGGCCGTTTCCCACTTGTGCATGTCGGGCTGCTCGGCGGGGTTGGTCAGCAGCACCTCCAGCCGGGCCGCCCACACCTCACCCTCCGGCGTGGGCGTCATGTCCCACTCCAGGCCACGTCGTTGTGCCCAGTCGAGCAGGCTCGCGGTCACGCCCATCAGCTCATCGGGATGCCCGATGTGGGTGACGGTCGCGTAGCGGCCCGCGGGCAGCACGTCGATGAACGTCGGCTCGTCGACCTCGATCGCCGCCACCAGCGGAATCCCGGCCTCGACCACCAGCTCCGCGGACATGTCGATGGTCCGATATCGGAAGAACGGCGCCCCCGCGGGCGTGACACCCCGCTCCCCCAGCCACCCGAACATCCCCGGCAGATGATCCGCCACCCGGGCGAACTCGGTCATGGAGATCGACTCACGCCGCCCGGCATAAACCACCTCGGGCCGATCAACGATGGCAGGTTCCACAAGCATGCCTCCACTATGAAGCCATACTCCTGAATTCACCCGGCCGGCGCAGAATCCGGCTCGCGCTCCTGCGGCCCGTCCTGCGACGAGATCGCCGTCGAAATGAGGGCCGCGGCCACCGGCTCGGCCAACACCGGCTCCTCCAGCGACCGTAGCCGCGGCGGCGCTGACATCCACGGCTTGAGATTCTGGAGAACGTTCTCGTAGAAGTCGTCGATCGCCGTGATGAACGAGTCGATGAACGATCCTCGCCCGGTGCCGCGCTTGGTGCCCGCAGCCGACAACTGCGCCACCCGGAAAGCCCTGAGTTCCTTCGCCGGATCCCCGATGATGGCCGTCGGCGATTCCCGTACGACCCGCAGCAGCTCGGCGTTTCCGGCTCCCCGGGAATGCATTGCGAAAGCCTCCAGCCGCAGCGACTCCGGCGAATTCTTCAACTGCCGGATGAGCCAGTTCACCCGCGTGGCGGGGCGGCCCTCCTTCGGCGCGTCGATGTCGGCCTGACAGGTGATCCGGCCGGCCCGCAGATCCGCGGTGACCAGCAACGGCCCGACCGCCCCCGGGATCTTGAGCCCACCCGTCATCGTTCCGGTGGTGATCAGCTGCGCGGCCAGCCCCTGCGTGCGGGCCGCCGGGTCGGCGAGATCCTTACGGCTCAGCGACGGCACCACCTCGATGCCGAGTCGCCGGCCGAGTTTCAGGCAGGCGAAGCGGACCAGCGCGTCGAACCGCCCCGCGACCTCCGTCGCGGAAGCATCACCGGCGCGGAGTGTCCCCGCGTTGATCGCCTCGCGGGTCGGCACCCACGCCCGGCCCATGTCCTCGAACTCCATCGCACCGGACCGCGGATGTTCGAGATAGCGGATCAGCTCACCGAGAATCCAGGCCTGGTCCGGGTCCGCGACGCCGCGATACTCCTTCTGCATGACCGCTTCGGTGAGAATCCCGCTCCACGGCAGATGATGCAGGGCGACTTTCTTGAGCTTCCGCTTGTCCACGGCGGTCGGATGCTGCCCTGCGATCGGCGGGATCTCGTTGGAGATGGTCACCAGCGCGTCGAAGTTGTGCTCCCGCGCGACATCGAGATAGCGCTCCAGCTGCTCGGCTTCCAGCTCGTTGCCGCCGGTCTTGACCTCGACCAGGGCCGTCCACTGCCGCTGGCCGCGGACGACGCGGATGAGACCGTCGGGGAAGCACTGCTTGTCCCCGTGCTGGAACGGGACCTCGATGAAGGTCTGCAGTGAACCCGCCGGAGCCCCCATGGGCTGCACGATCGCCCGGCCGAACTCGCGGACCGAGCTCATGACCGCCAGCAACGCGGACGTGGCCCGTCGTTCCTGTTCGGCGGCGCCGTTGATGCCGGAAGTGGGGATCAGGCGCGCGGTGAGCCAGGTTTCCTCGGACATTGATCACTCCTCGTCACGAAAGATGCCCGAAAAGTAACGCAGGGCCGGACGAGAAAGCAGATTGACCGTTCCGCCGAGCAACCAAGAAAGAAGACCCGCGTGACCGAGCACTACCGACCGTCGGCCTATGCGATCCGGCTGGGGGATGGGGTGGGACGTCACCCGGTTGCGGTGGGGCGAGGGGGTGGGGCGGGTCGTTGGTAGGGGTGGGGCGTCAATGGGTGGCGCCTGATCGGGGAGGTGGATCAATGACTGATGAGCCGGCTGGGGATTCGCAGGCGCGGGTGTGGTGGGTGATGATCGCGGTGGGGGCGTTGGTCTTTCTCAGTGCTGCGGGGGTGCTGGCGACCCGGTTATGGATTCGCTGACCGGGCGGAGGCGGGTTTTCAGCAGGGCCCGGGCTCGGGTGGTGTCGAGGCGGATGTCCAGGGGGCGGTTGCCCAGGCCGGCTTCGGCGGCGGTGCAGGTCCTGATGGCGGCGGGGTCGAGGCCGTGGGTGGCTGCGGTCAGGCGGCCCAGGTCGGCTCGGCTCAACGCTTGCGGGCCGGCGACGTTGATCACGCCGGTGTAGTCGGTGGTGGCGAGTTCGAGGATGGCTGCGGCTAGGTCGGTGGCGTCCAGGGGGCAGCGGATCTCGTCGGTGAAGAGGGCTCCGTCGCGGACGCCGCGGGCCAGGTCGAGGGCGAGGCGGGTCTGCTTGCAGGACAGAGCTGAGCCGGTGATCAAGGAGGTCCGGACCAGGATCGCCGTCGGCGTGATGGCCGTGACCGCGGTTTCGGCTGCTGCTTTGGCCGCACCGTACGCGTAGATCGGGGTGGGTGGTTCGTCGTCGCCGTAGGGGGTGGGGCGGCCCGCGTGGACGGCGTCGGACGACACGTGGATCAGGCGGGCATCGCAGGCGGCCGCGGCGAGGGCGACGTTGGCGGCTCCGTCGGCGCAGGTGGACCATTCGGTGGCCCGGTAGGCGGCGTTGACGATGAGCTCCGGGCGTACTGAAGCGATCAGGGTGTGGACCGCGGAGCTGTCACGGATGTCCAGGGGTGACCAACCGGTTGCCGCCGTGGTGGCCGTGCCGGAGACGTCGCTGCCGGCCGCCGACGCGAGCCGGGCCACCTCAGAGCCGAGGTGACCGCTCGCGCCGACGACCAGCGTGCGCATCGGTCAGTTGGAGGCTTCGACCGGGACCGCTCCGCCGTCGGTGCCGGGAGTGCCCGCAACGGCCTTGGGCTTGGCGTCGATGCCGGCTTCGAGCCGCTGCTGGGTGGTGATGGCCGTGGGGGCCGTGGTCAGCGGGTCGTAGCCGCCGCGCGTCTTGGGGAACGCGATGACCTCGCGGATCGATTCGTTGCCCGAGAGCAGCATGCAGGTGCGGTCCCAGCCGAGGGCGATGCCGGCGTGCGGGGGCGGGCCGTACTTGAACGCCTCGAGCAGGAAGCCGAACTTGTCCTCGGCCTCCTCGGGGGTGATGCCGAGCAGGTCGAAGACCCGGCTCTGCACGTCGCCGCGGTGGATACGGACAGAGCCGCCGCCGATCTCGTTGCCGTTGACCACGATGTCGTACGCGTAGGCGAGCGCCTTGTCGGGCGCCTCCTCGAACGTGGCTTCCCACTCCTCGTTCGGCGAGGTGAAGGGGTGGTGGACAGCGGTCCAGCCGCCATCATCCGTCTTCTCGAACATCGGCGCGTCGACGACCCAGCAGAACGCCCAGGTGGACTCGTCGATCAGGCCGGAACGCTTGGCGATCTCGATGCGGGCCGCGCCGAGCAGCTCCTGCGCCTCACGCCGCTCGTTGGCCGCGGCGAAGAAGATGGCGTCGCCGGGCTTCGCGCCGACGGCGTCGCCCAGGCCGGCCAGATGTTCGGGCGACAGGTTCTTGGCGACGGGACCGCGCGCCTCGCCGGACTCGGCGTCGAGGACCACGTAGGCCAGGCCACGGGCTCCACGCGCCTTGGCCCAGTCCTGCCAGCCGTCGAGCTCCTTGCGGGTCTGGGACGCGCCGCCGGGCATGACCACGGCACCGACGTAGCCGCCGTTGTCGATCGCGCCCGCGAAGACGCGGAACGACGTGCCGCGCAGGTAGTCGGTGAGCTCGGTCAGCTCGACGCCGTAACGCAGGTCGGGCTTGTCGGAGCCGTAGCGGTTCATCGCGTCGGTCCACGTGATCCGCGGGATGGGGGTCTGGACCTGGTAGCCGGCCAGCTCGCCCCACAGCTTGGTGACGAGCTCCTCGCCGAGCTCGATGATGTCCTCCTGGGTGACGAAGGACATCTCGATGTCGAGCTGGGTGAACTCGGGCTGCCGGTCGGCGCGGAAGTCCTCGTCGCGGTAGCAGCGCGCGATCTGGTAGTAGCGCTCCATGCCGGCGACCATCAGCAGCTGCTTGAACAGCTGCGGGGACTGCGGCAGGGCGTACCAGGTGCCGGGCTGCAGGCGCACCGGGACCAGGAAGTCACGGGCTCCCTCGGGCGTCGACCGGGTCAGGGTCGGCGTCTCGATCTCGTTGAAGTCGCGGGCGTGCAGCACCTCGCGGGCGATCTGGTTGGCGCGGCTGCGCAGCTTGAGCGCGTTGGCCGGGCCGGAGCGCCGCAGGTCGAGGTAGCGGTACTTGAGCCGCAGGTCGTCGGACGCGGTGATCGTGTCGTCGACGGGCAGCGGCAGCGGCGCGGCCTCGGACAGCACGACCAGCTCGCTGGCGACGACCTCGATCGCGCCGGTGGCGAGCTCGGGGTTGTCGTTGCCGTCGGGGCGCGCGGAGACCTCACCGGTGACCTTGACGCAGAACTCGTTGCGCAGCGCGTGCGCGTCCTCCTCGCGGAAGACGACCTGCACGATCCCGGAGGCGTCACGCAGATCGACGAAGATCACGCCGCCGTGGTCGCGCCGGCGGGCCACCCACCCGGCGAGCGTCACCGTCTGGCCGGCGTGTTCCGCCCGGAGGCTGCCGGCTTCATGGGTACGGATCACGGAAAGCTCTCCTCAATCAGGGACACAGGACGCATCGGTCATTCTGTCAGGTGCGCCTCACCCGCGACTCAAAGGGCCAGCAGCGATTAGAATCCGACCGTGCCAGCGCGAATGACGTCCGAATCCGCCACGTTTGATCGGCTGGATCGGCAGATCCTCCATGGGTTGCAGCTCGCCCCGCGAGTGCCGTTCGCCCGCCTCGGTGCCGTGCTCGGCGTCTCGGAGCAGACAGCGGCGCGGCGCTACCAGCGGATGCGCACGCTGGGGATCGCTCGGGTCTTCGGCGCCGTCGATCACGCCCGCCTGCCCGGCGCCGCGACCTGGATGGTGCGGCTGACCTGCCGCCCCGGCACCGCCATGCCGACGGCCGAGGCCCTGGCCCGGCGGCCCGACACCAGCTGGGTGATGGTCGGGGCAGGCGGCGCGGAGCTGACCACCAGCATCGCGGCAGTGGCCGGGCAGCAGGGGTTGCTGCATCATCTGCCCCGGGCCGCCAATGTGCTGTCCGTGAGCGCGCATCAGATCCTGCATCGCTTCGCCGGGCGGGGTGAGGCCGACTGGATCGCGGGGGACGACCGCCTCGACGACAACCAGCGACGCGAGTTGATCACGCCCACGGAAGAGGTCACGATAAATACGGACATGTCGCAAGAGGATCAGCCTCTCATCAACGCCCTCGCGCACGACGGCCGGGCCAGCTTCGCCGCCCTGGCCGACGCCACCGGCTGGACCCAGCGCCGGGCCGCCTCACGCCTGAACGCCCTGACCGCCGCCGGGTTCCTCCGCTTCGACGTCGACACCTCGGCCACGGCGCTCGGTTTCCACGCCGTGGCCCATCTGTGGTTCACCGTGGCACCCGCCGACCTCGCGAGCGTCGGCGCCCGCCTCGCCGATCACCAGCAGCTGGCCTGGGCCGCCGCGGTGACCGGCTCGGCGAACATCGTCGCGGTCGCGCTGAGCACCGACGCCGCCGCGCTGTACGACTACCTGACCACGGAGGTCGCCGCGATCCCCGAGGTGCGCAACTGCGAGACGGTCCCGGTGTTAACGCGCGTCAAGCAGGCTGTCTCGCTCGTCGACAACGGGATTCTCCGCGGCCCGCTCGCGTGACGGGGAAGGGACGAGCACCAGGACGGCGATGCCGCCGATGATGCCCGCGACCGCCGCGACCAGGAAGCCCGCGTCGAGACCGGCGACCGCCGCGGCACGCAGGACGGCGTCGACCGCGGACCGGCCGGCGTCCGGGACAGCCGCGAGGATCTTGCCGGCCTGCCCGGCGGCGAGCCCGTGCGCGGTCCCGGCCGGATCGGCGACACCCTTGTCGGCGAGGTGATCCTGGGTGCGGGACGCGAAGACCGTGCCCAGCACCGCGATGCCGATCGCGAAGCCCAGCTGCCGCGCGGTCGTGATCGCCCCGGCCGCCATGCCGCTGCGCTCCCGGGGCACGGCGGCCATCGCCGAGTCGGCCAGGGTGGGCATGACCAGGCCGACGCCCATGCCGATGACCGCGTAGCCGGCGATCAGAGCCGGCCAGCTCGAGTCCGGGCCGAGCAGCAGCGCGCACAGCGCCGACCCCGCACCGATCAGCAGCATGCCGCCGCCGATGATCAGCCGCGGCGAACGGCCGTGCAGCTTCGACCCGACGATGCCCGACACCACGACCGAGACCAGCGACATCGGCAGCCCGGTCAGCCCGGCCTGGATCGGTGACAGCCCGGTGAGCGACTGCAGCCAGATCGAGGTGTAGGTGAAGGCTGCGAACGCGGCCACGTTGACCAGCAGCGCCGCGATCAGGATGCCGGCCAGCGAGCGGTTGCGCAGCAGAGCGAGATCCAGCATGGGGTACGCCGACCGCCGCTCGACCAGCACGAAAGCGATCAGCGCGAGCCCGCTCAGCACGAGCAGCCCCCACGTCGGGAACGCCGTCCACCCCTCGTCGTTCGCCCTGATGACAGCGAGCGTCAGCGCGGTGGCGGCAACGGTGAACGTGATGGTCCCGGGCACGTCGAAACGGCCCCGGCGCTCACCGTGATCGGGCTTGAGCACGGTCAGCGACAGCACCACCGCGGCGATGCTCAGCGGCAGGTTGACGAGGAAGATCCAGCGCCAGTTGAGCCCCTCGGTGAGCAGCCCGCCCAGGATCGGGCCGACGGCGGCGGCAGCACCGGAGACGCCGCCCCAGACGCCGTACGCGACCCCGCGCTCCCGCCCCTGATAAGCCCCGTTGAGCAGCGCGAACGTCGTGGTGAACATGGCTGCGGCGCCGATGCCCTGCACGACCCGGGCGGCGATCAGCGTCTCGGGGCCGGTGGACAGCCCGCAGGCGAGCGAGGCCAGCGCGAAGACGACCAGCCCGCCGATGTAGAGCCGCCGGTGCCCGGAGAGGTCCCCGAGCGCCCCGGCACCGAGCAGCAGCACCGCCAGTGACAGGGCGTAGCCGTCGACGACCCATTGCAGGGCCGTGAACGACGTGTGCAGGTCCAGCGCCATCTGCGGCAGAGCGACGTTCACGATGGTGACGTCGATGAGCAGCATGAAGGTGCCGAGGCAGACCGTGATGAGCGGCCACCACTTACGCATGGCATTTCTCCTGACTGTGTGTGACCGCCTCACCATCCCCGACCGGCGGAGCGGGCACCAGCCAAGTCGCCTCGCGTGTCGCAATCCTCCAGATCAGAGCACTTGGGCTACTGAATCCGCCACGTACCAGCCGTCGGTCAGGACCGGGACCACGTCGGCGACACCGGCCTGCGCGGCGACTTCGACGTCCTCGGGAAAACCGTATTCCCGCAGCTCGATGCCGCCTCTGCAGGCACGCATGGCGGTGGTCAGGCCCGGTTCGGCCCTGTCGTACGCGGCCAGCGCGGCCTCCGCTTCCGGGGACAACTCGAGCGCTCCCCCGCGTACCAGATGATGCAGGAAGGACCCCGCACCCCACAGGTCCTCGACCGCCGGGCGCAACGACCCGTCCGGCCATCGTTCGCCGGAAGCGATCACCGCGATGCTCTGGCCCTCCCGCAGCCGCTCGCAACTCCACCGCGCAGCCGCAGGCGCGTTACGCAGCGAGACCCCGATGATCGTCGCGTCACTCTCCGCCAGCTGCGCCGAGATCGTCGCGCCGTTCGGGGAGGGCAGCACCAGCCGCTCGATCCCCGAGCTGCCCATGATGGTCGCCGGCGAGAGACTGACCACCCCAGGTTCCTTGCGGCCCACCGCCAGGGTCGCGTCATGCTCCCGCGCGAACTCCTCGGCACCGGCATCCCGCCAGGGATAGGGCCGCACGGCGATCCCCCGCTCGACCGCGACGGTCAGCGCCGTGGTGAACGACAACACATCGACCACCGCGACGATGCTCGCCCGCGGCGCCAGCAGCCGGGCACCGGCCGGCCCCCACTCGAAATCGGCTCTCATTCGTCCAATCGTCGCAGTGCGGCCAGCACCTCCGCGTGACGCCCGGCCTGATAACCCTCCGCAGGCGCTTCGCCGAGAGCCAGCACTCCGTGCGTGATCTCGTACGTGATCCGGTAGAGCAGCACCTGTGTCGCCGTCTCCCGCCACTCGCCGGAGTGCCCGGCGCTCGGCCGGTGTCCCAGCTCGGTGATCGTGAACCAGGCAGGGAACAGCGCGTGCGTCTCCACCGCGATGTCCACCCGCCGCCGCAGGTGCGCGCTGAGGTCGGCGACAACATCACCGCCGCGCTGCACCCGGTAGGCCTCGTGCAACTCGGCGTCGCGCCGCAGCGCCACCTCGGCCCGCTCGAGGTCGTCGGCCTTCGCGGCCAGCTCCCGCTCGGTGGCACGAAACTGTCCCCAGTGGAGCCTGTACGCGGCCGCCGCCTTCCGGAAGGCACGACTCCTGACCGTCGCGCCGGCAAGCAGGCGACTGGCCTCGAACGCGCGCGCCCGGCTCTCCGCCGCCCGCCGCTCCCCCTGCGTGTACGCCGTCAGCACGGCCTCGAGCCCGCCCCGCCCCGCGTCGTCCAGCATCGCGGCCCTGAGCTGCTCGGCGGCCCGCACCTGGGCGACGAGCCGGGTCAGCTCGTCCGGAACGACGTCCAGGTCGACGGGCTGCACCCCCTGCTCCAGCCGCAGCCGCCCCTCCAGCAGATGAACCTCACCCGCCAGCCTGGCGATGGCCTGCCGCGCACCCCGCAACTCACCATCGGTCTGCCGGCGGATCTCGTCGTACGCGTCGACGATCTGGGCCAGCTGGGCATCCCGCGCGTCGACCCGGCCGACCAGATCCTGGTAGCGGGTCTCGGCGGTCTCGGCGGCCTGCTTGTGCTCCTGATCGAGCTGGCGGCGCATCGTGTTCATCTTGCGCTGGAACTCGTTGCGCAGGGCGTCACTCACCCGGATCAGGTCGGCCGGGGTGTCAGTACTGCTGGTCATCGACCCCTCCGCTTTCTTTTGGGCATAGCCGTGAGCCACAGTCCGACGGCGGCAGCGAGGATGACCACCGCGGCGATCAACCCCGGCGACGCCAGCAGCCGCACGACGACCAGCCCCGCGACGACCAGGGCGAGCAGCACCAGGATGAGCGCGGCCAGCCGCCGGAACCGGGCCGCCCGGGAAGCGGCCTCGTCCAGCACGACCATCAGCTCGTTGGTGGCGTCGAACACCCGCCCCTCATCACCGTTCCCCTGCCCCAGAAGCTCATGCCGGGAGACCAGCTCCCGATGCCGTTTCCCGATCCTGTCCCGCAGATCAGCGCCCAACGCCCACCATCCAAGTAACGCAAAGCGACATTCACCGCACTGAGTGCTACCGAAACTCTACGGCCTCGGTGAGAGGGGTCAATCCCACGGAAGGGTCCAGGGCATTGAGCACCCCCGCCAACCGTTTCTCCTCCCCGATGAAGTGCGTCTCCAGCACCGCGGCAAGCCCATCCAGCTCCTGCCCCAGCTTTACGGAATCCCCCACCAGGTCGTTCAACCGCCCGAGAATGGAAGCGATCACCACATGGTCGCGCTGCAGAGCGTCCAAAAAGGAGCGCAACTCGGGATGCCGGGCAGCCAGCACCGGGAAAACCTCCCGGTCCTCACCCACATGATGCCTGGTCACCGCGGTGCAGAAGGAAAGGCAGAACACCGCGAGCTCATCGTCGGGCACCACCCCGTCGCGCAGATCCGCAAGCATTTCACGCAAGCTGAGATGCACTTCCACAAGCTGATTCCCGTACGCGAGAAAGCGCGCGTACTCCCCTGATGTCTCCAAGGAAATCCCCTTGGCCCCACGCCTCCATGCCCACGGCGGCCTCCGAACCGGGCGCACTGCGACGCTCCCGCCATCCGACCAGCAACCACCGGCGACCGTCAACCCGAACCCCACTCACGGGTGATGCTCGCTTTCCGGCGGCCCGTTACTCGCAGGCGTCACCCCGCGTGGCGTGGGAGGGTGGGGGGATGATCACTACGGAATGGGAAGAGCGGGTGACCGCGGCCTGGGCCTCGATCGATGAGCGGTCGGAGGCGGAGTTCCTCATGCTGATCGAGGAGCTGGTGAAGGAGCTCGATCCGGAGCATCCGGTGGGGTTGTTCGAGCGGGCTTGTTCGCTCGACTCGACCGGGCACAGTGATCTCGCGGTTCCGCTCTATACGCAGGCGATCGAGCTGGGGTTGACCGGATACCGGCGGCGGCGGGCTTCGATTCAGTTGGCCAGTTCGCTGCGGAACGTCGGTGACCTGCAGCGGAGTATCGCCCTTCTGGAGGCGGAGCGGGCGCTGCCCGCTGATGAGCTCTCCGATGCGGTGGCCGCGGTGCTGGCGTTGGTGCTGACCGATGCGGGGCGGGAGCGGGAGGCCGTGTCGATCGCTGTCGCGGCGTTGGCTCCGCATCTGCCGCGGTATCAGCGGTCGATGGCGAACTACGCGCGGTTGCTGGTGGAGCCTGATCCGGCTGCTGATCCTGAGGCTGATGTGCGGTCCTGATCGTGAGTTTCAGCGCGTACGCCAGGCATGTGCGGGATCCGGGCCTGCCGTTCAAGCATCGGGTTTCGGCATTGCGGTCGTGTGTGTAGATCTACCATCCGATCGGATTCCATGCGTCGCTGGAATTTCTGGAGGAGCTGGCCGGGACGTATCAGCGGGATGAGGCCGCACTGCTCCGGGCGCTCGAGGTGCTGTCGGCCAGCCGGGCCGGGTGGCAGGGCGAGGTTCGGCGATACAGCGAACGGCGGCGGGTGGAGAAGCGGCTCGGGCAGCGGGCGCCCCGACCCGGGGAGTTGAATCCGAACGGGCGGCCGCCGGTGTGGTTCGGTGCGGAGCTGCGGGCCGAGCTGTATTCGCTGACCTTCTGGGAGCGGGAGATGGGCCGCGAGCGGGCGGGAGCGTTCAGCGATCCGGACCTGCGGGAGCTCGACGCCGCCCTGGCCCGCTGCTTACGAGCAAACGCGGCGGCGGATGTGCAGCGCCGGGTGCTGGCCGATGCGCTGCGGAAGGTACAGGGGCGCATCGGCCAGGAACCGGACCTGGCTCACTTCTGTCGTGATCTGCTGTGGATCGCGCGGTTGGTGAATCAGGCGCCCGTGTAGAGGACGGCGTCGATTTCGATGTCGAAGCCGACCAGGGCGACCGGCAGCGTGGTGCGTACCGGGAGATTGTCGCCCTTGATGTATTCGGGGTAGATCTTGTTGAGTTCGGGGAAGTCGGCGAAGTCGCGCAGGTAGACGCCGATGCGGACGGCGTCGTCGAGGCTGGCGCCTGCGGCCTCGGCGGTTGCGGCCAGGTTCTTGAACGCCGCGTGGGCCTGCTCGGCGAAGGAGCCGGTGACGCGGGTGCCGTCGGGGAGGGCGGGGATCGCGCCGGCCAGGTAGATGGTGTCGCCGGCGATGACGGCGTGGGAGTAGGGGCCGCCGGCGGGGGCGGCCTTGTCGGTGATGATGGCGCGTTTCGGCATCAGGAGCTCCTCGGGAATTGTTCGGCCAGGTCCTCGGCGCCCACCAGAGGGGCTGAGAGCAGGGTGCGGATGTCATTGTCGCGGCGGGTCAGGGCGGCCCGCTGGGCTTCGGTGAGCGGGATCCACGACGGTGGCGGAGCCGGCAGGCGCGGCGGCAGCAGGGTGCCACCGACGTAGGTGGCCTTGTTGATCAGCCGGAGCGGGGCGTGGCGGACCTGACGGTGGGCGTCGACAACCTCGAACGAGCCCTCCTCCACGCGGAAGACCGCGAGGTCCGCGGGGGCGCCGACCTCGATGACGCCGCCGGGCAGCCCGAGGGCGCGAGCCGGGTGCACGGTGGCCGCGTCGATCGCGTCAGGCAGGGGCAGGCCGATGGCGACGAGCTTCATGAGCGTGGTGGGCAGGTCAAAGACCGGGCCGTGCAGCGAGCGTGCGTGAAGATCGGTCGAGATCGTGTACGCCCGGAGCCCCGCCCCCAGCTGCCCCTCGGCAACGTCGAACGCGAACCCGCCCGAGCCGTGACCGATATCGAACAGCACCCCGCGCTCGTAAGCCTCGGACGCGGCATCCCCGAGCGGCGCGGCGATGCCGGAAGCGCAATGCGTCACGATGTCGCCAGGCCGCAGCAGCTCCAGAACCGAGGACACAGCCGGCGGGGCGGCACCGATGTGGACCATGACCGGCACGTCGCAGGCCGACGCGGCGGCCAGGCCCCGGCGCAGAGGTTCGACGCCGTTGTCGCCGACGGTTTCGCGGTCGATGCGCACCTTCACGCCACGGATCAGGTCGCGGTTGGCCTGGATCGTGTCGATGGCCAGCGCGACGTCGCAGTTGGCGAGGTCGCGGCTCTCCCCCGTCCGCCCGGCGAGCCCGACGGCGGAGATGTTGAGCAGCGCGGGCACCCGGACGGCCGCGGCGTCGGCGACCCGGCGCAGCCCGGAGAGGGTGTACGCCCCGGCGGATCCGGCGTCGACCCAGGTGGTGACGCCGGTGTGCCAGGCGATGGGGTCGGGGTCGATCCCCCAGTAGCCGGGCCCGACGTGGGTATGCAGGTCGACCAGGCCGGGCGTGATCACCAGGCCGGACAGATCTGACCAAACACGGCCGGACAGGCCGGGGCCAATCGCGGCAATATGTCCGTTATGGACGGCAAGATCGGTGACACCGTGACCGTGAACCGTCGCACTCCGCAGAACCAGGTCGTAGATCATCAGGCCGGATCCAGGGCTGCGGTGATGGCGAGGCGGTAGAGCCGGGTCGGGCGGCCCTTGCGGTGTACCTGCGAGCTGCCGTCGTCGACCGCCAGCCCCGACCCGCTGAGCTTGCGGATCAGCCGGCGTCCGCTCGGGTCGGTGATGCCCAGCGAACGGGCGAGGTCGCCGGGTGAGACCGGGCGTCCGCCGAGACTGCGCTCGATCGCCGCGAGCCGGGACAGGGTGGCCGGGCTCAGCCCGACCCGGGCGGCGAGTGCCTCGATGCCGCCGTGCTCGCGGTAGGTGTAGGTGAGCGGCACCCCCGAGGCACCCATCGGGCCGATCATCATGCCGTTGTCGGAGATGAGGTACGCGCCCGGATCAGCGTCCTGCTCGGCGCGCGCGGCGGCCCGCTCGGCGAGGGCGACGCAGACCCGGGCGGAATCCCCGATGCCGAAACCGGCCACCGCCCGGATGCCGAGGGAGTCCCGGATCTCGGCGAGGACGGGCAGGCCGACCCATTGGTGGGTGATCGTCTCGAACAGGGCCGCGTGGGCGAACACGACGACTCCCCGGCGGCCCCGGTTGTCTATCCACGCGTCGGCGAACTCGGGCGTGTTCATGAGCAGATGCTGCAGACCCACCCGCGCCCGGTCCAGGTCGGGACTCTCCTGCGGGGAGGCGACCAGAAAGACACCGGCGGCGAAGCGCTGACCGTCGGCCTTCTTGTTGCGTACGCGCAGAGCCAGCTCGTGCAGGTCCGCCCGGATGGTCCCCGGCGTCGCCAGCGCGTTCAGGACAGCCACCTGCCCGTCCAGCGCCGCGGCCACCCCCGTGCGCACACTGATCACATAGGACGCCCCGGTGGCGGCCACGCGGTCCCGGTGGAACGCGACGACGTCGGCGATCGACTGCGCCGGGTCGAACGGCTGGCAGGCGATCAGCGACCGGTCCAGGTCGAGCGCGGTGGCGACCTCGTCGACGGTCTCCTGGGTGAACGTGTCGATGCTGACCGGGGTGGCGGGCCAGCCGTTGCCGCGCGCCCGCGACCAGGCGAGGGCCAGGTCGAGCGCCGCCGAGCGGGTCACCGTGACGGGCAGGGCGGGCGGGAGCAGGTCGCGGCTCCGGGCGTACGGAACCAGGCCCAGCAGGAGCCCGTCCAGGGTCTGGTCGCGCAGCAGAGCCGCCACCCGCTCGCGGATCTCGTCCTCGCGCTCGTAGATCGCCCACGCGAACGTCACGCCGGTGAGGGTGCGCGCGGCCTCGGCGAACCGGGCACGATGGCCGGCATGGCACACCAGGCCGATCACCATCAACGCTCCCAACGTTCGTAAGTGGTTCGTAGTAGCTTCCACACAATGCGCGAAGTCCCCACCACGGTCAACCCTAGGAGAGAGCGAAGATGATCCCCGACGAAATCATCGACTGGCGCACCAAGGGCTTCTGGCTGCCGGAAGGCCAGGTCAAGGCGAGTGAGTTCGCCGCGGCAAGGCACAACCTCTTCGACGGTACGTTCACCTGGCCGCTCCTGGTCGTCCGGGACTCCGCCGTGCGCGCGAACATCGCGACGATGGCCGCCTACGCCCAGCGGCACGGCTTCTCGTTCGCCCCGCACGCCAAGACGTCGATGGCGCCGAGCCTGCTCGAAGCCCAGCTCAACGCGGGTGCGTGGGCGCAGACCGCGGCGACCGCGAGCCAGGCGCTGGTGCTGCGCCGCCTCGGCGTACCCAGAGTGATCATTGCCAACGAGGTGCTCGACCCGACCGCGCTGCGCTGGCTGTCGCAGGAGTCGAAGGCGGGCTGGGACGTGTTCGTGCAGGTCGACTCGGTGGCCGGGGTCGACCGCATCGCGGCGGCCGGCGGGCTGAAGGTCCTGGTCGAGCTCGGTCATCACGGCGGGCGCACGGGCTGCCGTACCGTCGAAGAGGTGGTGAAGGTCGCCAGGGCAGGTGCGAATGTCGTCGGGGTGACCGCCTACGAGGGCGCGCTGAAGACGGTGGCCGAGGTCGACGAGTTCCTGGCCACTCAGGTCGAGGCGTTGCGGGCCATTGCCGACCTGTTGCCCGCCGAAGTCATCCTCTCCGCAGGTGGCAGCGCCTGGTTCGACCGCGTGATCAAGGCCTTCGAGGGGCTCGAGATCGAGGGGCACACCCTGCGGACGGTGTTGCGCAGTGGTGCGTCGGTCACCCACGACGAGGGCTTCTACCAGGAACGTACGCCGTTCAACCGGGTCGCCGCCGAGGGCTCGCTGACCGCGGCGCTCGAGATCTACGCGCAGGTGCTGTCCACTCCGGAGCCGGGGCTCGCGATCGTCGGCATGGGCAAACGCGACGCGCCGTTCGACGAGGGCCTGCCCACGACCACGGCCGGTGAGGTGCTCAAGATGAACGACCACCACACCTATGTACGCAGCGACTCGCTGAACGTCGGTGACCTGGTGCGTTTCGGCCTGTCACACCCGTGCACGGCGTTCGACAAGTGGCGCTTCATCCCCGTCGCCGACGATTCCGATGTGGTCGTAGATGTCCTGCATACGTACTTCTGATATCCAGATTTAACGATGCTGAAGGGTTGACGGGCGGAGGCCGCAGCCGCACTCTGAGGGGCACCCAAGCAACGAACCACTTACGAACATAGTTCGTCTGGAGTGCCCCCATGAAGCTGCGCCTGGCGACGGCCGCCGCCCTCGCCCTCACGCTGACCGCGTGCGCCCCCTCGACGTCCACACCCGGCGCCGCGCCGTCCGACGGTGGTGCGCGCACCGGCACGCTCAAGGTCTGGCTCTTCGACGAGCCGAACCGGGCCCCCAAGGAGAAGGTCGTCAACGAGGCGGTCGCCGAGTTCACCGCGGCCCACCAGGGCACCAAGGTCGACATCGCGTACATCGCGGTCGACACGCGCAGCGAACGCTTCAAGGGCGCGTTCAACGACCCGGCCAGCGCCCCCGACGTCGTCGAATACGGCAACACCGATCTCCCGGAGTACGCCGCCGCGGGCGGGCTCGCCGACGTCGGCCCGGCCGTCACCGCGTGGTCCGAGGGCGCGGATCTCAGCCCCGACGCGAAATCCAGCGCGACCTACGAGGGCACTCTGCTCGGTGTCCCCTGGTACGTCGGCGTGCGCGCGCTCTACTACCGCACCGACATCTTCCAGGAGCTCGGGCTCAAGGTGCCGACCAGCATCGCGGAGCTGACCACGGCGGCGCGCACGGTGCGGGCGAAGAAGCCGGAGCTGTTCGGGGTGGCGGTCGGCGGCAAGTACACGTATGCCGCCATGCCGTTCGTGTGGGACGCCGGCGGGGACATCACGTCGCTGAACTCCGCGCAGTCGCGGGCGGGGCTCAAGGCGTACACGGATCTGATCGCCGACGACAACTGCCCGCCGCAGCAGTGCGCGGACCTGACCGGCGGAAAGACCGTTGATCTGTTTGCGAGCGGCAAAGCCGCGATGGGCATCCTGGGCAACTTCAACCGCGCGGCCGTCGACGCCGGTGCGGCCAAGGGCAAGTACGCCGTCGTCCCGCTGCCCGGCAGCAAGCCCGGCTCCATCGCACCCGCGTTCGCAGGCGGCAACAACCTGGGCATCATGAAGAACAGCCAGCGACCCGCTCTCGCCGCGGACTTCCTCACCCTGCTCGCGGGCAAGAAATACCAGTCCGAGATGTACGACGCCATGGGCAACCTGCCGACACTGAAGTCAGCGAGCGCCGTGGTCGCCGCGAAGGACAAGTTCGTCGAGCCCTTCATCACCACCATCTCGAACGGCACGAAGTTCGTCCCGCTCGACCCGGGCTGGGGCAAGATCGACGCCTCCGCCGTGCTGCCCACGATGATCGAGAAGGTCGCCACCGGCAAGTCCACCGTCGAGCAGGCCACCGACGAGGCGGCCAAGCAGGTCGACGCGGCCCTCACGAAGTGAGGCAACGCTTCACACCGCTCTGGCTGCTGCTGCCCGCGGCGGTCGTGCTCGGCGGGCTGTTCCTCTACCCGATGTACCAGCTCGGGCTCATCTCCGTGCTCGACTTCCGGCAGGCACAGGTCAGCGGTGGGCAGCCGACCCGCTTCGTGGGCCTGGACAACTACGTCCAGCTCTTCACCGACCCGCAGTTCTGGTCGGTGCTGCTGGCGACGGTCGGCTTCGCGGCGGCCTGCGTCGTGGCGACCCTCGCCGTCGGCGCCGGCCTCGCGGTGCTGCTCACCCGGATCAGCCGGGTGCCGCGGCTACTGCTGTCGCTGGCCGCCATGGCGGCGTGGGCCGTCCCGGCGGTCAGCGGCTCCACGGTCTGGATGTTCCTGTTCGACACCGACCTCGGCTTCGTCAACCAGCTCCTCGGCACGGAGGGCTTCAACTGGATGTACGACCGCTACTCCGCGTTCGCCCTGGTCGGCGCCGTGGTCGTCTGGTCGTCGTTCCCGTTCGTGATGGTCACGCTCTACGCCGGCATCGAGGCCATCTCCCGGTCCGTGCTCGAGGCGGCGGCGCTCGACGGCGCGTCCACCTGGCGTACGTTCTGGCAGATCATGGTCCCGATGCTGCGACCGGTCCTCGCCGTCGTGGTCATCCAGTCGATCATCTGGGACTTCAAGATCTTCACCCAGATCTACGTGATGACCCGCGGCGGCGGTCTGGCCGGCCAGAACCTCACCCTCAACGTGTACGCCTACCAGCAGGCCTTCGCGTCCAGCGAGTACGGCCTCGGCTCCGCGATCGGCGTCGTCATGATGCTGATCCTGCTCGCCGTGACGGTGCTCTACCTCAGAACGCTGCGCCGGTCGGGAGAACCGCTGTGAGACGTGTACTGGACGCCCTCGCGGTCCTGATCGCCGCCGTCGTCATCTTCCCCATCTACTGGATGGTGCTCGCCGCGATCAAACCGGCCGGCGAGATCCAGTCCCTGCACCAGCGCCCCTGGACCCTGTCGCCGTCGCTCGACGCGTTCCGCCGGGTCCTGGCCGTCAACGACTTCGGCCGGTACCTGCTCAACAGCCTGATCGTCGCGCTGGTCGTGGTGCTGATCTCCGGCCTGATCGCGTTCCTCGCCGCGGTCGCGCTGACCCGGTTCCACTTCCGCTTCCGCACCACGATCCTGGTGGTCTTCCTGATCGCCCAGATGGTCCCGGTCGAGGCCCTGACCATCCCGCTTTTCTTCCTGGTACGCGACCTGGGCGCCCTCAACACCCTCGGCTCCCTGATGCTGGTCCACACCGCGTTCACGTTGCCGTTCGCCATCTGGATGCTGCGCGGGTTCGTCGCGGCGGTCCCGGACGAACTCGACGAGGCCGCCCAGCTCGACGGCGCGTCCCGGCTCACCGTGCTCTGGCGCATCCTGTTCCCGCTGATCGCGCCCGGGCTCGCCGCCACCAGCGTGTTCTCGTTCATCCACGCGTGGAACGATTTCCTGTTCGCGCGTACGTTCATCATCAGCGCGACCGACCGGCAGACCCTGCCGATGGCCCTGCTGGTCTTCTTCAAACCCGACGAGAACGACTGGGGAGCCATCATGGCGGCCTCCACCCTGATGACCGTGCCGGTCCTGATCTTCTTCCTGCTGGTACGCCGCCGCCTGGTGTCCGGCCTCGGCGGGGCGGTGAAGGATTGATCCCCCGCCCGGTCTCGGTCTCCCTCTCCGGCGACGTCCTTCTCTCCGACGGCTCGTTTGACCAGCGACTCGATCCGTCGTTGCCACCCTCTGGGTACATTTTGGACATCTCGCCTTCCGGCATCGACCTCGCGGGCGGCTCCTCCTCGGGGATCTTCTACGGAACCCAGACATTGCGGCAGCTGATGCCCGCGGCGGCGCTGCGCTCCGGTGCTGCCGGGCCGTGGGAGGTGCCGTGCGGCCGGATCGTCGACTCGCCACGCTACGAGTGGCGCGGCGTCATGCTCGACGTCGCACGGCACTACATGCCGGTCGCCGACGTGCTGCGCTTCATCGACCTCGCCGCGTTCCACAAACTCAACGTCCTGCACCTGCACCTGACCGACGACCAGGGCTGGCGCGTGGAGGTTCCCGGCTGGCCACGACTGACCACCGTGGGCTCCTGGCGCACGTCGACGATGCTGGGCTCACGCCGGCACGCGTTGTTCGACGGCCGGCCGCACGGGGGTTACTACACCGCCGACGACCTGCGCGAAATCGTCGCCTTCGCCGCCGCACGCCACGTCACCGTGGTTCCCGAGGTGGACATGCCCGGTCACATGCAGGCGGCCATCGCGGCGTACCCCTCGCTGGGCAATGGTTTTGAAGGCCCGGTCCGCACCTCCTGGGGCATCTCGTCGCACGTCCTCAACATGACGCCGGCAACCCTCGACTTCTGCCGCGCGGTCCTGGACCACCTCTGCGACATCTTCCCGTCGCCCCTGATCGGCATCGGCGGCGACGAGTGCCCCGTGGAGGAATGGGGCGGCGACACAACGGTCCAGCCCCGCTTCACTGCCCAGATGGCTTTGTTTCTCGCCACCCGGGGCCGTCGCGTCTTCGGCTGGGACGAGATCCTGGCCGGTGGCGCCCCTCCCGACGCGGTGATCGCCGCTTGGCGCGGGCCGTTCCCCACTGCGGCGGCGGTCGCGGCCGGTCACCAGGTTGTGGCCTGTCCCGACATCTCCACCTATCTGGACTACCGCCAGTCCGACGACCCCCTCGAACCAACCCCGGTCGGCACCCTGCTCACCCTCGCCGACGTGTACGCCTTCACCCCCGGCGTCGACTCCGACCTCGTCCTCGGCGGCCAGGCCAACATCTGGACCGAACACATGGAATCCGCCAGGCGTGTCGACTACATGGCCTACCCCCGCCTGTGCGCCTTCGCCGAAGCAGTCTGGGGCCCGGCCACCTTCGAGGACTTCACCACCCGCCTCGACCCCCACCTCACCCGCCTGGACGCCCTCGGCGTCAACTACCGCCCCCTGACCGGCCCCCGCCCCTGGGACGCCCGCCCCGACGCCCCGGGAAACCCCCGCACCCTCCCCGACCGCCTCACCGAACTGGCCGAGATGACCGCCGACCTCCGCCGGTAGCGTTCGCAACGTGCCCGATCTGCCCTTTCCCGATCCCGCCCTCACCGACGGCGTCGCCCTGCTTCGCCCCTGGCTCGGGTGGCGCCCTGGGCACGCGGGCACGGCGTCGCAACGCGATCCCTGCGACTGCTCTCCCGGTGGGCCTTCGCAAGGTTGCACCTCGAACGCCTGGAACTGAGCTCCTCGCCTCGTCGTAGCGGCAGGGCGAAGGCGGCGACCGTGAGGAGAATCGCGGGCACCACCGCGTACCCGCCGAAGCTCAGCACGACCACGACGGCAGCCGCCACCACCGCGGCTATCGGGCGGGTCAAGCCCGGCAGCGAGCGGATCGCGGAGAGCATGCAGAGCAGATAGACCAGCAGGAAGCAGGCTGTGGGTACGGTGACCGCGACCGTGGTCGAGATGGTGCCCGTGCCGAGCAGGGTGAGCAAGGCTGCTTCGGTGACCAGGATGGCAATGGTGAAACGGCTGGGTCGGGCGACCATCTGCATCCCGCCGGTCAGGTAGGCGTTGACCGTGCCCAGGGTGAGGATCACCGCGCTGACTGCGGCGACGGCCGGGCCCGCGGTGCCGATGCCGAGTTCCAGCAGGGCGGCGATCGGGGTGGCCGTGGCGGCGGTGTCGCCGAGGGCGGCCACCGTCACGTACGCCAGTGTCAGGTAGATGGTTGTGGTGATGGCGAAGGCCACGCCGATGACGCGGGGCAGGTCGCGGCGGGGGTTCGTGAAGCGGCCGGTCAGCGAGGCGATCGCCTCCCAGCCGACGAAGGAGAACATCAGGACCGTGGCGGCCGGGCCGATCGACGACCATCCGTGTGGGGCGAACGGGGTCCAGTTGGCCGTTCGGGAGTGGGGGGCTGCTCCGCCGACCGCGAGCAGGATGACCGCCAGCAGCAGTCCGACCAGGACGAGTTGCATCGTGGTGGAGGTTCGGACGCCGTGCCGGGTCACCGCGAGGACGACCAGCAGCAGCACCGCCGAGGCAATGGCGGTGGTGATGCGGTTGCCGCCGAGGTAGCCGGCGCCCATGTAGCAGGCCAGTGGCGCGCCGGTGGTGATGCCGGCGAGGAAGAGCCAGCGAACGGCTCGGCCGGCGCGGTCGCCGAGGCCGATGCGGGCGTATTCGGCGACGCCGCCTGCGGAGGGGCGGGTGACGCCGAGGGCCGCGAAGACGATGGCGATGAGGCCGGAGAGCACCAGCAGGCCGATCCAGGCGATGATCGACGCCGGGCCGGCCTGTGCAGCGGCGAGCCCGGGGAGGACCAGGAGGCCCGGGCCGAGCAGGGCGCCGACGTAGAGTGCGACGCCCCGTGAGGCGGTGATTGACATGATCCAAGCCTGGCAAAAACGACGCCGCACGCGATGGCAAAGATGGCCCCAAGATCGGCCTCTGACGCAACTTCAGGTCGCCAAACGCCGTCGTCAGCGCATAAAGTTGTTCGATGGACGACACCGACATCGCGATCCTGGAATGTTTGCAGGACGACGGGCGCATCTCCAACCTCAATCTGGCCGCCCGGGTCAGCCTCTCCCCCTCGGCCTGCCTGCGCCGGCTGCGCGCGCTGGAGGAGACCGGGATCATCGCGGGCTACCGCACCGAACTCGACCGGGAACGCCTCGGCCTCGACCTGACCATTTTCATCGAGCTCAAGGTCGAACGGCACTCCCAGAAGAACTCCCAAAAGGTGGAGGCAGCCCTCATCGCCATCCCCGCCGTGGTCGCCTGCCACATCATCTCGGGCAACGCCGACTTCCTGGTCGAGGTCGCCGCGCCGTCGCTCGCAGCCTACGAGCGCATCCTGATCGACCAGATCCTGATCATCGACACCATCGTGGACGCCCGCAGCACCTTCGCCATCCGCACCGTCAAGAGCCGCGGCCCACTCCCCCTCGGCCACCTCGCCAACCCAGCCTGACCCAGACGCGGTGTGACCCACCCACTCCTCAGCGTCATCCCCATCGGGGCGGCTCGAACAATATTCGGGCGCGACCCGATTTCTGCGGCAGAAATTGCACTGCCGTCCAGGTTGGCGCAACATCCAGCTTCACGACGAAACCCTATTTCTTTTCCAGCGTCACGAAGCGAACAGGTTCAACTACTGACAGCCCCGCGGTGGGCGGACGCTGTGCGGGTTCAGCCAGCAGCCCGGCGCCAAAGGGTGCGAAGGTCAGTGCCGGTGGCGGCGGGTGCGGAGGATGAGGAAGGTGGTGAGGCCGGCGGCCAGGAGGATGAGCAGGAGGACGCCCACGGTCGCTACCACGATCGGCATGAGTAAGGCGCGGGGGTGGGTGGCGGGTGTTGGTGGGCCGGGGTTGCCGAGGGGGTTGTCGGTGAGCACGGCGCCGGTGGTGCCGACTGCCAGGACGGCGTTGACCAGGCCGTAGCCGTTGGTGAAGTCGGGGCCGGGGTCGCCGAGGTCCTTGGTGTGGCGGACGAGGCGGTCGATGACCGTGGGGGCGTTCAGGGCGGGGTCCTTGGCGCGCACCAGGGCGACCACGCCGGCTACGAGTGCGGCGGCCAGGCGGTCGGAGCCGAGGAGGAGCTGCTTGCCGTAGCCGCCGGTGACTGTCGGGTCGAGGGTCAGCACCTGGCTGGCCGGGGGGCTCCAGACCGGGTCGCCGGCGGGGGCTCGTACCGTGACGCCTGCTTCGGGGGTGATGCCGTCCGGGAGTTTCTCGTTCCTGTCGAGGCCGCCGGCGAGGATGACGCCGGCTCGGTCGGCGGCGGGGATCTGGGTGCCGTCCTTCAAGGACATCACGACCACGACGTTGTGGGCGAGGGCGTAGCGGAAGCCGTCGAAGGTGTGGAAGTCGGTGCCGATGGCCAGCATGGAGGTGCTGCCCAGGTCGATGACGTCGACGCCCGAGTCGACCATCCAGTGCATGCAGAAGTCGAGGTCCTTGGGCAGGCTGGAGCACATGACCGGCTGCACCTTCGCCTCCGGTGCGACGCCGAGCAGGCCCGTGCCGCCCCGGGCGACGAGCAGGCCCATCTCGCCGGTGGATACCGGATCCTGCACCGGCCAGTCCGCGGCGACCGGGATCATGGACTTGTGAGTCGCGATCCTCAGGCGCATCAGCGGGAGGACCTGCCCGGCGAGGTCGGGATGCTCGGCCGGCACGCCATTGGTCAGTACCCCGATCGTGACGCCGGCACCGCGGCTGAGCTGCTGGGCGGCCGGGACGTTCAGGGCGTCGAGGTACCACTGCTGGTCGCGGGGACCGGCGAGGGCGGGCGACGCCGGCAGCACGGTCGCGAGGACCAGGGCTGCCAGCGCCGCGGGCAGGGAGCGGGAGAACATGGCGATCAATATCGCAGTTCCGGCGCACCCCCACTGCCCCGTTCGAACGAGATGGCTCAGGCGAAGACGTCCTGCTGGTAGCGGCCGGCGGCTTCCAGGGCAAGGAACCACTCCGCGGCCTGGGCGGGAGTGCTGCCGGTTTTGCGGGCGTACAGATCGGACAGTTCTGCTCGTACGGCCGGAGCCATGCGGGCGCCGTCGCCGCAGACGTAGACGTGGGCGCCCTGGTCGAGCAGCTCCCAGACCTCGTCGCCCGCCGCCGCCAGTGCGTGCTGGACGTAGCGGTGGGGGTGCTCCTCCTGCGCCGAGAATGCCAGGTGCAGGTCGACCACTCCGGACGCTTCCCAGGCCAGCAGCTCGTCGCGGTAGAGGAAGTCGTGCTCGGGGTGGCGGCAGCCGTAGAACAGTTTCGCCGGGCCGCGCGCGGGCTGGGCGGCGCGGTCCTGCAGGAAACCGCGCAGCGGGGCGACGCCGGTGCCGGGACCGACCAGGATCATCGGGGTACGCGGGTCGGCCGGCGGACGGAACGGTGGCGCGGGGACGCGTACGTGGCCGAAGAAGGTGTCCCCGGGTGTGAGCCGAGCCAGGTACTGCGAGCACATCCCGCGGTAGCGACCCTGTCCGGCCAGCGCGGGCCCGTCGACCAGTCCGACGGTCAGCGTCGCCAGGGAGGGGTCGGCCGCGGGGGACGACGAGATCGAGTAGAAGCGGGGCCGGATCGTGCCGGTCAGCGACAGGAACACACCGAACGGCAGCTCGATGGCGGGGAACCGTTCGAGCAGGGCGAGCACCGAGACGCGCTTCTCGAGGAGCTCCTCCGGGGTCAGGGCGGCGAGCTGGCCCGTGGTCCACGGGCAGCCGGTGTGCGCGGTGAGGACGGCGAGCTGGCTGCGCGTCGCGGGTTCCTGCAGCTCGACGAACTCGGTGAGCAGCAGTTCCGCGGTCACCGGGACGCCGATCGGCAGCGACGACGGGCGGTTGCCGTCCTGGGCGAGACGCAGCACCCGGTCGCGGGGTACGCGCAGCACGCCGAGCGCCCACGCGACGAGCTCCGGATGGTTCTTGGCGTACACCGCGAGGTGGTCGCCGGCTTCGTAGGTGACGCCCTCGGGCAGCCGTACGGTGACGGCTTTGACGCCGGGGCGGGCGACCCCGGCCGGCAGGGCGAAGGGCCGGGTGAGTTCGTCGATCGACACCACCGTGACGGGGTACGCCTGCGCGGACACCACAGCGGGGCGCACCTGATCCTCGCCGAGCACCTCGACCGAATACCGCGAGGCCGCCGGGGCAGCGTCGGAGGTCGCCCCGAACGAGGCGGCCAGCGCGGACCACAGCCCGTCGAGCCACGCGGTGGCCATGGCGTCGAAGTCCCCGGCCGCGTCGGTCTCGCCGCGCGCCACGATCGGGGTCGCACCGGCGGCGGCGAGCGCGGCGTCGACCCTGCTCGGGAACGCCTGGTACGTGGTCCATTGCGTGTTGCCGTTGCCGAGGACGGCGTACCGGACACCGGTCAGCGTGCCCGCCGGGATGTCGAGCTCGTCGAAGCGCTGGGCGTTGTCCGGGGCCTTGCCGTTGTAGCTGGACGTGACGACGGCGAGGAGGCCCTCCGAGGGGAGATCGTCGGCAAGCTCGTCGAGGGTCTGCACGGTGACGTCGAAGCCGGAGCGGCGGGCGCGGTCGGCGAGTTGCTGGGCCAGGTCCTCGGAGGTGCCGAGGTTGGAGCCGTACGCGACGTGCAGCCGTACCCCCGAAGCCTCGACCTCGACCGACTCGGCAGCCGGCGCGTCATCGGTGGCAGCGACCGACAGCCGCTCGTGCTCCTGGCGTGGCCGCACCCGCAGGGTGAGGTTGTCGGGCTTGATGGTCAGGGTCTGCTTGATCGCGAGCTGGTGACCGTGCGGGTCGGAGATCGCGAAGTGCTGCAGGATCATCGCCAGCGCGAGCCGGGCCTCGGTGAGCGCGAACTGCCGCCCGATGCAGGCCCGCTCGCCGTTGCCGAACGGCTTGTACGCGTGCGGATGCCGCGCCGCCTTGCGCTCGGGCAGCCACCGGTCGATGTCGAACTCGTCGGGGTTCTCCCAGGCGCCGGGGTGGACGTGCAGCGGCTTCAGCAGCACGGCGACCTTCTGACCGGCGTCGAGGTGGTACTTGCCCGCGAGCACGGTGTCGTGGTTGGCCATCAGCCCGATCGCGGTGATCGGCGAGTGCAGCCGCAGCGCCTCGTCGAGGATCCGCGGGATCACGTCG
Source organism: Winogradskya consettensis (assembly GCF_018332715.1). Taxonomy (GTDB): domain Bacteria; phylum Actinomycetota; class Actinomycetes; order Mycobacteriales; family Micromonosporaceae; genus Actinoplanes; species Actinoplanes consettensis. The sequence continues at coordinate 130,052 of NZ_BOQP01000001.1, read as the reverse complement.
AGCTTCATCACGGTCTCGTAGGTGGGCACGGTGTCGCCGGGCAGGATCCGGTCGACCTCGGCGTACGCCTGGGCGAGCACGTGCGGGTTGCGCATCAGCAGGTGCAGCGCGAAGGAGAGCGTGCCGCTGGTCGTCTCGTGCCCCGCGATGAGGAACGTGAGGACCTGGTTGCGGATGTTCTCGTCGGTGAGGCGTACGCCGCTCACCGGATCGGCGGCCTCCAGCATCAGCCCGAGCAGATCCTGGGCCTTCTCCCCCGACGCGCGCCGGGAGCGGATGACCTCGTCGACCAGGTCCTGCATCCGGGCGATGTCGGCCCGGTATGCCGCGTCCGCCTTGCGCTTGAGCCCGGTGATCGCGGGCAGCTGCCGGGTGCGGTGCATCGCCTCGGTCAGCGCACGCCCCATGGCCTGCAGGAACGGGTGCAACTCCGGCTGCTCGAAGGAGTGGAACGCGTGCCCGAACCCGGTCAGCGCGATCGTGTCGAGCGTGAGCCGGGTCATGTCCTCGGTGACGTCGACGTCGCTTCTTGTTTCCCAGTGGCCGATCAGGTCCTGGGCGACCTCGAGCATCTGCGGGAAGTAGGCCTTCATGGACCGCTGGCTGAACGCGGGCAGCAGGATCCGGTGCGCCTGACCCCAGCTCTCCTCGCCGTCGTACGCGGTGAACAGGCCGTCGCCGGCGAAGTCGCGGACGTGCGCGAGCGGCGGGTCGATCGGCTTGTGGAACCGGCTCTCGTCGCTGACCTCGGCGACCAGGTCGGGGTCGTAGACCATCACGACGTGCCGGCCGGCGAGGTTGAGCTTGAAGATGCCGCCGGGGTGGGCGGCGGCCAGATCAGCGAAGAACCGGTGCCCTCCGGTGACGGGGATCTGGAGCGCGTTGCCGACGACGGGCAGCCCGCGAGGGGCGGGAATCGGAGCTGTCACGGGAGCAAACGTACATAGCCCGACATCGATTCTGACGCCTCGGGGAGTTCCGGGGCAGCACATTCGCCCGGTTGCTCACCGACGGCGTTTCTTCTCCGGTGCGGAGCGCGTACCCGTGGAATGATCAAAATGTACTGCTGACGCTGGGTAACACGTCGGAAACGTGGAGCTGCAAGCATCGCTCGCGATCAGGGGAGGTTGGTTTGTTCCTCAGCCAGCATGAGCAGGAACGGCTGCTCATCCATGTCGCGGCGGACGTCGCCCACAAGCGGCGGGACCGGGGCCTGAAGCTCAACTACCCCGAAGCCGTCGCGATCATCAGCGCCTACCTGCTCGAAGGGGCCCGCGACGGGCGCACGGTTGTCGAGCTGATGGACGCCGGGCGGCGCGTGCTCACCCGCGCCGACGTCATGGACGGCGTGCCGGAGATGCTGGTCGAGGTGCAGATCGAGGCGACATTCCCCGACGGCACCAAGCTGGTCACCGTCCACGGGCCGATCTCGTGACCCCCGGTTTCGTTCCGGGTGAGGTCATCCTGGGCGAGGGCGACATCGAGATCAATGCCGGACGGCCCGTGCTCGATCTGACCGTACGCAACACGGGTGACCGCCCGGTGCAGGTCGGCTCGCACTACCACTTCGCCGAGTCCAACGCGGCCCTCGACTTCGACCGCGACGCCGCGTGGGGCCACCGCCTCGCCGTTCCCGCCGGCACGTCGGTGCGCTTCGAGCCCGGCATGCCCCGCGACGTGACGCTCGTGCCGTTCACCGGCAACCGCATCGTGCCCGGCCTGCGTGGCCTGGCCGGCGGCCCGCTCGATCCGTCCCCGTCCGGCGTTCCCGCGCCCATCGGTTCTCCCGCTGAAGAACGTCCCGAGAACGGGAGCACCAGGTGAGCACATTGGACCGCGGCCGGTACGCCGCTCTCTACGGACCCACCGCCGGTGACCGGATCCGGCTCGCGGACACCAACCTGCTGATCGAGATCGAGGAGGACCGCAGCGCCGGCCCGAACCCCGGCGACGAGGTCGTCTTCGGCGGCGGCAAGGTCATCCGCGAGTCCATGGGCCAGTCCCGCGCCACCCGCGCCGAGGGCACCCCGGACACCGTCATCACCGGCGCCACGATCCTCGACCACTGGGGTGTCATCAAGGCCGACGTCGGCATCCGCGACGGGCGCATCGTCGCGCTCGGCAAGGCCGGCAACCCCGACACCATGGACGGGGTCACCCCCGGCCTGGTCATCGGTGGCGGCACCGAGATCATCGCCGGCAACGGCAAGATCCTCACCGCGGGCGCGATCGACAGCCACGTGCACCTGATCAGTCCGACCATCCTGGACACCGCGCTGGCCAGCGGCATCACCACGATCATCGGCGGCGGCACCGGCCCGGCCGAGGGCACCAAGGCGACCACGGTCACGCCGAACGCCTGGCACCTGGCCCGGATGCTCGAATCGCTCGACCACTGGCCGATCAACGTGCTGCTGCTCGGCAAGGGCAACACGATGAGCGAAGAGTCGATGTGGGAGCAGCTGCGCGGCGGTGCGGGCGGCTTCAAGCTGCACGAGGACTGGGGCACGACGCCCGCGGTCATCGACGCCGCGCTGCGGGTCGCCGAGACGTCCGGCGTGCAGGTCGCCATCCACACCGACACGCTGAACGAGGCCGGCTTCGTCGAGGAGACGATCGCGGCGATCGCCGGGCGGTCGATCCACGCGTACCACACGGAGGGCGCCGGCGGCGGGCACGCACCGGACATCATCACCGTCGCGTCGCTGCCGAACGTGCTGCCGTCGTCGACGAACCCGACCCGGCCGTACACCCGCAACACCCTCAGCGAGCACCTCGACATGCTGATGGTCTGCCACCACCTGAACTCCGCGGTGCCCGAGGACCTCGCGTTCGCCGAGAGCCGCATCCGGCCGTCCACGATGGCGGCCGAGGACCTGCTGCACGACCTCGGCGCGATCTCGATGATCGGCTCCGACTCGCAGGCCATGGGTCGCGTCGGCGAGGTCATCATGCGCACCTGGCAGACCGCGCACGTGATGAAGGCCCGGCGGGGCGCGCTGAGCGGTGACGGTCCGGCTGACAACCTCAGAGCCCGCAGGTACGTCGCCAAGTACACGATCAACCCGGCGATCGCGCACGGCATGTCGGGGCAGATCGGCTCGATCGAACCCGGCAAGCTCGCGGACCTGGTGCTCTGGGACCCGGTCTTCTTCGGCGTCCGCCCGGCGCTGGTGATCAAGGGCGGCATGATCGCGTCCGCGCAGATGGGTGACGCGAACGCCTCGATCCCCACGCCCCAGCCGATGCTGCCGCGCCCGATGTTCGGGGCGTACGGCGTGGTCCCCGCGGCGACCTCGCTGGCGTTCGTCGCCCCGGCCGCGATCGACGCGCTGCTCGGCGATCGGATCGGGGTCAAGCGCTCCCTCGTCCCCGTGGAGAACACGCGCGGCGTCGGCAAGGCGGACATGCCGCTCAACGACGCGACCCCGCGCATCGAGGTCGAGCCGGACAGCTTCATCGTCCGCATCGACGGCGAGGTCGTCGAGCCGGACCCGGTGACCGAGCTGCCCATGGCCCAGCGCTACCACCTGTTCTGATGTCCCTGGCCACCCTCCTCGTCCTCGGTGACGGGCGCCTGCCGTCCGGCGGGCACGCGCACTCCGGGGGTCTGGAGGCCCAGGTCGCCGCAGGTCGCGTCCACGACGTGGCATCGACCGGCGAGTTCCTGCTCGGCCGGCTCGTCACGTCCGGGCTGGTCGCCGCGGTCTTCGCGGCCTACTCCTGCGCACGTGTGGACAGATGGGACGAATTGGATGCGGGAATGGACGCTCGCACCCCGTCGCCCGCGCTGCGCAAGGCCTCACGAGCACAGGGACGGGCCCTGCTGCGGGCCGGGCGCGCGATGTGGCCGGTAGCGACCATCGGCCGCGACCCGCACCACCCGGTCGCACTCGGCGCGCTCGCCAACGCCGCCGGGCTCGGACCGCTGGAGGCCGCGGTGGCGGCCGCCCACGGCACGGTCACCGGCCCGGCCAGTGCGGCGGTCCGGCTGCTCGGCCTGGACCCCTACGAGGTGCATGCACTCATCGCGCGCCTCGCCCCCGAATGCGACCGGATCGCGGCCGACGCCGCGTCCCGGATCGGCGACCCGGTCGACGACCTACCGGCCGCGGGAGCACCACTGCTCGACATCGGCGCCGAGCTCCACGCCACCTGGGAGGTGCGTCTCTTTGCATCCTGAACATGTTTCCGACGGTCACGTGCACGAGCCGGACGAGGTTCCGCACACCCATCCCGACTCGGACGTCGACCCACACGCGCCGCTCGGCACCGGGCCGCGCGCGCTGCGCATCGGCATCGGCGGACCGGTCGGCTCCGGCAAGACCGCCCTGGTCGCGGCGCTGTGCCGGTCGCTCGGCGAGGAACTGCGGCTCGCCGTCGTGACCAACGACATCTACACCACCGAGGACGCCGACTTCCTGCTGCGCAACGGCGTTCTGCCGGCCGACCGCATCCGCGCGGTCGAGACCGGCTGCTGCCCGCACACCGCGATCCGCGACGACATCTCGGCGAACCTCGACGCGGTCGAGGATCTCGAGGAGGCACTCGGCCCGCTGGATCTGGTGCTGGTCGAGAGCGGCGGCGACAACCTCACCGCGACGTTCAGCAAGGGCCTGATCGACAAGCAGATCTTCGTCGTGGACGTGGCCGGCGGCGACAAGGTGCCCCGCAAGGGCGGCCCCGGCGTCACCACCGCCGACCTGCTCGTCATCAACAAGACCGACCTCGCCCCGATGGTCGGCGCGGACCTGTCGGTGATGGACCGCGACGCCCGTGCGCGCCGCGGCGAGCTGCCCACGGTCTTCCAGTCGCTGACCGAGGACCGCAACGCCACCGCCGTCGCGGACTGGATCCGCGCGCTCGTCGCCGACCGCGTGCCCGCGTAAGAACGTGAAGGCGAGCGCGCACATCGTTGCGGAGGCGGACGGCCGGGGCGGTACCCGGCCGTCCGTGCTGCGTGGGGAGTCCCCGCTGCTGCTGCGCCGCACCGGCCGGCGGGGCGGCGGCGACCTCACCGTCCACCTGGTCGGCGGTGCGGCGGGTCCGCTGCGCGGTGACGACCTGCGGCTCGACATCGAGGTGGGGCCGGGAGCGCGGCTGACCGTACGCAGTGTGGCCGCCCAGCTCGCCCTCCCCGGCCGCCTCGAACTGCCGGCATCACGGCTCGCCGTGCGCGCCACGGTCGCCGCCGGTGGCACGCTGCTCTGGGCACCGGAACCGCTGATCGCCGCGGCCGGCTGCCACCATCTCGCGGCCACCGAGGTGACGGTCGAGCGGGGCGGCACCCTGATCTGGCGCGACGACCTGGTCTGCGGCCGGCACGCGGAACCCTCCGGCACGGTCAAGACCGAGGTGCTGATCCGGTACGGGGGCAAAGCTCTCTACCGTCACGAGCTGGCGATCGGCCCGTCGGCCCCCGGCTGGTCCGGCCCCGCGGTCCTCGGCGGCGGCCGCGCGGCGGGCACGGTCGTACTCGCCGGACCGTCGTTGCCGGATGCGAGGCTGCTCGGCGGGGACGCCGTCCTGATGCCGCTGGCCGGCCCGGGAATGCTCGCGAGCGCGGTCGGCCCGGACATCCGCGCGGTGGCAGCGGCCCTCGACCCGCTCTGCGTACTCCCCTGCCTGCCCTTGGAATCTCTCGCGGCCTGAAACGAAAGCGGCCTGACAGCGAAACGGCCTGACAGCGAAGGCGGCCTGACAGCAGGAAGGGCAGGCCCGGGGTCCGGACCTGCCCACGCTGTTTCCCTTCCCCAGGAAACAGTGCCCTTACGCCGCGAAGGCGATCGGCACGCCGTGCTCGTCGGTCAGTGCCAACCGGGTCCGCAGGTTGCCCTGCTCCGCGACCCGGGCGAAATACTCGTTGCGGCGGCGATGCTGACACCCTTTACGGGTACGCGGCCCGCCCGCCGCCACCGTCAGCAACTCCGGCGCCAGGGAACTGTTGAGCCCCTCACGCAGCAGCCGCAACGCCTCGGTCCGCAGTTGCGAGATCCGCGACTCGGTGACACCCAGTTCGGCGGCCACCTCGCTGAGCGGCTGCTCCTGCAGGAACGACTGGGTGACCACCAGCCGCAGCCGCTCGGGCAGCGCCTGGATGGCCTGATGCAGATAACCGAGCCGCTCCCGTTTGATCAACAGGTCCTCGGGCCCCTCGGAGAGCTCGGGCACCATCTCCTCGGCCGCGCCGGTCGGGAAGCCCTGCAAACTGAGCAGGGCCGCCTTCTGCACGTCGTCCTCGACCGACGCGAGCTCGGCGACGCCGATGCCGAGCATCTCGGCTACTTCGGCCTCACTCGGCGTCCGGCCCAGGGCTGCGGTCAGCTCCTGGCGCGCCTGCGCGGTCTTGCGAGCCCGTGCTCGCACGGATCTGCTCGCCCAGTCCTGACCGCGCAACTCGTCGAGCAACGCACCACGGATCCGCACCGCCGCGAACCGGTGGAAGGGAATCCCCCGGCTCACGTCGAAATTGCGTGCGGCACCGAGGAGCGCTGCGAATCCCGCCGACGACAGATCGTCGGAGTGGACATGGCCGGGTACGCGGTTGAGCAGTTCCCGGACCAGGTGGCCCACCATCGGCATGTGTTCGCGGACGAGGTCCTCGATGTCGCGCGCGGACGGCGCATCGTGGTGAATGCCGATGGTGGCGGGGAGTTCGGTCGTGGCAGTCACGGAGTCCTCCTCGCTCGCTGAGGCCGGCGAATGAACCGGCCGCTGAGGAAGACATTTGCGGCCGCCGGGTGCAGGGGCGACCGAACTCGGTTGCTTTTATGGAGTTTTTTGCGAAAAAGACTCAGTTACGATGCTGTCCGCCCTGACCTGCGGAAACAGGCCCCAAACTTGGCTCAGCTGGCGTAGTGGGGGCGGCGCTGGGCCGCCGCGGCGCTGCGCAGCTCGGTGCGGACCCAGTTCATCCGGCGGACCGCGACCTCCGGGTGGTGCCCGAACTCCTCGGCGACGGAGGCGGCACAGCCGTCACTCCCGTGCCGCAGGATCATCGCGGTAACGGTCTCCTCGACCGTCTCGCTGCTGGGACACTCGGACGGCTGCAGGTCGGAGACGAACAACGCCTCCGCGGCCAGCTCCTGCACAGTGCTGATCATGTGAAACTCCCCGATGTGCGACCACTTGCTCTGGTTCCAGCTAACGCTCGCGGCGGTGCGGACCGGAACCACTCAGGTTGCAGACCGGTATCAACATCATGCGCACGGGCATCAACTGGGCCCACAGGCCACGCCGGGACGGTTCACACCGTTTTCGGCGGGCATCTCGTCAGGCGGCCACCCGGGGTCGGCTCGGGCAGCGCGTCCGCACCGGGACAACCAAGACCCGCGGGAACACTTTCGACTGTAACGCGCGGAAAGGACGACCGGCCGCAAGTCCGATCGGCCGTCCTACCTGGTGATCACTCAGCCCGTCGCGCCGGGCGTGTCCGCGTCGGCGTCGTCCAGGTCCGCGTCGTCCGTGTCGGTGTTGACGGCCGAGGGCGGCGCCACGCTCGGGCTTCCCTCGCCGCCGGTGGTCACCGGCTGGGAGGACGGGACGGAGGGCGCAGGCGGGGAGGGAGCCGGTGTGCCCTCGTCACCGTCACCGTCACCGTCGCCGCCGTTCGAGCCGTCGGGGTCGGTGCCGCCGTCACCGCCGTTGTCGGTGTCAGTCGGCGCCGTCGACGTGCTCGTCGTGGTGGGCACCGGGTCCCCGCCGGGCAACGTCGGGACCGGGACCGGCACCACGACGCCGCTCGGGTCGATGGAGATGCCCGGGATCGGGGTCTGCGGCGACGGCACCGGGCCGAGTCGGGTCGTGCCGTTGCTCAGGTGCTCGACCGGCCGCGACGGCTCCCCCGGCTTCGGCGAAACATAGGTGTCGCACGGTTTGCCGTCCAGCTCGAACACCATCGGCGCGGCGTTGCTGAGCCTGTAGCGGCCACTGACCTCCATGGTCGTGTTGGCCTGCGGGTTCAGCGCCGTCCTGGAGCTCACCGTCACGGCGCGGGCCTGCTGGTCGAGCTGGAGCCTGCCGCCGCCGGAGACCACCTGGTCGCCTGGCATGAGGAACCACAGCTTCCAGTTGTCGATCGCCTTGACGTCGCGGTTGGCGATCGTGACCGCCGCCTTGAAGCGGCCGCCATCGTCCGACCAGACCGCGTAGCTCACCACGCACTTGCTGGTGACCGCGGCCGGCGCGGGGGCGATCGCTCCCGTCACGATGCCTTTCTGGCCGTCGTCGGAGACCGCCGTGAACGCCCAGGCGAGGATGGCGACACCGGCGACCGCACCGGCGACCGCGAGGAGCCGGCGACGCTGTGCCAGGGCACCGAACCTGCCCGGGCTCGCGGCGGGGGCCGGTCTGCCGAGTGGCGGGAGCAGCGGCGCCGGGGCCGGCCCCAGCGTCGTCGGCGCGCTCTCGGCCCGGGGTGACGGGATGCCGTTGAACGCGGGGCGCAGCGCGCGGCCGGGCTCGTCGTCGACCTCCGGGGCCGGGGCGAACCGCGAGCGGCCCTGATCGAAACCGGCCGGGGAGACAGGACCCGCGGACGCGGGGGCGGCCGGGGACGGCGGCACCGGACCGAAGCGGCTGTTACGGGCCGCGCGGGGCGCCGGTGCGATCGGTGGCGCGCTCGTAGGGGCGGCGTTGTTGCTGCCCATCGCCGCCTCGACCTCGGCGACCGACACGGGCTGCGCCGCGCCGGGAGCCGGGGAGATCGGGGCGTCGTCCTCCAGGGCGGTCACGGGCGCGGGCGGCACCGACGCGACACCACGCCCGGGCGCCGCGTCGGCGAGCCGCGAATATCCGGGGCGGCCCTGCCTGACCCCCTCGGTGTACTGGTGGGCCGAGGGCAGGATCGTGGTGTCCTCGCCGTTGTCCGTCCAGTCCGGGACGAATGCGCGCGCGGCCGGCACTCCCGCCGACACCGTGCCCAGGACGTGGGCGAGCTCGGCGCTGGAGGGCCGCTCGGACGGGCTCTTCTGCAGGCAGCGGGCGATCAGGGTGGCTACCGAGCCGGGCAGCCCCTCGACCGGCGGCAACGGGTCGGGCTCGGTGTACTGGTGGGCGCGCAGCAGGGCCGTGGTGGTGCCGACGTCCCAGGGGAGCTGGCCGATCAGCGTGCGGTAGACGAGCAGGCCGACGGCGTACACATCGGTGGCCGGGCTGACCTGGCCGCCCTCGAGGCGTTCCGGGGCCAGATAGGCCGGGGTGCCGAGCAGGCTGCCGTCGGGGTCGATGTCGTTCTCGCCGATCAGGGCCGAGATGCCGAAGTCGACGACCTTGGCGCCGGACGGGGTGAGCATGACGTTCGCCGGGGTCACGTCGCGGTGCACGATGCCCCGGGAGTGTGCGGCGGCCAGCGCCGCGGAGACTTCGGCGGCGATGCGGACGGCGGCCGGCCAGGGCAGGCGCCGCGACCGGGCCAGGACTGCGGCGAGCGATTCGCCGTCGACCAGCTCCATGACGACGTACGGGACCGGCTCACCGTCGACGGTGGTCGCCTCGCCGTAGTCGTACACATTGGTGATGTGCGGATGGCTCAGCCGGGCAGCGGCCTGGGCCTCCGCGCGCAGCCGGCGCCGGAACGAGGGGTCGGCGCTCGTCGACGGGGGCAGCACCTTGACCGCCACCTGCCGCCCGAGGACCTCGTCGAAGCCTCGCCACACCACTGACATCCCGCCGGCGCCGAGCCGCTCGACCAACCGGTATCGGTTGGCCAGCAGGCTCGAGCCGGGCAGGTCCGTCGTGCTCATGTGCCCCCACATGCGCGATCGGATGAAACATCGGGATCACACCGCCATGCGTCCTGATGCCGGGGCGTCCCTCGGTCCGCCGTTGGACCGAGCATTCCCCTTCGACGTCCGGGATGTTAGCCGACGTTCGGTCACTGTCACGACTCCCTGCGTGCAGGATGACCTGCGCATGGTCACCGTCCGTTTCCTACCGTGCGCCACCCGTGCGCGTCGGCGCGTCCGGGTAAAGTGCCTGGTCAGAGCTGTATAGACAGACCCGTTAAACAGGTATGCCCGCTTCGTCGGTACTTGCGGGTTTCACCCGCCGGATGGGGCATCTACATGGGAATCTGCACGTGCAGCGACGCGTGCGTCACCCTCCAGTGAGAACTGAGCGATATTCACGTACGCGCGTACTGTTGCTTGCCGCAGGGCAATGACCTGCGGAACCCCACCCGATCAGGTGAATTGAGCACGCCGATCATGCTTTGTTGCTCATCGTGACTCACCGATGGGGTAATTCACCCGTAAGGGAACGCTCACGGCGTACCGGAGCGGGGTGCAACCCGGGCAGAACCACCGGAGCCGCATCAACTGGGACCGCTCCCAGGGACTCCAGGTGGTGGAGCATCGGCGTGAGGCTCTCGTAGAGCACGAGCACGACGTCACCCGGCGACGCCATCGCCATCGCCTCGCCGACCGCCGCCCGGTAACCGGCGGCCCGCACCGACCGCAGTCCCGGCCGGCGGGCCCGCATCTCCCGCTCCACGAGCGCGCTCACCTCGCCCGGCTCGCGACCGCGCGGATCCTCGTCGTCGTAGAGCACCGCCCGGGTCACCCCGTCGGCGACGACCTGGGCGCTGGCGGCGAGCAGATCGTCGCGCCGGTCACCGGGCAGCGTCACCAGGGCCGTACAGCGGTCCGGGCCGTAGAGGCGGTGGAGCGTACGCAGCACCGCGGCCAGCGCCGCCGGATTGTGCGCATAGTCGACAAAGAGGGTGACCCCGGCGAGCCGCAGCACCGTGCCGCGCCCGGGGTTGTGCACCCGCGGCTCGAACTCGGCCAGCCGCTCGGCGATCACGCCGGCCGGGGCACCGAGCGCGCGGGCGGCGGCGATCGCCGCGAGGGCGTTGACCGCCGCGTACGGCGCCGCGCCCCCGAACGCCCCGGGCACCTCGGCGACCCGCAACAGCTGCGTACGCCGTGCCCCCGTCGCCTGCACGAGCCAGCCGTCCTGCAGCACGTACGCCGTACCGCCCCCGGCCAGGTGCGACGCGACGACGGGCTGCTGCGTGTCGGTGCCGAACCAGACCAGCCGTTTCCGGTCAGCGCGTACCCGGGGGCTCTCGGCCAGGCTGCGCACCCACGGGTCGTCCGCGTTGAGCACGAGCGTGCCGCCGTCCCGGACCCGCTCGGCGACCAGCGCCTTGACGTGGGCGATGTCCTCGATGGAGCCCATACCGTCCTGACCGAGGTGGTCGACGGTGATGTTGGTGAGGACGCCGACGTCGGTCCGGTCGTAGCCGAGGCCACGGCGCAACAGCCCGCCCCGCGCGGTCTCCAGCACCGCCGCCTGCACCGCCGGGTCGCCGAGGACCATCTGCGCGGAGCGGGGGCCGGTCGCGTCGCCGCGGAACACCGTGCGCCCGTCGATGCTGACGCCGTCGGTGGTGGTCAGGCCGACCCGCAGCCCGTCGCCGGCCAGCATGAACGCCGCCATCCGGGCCACCGACGTCTTCCCGTTGGTGCCGGTGACGCTCATCGTGGGGATCCGCCCGTCGGAGCCACCGGGGAACATCGCCCGGACGATCGCGTCGCCGACGTCTCGCGCGCGCCCGCGTACGGGGGCAAGGTGCATCCGCAGACCGGGCACCGCGTTGACCTCGATGACCCCGGCGGTGATCTCGTCCGGGTCACCGGGCGGTGCGACCGGCGCGGCGATGTCCGGCAGCCGCAGGTCGATGCCGGCGATGTCCAGCCCGACCACGGCGGCGACCCGCAGGCAGATCCGTGCGACGTCGGGGTGCACCCGGTCGGTCACGTCGTGGCCGGTCCCACCGGTCGACAGGTTGGCGTTGTCCCGCAGCCAGGCCTTCTCGCCGGCGCCGGGGACGCTGCCCAGTTCTAGGCCCTGGCCACGCAGGACCTTGCGCGCGGTCTCGTCGAGCGTGATCCGGGTCAGCATCCGCGAGTGCCCGGTGCCGCGGCGCGGGTCGGCGTTGGTCGCCGCCACGAGCTGCTCGATCGTGCTCTCGCCGTCGCCGACCACGTGCGCGGGGATCCGTTCGGCGGCGGCCACGACCTCGCCCGCCACGACGAGCACCCGGTAGTCGCGGCCGGGAAGCTGCCGTTCCACCACCACGTCGCCGCCCGCGGCCGTGAAGGCGAGGGCGAGCTCGTCACCCGTACGCACATTGAGCGCGACATTCTCCCCCTGCCGCCCGTGCCGGGGCTTGACCACGACGGCCCCGCCCAGCGCCGTCAGCAGCCGCACCGCGTCCTCGACCCGGGATGCCGCGCCGCCGGGTGCGACCGGGATGCCCGCGTCGGCCAGCAACCGCCGGGTGACCTGCTTGTCCCCGGCCACGTCGATCCCGACGCCACTGGTCCGGTCGGTCATCGCCGCCCAGGCGAGCCGGCGCCGCGTGCCCCAGCCCAGCCGCAGCAGGCTGAGGTCGTCGTAGCGCTCGACGGGGATGCCCCGGCGCCGGGCGGCGGCGATGATCGACCGGGTGCTGGGCCCGGTGTCCGACCGCTCCGCCAGCTCGCTGAGCACGGCGAGCCGCTGCTCCAGCTCGAGGCCGGTGACCGTGGCGCCACCCGCGACGGTCGTGACCAGGTCGATCGCGGCGTCGAGCAGCTGAGCGGGCAGCTCCGACTCGGGCGACTCGTCGACCGGGCACTCGATGATCAGGTCGTAGACACCCGGCTCCGGGCCCGACACCGTACGCCCGAAGCTGACATCCCGCCCGATCCGCTGCGACAGCTCGAGGGTCACGTGCTCGGTGACGTGCCCGAAGTAGGTGCCGCCGCGCATCCGGCTGACGAAGCCGCCCGGTGCCCCCGCCGCACAGTGGTGCTCGGTGAGCCCGGGCAGGGCCCGCAGCAACCGCTCGGCGAACCCGGTGATGTCGCTGGTCTCCACCCCGGTCAGCCCGTCGAGCCGGAGGCGTACCACCATCGCGGGGCGGGACAGGTGGACGTTCGGGCCGCGCAGCCGGCGCAGGCTCAGAATCTTCATGAAGCTGGTCCCCGTTCCCCGATCCCAGGTGATCCGGCGACCCCGGCGAGCGCGGGGCGGCGTCCGGACATCTCAAAACTGCTCCCGGCGGGCAGCACGTGGATCCGTGCCCCGGCGAGGCCGATGGGCCCTTCGGCAGGGACCGTGATGTCGCCCGCGGCACCCGCGTCGACGACCGTAACCGTGCCGGAGCCGAGCACCTGGAACCGGTCGCCCTCGGCGAGGATCGCGGTGTCCTCGTCGATGCCCAGGCCCAGCTCGTGCGGGTAGAGCGCGACCGCGCTGAGCAGCCGGTTGAGCCGCCCCCGCTCGGCGAAGTGCATGTCGATGAGGACCCCGGGCAGGAATTCCAGCCCGGGGCCGGTGCGCACGCTGGCCCGCCCGATGCCGGGCGCCGCGCCGCCGAGGATCATCGTGCCGGACATCATCGCGGCCCCCGCGCTGGTGCCGCCGAGCACGATCGTGCCGGTGCGCACCAGCGTCTGCAGGGCCGAGTCGGTCAGCGTCCCGCCGAGCACGCTGGTGATCCGCTGCTGGTCGCCGCCGGTGAAGAACACCCCCGTCGCCGGAGCGAGGGCGTGCACGACGGCGGGGTCGTTGGCCTGGGCCCGGGTGGCGATGCGCAGACCCCGGGCCCGGCGCGCGCCGAAACGGGTGAACAGGGTGGCGTACTCGGCTTCGAGTACGGCCGGCTCGCTGCTCGCGGTGGCGATGACCACGATGTCGGCGTCCGCTCCCCCGGCCAGCTCGACGAACCGCCGCAGGATGGAGGTGCCGCCCTGGCTGTGCCGCTCGGCTCCACCTATGACCAGCAAGCGGGCCGACACGGGACCTCCTCGTTCACGCCTTCACCTGCTGTTCTCCGCCGCGGGAAACCGGCGCACCGCAGTGGACTGCGGTTCACCTTTGAGGTTAAACGGAACAATTCCGAAACATCGGGCTAATCGGGGGAGTCGGCGGGCAGCAGGTGCGTGACGTCCGGCTGACCCTGCGCCAGAGCGACCGCTTTCGCCTCCGCGTCCTCGTCCGCTCCGGTCATCCGCTCGTCGTGCTGGCGCAGGTGCTCCTCCCAGGTCGGCACCTGATAGACCTCGACGAAGACCGCCCTGTCCTCGCCGTCGCGGAACAGTCCCCAGCGCGACGCGCCGGTCCGCCGCCGGGACCGCTGCACCGCTTGCATCGCGGCCACGAACGCGTCCCGGTTCTCCTTCGCGACCCGGTAGCGGTTGGTGACCAGGACCGGCCCCTCATCCAGGTGCGGCTCGAGCATCAGGTGCGGCTCGGGCCAGAAGTTCACCGGCCCGCCCCGGTCGTCGGCGTGGGCGTGCAGCGGCAGCCACGGCACGGTCGCCGTCCCGAGCAGCATCAGCGCCGCCGCCAGCAGGTACGCCGCCGTCAGGTTCGAGTGCTGGGTGACCTGTCCCCACGCGAACGCGCCGACCGCCTGGGCACCCGCGAAGACGACCTGGTAGACGGCGAACCCGCGGGCGCGGACCCAGCTGGGCAGGAAGAGCTGCAGGCTGGCGTTCATCCGCGACACCTGCACCATCCAGGCGAGCCCGGCGGCGACCAGCACGGGGATCACCGCGAGCGGATGCGGGACGAGCGCTACGACGCTGAGCGCCGCGGCGTACACCAGGCCGGAAATGATCAGAAGCCGGTTGGGCGGGACCTTCTCCCGGATCCGGGGCATGAGCAGCGCCCCGAGAATCGCGCCGACCCCGAGCGCGGCGAGCAGCACGCCGTAACCCCGCGAGCCCATGTGCAGCTGCTGGTCGGCGACCAGCGGCACGAGGCCCCAGACGACACTGCCCGGCAGCACGAAGAGCACGACCCGCAGCAGGATCCGGCGGACGACCGGCGAGTAGCGCACGTACCGTCCCCCGGCCCGCAGCGCCGGGCCGAACCGCTCGGCCTGCCCGCCGCCACCCTGCTTCGGGCGCCGCCAGCGCAGCAACGCCAGCGCGAAGACGGCGAAGGACAGGGCATTGAGACCGAAGACGACGGGTACGCCGGCATGCGCGACCAGCAGCCCGGCGACCGCGGGACCCGCCGACCGGGCGAGGTTGGTGTTGACCGCCCCGAGCGCGGACGCCGACGCCAGCTCATCGCGCGGCACCACCTCCGGGATCACCGCCTGCCAGGTCGGCAGCGTCAGCGCCTGCCCGACCCCGAGCAGGAACGTGAAGACCAGCAGCAGCGGTGGCGGCATCAGGTCCGCCGCGGTCAGCAGGGTCAGCGTGGTGGCCACCGCGAAAAGCGCGACCTGCACCCCGAGCAGCAGCCGGCGCCGGTCGAACGTGTCGGCGAGCGTCCCCGACGGCAGCGCCAGCAGCAGCACCGGCAGCATGGTCGCGGTCTGCACCAGGCTCACCCAGGTCGCGGCGTCCGGCTCGGCGACCAGCCGCCACGACGCCCCGACGGTCTGCATCCAGGTGCCCACGTTGCTGGCGAGCACGCCGATCCAGAGCCCGCGGAAGATCTTGTCGTGCAGAGGGGCCCAGGCCGTGGTGGTCACGGCCGGAGAGCCTATCGCCGCTGCGCGCCGGGTCCGGGACGAGGCACGATCTCACGGTACGCCGTGACGGCGTGCCCGCTCCCGCAGTGCAGCTCGCCGTGGATCTCGGCACCGCACTCCCGGTGCACCATGGTCAGCGGCGGCCCCTCGGGCTCGGCGAGATACCGGTCGCCCCATTCCTTGACCGCGACCAGCACCGGGTAGAGGTCCAGTCCCTTCGCGGTCAGCCGGTACTCGTGGCGGACCCGCGCCCCGGGCTCCTGGTACGGCTCGCGGCGCAGCACCCCGCACGCCACCAGGGAGTGGAGCCGGTTGGTGAGGACCTGCCGGGGGATGTCGGTGCGCTCGCGCATGTCCGCGAAGCGCCGGATCCCGTTGAACACCTCCCGGAGCACCTCCAGGGTCCACTTCTCCCCCAGAACCTCCATCGCGCGGCCGATCGTGCAGGTATCGACGGACCAGTCCAGTGCCTCGGGGCGTGCTGTGGTCTGGGTCATACCCGCCAGCCTAGGTCTCGTTGACAGATGCAGCCAGTCCTGCCAACCTGCGTCCATGACCCAGACTCAGGACGAGACCCGGACCCGCACCTTCGGGTGGTCGGACCCGGCGCAGAACGCCGCCCTGCTCGGCAACCGCTCCGGCCTCGAACTGCTCCAGGCCATGTCCCGCGGCGAGGTCCCCGCTCCCCCGATCATGCACCTGATGGACATCGAGAAGTTCGAGGTCGTCGAGGGCAGCGTCACGGTCGGCGTCCGCCCCCAGGAGTTCCACTACAACCCGCTCGGCACGGTCCACGGCGGCGTGCTCTCGACGCTGCTCGACACCGCCGCGGCCTGCTCGGTGCACAGCACCCTGCCCGCCGGGGTCGGCTACACCAGCCTCGACCTCAACGTGAAGTTCCTGCGCGCCGTCACCCTCGCCTCCGGCATGATCACCGCCACCGGCTCGGTCCTGCAGCGCGGCCGCCGCACCGCCCTCGCCGAGGCCCGCATGACCGACTCCGCCGGCCGCCTGGTCGCGCACGCCACATCCAGCTGCATGCTGTTCGAGATGCCGTCACAGCCCTCGCCGACGGCCGCCTGATCGCCCACACCACTTCCACCTGCATGCTCTTCGACCTTCCCTAGGGCCCTGAGTAGTTCGGACCCGGCGGATCACCTTTCCCTGGCCGATGCCGGTGGCGTCCCGGACACGGATCGTCGTGCCGTGTGCGGCCCACTTGTCCACCCATGAAGTCGCCCGACTGGTGGGTGTCACGGTCGATGGTCACGAAACCCGCCAGGTGCTGCAGTCCATGCCGCGAGGCTGAATGTTGCGCCGGACACCGGGATGCGAGAACTTTCTGCGGTGTGGTCTGTCAAATCCGGCCAATCGCGTCTGACAGCAAAAGCATGTGTTTCCCGGCCAGACGCGATTGGCCTGCGCTTGACACCTGACGCCGCAGAAGATTGCGACACAGCTCGTTTCGGCGCAACTTCGTGCCGTTGACCAGCTCCAGCCGTCATCGCCGCCCATTTCGGCACCGCCGGACGTCGGGCAGCCGGAACGACGCGACCGCCGCACGGAAACGGCCCCTGCCACGACGCATTGCAGCTCGCCGGCAGGCCACTGTGGTCAGACGGCCAGGAGGCGGCGTACCCCCTCGTCGTTGTGGAGTTCGGTGGCGGCGCCGGCTCGGACGACCTCGCCGGCGTCGAGGATGACGAAGTGGTCGGCCAGGCGGAGGGCCAGTTCGAGGTATTGCTCGACCAGCAGGATGGTCAGGCCCGTGGCGTGGAGTTGGCGGATTGCGGCTTCGATCTCCTGGACGATGGATGGCTGGATGCCCTCGGTCGGCTCGTCGAGGAGGAGCATTCTCGGCTCGGTGACCAGGGCTCGGGCGATGGCGAGTTGTTGTTGCTGGCCGCCGGAGAGGAAGCCTGCGCGGCGTTTGAGCAGGCCGCGCAGGGCTGGGAAGAGGTCCAGTGCCTCGTCGAGGGTGCCGGGGCGGGCCTTCGGGGTGGACTCGCGGGCCACCTGGAGGTTCTCGGCGACGGTGAGCTGGGGGAAGGTTTCGTGGCCCTGGGGGACGTAGCCGAGGCCGGCGCGGACCCGCGCGTGGACGTGGGCCCTGGTGATGTCCCTGCCGTCGAACAGCACTGTGCCCTGGCGGGCCGGGAGGACGCCCATGACGGCCTTGAGCAGGGTGGTTTTGCCGACGCCGTTGCGGCCCATCAGGCAGACCAGGGAGCCCGGGGGCGCCTGGAGGTCCACGCCGAACAGGACGCGGGCCCGGCCGTACGCGACGTGCAGGTCCTTGACCTCGAGCATCTAGACCCTCTCCTTGCGTCCGAGGTAGACCTCCTGCACCCGGGGGTCGGCCTGCACCTCGGCGACCGTCCCCTCGCACAACAATCGGCCCTCGTGCAGGACCGTGACCGTGCTGGCGAAACGGCGCAGGAACGCCATGTCGTGCTCCACCACCAGGACCGTGTGGTCCTTGGCCACCGACTGCATCAGTTCGCCGGTGCGGTCGCGTTCGTCGCGGCTCATGCCCGCGACCGGCTCGTCGAGCAGGAGCAGGCGGGGGCGTTGCACGACCAGCATGCCGATCTCCAGCCATTGGCGCTGACCGTGGGACAGCACCCCGGCCGGGCGGTCGGCCAGGTCGCCGAGGCCGATCGTGTCCAGCGCCGAGGCCACGTCGTCGGAGATGCCGTGGCGGCGGCGCAGCAGGCCCGTCATTCTTCGGCGGAAGCCCGCTGCCAGGTCGAGGTTGTCGAGCACGCTGAGCTCGTCGAAGACCACCGAGGTCTGGAACGTACGCCCGACGCCCGCGCGCACGATCCTGTACTCCCGTTTGCCGACCAGTTCCTCGCCCGCGAACTGCACCGAGCCCGACGCCGGCCTGGTCAGCCCGGTGATCACGTCGATCAGCGTGGTCTTGCCCGCGCCGTTCGGTCCGATGAGGAACCGCAGCTCCCCCGCTTGCAGGGTGAAGTCCAGATCCGTGATCGCGTGGAACCCCGAGAACACGACGTTGAGACCGCGTACTTCAAGAAGCGCACTCATGCTTGTACCTCGACTTTTCGCCGGGACGAGAGGGCGTCGCGGAACTGGTGGGACAGGCCCGCCAGGCCGCGCGGTGCCCACACCATGACCGCGACGAACAGTGCCCCCTGGACGTAGAGCCAGCCGTCCGGCCACTGCTCGCTGAAGATGGTCTTGGCGTAGTTGAACAGCAGCGCACCGGCGACCGCCCCGGCCAGCGAATATCGCCCGCCGATCGCCACGCCCACCAGCAGCTCCAGCGAGGCGACGATGCCCAGGTTGGCGGGCGACAACAGGCCGACGAGGGGTACGAACAACGCGCCCGCGATCCCCGCCAGCCCCGCCGACACCGCGAACGCGACCGTCTTCACGAGCGCGGGGTCGTACCCCAGGAAGCGAACGCGATCTTCGCCGTCCCGGATGGCGACGAGGAGCTGTCCGTAGCGGCTGCGCACCAGTTGGCGTACCGACAAATAAGACGCACCCAGCACGAGAGCCGTGACCAGATAGAGGATCCGCCGGTCCGCGTCCTCGTAGAGGTCGAGGCCGAAGAAGAACTGGAAGTTGGTGAGCCCGTTGGTGCCGCCGGTGAGGCCCTGCTGGCCGATCAGCAGGATGACGAACGCCGCCGCGAGCGCCTGGGACAGCACCGCGAAGTACGCGCCGCGCACCCGTTGCCGGAAGACGAGCAGACCGAGCAGCGTCGCGACCAGCACCGGCAGCACGATCACCATCGCCAACGCGAAGACCGGGTTGGCAAAGGGTTTCCACAGCAGCGGGAGCTCCTCGACGCCGCTCCACGACATGAAGTCGGGCAGTTCGCCGTCCTGCAGTTTGAGGTGCATGCCCATCGCGTAGCCGCCGAGGCCGAAGAACACACCTTGGCCGAGGGTCAGCATGCCGCCGCGGCCCCACGCGAGGGAGATGCCGACGGCGACGATCGCGTAGCAGAGGTATTTGCCGAGCAGGTCGAGGCGGAACGGCGACAGCACCAGCGGCGCGACCACCAGTAGCAGGATCGCCGCGACAGCGAATACGGCCCTGTTTCTCATGTGAGCGCCCTCGACTTCAGGACGAACATGCCCTGCGGCCTCACCTGGAGGAACGCGATGATCACCGCGAAGACGACCACCTTGGCGAAGCTCGCGCCGTTCGCCGTCCAGAATTCCACGAAGCTGTTCAGCACGCCCAGGACAAAGGCCGCGATCACCGCACCCTTCAGCTGACCGAGGCCGCCGGCCACGACAACGAGAAAGGCGTCCACTATGTACGCGGTCCCGAACGTCGGCCCCACCGGCCCGATCAACGTCAGCGCCACGCCGGCGACCCCGGCCAGCCCGGAGCCGATGAAGAACGTGGCCTGATCCACGCGCCCGGTCGCCACCCCGCTGACCGCCGCGAGCTGTCTGTTCTGCATCACCGCCCGCATCCGCCGGCCCTGGCGCAGCTTGCTCAGGTAGAGCGAGATCGCCACCACGCACCCGATCGCGAGCACGAGGATGAACAGCCGGTTGTACGCGATCCGCACCCCGGCCAGGTCGACGCCCCCGGTCAGCCAGCCCGGCGCGTCGACCTGCACGTTCGGCGCGCCGAAGATGTCCCGGGCCGCCTGCTGCAGGATCAGGCTGATGCCGAACGTCAGCAGCAGCGTGTCCAGCGGGCGGCCGTAGAAGCGCCGGATGATCAGCCGTTCCAGGATCAGGCCCAGCACCCCGCCGACCGCGAACGCGACCGGCAGCGCGACGAGCACCGCCTGGTCACCGGCGAGCGGTTGCAGCACATAGGCCGTGTATGCCCCCGCCATGATGAACTCGCCGTGCGCCATGTTGATCACGCCCATCTGGCCGAACGTGAACGTCAGACCCAGCGCGGCGAGCAGCAGCACCGCCCCGATGCTCGCCCCGATGACGAGCTGGTTGAGGGTTCCCATCAGGACAGGCCTCCCTCTTCGAGTATTTTCATCAGGAGAGCCCGGCAGCCCAGGCGTACCCCTTGAGGTAGGGGTCGGGTTTGATCGGGGCGCCGGAGTTCCAGACCTCCTTGATCTGGCCGTCGGGCTGGATGAGGCCGATCCGCGCGGTCTTGTAGACGTGCTGGTTCTCGCCGTCGATGGTGACCTTGCCCTCGGGCAGGTCCAGCGAGATCCCGCCGGCGGCTTTCTTGACGGCGTCGACGTCCACGCTGCCGGCCTTCGCCGCCGCGGCGGCCCACAGCTTCACGGCGTTGTAGCCGGCCTCCATCGGGTCGGAGGTGACCTTGTCCGCGCCGTACTTCGCCTTGTAGGCCTTGACGAACGTACTGTTCGTAGTGCCCTCGGTGGTCTGGTAGTAGTTCCATGCCACCAGGTGACCCGCGACGTTGGCGGGCCCGATGCCGGTGACCTCCTCCTCGGCGACGCTGACACTCACCGTGGGCATGGTCTGCGCGGTGAACCCGGCGCTGCGCAGCTGCTTGAAGAACGCGACGTTGCTGTCGCCGTTGAGCGTGTTGAAGACGACGTCCGGCTTGGCCTGCCCGAGCTTGTTGACGATCGTCGAGTATTCGGTGGTCCCCAGCGGCGTGTACTCCTCGCCGGAGATCGTCATGCCGTTCGCGGCGGCGTACGCCTTGATGATCTTGTTGGCGGTCCGCGGGAACACGTAGTCGCTGCCGACCAGGAAGACCGACTTCTTGCCCTGCTGCTTGAGGTAGTCGAGGGCGGGCACGATCTGCTGGTTCGTGGTCGCGCCGGTGTAGAAGATGTACGGCGAGCTCTCCAGCCCCTCGTACTGCACCGGATACCAGAGCAGGGCCTTGTTGCGCTCGAAGACCGGCAGCATCGCCTTGCGGCTGGCGGACGTCCATCCGCCGAACGTCGTCGCGACCTTATCCTCGTTGATCAGCTTCTGCGCCTTCTCGGCGAACGTCGGCCAGTCGGACGCGCCGTCCTCCACGACGGGCTCCAGCTTCTTGCCGAGTACGCCGCCGGCGGCGTTGACCTCCTCGATGGCGAGCAGCTCCGAGTCGCGTACGGTCACCTCGCTGATGGCCATGGTGCCGCTCAGCGAATGCAGAATGCCGACCTTGATGGTGTCGCCGCCGCTCCCACCGCTCCCGGAAGGATCGTTGGCGCAGCCACCGGCGAGCAGGCCGGCGGCAAGCAGCGTGATGAGGGTCCGTCTGACAGGTGACATGGGACTTGTCCCTTCGCCCGCGGGTTCGTGCCCCGAAAGCTAGGAACAGCCGATTTCACCCAGCGTATCGACACGTGTCCATTGCGTTAACGGCATCCCAGAGTGCACATAGGATCTATATTGACCCCCATGATCGCGGGAATTGTCGTCCCCGGGGGCACCGGGCATCTCACCACCCTGCCGGATCTCGGCTGGGAGGCGCTGCGCGATCGCGAGGCGCACATCGAGACCGTCACCTGGTCGCCACCCCGGGGCATCCTCGACCTCGACGTCGACCCCGAGCCGTTCGTCCGGGTGCATGTCGAGCTGGCCCTGCGACGGCTGCCCGCCGGCGCGCAACCCGTGGTGATCGCCAAGTCGTTCGGGACGTACGCCGCCGCACTGGCCGCCGAGCACTCGCTGCCCGCGATCTGGCTGACGCCACTGCTCACCCGGCCCGCAGTGGTCGACGGGATCACCCGCAACACGGCGCCGCAGCTGCTCGTCTGCGGGACGGCCGACGAGTGGTGGGACGCCGATGCCGCCCGGGCAACGGGAAAGCGAGTGCTCACCGTCGAGAACGGCGAGCACTCGCTCCGCGTGCCGGGGCCGCTGCGCAACTACACCGAGGTGCTCGGGGTGGTCGGCACGGCGATCGAGGAGTTTCTAGACGCCCTGGACTAGCGGCGTGCGGTCCTGCGCCGGGGGCTCCCAGGTCGCGGCGTCGGCCTCGACCTGCTCACCCGAGCGGATGTCCTTGATGGTGTCCGGCTCACCGTCGGCACCCGGGAACCAGACGTACGGGATGCCGCGGCGCTCGGCGAACCGGATCTGCTTGCCGAACTTCGCCGCCGTCGGGGCGACCTCGGTGCTGATCCGGCGGGACCGCAGCGACCGGGCGATCTGATCGCAACGGACACGCAAATCCTCCTGGGGCAGCGCGACCACCACGGTGGTGGGGACGCTGCGCGAGATCGTCAGCGCGTCCCGGCCGAAGAGCAGACCGAGAATGCGGGAGACACCGATGGAGATGCCGACGCCGGGGAAACGCTCATTACCCGACGACGCCAGGTTCTCGTAGCGGCCTCCGGAGCAGATCGAGCCGTAGCGCTCGTACCCCTGGAGCTCGGTTTCGTAGACCGTGCCGGTGTAGTAGTCCAGCCCCCGGGCGATCTTGAGCTCGGCCCGGATCAGCCCCGGAGCGTGCTCGTTCGCCGTCTCCACGACCCGGGCCAGCTCCTCGAGGCCCTCGGTGAGCAGGTCGTTGTCGACGCCCAGCTTGCGGACCCGGTCGACGAACGAGGCATCGCTCGTGGAGATCTGCGCGAGTTGCAGGCACGCCTCCGCCTGCGCGGCCGACGCGCCCTTGGCAACCAGCAGCTCGGCGACCTTCACCGGCCCGATCTTGTCCAGCTTGTCGACCGTACGCAGGACCTCGTCCGGGTCCTCCAGGCCTAGGCCGCGGTAGAAGCCCTCGCACACCTTGCGGTTGTTGACCAGGATCGTCGCGGGCGGGATGGGCAGCGACCGGAGCGCGTCACCGACCACCAGCGGCATCTCGGTGTCGTAGTGGAACGGCAGGTTGTCCCGGTCGACCACGTCGATGTCGGCCTGCAGGAACTCGCGGTAGCGGCCCTCCTGCGGGCGTTCACCGCGCCACACCTTCTGGATCTGGTAACGCCGGAACGGGAACTGCAGCTTGCCGGAATTCTCCAGCACGAACCGCGCGAACGGCACCGTCAGGTCGAAGTGCAGCCCGAGGGCGTTGTCGTCCTTCTCGGCGTTCGGGTCCTCCTGCAGCCGGCGCAGGACGTACACCTCTTTGGAGGTCTCGCCCTTGCGCAGCAACTGGTCCATCGGCTCGACCGCACGCGTCTCGAGCGGCGCGAAACCGTACAGCTCGAACGTCGAACGGATCCGCTCGATCAGGTTCTGCTCGATCATGCGCTGGGCCGGAAGGTATTCCGGGAAGCCGGACAGCGGGGTGGGCTTGCTCATGATGCTCCTTGAGTTACAGGCCCGGCGCTGCCGTCAGTTCCCGCAGGTACGGGTTCTGGGCGCGCTCACGGCCGATCGTCGTCTCGGATCCGTGGCCGGGCAGCACCACCGTGTCGTCCGCCAGCGGCAGGATCTTCTCCCGCAAGCTGGTCATCATCACGGAGGTGTTACCACCCGGCAGGTCGGTGCGGCCGATGGAGCCGGCGAAGAGCACGTCACCGGTGAGGCAGATCTGCTCCGCCTCCCACGACGTGCCGGAACCCGGCACCCGGAAGATCACCGACCCGCCCGTATGGCCCGGTGCGTGGTCGACGGTGATCTCCAACCCGGCGAGGCTCAGCGTGGCGCCGTCGGTCAGCTCCGCGACGTCGTCCGGCTCGGTGTAGGTGAACCGTCCACCGAGCATCTGGTCGAGGCTCATGCCCATACCCTTCATCGGGTCGGCGAGCATCTCGCGATCAGCCGGATGAACGTACGCGGTGATGCCGCGAGCACCGCACACCGGCGCGACGGAGAACGTGTGGTCGAAGTGGCCGTGGGTCAGCAACACCGCGGCGGGCTGCAACCGGTGCTTGGCGAGCACCTCGTCGAGCTGATCGATCACGCCGATGCCCGGGTCGACGATCAGCGCCTGTTCACCAGGACCGGTCGCCAGCACATAACAGTTGGTGCCGAGCGCAGCTGCGGGAAAACCGGTGACGAGCACTCCGCACCCCTTCCTTCTTCACCCGTTGCTTCAGCCCATTCTTTTCACCCGGAAGCCTAGCTGGACGCAACGTACACACCGGCACGGAACCTCGCACACCACTTTCCCAGGCGTTACCCGTACACTCTTGCGGGCGTGTGGCTTGGCGCTCTGGCTCTTTTATTCCCGCTCGCGCGTCACGGGCATTTGGGTCGCGTCACAGGCATTTGGGTCGCGTCACGGGTTTTCGTCGCGTCACAGGATCTATCGTCGCGTCACAGGATCTAGGAGGGGGAGCACTCGGTGGCTTCCAGCAAGGACCGGCAGCGGAAGCTGGCGCGTGACAAGTTCGACCGCCAGATGGCGCGCCGGGCCGTCAAGCAGCGCCGGCGTCGGCAGATCCAGGCCGGTGTGGGCGCCGCGGTGGCGCTGATCGTCATCATCGGCGGTGTCGCCTGGCTGGGCGGTGCCTTCGACGGCGACGAGACGAACACCGACGCCGCCAATTCCGACATCTGCGCGTGGACCCCGCAGAGCACCGAGAGCAACAAGAGCCTGAAGGACGTGGGTGAGCCCCCGACCACCGGCATCCCCACCTCCGGCACGCGGGCCATGACGCTCACCACGGACCAGGGCGACCCGATCGTGGTGACGCTCGACCTCGCCGACGCGCCCTGCAACTCCGCCGACCTCGGCTATCTCGCGAGCAAGCAGTTCTACGACAACACCACCTGCCACGAGATCACCGCCGACGGCGCGATCCGCTGCGGCGACCCGACCGCCACCGGCCAGGGTGGCCCGACGTACAGCATCTACAACGAGAACGTGCCGCTGGCGCCCTCCTCGTCCGCTTCGCCGGCCCCGACCGCCGCAGCGCCGCTCTACCCCAAGGGCACCGTCGCGATGATCGGCGACCCGCCGGGCACCAACGGCAGCCAGTTCCTCATCTTCTTCAAGGACTTCACCACGGCCGACCCGGAGTACTCCATCGTCGGCCAGGTCACCGGAGGCCTGGACACCGTCACCAAGATCAGCAAGATCCCGACGGTGGCGAACGCCGCCGGCGACAAGGTGACCCCGAAGACGAAAATCGCCGTCAAGAGCGTCACCGTCGGCGAATTCACCCCCGAGGGCGGCGCCTCACCGGCCGCCGCGCCCTCGGCTTCCAGCCAGTCCTGAGTTTTCCGGAGCAGAATTCCACCGAACCGCCCCCCTCACCGCACGAAGGCATACAGGAGGAACACCGTGTCGTCGATCAAGGACAGGCAGCGCGCGGCGGCGCGGGCGCGCCTCGAGAAGGAGATGGCCGAGCGCGCCGTGGCCGCTAAGAAGCGCCGGCAGCGTCAGGCCATCATCGGCTCCGCCCTCGCCGTCGTCGTCATCGCCGGCGCGGCGGTGTGGATCGTCGCCGCCCTCAACAAGGACGACGACAAGTCCACCACCGCCTCCTCGGCCCCGCCCGCCGGCACCGTCGCCTGCCAGTGGATCCCCGAGGACGGCAGCACCGGCGCCAAGGTCACCGACGTCGGCACCCCGCCGGCCAACGTGCCCAACACCGGCAAGGACACGCTGACCATGGACACCAGCCTCGGCGCCATCACCGCGACGGTCGACCTGGCGAAGGCACCCTGCACCGGCGCGGCCTTCAGCTACCTGGCCAGCAAGAAGTTCTGGGACGGCACCAAGTGCCACCGCCTCACCACCGAGGGCATCAAGGTCCTCCAGTGCGGCGACCCGAGCGCCAAGGGCAAGGGCTACCGCGACACCGACGGCACCGGCGGCCCCAGCTTCCGCTACGCCGAGGAGAACCTGCCGACCAACGCCTCGCCCGCCTACCCCAAGGGCACCATCGCCATGGCGAAGACCTCGTCGCCCAGCAGCACGGGCAGCCAGTTCTTCATCGTGTACGCCGACACGGACCTCCCCGCCGAATACACCGTCCTCGGCACCATCACCAAGGGCATGGACATCGTCGAGAAGGTCGCCAAGGCCGGCACCGACAACGCCAACGGCCAGGGCGACGGCCACCCGAAGACGGAGGTCGACATCAAGACCTTCACGATGGCCGCGGCTTCCTGACCCGGTACCACTGAAAAAGGGCGGACCCCGCGGGGTCCGCCCTTTTCGTATGCCTTCTTGCCTTCGTATGCCTTCGTATGCCTTCGTGCCGTCAGGCGCCTTCGTGCCGTCAGGCGCCGGAGGTGACCCGGTAGGCGTCGAACACGCCGTCGACCTTGCGGACGGCGGCGACCAGGTGGCCGAGGTGCTTCGGGTCGGCCATCTCGAACGTGAAGCGGCTGACCGCCACCCGGTCCCGGGTCGTGGTGACCGTCGCGGAGAGGATGTTGACCCGCTCCTCCGACAGCACCCGGGTGACATCCGCCAGCAGCTTGTGCCGGTCGAGCGCCTCGACCTGGATGGCGACCAGGAACGTCGACGCGGACGTCGGCTTCCAGCTCACCTCGACGACGCGTTCCGGCTGGGCGCGCAGGTCCTCGGCGTTGGCGCAGTCGTCGCGGTGCACGCTGACCCCGCCCGAGCGGGTCACGAAGCCGAACACCGCGTCACCCGGCACGGGGGTGCAGCAGCGGGCCAGCTTCACCCACACGTCGCTGACATCCTTGACCACGACGCCCGGGTCCTGCGCCGACGTGCGGTTGCGGGGCGGGCGGGTCGCGACGGCGGTCTCGGCGATGTCCTCGACCGCGCCTTCCTCGCCCCCGAAGCCGGCAACGAGTTTCTGCACGACCGACTGCGCGGAGACCACGCTCTCGCCGACCGCCGCGTACAGCGAGGCCACATCGGCCAGGTGCAGGTCACGCGCGATCGTCGTGAGGTTCTCGCTCGTCAGCATGCGCTGCAGGGGCAGACCCTGCTTGCGCATCGCCTTGACGATCGCCTCCTTGCCGTCCTCGATCGCTTCCTCGCGACGCTCCTTGTTGAAGTACTGCCGGATCTTCGTCCGCGCGCGCGGGCTCTTGACGAAGCCCAGCCAGTCCTGCGTCGGGCCGGCCGTCGCCGACTTCGACGTGAAGATCTCGATGACGTCGCCGTTGGACAGCGTCGACTCCAGCGGCACCAGCTTGCCGTTGACACGGGCGCCGATCGTCTTGTGACCCACCTCGGTGTGCACCGCGTAGGCGAAGTCCACGGGCGTCGACCCGGTCGGCAGCGGGATGACGTCGCCCTTGGGGGTGAAGACGTACACCTCCTGGCTGGACAGGTCGAAACGCAGCGCGTCCAGGAACTCGCTGGGGTCGCTCGCCTCCCGCTGCCAGTCCAGCAGCTGCCGCAGCCACGTCATCTCGTCGATGTGGGCGGGCGGCCCGACGATCGTCGCGCCCTTCTGCTCCTTGTACTTCCAGTGCGCGGCGATGCCGAACTCCGCCGTACGGTGCATCGCGAACGTCCGGATCTGCATCTCGACCGGCTTACCGGTCGGGCCGATCACCGTCGTGTGCAGCGACTGGTACATGTTGAACTTCGGCATGGCGATGTAATCCTTGAACCGCCCCGGCACCGGCTGCCAGTTGGCGTGGATGACCCCCAGCGCCGCGTAGCAGTCGCGCACCGTGTCGACCAGGATCCGTACCCCGACCAGGTCGTAGATGTCCCCGAAGTCGCGCCCCCGCACGATCATCTTCTGGTAGATCGAGTACAGGTGCTTCGGCCGCCCGGTGGTCTCAGCCTTGATCTTCGCCGACTTCAGATCCAGCGACACCCGGTTGGTCACCTGCCGCAGCAACGCCTCGCGCTGCGGCTGGTGCTCCCCGATCAGCCGGTTGATCTCCTCGAACCGCTTCGGGAACAACGTCCCGAACGCCAGATCCTCGAGCTCCCACTTGATCGTGTTCATCCCGAGCCGGTGCGCGAGCGGCGCCAGGATCTCGAGCGTCTCCTTGGCCTTCTGCTCCTGCTTCGCCCGCGGGAGGAAGGTCAGCGTCCGCATGTTGTGCAGCCGGTCCGCAAGCTTGATGACCAGCACCCGGGGGTCCTTCGCCATCGCCACGACCATCTTGCGGATCGTCTCCGCC
This sequence comes from Winogradskya consettensis, assembly GCF_018332715.1. Classification (GTDB taxonomy): domain Bacteria; phylum Actinomycetota; class Actinomycetes; order Mycobacteriales; family Micromonosporaceae; genus Actinoplanes; species Actinoplanes consettensis. The sequence goes on along the minus strand of NZ_BOQP01000001.1, from coordinate 101,672 downwards.
TTGGCCGCGTCACCGAGCTTCACCCGGTCGAGCTTCGTCACCCCATCGACGAGCAGCGCGACCTCGCCCCCGAAGTCGGTCCGCATCTGCTCGAGCCCGTAGTCGGTGTCCTCGATCGTGTCGTGCAACAGCGCCGCCACCAGCGTCGTCGTATCCATGCCCAGATTGGCCAGGATCGTCGCCACCGCGAGCGGATGCGTGATGTACGGATCCCCGGACTTGCGATACTGCCCGGAATGCCACCGCGCAGCCACGTCGAACGCCCGCTGCAATGCCCGCCCGTCAGCCTTGGGATGACTCGCCCGATGCGTAGCGATCAGCGGCTCGAGCACCTCACTGACCTGAGTCGTCTGCCACGGCGCATTGAACCGAGCCAGCCGCGCCCGCACCCGCCGCCCGGTCGGCGCACTGGCCAGCCCGAACCCACCAGGAGCCTCCACCGGCGTGAACGGCTGAGTGGCCTCGGGATCCTGCACCACAGGCCCGTCCCCCGCCGAACCATTACCCACGGGCGCCACGGCCGCAGCGCCAACCCGCGCGGGCGCGGACTTCGCCGCCGTCGGCTTGCTGCTTACGGCCGACTTCGAGGCGGTGGGCTTGGTCGCGGCGGGCTTGCTGGCAGGGGGCTTGGTGGCGGCAGTCGTGACGCTGGCGGTCGTGGCGCCCTCGGTTGCGGGCTTGGCTGTCACGGGCTTGGCTGTCACGGGCTTGGCCGCTGCCGACGTGGCCGCTCCGGCCGTAGCCGCTCCAGGCGTAGCCGCTCCAGGCGTAGCCGCTCCAGGCGTAGCCGCTCCAGGCGTAGCCGCTCCAGGCGTAGCCGCTCCAGGCGTAGCCGCTGCCGGCGTGGCCCCTCCGGGCGTAGCCGCTGCCGGCGTGGCCCCTCCGGGCGTAGCCGCTGCCGGCGTGGCCCCTCCGGGCGTAGCCGCTGCCGGCGTGGCCGTGGTGGGCTTGGCGGAGGTGGGCTTCGTGGTGGACTGCTTAGCCGCAGCGGGCTTCGCAGCTGCGGCGGGCTTTGCCGTCACGGCGGGCTTCGAGCCGTTTGCCGTAGCGGCGTCAGCCTTGGTAGCTGGGGACTTCGCCGTTGTGGCCTTGGCAGCCTTCGCCGCCGCAGCAGGGGCGCCAGCACTGTGGGAAGCCCCGGCGCCGACCGGACCGGAATCAGCCGGAGTCGCGAGCTCGGCCCCGGCCGCGCTCCCCCCGACGCCTGCGCTCGCCGAGGGGGTTGCGCTGTCGGGGGCGGAGGTTGGCTGATCAGCGTTCACCGGGCCGGACGCCGAGGTCGAGCCGGCGTCGTTCGCCTGGGCACCATTCACCGTCGAACCCGCATTCACCGTTGGGATGGCCGAGTCGTTGAGAACCGCATCTTCATCAACCAGGTCGCCGACGACCGTGCCGCTAGCAACCGGGCCGCCGCCCGCAACCGGATCTCCGGCAACCGGGCCGTCAGGAACCGGGCCGCCGCCTGCAACCGGATCTCCGGCAACCGGGCCGCCGACGACCGTGCCGTCAGCAGCCGAGTTGGGGGCAACCAGGTCGGGCTGTGGCGTCGGCGCCGGGGGTGTCGGCGTCGAGGATCTGGTCGCGTCGGTCGGGTGCACCGTGCCCTCCGTCGGAGGGGCGACGTCGCTGGACACCGGCCTCCTCACGTCGCTTCTGCTCACCTGGTTGGAAACGCCATCCTACTCGCCGTATCTTCCCGGTTGCCCCGCCCCGAGCCGCGCAAAGCACGCCGCTACACGGACGTAAGCGGATCAAACGGTCAGCATGGCGTGAACGGTTCGGGGGGTGAGGCGGTCGCGGCCGTTGAGGAAGCTCAGTTCGAGGGGGACGGTGAAGCCGGAGATCGTGCCGCCGGCTTGCTCGACCAGGTCCAGGGCTGCGCCGGCTGTGCCGCCGGTGGCGAGGACGTCGTCGAGGACCAGGACGCGCTGGCCTGCGATGAACGCGTCCTGGTGGACTTCGAGGGTGGCTTCGCCGTACTCGAGTGCGTAGGAACAAGAGAAGACCGCTCGGGGGAGCTTGCCCGCCTTGCGGATGGGGACGACGCCCTTGCCTGTCGCGTAAGCGACGGCTGCTGCCAGGATGAAGCCGCGCGCCTCGACGCCGGCCACCACGTCGAAGGAGTCGGCGCCGTGGTGCTTGATGATCTCGTCGATCACCTGGCGGAAGACGTCGCCGTCGGAGAAGAGGGGCATCAGGTCCTTGAAGACGATGCCCGGCTTCGGGAAGTCCGGCACGTCCAGGACCCGGCTGGCGACGAGCTGGGCGACTCCGGGTCCGCTGTCCCCGCGTACATCTGCGGCGTTGTCTGTCACGCGCAACAGCTTAGGGCCCGGCAGAAAGCGAAAGCCCGCCGTCCCCTGGGGGTCCGGCGGGCTTTCGTGGGGCGATGCGTCAGCGGCGCTTCTGGCCGCCACTGGGGCGGTTGCCGGCGCTGCCGCCGCGGTTGGTGCTGCGCTTGGCCGCCGGGCGGACACCCGGGCGGGGCGTCGTGCTCGGGGTGGAGCCGGCGAAGGCGGGGACGTCGTCGCCGTCCTGCTCGGTGGTCGTGCGGGTGCGGTCGCCGCGGGCCACGTCGCCGGAGCGCGAGGATCGGCGGGACAGGACCCGGGCGTTGTGGGACTTGATGCGGGGTTCCTGGTCCTTGAGCGCCGAGAGCAGCGGTGCGGCGAACATGATCGAGGACAGGACGCCGAGGCCCATGCCGACGAACAGGACCAGGCCGAGGTCCTTCAGGGTGCCCGCGCCGAGCAGGCCGGCACCGATGAAGAGCAGGCCGCCGACCGGGAGCAGAGCCACCAGGCCGGTGTTGATCGAGCGCATCAGGGTCTGGTTGACCGCGAGGTTGGTGGCTTCGGCGTACGTCCGGGAGCTGCCCGCCGTGATGCCCTTGGTGTTCTCCTGGACCTTGTCGAAGACCACGACGACGTCGTACAGGGAGAAGCCGAGGATCGTCAGGAAGCCGATGACCGTCGAGGGGGTGACCTCGAATCCGATCAGCGAATAGACGCCCGCGGTGAGCACCAGGTCGAGGAGCAGCGACGAGACCGCCGCCACCGCCATCCGCCACTCGAAGCGGATGACCAGGTAGCCCATCACCACGACCAGGAAGATGCCGAGACCGAGCAGTGCCTGCTGGGTCACCTGGCCGCCCCAGGCCGCGGAGACCCGGTCGTCGCTGATGTCGTCGGGCGAGACGTTCAGATCCTTGACCAGCGCGTCCTTGACCGCGGTCGACTGGGCCTGGCTGAGCGTCCCGGTGCGCACGGTGTAGCTGGCGTCGTTGCCGTCGCCGACCTTCTGCGCCGCACCGATGTTGTCCTCGTCGGTGGAGGCCCCGGCCTCGTCGATGGCCTTGGCCACCGCGCTGCGGGCGTTGTCGGTGCTGCCGACGCTGGCCGGCAGCGAGAACTTGGTGCCGCCGGAGAACTCGATGCCGAGGTGGAACTGGCGGAAGACGAAGCTGCCGATGGCGATGAGGACGAGCACCGCCGCGATCGCGAACCACCTGTTACGGCGGCCCACGATGTTGAGGTTCGCCTCGCCCCGGTAGAGGCGATCGGCAAGGCCGTTGGCCATGTCAGGCCTCCTTCTCGGTCGGCTGGCGCTTGAGGGCGCGGCCCAGACCGCTGACGCGCGGGGACATGAACGCCTTCGTGTTCGCGAACATCGTCATGATCGGGTGACGGAACAGGAACACCACGACGAGGTCGAGGACCGTGGACAGGCCCAGGGCGAACGCGAAGCCCTTCACCGCGCCGATCGACACGATGTAGAGCACGACGGCACACATGATGGTGATGGTGTTGGCGGAGATAATCGTACGCCGCGCCCGGGCCCATGCCCGGGGTACAGCACTACGGGCACTTCGACCCTCGTGGATCTCGTCCTTGAGGCGTTCGAAGTAGATGACGAACGAGTCGGCGGCGACACCCAGTGACACGATGAAGCCGGCGATACCTGCCAGGGTCAGCGTGAAGCCCGTGGTGCGGCCGAGCACGACCAGCGCCCCGAACGTCAGCAGACCCGACAGCAGCAGGCTCAGGAAGATGACCGAGCCGAGCAGGCGGTAGTAGAAGAACGAGTAGATCGCGACCAGGCCGAGGCCGATCGCGGCGGCGAGCAGGCCCGCCTCGAGCTGTGCGATGCCCAGCGTCGCGGAAACCGTCTCGCTGGACAGCGGCGTGAACGTGACCGGCAGCGCGCCGTACTTGATCTGGTCGGCGAGCTCCTTGGCCGAGGTCGCGTCGAACGAGCCGCTGATCTGCGACTGGCCGCTCAGCACGCCCTGGATCTCGGGGGCCGAGATGACTTCCTTGTCGAGGACCACCGCGACCAGGCAGTGCGTCGCACCGCTGGAGAGCGCGGCGGCGGCGGTGAGACACGGGCTGTCGGCGGCCGGCTGGAACGCCTCCCGGGTCAGCGCGGTCCACTTGGCCTGGCCGCTGCTGGTGAAGTCGAGCGAGACGACCCACTGGCTCTGCTGGTCGAGCTGCGGGCTGGCGGTGTCGATGTCGGTGCCGAGCACCTTGGCGACGTCCATCAGCAGCTTGGCGCCGGTCTGGCAGGAGACGACCTTCGACTTCTCGTCGTCGATCGCGCCGCTGGGCCGGCCGTCGAGCTGCGTGCAGCTGATCGTCGGCACGTAGAACTGCATCTCCGGGGTCAGCGCGTTGACCTCGGCGCTGTTGAGCGCGTTGAACGGCTTGTAGATGTTCGCCGCGGTGGTGTCCGTGGTCGTGTCCACCGGCGCGGTGAGCTTCTCGGCGGCCTCCCAGGCTGCCTTGCCGACCTTCTTCTCGATCGCGGCGCGCTGTTCCTTGATGTCCGCGGTGACCGGGGCCGGAGCCGCCGCCGAAGCGGACGGGGCCGGCGTCGGCTCAGCAGAGGGACTGACGCTGGGCGACGGCGCCAGTTCTCCGCCGCCCTGCCCGCCGGTGGAGGCCGACGGCGCTGCCGAAGCCGCCGCACCCTTGCCGGCGGAGGCGCTGGGTGCCGGGCTGCCGCTCGGGGCGGTGCTCGGCGCGGCGGCCTGCGGGTTCATCACCGAGTCGGCGGTGTCGCCGTTGGCACCGAGAACCATCCGGAACCGCATCTGCGCGGCCTGGCCGACGTTCTTCAGCTGGTCGTTGGCCTTGCCCGCGACGGAAACCACGATGTTCTGGTTGCCCTCGATGACGACCTCGGCCTCGGCCACACCGAGCGCGTTGACCCGCTGATCAATGATCTTGCGGGACTCCTCCATGCTCTGCTGGCTGGGCACCTGGCCGTTGGCGAGCAGGGACGCCCGGTAGGTGGCCTGGGTGCCACCGATCAGGTCGAGACCGAGCTTGGGGTGCAGCCGCTCCTCGTAGCCGAGTCCCTTGGTTCCCGGCCCCCAGAACACCAGCACGTAGAGGATCGCGAAGAGGAGACCGAGCACGGCGAGTTGCCGTCCGGGATGCATTTGCCCCTGTGGTGGTCTTGCCACGTCTTTCGAACTCCTCGTGCTGGGGCTGCCGCGGGAGCGCGGCGGCAGGTGGGGATCGGGGAAGGCAGGCGGTGTCGGACCGGACGCGAAGTTCCGGCCGTTTTGCCCGGCGACGATTATTCACAACAATGGGCCGCTTGGGGAGCTTTCCCGCCCGCGGCCCGTAGCGTACGTCTCGAACAGGCAACGCCGTGGCCCGCCGGGACCGGCGGGCCGCAACGAAACGGATCAGTCCTTGGACTTGCGCGTCTCGACGACCGGGCTCTGGATCGGCTCGTCGTCGACGGGGACGACGGACTCCTCGGCCACGGTCTCCTCGGCAACGGGCTCCTCGGCCACGGCCGACTCCTGCTTCACCACCCGGGCGATCGCCGGACGGGCGTAGCGGGCGTTGACGCCGGGGTAGATCTCGACGGTCACGACGTCATCGCCGACCTCGACGACCGTGGCGTGCAGGCCGCCGATGGTCACGATCTCGTCGCCGGGACCCAGCGTCGACTGCATGGACTGCGCCTCGCGGCGACGCTTCTGCTGCGGGCGGATCATCATGAAGTACATGACGCCGAAGAGCAGGACGATAAGGAGCAGGGGCGCGAAGCTACCGCCGCCGCCCTCCGCTGCTGCTACTACTGAGAACACGAAGTGAAACCTTCCGTGGGGCCTTCACCGCGGCTGAAGGCGCACGGCGCGGCGAGTCTAATCCCTGAATCTGGGAAGTCGGGGCGCGGCACACGTCACGTTCACATTACGGAGAGGTATTTTCCGCACGCGTGAACAGGTCGGGTAGCTGAGCGGCGATGCCCCGGCCCTCCGGCGGCGTCTTGCCGAGGTGCAGCCAGCCCGCATCCGTGGCCACCCGGCCCCGGGGCGTACGCGCCAGCAGCCCCGCCCGCACGAGGAACGGCTCGCACACCTCCTCGACGGTGTCGGACTGCTCCCCCACCGCGACGGCCAGCGTGGAAAGACCCACCGGCCCGCCCCGGAACGACTCGATGAGCGCCCGCAGCACGGCCCGGTCGAGCCGGTCGAGGCCCAGCTGGTCGACGTCGTAGACCTTGAGCGCGGCCTTGGCGGTGTCGTGGTCGACCACCCCGTCGCCGCGCACCTCCGCGTAGTCACGCACCCGGCGCAGCAGCCGGTTGGCAATACGCGGTGTGCCCCGCGACCGGCCGGCGACCTCAGCGGCGCCCTCGGCCGTGATCGGCACGCCGAGGATGCGCGCCGAGCGGTGCAGCAGCGAGTCGAGGTCGGCCGGCGAGTAGAAGTCGAGATGCGCCACGAACCCGAACCGGTCCCGCATCGGGCCGGAGAGCAATCCGGCCCGGGTGGTCGCCCCGACCAGCGTGAACGGCTCCACGTCGAGCGGGATCGCGGTCGCGCCGGGCCCCTTGCCGACCACCACGTCGACCCGGAAGTCCTCCATCGCGCTGTAGAGCAGCTCCTCGGCGGGCTTCGCGATGCGGTGGATCTCGTCGATGAACAGGACGTCGCCCTCGGCCAGGCTGGTCAGGATCGCCGCGAGGTCACCCGAGCGCTCGATGACCGGCCCGCTCGTGGTCCGGATCGCGGTCCCCAGCTCCGCCGCCACGATGTTCGCCAGGGTCGTCTTGCCGAGGCCGGGAGGGCCGGAGAGCAGGATGTGGTCGGGCGGGGTGCCCCGGCCCATCGCGCCCCTGAGAAGAAGATCAAGCTGATCGCGTACGCGATGCTGCGCGATGAAGTCCGCCAGGCGACGCGGCCGGACACTGGCCTCCGCGTCGAGATCCTCGTCCTCGGCGAACGGGGAGACGACCTCGTCGGTCATCGCGCGCGACCCAGCAGCCGGATCGCCTGCCGCAGCAGGATCGGGACCGGCGGTGTCTCACCGCCGTCGAGCGACTCCGCGACGGCGACGACGGCCTGGTCGGCCTGTTGTGTGGACCAGCCGAGCGCGATGACACCCTGGCGCACCTGCTCCTGCCAGCCACCGCTGAGCGACCCGGCCACCCCGTCGGCACCGGTGGAGACGGCACCGATCTTGTCCCGCAGCTCCAGGACCAGCCGCTCGGCGCCCTTCTTGCCGATGCCCGGCACCCGGGTCAGCGCGGTGAGGTCCCCGGAGGAGATCGCGCGCCGGATCGCCTCGGGCTGGTGGACGGCGAGCACGGCCTGGGCCAGCCGCGGCCCGACCCCACTCGCGGTCTGCAGCAGCTCGAACAGCTGCTTCTCCTCGTCGTCGGCGAACCCGTAGAGGGTCAGCGAGTCCTCCCGGACGACGAGACTGGTCGCGAGCCGCGCCTCGGTGCCGGCCTTCAGCGAGGCGAGCGTCCCGGGCGCGCAGTGCATCGACAGCCCGACCCCGCCGACCTCGATCACCACACTGTCCGGGGAGATCGCGGCGACAACGCCACGCACGCTGGCGATCATCAACGGGCTCCTGTCCTGCGCGGTTTGCGAACGGTAGCGGCTTTGACCGCGGCTGCCTGCAGAAGGCTGCGGGTCCCACCACGCCAGATGTGGCAGATGGCGATAGCCAGCGCGTCGGCGGCGTCCGCGGGGCGGGGCGGGCCGTCCAGGCTGAGCAGCCGGGTGACCATGCTGGTCACCTGGGCCTTGCCCGCCGTGCCGGACCCGGTGACGGCGGCCTTCACCTCACTGGGCGTGTAGGTCTGCACGGGCAACCCGGCCCGCGCCCCCGCCAGAATGCCGATCCCACTGGCCTGCGCGGTGCCGGTGATCGTCTGCGTGTTGTGCTGGCTGAACACCCGCTCAACAGCGACGCTGTCCGGCTTGTGCTCCGCGACGAGCTCCCCGAGCGACTTGTCGAGATGCAACAGCCGCAGCGCGATGTCCTCATCGGGCTCGGTGTAGACGACGTAGTAGCCGATCAGCTTGCAGGGCCGCCCCGGCTGCCCCTCGACCACCCCGACCCCGCACCGGGTCAGACCGGGGTCGATGCCGAGCACCCGCACATTGCCCCCTTCGATCGGACGTGTGTTCGACACCCTATTACGCCGCCCCCGCACACCAGCAGCCGACACACACCGGACAGAAGCTTGCGTTGTGACCGGCCTCACATAACCCTGGAAGACGTGGCCTATCTGTTCCCACCGATGAACGACGAGCCGCCACCGGACTACAGAGAGTTCGTGGCAGCCCGCCTCGACCTGCTCGAACTCCAAGCGGTCCGGCTCACGGGCGGGGACCACACGGCCGCTCGCTCGCTGACCGTGGACACCCTCACGGACCTGGCCGGCCACTGGCGCCGGCTGCACTGGAAATCCCGCCTCCAGGGCCGCGACGCCCGGGTCGACTACCTCCAGCGCCGCCTGGCCATACGGACCAGACACTGGCGCGAGGAACAGCTCTACCCGGTCGAGGTCAGGGCCCATCAGCGCACATACAAAACCGTTGCCGGGGTCTCGGTGGCACAGCGGCTCGCGCTTTTGATCCCCAGCACCGTACGCGAAGAGCTGGGCGTCGTCGCAGAAGCAGAAATCGCCTGGCTCCACGCCTACCGCCACTTCATCTGGCGCCGCTACGCCCGAGTAGCCGCCACCAGCCTGCTGGTCTTCATCGCCATGGTCCAGTTCTTCACTCAGGCCTCGGCGGGCAACTGAACGCTCCCCCTGTCATACATCTGCTCGAGCCGCAGACGCGCGGCACGACGCTTGTCACGCTCCTGCTCGAGGGGCTGAGCAGCACGCTCAGCCCCTTTGTCACAGCATCAACTACCGAGCCTGATACTCCGTCTCCAGATCGGAGAGGAGCAGGCTGCGCTCACACACGTAAGCAGCCTTGCCGCCAGAGGACGACAGGACATGGATATGAACGAGAGCGTCATGCTTCGCACGATCAGAGGTGCGCTCGACGATCCAGTACTCCGGGATGCCCCACTCGGCATACCAGGCCATCTTGTCGGTGTATTCGCCGTTGAGCGAATTCTCTGACACAACCTCACCCACCAAAAGAAACGCCGACCCAGGCAGGTTCGAGATCTCGTCAAAGTCTTGAGGTAGGGCGTCGATGACACCGAAGTCAGGCAAGCGGTTGTCGCGCGGACGATTACTACGGATGCCCGGATCCTGCAAAGCCTCGGCGCCGGTGGCAAGAAGCATTTGCACGAACCGTCGCACCATGACCTTATGCCAGTAGGTCGACGGCGTCATGATGACGAGGTTTCCCTCGTGCAGCTCATAGCGATAGCCCTTGGGCAGGGTAAGGAGATCCTCGACATCGAGTTCCTCGATCGGGGGTAAATTCAAGCCCATAACGGCAAGCATCTCCTCACCCTACTCGTCATGCGTCAACATGTCACTCGTCAAGAGCTGCCAGGACGTCGTCCGGGATGTCGAAGTTGGCGTAGATGTTCTGGACGTCGTCGGAGTCCTCGAGGACGTCGATGAGTTTGAGGACCTTGCGGGCGGCTTCCTCGTCGACCGGGACCGTCATCGTGGGGATGAGGGAGGATTCGGCGGAGTCGTAGTCGATGCCGGCGTCCACCAGGGCGGTGCGGACCGCGACCAGGTCGGTGGGTTCGCTGACGATCTCGAAGGTGTCGCCGAGGTCGTTGATCTCGTCGGCGCCGGCTTCGAGGGCGGCCATCATGAGGTCGTCCTCGGTGAGGGTGCCCTTGGGGACGAGGATGACGCCCTTGCGGTTGAAGAGGTAGGAGACCGAGCCCGCGTCGGCGAAGGTGCCGCCGTTGCGGGTCAGGGCCGTGCGGACCTCGGTGGCGGCGCGGTTGCGGTTGTCGGTGAGGCATTCGATGAGCAGGGCGACGCCGTTGGGGCCGTAGCCCTCGTACATGATCGTCTGCCAGTCGGCGCCGCCGGCTTCGAGGCCGGAGCCGCGCTTGACCGCGTTGTCGATGTTGTTGTTGGGGACCGAGCTCTTCTTGGCCTTCTGGATGGCGTCGAAGAGGGTGGGGTTGCCGGCCGGGTCGCCGCCGCCGGTGCGCGCCGCGACCTCGATGTTCTTGATCAGCTTGGCGAACATCTTGCCGCGCTTGGCGTCGACGACCGCCTTCTTGTGCTTGGTCGTCGCCCATTTGGAGTGGCCGGACATGCAAACCTCCGTGAATCGCTACCGTGCGTCTTGGGCCTGGCGGACCAGCTCGACGAAGTACCGGTGAACGCGGAGATCTCCGGTCAGCTCCGGGTGGAATGCCGTGGCGAGCAGGTTCCCCTGCCGAACGGCGACAATCCTACCGGCGGCGGGTCCTTCGGTTACGCGGCCCAGCACCCGGACGCCGGGGCCGGTGTGTTCGACCCATGGCGCGCGGATGAAGACGGCGTGAAAATCGTCGCCCTCGACGTCCTCGATGCGGACGGGGGCCTCGAAGGAGTCGATCTGCCGGCCGAACGCGTTGCGGCGCACGGTCATGTCGATGCCGGCGAAGGATTCCTGGTCGGGGCGGCCGTCGAGGACCGTGGTGGCGAGCATGATCATGCCGGCGCAGGAGCCGTAGACGGGCATGCCGTCGGCGATGCGCTTGCGGATCGGGTCGAGCAGGCCGAACGTGATGGCGAGGTTGCTCATGGTGGTCGACTCGCCACCGGGGATTACCAGCGCGTCGACGTCGTCGAGCTCCGAAGGGCGGCGGACCGGCCGGGCCAGGACGTCGCTCCCGGCCAGCGCCGCCAGGTGCTCACGGACGTCACCCTGCAGGGCGAGGACGCCAATGTTCACCAGCCACGCTCGGCGAGGCGGTGCGGCTGGGGGATCTCGTCGACGTTGATGCCGACCATGGCCTCGCCCAGGCCCCGGGAGACCTTGGCGATCACGTCGGGGTCGTCGTGGAACGTGACGGCCTTGACGATCGCCGCGGCGCGCTGGGCCGGGTTGCCGGACTTGAAGATGCCCGAGCCGACGAAGACGCCCTCGGCGCCGAGCTGCATCATCATGGCCGCGTCGGCGGGGGTGGCGATACCGCCGGCGGTGAACATGACCACGGGCAGCTTGCCGGCCTCGGCGACCTCCTTGACCAGGTCGTACGGCGCCTGCAGCTCCTTGGCGGCGACGAAGAGCTCGTCCTCGGGCAGGGAGCTGAGCCGGCGGATCTCGCCGCGGATGGTGCGCATGTGGGTGGTGGCGTTGGAGACGTCACCCGTGCCGGCCTCACCCTTGGAGCGGATCATGGCCGCGCCCTCGGTGATGCGGCGCAGGGCCTCGCCGAGGTTGGTGGCGCCGCACACGAACGGGGCGGTGAAGGCCCACTTGTCGATGTGGTTGGCGTAGTCGGCCGGGGTCAGCACCTCGGACTCGTCGATGTAGTCGACGCCGAGGGACTGCAGCACCTGGGCCTCGACGAAGTGACCGATGCGGGCCTTCGCCATGACCGGGATCGAGACGGTGGCGATGATGCCGTCGATCATGTCGGGGTCGCTCATCCGGGACACGCCGCCCTGGGCGCGGATGTCGGCGGGGACCCGCTCGAGGGCCATGACGGCGACGGCGCCCGCGTCCTCCGCGATCTTGGCCTGCTCGGGGGTGACCACATCCATGATCACACCGCCCTTGAGCATCTCGGCCATGCCGCGCTTCACGCGGGCGGTACCGGTGCTGGTTCGGCTCTCGGACACGGTGAATCGACTCCTCACAGGGATGTAAACGCGAGACAGCCGAATTTTAGGCCGGGAGACAGCCCGCACCGATGGCCAATCGACCCCTAGGTGGCCTTCAGCGCCAGCCCGGCCTCGGCGGGAGAAGCGGAAGCGCGCTGGGTGACAGCCGGCACGGAGACCAGCGTCGGATCGACCATCTCGAAGTAGCGCGGCTGCTCGTAGCGACGGGCCATGCCCAGCATGCGCACCAGCGGGCGGCGGCGGGCGGTCAGCGCGTCCCGGACCAGGTCGGTGTGCACCTGGCGGGCCAGCACGACCCGCCGGCTGGTCTGCACCAGCGTGCGGGTGGCCGGGTCGGCACCGGTCAGCGCCGCGGCCTTGAGCTGGCGGGTGAGGTCGTTCTCCGCGGCCTCACGCTCGTCGTCATCGGCGTCGAGGGCCAGCCGGGCAGCCGCGTAGAGCTCGACGGAATCGGTCTGCTCGGCGACCACCGCCGCGGCTGCCGCCCGGCGCAGCAGATGCGCGTCGAGGGCCCGGGAGGCGGACTGAGCGCGGACGTGAACCCGCTCCACGCGGTGCGCGGTCCAGGCGAGGTAGGTAGCCAGAAGCGCCACCACCACGACCGCACCCGTTACCCACCACATGCCGGGATCGTAGTGCCTGAACGCACCACACGGTCACGCTCCGGGACGTGGTTCCGCCCACTCTTCGTCCATGACGCGCCCATCCGTCGCCTCGATCGCGGTGGCGTAGACCTCGAGGACGCGCTGGGCGACGCTGGGCCAGTCGAAGGCCTGGACCGCGATCGTCGCGCGGGCGGCCAGCTCAGCGCGGCGGGCCGGGTCGTCGAGCAGCTCGCCGAGCAGGACGGTGAGCGCCTCCGCGTCGCCGGTGGGGAACAGCGCACCGGCCCGGCCGCCGTCGAGCACCCGTTTGAACGCGTCGAGGTCGCTGGCGGCGATCGCCGCGCCGGCTGCCATCGCCTCGGTGAGGATCATGCCGAAGGACTCGCCACCGGTGTTGGGCGCCACGTAGATGTCGACGCTGCGTAGCATCCGGGCCTTGTCCGCCTCGCTGACCAGGCCCAGGAACTCGATCCGGGGGCGCAGCTCCGCCGGGAATTGGTCGTAGAGGCCCTCCCGGTCACCCGGACCGGCGACCAGCAGCCGCAGGCCGGGGCGTTCGCGGGCCAGGGAGACGTACGCCGTACGCACGATCTCGAACCCCTTGCGCGACTCGGTGAACCGGCCCAGGAAGCCCAGCGTCCCGCCCTCCCCCGGCCACCCGGGCAGCGCGGGCACCCCGGCGAACTTGGCCACCGCTACCCCGTTGGGGATCTCCACCGCGCCGCCGCCGAGATGCTCGACCTGGACCTTGCGGGCGAGCTCGCTGACCGCGATCCGGGCGGTGATCTTCTCGATCACGAGCTGGAGCAGGCCCTGGGCGGCCGACAGCGCCCGCGAGCGGGTCATCGCGGTGTGGAACGTGGCGACCACCGGGCCCCGGGCCGAGAGGACGGCGAGCAGGGACAGGCTCAGCGTCAACGGCTCGTGCACGTGCAGCACGTCGAACTTGCCGCGGGCGATCCAGCGGCGCACCCGGGCGGTGGAGACCGGCCCGAACGCGATGCGCGCCACCGAGCCGTTGTAAGGAAGGGGCAGCGCGCGACCGGCCGCGACGACGTACGGCGGGAGCTCGGAGTCCTCGTCGGCGGGTGCCAGCACGCTCACCTCGTGACCGAGACCGATCAGTGCCTCGGCGAGGTCGACGATGTGGTTCTGCACGCCGCCCGGCACGTCGAACGAATACGGCGAGACGATCCCGATCCGCACGCCCGCCCCTAGACCCGGGCGCTCTGGCCGAGCCACAGTTTCTGCAGCATGTGCCAGTCCTGCGGGTGGTCGGCGATCCCCAGCGCGTACGCGTCGGCAAGCCGTTGGGTCGTCTGTTTGACCCGCACGTCGAGGGCGCCTTCGGTGGCCGGTTCGACGCGGCGGATCCGGCCCATCGTCTTCGTCTCGGTGAACCAGAGGTCGGCGGCGTAGAGCGGTGCCCCGGTGCGGATCGCGAGCAGCGCCGGCCCGGGTGGCATGCGCGTGCGGCCGCCGAAGAACTCGACCTCGACGCCGCTCTTGGTGAGGTCGCGGTCGGCGAGCAGCGCTACGGCGTACCCCTGGGTGGCCTTCTCGGCCAGGACATCGAGCGGAGGCCGTTGCCCGCCGGTGAGCGGGATGACCTCCATGCCGAGCTTCTCGCGGTACGCGACAAAGCGCTCGAACAGCCCCTCGGGCTTGAGCCGCTCGGCGACGGTGACCAGTTTGTACCCGTTCGATACCACCCAGGCAGCGGCCGCGTCCCAGTTGCCGGTGTGCGGCAGCGCCAGGATCACGCCGCGCCCCTGCGCCAGCACCCCGAGGAACTCCTCGGCCTCGACGAGCTCGAAGTCACGCAGGAAGTCCTGCTTCGACTGCGACGGAAGCCGGAACGCCTCCATCCAGTAGCGCGCGTAGGACCGCACGGCGGCCCGGACCAGCTCGTCCAGCTCGGCGTCGGCCATCGCGGGACCGACCACCTGGCGCAGGTTGCGCCGCAGCCGCTGAACGCCGGGCCCGTTGCCCTTCGCCCCCCGGTCGGCGCCGAGGTTGAACACCGCCCGGGCGGCAGATAGCGGCAACATCCGCGTCAGCCGCCACCCGGCCGCATAACCGAGCTCGGTGAGCCGGTCCTTCACCGCACATCCCTGGCCGGCGGGATCGGCGCCGCCCCGACCGGTGCGGGCGGCTCAGCGCTGGGGTTGTCCGATTTCGAGGCGTGGATGAGCCGCTGGAAGACGGTGATCACGGATAGCACCGCGAGCACCCAGAGCGCGGCCGGCAGGCCCCATTCCAGGCCCGCACTGCCGAGCAGACCACCGACACCGAGGATGAGCAGCCGTTCGAGGCGCTCGGCGATGCCGACGTCCGCATTGAGGCCGAGGCTCTGCGCCCGGGCCTTCACGTAGGAGACGACCTGGCCGCCGACGAGGCAGACGAGCGCCGCGACGAGGCCACCGTAGGGGTTGCCCTCGCTGGCCATGTAGTAGACGACCGCGCCGAAGACGGCGCCGTCGGCGATGCGGTCCATCGACGAGTCGAGCAGGGCGCCGAAGTGGCCGCCTCTGCCGCGCATCCGGGCCATCGTGCCGTCGAGCGCGTCGGTGAGCGCGAACGCGGTGACCACGATGGTGCCCCAGAGGAGCTCGCCTTGGGAGCCGAGCCACGCGCCGAACAGCACCCCGACGGTGCCGGCGACGGTGACGGCGTTCGGCGTGACGCCGATACGCAGCAGGAAACGGGAGATGGGATTGACGCCGTACGAAACGACGGCACGGGCGGTCACGTTCACGATCTTTGCCATGGCCGTCCCACCATAACGGCGCCCCGGCCGCAGCCGGTACGGCGTGCGTCACGCGTCGCCGGATCGTCATACAGCGCGCCGCCACCATCACCGAGGGTCGCGGCTCCAACCGCGGAGGGTGTCAGATCCATGAAGGTCGCCCTTACATCGGAGCGGTGGACCCAGGTCCGGAAGAATGCCCACTCGAGGAGGAGTGATGGCGCAGAAGCCCCAGGAAGGCACGACCGACCCCAGCACGGTACGCAACGTGGTGCTGGTCGGTCACTCAGGTGCGGGAAAGACGACGCTGGTCGAGGCGTTGCTCGCCGCGACCGGCACGATCAGCCGCGCAGGCTCGGTGGCCGAGGGCACCACGGTGAGCGACCACGATCCCGCCGCCGTGCGCCAGCAACGCTCCGTGACCCTCTCCTGCGCCCCGCTCGTGCACGACGGGGTGAAGGTGAACCTCCTCGACACCCCCGGATACGCCGACTTCGTCGGGGAGCTGCGCGCCGGCCTGCGGGCCGCGGACGCCGCGCTCTTCGTGGTCTCGGCGGCCGACGGCGTGGACGAGTCGACCGTCACGCTGTGGGAGGAGTGCGCCGCGATCGGGATGCCCCGCGCGGTTGTCATCACCCGGCTGGACCATCCGCGCGCCGACTACGAGCAGACGCTGCAGGACTGCCAGGACGCGTTCGGCGAGAACGTGCTGCCGATCTACCAGCCGATGCTGGGCGACGACGGCGCCGAGATCGCCGGGCTGATCGGCCTGGTCACGCTCCGGGTGCTGGACTACTCGACGGGCTATCCGCCGCGCGAGGCCGAGTTCGAGCAGGCCCACCTGATGCCGATCAAGGACGACCGCGACCTGCTCATCGAGGCGATCATCGCCGAGAGCGAGGACGAGGATCTGATGGAGACGTACGTCGCGGGCGAGCTGATCAGCACCGCGACGCTCGTGCCCGACCTGGAGAAGGCCGTGGCCCGGGGGACGTTCTACCCGGTCATCCCAGTCTGCTCAGCGACCGGTGTCGGGCTCGACGCGCTGCTGGACGGCCTGGTCAACGCCGCGCCCACACCGATGGAGCACGACCTGCCGGTGGTGACCGGGGTGGACGGCAGCCCGCTGCCCCCGCTGACCTGCGACCCGGACGGCCCGCTCGTGGCCGAGGTGATCAGGACGACGATCGACCGGCACGTCGGGCGCGTCTCGCTCGTGCGGGTCTTCTCCGGCACACTGCGCCCCGAGCAGGTGGTGCACGCTTCCGGGCACGGCCTGGAAGAGCGCGGCCACCCCGACCACGACGCCGACGAGCGCATCGCGCACGTCTACTCCCCGCTCGGCGCCCAGCTGCGCGAGGTCGGTCTCTGCGTGGCCGGCGACATCTGCGCGATCACCGAGTCGGGCAGCGCGGAGACCGGTGACACCCTCTCCGGCAAGGAGCAGCCCCTGCTCATGGAGCCGTGGAGCATGCCGGAGCCGCTGCTGCCGATCGCCGTGGTGGCCCGGTCGCGCTCCGACGAGGACGCGCTGGCCAAGAACCTCGCCCAGCTCGTGGCCGGTGATCCGACGCTGCGGCTGGACCGCAACCCGGACACCCGCCAGCTGGTGCTCTGGTGCATGGGCGAGTCGCACGCCGAGGTGGTGCTCGACCGGCTCCGGGCCGGCGGTGTCGAGCTGGGCACCGAGCCCGTGGCCTGATCGCCGGATATCCGGTGGTGGACCTGCGGGAGGCCGCCGAGCTGGTCCGGTATGCGGTGGAGTTGCGGGCGCTGACGTCGGGCGGGGGCAGCTTTACGCGTACCCATGTCCGGCATGAAGCTATGCCGCCGCATCTCGCGGAAGCGATACGGCATTAGCGGCCTCCTGCAGAGGCCGGGTCACCATGTCGATGATCTGCCGTTTCCAGGGGTTGAAACGCAGGGTCCGCATGCCGTAATTGCGGAAACCGATCTGGAGACGCCCGCCGGGCACCATGTCCGACGCCATCTTGCGGCCATAGGCCATGTTCTTTTCCACGTACGCCCGGAGCCCGCTCTCGTAAAGCGAGAACGCCTCTTCATGCCCGTCGGCGCAAGCCAGCGCATCGGCCAGCACATACGCGCCGACCAGCGCGAGGCTCGTTCCCTGCCCGGATGAGGGGGACGGGCAGTAGGCGGCGTCGCCGAGCAGCACCACCCGCCCGCGTGACCAGCGCGGCATCTCCACCTGGCTCAGCGAGTCGAAATACAGGTCGTCGACGCCGTCGAGCGCGGCCAGGAATTCGCCGACCCGCCACCCCATTGCGGCGAACCGTTTCCGCAGTTCCGCCCGCGGGTCCGCGAACGACTGCTCGGGCGACGCGAAGATCATGCCCACTTTCGCCGGAATGCCGGGCCCGGTGCTGTAGGCGAACACCATTCGCCCGGGTGCGCTGAAAAAGACCTCCTCCCGGTCCAGGCCGAGATCTTCCGGGACGTCGAAGATGGAGATGTACGCCCCCAGGTGTCGCAACGGCACCTCACCGAACGCCGCCCGCCGGGTTTTCGAGTGCAGCCCGTCGGCACCCACCACCAGGTCGAAGCGCCGGATCAGCCCGCTGGTGAACGTCACCGTGACCCCGTCGGCGTCCTCGTCGAGCACGGCGATCGAGTCGCCGAACAGGTATTCGGTGTCCGCCGCGGTCGCGTCGTGGAGGATCCGGGTCAGGTCGGTGCGCATCACCTCGAGGTCGTCGCCGCGCCGGCCCATCAGCAGGTCGGCGTCGAGGGTGGCGATGCGGCCGCCGTCGGCTTTCACGTAGGTGACGGTCTGCATGCCGGTGTCGGCCGCCCGCGCCTGCTCGTAGAGGCCCATCCGCTTGAGCACCTCGGTCGCGGCGCCCCGGATGTCGACCTTGTAGCCGCCGTCGCGCAGGGCCGGGGCCCGCTCGACGACCGTGGCGCGCAGCCCGTGCCGGTGCAGCCAGTAGGCGAGGGCCGGTCCGGCGAGGCCGGCTCCTGAGATCAGTACGGATCGCTGAGTCATGCTCGTACTATACAAATGTCTTACACGTTTGTATAGAACCTAGGATGGCAACCATGGGTCAACGCGAAAAACTGCTCGAGGGCGCGAAGCGGTGCCTCTCGGAGAGGGGTTACGCGCACACCACGGCGCGCGACATCGTGGCCGCGTCCGACGGCGCCAACCTGGGCTCGATCGGCTACCACTACGGCTCCACCCAGGGCCTGCTGAACGCCGCGATGCTGAGCGCGATCGAGGAGTGGGGCGACGCCGTCGGGGCAGCGCTGGCCACCGGCGGCGGCGACGAGTACGGTGATCCGCTGGTGAGCTACTGGCGGCGGACGCTGAGCACCCTGGAGACCCACCGCGCGACCTGGCTGGCCAGCATCGAGGCGATGATCCAGAGCGAGCACAGCCCCGAGCTGCGCGGACAGATCGCCGACGGGATGCAGCAGGGCCGCAGCGGCCTCGCGGCCATGCTCACCGGGCGCGAGGAGGAGGGCCTGGACGACGGCACCGTACGCTCGGTCGGCTCCGTCGCGATGGCACTGATGTCCGGCGTGATGATCCAGTGGCTGATCGACCCGGCGCGGGCACCGTCGGCGGAACAGGTCGCCGCCGGCATCCGAGCACTCGCTGTAATCGGCTAGTTACTCAACTTGGCCGCCGTGGTGTCGATCTCACCACCGTGGCCCCCCGACGCGGAACTCAGCCACGCGCCCTGACGTCCTGGCGCGTGCTGCTCGCCGTGCTCGTCGTCGTGCTGGCCACGCTCGGTGCCGGGGTCTACGCCCTCGAACAGCAGATCCGCACCCGCACGCTGGACAGCGCGCTGCAGGGCGTCGTGATCATCAGCTCGCTGGTCATCGACCGCAGCGTCACGCTCGACGACATCACCGTACGGCTGCACCCCGCCAACCGCGCCCAGCTCGATACCGACGTCGTCCTGCTGCAGCAGAAGGGTGAACTGCGCGGCCTGATGATCTGGTCGCTCACCGACGACCGGCTCGTCTACGCCGACTTCGACCACCAGCTCGCCGGCCCGCTCACCGCCGCCCGGCGCGCCGCGGCCCTGGTCGGGCATCCCACCGCCGCCAGCGCCACCGATCCGGGCACCGGGGAGAAGCTGCTCGCGGTCAGCTACCCGTACGACGCCAACGGCGACGGGATCGTGGACGCGCTCGCCGTGGTCCTGCTCCCCCGCCGCGGGGTCGACACCTCGATCGCCCGCTCCACCCACCTGCTCTACGGCGGCGGGCTGTTCGTGCTGCTGGTCGCGATCGCCGGGGTGCTGCTGGTCCGGCGCCGGCAACGCGACCAGGACCACGCCGCCGTGCACGACCCGCTCACCGGTCTCGGCAACCGCGAGAAGCTGCGCCGGGCGGCCGTCCCCGCGCTGGCACACGCCACGGAGGCACGCCCGGCCGGCCTGCTCCTGCTCGACCTCGACGGCTTCAAGGGGATCAACGACTCGCTCGGGCACCACGCCGGTGACCAGCTGCTCGCCGCCGTCGCGGCGGCGATCGACCGGGCCTGCCAGGGCGCCGGGACCGCCATCCGGCTCGGCGGCGACGAGTTCGCGGTGCTGCTGCCCCGCACCGGCACCGCCGGCACGCTGGCCGTCGCGCAGGCCGTGTCCGAGGCCGTCCGCCACCCGGTCGTCCTCGACGGCCTGACCGTCGAGGTCGGCGCCAGCATCGGCGTGGCGCTGGCCCCCGCCGACGGCACGGATCTGAGCACCCTGCTGCAACGCGCCGACCAGGCCATGTACCGCGCCAAGCAGCGCGGCGGCGGCGTGGTCCGCCACGACCCGGCGGACACCGGCCCCGAAGCGGGCGGCATGCACGTCACCCTGCTCCCCCAGCTGCGCAACGCCCTGGAGGACGGCCAGCTCGAACTCCACTACCAGCCGATCTTCACCGCCGCCGGCGACGTCCGCGACCTCGAGGCCCTGCTGCGCTGGAACCACCCGGAGTACGGGCTGCTCACCGCGAGCGACTTCCTGCCCGCCGTCAAGCAGACCTCGCTCATCCACCCGCTCACCGAGTGGATGCTGCGCACCTCGACGGCCGAGGCTGCCGGCTGGCGCTCCGCGGGCCACGACGTACGCCTGGTGGTGAACCTCGCCACCCAGAACCTCGTCGACGACGCCCTCCCCGAGCTGGTCACCGGCATCGCCGAGACGGCCGGGCTGCCACTGTCGGCGCTGAGCATCGAGTTCCGCGAGGCCACGCTCGCCGCCGACCCGCCCCGGGTGGCCGCCGCGCTGACCCGGCTCGCCGACACCGGCATCGCCGTCGGGCTCGACAACGTCGGCGCCGGCACCACCCACTGGCTGACCGTCGCCCGCGCGCCGGTCAGCCGGCTCAAGATCGACCGTGAACTGGTCCGGCTGCTCCCGGAGAGCCTGGCCGCCGAGCGGATCGTCGCCGGTCTCGTCCGCATCGCCGCCGACCTCGGCCTGACCAGCGTCGTCGTCGGGGTCGAGAGCCGGGCGAGCGCCGACCGGCTCATCGCACTCGGCGTCGACGGCCTGCAGGGGTACGCCCTGTGCCGCCCGATGCCCGCCGGCAAGGTCCCCAACTGGTTGTCCGCCTGGCAACTGGCCCGTTCCAGCGCCTCCGAGGTGGCAGCGTCATGAACCGAGTACGCAGACTCGTCGCCGGTCTCACCCTGCTCACCGCCCTGGCCGGCTGTGGCACCACGGGAGCGGCCGACGACAAGAGGATCACGCTGACCATCGACGACTTCGGCAGCTTCGGCTACAAGACGCTGCTGCGCGAGTACGAGGCCGCCCACCCCGAGCTGCGCGTCGTCGAACGGGTCACCGCGTTCACCAAGCACCACGAGCTGCTCACCCAGCGTCTCGACGCGGGTAGGGGCACCGGTGACGTGGTCGCCGTCGAGGAGGGCTACGTCGTCGAGTTCCGCAACCGCTCGGCCGACTTCGTCAACCTGCTCGACCTGGGCGCCGGTGACCTGAAGAGCAACTGGCTGCCCTGGAAATGGGACGCCACGCTGAGCGCCGACGGAACCGGCCAGATGGGGCTCGGGACCGACGTCGGCGGGCTGGCCATGTGCTACCGCCCCGACCTGTTCAAGGCCGCCGGGCTGCCCACCGACCGCGAATCGGTGGCGAAGCTGTGGCCGACGTGGGAGAAGTACATCGCCGCCGGTCAGCGCTTCCAGGCCGCCGACCTGCCGGTGAAGTGGACCGACGCGGCCAGCAACATCTACAACCAGATCCTGGCCCAGCAGCCCACCGCGTACTACGACCGCGACGAGAAGCTCGTCATGGACCAGAAGCCCGGCGTCCGCACCGCCTGGGACCTGACCGTCGACATGATCGAGTCCGGCGAGTCGGCGAAGTACGTGGCGTTCAACGCCCAGTGGATGGCGGCGTTGCAGGGCGGCCGGTTCGCGACGCTGACCTGCCCCGCGTGGGTGCTCGGCCTGATCCAGCAGAACGCCCCGGCCACCCGCGGGCAGTGGGACGTCACCGCCGTCCCGGGCGGCTCCGGCAACTGGGGCGGCTCGTGGCTGACCGTGCCGAAGCAGAGCTCCCACCCCAAGGAGGCGTACGCGCTGGCGGCCTGGCTCACCGCGCCCGCCCAGCAGCTGCGGATCTTCAAGGAGACGGGCAACCTGCCGTCCGTACCCGCGCTCTACGACGACCCGGCGGTGACCGGCTTCCAGAACTCGTTCTTCTCCGACGCCCCCGTCGGCAAGATCTTCACCGCCGCGGTCTCCCGCAAGCCGGCGCAGTACCTCGGCCTGCACAACGCCGCCGTACGCACCATCGTGGAGAACAAGCTCAGCAAGGTCGAGATCGGCCAGCTGGTCCCGGCACTGGCCTGGCAGGAAGCGGTCAGCGAGGCTCAGGCGGTGAAGTAGCCCACGCCTTCGCCAGCAGCTCCTTGGTGTCGCCGAGGAGCTGCGGCAGCACCTTGGTCTGGGCGATGACGGGCATGAAATTGCCGTCGCCACCCCACCGCGGCACCACGTGCTGATGCAGGTGCGCGGCGATCCCGGCACCCGCCACCGAGCCCTGGTTCATCCCGAGATTGAACCCGTGCGGACTGCTCACCCCCCGGATCACCCGCATCGCACGCTGGGTGAACTCGGCGACCTCCACGGTCTCGGCCGGCGTCAGGTCGGTGTAGTCGGCGACGTGCCGATAGGGACAGACCAGAAGATGACCCGGGTTGTACGGGTAGAGGTTCAGCACCGCGAACACGAGCTCGCCACGCGCCACCACCAGACTGTCCTGCTCCGGCAGGCCCGGCCCGACACAGAACGGGCAACCCTCAGGCTGCTCGTAGGCGTCGGAACGATCCTCACCCGAGATGTACGCCATCCGGTGCGGGGTCCACAGCCGGTCGAGCCCGTCCTCACTCACATCCCCAACCCTACGCACAGCGGATTCCCCCCGCGCGACGTCTGCACTGTGTAGAAAGTTTCGACGGGGAGGGTGGATGCACTTCGAGGAGTTCGCCGCGGCGCGGTTACCCGCGCTGCTGCGCTACGCGATGCTGCTCAGCGGCGATCGCGAACATGCCCGGGACATCGTGCAGGAGGTGCTCACCCGCGCACTGGTCAAATGGGACCGGATCGCGCGGGCCGACGAGCCGTACGCCTACGTACGCCGCATGGTGACCAACGAATACCTGTCCTGGCGACGCCGCAAGCGCGTGGTCACCGTCCCGCTGCGCGACGACGACCTGGACCACCCCGCCGCCGCCCCGCACCGCCGGGACGAGGACCTGTGGAAGCTGCTCGGCGACCTGCCGAAACAGCAGCGCGCCGTGCTGGTGCTGCGCTTCTACGAGGGCCTCACCGACGAGGAGATCGCGGAGTCGCTCGGCTGCCGCACCAGCACGGTCCGCGCGTACGCCAGCCGCGCCCTGGCCACGCTCCGCGTCGAGGTCACCCAGAACACGGAGGTGCTGCCATGACCACGCTGGACGACCTGCACCACATGTTCGACGCGTACGCCGACCAGGCCCCCGACGGCCACGGCCTGATCGACCAGGCCCGCGAAGCCGCCGCCCGCCGCCGGATCCGCCGCCGCTGGCAGTCCTGGATCGCCGCCCTCGCCGTCGTCGCGGTCACCGGCGGCGGCATCGCAGTCGCCGCCGGCCTGCGCCACCACGACCCCGTGGTCGTCCCGCCCCGGGCAGCCACCCAGACGACGATCACGATGGCCGACGGCTTCACCCCGGTCACCCAGTCCACCGGACGGGATTCGCAGCGGTTGCAGTGGGGCGTCGTGTCGGTCACCGTCGCGGCACGCCCGGGGTACGACACCAAGACGCTGACCGCGGGCGAGCGGCTGACCATCAACGGGCATGACGCCTGGTACACGGCGAACCCCAGCGAGGGGAGAACCCCCGATGCTGTACCGCTCCTCGGCTGGCAACTACCCGGGGGTGAATGGGTCAGCGTCCGCGCCGGTAACCGGGCCGACAAGATCGCCGTCGCCGAGCAGCTGAGGTTCACCACACCCCGCGACGTGCTCGTGCCCTATCGGGTCGGCTGGTTGCCTCCGCAGATGGTGGCCTCGAGCACCACGGTCGATCAGTCGGAGACGATCGGGGTGACCTGGTCCTGGGCCACCAAACCGACTGACAACCCGGGCGAGGACCCGGTCCGGATCGAGACGGAGCCGCTGCCGGATCGGATCTGGTCGCAGCAGAAGAGCGATCTCTACCGGTCCGTGAAGCCGGTCGGCGGTCATCCCGCCTACGTCCGCGACGGCACATCCGAGCTGCTGGTCGAGACGCCGACCTGCCTGGTCACGGTCGGGACCCGGCGCTGGGGCGGCACGCCGGACCAGACGGTCGACGACGCGACCCTGCGCAAGGTCGCGGAGAACCTGACCATCGCGGACTGCACCAACCGGGCGACCTGGTCACCGGCCGGATGAGACGGGAGGGAGAGGAACGGGGAGGGCGAATGCGGTTCGAGGAGTTCGCCGCCGCACGGCTGCCGGCACTGTTGCGCTACGCGATGCTGCTCAGCGGCGATCACGACCAGGCCCGGGACATCGTGCGGGAGGTGCTGACCCGCTCCCTGGTCAAGTGGGAGCGGATCCAGCGCACCGGCGAGCCGTACGCGTACGCACGCCGCCTGGTGACCGACGAATACCTGTCCTGGCGCCGCCACAAAAAGCCGGCGGCCGGCGACGGTTTGTGGAAGCTCCTCGGTGACCTGCCGAAACGGCAGCGCGCCGCCCTGGTGCTGCGCTTCTACGAGGGCCTCTCCGACCAGGAGATCGCCGAGGCGCTGGGCTGCCGCACGAGCACCGTCCGCGGCTACGTGAGCCGCGCCCTGACGGAGCTCGGCATCGAGTTCCCCGCGGGTGCGCCCGAGGAGGTACTGCCGTGACCAGCACGAACGATCTCCGCGCCATGCTGGAGCTGCACGCCGGATCCGCCCCGGACGGCCACGGCATGATCGAGGCCGCCCAGGCGGGTGCCGTCCGGGTACGCCGCCGGCGCAAGATCACCGCAACGGTCGCCGCCGCGGTGGCGGTGGCGGTCGTCGCGATCGGACTGCCGGTCGCCCGGCACCTCGACTCGTCGCCGCCGCCCGCCTCGGTGACACCCCGCGCACCGTCGGACATGAACGTCAGCATCGCCGCGGGCTCCGGCTTCACGGTGGAGCACTGGTCCGCGGTCATCGGGCGGCAGGAGCTCGTCGTCGCGCAGGAGCACCCCACGGAGGAATACCCCGGCGACTATCTCGTGCAGGTCTTCGACCCGGGCCGGTTCGACGCGTCCAGGCTTCCCACCGGGCGTGCCATCAAGGTGGCCGGTCACGATGCGCTGTGGCTGCCCAGGCTCGACGTCAACGAGCTTGGGCCGGGGAGCACACCGACCCCGATCATCCCCATGCCGTCGCTCGCGCCCAACATGGGCATCGAGCTCATCTACAACTTCGTGGCGTGGAAGGACCGGGACGGCCGCTGGACCACCGTCAGGGCGAACGACTTCAACTACGACCGCCTGTTCCGGCTCGCCGCGGCGATCCGCACCGGGCCCCTCGCGCCGGTCCGGGGACCGCTGCAACTCGGCTGGCTGCCCGAGGGGCTCACGGTGACATCCGTCGAGTCCTCCACACCGGCGGACCGCGGGCTGCAACAGCTCACGATCTCCGCGCTCGATCGGAGACCGGAATGGGAGGCCTCCCAGCATCCCGAGCCTGCGCAGTCCGGCCCCGACCAGGGCCAGGGCAGCCCCATCACCCTGCAGATCACGGACAGGAGCGGCGAGACCTGGCGTAACCATTCCGGGCTCAGCGAGCCGTCCGACACGGTGAACGGCTTCCCCGCCTGGTATTCCGAGGGCAACACCGTGCCGGGGGAAACCCACCCGGAGAACGAGAGCCGGCTGTTCGTCGAGACCGCGTCGTGCGCCATCGGGCTCCAGACCACCGACTACCACCACCTCAGCAAGGCGGAGCTGCTGCGCATCGCCGCCGACGCCACCATCGGTACCTGCGACACGAATGAGGACGGCTGGTTCCCGATCCTCAAATAGACAATTCGGGGGGGTACTGGCGCGGTGCCCGTACCCCCCGAATGTCTTGAAAAGATCAGGCCGCGGACGGTCCGATGTTGGTGCGGGAGCGGACGATCTCGGCGACGTGGGCCACGGCCTCGGCCAGCGGCATGTTGTTGCGCTGGGAGCCGTCGCGGTAGCGGAAGGAGACCGTGCCGCCGTTGACGTCGTCGTCGCCGGCGATCGCCATGAACGGGATCTTCTGCTGCTGGGCGGTGCGGATCTTCTTCTGCATGCGGTCGGTGGAGAAGTCGACCTCGGCGCGGAGGCCTTCCTTGCGCAGGAGGGTGACGAATTCCTGCAGGTAGTCGGCGTGGTCGTCGCGGATCGGGATGCCGACGACCTGGATCGGGGCGAGCCAGGCCGGGAACGCGCCCGCGTAGTGCTCGACCAGCACGCCGAAGAACCGCTCGATGGAGCCGAACTTCGCCGAGTGGATCATCACCGGCTCCTGCCGGGTGCCGTCGGCGGCCTGGTATTCCAGGCCGAAACGGGCCGGCTGGTTGAAGTCGTACTGGATGGTCGACATCTGCCAGGTACGGCCGATCGCGTCCTTGACCTGCACGCTGATCTTCGGGCCGTAGAACGCCGCGCCGCCCGGGTCGGCCACCAGCTCCAGACCGGACTCGGTGGCGACGTCCTCGAGCACCTTGGTCGCGACCTCCCACTGCTCGTCCGAGCCGATGAACTTGTCGCTCTTGGGGTCGCGGGTGGACAGCTCGAGGTAGTAGTCGTCCAGGCCGAAGTCGCGCAGCAGCGACAGCACGAAGTTCAGCAGGTGCTTGATCTCGCCCGGGGCGTCCTCGGCGGTGACGTACGAGTGCGAGTCGTCCTGGGTCAGGCCGCGGACCCGGGTCAGGCCGTGCACCACGCCGGACTTCTCGTAGCGGTAGACCGAGCCGAACTCGAACAGCCGCATCGGCAGCTCACGGTAGGACCGCCCGCGCGACCTGAAGATCAGGTTGTGCATCGGGCAGTTCATCGCCTTGAGGTAGTAGTCGGCCCCCTCCATGTGCATCGGGGGGAACATGGTGTCGGCGTAGTACGGCAGGTGCCCGGAGGTGTGGAACACACCCTCCTTGGTGATGTGCGGGGTGCCTACGTACTGGAAGCCCTCCTCGATGTGGCGCGCGCGGACGTAGTCCTCCATCTCGCGCTTGATCACACCGCCCTTGGGGTGGAAGACGGCCAGGCCGCTGCCGATCTCCTCGGGGAAGGAGAAGAGGTCCAGCTCGGCGCCCAGCTTGCGGTGGTCGCGGCGCTCGGCCTCGGCAAGACGGTTGAGGTACGCCTTCAGCTCGTCCCGGCTCTGCCACGCGGTCCCGTAGATGCGCTGCAGCTGCGGGTTCTTCTCGCTACCACGCCAGTAGGCAGCGGCGGAGCGCATGAGCTTGAACGCCGGGATGAACCGGGTGCTGGGCAGGTGCGGGCCGCGGCACAGGTCGCCCCAGACGCGGTTGCCGTCCTTGTCGAGGTTGTCGTAATGGGTCAGCTCGCCGCCGCCGACCTCCATGACCTCGCTGTCGTCGACATCGCCCTTGATGTCGACGAGCTCGAGCTTGTAGGGCTCGTGCGCCAGCTCCGCCTTGGCCTCGTCCAGCGAGGAGTATTCGCGCCGGCGGAAGGTCTGCCCCGCCTTGACGATCTCCTGCATCCGCTTCTCGAGCTTGCCGAGGTCGTCCGGCTGGAACGGCTTGGTGACGTCGAAGTCGTAGTAGAAGCCGTTCTCGATCGGCGGGCCGATGCCGAGCTTGGCCTCCGGGAAGATGTCCTGCACGGCCTGGGCCAGCACGTGCGCGGCCGAGTGGCGCAGCACGCTCAGCCCGTCGGGCGAGTCCATCGACACCGGGGTGATCTCACTGTCCTGGGCGGGCACCCAGGTGAGGTCGCGCAGCCGGCCCGAGGAGTCCTTGACCACGACGATCGCCTTGGGGCCGGACTGGGGCAGGCCGGCGGCGGCCACCGCGTCGGCCGCCGTGGTCCCGGCCGGGACGACTAGGACGTCGGCCGCAGCATGGGAACGGGGTGCAGACACGGTGGATCTCCTTCAGCTCTTGTGTTGAGGTCGGTCACGATGCTACTGCGTTCAATTGTTCACGCTTCGGGCGACGCAGCCACCCATTTAGGCAGCGGCTCGCGGGCCTGGATCCATTCCGCGGGGATCCCGGCGATGCCCGTGTGCGCTGCGACGATCCCGCCGGCCATCGCCGCCGTGGTGTCCATGTCACCGCCCGCGGCGATGCAGGCCTGGACGGCCGCCGGGTAGTCGTCCAGGTGCCGGGCGGCGACCCAGATCGCGAGCGGCACGGAGTCCTGCGCCATCGCGCGGGTGCCGTTGCCCAGCTCGTACGCCGCCGCGGTGGCCGAGCTGATCGTGGTGGCGGCGCGCAGCCCGTCGCGTACCCGGCTCTGGGGTGTGTGCGCAAGGACCGCACCCAGCAGGTCCACCGGCTGCCCTTCCAGGCGTGCAGCGGCCGCGACCGCCGCAGCGACGGTGACGGCCACCGCGCCCGCGATGCCTTCGAGGTGCGCGTGGGTGACCTCGGCGGCACGGGCCCCCTGAGCCGCGGCGTGCGCGAGCGAGTCGGCGTGCCAGGCGCCCAGCGGTGCCGCCCGCATGGCCGCGCCGTTGCCCGCCGAGCCCTGCCCGTCGAAGGCGGCCGCGGCGGCGATCGGCCAGGGTGTGCCCTCCCGGATCTGCCGCAGCATCACCACGGCGCCGGGGCCGTAACCGCGGTAGGGCTCGAAGTGCTGCCCGAGCAGGTCGGCGAAGTGGTCGCGGTCGAACTCGGGGTCGTCACCGGCGGTGAGCGCGGCGACGAGGCAGCACGCCTCCTCGGTGTCGTCGGTCCACGGCCACGGCGGGTCGGGCGGGACGTCCAGGGAATGCCCCGGGACGAAGAACTGGGCGCCGAGTGCGTCGCCCACGGAGAGTCCGGTCAGTGCGTCGGCGGCCAGTGCCGCCCTCGTGTCAGGAAAGAGAGTGAAAGTCATCGGTACGCGAATCCTACTACGTTTTCCATGACGCTCAGTAGCCGAGTGATGTCGCTGGATGACGGATTCGGTCTATCTTGCCAAGGGCAGTACCTTCTTCGCATGGCCACGGTGTTGCTCGTCGAGGACGACCACGTCGTGCGCGGTGCGATGCTCCGGTCGCTGGCCGACCGGGGGCACGCCGTGCACGCCGTCGGAACGGCACTCGACGCCCTGCGCCGCGTCGCCGCCGAGACCCCCGATCTGGTCGTGCTCGATCTGGGCCTGCCCGATCTGGACGGCTCCGACGCGCTGCGGATGCTGCGCGGCATCACCGACGTCCCGATCATCATCGCGACCGCCCGCGACGACGAGCAGACCGTGGTGCGGCTGCTGCGGGCCGGCGCCGACGACTACATGGTCAAGCCGTTCACCGGCGCCCACCTCGACGCGCGGATCACCACGGTGCTGCGCCGCGTCGGCCGGGCCAGCCGCACCGCCCAGCCCGCCGTCCACGAGGTCGGTGAGCTGCGCGTCGACATCGGTGAGCGCAGCGCCACCCTCGCCGGCGAGGCGCTGGCGCTGACCCGCAAGGAATTCGATCTGCTTGCCTATCTGGCCGCGCGTCCGGGCCGGGTGGTTTCCCGTCGTGAGCTGTTGGAGGAGGTATGGCGACAGCCATCGGTCGGCGAGGACCAGACGATCGACGTGCATCTGTACTGGCTCCGTCGGAAACTGGGCGAATCCGCGGCGAAGCCTCGCTACCTGCGCACCGTGCGGGGGGTCGGATTCCGGTTGGTGGCGCCGGACTGAGGGCGCGGCTCGCCTACGTCACCGCCGCCACCACCGCTGTCGCCTCGCTCGCGTTCCTCATCCCGCTGGGCTGGGAGCTGCGGGCCGACCATCGTGACAAAGCCATGTCCGCGGCCGCCCAGCGCAGCGCCACGGTCGCCGGCGCGGTGACCGCCGGTTCGGGCAAGAAGGGCATCGAGGCCGCGACCAGGGCCGCCGGTGGGACCCTGGTCCTGCACGCCCCGGGCGACACGAAGAACAGCCGGGTCTCCGCCGAGGCGCTCACCGACGCGGCCGGCGCTGGTCAGCCGGTGGAGATCGACGTCGACGGCGGCACCGTACGGTTACAGCCCGTCACTGTCAGCAGCAAGACCTCGGTCGTCGAGGTGTTCGTGGCCGACTCCGAGCTCGGCGACGGAACCGCCCGCGACTGGTGGATCCTGCTCGGCATCATGGCCGGGCTCGTCATCGGCTCGGTGATCGTGGTCGACCGGCTGGCCCGCGGCGCGGTGGACTCCGTGCGGCACCTGGTCCAGGGCGCGATGGCCGTCGGCGGCGGCGACCTGGGCGTGCGCATCCAGCCGTCCGGGCCGCGCGAGCTGGCCGAGGCCGGGTACGCCTTCAACCGGATGGCCGACCGGCTCGTCACCTCCCGCACCAGCGAACGCGAGCTGGTCGCCGACCTGTCGCACCGGTTGCGGACGCCGCTGACCGTGCTGCGCCTGGACGCCGAGGCGCTCGACCCCGACGACACCCACATCGGCGAGTTCTCCGCGGCCGAGCTGGACCGCAGACGCGGCATCCGGCGGATCAGGCAGGCCATCGTCACCCTGGAGGGCGAGGTCGACCAGCTGATCAACACGACCCGGGCCGCGGTGGCCGCCCAGGTGGCGGAGGCCCCCGAGGAGGGCCTCTGCGACGCCGCCGAGGTGGTGCGCGACCGGATGGTCTTCTGGTCGGCGCTGGCCGGCGACCAGAACAGGAAGTACCAGGTCGTCGGCGCGCAGCTGCGCATCCCGGTGCCGGTGGCCCGCCCCGAGCTGGCCGCCGCCCTGGACGCCGTGCTGGGCAACGTCTTCCGCTACACCCCACAGGGCACCGCGTTCGAGGTCAGCCTCTCGCGCCGCGACGGCTGGGTGGCGCTGCGCATCGACGACGCCGGGCCGGGCATCGACGACCCGGAGAAGGCGATGCAGCGCGGCCAGAGCGACCAGGGCTCGACGGGTCTCGGCCTGGACATCGCCCGCCGCGCGGCGCAGGACGCGGGCGGCTCGGTGAGCCTGGCCCGGGCCGCGATGGGCGGCGCCAGCGTGGTGATGCTGCTCGCCGACGCCGATGCCCCGCCGAAACAGGCGAACCGTTTCGGTCTGGTCGGCCGCGGAAGATTGGCACGCGAGCGTGACCCTTCCCGGCGCAAACACCCGGGTTGACATTCTGTTTTCCGCCGCGGGCCAGCACAGCCTGAGACTTGAATTACCCCGGACGGTACAACGATTGCTTAGATCTGTATTAAAGGCATTCCCCTGACGTAGCGGGCCTGGCAACCTCTAACCCGATCCCATCCGGCTTCCCGGCCCGAAGCCCGCACCAGCCCCACACCCAGGGTCGGTGAAGCCACCGCGCGGTGGGAGGTGGTCACCCCATAGCCCCCTCCCACCGCGTACCCGCAGCACGAGGAGATGGTTTGTCCGCCCACCGCCGGCTAGCGCTTCGTGGGGAAGCACCTCAGCCCGGGCGCCGGCAGGCCCCTGACCGAGGTCGCCGGCGTGCGGCCTCGCGCACGCGCCGGCTGCTCCCACTCGCGCTGGGTGTCGTCCTGCTCGGCGTCGGCGGGGTCGTCGGCCCCGGGATCGTCACCGGCAGCTTCGGCTCCGGCAAGGACCAGGGCGACCAGCAGGTGTCGTACGGCGCCCTGCCCGACGACAACCGCACCCAGGGCATGGTCTACGCCGGTCTGAAGGCGGCCGCGTCGGATTCGCTGTGTGCCGGCACGTTCTCGCTGGACGAGGAGACCTGCAGTTACGGCCCGGACGTCGCGCCCACCGGGATGTCGGTGAGCAAGGACGTCGCCCCCGTGACAGCCGCAGCGCCGACGCCGGACGAGCCCCGGCGCGAGACCGGAGCGGTCCCGTCCGACGCCGAGATCGTGCGTGACGAGGGCGGTGCCTCGCTGTCGGTGGGCTCGCCAGCGCTGATCCCGGACGCGGCTCCCGGCGAGGCCGACTTCATCATGGGTACGCACGACGTGGCCTGCGAGGCCGACGGCCGCTCGGGCAAACGCGTCCAGGTGCTCTACCTGCACGAGTTCGGCACCCCGAGCCGTTACAGCGAGTACGCCGGGTCGATCCGCAACTGGTCGGCGGGTGTGGACAGCATCTACGACCAGAGCGCGGCCGAGACGGGCGGCTCCCGGCACATCCGTTACGTGACGACCCCGCAGTGCCGGGTGGACGTGCACGAGGTGCAGCTGCCGACCGGCGCGCTCGCGTCCTTCGACCGCACCATCGCGGCGCTGCAGACGCTCGGCTACAACCGCACCGACCGCAAATACCTCATGTTCGCCGACAGCCACGTGTACTGCGGCATCGGCACGTACATCGCCGACAAGCGACCCGGGCTCGGCAACCGCAACAACGGCGGCCCGTCGTACGGCCGGGTCGACTCCGGGTGCTGGAGCTCCTCGGTGGCCGCCGTCGAGACCACCCACATGCTGGGCGCGGTGCTGCAGGACTCGCCGAACTCCACCGGCGGCGGGAGCTGCACCGACAACTACGACCTGCTGTGCCGGCCGGACCGGTCGGGCAAAGCGATGCGCGACGTCTGCCCCAAGCAGCACGAGACGCGTCTCGACTGCGGGCACGACGACTACTTCAGCACCAACCCGAAGCAGGAGAGCTACCTCGCCGACAACTGGAACGTCGCGCTGAACGAGTTCCTGCTGCGCAGCGATGGCGGTGACGACCTGCCCGACGCGCCCAACGCGGTGGCGGCCCCCTCCGACGAGCCGTCCACGGCACCCTCGAACGCCGGGCAGCAGTCCAGCGGCTTCGCGGACGGCGGTGGCGACGAACCAGCGCCCTCGCTTTCTTCGGCGCTGCCGACCACCGAGGCCGCGGCCGCCGGGGTCGAGGCCGTTCTCGAGATCCGCGATCCCACGAGTACGTCCGTGCGGCTGACCTGGAGCGCGGCGTCCCCGACCGCGAAGTACCAGGTGCAGGTCGACGGCGTGACCGTGGCGACCACAGTGGCCACCCGCGCCCGGCTCATCGGCCTCAGGCCGGACAGCAAATACGCCGTGACGATCAGCAACACCGAGCTCGGGTACGCCGCCAAGGGCCAGGCCCAGTCGGCACCAGCGGCCCGCCCGGCGGCGAACACGTGGTTCGTGCTCACCAACTCGCTGACCGGCGACGACGCGGCGGATCTCTACGCCGCGCGGTCGGCGAACGGAACACCCGTCACGCTGGGCGGCACCGACGGCAACGCCCAGCAACAGTGGAAGCTGGTCCCCGCGGGGGCCGACACGTTTTCGCTGCAGTCGAAAGCCACCGGCAAGTGCGTCGGCCCGCTGGGCGGCAACCCGGTGGCCGGTGCCCCGCTGGTC
This sequence comes from Winogradskya consettensis, assembly GCF_018332715.1. Lineage (GTDB taxonomy): Bacteria > Actinomycetota > Actinomycetes > Mycobacteriales > Micromonosporaceae > Actinoplanes > Actinoplanes consettensis. The sequence continues at coordinate 68,368 of NZ_BOQP01000001.1, read as the reverse complement.
CAGGGCGACTGCAGCGCGGGTGGCCGGTGGCGGCTCTTCGCCACCGACTACGGCTTCAGCCTGCGCACGAGCGTCGGCGGCCTGGCCGTCGGCGTGGGCAGCCAGCGCTTCGGCGAGGCCCGCCTGCTCGCACTGCAGAGCCCGGGACGGACCCGGCACCAGAGTTGGACGGCGCTGCCCGGCTAGGCCGGTCAGCGATATCCAGGGAGATGACAATGCTGGACACGGATACCCGCACCGCACCGCTGGTCGACGAGGACGAGCCCAAGGGCCGGTTCAACCGGCGCCGCATGATCCGCGTGGTGACGATCCTGACGATCGGCATCCTCGCCGTCCTCGCCGTCTGGCAGGACCCGCTCTACGCGGGTCACTGACTCACGCGGGCCATTTTTCGGTGTAGTCGTCGATCTCGGTCAGCAGTTTCTGCTGGGTCGTGGTCGGCAGGAACGACTGGGTGACGGCGGCCTTGGCCAGCCCGGCGACCCCTGCCGCGTCCAGCTCGAGCAGGTGCGCGGCGACGGCGTACTCCTCCTCGAGCGTGGTGCCGAACATCGGCGGGTCGTCGGAGTTGATCGAGAAGGGCACGCCCGCGGCCACGATCTGCGGCAGCGGGTGCTCGGCGACGCTCGCCACCGCCCGGGTCCGCACGTTGGAGGTCGGGCTGATCTCCAGCGGGATCTGGTGCTCCGCGAGATACGCCATCAGCTGCGGGTCACCGACCGCGGCGATCCCGTGGCCGATCCGCTCGGCGCCCAGGTCGCGCAGCGCGTCCCAGATCGTCGTCGGGCCGGTGGTCTCCCCCGCGTGCGGGACGCTGTGCAGCCCGGCGGCGCGCGCCTTGTCGAAGTACGGCTTGAACTGCGGGCGCGGCACACCGATCTCCGGACCGCCCAGCCCGAAGCTGACCAGCCCGTCCGGGCGTTCCTCCAGCGCGATGCGCAGCGTCTCCTCGGCGGCGGGCAGCCCCGCCTCGCCCGGGATGTCGAAGCACCAGCGCAGCTCGATGCCGAAGTCCGCGGCGGCACCGGCCCGGGCGTCCTCGATGGCCGCGCAGAACGCCGGCGCCGGAATGCCCCGCTTGACGTGCGAGAACGGCGTGACCGTCAGCTCGGCATAGCGGACCTGCTGACGGGCCAGTTCGCGGGCGACCTCGTAGGTCAGCATCCGCACGTCCTCGTCGTCGCGGATCAGGTCCACGACGGTGAGGTAGATGTCGATGAAGTGCTTGAAGTCCTTGAACGCGAAGTAGTCGGCCAGCGCCGCCGGGTCGCTCGGCACCGGCGACTGCCCCTCGTGCCGCGCCGCAAGCTCGGCGACGATCCGCGGCGAGGCCGAGCCGACGTGATGCACGTGCAGCTCGGCCTTCGGCAGGCCGGCGATGAACGAGGCCAGCTCGGTCACGGTGAAACCTCCTACAGATGCGCCGCCAGGAAGATCCGGCGGAACGGGAACGCGACATTTCCGCTCCGGGCAGGGTAGTCCGCCGCGAGCCGCGCACCGAGTTCGGCCCGGAAGGATCGCCACCGCGTGTCGTCGAGGGCGGCCCGCACCGGCCGGAGCGCGGTGCCGTCCATCCAGCGCAGCACCGGGTGCTCCGCGCCGTCGCCGGGCAGCAGGTGCAGGTAGGTGGTCTCCCAGGCGTCCACGGTGGCGCCGGCGTCCAGGAAGAGGGCCGCGTAGTCCTCCGGGTCGCTCACGGGTGCCTCCCGGAGCAGATCACCGAGCTCTTCCGCGTACGGTGCCGTGCGGGCGACCTCGCGCAGGGCCCGGTGGCTGGGCGCGTCGAAGTTGCCCGGCACCTGCATCGCGAACCAAGCACCCGCCGGCAGCTCCCGGATCCACGTGCTCAGCAGCTCCTGATGGCCGGGCACCCACTGCAGGGCGGCGTTCGTGACGACCACGTCGGTCTCGCCGTCCGGATGCCACTGCGCGATGTCACCGACCCGGAACTCCCCCACGCCCAGCGCCCGCGCCTTCCCGATCATCTCCGGTGAGCTGTCGATGCCCTCGACCCGGGCGCCGGGCCAGCGCTGTGCGAGGGTCGCGGTCAGTTCACCCGGGCCACATCCCAGATCGATGACCGTACGCGGCTCAGCGGCGTCGACCCTGCTCACCAGGTCGAAGAAGGGCCGGGCGCGCTCGGAGCCGAACCGGTGGTAGACAGCGGGATCCCACATGACAATCCTCCAAACCGTACGTACGTCTTGCATTGCAGACTAACATCGGGGACCCCGGGTTGAGCTAGGCTCCTGCCGTGGAAAAGCGCAGATTCGAGCGGCTCGGCCGCGATGTGGGAGTCATCGGTCTGGGCGCCTGGCAGCTGGGTGCCGACTGGGGCGATGTCAGCGAGGAGGACGCGCACGCGACCCTCGGTGCGGCGGTCGATGCGGGTGTGACGTTCATCGATACCGCCGACGTCTATGGTGACGGCCGCAGCGAGCAGGTCATCGGCTCATTCATCAAGGACCGCCCGCAATTGACGGTGGCCACCAAGATGGGCCGCCGGATGGCACAGGAACCGGGCAACTACACGCTCGATAACTTCCGCGCCTGGACGGATCGGTCCCGTTCCAACCTCGGTGTGGAAACGCTCGACCTGGTTCAGTTGCATTGCCCGCCGACTCCCGTCTTCAGCTCCGACGAGGTGTACGACTCACTTGACACACTTGTTGCCGAAAAGCGCATCGCGGCGTATGGCGTAAGTGTGGAGAAAGTCGACGAAGCCCTCGCGGCAATCGCGCGACCGGGCACGGCCAGCGTACAAATCATCGTTAATGCCCTGCGTCTCAAGCCCTTGGAAAAGGTCCTTCCGGCGGCGGCGGCCGCGGGCGTCGGCATCATCGCCCGGGTGCCCCTCGCATCGGGGCTGCTGTCCGGCCGCTACGACGAGCAGACGCAGTTCGGGTCGGACGACCACCGCAACTACAACCGGCACGGCGAGGCATTCGACGTCGGCGAGACGTTCTCCGGAGTGGACTTCTCCACCGGGCTGGAAGCGGTCAGCCGGCTGCGTCCCGCGGTCCCCGCGGAATTCACGATGGCCCAGTTCGCACTGCGCTGGATCCTCGACCACCCCGCGATCACCGTGGTCATCCCGGGCGCCCGCAACGCCGACCAGGCCCGCCTCAACGCCGCCGCAGCAGCCCTCCCGCCGCTGCCGCAGGCCGCCCACGACGTCGTCCAGTCCGTGTACGACGAGCTGATCCGGCCCCAGGTCCATGACCGCTGGTGACCAGTGGCCGGGTCGGCAACCGGCACCCGGCGGCCGCGAGCCGTGGGGTCAGCCGCCCCCTGCGCCGCAGATCTCCGCCCCCGTCAGCGGCGGCGACACCTGGGGAAACGCGCCGGTGAACGGTGGCCCCGCCCCGATCACCGGCAGCCCTCACGCCGGGCGCGCACCCTGGGGTGGCGAAGCCGCCGATCCCGCCGCGGCACCGTCGCTTGACGATTCCGCTCCCGAATCACCGCCGGTCGACCCCGCCCCGGAGGCCGTGCCGCTGAAGGGCTGGGCCTGGCTGACCGGGGGCATGCTGTGCCTGGTCACCGGCGTGCTCTGGACCGCGCAGGGGCTCGACCTGGTCACGAACAGCTCGATGAGCGGCATGCGGATCTTCACCGTCATCGGCCCCCTCGTGGCGATAGCCGGCCTCGCCCTGATCGTCATCGGCGTGCGCACCCGCAGCAAGTACAAGCGCTCGCTCTCGGCATAGCCCGCACAGCGCAGCACCTAAAGGACCCGCACAAGCCGCGCATTGCGCTTGCAGAGCCCGCACAGCGAAAGCCCCGCCTCTCGGGAGGAACCGAGGAGCGGGGCTCACCGCTAGAGCCGATCTCCGCCAGAGGTGATCAGCTGCCGGCGCAAAGCCGGCGGGTTGGGCTTCAGAGGGGCCTTACCTGCTCCGCCTGCGGGCCCTTCTGGCCCTGGGCGATCTCGAACTCGACCCGCTGGTTCTCCTCCAGAGTGCGATACCCGCTCGTCTGGATGGCCGAGAAGTGGACGAACACGTCAGCACCCCCGCCGTCAACGGTGATGAAGCCGAAGCCCTTGTCTGCGTTGAACCACTTCACGGTTCCTTGCGCCATGCTGAACTCTCCTTCTGGAAATTTCGGCCCGGTGTCGCAGAGCCGATGGTCGTTTTCGAGCAGCGGCGCCGCGAACGGCCACAGAAGGAGTGCCCCTTGCAGCAGGGTTTCTGCGAAAGGCTTACCAGCTGAACCACGTACACAAAAACTGGCCACACTGTACCCGAGGAAGCACCGATAAAGCTTCCCCTCAGTAGGAAATGAGTGGGCCTTACTCTCCGCAATGAAAAGGCCCTCAGCAACGCTGAGGGCCTTGACCTTGGTCGATCCGGTTATGTCTGACTTTAATCGGGCCAGGAGCCTGTCACCTTGCGGACACCGACCGCCCCGCCGCGCTGGACCGCGGCCCGCACGACGGAGAAGATGGCGCCGGAGATGGCGGCCGCCGCGAGAACCTCGCCCCAGCCACGCTCTTCGTCGTCCGGCGTGGGAGCGTCGTCCTCGCCGACCGCGAGCTTCCAGACCTCTTTGAACACCGCACCGGCGATGGCGCCGGCCGCGACGCCCAGCAGCAGACCTACCGGCTTGTACGCGACCTTCTGGAGCTTGCCGCTCACTTACGCCTCCCGCGGACGATCAGGATGATGCCGACCAGCGCCGCCCCCGCTGCCACCACGGCGGCGAACGGGATCGGGTTACGGCGGACCTGCTCGCGTGCTTCCCCGGCCTTGTCCAGCGCTCCGGACTCGCGCACCTTGTCCTGGGCCAGGGCGACCTTGTCACCGGCCTGGGAGGTGGCGGCGCGCACCTTCTCGGAGGCCACAGCCACCTTCTCGGAGGCGACGGTCGCGGCGCTGCCGGCGGCTGCGCGTACCTTCTCGGTTGCGTCGTGGACCTGGGCCTTGACGTTGGCCTTGGTCACCTCGACCTGCTCCTTGGCGCGGGCCTTGACATCGGCCTTGGCCGCGAGGGCCTGAACCGTCTCACCCAGCTCGGCGCGGGTCTGCTTGATGTCCTCGCGCAGCGCCTCGACGTCGGGCTTGCCGCCCACCGTTCCGTTCTTGTCGCTCATGCCCGGCTCCTGCCGCTCTTGATCGCGTGCTTAACCTCGTCGACATCCGCCTTCGCGCTGGCGATGGCGGACTCAGGCTCCGGCGGGACCGCCTTGGTGACCTGCTTCTTACCCAGCAGCGCGAGCACACCCGCCGTGGCGAACAGCACCACGGTCATGATCAGCGCGGAAAGCCACAGCGGCAGGAAGATGTTCAGCACGATGATCAGCGTGGCGATCAGGGCGCCGACGCCGTACATGGCGAGCACTCCGCCGCCGCCGAACAGACCCACACCGATGCCGGCGTGCTTGCCTTTTTCCGTGAGCTCCGCCTTGGCGAGGGCGATCTCATCCCGTACGAGCCGGGTGAGCTGCTCGCTCGCTTTCTGGACCAATTCCGAGGTGGACTGGTCGGAACCCGGGCGAACCGGGCTACCGTTCAGGACATCGGCCATGGTGTCCTCCTTTCCCTTGCAGGCTGTATGCCCTGCGCTGCGCCGGGTCAATCCTCGCTGGCGGGACGCCTTACGAGCGATTTCCCGCGGTTGCGGGCAGCGGCTCGGCAGCCGATCGACCACCGTGTCCGTCCGCACCCGATTCGTCCGTCACCGGACCTGATTCGTCCGGTCCGGCGAACACCGACGCCCGATTGTCGCCGTCACCCGGCCCGCTGAAGACCCGTGCGTCGTCCGAGGGCTCAACGGGTGCGTGGTACTGACCGTTATGGGCGAAATCATGCGATTCGGCGGGCTTGACGTTGTTCGATGCCTCCGCGGCGGCGAGACCGGAACGCTCGATGTTCGTGACGTCGGCACGCATCCGCGGCAGCGTGTCCTGGCGGTTCTCGAAGACCCAGGTGACAAGCCGTTCCCGCACCAGGCAGCGCAGGTCCCACAGGGAGGGGGCGTCGTTCGCGCTCACCAGGGCCCGCAGCCGGATCATGCCGCCGACCGCGTCGGTCACCTGGAGTACACAGACCCGCCCGTCCCACAGCCCGGTGCCCTCGCAGACGGCCCTCAGCTCGGCGCGCATCGGCTCCACCTGCACCGACCAGTCGACGTCGATCTCGGCGGTCCCGAGCACCGCGGAGCCCTTGCGGGTCCAGTTCTGGAACGGTTTCTGGGTGAAGTACGACGTGGGCAGGATCAGCCGCCGGTCGTCCCAGATCTGGATCGCGACGTACGTGAGGGTCAGCTCCTCGATGCGCCCCCATTCGCCCTCGACGACCACCACGTCGTCGATGCGTACGGCGTCACTGAACGCGAGCTGGAGACCGGCGAAGAGGTTGCCAAGGGTGCTCTGGGCGGCCAGCGCGGCGATCACGGAGACGAGCCCCGCGGAGGCCAGCAGGCTGGCGCCTACGGTCCGCACGGCGGGGAAGGTCATCAGCATGACGCCGATGGTGATGACGACTATCGCGGCGACGGTTACCCGGCGCAGCATCTGCACCTGGGTCTTGAGCCTGCGGGCCTTCATGTTGTCGGGGACATCGATGCGCCATTTGGCGAGCGCTATGTCCTCCATGACGAGCAGGAGCGCGCCGACGAGCCAGGCGCTGGAGGCGATCACGAGGATCACCAGGGTGTGCACCACCCCCTGGCGTCCCGGGAAATCACCCGCGAATCCCCGGATAGCCACCTGCACGGCGAAGACCGTGGCGGCTATGAGGAACGGGAGATGCGCGGTGGTGGCGAGATCGGCCAGCAGCTGGGAACGCCGGCCGAGGGTCTTCACCACCAGATGGATTGCTTCGACTGCCACGATCGCGGCGCCCGCGGCCACGACAACGGCGAGCAGGGCGGTCAGAACGCTGGTCACGGTTCCCTCTCCTCAACAGGGTTGGTTGCCAGCGATCAAGAGTGCCCCGCTCGCCTGTGTCTGGAACATGCGCGCGGAAGGTCAGACCTTGGGATAGATCACACCTTGCGGTAGCGGGACTGGAAGAAGCAGTAGATGCCGAAGGCCGCGATGCCCAGGGCGATCAGGCCGAGGAGCCACGGACCGTACGGCGCGGTGGCCAGGGTCTTGAGCGCGGCGTCAAGGCCTCGGGCCTTCTCCGGGTCGTACTTGACCGCGGCGATGACGACCAGGACACCGGAGATCGTGTAGGCGATGCCCTTGGCGGTGTAGCCCGCCATGCCGAGCCGCTCGACGGTCTTGCGGACCTTCGCGTCCATCTGCTGCATGTTCAGGTGCTTCTCGAACTTCTTCTTGATCCCGTAGATCGCCAGGCCGACGCCCACACCGACCACGACCACGCCGACGAGACCGATGAAGAAGCGGCCGGCGCTGTTGTCCATGAGGGTCGACGCGCTCTTCTGCGAGCTGTCACCGCTGGAGGCGTTCGAGCCCGAGAGCACCTTGATGCCGATGAACGCGAAGTAGAGGTACATGATCGTGCGGCAGCCCGAGATGAAGCGCTCCGCGAGCGCCGCCCGGTCCTGCTCACCGCTCTCACCGATGGCCGCCTCGAACGCCTGCCAGATAGCCAGCCCGATCATGCCGATGATGGCGATGACCACCATGGTCTTGCCCAGCGGCTTGGCGGCGAGCTCCGTCAGGGCACCCGACTGGTCACCCTCACCGGACGAGGTGCCAAAGGCGATCTGCAGCGCGAGCCAGGCGATCAGCAGGTGGATGACGCCGTACGCGATGAAGCCACCGCGGGCGAGGTATTCGAGCGGTTTACTGTCAGCCGCGCGCGACGCGGTGTTGCGAGCTTGTGAGGAGGCAGTCATGGCCCGGTTATGTGACCGCCGGTAAACTTTTCCAAACCTCCGTCACACGCAAGCGGTCTGTGCTAACGCGAGACTTGAATGCCGATGTTGCTGTCGGTGATGCTGTCCAGAGTCACCTGAAGACCCGCGACCTCGACTGCCTGCTGGCCCTTGGTGAGCTGGATCTGCTCGCCGGCGATCTCCATGGTGACCGTGTTCTGGTCGGCGCTGAGGAATTTCGCCTCGACGCCCAGCACGTTGGCACTGGCGTTGACGGTGCGGTCGATGGTCACGGTGCACTGGTCCAGACCGCACGAGACGTTGTCGCTGCTGCACCCGGTGAGCAAGCCCAGACCGAGGATGGCGGCGGTGAACAGGGCGGCGGAACGGCGTGCTGCGGTGTTCATCACCAGACCAAGGCTACCTGGCCCACGCGAGCCTAATCTGGGACTCATGGACGTCACTGTGCAGGACAACCCGCAGCGCAACAGGTTCGAGCTCCTCGTGGACGGCGAGGTCAGCGGGTTCGCCGACTACCGGGTCCGCGACGGGATCGTCGTCGTCGTGCACAGCGAGGTCGACCCGGAGTTCCGGGGCCAGGGCCTGGGCAATGTCCTTGCCGAGCAGACCCTGGACACCCTCAAGGAGCGCGGCGAGAAGGTCGTCCCCGCCTGCCCGTTCTTCGCGCACTACGTGTCGGAGCACCACGAGTACGACGCCATCCTGGCCGATTAGGCTGCCAGCGCCTGCTTGGACCGGTCGGGCACCGAGGTGCCGGCGAGCAGTTCGGCCGCGGCCTGACCGCAGGCCCGGGTGGCGCCGTGGGTGGCCAGGTGCAGGCCACCGCTGACCGACACGGGTACGCCCATCTCGACGACGATCGCGTCGGGCCGGACAGCCAGCGTGGCGGCCAGCGCGTCGGCGACCCACGGGTGGCGGTGCGCGTCGCGGACCACCAGCACCAGCGGGCGCGCGCCTGCCCCGGCCAGGATGGCCGCCGCCGGGTCGGTGGCGCCGGCCAGGTCGCCCGCGTCGAGCCGGACCGAGGTGGTGCCGGGCAGCAACTCGCTCAGCGGCGTGCCCACACCCCACGGCGTCTCGGCACCGATGGCGATGTTGCGCGGCGGGGCGAGCTCCACCACGTGCGGCGGCACGGTCAGCGGCAGCCCGGGGGCGGCCGCGGTCGTGGTGACCTTCAGCGCGCGGCGGGCAGCGGCCTGGCCGACCGCGGAACCCCCGATGACAGCGATCTCCGGCTCGGCGGCACCGACCGCGTCGGCGACCGCGCGGGCCCCCGTCGCCGTCTGCGTCGTCAGCGTCCAGGACGCCAGCGCGCGGACCCGGCCGGCGGCGTCCCGCAGGCGCTCCTCGGTGAGCTGACCGGAACGCACGGCGTCAACGATGGCGTCCCGCAGGCGGACGGCACTGTGCTCGTCGGCGTGGTCACCACCGACGCAGATGGCGTCGGCACCCGCGGCCAGCGCCCGGACCGTCGCGCCCTCGAGACCGTACTTGCGGCGTACGCCCTGCATCTCGATGCCGTCCGTGATGATCAGGCCCTCGAAGCCCAGTTCCTCGCGGAGCAGACCGGTCAGGATGCGCCGGCTCAGCGTGGCGGGCAGCTCCGCGTCGTACGCGGGCACGACCAGGTGCCCCGTCATGATCGAGCGGACCCCGGCGGCGATCGCGGCCTTGAACGGGACCAGTTCGATGTCGTCGAGCCGGGCCCGGTCGTGGCCGATCACGGGGACGTCGTGGTGCGAGTCGACGGCGGTGTCGCCGTGGCCTGGGAAGTGCTTGGCGCAGGCGGCGACGCCGGATTCCTGCAGGCCCCGGATCCAGGCCGCGCCGTGCCGGGCCACGAGGTGGGCTTCGGCGCCGAATGCGCGTACCCCGATGATCGGATTGTCGGGGTTGTTGTTGACGTCGGTGTCCGGGGCGTAGTCGAGCGTGATCCCGGCCTGTGCCAGGTCGGCGCCGAGGTCCCGGGCGACCGCACCGGTCAGCTCGATGTCGTCGATCGCGCCCAGGCCCAGGTTTCCGGGGCGCGAGCTGCCGTGGCGCGACTCGAAGCGGGTGACGTCCCCGGCTTCCTCGTCGATGGCCACGATGACCTCCGGGCGCTCCGCGCGCAGCTGCGCGGTGAGCGCCGCGACCTGGGCGGGCGTCTCGACGTTGCGGGCGAACAGCGCCACGCCGCCCAGCCCCTCGGCGAGCCAGCGCCGGACCCAGTCGGGTGCGGTCGTGCCCACGAACCCGGGCTGCAGCACGGCGGCGGCGAGCTCGGGCAGGTCGCCAGATTTCGGCATGACTTCGCGTACCTCCGGTGACGATCGATACGCGCTCGGTGAGCGCGTCCCCCTCTGTACAACCGCACCATGGTCGCCCAGCGTCAGCCGTTCAGTCAACAAACCTTTCTATTAATCATGTTTAAAGTCCGTGAAGTCGGCCACGGCGGATAGGCTTCGAGGCGTGCCGAACACCGCGGTCCTTGCCACGTCCGGAGTCGACTGGTCCCAGGTTCACGCCGTCAAGCTGCTCGGCGTGGCGCTCGGCGCGCTCATCCTCTTCTGGGCCATAAAACGCATGTTCGGCGGCAAGTAACAGGGGTATCCGGCTGGCATGCGAATCGGATATTTCCTGTCAAGCGAGGAGTACACGCCCGCCGAGCTCATCGAGCAGGCCAGGGGCGCGGAACAGGCCGGGTTCTCGGCCCTCTGGATCTCCGACCACTATCACCCGTGGGTGGACGCCCAGGGCCAGAGCTCGTTCGTGTGGTCCACGATCGGCGCCATCAGTCAGGTCTGCTCGCTGCCGATCACCACGGCGGTCACGTGCCCCACCGTACGCATCCATCCCGCCGTCATCGCCCAGGCCGCAGCGACCAGTGCCGTGCTGACCGGCGGCAAGTTCCGGCTCGGCGTAGGCACCGGTGAGGCGCTCAACGAGCACATCTTCGGCGACGCGTGGCCCGAGGCGGACGTACGCCTGGAGATGCTCGAGGAAGCCATCGCGATCATGCGCGAGCTGTGGAAGGGCGGCGTCGTCTCCCATCGCGGCAAGCACTACACGGTGGAGAACGCCCGCATCTACACCCTGCCCGAGAAGCCGGTCGAGATCCTGGTGTCGGGCTTCGGGCCCAAGGCCGTCGAGGTGGCCGCACGGATCGGCGACGGGTACGTCAGCACGATGCCCGACGGCGAGCTCGTCTCCCAGTTCCGCAGCCAGGGCGGCGGGGAGAAGGTCGCGCAGGCGGGGTTCAAGGCGGCGTTCGCGGGCTCCGAGCAGGAGGGGGCGCGGATCGCGTACGAGAAGTGGCCCAACGCCGGCGTGCCCGGCGAACTCTCCCAGGTCCTGCCGTCGCCCAAGCACTTCGAGCAGGCGTCCCAGCTGGTCACCCCGGACATGGTCAAGGAGGCCTTCGTCTGCGGCAACGACCCGCAGGCCCACCTGGAGATGATCGATCAGTACGCGAAGGCCGGCTTCGACGAGATCTACGTCGCCAACACCGGGCCGAACTGGCAGGGACTCTTCGACCTGTACGCCGCGAAGGTCCTCCCCGGGCATCGCTGACGTTTGATTGTCATACCCCTGGGGCAGAATGGCCGCTCGATGAAGCTGAACATTCCCGTCTATGGGCCCAGGCTGCGCAAGATCGCGCGCAAACACTTCGGCTGGCCGTCGCTACGCCCCGGCCAGTTCAAGCCGATGCGCGCGATCCTGCGCCGGCATGACGCACTCGTCGTGCTGCCCACGGGCGCCGGCAAGTCGGCGATCTACCAGATCCCGGCGGTACTGCTGCCCGGGCCGACAGTGGTCATCTCGCCACTGCTGGCCCTGCAGCAGGACCAGATCGCCGCGCTGAACGAGTACAACGACCCGAAGCTGCGCGCCGTCCGCGTCAGCTCCGCGGAGACGCCGGCTCAGCAGCGCGAGGCCATCAAGGAGATCCGCGAGGGCCGGGCGGAGTTCCTGTTCATCACCCCCGAGCAGCTCAGCGATCCGGAGCGGCTGGCCGAGGTGCGAGCCCTGCGCCCCGGCCTGGTCGCCGTCGACGAGGCGCACTGCATCTCCGTGTGGGGCCACGACTTCCGCCCGGACTTCCTGCAGATCGGTCACCTGATCAAGGGCCTGGGCCGGCCCCCGGTGGTCGCGCTGACCGCCACGGCCTCACCCCCGGTGCGCGACGACATCATCGCCCGCCTGCAACTGAAAAAACCGGAGATCCACGTCTCCGGCCTGGACCGGCGCAACCTGTTCCTCGAGGTCGCCCAGTGCCCCGACGAGAATTACCGCTGGCGCCGCCTGACCGCCCTGCTCGACGAGGTCGAACGCCCCGGCATCATCTACGTCGCCACCCGCCGTGCCGCCGAGGAGCTCGCCGAGAAACTCACCAAGGCCGGCTACCCCGCCGACTTCTACCACGGCGGCATGGCATCGGGCGCCCGCGAGCAGCGCCACGAGGACTTCTCCAACGACAAGCTCGACATCATGGTGGCCACCTCGGCGTTCGGCATGGGCATCGACAAGCCCAACATCCGCTGGGTCGCCCACATGGCCCTCCCCGACTCCCCGGACAGCTACTTCCAGGAGATCGGCCGCATGGGCCGCGACGGCGAGGCGAGCCGCTCCCTGCTGCTGTGGCGCTCCGAGGACGAAGCGATCCAGCGCTTCTTCAACGGCGGCAGCCCCGACCTCGTCGAGGTCCGCGAGCTCGCCGCCGCCCTGCGCGCCGGCGTCGCCACCAAAACCGCCCTCAAGGAAAAAACCGGCCTCGGCCCCCGCAAACTCGGCCAGCTCCTCGCCCTCCTCGAGCAGGTAGGAGCAGCCCACGTCGACGGCACCAAGTGGACGGTCCCCCGCTACGCCCCCCTGCCCGCCAAGGCAGCCGAGGCAGCCCTCGCCGAACACGAACGCCAGCAACTCGTCCAACGCTCCCGCACCGACATGATGCGAGCCTTCGCCGAAACCCGAGCCTGCCGCACCCAGACCCTCCTCTCCTACTTCGGCGAAGACGTCACCCGCCAATGCGGCCACTGCGATAACTGCGCCGACGGAGCAGCCGAAGAGGTCGAAGAAGCCGCCGGTGACGAACCCTTCAAGGTCCACAGCACCGTCCAGCACCCCGAATGGGGCCCCGGCATGGTCATGGGCTACGAGGAGGAAAAGGTCACCGTCCTCTTCGAATCCCAGGGCTACAAAACCCTGTCCGTCCCCGTCGTCCTGGAGCACAAACTCCTCACCCAGGCCTGACCCACCCACAACAAACGGCGCCGGCCTCGAGGCCGGCGCCGTTCGCGTTCCTACGAGAGCTCAGTCGGTGAGGGCCTTCGCGAGGCTGTCGCGGAAGGCGCGCTCGCTGTCGGTGACGTCCTCGCCGCCGATGCCGAGCACGCCACCGGTTGAGGCGGCGCCCACGACGGTGTCGGCGATCTCCACCAGCCAGTGCTTGTAGGTTTCGGCGTCCTCCGGGGAGGCCTTGGCGGCGAGCAGCGTCGCTGCCTCCGCTGCCCTGGTGACGACGTCTTCGCCGTAGCCGACGGGGTCGGCGGGCTCGATGGCGGGGAGTTCCTCGCCCAGGTCCGGGTCGCCGGTTGCGGCGAGCACGGCGCCGGCCACCGCGGTGACCAGGCCGCTGGCCGAGGCGCGGGCGTCGGAGATCTTCTCCAGGCCCGCGGCCTGCTCCTGGCGGGTTTTGCGCGCGCTGTCGTGGGTTGCCACGCTAGCCGCGGTCAGCACCGACTGGGGCAGGCCGACGAGCAGACCCCACTCGGCGTCGGTGAAGCCGAACTGGGAGTACAACGGTTCGTCCGTCACGGGTTCCTCGCTTCGCTTCCGTATACAGGCGATCAGGATCTAACCCGCGGACGACCAGAGCAAACCCGTTGTCACGTTCGGGGATCGACGAGGACCTTGGCATGGGTACTTTTGCCCGAGTCGAGAAGTTCCAGGGTCTCCTGGAGATCACTCAGCGCGATGGTGCCGGTGTGCAGCGGGGTGATATCGGCACCGGCGACGCTGGTACCTCTGCCTTTCCTCATTGTCCGGCCGCTCCGGGCGATGTGACTGGCGCGGACCGCCCTGCCACGAGGAGATGTCATGGAGCAAGGATGGCCCTACAACGGCGTGGTGTGGGCACCCACCGTGGCCGCCATAGACGGGATTGCGCAGGAGCTGTGCTGCTGTTGCGGTGGTGGTCGTGCCCGCCGTGGCGGCCGTCGCGGCTCTGGTGCTCGCCCGCCGTGCGGTCGCCGTGGCCGGTGATCAGCTCGCCTCAGCTGCCCGGTTGGTGGCGGCGGTGCGCGACGGGGACCTCACCGGGGTGCCCGCTCTCGGGCAGACCCTGGGTGGTCTCGGCTCGGCCGTTGAGCTGCTCATGATCGCCGGGCAGGAGATGACCCCCAGCGGCGACACGGTCGCGTCGATACCGCCCTGATCGGCACCTGGGAGCAGTCCCTCGCCGACCGTTATGGCCGGGAATTCCGGAGAAGCTCACCGAGCGCCGCGACGGCTGGACGGTCATCTGTGATGGCCGACGCCCGCGTCGCGCTCAGTCCGGCGCCGGGCGCATGACCCGTTTCAGGGCTCCCGGCGGGTGCCGAGCAGGCCACGTTCGAAGGCTGTGGCCACTGCGGCGGCGCGATCCCGGACACCCAGCTTCGCGTACGCATGCAGCAGGTGCGTCTTCACCGTCGCCTCGCTGATGAACAGGCGGGTCGCGGCTTCCCGGTTGGAGCAGCCCTGCGCGATCAGGCCCAGCACCTCGAGCTCCCGCTGACTCAACGGTTCGCGGCCGGGCGCGGGTGACCGCAGCTCCCCCATCAGTCTGCCGGCCACCGCGGGCGAGAGCACTGACTCCCCGCGGTGGGCGGCCGACACAGCCCGGAACAACTCCTCGCGTGGTGTGTCCTTGAGCAGGTAACCGGTCGCACCGGCCTTGATCGCCGGCAGCACGTCGCTGTCGCTGTCGTACGTGGTCAGCACGAGCACCCGGGCACGGAACCCCTGTGTGCGCATCGCCCGGATCGTGCTCACGCCGTCCATCCCCGGCATCCGGAGATCCATCAGCACCACGTCCGGGTCGACGTCCCGCGCGACCACGAGCGCCTCGGCCCCGTCGGCGGCCTCCCCCAGCACCTGGAACCGGTCGTCACCGGCGAACATGCCCCGCAGTCCGTCGCGCACCACCGGGTGGTCGTCCACGATCAGCAGCTTGATCATGACGCGGTCTCCAGGCGCAGAGCGGGGACGCAGGCGGAGATCGCGGTGCCGAGACCGGGCTCGGACTCGACCTCCAGGGTGCCGGCTATGCGCTGGACCCGCTCACGCATGGCGGTCAGGCCGTAGCCGCCGCCGTCCGGCCGGGATCGCGGGACGGCGGGGTCGAAGCCGGTGCCGTCGTCGCGGACGTCAAGGGTCACCAGATCCTCCATGTAGGACAAGGTCAGGGCGACGCGGGCGGCAGCGGCGTGCCGGGCGACGTTGGTGAGCGCTTCCTGGGCGGTGCGGAGCAGGGTGGCCTCGATCTCGGGGAGCAGGGTGCGGGCCGGGCCGGTCGTGATGAGCTCGGCGGTCACGCCGTGCCGGGTCGTCCATTCGCCGACCAGCTCGCGCAGGGCCTCCGGCAGGGCCGCCGTGTCGAGTTGCTGCGGGCGCATCGCGCGGACCGAGCGGCGGGCCTCGGCGAGGCTGTCGCGGGCCAGCTTGCGGGCAGCGCCGAGGTGCCGGCGCCAGTCGGCGGGGCGATCGGCGGCCTGGTCGGCGGCTTCGAGCTGGGTGACGATGCCGGTCAGGCCCTGGGCCAGCACGTCGTGGATCTCGCCGGCGAGACGCTGGCGTTCATCGAGGACGCCGGCCTCGCGGGCCTGGACGAGCAGCTGGGCGTGCAGGCCCGCGTTCTCCTCGAGCGCGGCGGCGAGCTTGCGGTTGGCCTCGGAGAGCTCGTCGAGCATCCGGGCGCGACGCTCATGATGGCCGTCCGTGGCGATGGTCAGGAAGGTCATCGCCGTGCCGATGGAGATGTTGAAAGCCAGGACGACGGCGAACTTTCCCCATTGACCCGGCTCCCCCAGGATCCAGAAACCGTTCATCTGCGAGATCGCCGTGCAGACCCCGACGCCGGCCGCTCCCACCAGCCGCCACCGACCGCGCAACGCATAGAGAACGTAGAGATAGACCGACCAGGCGAAGAATCCGAAGAGCGGGTTCGTCCAGATCAGCAGCGCGTTCAGGGCGCTCAACCCGATGAAGAACACCGTCATGAGCCGTTGCCGGGTCCGCCATTGCGGGTGCAGGGTGGCGAACCACGCGATCCAGGCGACGGTGACCCCGCAGACCGCCAGCGACACCCCGAACGGCCGGTGAGGGATCTCGGGATCGTCCAGCGTGATGACGACCAGGACCGTCGAGGCGGCGAGGGCGGCATAGGGAACGATCATCCGCAACCGGTCCAGCAGCCCGGTCTGACCCGTCAGGCTCATGGTGTCCCTCATTCCCAGCGGAACAGGCGGGCCGCGGCGATCCCGAGAACCAGCATGTACGCCAGGAGCACGGTAAGCGATCCCCACGACGGCCACGACCCCGTCATCGCCGCGTGCAGCGCCCGCTCGCCGGCGCCCAGCGGGCTGAGATCGCTGATCGTCCGCAGCAGACCGGGGAAGACCTCGCGCGGCGTCCACAGCCCGGCGAAGAACATCAGCGGGAAGAACAGGAACGTGCCGATGCTGTTCGCCGTCTTGCCCGAGGGGGCGATCGCGGCCACGAGCAGTCCGATGGTGAACGACGTGCCGGCCGTGAGCAGGAACGCGACCACGAAACCGGCGGCCTGCCGGGGCAGCGCCACGTCGAACGCGAGCCGGCCGACGGTCAGCACGAGCGCGACGGAGGCGATCGCGATGAGCAGGTTCATCGCGAGCTGCGCGCCGAGCAGCGTGACCGGCCGGACCGGGGTGGTCGCGATGCGGCGCAGGATGCCCCGCTCGCGATAGGTGGCCAGGGCGAGCGGTGCCACCTGCAGGCCGAGCATGCCGAGGGTGAACACGACGGCGATCGCGACGTAGAGGTCGATGACCCGTGCTCCACCGAGCGCGGGGTCCGGCTTGCCGAAATCGGGGATGTTGCCGAGGATCGCGATCAGAACCGTCGGGAAGAGCAGGGTGAAGAACACCTGCACCGGCTCGCGCAGGAACAGCCGCAGCTCGGAGCGGGTCAGCTTGGCGAAGATCGACATGTCAGGCCTCCTGATCGGTGGAGCGACCGGTCAGCCGCACGAAGGCGTCGTCCAGGCTGGCCTGCTCGACGCGTAGGTCATGGGCGATGATCCGGTGGGCCACGAGGGTGGCCGAGACCGCCTGGAGCAGGTTGCCGGTGCCGGCCACCTCCAGCTGGTTGCCGTGCCGGATCACCTCGGTGACCTCGGGCAGCGCGGTCAGCAGGGCATCGTCGACGGGCAGGGACGGGCGGAACCGCAGGCGCTGCTCCGCCGCGAGGTGCGAGATCAGCCCGGCCGGGGTGTCGAGCGCGACGACCGCACCGGCGTCGATCACGGCGAGCCGGTCGCAGAGCCGCTCGGCCTCCTCCATGAAGTGGGTGACCAGCACGATGGTGACCCCGCGGTCGCGAACCGACTCGATGAGGTCCCACGTGTCCCGCCGGGCCTGCGGGTCGAGGCCGGTGGTCAGCTCGTCGAGGATCGCGATCCGCGGGTTGCCGACGAGCGCGAGCGCGATGGAGAGCCGCTGCTTCTGGCCGCCGGACAGCTTGCCGAACCGCGCCCCCAGCTTGGCGTCCAGCCCCAGGTCACCGGCGAGCACGCGCCAGTCCGCCGGGTCGGGGTAGAAGGCGGACCAGAGCTCGAGCGCTTCCCGTACGGTCATCTTCTCGGGAAGTTGACTCTCCTGCAGTTGCACCCCGACCTCGGCGCGCAGCTCGGGATCGTGCGGCTCGCGGCCCAGGACCCGGATCGAGCCGCCGTCGGGCGTGCGCAGGCCGGAGACACACTCGACGGTGGTCGTCTTGCCCGCGCCGTTGGGGCCGAGGATCCCGAAGATCTCGCCCGCGTCGACGGTGAAGGAGACGTCCCGCACGGCGGTGGTGTCCCCGTAGCGCTTCTGAAGATGAGCGACGTCGATGACTGTCATGCCTCAAAGCTTGGCCTGATGAGGCACTTCGCCGCGTCGACCAGCCGATGGGATTTCGGTGTCCACCAACTGGTTGATGCGACTAGACAACCACCTCGGCTTCGCTGGTCCGGCGGCCCGCGACGGCACCGTAGACCGAGCCCAACTGCGAGGCAACCCGCTTCCATGAGTACGCCTGCCGCGCCCGGTCCAGCGCCGCAGTGGCGTACGCGAATCGCCTGACCTTGTCGTTGACCAGCCGCCGCAGCGCACTGCCGAGCGCACGCGGATCCCGGGCCGGCACCAGGTCGCCGGTGAGCCCGTCCACGACGGTCTCGTTGAGGCCCCCGATCGAGGTGCCGATCACCGGCACCCCGCACGCCATGGCCTCCAGCGGAGCAAGCTCGAACTGCTCGTTCCAGGGCGCCGCGACCAGCAGGTCGGCGGAGCGGTACCAACGGGGCATGTCCCCGGCGGGCACCGCGCCGATCAGGCGCACCCGGTCGGCGACCTTGTACTGCTCGGCGAGCGCACGCAGCTTCTTGGCCTGCGGGTCAGCGGCGAGCTGCTGCGGGGACGGGCCGCCCACCACGACGCACTCGGCTCCCGGCACGAACCGCATCGCCTGGATGACGTCGCCGAACCCCTTGCTCTCGACCAGCCGGCCGACGGTGAGGATGCGGGGCCGCTCCGGGTCGCGCTCGACGCTCGGGCCCTCCGGCGTGAAGTGATCGCTGTCGACCCCGGCCGGGACGACCGTCAACCGCGCCCGCGGCACTCCGATGCGTACGAGATCGCGCAGCTCGTCCTGGCTCTGGGCGACCACCCGGTCCACCGCGCGGCCGAGCGCACGCTCGTAGCCGGTCCGCGACGGGCCTTTCGGTGATCCCGCCATCCCGGGCAGGTCATGCTCGGCGAGCTCGTGGAACGACTGCACCACCGGGATGCCCACCTGCCGCGCGGCGGTGACAGCCGCCAGACCGCTGGTCCAGTAGTGGGCGTGGGCGACCTCGGGAAGCCAGTCGCTGTCGAGCCACTCCGTGCGCAGCCACTGCGCGAAATCCCCCATGTGGGGAAGCAGCAGGTCGGCGGGGATCACCCGGGCGGGACCGGCGGGCACGTGCACCACCTGGACGCCCTCGCCCATGCTCACCATGGCGGGCAGATCGGGGTTGTCGCGCCGCACGTAGACCCGCACCTCGTGACCCGTCTGGGCCAGCGCGGTGGAGAGCGCGGCGACATGCCGCTGCTGGGCGCCGGCCGTGCCGCCCGGGGTGGGCAGCGGGCTCGCGTGCTCGGAAATCATGGCGATCCGCACGTGGTCCTCCTCCGACAGCTTGATTCCGGGAGAAGACCGGACTTAGGGCTGGCGTTACGCGGTGCAGGTTGCCCGACGCCCCGAAGCGTAAACATGGCGTGGGCGGGTATGCCCCCGCTCGTGGCTAACGTGCAGCGTATCGTCCCGGCCCGGCCGGATCAGGTGTTCGCGGTCCTCGCCGACGGATGGACCTACAGCGACTGGGTGGTGGGCACGGCCCACATCCGTGATGTCGATGCCTCCTGGCCGCAGAAGGGCGCCAAACTGCATCACAAGGCGGGACCCTGGCCGGTCTCCCTGCACGACTCGTCCGAGGTCCTCGCCGTGGTCCCGGACCGCTCGCTGAAGCTCAGGGCAGGTCTCTGGCCCGCCGGCGAAGCCACGATCACGTTCGAGCTCGAGCCCGCCGGCCCCGCCTCGACCAAGATCACCATGATCGAGGAATTCCACGCCGGCCCGCTCAACTGGATCCACAACAAGCTCAACGACCTGATCCTGCACCGCCGCAACATCGAATCCCTGCGCCGTCTCTCGGACATCGCCACCCGATCGGACGTCGCCACCCGCGCGGAAGGCCACTCATGACCCAGACCGTCGTCATCACCGGAGCATCCGCAGGCGTGGGCCGCGCGGTGACCATCGCGTACGCCCAGCGCGGCGCCCGCCTGGCCCTGCTCGCCCGCGGCGCCGCCGGCCTCGAAGGCGCCTCCCTGGAAGCCCGCGCAGCCGGCGCGGCCGACGTCCGCACGTACCAGGTGGACGTGGCCGACCCCGACGCCGTGCAGGACGCCGCCGACGACGTGGCCCGCACCTGGGGCGGCATCGACGTCTGGATCAACGACGCGATGGTCTCCGTCTTCGCCCCCGCCTGGGAGATCAGCCCCGCCGAATACCGCCGCGTCACCGAGGTCAACTATCTCGGCACGGTCCACGGCACCCTCGCCGCCCTGAGCCACATGCGCCCGGCCGGCCACGGCACGGTCGTCCAGATCGGCTCGGCCCTGGCCTACCGCGGCATCCCGCTCCAGGCGCCCTACTGCGCCTCCAAGCACGCCATCCAGGGCTTCAACGACTCCCTGCGCGCCGAGCTCCTGCACGACGGCAACAAGGTCAAGCTCTCGATGGTCCAGCTCCCGGCGGTCAACACACCCCAATTCTCCTGGGTACGCACCCGGCTCCCCAACCACCCGCAGCCGGTCCCACCCATCTACCAGCCGGAAGTCATCGCCCGCGGCGTCCTGTGGGCCGCCGACAAGGGCAAGCGGGAGCTCAACATCGGCGGCCCCACCCTCAAGACCCGCCTCGGCAACATCGTCGCCCCCGCCCTGCTCGACCGGATCCTCTCCACCGACAAGCAGGGCTACCAGGGCCAGCAGACCTCCGAGAAGATCGACCCCGCCACCTGGCAGGACAACGTCGACAAGCCGGCCGACGAAACCCGCGACCACGGCGCCCACGGCGTCTTCGACGAGCAGAGCCGGACCAGCTCTTTCGCACTGTGGGCAGCCACCCACAAGCCGCTGATCACGGGCCTTCTAAGCGCTGGGATCGGCCTCGCCACGGCCGGCCTGCTCCGGCGGCGCTGACCTGCGCGCCGGCCGCGACAGATCCAGGTAGAGGTCCATGTACCTGTCCAGGATCGGGTCGATGTCAGTAGTCGCCTGCTCTTCGAGCGCGTCGAAAACCCGCCCGTAAAGCTGGGTGTCAGTCTTCCCCTGGGTGGTCATCCCGGTATTGACAAGATCAATTTCGACCGTATGTGCGTCGAACAACTCGAAACCGTGACTCGGCACGATCCGCCATCGCTGATGGAACGGGATGATGCCGAGCATCACGTTGTCCTGGTGCGCCACCTCGCGTATCCGGGTTATCTGCGCGGGCATCACCTCGGGTGGACATACCATGTTGGCAAGCGAAGCCTCAGCCATGAGGAACCGGAAGCGCCGCGCCGGGTCGGAAAGAATCTCCTGACGGCGCATGCGCATGGATACGGCCTCCGGAATACCAGCGGCAACGGTGTAGTAGAGGCCGCGGAACACCGGATCCCCGAACGTGCCCAGAACAGCTCGAGCATATTCGCTGGTCTGCAGCAGACCCAGGACAAGACTCGGCTGAAAGGCTTTGATCGTCGTCGCGGAGAACTCGATCTGGTTCATCTTCCGCTGTCGTCCGGTCAAGCCTTGCGGAACCTGCCGCCAATCGGTCATTCGCTCTTGAGGCTCGTCCGCGGCCTGCTCGACCAGGCGGCGTAGCTCGGCATCATCGACGCCGAGAGCGCGGGCGATCGCCTCGACATCGCCCGGTTCCGCGGGACCGACCCCATTCTCGAGGCGGGAAATCTTGGCCTGGCTCATTCCCACGGCCTCGCCCAGCTGAGTACCGGTCACGCCCCTGCGTCTGCGATGCCGGGCGAGCGCCGCGCCGAGAGGTAACTGGTGACTCTCGGCGGGGTCGACTCCCATGGTCAGTCCTCTCGGCCCGCTCTCCTGTTTTCCGCCGCGGGCAAGAACAGCAAGCCCCGGGCCGCCTCGGCCAGAAGCTCGACGGGAATTTCAACGAGCAGTTCACCCTCGGGGAGATCCACCTTGGCAGCCGCCGCGGAGACGGCGTAGCCCTGAACAACGACGGAGCCTCGGCCGCTGTCATACACGGTCGGGCATCCTCCCGCCGAGCA
Source organism: Winogradskya consettensis (assembly GCF_018332715.1). GTDB lineage: Bacteria > Actinomycetota > Actinomycetes > Mycobacteriales > Micromonosporaceae > Actinoplanes > Actinoplanes consettensis. Next base: position 46,467 of record NZ_BOQP01000001.1, on the reverse strand, counting down.
GAGATTCGCAACGGGGACGAGCTTGAAGTCACGGGAGTCGGTCACGATTACATCCAACTAGCCTCGGGATATCCACGTCTGGCGAATGAGATCTCCTCCACCTCGCAGAGAGCGAACGGCGATCAGCGTTCTGCAGGATGATATAAGCCAAGCTGCACCTGGCACATCAGCCAAATTCGCGGGTGGTGAATATTGCTTCCCACCTCGCATATTGATCACGCAGAGTGAGAACAAAATTCTTCTCATTATGGCGGTGATGACCATGAATGCCCGGCTTGAATCGATCATCGAAAGCATCGGCGGAGCCCAGGATCTGCTCTACCTCGCGCTTGCGGCTGCGCTCCTGCTTATCGCGTTGCGTTTCATACGGCGAGCCGTCGCTCCGGTCGGAGCAGTCATCGAGGCAGCTGCAGCGGCAGCAGTTGTCGCACTTGCTGCCGGCATGGCATTGGTCCTGGTCGTCGCCGCGGCCATCAGCCGTTGATCGAGGAGGTTGCTGTGAGTGATTTTTTGATCGTCGTCATCGTGGCCGCTGTGCTCGTCTTCGTGGTGCTGATCGAGCTGGCGGCGGCGGCTCTGCCCGTACTCATCGTGGTCACGCTTGTGCCTCCGGAACAGCGACCGGCGCTCGCGGCCTGTTTGGCAGCGGCCGACAGCAGCAGACGCCTGCGTCTCTGGTCGGCGTTACGTGCGGCCGTCAGAGCGCGCCGCCTTCACCGATAGATGGCCTTGTTGGCCGCGCTGATCACGCCCTGGTAGAGCGCCCCCGTCAGCTTCCGGTTCCGCGCCAGAGCCGCCCGAGCGGCATTGGCCCCCGGAGCCCCGTGCACCCCGCCACCGGGATGCGCCGACGCGCTGGCCAGGAACAAGCGCTCGACCGGCGTGTCAGCCCGGCCCAGCCCCGGGATCGGCCGCAGGAACAGCTGCTGGAACGCGGCTGAGGTACCCCCGCCGAGCGCTCCCCCGACCAGCGACGGGTTCTCCTTCTCCAGGTCGGCCGGTGAGAAGACGTTGCGGCCCACGACGAGCTGGCCGAAGCCGGGAGCGTGCGATTCCATCACCGCGGTCATCCGGTCGACGTGGGTGGCGATCTCGTCCGGGTGCCAGGTCTTGCGGTGCGGGAGGTGGGTGTACGCCCAGACGGACTCCGTGCCGGCCGGGGAGTGGGACGGGTCGGCGGTGGTCATCTGGCCCAGGAGGAGGAACGGGTCCGGGGGGATTTCGTCCGTTGCCAGGTGGGCCGCGTAGCGGGTGAGGCCGTTCAGGTCGGCGCCGAGGTGGACCGTGCCCGCGTTGGCGGCGGCGGGGTTCTTCCAGGGGATCTTGCCGTTGACCGCCCAGTCGACCTTGAGGGTGGCGCCGTCCCAGCGGAAGAATTCCAGGTCCTCGACGAAGCGGGGCGGGAGCCAGCGGTCGCCGACCATGTCCAGGTAGAGGGTCGGGGCGGGGATGTCGGCCAGGACTGCTCGCAGGGCTCGCCAGTTGCGGCCGTCGGCGGTGCGGACGCCCATGGCCTGGCCGTTCGCGATGAGGATGCGGGAGACGGGGGTCTCGTACTCGATCCGGCCGCCGCGGGATTCGAGCCGGGTGACCAGGGCGTTGGTGATGTGCTGGGCGCCGCCGACCGGGACCGGCCAGCCGTGTTCCTGGCCCAGCATGGCGAGGAGCCAGCCGAAGACGCCGCCGCCCGCCTCTTCCGGGGACAGGTCCGTGTGCAGGGCGCAGCCGGCCAGGGCGAGGGTGGCCCCTTCACCTTGGAAGAGCTCCGAGCCCAGTTCGCGCGCCGAGAGGACAAGGCGGCGGGCAAGACGCAGCGAGCCGCCCACGCCCAGGGTGCGTGCGAGATCAAGACCGGTTCTGACCGGGGGGAAGGGCTGGAGGATCGCTTTCAGGATCGAGCCGGAGACGTCGTTCCAGTCGTCGTACGCGTGCCGCCAGCGCTCCCCGTCACCCGGCGCGAACTGCTCCATCGACGCCATGGTGGTCTCGAGGTCACGGTTGATCGTGGCAGCGCGGCCGTCCGGCAGCAGATGGGTGAGCACGTCCGGGGCGTGCGTCCAGTGCAGGCCGAAATCGGCGAGCTCCAGGTCGCGCAGCACGGGAGACGCGTAACCGAGCGGGTAGAACGAGCTGAACAGGTCACTGAGATATCCGGGCGCCGTCACGTACCCGGACCGGACCGCCCCTCCCGGATGCGGGGTCGCTTCGAGGACCACGACCGACCAGCCCGCGTCGGCGAGCAGGTTCGCTGCGACCAGGCCGTTGTGTCCTGCTCCGATGACGATCGCGTCTGCTCGTTCCACGGCCCGAACCTACCCCTGGCCGTTTGCCGCAAACGCGCGACGGGTAGTGATCTGTGCGCATGGCGTGACCGATGGGAGCATCGATGACAGTCGCCGCGGCCCCGCTGCCCACCAAGGTCCGACAGCTGCACTGGTCCACCTGGCGTGGGGTCCTGCGGCGCAGCGTCACCGGATACCTCGACCACGAGTGCGGCGATCTCGCCGCCGCCCTGACCTACAACGCGGTGCTGGCCGTCTTCCCCGCCATGATCGTGGTGGTCGCGCTGGTCAACCTCGTGACCGACGGCGCCACGGCGGTGAGCACGATCCTGGGCATCCTCGATGACCTCGGCGCCGGAGCCGTCGTCGGCAACGAGAGCTTCACCACGGTGCTCGACGCGATCATCGCGCAGGAGAGCTCGGCGAAAGTCCTGCTGAGCGTCGGTCTGCTCGGTGCTCTCTGGTCCGCCTCCGGATATGTGGGCGTCTTCACCCGCGCCTCGAACCGCATCTACGGCGTCAAGGAGGGCCGGCCGTTCTGGCGGCTACGTCCCGCGCAGATCGGGCTCAGCGCGATCGCCCTGGTCCTGATGGCCGCGGTCGCTGCCGGGCTGGTGATCAGCGGGCCACTGGTGGACGCGGTCGGCGACGCGCTGCATGCCGGGGAGGCGCTGCGGCTCACCTGGTCGATCGGGCGGTGGCCGGTGCTCGTACTGATCCTGATGACCCTGTTGTCCCTGCTGTTCTGGATCGCCCCCAACGTGCAGCGCCCCCGGTTCCGCTGGCTGACCGTCGGCGGGGTGGTCGCGCTGTTCGTGTGGGCGCTCGCGTCGTTCGGGTTCGGGCTCTACGTCGCCAACTTCAGCTCCTACGACAAGACGTACGGCAGCCTCGGCGCGGTCATCGCTTTTCTGGTCTGGCTCTACCTGGCCAATTCCGCACTCATGCTCGGCGTCGAGATGAACGCCGAAATCCAGCGCGGACGCGCCCTGCAGGCCGGCGAGATCGACCCCGATCCACCGCTGCCGCCCAAAGTCGCGGTTTAAGCCGCCGGACGCCGGGAACCCCTTGATGGTGCGGGAAACAGTACGCATCTAGGGAGTGATTCACAGTGAGTACCGTTACCGAATCTGTTGACGTCGACGTACCGGTTCGCACCGCGTACAACCAGTGGACCCAGTTCGAGGAATTCCCGAACTTCATGGGCGGCGTGACGGAGATCCGTCAGCTCGACGCCACCACGACCCACTGGAAGACCAACATCGACGGCGTGAAGCGCGAATTCGACGCCAAGATCACCGAGCAGCTGCCGGACGAGCGCGTGGCCTGGACCTCGACCGAAGGCAGCAAGCAGGCCGGCGTCGTCACCTTCCACCGCCTCGACGACACGACCACTCGGGTCACCTGCCAGATGGACTTCGAGCCGGACGGCGTGGTCGAGCAGGCCGGCGCCAAGCTCGGCTTCCTGGACCGCCAGGTAAAGGGTGACATGAAGCGCTTCAAGGAATACATCGAGCAGCGCGGTGGTGTCGAGACCGGCGGATGGCGCGGCCAGGTCGACCGCCCCCAGCCGTAACCACCCCGTTTCACGCGAAAGGCCGCCGGTTGGTTCCGGCGGCCTTTTCCGTACGCCCGGAGCGCCCTCGCCGTTGTCGCGTTCACATGCGCGATCGGGTATGCAAGGCGCAGGTCTGGGTAGACGACAGATATGACTGATCGCGAGAATGACGGCGTGTGGCGGGACGAGGAAAAGCTTTCCGTGCGGGACCTCAGCGACGCCATGGCAACCTGGGACACCGACGGCCAGGGCGACCCGACCGGCAACGACGCGGGCGAGGAACAAGCCTTCGGCCACGGCCCCCACCCCACCGATTCCGGGGGCGCCGACACCACGGACCCCGATCGCGAGTTCCGCCCCAGCACAACAGGCCGCGGCGGGCCCAACTGACGCTCTGATCGTGTCGCACCCGCCGGCTACGGCGCTCAGTTGTGGAGCGCCAGGGCTCCCACGGTGGAGCGGATGTCCACGGCGTAGCCGGCTGCGTGCGTACCTGGATGGGTGTTGATGATCGCTCCGGGGGCGGCAGGGGCCGGGACCTTCGACGGCATCGCGACCGACCCCGCTCCCCCGTGCAGCCGGAACCAGACCGCGGTCCGGTCCGGGACGCCGATGTCCAGTTCGCCGACCGCGCCGCCGATCGTGATCGGCACGGTCGCGTCGGACGGGCGGGGCAGTGCGAGGCGCACCAGGGCCGCGCCGGAGCCGAGCCTGATCCTGCTGATCCGCCCGCCGGCCAGTTCGAGGTGTTGTTCGCCCGCGCCGGCCGGGAGGTTCAGGTCCCAGCGCACCGTACGGTTCAATTCGATCGTCACGGTGTCGGGGCCGTTCGCGCCGGTCGGGGTCAGGGCCAGGCGGACGCCGCCGGGTGGGCCGGTCACTCGCGGAGACAGGCCGGAATCCGCCTGGGTGGTGATCCGGTAGAGCAGGTCGGGGAGCGCTACCAGGCGGATCTCCACGCGGGAGGCGGCGTCGCGGACGCTCAGCGCAGCCGTACGGCGACCGTGCGACACACCAGCTACGACGTGAGGCTGGATTTCGTCTGATGGAGCCGTCACTCTGGGTTGCGGGGGCGGCGGATCGGGGCTGCAGGCCGCTAGAAAAAGCGCTGTGAGCAGGGCAAATGGGACGCGTTTACCGCGCGTTGGAGGATGGCGACGCTGCGCAGTAGGCACCATCGGACAACCCGAGATCGGCCGAAAGGGTGACGGCGATCCGTCCGTTTCTGGGCAGACTGGCCGAATGCGATCTGCTGCTGGTTTCCTCTCCGAGCGTCAGCGCCGTCTCGCCTGGGTGGGCTTCATGCTCGCCGCTTTTCAGGCTCCTGTTGCGGCCTCGCTGATCAACGACGCCTCCTGGCTCTTCGCCGTCGTCGTCGCCCTGGTCGTCGCCACGGTCATCCTCGCCGACGACAACCAGCGCCGGCAGCCGGCAGCCGCCGAGCTCGAATAACCCCCGTCACGGGCGGGATTCCTGAGCTGGCTGAGATTCTTGAGTTGGGCGGGATTCGTGGCCCGGGCGGCCATGGGTGCGGCGGCGTTCCTTGAGTTCGGCCTCGTAGAGGTGGCGGCGGCCTGCCGCGAGTTCGTCGCGGGCGGCCCGCTCCAGCGTGCGGAAGTCGGCGTAGTAGCCGTCGTCGTACTCCTCGACGATCTGGAACGTCCAGCGGCCGGCGAGCACATTGCGCCCGATCAGCTCGTCCTCGATGCGGTCGGCGAGCCGGGCGTGACCGGCCTTGCGGAACAGGGCCACCGCGTCGTCGAGGTTGAAGTCGGCCTGACCGGTGAGCTGGTGCAGCGCGTAGAGGTGACCGCGGATGCGCTCGACGGTTTCGAGCGACTCGCTCAGCTTGCCCAGGGCCTCGACGGTGACGTCGTCGAGCCCCTCGGGTCGGCTGTGGGCCTGATCGGTAGCGGTCATGACCGGGTCAGTTCCCCACCGACGGGCAGTTCAACCGAGCTGCACCTGTTCGGGGAACCGTCAGCTACCCCGGGGTCCCTAACTTTCATCTTATGAATGGCCTGTTCAGCGGCGCTGCCGCCCGTGCTGCCCTGCGTTCCGCCCACGCCTGCCTCGCCGAGCTGACTTCCTCCGTAGGAGTGAGCGGACTCGAGGCTTCCGACCGGTTCCCCGGCTTGCTCGCCACGGTTGACCAGCACGTTGCCGGCATCCGCGACAGCCTCTCCACGGACGTCCGCCCGCTGACCCCGGTCATCCTGGCCGCCTACGCCGAGGGTGTCCGTGACGCCGCCTTCAAGCACGGCTGGCGCCCGCCGGTCGGCGAGATCGACTGGACGGTCAACGACTGGGTGCTCAACCGCCTCCTCGCGGTCTGCGCCCTCGCCCGCACCCTCCCCGCCCCGGCCTGACCCACCAACCTCCGACCGCCCGCACCGCCCGCACCACTTCACCGTCCGCCAGGCTGCACAGACCGCCCGGGGCCGGCACCTGATCAAGGTGCCGGCCCCGCCTACGTTCCCGGCCACCTACTTGTCGTCGCGCGGGTCCGTCGGCGGCACGGGGTGGATGATCTCGGTTTCCTCGTCGTCGTCATCGTGGCCGAAGCCGGGTACCGGGTTGTGATCGCGCGGGCGCCGCTGCACCGGAATGATCTGGGTCTTCTCGCCCGCGGTCTCCTCGAGCAGCCGCTGCCGCTCCTCCTCGGCCCGCGCCTCGGCTGCCCGCTCCGCGAGGGCCTGTGTCCGGGCTTCGCGCTCGGTCAAAGCCTGCGTTTCAGCCTCATGCGATGCCAGAGCCTGCGTTTCAGCCTCATGCGATGCCAGAGCCTGCGTTTCAGCCTCGTGCTCGGCCACAGCCCGCGCTTCGGCTTCGCGCGCGTGTTCTGCCCGGCGTGCGGCGTCGCGTACGGCCTCCTCGCGCTGTTCCTCCGCCACCCGCTCCGCCTCGGCCTGCTCCTCCTCGGCCCGGCGGCGAGCGTCCTCCGCCGCCTCCCGAGCAGCCACGGCCCGTTCCTCCTCAGCCTTGCGAGCAGCCTCAGCACGCTCGGCCTCAACCCGGACGCGCTCCTCCTCGGCCCTGCGAGCAGCCTCAACGCGCTCTTCCTCGGCCTTACGCTCAGCCTCGGCACGCTCGGCAGCGGCTTTACGCTCAGCCTCGGCACGCTCCTCGGCGGCCCTGCGTTCGGCCTCGGCGGCCTTGCGCTCGGCCTCGGCACGCTCAGCAGCGGCCTGACGCTCGGCTTCGATCCGCGCGGCCTCGACCCGTCGCGCCTCTTCCTCGGCCTCGCGGGCCAGCCGCGCTTTCTCGTCCGAGTAGGTCCGGGCGTGCTGACGGATCACCGCGGACTCCTCGCCCGCCCGCTCCAGCCAGGTGTCCCACCGCTGCTGCATGGGCCGGATCAGCCCGCCACCGACACCGACGATGACGACACCGGCGATCGTGGCCAGCACGGCGATCAGCACCGGCTGGGTGACCGTCGTGGCGATCTGCACCTGGTCGAGCGCGGCGATGACGCCGAGGGCCACGATCAGCCAGTACGCGACCTGGGCGAGCAGCCGCCCATACGCCAGACCCCCGAGCGCGCTGCTGATGAGATCGCGGGCAGCACCACCGATGGCCGCCACCACCACGATGATGACGATCGCGATGAAGGCCCGGGGCAGCCAGGAGACCAGGGAGGTCAGCAGATCGCTGACCGCGTTGGGGCCCCAGATGCCGAAGGCGAGCTGGAGTGCGAAGAGCAGCACGGCGTAGAACGCGATCTTCGCGCAGAGGTCGCTGGGTTTGATCCGGTCGCCCAGGGCGCGGCCGATCGGGCCACGCTCGACGGCGCGGTCGAAGCCGACCCGGCTCAGGGCCTTGGCGACGACCGTGCGGACCAGCCGGGCGAGCAGCCAGCCGATGATCAGGATCGCGACGAAGGCCAGTGCGGCCGGTATGAACAGCAGCACCGACCGCCACATGTCGCTCAGCGCGTCGCTCAGTTCGGACCCGCTCATGGATAATCTCCCGGGAGCTCGGGGGGATCCGGCACCGGGCCGGCTTGGTGGAGAGAGTAAATCGGCTACCGTCAACCCGCACCAGCAGCAAGAGGCGCAGTGGCATCATCCGCGCGTACCGGACAGAACAGAACGTCCGGTGGGTGGCCCCATCGTCCGAACGGCCGAGGCGGGCTACGCTCAAGGACATGGTCGGCATGGGGAGCCACTCCGGGATGACGACGCTGCCCGCCCAGGGCGCCGGCGTGCCGGCCCGGGTGCCGAGCTGCGCCGAGCTGGTCGCCGCCCACCCGTGGCAGGTCACGCCGCTGGGGCCGCGTGAGAGCTGGGATCAGGCCGTGCGCTCCACGATCGACGTGGTGCTGGCGTCGCCGGTGCCGATGGCGATGGCCTACGGCGAAACCTTCGTGCTGGTCTACAACGACGCCTACGCGGACATCATCGGCACCAAGCATCCCGCGGCGATGGGCTGTCCCGCGGCTGACGTGTTCGGCGAGGCCTGGCACGCGCCGGGGCTCGGTGACATCGTCGCGGACGTGTTCCGCACCGGCCAGTCGTTCCTCGAGGCCGAGACGCAGGTGTCGGTCCCGCGCGGCGGTCACGTCGAGCAGGCGTCGTTCACCAGAGGCCATTCCGTCGTACGGGACCAGCACGGCGCCGTCGTCGCAGTGCTCACCGTCGCGGCGGAAACCACCCACGTGACCCGCCGCCTGCAGAGCCTCGGCGAGCTGACCGCCCGGCTGGCGTCGGCGCTGACCATCGACGACGTGGCCCGGGTCGTCCTGTCCTATGCGATGACCTCGTTCGACGTGGACCACTGCGTGTTCTCCGTCGATGACGGCGCCGAGTTCCGGTATGTGCGGCGTATCCGCGGCGAGATGATCGACGAGGCCGACGAGCGGCTGCCCCCGCTGTGGAAGCGGATCCCCGCCGAGCAGCCCGGCTCGCCGATGGTCACGGCGGCGCAGAGCGGGCGGCCCTCGTTCGTCTCCGACGGTTCCCCGCTGGCGGAGATCGCCACCGACCGCCATGAGCGCCGCATCAAGGCGCTGGCCGCGATGCCGCTGCGCACGGCGTCGGTGCACGGGGCGCTGACCATGGGTTACCGCACCGCGCATTCGTGGCTGCCCGCCGAGAGAGCGCTTCTCTACGCGGCCGCCGAGCTGGTCGCGCAGGCCACCGAGCGGGCCCGCCGGTTCGAGGCGCAGCACGGCACCGCGCAGCTGCTGCAGCGCTCGATGCTGCCGGAGCACCTGCCCGAGCTGGATCGTTTCCGCATCGCCGCGCGCTATGACGTCGGTGTGGACGGCAACGCGGCCGGCGGCGACTTCTACGACGCGTTCGAGCTGGCCGACGGGCGCCTGGCGATGGTGCTCGGTGACGTGGCCGGTCACGACGTCCGCGCCGCGGCGGTGATGGGCCAGGTCCGGGCGGCGTTGCGGGCGCTCGCCCTGACCGATTCGGCACCCGGCACGGTGCTGGCCGGGCTGGACCGGCTGGTCGGCTCGCTCGGCGCCGAGTCCCGCAACGAGGAGATCTTCGTGACCGTCGTCTACGGGGTGCTCGATCCCGCCGACGGCACGATCACGCTGGCCAGCGCCGGCCACCCGCCCCCGGTGCTGCGCCGGGCCGGGCACGGGAGCGCGAGCGCGGAGCTGGTGACCGTGCCGCCGGGAGCCCCGCTCGGGCTGGGTGGGCGCTGGCGGACGGCCACGGTGCAGCTCGAGCCCGGCGACACGATCCTGATGTATTCCGACGGCGTGGTGGAGCGCCGCGACCGTCCGCTGAGCGACGGGCTCGACGCGCTGGTGACGGCCACGGCGGCGGCGGCCAGTGGCGACCCCCGCAATCTGTGCTCCTTGGCGACGGCTGCGGTGTCCGGGCGTACCGACGATGATGTGGCTGTGCTGGCAGTGGAGCGGGCGGTGGCACTCAGCCGGTCCGCGACGATGCTGGTCCCGGCCGAGCCGACCGGCCCGAGCCGGGTGCGGCAGTGGATGACCACCCGGTTGCGCGACTGGGCGGTTCCGGAGCCGGTGATCGGCGCGGCCATCCTGTGCACCAGCGAGCTGACCACCAACGCGCTGCTGCACGCGGGCACCCCCGCTCAGGTCCACATCGATCTCAGCGCCGAGCGGCTGCTGGTCTCGGTGGCCGACACGGGCACCCGGGGCAGCGTCACCCGGGCCCGCACCGACGCGCTGAGCAGCCGGGGCCGCGGCCTGGGCCTGATCGAGGAGCTCAGCGACACCTGGGGCACGGACCCGACGGTCCGCGGCTCCACGGTGTGGTTCGAAATGCTGATACCCGCGCCCTGATCGGGGTAGAAACCTGCGTATGACAGCTAAACGGGCGGTGCTCTTCGACGTCGACGGAACCCTGGTCGACACGACCTACCTGCACGCGGTGGCCTGGTGGGAGGCGTTGCGGCAGGGCGACCACGACGTACCCATGGCCGAGATCCACCGCGGGATCGGGATGGGCTCGGACAAGCTGGTGGGGCACCTGCTCGGCGACGACCGCGACAAGTCGAAGGACGACGAGCTGTCCACCGCGCACGACGTGCTCTACGGGGCGTGGTGGGAGCGGCTGCGGCCCCTCCCCGGCGCCGCCGACCTGCTGCGCGAGTGCGCCGGGCGCGGCCTCGCGGTGGTGCTCGCCTCGTCGGCCAAGGACGAGGAGCTCGCCAAGCTGCGCAAGGTCATCGACGCGGACGACGTGATCGACGCGGCAACCTCGTCCTCGGACGCGAAGGCGAGCAAACCCGAGCCGGACATCCTGCAGGCGGCGCTGGACCAGTCCGGGGTCGACCCGGAGCACAGCGTGTTCGTCGGCGACGCCGTCTGGGACGTCAAGGCCGCGGCGAAGCTGGGCATCCCGTGCATCGGGCTCGCGTGCGGCGGGACCAGCGCTGCGGAGTTGCTGGAGGCGGGGGCGGTGGAGGCGTACGCGGATCCGGCCGAGCTGCTCGCCGAGCTGGACCGGTCCGCGATCAAAAAGCTCCTGTAGCCGACGCCCGGCCCGCATGATTTCCCGTGGGCCTGGGCAGTCAGGGCGGGTGCAGCTGTCCGACCTCCTCTTCGCGCTCTTCGGCGTCGGGGCCCTGCTGGCGGGCATCCTGCCGCGGGTCCTCGAACGCCGCCCACTCTCGATGCCCATCGTCTTCCTCGCGCTGGGAATGGTGCTGTTCGCACTGCCCCTCGGTCTACCGAGGGCCGACCCGCTCGCTCATCCCCTGCTCACCCAGCACCTGACCGAGGTCTGCGTGATCGTCGCGCTGATGGGTGCGGGCCTCAAGATCGACCGTCCGCTGAAGGGCCGGCGGTGGAATTCCACGTGGCGGCTGCTGATCATCGCCATGCCGGTCACGATCGGGGCCGTCGCCTGGCTCGGCTGGTGGTGGGCCGGGCTGGTGCCGGCGTCCGCGCTGCTGCTGGGTGCGGCGCTCGCCCCGACCGATCCGGTGCTGGCCGCGGATGTGCAGGTCGGCGAGCCGACCGACGAGGAGGACTCCGAGGACGAGGTGCGGTTCGCGCTGACCTCGGAGGCCGGGCTCAACGACGGGCTGGCCTTCCCCTTCGTGTACGCGGCCATCGCCCTCGCGACCGCGGCGGTGACCCACGAGAGCTGGTTCGGCGAGTGGGCGCTCAAGGACGTGCTCTACAAGGTCGTGATCGGCGTGGGCGGCGGTCTGCTCGTCGGCCGGCTGCTCGGTCAGTTGTTCTTCCGGGCCCGTAACCGCAACCTGCGTCTGGCCCATCACTCCGAGGGATTCCTCGCGCTCGCGGCGACCTTCCTGGCGTACGGGCTGGTCGAGGTCGCCGGCGGCTACGGCTTCCTGGCGGTGTTCATCGCCGCCCGCGGGATCCGGTCGGCGCAGCGATCGCACGACTATCACCAGGTGCTGCACGACTTCGCCGAGCAGATCGAGCGGCTGCTGACCGTCCTGCTGCTCCTGCTGCTCGGCGGCGCGGTCGTCGACGGCCTGCTGAGCGCGCTGACCTGGCCCGCCGCATTGATCGGGCTCGCACTTATTCTGGTGGTACGCCCGATATCGGGATTCCTGTCGCTGCAGGGTGCACCGGGCCGCACTTCGGAGCACTGGGTAATCGCGATCTTCGGAATTCGCGGCATCGGATCGTTCTATTACTTGGCGTACGCAATGAGCCACGCAACGTTTCCCGCACTCGATGTCATATGGGCGACAGTGGGATTCGTCGTCATTGTGAGCGTGGTGTTGCACGGCGTTGCGGTGACGCCCGTGATGCGGCTTCTGGACCGATCCAACGAGCGCTCCCGCACTCCGGAGGAGCGACACGCTCAGTAATCGACACCACGCTAGGTAATCAATGTGCCGCAAAACCGTAGTTTATTTAGGACATTGAACCCGGATATAGTGGCGGAGCGTATTCATACCTGTAAGGTGATCGGCAACTCCCCCTTGGCCGGATCTTCTTGGCCAGCGACCACTCCCCATGGCCGGTTTCCACGATGGACCACGACACTATGGACGACGAAAGGTGCGGCCGATGCGTTTACGGGGCTTTGCGCCGGGGACACCCTGCTGGGTCGAGCTGGCAAGCGCGGATCCCGCCCGGGCAGCGGAATTTTATGCTCGACTTTTCGGCTGGGAACCAGCCGGTGACCGTTTCAAGCTGAACGGGCGCGCCGCGGCGGGCCTGACCCGCACCCGCGCCGACCGGCCCCAGGGCTGGATGACGTATCTCACCGAACACAATCTCGAGGCCTCCCTGCTGCGCGTCCATGAGGCGGGTGGCCGCCTCGTCGGCGAGCCCACCGACGGGCACGGCGGCCGCTCGGCGGTCATCGCCGACCCGGCCGGCGCGATCCTCGGCATCTGGGAGCCGCGTGACTTCACCGGCACCCAGGTCGGCGGCGAGCCCGGCACCATGACCTTCCCCGAGCTGCTCACCGATGACGCCGTGGCCGCGGCCCGCTTCTACGGCCAGGCGTTCGGCTGGCTGCTGCGCGACGAGTACGGCAGCGACGGCACCCGCGGCGAGTGGATCACCACCGCTCACGACGCCATGGCCGGGCTCGCCCCGAGCCGCGGCGGCAGCTGGTGGCGCGCGGCGTTCCAGGTCGCCGACTGCAACGAGACCCTCGAGGACTGCCGCGCCTACGGCGGCACGGTGATCTCGGGCGTCGCGGAGACCGGCTTCGGCACCTACGCGGAACTGCTCGACCCGTGGGGCGTCCCGTTCTCCATCGCGGCCCCCGCATCCGTCCCGATCGAGTTGACTATGCAGCTCAACGCGGTTTCAGGCATGGAGTTGACGTTCGGCGGGTACTGATACGCCTGTTCGAACATCTTCGTCCGAGGGGCAAGTCATGGCTACGAATGAGCAGGATACGACGTCGAACACCATCAAGGATCCCGCGGACTGGACGACCGGCGACGAACCGGCCACCGGGGCGCAGGAGTCGTATCTGCACACGCTGGCTTCCGAGGCACATGAGGACGTGCCGGAGGGCCTGACCAAGGCCGAGGCGTCCCAGCGCATCGACGAGCTGCAGGAAGAGACCGGTCGCGGCCGGTAGTACTTGTGGAAAGAAGGCCGGCACCCGCCGGCCTTTTTTCATGCCCTTCGTGTCAACTCTGGTTGACACAGCGATCCTGTCAACGTAGGTTGACACCATGACCGAAGCAACCGACCTCGCCGCGGCCGCGGGCAGCACTGACCCCCGGGTCGGGCTGCGAGCGGTCGTGGCGCTGCGCCGCCTCCTGGAGGGCCTCGAATACCTCCAGGTCAGCAACGCCCGCCGCAAGGGCTGGTCCTGGCAGGAGATCGCCGACGCACTCGAGGTGACCCGCCAGGGCGTCCACAAGAAACACGCCAACCGAGTGCCGACGCAGGACCCACGGGAGAGCTGACATGTTCGAACGATTCACCCACGCCGCCCGCGACGCCGTCGTCCGCGCCAAGGCGGAGGCCCAGGAGCTGCATCAGGCGCCGGTCGGCACCGAGCATCTGCTGCTGGCCCTGCTCGCGGACGGGACCGGCCCGACAGCCACCGCCCTTGCTCTGACCAGCAAGGGAGTCGACGCCCACTACGTACGGTCCGAGATCGTCCGGCGGGTCGGCACCGGCTCCGCCTCCCTGGACCCGTCAGCCGACCGGGACGCCGCGGACCGGGAAGCGCTCAAGGCGATCGGCATCGACCTCGACGCGGTCCGGCGCACCATCGAGGAGAACTTCGGCCCCGGCGCATTTCACCTGGCGCCACCGGCCCCGAAACGCCGAGGACTGCTGCGCCGCCGCTCCCCACGCAGCAGCTCGTTCTCACCACGCAACAAGAAGGTGCTGGAGTTGTCGCTGCGCGAGGCCCTGCGCCTCAAGCACAACTACATCGCCCCGGAGCACATCCTGCTGGGCCTGATCCGCGAGGGAAACGGCCTCGCCGTGCAGATCCTCACAGAACGCGGCGTCGACCTCGATCAGCTGCGCACCGAGGCCACCCACTCGCTGAACGCCGAGGCCGCCTGAGGTTCCCCGCTCTGGAATGATTCGCCGGGTGGCTGACCTGATCGAACACCTGGAATCCCATCTCGGCCGGATGACGGGCGGCAGCCAGGGCGACGAGGAGACACCTCAGGGCGTACACATCGCGTTCTTCGGTCCTGACCCGAGCCTGCGCGGAGCGACCACCCTGACCACCGTGGGTCTCTCCCGGCGTCACCTGACGCTGCCCAGCGGCGAGGCCTGGCATCAGGAGCTCCTGATGCACGTCCCACCCGGCGACTTCCCCCCGCGAGCGGCGGGTCTGCTGTTCCAGCTCGCCGGCGAAATGGTCAGCCGCGGTTCGGGTCTGCAACACGGACAGGTGATCGGCCCGCGCGGGCCGCTGTTTCCCGGAGCCCGCACCACCGCGATGGTCGCGGCCAGCCCGCGATACCTCCCGGAGGAATTCTCGGTCTGCCACACCGCCGAGACACCGATCGTGCTGACCTGGCTGATCCCGATCACCACCGCGGAGGCCGCGCTCATCCGCGAGCGCGGCTGGCCGGCCCTCGCCCGGGCCTTCGCCACCGAAGACCCGGACCTCACCGACCCCGCCCGCCCCGACGTGGTGTTCTGACCTCAGTTGGTGTGGGGCAGCCGGCCGGCGGGGATGACGCCGAGGCGGCCCTTCTGGAAGTCCTCGAAGGCCTGCTTGAGCTCTTCCTGGGTGTTCATGACGAACGGGCCGTAGTGGGCGACCGGTTCGCGGATCGGACGGCCGCCCATGATGAAGAGCTCCATCGCCGGGATGTTGGTGTCCTGGGTCGCGGCGGCGTTGACCCGGATCGCGTCGCCGGCCGAGTGGGCGGCGAGCTGGCCGATCTGGATCGGGCGCTTCTCCACACCGACGGTGCCGCGGCCGGCGAGGACGTAGACCAGGGCGTTGTAGTCGGGCTGCCACGGGAGGTCGAGCTGGGCTCCCGGCTGCAGCGTCACGTGGGCCAGGTTGATCGGGGTGAAGGTCGAGCCCGGGCCCGCGTGACCGCCCACCTCACCGGCGATGACCCGGATCAGGCTGCCACCGTCCGCCGTGGTCAGCAGGGCCGACTCCTTGCCACGGATGTCCTGGTACTTCGGGGCGATCATCTTGGCCGCGCGGGGCAGGTTGACCCAGAGCTGCAGGCCGTGGAACAGGCCACCCGTGGTGACGAGCTGCTCCGGCGGGGCCTCGATGTGCAGGATGCCGCTGGCCGCGGTCATCCACTGGGTGTCACCGTTGGTGATGCTGCCGCCGCCACCGAGGGAATCCTGGTGGTCCATCGTGCCGTCGATCATGTAGGTCACGGTCTCGAAGCCGCGGTGCGGGTGCCACGGCGTCCCCTTCGGCTCACCCGGCGCGTAGTCGACCTCACCCATCTGGTCCAGGTGGATGAACGGGTCCAGCTCATTCATGGGTACGCCGGCAAACGCGCGCCGGACCGGGAAGCCCTCGCCCTCGTAGCCGCTGGGGGCCGTCGTGAGGCGCCGGACCGCGCGATATTTGGTGGTGGTCTGGTCGAGCTGCGGCAGGCGCGGCAGCACGAGGACGTCGTCGACGGTGATCGCGGGCATCAGCGGTTCCCTTGGGTGAGAAGTGGGGTGACGGGGCGCAGTCGGGGGCCCAGACGGCTGAAGACAGCGGTCAGGGTGGCGATCTCGTGGTCGTCGAGGTCGTCGACGAAGCTGTCGCGGACGGTGGCGAGGTGCAGCGGCGCGGCCTTTTCGAGGGCGGCGAGGCCCTCGGCGGTCAGCACCGCCTCCTGACCACGGCCGTCGTCGGCGCAGCTCTGTTTGCGGACCAGGCCACGCTTGACCATCTGCGCGATCTGGTAGGTCACGCGGCTCGGCGAGAACACCATCCGGCCGGCGAGCTCGCCCATGCGCAGGCGCCGCCCCGGCGACTCCGAGAGCACCACCAGCACGTGATAGTCCGGCATGCTCAGCCCGGTCGCCGCGCGCAGCTCGTCCTCGAGCCGGGTCTGCAGCGCCCAGGAGCTGTCGATGTAGGCGCGCCACATCGCTTGCTGACGGGCGTCCAGCGGTTCGGCCATGACAGAGACAGTAACTCCTTCAAATCTGAAATACTAGGGCGCGCGTCACTGCCCCCCGCTGGGCCGGGGCGGCGGGCCGGGGCGGCAGGCCGGGGCGGCAGGTCGGGGCGGCAGGTCGGCGGGCCGGGGCGGCAGGTCGGCGGGCCGGGGCGGCAGGTCGGCGGGCGCCGGGGCGGGGCGGGGCGGGGCGGTGGTCAGTCGCGGCGGCGGAGAAGGAGCAGGGCGGCCAGGGTGGGGAGGATGATGAGGTAGGCGAGGCGGAGGTCCAGGACGTCGGCGAGGCGGGCCAGGGCGGCGGGGGCGGCCACGATGGCCGTACCTGAAGCAAGGGCTCCCAGGGATGCGGCGTGCCTGCCGCTCAGGCCCGGGGTAGCGACCAGGGTGGCGAGCGTGACCGGGTAGAGCGTCGCCACACCCAGGCCGGCCACCACCAGGCCCGCGGTCACCACCGCCGGGTCACCGGAAGCGACCACCAGGACCGCGCCCACCGCCGTAACCGCGGAGGCAAGAGGAACCACGCCGGTCAGCGGAATCGTGACGCCCCCGCGGCGCATCGGGAGCACGCCGAGGAGCAGCGGCGCGGCGGCCCGGCCCAGTGCCATGCCGATCGGGAAGGCCGTGCCGAGCAGGGCGGCCCGGGAGACCGGCAGTCCGGTTCCGGCCAGTCGCGCGACGGCCCAGATCGTGAAGCAGAACTCCACCGAGACGGCCAGGACCATCACGGTCCAGCGCCGGCCCGCGACGCTCAACGCGGGACGCTCTATCGGCGAGGACCCGACGGGCGCGGCAGGACGGGCGGTCAGGGCCAGAAACAGCAGCAGCGGTACGCCGGCCAGCAGCGCGACCCGCCCGTTCACCAGCCCGGTAGCGTCCACGCCGCCGATGAGAGCGGGCGCGAGCACCGCGGCGGCACTCCCCGCGGCGGTGGCCCTGGAAAGCTGCGAGGTCGCGCCGGCCCCGGTCAGCAGCGCGGGCGTGACCAGCACGAACGCCGCGCCGCCCACGCCGAGCAGCAGGGCACCCGCGACCACCAGGGGCATCGCGGAGGAGAGCCCCAGCAGCGTCAGACCGGCCGCGAGGGCCAGCGATCCCGCCACCAGGGCAGGGCGCGGGCCGTGACGCAGCAGGTACGGCCCGGCGGGAGCAGTCGCCAGCAGGCCGAAGCCGAACGTGGCCGGCAACCAGGCCAGGCTTTCAGGGGCGACGCCGAGGTCCCCGGCGAGCAGGACGAGGCACGCCCCGAGCCCGGTGATGCCGAAGCCGAGCACACCCTGTGCGATGCCTGCCTGCATGACCGGCGACAACCCACGCGGGCGGAGCGTCTCGACCGTGGTCATGGGGCGAGCAGCGGGGCGAGTTCGGCCAGGCTCGTGATGCGCAGGTCGCCGTCGACGCCCTTGAGCGCTGCCACGATCGCGCCCGCGGCCCGGCCCGCTGTCACGCCGACCTCGGCGTCCTCGACCACGAGGCACTGCGCGGGCGCCACACCGAGCAGCTCCGCGCCACGCAGATAGCCCTCCGGGTCCGGCTTGCCCACCCGGATGTCATCCACCGTGACGAGGACCGGGACCTCGATGCCGGCCGCGCCCAGGCGGGCCTTCGCCAGGCGGACGTCGGCGCTGGTCACGACGGCCCACGCAAGGGTGAGCCCGGCCAGGAGGTCATGGGCGCCCGGGGTCGCGACGACGTCGGACAGGTCGTCGTACTGAAGCTCCAGCTGGCGGTCGGCAGCGGCTCTGACCTGCGGTTCGGTCAGGTCGGGCCGCACGATCCGGACCGTACGCCCGGCCGGCGCGCCGTGCGAGACCGCCATGACGGCGGCGGGGTCGACGCCGTACTCTCCGGCCCACACCGTCCAGGCGCGCTCGACGGCGGCGTCCGAGTCGACCAGGGTGCCGTCCATGTCGAAGAGCACTGCCCGGATGGCGCTGAGGTCCACGGTTCCTCCAATATTCTCGTTGCACGAGGATATCTTCAGGATAGACGTGAAGGCGGTGCTCATGGCAAGTTCCGGCAGATTGACAGCGGGTGAAGCCCGGTGGCACACGGCCGCCCAGGTCCTCACCTGGGTACGCGCCCACCCCGGCGGCACCCGCGCCGAACTGACCCAGGACCTGCGGCTCAACAGCGGGCTGGCCACCGAGATCACCGCCCGGCTGCGAGCGATGCGACTGCTCGAGGAGACCCCGGCGCCCCGGGCCACGGGACAGCGCGGCCGGCCCACGACCGTGCTCGGCGCCCACCCCGAGGGCCCGGTGCTGCTCGCCGTCGACCTGCGCACCGCGGAGTGGCGCTCAGCGGTGGTCACGCTCGACGGGCAGCTGACCGAAGCGGCGAGCGTCCGGCACGGGTCACGGTCGCCCGGAGCGGTGCTGGCGGCGATCCGGGGGCGAGTGGACGCTGTGCTCCGGGCGTACGGAAATCGGGTCCGGGGTGTGTCTCTGGCCGTCGCGGGCACGGTGCACGAGGGGCGGCTCGTGCAGTCCGCCACGCTCGGCTGGCGTGATGTTGACCTTGGCTCGGTGAGCGGTGCCGTGCCGCTGCTGCTCGGCAACGACGCGACGCTGGCCGGGGTCGCCGAGGCTCGGACCGGGGCGTCGGTCGGAGCTTCCACGGCGCTGCATCTGATGGTGGTCGTGGGGGTCGGCGGGACGGTCACTGTGGACGGCCGGCCTGCCACGGGATCGCACGGGGCCGCGGGAGAGTACGGGCACCAGCCGTACGGTGACCGGAAATTGATCTGTCCTTGTGGGGCCCGGGGGTGCTGGGACCTGGAGGTGGACGGGCGTGCCCTCGCCCGGCATCTCGGGGTGGCCGAGCCCCGGGATCCGGCGGAATTTCTGCGGGGCAACCTCGGGGCGGGGCCGGCGGTGGGGAAGGTCGCGGGCGCGCTGGGCGGCGGGGTGGGGGCGCTGGTCAACGTGCACGATCCGGCGACCGTGACGCTCGGCGGGCTGGCACCGCTGCTACGGCGGGCGGCGCCGGACGCGTTCGAGCGGGCTTATCTCGACGGGCTCATGGCGTTCCACAAGGGACGGCCGCCCGCGGTGGTCGATGCCGTGCACGGGGACGACGGGCCGCTGCAGGGGGCCGCGGTGCTGGGCCTCGACGAGATCACCAGCGAGGCCGCCCTGGCAGCATGGGCAACGCTTCCGCTACCTCAGTAGCGTCAAGTCGTCGCCCCAGGCGTCGAGGATGTCGCCGTGGCCCTGGTCGCGGGCCAGGGCTTCCACCGCGGGGAAGAGGGACGCCGGGTTCGCCACCGCCCGTTCCGGCAGGGTGGCGTCCCACGGCGGGTCCAGCGGGTAGGTCTCCAGTTCCCAGCGCAGATATTTGTTGTACGGGCGGACCCGGCCGTGCAGCGCGAACACGGTCAGCAGCAGCCACGACACACTCTCCGCCTCGTCCAGGCGGGCGGCCACGTGCTCGTCGTCGCGGCGGCTCTTCGCGGCGCGATAGAGGAAGTTCACGTAGCCGTCCAGGCCTTCGCGAGCCCAGGTGACCGCCTCCTGCGCCGTGGGGGTCGCCTGGCGGTGCACGAGGTCGGTGATCTGACCGGAACGGCGGTCGACGAGGGTTTTCGCGCCGCGGAATGCGTACCGTTGCCAGATGTCTGAAGTGTCCGCGAGGTCTTCGATGGTCACCACCGCGACGTCCAGCGTTGCGGTGCGTCGCGCGTAGTGCGCCGGACCGATCATGACAAGGTCGCGGTCGGAGTGGACGGTGGCCGTGCCCCGGGCGTGTGAGCCGGTGAGGATCAGGCCCTCGACGGCGGGATCGGCGGCGAGCTGCTCGACTTCGGCGGAGGTCATCGGGCCATAATCTGACGGTGGAGCTCAAAACCCAACGCCTTTTGCTGCGCCCGTTCCGAGCCGGTGATCATGAGGCCGTGCACGCGTTCGCGTCCGACCCGGAGATCGTACGGTGGATGGACTGGGGGCCGAACACTCCCGAGGAGACCAGCATCTTCCTCGGGCTGGCGTTGCTATCCGAGACCGAGCGGCCGCGGCGGGCGTACCGTTTCGCGGTGGTCCGGGCCGCCGACGACGCCCTGATCGGCTCGGCCGAACTCCACATCGAAAGCCCGGAGAACAAGCGCGCCACGATGGGCTATCTGATTGCCCGGCCGGCCCAGGGCCACGGGTACGCCACCGAAGCCGGACAGGCCCTGATCAGCCTCGCCTTCGACGAGCTGGGCCTGCACCGGGTCACCGCCACGTGCGACCCGTCGAATGCCGGTTCCGCGGCGGTGCTGCGCAAGATCGGCATGACACAGGAGGGGCACCTGCACGACCATTTCCTGATCCGCGGCTCCTGGCGCGACCGGCTGCTCTTCGCGGTCCTGAATTCGCAGGCCCGCGTTTCTCAGGCCCGGTAGTAGATCTTGGCCTGGTAGCCCGCGCGGGTGGGGTGCCAGCCGATGTCGTCCACGTCGATGATCTCCGGCCGCCCGGCGAGCCATGACGCGGCCATCTGCAGGGCCTCCGCCGGGGTCGCTCCGGTGACGGTCATCCGCAGCACCTCGCGCTCAGCCGCAGCCGGCGCCCGCCGCGTCTCCGCCGTCAGCATCGGTTCCGGCCCGCTCACCACCGCGGTCGGCCCCACCGCCTGCCCGTCGAGCACACCCTGCACGAACCAGTCGTTGATCGTCTCGTCATGCTCGACCGCCCACCCACTGATCCGCCCGACATCACTGGCGATCGCGTGCTTCGCGTTGTCCAGCGCGGAATCCAGGGTGGCGACCTCGAGATCCTCGCCGTTGTACTCAACCCGGTACGTCATGGCGACCCGATTACCCACTTTCGCCGACGGGTAGGCCTCCCGAGCATGATTACCCCAGCTCACCCCACCGACGTGCCGCGCCTCCTGCAGATCCGCCGCGTCGCCTTCGAGGCCCAGGCACCTGTCGCCGATTCACCTCGCGAGGTCGAAACCCTGCTCGCCGACGTCGACCCGGCCCACCTGGTGGCGATGGCCGCGAGCGGGCGCTTGTTCGTCGCCCGTATCGGCGAGGTCATCACGGGTCTGGCCGGGTGGGAGGACGACCGCTTGCGCCACGTCTACGTCGACCCGCCGTTCACCCGCCAGGGCATCGGCTCAGCCTTACTGCACCACGTCGAGCACGATTTCCGTACGCGCACAGCCCACCCGGCGATCTACGCCGGAGTAGCGATGCACGCCCGCGACTTCTACCGGGCCAACGGATATGTGCTGGACCGGCAGGCGGTCGCCTGGGACGGCAGCGCCTACCTGGAGATGAGCAAGCCCCTGCGGCGGGACGGCTGACGGTCAGGCGCGGAGGTAGCGGAGGACGGCCAGGACCCGGCGGTTGGCCTGGTCCGTGGGTGGGAGGTTGAGTTTGGTGAGGATGTTGCCGACGTGTTTGGTGATGGCGGCCTCGGTGATGAAGAGGCGGGTGGCGATCGCCGAGTTGGAGTGGCCCTCGGCGACCAGGGAAAGGACTTCGCGTTCCCGGGTGGAAAGGGTGGTCAGGGGGTCCGGGGGGCGGTGCAGGAGGCGGCGGACCACTTCGGGGTCGATGACCGTGGCGCCGGCGGTTACCGATCGCAGGCTTTTGGCGAAGTCCTGGACGTCGGCCACCCGGTCTTTGAGGAGGTAGCCGACCGCGCGGCCGTCGCCCGTGCTGAGCAGGGTTGTGGCGTAGTCGGCCTGGACGTACTGGCTGAGGACCACGATCGGGAGGTCCGGGCGGAGGCGGCGGAGGGCCACCGCTGCCTGGAGGCCTTCGTCGCGGAACGTCGGGGGCATGCGGATGTCGGTGATGACCAGGTCGGGGCGGTGCTCGGCGACCACGGCGACCAGCTCTTCGGCATCGCTGACGGCCGCCACCACGTCAAAGCCGAAGCGGGCGAGGACGCTGACCAGGCCTTCGCGGAGCAGGACGCCGTCCTCCGCGAGCACTACGCGGGTCACGGGCGCCCGGCCGCGGGAAGTGACGCAGCCGGCGCGGGTGCGGCGATCAGCGGGAGTTCGATGCGTAGCAGGGTGGGACCGTCCTGGGGGCTGGAGAGCAGGAGGCGGCCGCCGGAAGCGGCGACGCGGTCGGCGAGGCCGGTCAGGCCTGTTCCCCGGGTGGGGTCGGCGCCGCCCTGTCCGTCGTCGCGGATCTCGAGGATGAGGGTTTCGCCGGCTCGGGCGAGGAGGACGTCGGCCCGGGTGGCTTCGGCGTGTTTGACGATGTTGGCGAGGGCTTCGGAGGCGGCGAAGTAGGCGGTGCCCTCGGTCTGCTCGGCGGGACGGGGGACGCCGTCCGCGACGGTCACCGCGACCGGGAGCGGCGAACGGCCGGCCAGTTCGCGCAGGGCCGCCGGGAGGCCGAGGTCGGTCAGTGCCTGGGGGCGGATGCCGTAGATCAGGTCGCGCAGGACGACCATCAGGTCCTTGGCCTGGTCGTGGGCGCGGGTGAGCGGCTCGGCGGCGGGTGAGTCGGCCGGCACGTCCAGGCGCGCCATGCCGAGTTGCAGGGTGAGGCTGGTCAGGCGGTGCTGGGCGCCGTCGTGCAGGTCGCGTTCGATGCGGCGCCGCTCCAGGTCGAAGGCGTCGGCGAGGCGGGCGCGGGACTGGGCGACCTGGTGCAGCTCGAGGCCGGTCCGGTCGCCGAGCAGCGCACGGGCCGCGAAGGCCTGGCCGGTGGCCAGCAGCCCGGCCAGGTAGCCGAACACCGGCACCATCAGAATGCCGAGCAGGAACAGCGGGATCGCCTGAGCGGGAGTGCGGACCTCGAACGCGCCGATCGTCCAGAAGGCCGATCCTCCGGTGACGAAGAACGGACCGAGCAGCAGGGCCGCCTCGATGATGATCAGAAAACCGGCTATCGCGTACGCGGCCGGCACCACCGTCGCGAGGAACAGTGCGTAGAGCAGTTCGCGCCACGTGGCGGGCTCCGAGTAACGGGTGCGGAGCCAGGAGACGAGGTCCGCGGGGGACGGCGGGTGCGGGGACGGCAGGGGGCGACTGTCCATCAGGGACAGCCGGGCGCGCTCGACCACGCCCAGGGGCACGGCCACGAGGGGACCGAGGACGAGCAGCAGCGCCAGCGACACGATCATGAGGAACAGCACGGGGCCGTCCGGCGCGGCGCCGCGGCTCAGGCTGGACATGGCCGCCAGGTAGGGCAGCGCCAGCACGCCGGCCGCGATGGCGACCGGGATGGCGAACGGCAGCGTCGAGAACAGGTAGAAGAGTGCCCGCCAGGGACCGCCGGTGAGCAGGTAGCGGCGATTCAGGAGGGCCAGCGTCGGAGCTTGGGTGGTAGGCACGGAATTACGGTATTGCCGGCCGGGCCGGGCGAGCCAGCCGCTTGGGTCTACGGCGGGGGTATACCTGGGTCTACCTTCGGGCCGACGGCGATGGCTTACCAGTCGCCTGCCCGGCGGGCGCGCCAGGACCGGCCGTCCGGGTCATACATGAGACGGTACGCGGGCTTCGCCCAGAACCGCTGGAACCACGGGAGCCGCTCGGGCTTGTGGGGCATCAACCGGCCCGGAGGACGGGGACCCTGCTCGCCGTTCGCGTGCCAGTCGCTGAGTTTGCCGGCGATCGCGCTCACTGTGCGTACGGCGGAACCGGGGTCCAGAAGGTCCTCGTCCTCGGACAGGTCGAGGTGCTCGCGCAGCAGCGACAACCGCAGGTGCCGCGCGTAAACGCGCGCCTGATCACCCAGGCCCGCCGGATCGGCCGGCTCCCGCTCGTCGCGGGTCTCGTCGAGGACCGCGCAGGAGAGCTCGCTGTCGTGCGTCCAGGATCGCCGGTTGAAGTTGTCGCTGCCCACGCTGGCCCACACGTCGTCGATCACGCAGACCTTGGCGTGCACGTAGACCGGCGTGCCGGCGTGGTTCTCCACGTCGAAGATGTGCACGCGGTCCGGTGCGGCGCTGCGGCACAGCTCGATGGCCTCCTCGCGGCCGATCTGGTTGGGCGGGAGCGCGAATCGTCCGTCCACATCGGGGTGACGGGGCACCACCGCGATCAGGTTGAGCTCGGGATTGTCGGTGAGCGCTTCGGCGAACAGCTGGGCGACCTCGGTCGACCACAGATACTGATCTTCGAGGTAGATCAGCTGGCGTGCCCGTTTGATGGCTTTTGTATAGCCGCGGGCGATGCTCTGCTCCCCCAGGCTCGCGAAGCTGTAGGGCGGGCGCATAGCCGGATAGGTCCGCAGCACCTGAATGTTGTGCGAGCCGGCCCGGGGCGGGTCGGCGGGCTGCGGCGGCAGCCGGTCGGCGCGGAGATCGGCGTGCCGGAGCTTGTCCGTGATCGTGGAGATCGGGCCGTGCTGGTCCAGCGGGGCCGGGTCGTTCCACCGCTCCCGGAAGGAAAGATCGAGGGCGCCGACGACCGGTCCGCGCAGGGCCAGCTGCACGTCGTGCCAGGGCGGATTCTTACCATACGCCGAGGCCATCGC
Source organism: Winogradskya consettensis (assembly GCF_018332715.1). GTDB lineage: Bacteria > Actinomycetota > Actinomycetes > Mycobacteriales > Micromonosporaceae > Actinoplanes > Actinoplanes consettensis. The sequence goes on along the minus strand of NZ_BOQP01000001.1, from coordinate 21,689 downwards.
GATCGGCTGCGGGTCGCCGTGGTGCCGCTCGTCGTCGCGCCGGCTGTGACACAGGTCGATGCCGCCCGCGAACGCGATGTCGCGCTCGGGTTCGCCGGGGTGCCGGAGGATCACGACCTTCTGATGGTGCGAGCCTCCTCGCCGTACCCTCTGATCGAGCAGGACCTCGCCACCCGCGGCCGCGATGTCCTCACTCAGGTCCCGGTTCTCTTCCTCGCTGTAGGCGAGTTTGTCGATGTGTGAGCGCCAGAGCAGACCCTTGACCACCACGCCGCGCTTGGCCGCCGCCGCGAAGAGCTCCGCAATGGTCGGGCCGTCGTCGCGCATCCGCTCGTCGGGGTCGCCACGCCAGTCGGTGAAGAAGAGATAGTCACCGTCACCGAGCTGTTCGACCTCGTTCACCAACCGGTCGAAATAGTTTCTTCCGTGGAAAAGCGGCTCGGCGGTGTTTCCCTCGCACCAGGTGGGTATCTCGGAGTCCGGGTTGCCCCGCTCCTGCGTGGTCAGAAACCAGTCCTCCAGTTGCACCGGGCAGCCCTTCGAGGTCGACGACGCCTCAACGCTAGGCCCCCCGGCACCCGCACGCACCCCCAAGCCCGCCATCGCGTCGAAGGACACACCCCATGAGCACTGAGCCGATGACCACGACCGCCCCCACCGCCGACTCCTCCGAGCGCGGTCTGCTGATCGGCCTGCTGATGCTCGTCCTGCTCGGCGTCGGGGCCATGCTGTTCATGGGCTGAGTTGTCTCCATGGACTGAGCTGTCGTCAACGACTGATCAGCGTCCAATTTGTCGCGATGCATACACGCGCTCACTTTGCGTCCTCACTTTGTGACGGAAAGCGGGCAGCGGGATCCGGCGGTGCTCATTCATACTTTTCGGTATGACGGGGGAGCCGGGATACATCAGCGCAACCATTGAGATTCCACCGGCGGAAGCAGCGGCCGGCACGATCAGATCACTCTGGTCACCCACCCACGGACCGTTGCACATCACGGTCCCGCCGGGCACGACGGACGGCGCGGTGCTGTGGGTCGACTCACCCGGCGGCAAGGTCGCCGTCACCGTACGTGTGACGTTGCCCTTCCCTGCTCCCGCGCCCGTTCTCGCGGGGCCGCCGATCGCCGTGCAGCGGTCCGGGCGGCGTAACAAGCTCATCGGTCTCGGTGTCGCAGCGGTCCTGGTGGCCGGCTGCATCGGCGTCATCGGCGCCTTCTCCGGCGGGGACGACGACGAGAAACCGGTTGCCGAAACCCTGATCGCGACGGGCACCACCACCGCGCCGACGATCGCGCCGACCACGACGGCGCCGAGCACCCCCGAGCAGTACGCCGCACTGCTCACCGGCTCCGACAACGCCATCAGGGCGACCTTCGGCAAGCTCAACACCAGCGACAACAAGGCGTTCGCGAAAGCCGCTCCGGCCGCGGCGGCCAGCATCCGCAACGAGGCAGACAAGTTGCGCGCCAGCGAGCCACCCGCCGGTGCCGAAAGCGTCCACGAGGATCTCGCGCAGCAGCTCGACAGCTTCGGCGACATCATCGAGGAGACCGCGGGCACCAAGCAGGAATGCCCGGCCGCGTCACCGTACGCATCGGTGCTGCAGTCCGGTTGGGCCGACGGCATCCGCGCCGACGTCAAGAAGCTGACCTCGGCCAACGGCAAGTACAAGTTCGGGACGTTCCTGCCGGCCGCGCCCAAGGACCAGAACCGCCGCCTCAGCAACGGCAAGTACGTCAAGCGGACCTCCACCGGCGGGCTCGGTCACCTGAAGATCGAGAACGGCGGGGACGACACCACGGTCTCGCTGGTCAAGGGCAAGAAGACGGTCTTCACGGTCTACGTCCGGGGCGGGAAGTCGTACACCGCCAAGGGCATCAAGGACGGCACCTACCGCATCTACACGGCGACCGGCACCGACTGGAATTCCGCGAAGAAGGGGTTCACCCGCGACTGCGGCTTCAGCAAGTTCGACGACACGTTCAAGTTCAGCACGACCTCGCGTACGTCCTCCATCTGGACGATCACGCTGACACCGGTGGTCGGTGGCAATGCGACCACCAGCGACGTCGATCCGGATGCCTTTCCTCAGTAGTTCCGGGGCCGGGGGTGGGGTGGCGGTTTTTGTCGGTGGTCGGGGATAGCGTGCGGGGTATGGCTGTGGATATCGGTGAGCTGCTGGGACGGCTCCTGAGCGAGGGCGCACGACACTCCGACGACACCCATGACTACCACCTCACGATGGTCCCGGTCGGCGATGTGACGCTGCCCACCGGACGCGTCGTGGCCTGCGATCCGCTGGTCTACGCCGGCGACTCGCCACCTTTCACCGTTCCCGTCACCCCGGGCCGCTACCCCCTGCGGGCGTGGGTCGCCGTGATCGGTTTCGGGCCACCCGGAAACCGGGTCGAGTCCGACAGACGCACGGCCGCCCTGCAGCTGGTCATCCGCGACCAGCCCACCACCACGTGGGAGCCGGCCTGCGTGCCCGATCCCGCCGTCCCCGACCCGGCGAGCATCGACGAGGACGGCTTCGCGGTCTATCCGGTCGACTCCGGCACCGGCACGTTCGCTGACGAGCAGGCCGTCGCCGCCCTGGCGGGCTGGCCCTACGAACGCCTCGAGGACGCCTACATCCCGGCCGTGATCGAGGCGGCGCCCAGCCCCCTCGACGCGATCACCCACGAGGCCAGCGGAGCCAACGTTCTGCTGGTCAGCACGGGGTGGGGAGACGGCGCATACGCCACGTTCATCGGCCGCGGCGCCGACGGCGACGTCACCAGCTTCGTCACCGACTTCCGCGTTCTGTGACCCGCTCCGCACCCGGTGGGTGCGGGGCCGGTCCGGCCGCCCCGGCGCGGGGGCTGCCTCAGGGGAGTTCGACCAGGTCGGTGTGGTTGTCATAAGGGAGGGAGCCGCCGGCAACCGCCGTGATCATCAGCTCGGGCAGCAGCAGGTATCCGGAGATCGTGGTGGCGAACGCGGTGTCCGCGGCGTCGCGGCCGGTGGTGATGCGGATCAGGCTCTGCCGCGGGGCCAGGCGGGTCGCGTCCCAGACCGTCCAGCGGCCCTGCACCGCGGCCTCCACCACTAGGTGGAAGTCCATCGGCGACAGGCCGGGAGCGTAGACAGCTGCGACGCGGGCCGGGATGTCCTTCGCGCGGCACAACGTCGCCATCAGGTGGGCGTAGTCGCGGCAGACCCCGCGGCCGTCCATCAGGGTGTCGCTCGCGTCGGTGGACGGGCCGCTGCTGCCCACGACATAGTCGAGGTGGTCGTGCACCCAGGCCGCAATTGCGCGTACGGTATCAGCGGCATTGTCCTGACTAAATTGTTTCGCCGCGAAACCACCGAGCCGATCGGACGGGCAGTAGCGGCTCGGACGCAGGGCGACGATGCGTTCGAGGTCGGTGACATCCGCGGGCCGGGGCTGCTCGACCGGCATCTCGGCACTGTAGGTGACCGTGAGGATCCCCTTCGGAGCGTGCACGATGTGCTGACGACCCCCGATCTCCGTCGTGGGCACGCGGCCCCCGTCGGTCGAGACCGTCAACGACTCGTTCCGGGGCTTCTGGGCGGCGATCTGCAACACGATCTCCGCGGGCTCGGTCACGTCGAAACCGAGGGTGCAACCGACCTGCGAGGTATCCACCGCCCCACGTTATCCACAGGGGCAGCCACAAAAACGTCGCACGCGTTACGGTCCTTCGCGTGACCCGCATCGTGACGCTCGTGCTCACCGATACGTCCGGGGACGTCCTCGGTTCGCTGCCGCCGTTCGAGCTCGAGCTGCCCTGGTGGCAGGAGACCGCCGACGTGGTCGACGCCGTGCGCGACCGGCACGGGCTGGTGGTCACGGTGCTGCGGCTGCTCGCTGCCACGCACCCTGCGCCACCCGGTGGCGAGGTCACCTACTTGGCCCAGATCGACGGCGCTGTTGATGTCGCGCTCAAACCGTATGAGGTGGATCTTCATCCGTCGCCGCTGCGGGCGCCCTGGGCCGTGCCCGGTGGTCCCGATGCCTCTCTCGAGTGGGCGTTGTCGCTGTGTCCCGGCGATGCGTCGGCAGAGCAGATCCGCACCTGGAATCTCTCCGCGATCTGGCGCATCGACGTGAGCGGCACCCCGGTGGCCTGGCTCAAACAGGTTCCGATCTTCGCCGCCCACGAGCCGGCCGTGCTGCGCCTGGTCGACGAGGTCTCCCCCGGCCTCGTCCCCGCGGTGCTCGCCACCGGCGCCGCGGGCCGCAGCCTGCTCACACACGTCCCCGGCGAGGACCGCTACGGCGCCGGCCCTGACTTCTGCGCCGCGGTCGCCCGCGCCTTCCACCCGGTCCAGGAGCACTTCGCCACCCACGTCAGCGCGCTGCTCGACGCGGGCGTCCCCGACCGCCGGCTCACCTACGACCGCTTCGCCCGGGTCGCCGAGCCCTGGCTCGACCACCTCGACGGCCTCGACGACCTGCTCGACGAGCTACCGGCCCGCCTCGCCGCGATCGCCGCCTGCGGCCTGCCCGACACCCTCATCCACGGCGACCTGCACCCCGGCAACGTCCGCTCCCCCACCGCGCCGGATCAAGTCCCTGCGGGGTCGGGCGCTGCGGGGTCGGGCGCTGCGGATGGGGTGGTGATTGTCGACTGGGCCGATTCGGCGGTGGGACATCCGGCGCTCGACATCGTCCGGCTGGGTGCGGAGTTGCCTGCCGGCTCGTTGATCGGCGAGTGGGCCGCACGGTGGCGGGCGGCTGTGCCCGGGTGCGATCCGGAGACGGCGCTGGAGCTGATCCGGCCCGTGGCGGCCCTCGCCTCGGCAGCGAAGTACCAGGAGTTCCTCGATCACATCGAGGAGTCCGAGCGGCCCTATCATGAGTCCGACGTCCCGGAGATGCTGCTGGCCGCGGTCGGCGTCACGCGGCCCTCTCCCCGTGCAGACCATGACTGACCTGCGACGCCGTTTCGTGGCGGAGATCGAGCGGGAGACCGGTCCGCTGCCACCGGCGCTCGCGGACGCGTTCGGGGCCGTTCCCCGCGAGGTGTTCGTGGGCGGCGGATTCCAGCGCCGGGACGGCAAGTGGGCGACTCCGGGCATGCCCGGCTTCCTCCAGACGGTCTACAGCGACAACGTCCTCGTCACGAAGCTGGCGGACGGGCTGCCGGTCAGCTCCTCCAGCCAGCCCTCCCTGATGGCGATCATGCTGACGGCCCTGGACGTCCGGCCCGGCGACCGGGTGCTGGAGATCGGCACCGGCACGGGTTACAACGCCGCGTTGCTGAGCAGGCTGGGCGCCTCGGTGACCAGTGTGGATGTTCAGCCCGACGTCGCTGCCCAGGCGAGGGACGCACTGAAGCTGGCCGGCGTTCAGGACGTCCGGCTTCTCGTCGGCGACGGCTACCTCGACGCCGGCCCGGACTTCGATCGAGTGATCGTCACGGTCGGGGTCGCGGGCGTCTCCCCGCACTGGTTGTCACAGTCCCGGCCAGGTCTGGTCGTTGTGCCCGTGGAACATGCCGGCACCCACCCGGTCCTCGCTGTCACCGGCACCGCCGACGGGCCCGTGACGGGCTCCGTGATCTGTCCCTCGGGCTTCATGACAGCCGCGGGCCCGTTGACCGCCCAGCACGGCACCAGCCATCCGGCACCGACCGCCGCCCTCACCGCCCTGAAAGAGGCAACCCCGCCGCGCTGGGCCGAGCCGTTGACCTCCCTGCGCTACCGGGACCTCTGGTACGCCGCCGGCATCTGGAGCACCCGCGCAACCCATGCCGCCCTGCCTGACCACCAGCAGAACGCCGTCGCCCTCCTGGATCCCGCGGGCACGGGCGGCGCGGCGATCCTGCCCGACGGCTCGGTCCTGGCCGGCGGTCCCGACGCCGCGGATCGCACCGACGAGGCCAACAACATCCTCGACCGATGGGAGTCGGCCGGGCGGCCCCCGATGCAGGCCTGGCAGATAACACTGTCCCGGACGCCCGACCCGCGGTATCCGCTCTGGACGCCAACAAGCTGGCAGCTCAGGTGAAGGGGGCGCGGTGGGGCGGCAGCTCAGGTGAAGGTCACGCGGCTGGATGGCAGGTCAGGTGAAGGTCACACGTTGGGACGGCAGCTCAGGTGATGAGGGGCACGGCTTAATGGCAGCTCAGGTGTAGGAGGTCGCGAAGATGAGCTGATCTGTTGTGGAGCGTTTTTCTAGCTCGAGGCCGATCTTCGTGGCGACTCGCTGGGAGGGGATGTTGGCCGGGTCGATGATCGCTATGAGGCGGGGGGCGTGAAGGATGTCGCGCGCGTGGTCCCGGACGGCCGAGGCGGCTTCTGTGGCGAGACCGAGGCCCTGCAGGTCGGCTCGCACGTGATAGCCGACCTCCAGTTCGGTGACGCCGTCCACCTGCTGGTAGGTCAGGCCGCAGTCCCCCACGAACTCACCGGTCGCGCGTAGCGACAGGATCCACAGTCCGAAGCCGTGCTCGGCGTAGAGGCCGAGGTTCCAGTCGATCCAGTGCTGAGCTTCGGCGCGGGTTCGGGGCCGGGGGTAGTAGTGCATGACCTCCGGCGAGCCGAGCAGCGCCGCCATGTCGTCGAGGTCTCCGGCAGTCATCTGCCGGAATTCCAGCCGGGCGGTCGTGATCACGAGGCGGCCCCGAAGCGGGCACGGAGACCCAACCGGGCGGCCGCGATCACGAGACGACCGCGAAGCTGGCACAAAGGCCCAACCGGGCGGCCGCGATCACGAGACGACCGCGAAGCTGGCACAAAGGCCCAACCGGGCGGCCGCGATCACGAGACGACCGCGAAGCTGGCACAAAGGCCCAACCGGGCGGCCGCGATCACGAGACGACCGCGAAGCTGGCACGGAGACCCAACCGGGCGGACGCGATCACGAGACCGCCCTGAGGTGATTACCGGAGTTCGCTGCGGCGGATCCGATCATCAAGCGGGCCCCATCACTGAGCTGACTCGAAACGGGCCGGAAAGAACGGCCGAGAGAGACGAGCCCAGGGTGACGGCCCGGGGTGATCGACCCGGAAACAGCGACCCGCGAAGAACGACCGACGGGAGAACAACCCAGGAACAACGCCCGGGATGGACGGCCCAGGGACCAACCCGGGAAGAACGACCTGGAGTGAGCGACCCGCGATGAACGACCCACGAAAAACGACCCGGAGACAACGACCTGAAGACAACGGCCCAAAGAACGGCCCGGGAAGAACGACCTGAGCAGAACGACCTGAGTAGAACGTCCAAGAGAGAACAGCCCAAGGAGAACAGCCCGGGGAGAACAGCCCGGGGAGAACGGCCCGGGGAGAACAGCCCGGGGAGAACAGCCCGGGAAGAACGGCCCGGGAAGAACGGCCCGGGAAGAACGGCCCGGGAAGAACGGCCCGGGGAGAGTGGGTGGGCGGGGTCGTCATGTGGTGGCTTCGAAGCGGGCTCGGAGGACGGCGGCGTCGGGGCGGGCGTGGAGGCGGAGGCGGGCCATGCCGCCGTCGGGGTAGATGTCGAGGCGGACGTGGGTGGCGACGGGGACGACGGGGATGGGGAAGCGGTGGCGGGTGTCGGGGCTGAGGCGGATCTGGGGGAGGAGGTCGAACCAGTCGTCGGGGTCGTCGAGGAGGCCTACGCGGCCGTCGATGCCGCGGAGGGTGGCGCTGCCGGGGGCGTTGCCCTTGAAGTGGCTGGTGTCGAGTTCGGCGAGTTCGATGATGGCGGGGGCGGCGAGTTGGACCAGGACCCAGTCGTTGCCGTCGTCGCGGCGGCGGGAGGTTTCCCAGCCGTCGCCCATGGAGCGGGCGAGACCCGGGTTGATCATATTTTGGGGGTGGCCGTAGAACATGTTGCTGCAGCTGGCGATGCGGGCGCCGTGTTCGGCGGCGGCGACGTCGAAGATCGCGGGGAGCAGGCGGGGGTCGGGGACGACCTCGCCGTGCACGCGCAGCCGCGCCACCCCGCCGTCGGGGTAGATGTTGAGGCGCACGTGGGTGAACCGCTGCCGCGAGTCGACGGGAAAGAGATTCTGGCTGTCACCGGACAGCGCCGAGCGCGGCACGAGCGGCGACCAGTCAGCCTCGAGAAGCTGGGCGGCGTCAGGGTAGCCGTCCAGCGCAGCGCCCTCGACAGACGCGTACGGCGGGTAGTTGCCGGTGAAGAACGCCGTGTCGATGTCGATCCCGTGCACCACGCCGGGCGCGCCGAGCCGCACGATCACCGTGTCGTAGCCGGGTTCACGACGGCGTCGGGTCTCCCAGCCGTCGTAGACCTGGCCCTTCTGCCCGAACGTGCGGGGCGCGAAGACCGGGGACGCGGGCTCGACGAGATGGTCGGCGGCGGCGAAGAACTCGTCGTTGGCGTGGACGATCCCGCCGCCGAAGGTGCGCGACGCGAGGTCGGGCAGGAGCGTGAATTCTTCCATCAGGAGTCCTTCCGGCTGAGGAAGCGACCCTGCGGGGCCTCTCCGGTGACCGTCCGACCGCGCAGCCAGGTGGTGCGGACCACTCCGGTGAGGGTCTTCCCGGCGTACGGGGTGACGGGGTTGCGGTGGTGCAGTGCCGCCGGATCGACCGTGAAGGTGTCGTCCGGGTCGAACGCGACAAGGTCGGCGTCGGCGCCGACGGCGAGCCTTCCCTTGGTGGTGAGTCCGACGAGGTCGGCGGGGCGCCGGGCCATCCAGTCGACGACGTCGGCGAGGCTGTGGCCGCGGGTGCGGGCGGCTGTCCAGATCACCGGCAGGCCCAGCTGGACCGAGGCGATGCCACCCCAGGCGGCCGCGAAGTCGCCGCTGTCCTGGCGTTTCAGGTCGGGGGTGCACGGCGAGTGGTCGCTGACCACGCAGGTGATCACGCCGTCGGCGAGCGCGGCCCAGAGCTGGTCGCGGTTGGCCGAGTCGCGGATCGGCGGGCAGCATTTGAACTCGGTGGCGCCCTCGGGGATCTCCGCCGCGTCGAGGGTCAGGTAGTGCGGGCAGGTCTCGGCGGTCACCCGCAGGCCTTCGGCCTTCGCCGCGACGATCAACGGCAACGCGGTCGCGGCGGACAGGTGCAGGATGTGGACGCGCGCTCCGGCCTCCCGGGCTGCCGCGATTGCCGTGGCCACGGCCGCATGTTCCGCTTCCGGTGGGCGAGAATCCAGAAATTGACCGTACGCCGGGGAGCTGACCGCTTCCCGAAGGTGACCGGGATCCTCGGCATGGATCACGAACTGCGCGTCCACGGCGGCGAGCGCCTCGGCGAGCTGGTCCGCGTCCAGCGGCGGAAACTCGGGGACACCGGAGTCGGCGAGGAACGCCTTGAAGCCGTACACCCCGGCGGCGTGCAGGGCCGGGAGGTCGCCGGCGTTGCCCGGGATCGCTCCGCCCCAGAATCCGACGTCGACGTGGATCTGCCCGGAGGCCGCCTTCTGTTTGATCTCGAGGGCTTCGGCGGTGACGGTGGGCGGCAGGCTGTTCAGCGGCATGTCCACGATGGCGGTGACCCCGCCCGCGGCTGCCGCCCGGGTCGCGCTGGCGAACCCTTCCCATTCCGTGCGCCCGGGCTCGTTGACGTGCACGTGGGTGTCGACGAGGCCGGGCAGCAGCGCCACGTTCCCGAGGTCCACGTCGTCGACGGCGGTGAGCTCAGCATCGTACGGATCAATGGCAGTGATTTTTCCGGCCCGGACCGAGACGGCGGCCGGACGTTCGCCGTCGGGGGTGACGGCGCGGCGGGACCGCACCACGAGATCGACCATGAGGGTGAGCCTAATGCCCCTGCGTTGCCGGGCGGCTACGTCAAGCGAAGCCGGCCCGGCAACAGCAGGAGTTAATAGGTCGACGCGAGCGTGACCAGCTCCGAGCGGCTGAAGCCCACCGCGCCCGTGGACAACGCGCCGCAATCGAGGCCACGTAGAAGATATCCCGCCAGCGCGCGGGCCGTGGCCGGTTCGTCGAGGATGCCGCCGGACTGGCGGTCGAGGTAGCGGCGCAGGCGCAGCACCGCGGCGTCCATGCCGTCGGCGAAGAACGCGTAGGTCGCCGCGAAACGGGTCGGTAGCTGGGCCGGGTGCAGGTCCCAGCCCTGGTAGAAGCCGCGTTCCAGGGAGCGGCGCACGAGCCGGTGGTGCAGGGCCCACGCCTCGTGGACCGCGACGTCGGTGCCGATGGGCAGGATGTTGGTGGAGCCGTCGGAGAGGCGTACGCCGGTCCCTGCCGCCGCCGCCTGGATGACCGCCTTGGCGTAGTCGGCCACGGGGTGGTCCATGGCCTGGTGCGCCGCGGCGACGCCGGCCGCCGCGCTGTAGTCGTACGTGCCGTAGTGCAGCCCGGTGCACCGCCCGGCCGCCGCCGTGATGAGCCGGGCCACGGTCGCCGTGCCGTCCGCGCCGAGCACCGCCGACGGGAGCTCGATCTGGATCTCGAAGCGCAGCGACCCGGTCGGCAGCCCGTGCACCGTCTCGAGCTTCTCGCAGAGCTCGGCCATCGCCTCGACCTGCTCGGGGCCGCTGACCTTGGGCAGCGTCACCACGAACGGCTCGGGATAGAGCGAGAGCCAGAGGTCGAGGGTACGCAGTGCGCGATGCCGCGTCGGCGCCTCCAGCGATTTGATCCGGATCCCCACGAACGGCGGCCGGACCCCGTCGAGCAGCACCGCGGCCGCCTGTTTGACCGCGGCGTCCTCCTGCTCGTCGTCGCGGACGCCGTACCCGTCCTCGAAGTCGACGCGCAGGTCCTCGATCGGCTCGGCGGTCAGTTTGGCGCGCACCCGCTCCTCGAGCGCGGCCGGGAACGGCACCGGCGGGTGCTCGTCGAGCGCGGCGATGGCCTGCGCACCCCAGTCACGGAACCCCGTGATCCGGTCGGCGGGCACGTAGACGGTGTGGACCGGCTGCCGGCCCGAGCGCTCCCCGGGGTACCGCGAGCGCAGGAACGCGTCGTGACCGGCGAGCCGATCGTCGATGATCGCGTAGTCGTCGTCGCTGAGCCGCACGGTCAGTCGATCGAGTCGTAGGCGGCGGTGGTCAGGAAGTCGGCGAAGTCGTCCGCCAGCGCGACCCGTTCGAAGAGTTTGCGGGCCTCGGCGAAGCGGTTGCCGGCCGGCTGGTCGATCTTGCGGAGCTCCTCGTCCTCGAACCGGGCGACCAGCTCGGCGGTGATCGGGGTGCCGTCGTCGAGCAGCACGCCGTTGTGGATCCACTGCCAGACCTGGGACCGGGAGATCTCGGCGGTGGCGGCGTCCTCCATGAGGTTGTTGATGGCGACCGCGCCGTTGCCCCGCAGCCACGCCTCGAGGTACTGCAGCGCCACGGACACGTTGGAGCGCAGGCCGGCCTCGGTCACCACGGCGCCGAGCGAGGCCACGTCGAGCAGTTGCGCCGCGGTGACGGTGACGTCTGCACGCGTACGGTCGAGCTGGTTGGTGTTCTGGAAAGCGGCGAAGCAGAGCGGGACCAGGTCGGGGTGCGCGACCCACGAGCCGTCGAAGCCGTCCCCCGCCTCGCGTTCCTTGTCCTCGCGCACCTTGGCGAACGCGACCTCGTTGACGGCCGGGTCGCGGCGGCTGGGGATGAACGCGGCCATGCCACCCATCGCGAACGCCCCGCGGCGGTGGCAGGTCGAGACGAGCAGCTCGGTGTAGGCGCGCATGAACGGCGCGGTCATCGTCACCGCGGCCCGGTCGGGCAGCACCATCGCCGGGTTGTCGCGGAAGTACTTGATGATGCTGAACAGGTAGTCCCAGCGACCGGCGTTGAGCCCGGCGATGTGCGGGCGCAGGGCCCACAGGATCTCGTCCATCTCGAACGCGGCGGGGATCGTCTCGATCAGCACGGTGGCGCGGATCGTGCCGACCGGGATGCCGAGCGTCTCCTGCGCGTAGGTGAAGACGTCGTTCCAGAGGGCCGCCTCGCGATGCGACTCCATCTTGGGCAGGTAGAAGTACGGGCCGCTGCCGCGGGAGACCAGCTCGGCGGCGTTGTGGAAGAAGTAGAGCCCGAAGTCGACCAGCGCGCCGACCGCCGGGGCGTCGTCGACCTGCAGGTGCCGCTCGTCGAGGTGCCAGCCGCGCGGGCGCATCACGATCGTCGGGTACGGCCCTTCGCCCAGCTCGTACGTCTTCTTCTCGGTCTTCAGCGAGACCGTGCGCCGGATCGCGTCGTAGAGGTTCTGCTGACCGCCGACGACGTTGTCCCAGTGCGGGGTGTTGGCGTCCTCGAGGTCGGCCAGCCACACCTTCGCACCGGAGTTGAGCGCGTTGATGGTCATCTTGCGCTCGGTCGGGCCGGTGATCTCGACGCGGCGGTCGCTCAGGTCGGCCGGCGCGGCGGGGACCGTCCAGTCGCCGGCGCGGATCTCCGCCGTCTCGGGCAGGAAGTCGAGCGTGCCCCCGGCGGCTATCTCGCCGCGGCGGGCGGCCCGGGCGGCGAGCAGCTCATCGCGGCGTGGCCGGAACCGCCTGTTCAGGTCGGTCACAAAGGCAACAGCTTCGGGGGACAGGATCTCGGGCACGGGTGACGACTCCCTCCAAGAAGACTTCCCCCGTACCGTATCGGTCCCGGAACGGGCAGTGGCCCCCGCGGGGAAACGGGGGCCACTGCTTTCCTACCTGTCTTCTGACGGGGGATTCGTCAGAAGCCGCCCTCGCTGTTGCACTTGGCCTTCTGCCAGATGCAGTTCTTGACGCGGCTGCCCAGGGCGTCGTTCTCCCAAGCGAAGAACGCGTCGCCGTGCATCGACGAGGCGTTGCCGGACGACAGCTTCATTCCGGCCGTGCTGCCGTGGTTCTTGTAGCCGATGACGAACGACAGCGACGGGATCGCGACCGGGAACTTTCCGCTGGCGCAGGTGCCGTCCGGGCCGGTCGGGCCGACGTGCGACTTGTGGTCGGGGCTGTCCAGGTGCACGCCGTCCCAGCAGTCCGGGAACGTCAGCTGGAACGTGAGGTTCGCCGTGTTCGCGCAGACCGGCCAGTTGCCGTCGGTGCTGCGGCCGGTCTGGCCACCTGCGCCGGCGCACCAGAACTGCCCGGGGGCGCCGTCGGGGGTGTCGGTCTGCTTCTTCGCGTCACCCTGGATCATGCGGAAACCCTGCGGGAACGGCATGGTCTTGGTGGTGTCCTTGAGCCGCGAGCCGTAGTACACGGTCACGCCCTCGAGCTCGACCGGCGTTCCGTCGGCCTCCTGCAGCTGGGGGATCCAGTACGCCGAGTGGTCGTCGGCCGGCTTGCAGCTGGAACTGGTGTTGGCCATCAGCGACTGGAGCGTCGTAGCGGCGTCGGTGCTGTTGTTGCCCAGGAACGTGTGCATGTGCGAGGCGCCCGGCATGTTCGGGAAGACGATGGCGTCGTCCTTGGCCGAGTGGCTCAGCGTGCAGGAGGCGTTGAACTCCGCCACCCGGACGTTGTTGCTGGGGACGTTGGTGTTCTGCTTCAGCGCGTTGAAGTCGGCGAGCTGCTTCTGCCACGCCGCCTGGTCCATCGTCACCCAGCCGTCACCGCTCGGGGTGCCCGCTGAGGCCGAGGGGGACGGGGACGCCGAGGGGGATGTTGACGGCTTTGTTGTGGCTGAGGTTGAAGGAGACGGCGCCGCAGCGGACCCGAACGTGAACCAGTTGACGTTCACGAAGTCGGAGCGCGACGCGGACTTCATCACGGCGAAGACGGTCTGCTTGCCGGTGGGCGCGCTCGCCGCTCTCGCAGTGACCGTCTTCCACTTCTGCCAGCCGCCGGTCGACGCCACCGGGAACGTCGCGAGCAGCGTGCCGGTCTGGGTGCCGAGGTGCAGCTCGATCGAGCCGCCCTCGGTGTTCTGCGAGGCGATCCGGGCGCTCAGGTCGGCGCTCGTGATCGACACGTTGTCGTACTTGAGCCAGTCGCCGTTGCTCAGCCAGCCGACGTTCTTGCCGCCATCGGCGTCGCCGGTGCCCTCGGTCTGGGCACCGGACTGGGCGGTGAACGCCTCGGCCTGCACGCGTCCGGGGACGACGACCTCGTCCGCGCTCGCCGCGGCGATGTAGATGCCGCTGCCGCCGAGCGCCGCGACCACCGCGGACGCCAGCGTGATGCGAGTGATGCGGCGGCGCTTCTTGACCGGGTCCTGGGGCGCGACATGCGCGGGCGTATTCCGCATTAACTGTCCTTCGGGTCTGCACGACTAGGCGTTTCCGAAAGGGAGTATGCAGAGGTCAGAGCACTTGTTTCAACTCGCGGAAGAAGAATTAAGAACGGCCGGAAATGGCGTTGCTGGTCGCCGCGCCGCGCGCAATCGATAACATTTTCTCCGGCCGACTTCCTTAAATCTTCCTTAAGAGCTGCTCGTGTACGCGTTGAGCGCGCTGAGCGAGCACCGCAGCGTCGGCGTTCACCAGCTCGCCGCGCGACACCACCGGCCGGCCCGCCACGAGAGCCAGCTCGACGGGGGCGGCAGGGCCGAGGACCAGCGCCGCGACCTTGTCGTCGATGCCCGCGTGCCCGAGCCCGTCGAGGCGCCAGAGCACGAGATCGGCAAGCTTACCCACCTCGATGCTGCCGATGTCGTCCTGGCGCCCGAGCAGCCGCGCGCCGCCCAGCGTGCCGAGCCGAAGCGACTCGCGGGCTGTCATCGCCGTCGGCCCCCCGCGCAGCCGGGCGACGTACAGCGCCTGCCGCAGCTCCTCGCCCAGATGGGCGGCCTCCTGCGACGCCGAGCCGTCGACCCCGAGCCCCACCGGCACCCCGGCGTCGAGCAGGTCACGCACCCGGGCCAGCCCCGCGCCGAGCCGCGCGTTGGAGCTCGGGCAGTGCGCCACCCCGGTCCCGGTCGCGGCGAGCTTCGCCACGGACGCATCATCCAGGTGTACGCCGTGAGCCAGCCACACGTCGTCCCCGAGCCACCCCAGCCGTTCGGCGTACTCGACGGGCGTGCACCCGAACTTCTCCCGGCAGAAGTCGTCCTCGTCGTCGGTCTCGGCGAGATGGGTGTGCAGCCGCACGCCCTTGCGCCGGGCCAGCGCCGCCGCCTCGGTCATGAGCTTCTGCGTGACCGAGAACGGGGAGCACGGGGACACCCCGATCCGCAGCATCGACTCCGGCGACGGGTCGTGCCACCGGTCGATGGCCGCCTCGGTCGCGGCGAGCGCCTCGTCGGTGTCCTCGACGACGTTGTCCGGCGGGAGCCCGCCCTGGGACTGCCCGAGGTCCATCGAGCCGCGGGTCGGATGGAAACGCAGCCCGATCTCGCGCGCCGCCAGGATCTCGGCTTCGAGGACGTCGCCGCCGTCGCGAGGGAAGACGTAGTGGTGATCCATGCTGGTCGTGCAGCCGGACAGCGCCAGCCAGCCCAGCGCAGCCCCGGCCGCCGCACCCACGACCTCGGCGTCGATGCGGCCCCAGATCGGATAGAGCGTCGTCAGCCAGCCGAACAGGGTGTCGTCCTGCGCCAGCCCGCGGGTCGCCCACTGGTAGAGGTGGTGATGCGTGTTGACCAGACCGGGAGTGATCAGGCAGCCGGAGCCGTCGACCCGCTGCGCTCCCCCGGCCTCACCCGCATAGGAGCCTGCACCGACCGCCGCGATCCGGCCGTCGTCGCCGACCACGACGTGCCCGTCGCTGTGTTCGGTGCCCGCAGCATCCACTGTCGCGACGGTGGCGTTCTCAATGATGATCACAGGTACCACTCCACCAGAGCCGGGGGTGCGTCGTCACGGGTCACGGTGCCCTCGATCAGCCCGTAGGGCCGGTCCCCCGCGATGAAAACCTCGCCCGGGTTCTCCAGGTCGAACGGCGACAGGTCGACGAGGTAGTGGTGCTTGTTGGGCAGCGTCAGCCGGATCTCGGCGATCCCGTCGTGGTCGGCGAGCACCCGCTTTCCCATGGCATACAGCGTCTGCTGCAGCGAATAGCTGTAGGTGGTGACGAACGCGTTGACCAGGGAATCTTTCACGGATTCAAACGGCGTTACCTCCGAACTGTGCCGCCAGGAAGCGTTGACCACCGTGGCGAGGATGCGGTCGGTGGCCTCGGGCAGTGTCGTGTAGCGATCACGCGGGAAACCGTGGAACTCAGAATCCGTGGTGTTCATCAGCGTCAGGTCGGAGATGCCGGAAACGACCTGGACCTCGCCGGAGGCAGCCACGTCGACCGTCGCCGTGCGGACGAAATCACCGGCGCGGCGGAACGAGTGGGGGCCGATGCGCTCCCAGCCGAACGACTCGAGCCGGATCCGGGCATGCGCGACCTGGGGCTGCGTCGACACGAAATGCCGGCCCAGCAGCAACCCGAACTCCTCGGGCGTGGCGACACCGTGCTCACGCGCGAAGGCGTACACCGTGTTCTTCATGGTGTCGGTCGGCAGCACCCCGGCGTTGTCGCCGGTCAGATGGGTGGCCGCCAGATCGCCGGAGAGCGCGACGCTGACGTTGAGATCCGTCAGGCCGTGCCTGTCGCCGTCCCGGGTGACCCGCACGAGCCGGGTCTCCGCCTTGCCGTACCGGTTGGGTCCCAGCACGATCGCCACGCGTCAGCTCCCTCGATAGGTGGTGTAGCCGTACCGGCTCAGCAGCAGCGGCACGTGATAGTGCCGCGCGGTGTCGTCCACCCGGAACGCCACGGTGACCTCCGGGAAGAACGCGTCCTCACCCAGGTATTCCTCGACGGCGAAGACGAGCCGGTAGCCGCCGGCCAGCCATTCCCAGCCCGGCACGCCGAACCGGAACCGCCCGTCGCCGTCGGTGCGGCCCTCGCCGACCGGGTGCCAGCCCTCACCGGTCTGCCGCTCCAGCCGCACCGGGACGCCCGCGGCCGGATCGCCGCTGACCGTGTCGAGGATGTGCGTGGAGAGCGCGTGCCCGTCGACCAGCCGCTCCAGGCGCAGCAGGGCGATGCGCCGCAGCTGATCGGTCACGATGACCCGCTCGGCCTGCTCGTCGTTGCCGAGCCGCTCCCGCGCGGCCGCCAGGATCTCCTCCTGTGACCGGCCGCTGGCGAAGATCAGGAAGACGTGCCCGAAGCGCTCCTCGTAGGCCCGGTTGGCCGCGATCAGCTCGGCCCGCGTGGACTCGTCGGCGGTGGTCGCGGCCGTCGACTGCTCCCGGCGCGACCAGGCTGCCTCCTTCGAGTCGCCCCCGGCCCGCTCACCGATGCGCGGATGCGCGGACAGACCCAGGAGGACCTCGGGCCAGCTCAGCTCGCTGCCGATCCGGCCGGCCGTGGCCAGCAGGGCTTCCTTCGAAGGGTACGGACGGTCGGCAGCAACCGCGGCACCCCATGCCGGAGCAGCGCAAACGGCGAGCAGCTCAGCTTCGAGCCGCTCGGCGGGCAGGGCGTTGAACGCTTCCACGTGAGAGTTATACACCGCGCATGTGACAGCGAAGGACGCTCCGCGCGTACGGAAGACTGGTCTGATGCTGATCCCCCAGGACGCCCTGCCGGACCTGCCGATCCGGGCCGTCCTGCCCGCCGTGACCGCGGCGCTCGCCGGGCCGGGCGCGGCCGTGCTCGTGGCACCCCCGGGCACCGGGAAGACCACGGTGGTCCCGCTCGCGATGGCGGATCCCGGCTCCGGGCGGGTCATCGTCGCCGAGCCCCGCCGGGTCGCCGCCCGAGCAGCGGCCCGGCGCATGTCGTCCCTGCTCGGCGAGGAGGTGGGTGGCCTCGTCGGCTATTCGGTGCGCGGTGACCGCCGCGTCTCCGCCCGCACCCGCATCGAGGTCGTCACCACCGGCGTCCTGGTCCGGCGGCTGCACCGCGACCCCGAGCTCGCCGGCACCACCGCGGTCGTGCTCGACGAGTGCCACGAACGACACCTCGACACCGACCTGGCCCTGGCGTTCCTCATCGAGGTGCGAGCGGCGCTGCGCCCCGACCTCAGCCTGCTCGCCACCTCCGCGACCGCCGACTCGGAACGCCTCTCGGAGATCCTCGGCGACGCACCCGTGATCTCCGCCGAGGCGGTCCTCTTCCCGGTGGAGGTTCACTGGTGCCCGCCGGCACCGCCCGTCGCTCCCCCGCACGGCCTGCGCGTCGACCCCCGGCTGCTCGACCACGTCGCCGCCACGATCCGGCGCGCGCTGGCCGACGGCGACGGCGACGTGCTGGCCTTCCTGCCCGGCGCGCGCGAGATCGACACGGTCGCCGGGAAACTGCGCGGGCTCGGCGTGGACGTGGTCGCGTTGCACGGGCGGCTCTCCGGGTCGGCTCAGGACGCCGCGCTCCGGGCCGGGGCGTCGCGACGCGTGGTGCTGGCCACGGCGGTTGCGGAGAGCAGTTTGACCGTTCCGGGCGTACGCGCGGTGGTCGACGCCGGGCTCAGCCGGGTCCCGCGGATGGACCACAGCCGGGGGCTCGGCACGCTGGTGACCGTGCCGGTGTCCCGCGCCGGAGCCAGGCAGCGGGCCGGGCGGGCCGGGCGTGAGGCGCCGGGCCGGGTGTATCGGTGCTGGTCGCAGGCCCAGCATGATCGGTTGCCGGCGCAGCCCGAGCCGGAGGTCGCTGCCGCGGACCTCACCGGGTTCGCGCTGGATCTCGCGCTGTGGGGGCACCCCGACGGCAGCGGGCTCGCGCTGCCGGACGCGCCGCCTGCGGGTGCCATGCAGGCCGCTATGGGTACGCTGCGCGACCTCGGGGCCACCGACGCCGACGGAAAGATCACCGGGCGGGGGCGGGCGCTCGCCGACGCCGGGCTGCACCCGCGGCTCGCCCGGGCCCTGATCGACGGCGCTTCCACCGTGGGCTCGCGGCGGGCCGCCGAGATCGTCGCGCTGCTCGACGGCGAGGGGCGGGCCGACGACGTGGTCGCTGCCTGGCGACGGGCCCGCAACGAACGCGACGGCGCCTGGCAGTCCGAGGTGCGCCGCCTGACCGCCGCCCTGGACCGCAACACCGCCGGCCGCACAGGTAAGGCCGGCGGGGCTTCGAGCTCCGGTCGCGGGACGGGCGGCGGCGGGACGGCGGGGCTCACCGATGATCTCGCGGCGGGCCTGGTGGTCGGGCTGGCCTACCCGGAAAGGGTGGCGCGGGCGCGATCGGCGGGCTCACGGGCGTACCTCATGGCGGGCGGGACCGAAGCGGAGCTGCACGGCGGCAGTGGGCTGGCGGGAACGACCTGGCTGGCGGTGGCCGACGCGGACCGTGCGCCGGGGGCACGGACCGCGCGCATCCGCGGAGCCGCCCCGCTCGACGAGGCGACGGCTGTGGAAGCGGCGGCGACCCTGGCCCGTACGGTCACCGAGATCGGCTGGATCGACGGCGACGTGGTGGCCCGCCGTGCCGAACGCCTCGGCGCGATCACCCTGGTGGAGCGGCGGATCGACAACCCGGACCCCGCACTCGTGCAGGAGGCGCTCCGGGAAGGGCTGCGCCGCGAGGGACTCGGCCTGCTCACCTGGTCACGCCCGGCGACCGAGCTGCGGCAACGGCTGGCGTTCGCCCACGCGGCCCTCGGCGAGCCCTGGCCGGACGTCTCCGACGAGGCCCTGACCGAAACCGACTGGCTGGACCTGGGCCGGGCCCGCCGCCGCGCCGACCTGGCCAAACTGGATCTCACCGGGGCCCTGCGGTCGCTGCTGCCCTGGTCGATCGCCGGCCGGCTGAACGACGTGGCGCCGGAGCGGTTGCCCGTGCCCAGCGGCTCAAACATCCGCGTCGACTACACGGACCCGGCCGCCCCGGTGCTGGCGGTGAAGCTGCAGGAGACATTCGGCTGGCAGGACGCGCCACGGCTCGCGGACGGCCGGGTGCCCGTGCGCCTGCATCTGCTCTCCCCCGCCGGTCGTCCGCTCGCCGTCACCAGCGACCTGGCGTCCTTCTGGATCAACGTCTATCCCCAGGTACGCGGTGAGATGCGCGGCCGCTACCCCCGGCACCCGTGGCCCGAGGACCCGGCCGCCGCGGCGCCCACCCGCCGGCTCAACCAGCGGCGTTGAGCAGCGCCTTCGCCACCTCGTCGGGGTGGGTGAGCAGGGCCTCGTGCGTGCCCGGCACCATGATCGGCTCCACCCCGACGCGAGCGGCCAGTTCGACACCCGGTGCCGCGAGCGCCAGGTCGTGCTCGGCAAGGACATAGGCGATGGGTACGCCCAGAGTCTCCACGCCGTCCACATCGATCGCATCCAGCATGTAAGCACCCGGCTGCGGCACCAACTGGTCGTAGACGAGTCGCTGGAGCGCCCCCGGCTCCCCCTGCATGAGCTGCGCCCCGAACGACGCGAAGTCCACCTCGATCGTCCGCTGCGGCGACGCCCCGATCGCGCCCCGCAGATAGGCCCCCATCTCGGGCCCCATCGCGTCGGTCATCGACTCGCCCCGCCGCGGGATGAACGCGCTGAAGTAGCGGATCCCGGCCAGCCGCCCCGCCAGCCGGTGCGCGGCCGCGGTGATCGGGATGCCCGCGAAGCTGTGCCCGACCAGCACGACATCACGCAGGTCACGCCGCTCGACCTCGGCGACGATGTGCTCCACCGCGTCAGTCAGCCGCAGCTCGGACGGGTCGTCGCCCATCGAGAGTCCGGGCAGCGTCAACGCCAGCGCATTGTGCCCGGCGGCCCGCAGCCGGTGCCCGACCGGATGCCAGGACCAGCCGCCGTGCCAGGCACCGGGGATCAGGACGAAATTCATGGGAAACTCTCTTCATAGCTCAGTATGTTGATCAGAGCGTACTCTACTGAAAGTAGCCGCCTGTAAGATCGGCGCGTGGCACCCCAAGCAACCGGCCGCCGAGCCGAATACGCCGCCGCGACCCGGGACGCGATCCTGGCCGCGGCCCGCGAGCTGTTCGTCTCCCAGGGCTACTTCGGCACCCGCGTCGAGGACATAGCGCGAACCGCCCGCGTCGCCCCTGCCACGGTCTACGCCGTGGGCGGCGGCAAGAACGGCCTGCTCCGCGAGCTGATCGAGACCGCCGTCCGATCCGGCGAGAACGACACCATCCGCGCCCGCCTCAGCACACACACCGACGCGCGCGAGCTGATCAGCTTCGTCGTCGACACCAGCCGCGCCAAGTTCGAGCAGTGGTCACCGCTGATGCGCCAGGTGATCGCCGCCGCACCCCGGGAGCCGGGCGTCCGCGAGAGCCTCGACGTCGCACATGCCAGCCTGCGTGACACCCTCGCGCGCACGGCGGACCGACTGGCCGAGCTGGGCGCACTCCGGCCGGGCCTGGACGCCGCCGCGGCGACGGACGTGCTGTGGTTCTACTTAGGAAATTCTGCTTATTTCACGATGACCGACGATTTGTCTTGGTCACTTCCACGCGCCGCCGCCTGGCTGGAAGAGAACCTCACCTTTGCCCTGCTGGGCCCCTCCAACACCTAGCGTCCTGAGTCTCTGACTCGTTCGCAGTCAGGTGGCAAGGATCTCGTCGGCGGTTCGGTCCGGACGTAGGGCCATGGCTGGTCATTCCGGCCGGTCCGGACGTGACCCTCCGCGTCGGAACACCAACGGCCGCACGGTCGCGGGGCTAGATGTTGCGCGGAGCACTGGTATACGACAACTTTGTGCGGCGTTGTTCGTCAAGTCTGGGCAATCGTGCCTGACAGCGAAACATATCTCTTCCGCCCAGACGTGATTGGTCCATGCTTGACACCTGAAGCCGCAGAATGTTGCGCATCGCGGCTTTCGGCGCAACTTCCTGCCCGTAGTCAGAGTTTTGCCACCCTCGCCGCCTACCGCAACCGAATCAAAGACTCAGAACACCCCCAGGCCGGGACCGGGCCAGCCGGCCGGGGCCGAGCCGGCCAGGACCGGGCCAGCCAGG